>JAFMYY010000002.1 GCA_017948555.1 Cesiribacteraceae bacterium YIM B00369 | reverse complement strand
ACTCTGCAGGTTAGGCTCTATTAAAAGCTTATTTGCAATCCCTAAAGGCGCTTCTCAAAACCTCTGAAGGTTTATATGTAACTTTCCTTTAAATAGCCGGCTTTAAATAACAGTAATAACTTCTCCGGAAGTTCCCTGCCAATGTAAATTATTTCCCTTAACAGACAACTTCCTAACACCATCTTATTACTACTTTAAGCTTTCCTTTATACTGCTAAACCCACTCCCTGCATCTGCGGTATTTAATTCTTTGTATATTAACAATAAGACTAAGGGAACATTTTTACAATAATAAAAATCTACAGCACACCCTCTCCGGGAGTAGGCCTACCTTAATTGTTTCTGTTAAGGCTTTCTCTCTTAATTTTATCCAGGGCTTCTAAAATCCTTGTAATCTTTGCCCTTTTTGTAAAGTCTTCACTGGCAAAGGCATACCTTACCACAAGGTTTTGATCAATAACAAAAGTGGCCGGAATCGGCAGTTCCACTTTTTGTGTGCCGTTAATTTTCTTTAAATTTATATCAATTCCAGCATATGCCTCCAGTAAATAGTCAGGTACATAATATGAAATCCCAAGGCTTTTTGCCACTGCACTGCCAATGTCACTAAGCACCATAAAATTCAGATTATTACTTTCTACAGTTGCAGGGGTGTTATCCGGCATTTCGGGAGAAATAGCTATTAACTGCCCTCCTGCTTTTTTGAAGGCATTGGATTCCGATTGTAAAAACTTTAACTCCAGATTACAAAAAGGGCACCAGCCTCCCCTGTAAAAACTTAACACAACAGGCCCTTCTTTAAGAACTTCAGCAAAATCAAAATACTGGCCAAAGCCATCAGGAAGCACGAAGTTGAAATTCTCACTGAATTTATTTAAACTATCACCCTCTTTAGGTCCAAACACCCTCTGCTTTTTATTAATCAATTCTTTCAGTAACCGATCATTCGAATCGTTTACATCTTGAGGCAATTTTCCCCTCACCTGCTCCCTTAACCGGGTGAGTTCACTTTGTAAATCCATTTTTCTCAATTATTCCGGAAAGCAGCTGCCCGTCATCACTGCTACTGCTTCTTGTTTATTTATAAACCTCTTCTTGTCACCCCTTTTACCACAAATAAATTAATTCTGAAAAGCCACTACAGCCACACATCCCGAAACCAGCACTAAAGTGCATTGCTATCACCCCAACCGCTCCCATACAGCACAAAGCAGAATTAATTTTTCTAAAAACCTTTAATCCAGCGGGTTTCAAGTCTTTATCTATACCAAAAATAGCCTTATAAATAACATAATTCCTTTTTTTTCAATTCCAATCATTACATCTATTACATTTTTTAAATAAAAAAACAACAAATAAAAAACCATACTCCCACTTACATAATTAAAACTTATGGTTCTATAAATAATTTTTTTTGCCACACAAATCAGCCTGACGCATTCAATTTTTCCCTGTCACCCTTTCCCTCCCGGACATTTCCTGACATATATTACATACTTACCCGGTTTTTTTTTATTTCCGAAAAAACTTACTAACCGCAAATGCAAAATTTCATTCCCTGATTCCTTCTTCCCGAACTTATAAAGTCCATACCAGCAATATATTTTTTACCACGGGACATACCCTATTTCCTTCCATTCCGTAATTCTTTACAAAAGTAAAAACCTGCATCAGCACAAAAATTCTATCAATATCCCGCCGTATCCTATTCTTTTCCATTCTCAAATATTTTTTTTTACAATACAAGCATCTTTATTCATTTTTTTTCGTGCTCTTACTCAGTGGAAAGTAAAATTTTAATGATCCTGTTTCAGGATTAATACAGAGCAGGAAATAACAGCAGAACAAAATCAGGGAGAGACCAGGCAGCAAAATCAGAATCACACCTGGCGAATACAGTAAAACAGATTCCGGAACAGGAAATAAAATTCACAAGAATCCTGATCACCAGGGGCTGTGGTGCTATTATTTTTATTGATTTAATCTAACAGGAAAACAGCATAATTTTTTATGAAAAAGATCTCAAGAATATTAATTATAGAAGATGATCCAATGACAAGCTATCTTCACAGAAAACTAATTGAAAGTTATAAGGTAGCTGATAACATTGATATAGCGGCCGATGGTGAGGAGGCCATAGACCTTATCAGTAGTTCTGTTCAGGCTAATGAGGAGGATAAGATTCCACAATTAATTTTTGTGGATCTTGACATGCCTTTTATGGATGGTTTCCAGTTTTTAGAAGCCTTTCAAAATTTGACATTCAAAAACAAAAATAAAGTAGTTATAGCTGTTCTGACAAGCTCAATGTCCAGCAGCGACATGAACAGAGCTAAAAGGCAATCAGTAGATGCTTATATCATGAAACCCATGACTAAAGAAAAAATGATGGAATTAATGGAGGACCATTTCGGATGGCAATTAAAGCAGGTGTAACAACGCCTGCTAAAAAAAATAAACAGACACAAAAAAAGCCCCTCAGAATTAACTGAGAGGCTTTANATCAGTAGATGCTTATATCATGAAACCCATGACTAAAGAAAAAATGATGGAATTAATGGAGGACCATTTCGGATGGCAATTAAAGCAGGTGTAACAACGCCTGCTAAAAAAAATAAACAGACACAAAAAAAGCCCCTCAGAATTAACTGAGAGGCTTTAAAGTAGTCCGTAGGGGAATCGAACCCCTGCTACCAGGATGAAAACCTGGCGTCCTAACCCCTAGACGAACGGACCATAGATTTTTACACTTCACAAATTCAAGTAGTCCGTAGGGGAATCGAACCCCTGCTACCAGGATGAAAACCTGGCGTCCTAACCCCTAGACGAACGGACCATAGATTTTTACACTTCACAAATTCAAGTAGTCCGTAGGGGAATCGAACCCCTGCTACCAGGATGAAAACCTGGCGTCCTAACCCCTAGACGAACGGACCATTTTTTTTCAAAACCCTAACCGCTTTCCGATTTGGTGATGCAAATATAGAAGGTGAAATTTTAAATACAAAACTGAATCAGAAAAATTTCTGCATATTTTTTTTCATGAAGGCGAATTGTGATCTCATTCCCTGCTAAAATAATCCACCAGTTCAATTTAAATCGTTACCGGAAAATTCAAAACAAAAATTCTCCCAATTAAAAAGGAAACATGCCCTGAAATGGGCTAAGGATTATGTATAAGCTTTATTGCTTTAATAATTTTAGAATTGTAGTTTTGCCCTGAATGAAATTTTTAACCTAATCTTTATACTCCAATGGCAAAAATAAAAGTTGCAATTAACGGGTTTGGCCGTATTGGCCGGCTAACTTTTAAAGCATTACTTGAAAAAGGTAGCGATATTGAAGTAGTCGCAATTAACGACCTGACTGACACCACTACGCTGGCTCACCTTTTAAAGTATGATTCTGTGCACGGAAAATTCCCTGGTGAAGTTTCTGCTGCTGAAGGCGGAATTAGCGTAAATGGCAAAACTATTAAAGTAACTGCTGAAAGAGATCCTGCAAAACTGCCTTGGGGAGAACTGAATGTAGATGTAGTACTTGAATCTACAGGTCGTTTCACTGACGATAAAAGTGCTGGTGCTCACCTTGAAGCTGGCGCTAAAAAAGTGGTTATCTCTGCTCCTGCAAAAGGAAATGTGGCTACTATCGTTTTAGGTGTTAACGGCGAAAAACTTACTAAGGAAGAAAACATCGTTTCTAACGCTTCCTGTACTACAAACTGCCTTGCTCCAATGGCTAAAGTATTGAACGATGCTTTCGGAATTGACAAAGGCTACATCAACACAATCCACGCTTACACAGCAGATCAGCAATTACAGGACTCTCCTCACAAAGATTTGCGTCGTGCCCGTGCTGCTGCAATTAACGTAGTACCAACTTCAACTGGTGCCGCTGTTGCCGTAGGTCTTGTATTACCTGAATTAAAAGGTAAACTTGATGGTATTGCAATGAGGGTTCCTGTACCAACAGGTTCTGTAACTGACTTCACCGTTGTTCTGAAAAGAGATGTAACTGCTGAGGAAGTTAACGCTGCAATTAAAGCAGCTGCTGAAGGTCCAATGAAAGGCATCCTTAAGTATACTACCGATCCTATCGTTTCTTCTGATATCGTTGGTGACACACACTCATGTATATTTGACTCTCAACTGACAGCTGCTACCGGTAACCTGGTAAAAGTTGTAGGTTGGTACGATAATGAAGCAGGCTATTCTAACCGTGCTGCCGACCTTATCGAAAAAATTGCAAATATGTAATTTTATTTCGCATAGAAATATTAATAAAGGCTGTCAGGGATTTCCCGACAGCCTTTTTTATTTAAGTTAAGCCGGACCTTAATTGCAGAAAAAAAAACATTTTATTCCTTTGCCTGCCCCACTCTTTAAAACAGCTTCTACCTTAACTGTTTACATGCTTCTGAACCTTTTCAATTTCAGATTCATTGAGGCCAAAATCCTCCTGAGCCTGCCCTATCTTCAATTTTATATTCAGCAGCTCCTTTGACTTTTCAATGATTTCGTAATGATCAAAAGCAAGGGTATCCGGTAGTTCATCTACCGGATACCATCTGGCATCGGCTGCATCATCTGCACCTTTTACCTCCTTCATATTATCTTTCACAAGACTTAAATAAGCTATACTAATCGTACGGTGCCTGGGATCTCTTCCGGGAGCTCCAAAAGTGCCAATCTGGAAAAAATCCTTAATTACTAACCCTGTTTCCTCTTTCAGTTCCCGCTGCACTGCTGCCTCCGGCGATTCATCCATTTCAAGGAATCCTCCCGGCAGAGCCCAGTGATCCGCAAAAGGATCCTTCTTTCTCTGTACAAGCAATAAATAAAGTTTTTCCTCTTCGAGGTGATACACCACTGCATCCACAGTTACAGCCGGACGGGGATATTGATAAGTATAAGACATGTTTTAAACTGAAAAAATTAAATTATTCTTTTTGAATAAAATTCAATTACAAAAATCTGAACTCTTTTTACTCCGTTCCCTGCATTTGATGCTCCGGAGCTTCTATATTATGATACACCCGCTGGATATCATCATTATCCTCAAGAACCTCAATTAAGCGGTTCACCTCCTGAAACGCCTCATCATCCAGGCTTACATGAATAGTGGGGATTCTTTGCAGTTCTGCATTTTCAGCCTCAATCCCAAGTTCATCCAGCTTCCGCTGAATGTCCCCAAAATCTTCCATGGCACTGGTCACATGCATATAACCATCTTCCACATCCACTTCTTCAGCTCCGGCATCAATAATCTGCAAGGTCAAATCATCGATATCTGTATTTTCCGGCAAAGGAAATTCAAAAATACCTTTCCTGTTAAAGATAAATTCAAGAGAGCCATTAGTACCTAAACTACCTCCATGCTTATTAAATGCAGAGCGTATATCCGCTACGGTCCGGTTAATATTGTCTGTCATTGCTTCAATAAAAACAGCTATTCCATGCGTGGCATACCCTTCGTAGGTAACATTTACATAGTTTTCAGCATCATCTCCTGATCCTTTTAAAATAGCCCTTTCAATAGTATCTTTTGGCATATTAGCACCTTTGGCATTGCTGATGGCCAGCCGCAGGCGGGGATTTGCATCCGGGTCATCTCCTCCCTCTTTTGTTGCTACCGTTATCTCTTTAATAAGCTTTGTAAAAATTTTGGATCGCTTCGCATCCTGAGCACCTTTACGCCTTTTTATATTTGCCCATTTACTATGTCCGGCCATAATTTTTATTCTTTATAAAGATTTAACAAATAAACTTTTCTTCTACTGCTTCACCATTTTCCTGTTTTCTTTATGCTTATACTGCACATTAAGGACTACTCCCGCCAAAACGAGTGCCATTCCAAGGTAAGTTACCGGAGAAAAAACTTCTTCAAACACGAAATAGCCAAACCCAAGGGCATAAATGATAGAAATATAATTAAGACTTGCCACCTTATTCAGTTCTTCCATCTGGTAAGACCTTGTCATAAAATACTGAGCCGCCTGTGTCAGAAGCCCTATCAGGATTAAGTACAACCACTCTGCACCCGCCGGCTGAACCCAGTCCCTGATTACCCACCATGCAGTAAGAGGTATGGTTACAAGTGGAAAATAGAAAATAATAACTAAAGGATGCTCATTTATGTTAAGCCTGCGGATTATATTATATGCTATTCCGGAGAACAATGCTCCCCCAACTCCCAGCAGCAGGTAAAAACCGGAAAGCCCGGGATCAAAACCTTTGACTAACAAAATTCCTGAGAAAGCAAGCGCGAAAAACAAAAACTGAAGCGGACGTACTTTTTCCTTTACCAGAAATATTCCCAGCAAAGTAGTGAAAACCGGTGCCAGAAACTGCAAAGTAACCGCACTGGCTAATGGAATATTCTGAAGAGTGGTAAAGATCATTATCAGTGCAACAGCTCCTGCCGCTCCCCGCAAAAACAATAGTTTTTTATTTTTCCCCAATACTGCCACTCCCTGACTCCGCAGAAATGAAAAACTTATAATAAGGGAAATAACTGAACGGAAAAAGATAACTTCCATTGCAGGAATATTACTTACCAGCTTAACAAAAACATTCATGAGGGTAAAAAGAAAAGTTGCCAGAAGCATATACCCTACTCCTTTGGAAAATACCATCCTGTTTTTTCTTTAGTAGCCGGCAAAGGTAAAGAATAGTGTTGGAACAAAAAGAGAAGAGGCAGTCCATTAAACCTTTATATCGTTTTTCACAAGAAAAACAGGCAGGCATTCCTCCTCTAATCAGCAGAAAAAGGCAAAAAAAACAGTAATCCACTATAAACAGCCGGGGCCGTTCCTCCTGAAACAGCCCCGGCATTTTTCCACAAATGAATTAAATATACATCAAACAGCAATTATTTACTGCTGCGCATCATTAATCATTTTTCGAATCTCGTCTTTACTTTTCCCTGTTTTATCCTGAAGGCGACCTACCAGCTCATCTTCTTTTCCTTCGCTATACTGAAGATCATCTTCAGTCAGTTCTCCATACATTTGCTTTAATTTTCCCTTAGTCTTGTTCCAGCTGCCTTTTATTCTCAAATCGTCCATAGTTCAAAAAATTTAAAGTTTCTATTCTTATTCCTGATATGATTAACCATTCCTAAGAGAAAAGGTTTGTAAAACACTGACTATCAGTCTTCTGCTAAATTCAACATATCTTGCAACTTTTTTGCCGGTTTAATTAGTATCAGAAAAGCTGAAGGGAATTTCTTTACTGAATGAAATTTACCGATGTTTAAACCCTGGCACATATTAATAATAATAATAGGATAACAAATATATTACCATCCATTTAACATTAACCCAAATGGCACTAAAAGAAAACGCCAAGGCGCCTGATTTTGAACTGCAATCCACCAGTGGGAATGCCTTTTCATTAAATAAAAACGCATCAGGGAAGCCACTTATAATTTATTTTTATCCCAAAGATTTTACTCCGGGTTGCACTAAAGAAGCTTGTGAATTCCGTGATTCTTTTGAGTTTTTTAACGATCTTGATATTGATATCTACGGCATTAGCCGCGATTCAGTAGCCACACATCATGAATTCAGGAAGACCCACCAATTACCCTTCCATTTATTAGCCGATGAAGATGGTAAGGTCGCTGATCTTTACGGTGCTTCAGTCCCGCTGATAAACTTTACAAAACGGATAACTTACCTTCTGGACAAAAATCATAGGATTGCCGGTGTTTACCAGAATTTATTCGGAGCGCGAAAGCATATTAAGGAAATGATTAAAAAAGTAAAAGAAGAGAACGTAGGGTAACAGCCCTGTTTCGGGTTCGCTGCAAAATTCTCAGGAGCTTTGAAATATGGCAGCCACAGCCGTCATAGAATAATACTAGTAAAAGGTAAGGGTATTCAGGGAAATCTAAGTTAAACAATGGTTCCCTGGCCTTCCTTCTTTTCACTCTCAATAAAACCTATCCACCTAAACAGGTATATTACAGGCACTGAAAGAAATTCATACCGGAAAAACCACTCCCTGAGCTCAGCATTCCCTAAAGAATCATCCCGTCTTCGATCACATATTTCTGATCGGCCATATCGGCCAGCTCAATATTGTGGGTAACAATTACAAAAGTTTGCCCCCACTCCTGTCGCAGCTCAAAAAATAAATGATGCAGCGCATCTGCACTGGCAGAATCAAGATTACCACTGGGTTCATCGGCGAACACGATTGAGGGGTTATTTATAAGAGCCCTTGCCACTGCCACCCTTTGCTGCTCGCCTCCGCTAAGCTGGCCGGGTTTATGATGCAGGCGGTGGCTGAGCCCTAGTCGTTTTAACAGCTTTTCCGCTTCAGCCTTCACCTCCGCCTCAGAGCGGTTTCCGGCAATAAAACCTGGCATTGCCGCATTCTCAATGGCTGTAAATTCCGGCAGCAGGTTGTGAAACTGGAATATAAACCCAATATTTTTATTCCGGAAACGGGCAAGGTCATTGGAGTTTTTTAAGCCATGAACGGCAATGTCATTTACAAAAAGTTCACCACCATCTGCCGTATCAAGAGTTCCCAATATGTGCAGGAGCGTACTTTTTCCTGCCCCGGAAGCTCCTACAATAGAAACTATTCCGCCCTTTTCAACCTGCAGGTCTATTCCTTTTAACACCCTGAGGCCCCCATACGATTTGGTGATATTTACTGCTTTAAGCATACTGAAATTCCAGAAATTAAAACTCAAACTTAAGCAATTCTAACCTCTTAATGATCATAAACTTTTAAAATTGTAGTGGTTCTGTAAGAGAAAAGAGGCTGGATAAATACCCTATATGCTTGAAAAGATGAGCCAAATACCTTACATTCGTGCAAAAAAACATCTGTAATGAATATACACGAATACCAAGCTAAGGAAATCCTTAAAAAACACGGCGTAAAAGTACAGGAAGGTTATGTAGCCGACACTCCTGAAGAAGCCAGGCAGGTAGCCCAAAAGCTGAACTCCGAAACCGGTACCAGCTGGTATGTTATCAAAGCACAGATTCATGCCGGTGGCCGCGGCAAAGGTAAGGTGCAGCAAACCGGTTCCAACGGTGTTGTTCTGGCCAAAAGCCTTGATGAAGTACCTGAAAAAGCTAAAAATATCCTTGGAGGCACCCTGGTTACTCACCAGACCGGCCCTGAAGGAAAAAAAGTAAATAAAGTGCTTATTGCACAGGACGTTTATTACCCTGGTGACAGCGAGCCTAAAGAATTTTACCTCGGCATCCTTTTAGACCGTGCTACCGGAAGCAATGTAATTATGGCTTCTACCGAAGGTGGTATGGACATTGAGGAAGTTGCAGAAAAAACTCCCGAAAAAATTGTAAAGGAGTGGATCGATCCTGCTATTGGCCTGCAGCCATTCCAGGCCCGCAAAGTGGCTTTCGGACTTGGTGTGGAAGGCAAGGCGTTCAAGGAAATGGTAAAATTCATCAACAGCCTTTACAATGCATACATGAGCAGCGATGCTTCCATGTTTGAAATTAACCCGGTTCTTAAAACTTCAGACGACCAGATCCTGGCTGTTGATGCGAAAGTAAACCTGGACGACAATGCCCTGTACCGTCACCCTGATCTTGCAGAATTACGTGACTTAACAGAGGAAGATCCGTTAGAAGTGGAAGCAGGAGAAAGCGGCCTGAACTACGTAAAACTGGATGGCAACGTTGGCTGTATGGTAAATGGTGCCGGTCTTGCAATGGCAACCATGGATATTATTAAGCTAAGCGGCGGAGAGCCTGCTAACTTCCTTGACGTAGGTGGCAGCGCAAATGCCCAGACTGTTGAAGCCGGTTTCCGTATCATCCTGAAAGACCCTAATGTAAAAGCGATCCTGATCAATATCTTTGGTGGTATCGTTCGTTGCGACCGAGTTGCAAACGGGGTGGTTGAAGCTTACAAAAAAATAGGTAATATTGAAGTTCCTATTATTGTACGCTTACAAGGTACCAATGCCGAAGAAGGTGCAAAAATTATTGAAGAAAGTGGCCTGAAAGTAAAATCTGCCATTGTATTAAAAGATGCTGCCGAAAGAGTTAAAGAAGCTCTGGCGTAATCATTTTTGATAACAAAAAAAGCGGGCGGACAGATGTATATCTGTCCGCCCGCTTTTTTTTCTTCAAAATTAAACCCTTTATTTTTTGTCCGGTTCAGGCATGGCCTTTACGTAATCAAAATCAAGCAATTTTGTCAGGCTGTTCCGGTGATTGTCAAAAGAGATTTTCTCCACTTTTGTTTCTACCAGATCGTCATGCCCAATCAACATCGTTCTTTTGATCTGATCCGGATCGTCCTCTCTGGAATGGTATAAAGCCACATAATCTTCAGTTCCAATACCCACTCTGTTTAGTATAGTATTGAGTTTATCGACTACACCAGGCTCTTCCCTGTCTGCAAACCCGAAATACTTAAACCCGCTGCTTTCTTCAGTTTTATGGCGGGCAAAATTTTCATTTATCTCCTTCTCGAAAAACTTCTCCGATCCGTTATCTTCAAAGTTGTATAATAATACGTAGTTATCCATATTGCTAAAGTTTTAATTCTCAATTCATTATCTTATCTTAAGATACGACTGCAAAGGATTTTGGTTTAATTAGCTGGCAATCTAAAGTATTTATGGAAATGGTCTTATTTACCAGGAACCCTCCTATGCCTCTTAACCTTTAATTTTTCAGAGAATCGGCTTAGTAGTTTTACAAACCATGGAAATAAAAAAAGCAGTCTTAATTTACTTAAGACTGCTTTAAGAATTCATTGCAGAATTTATTTCGTAACCAGCTCAACATCTACATTCCCTTTGATTGCTTTTGAATAAGGGCATATTTCATTAGCCTTTTGAATCAGCCTTTGCTTTTGCTCATCTTCAAGCCCATCAGCCTCCATTTCAATTTTTATTTTCAAACCAAAGCCATTGTCGGTGGAATCTTTACCTATAGAAACATGACTGGTTACCTTCAATGCCTCCGGCTGAATTTTAAGTCCCATGGTTTCTGCAGCCAGTTTGGCGGCACTACCGAAGCAGGAAGCATACCCTGCTGCAAACAATTGCTCAGGGTTGGTTTTCCCCCCTTCGCCATCTCCCCCTAATTCTTTAGGTTCTGTAGTGCTCAAATCAAGCGTGCCATCCGTTGTGCGTACTCTTCCATGGCGGCCTCCTTCAGAAACAGCTGATGTTGTATATTTTACTTCAATTTCCTTACTCATATTCTGATAATTTTAATAATTTTAGGATTTAACAATACTTCACCCTCTTAACTTTTTGTATGGCAGAGTGTTAAAAAAAGAAGAGGATATTTTTAACACAGAATGTTTCTCTTTTGCTAAATAAAACCTACTTTTGCACCTATAAAAACAAGCACCCGTAGTTCAACTGGATAGAATGCCAGATTCCGGTTCTGGTGGTTACAGGTTCGACTCCTGTCGGGTGCACAAATAGGTCCGTTTTGAACCTGATAGTTTTAGAAAAGCCGATGTGGAAACACAGCGGCTTTTTTTGTGCATTCTGTTTAGATTTACTTTATACCCAAAGCATTACGGGAGAATTATTTCGGATCAGGCAATATTTCCGGGGAGCAAATAGGATGATGCTAATGCCATGATAATCTCAACAATTAAAAGAATCTGCTTTACGGTTCTAAAATCAGGAAAAAGATCAAACCTCAATACACTACCATAATATGGTAATAAAAGGCTGTTCCCCAACTTTTCGGATTGATCCATTATTTCTTACTGAATTTCCTCATTTCAGCAGGCAACCCCAGCTTACCATACGTACAGGAACGGTCCATCATTTTCTATTATAGCTTCATAACCTGGTATAGAAAATAAAGAGCCGGATTTCGCCGGCTCCCGGGATGTTTTTTGAAACTCCTGTCCCAACCTCTGATCATTGTGATGGAATGCCTGCAACTATAATTTAAAAGAGCACAAAGGCACCTGGCAGGCTTGTTTTTATCCTTTCCTTTTCCTGCTCAGAAAAATTGTTTCCCACCAGTAAGAGTGTTTTTAAGCTTTTCATTTTTTCCATGCCTTCGGGCATGGCAGTAAGTTGATTGTAGCTTAAATCCAGCAACTCAAGGTTCTCTAATTTTGTAATCTCATCCGGCACTTCTTTTATTTGATTATGGCCCATGATAAGCCCCCTCAAAGATTTTAGTCTTCCAATTTGTTTGGGTACTGAACTTAGCTGGTTAAAATCCAGCGCGAGGTTTTTCAGGTTCTTAAGATTCCCGATTTTTGCAGGCAATTCTCTTAACTGATTATGCGACAAAGAAATATCCTGTAAGGCAGAAACTTTTCCTATTTCAGAAGGAAGCACTTCAAGGTGGTTATATTGAAGATTAAGGATCAGGAGCGATTGCATATTTATAATCAATGGAGATATGGTTCTGATTTTATTATGGTTAAGGTGCAAAATCTGCAACTGTGCCAGCTTTCCGAAACCGGCACCAAGCTCCGACAGATGGTTATGGTCAAGGTCTGCCTCCTGCAAGGCACTGAGCGTATAAAAAGCAGCAGGAAGTTCCATAAGTTTGTTTTCGCTAAAGATCACTTCCCGGAGGCTTTGGAGCTTACCAATTTCCGGATCAAGGAAAGCTATTTTATTTTTCATTGCATTAATGAACTCCAGTTTTGTCAGCTGACATAAATCTGCAGGAAAGCTATAAAAGCCCTGCTGCCTGATGTTCAGCCGGTACACTTCCTCTTTTTGCTCCCTTGCCTCTTCCACATCATAGTACATTTTAGCGGATATCGGTTCGTTATTTGCCAACAACTGCCTCTGTGCCCGAGTTGGCTGGTATAATCCGATAAAAAGCATCAGAAAAAAGGCTAAAGGCAAAGCTGAGTTCTTTCTCCACTTATTTTCTTCTCTGTTCAAAATATTCATGTGCGCATTTTTTTATGGCATTCGGCAAAAGACAAAAGGCCACGGAAAAAATCCGCAGCCTTTAATTATATTTCCTTTATAATTATTTATTCTTCTGTATAACATGCGTGCTTGATACACGGCCATTCACCTGCAGGCGCACCAGGTAATGCTTGTTTCCTGATGGTGTTGATGGAGTAAAGTCATAAGTATATTCTCCTTCACCCAGCATACCATTGTACAGGCTTTCAACCATAGTACCCTGCATATCATATACTTCAAGGTTAATATAAGCCTGTTCAGGTACGGCTAATTTAATGGCAGAGCTGGAAGTAAACGGATTCGGATATACACTGATCATTTTCGCAGGAACCATTGCACTGGCATTGTTACCCTTCATTCCTTTTTTACCTAAATGCTCCTTACGGGCAAATACTATGGTGGAACTTTCATTGAAAGTTACCTTGTTGCCAGCCACATCTGTAACTGTTTGTGTATTAGAACGGCTTGGGTGCTGAATGGAAATAAACCCGAATTTATAATCAGGAGAGAAGGTAAGACCGGTTGATTCAGAACCTGAAGGAGTAGTCATGAACAATTCCAGGTGAGGATTTTCATTTGTATGGTCAGGGCGGATTACCCAAAGGTTGTTACGGCCACCATCCTGCAGCGCCCAAAGGTTCCCTTCACCGTCAAAGGTAAGGTTATCAATACCGGTACCCCAGTCTTCCAGCTGGCTTCCTCCGTGGTAGTTCACTTCATACTGCTGGCGGGTAACCCAGGCTTCAATTTCAGAAACGGTAGCTCCCTCATCTTTAAAGCGCCAGATATTACCGGTACCTTTTGAGGTAAAGTACATTTTACCATCAGGACCAAACTCAATATCTTCAGGATTCCTCCAGTTGGTTCCTCCCACAGAGCCTGCAAGACTTCTTGTATTATTTCTGTCTGATTGGGTTTTATTCGGCACCGGCACCCATGTTCCGGTAGTGGAAGTTTCGCTGTCTCTCTTCAATACATACAAAGTTCCTTCGTTAAGTTTGCCCGGCTGATCAGCCACAAACTTAAAAACACCACTTGATCCGCCATCTTCAGCCTGATAACAGGTTATCCCATCTTCGCTTACAGCAATATTCTCATGGTTCATTCTACCCATAGCCCAAAGCTTATCCGGCTTTCCGTCACCATCATAGTCCATTATTTCACCTGTAGCAGGGTCTATCTCCACCTGCCAGCCCACATCCTGGTAGCCATCTCCATTTGCATCGCCGCTGTTGGTTGTTTCTTCCGAAGTAATTACGGTACCCCATGGAGTAATACCTCCTGAGCAGTTACGGACAGTTCTTACAAGTGGAGAAAAATCCACTTTACGCACTGCATTTACGTCCCATATTTTTTCTGACTCATTATAATTCAGATCCAGCAGGGAAACGCCCCCTGGTGTAGTTTCCTGATTAATGGAAAGATAGCCTTCCTTACTGCTTCCGTTCTTTCCTATGTAGGCAGTAAAATCATTATTTCCTCCCAGTGCTTCATCAGTACCGGTGTAAAGCGTTTCTCCTGTTTTTGCCAGGAGCTGGAAAGTATGTGTTTCAGAAGGAAATACAATAGTCTGGGTCTGGCCTGTTGGCTTTACAGAAGTAAAACTGCCAATCTTATTTTTTGATGGCGCTCCTTTGCCTGCAGATGGAGACTGGGCCACAGCTTCCTGCATGCTGCCATATCCGGCACTAAGTAAAAAAGCTGTAAGAATGGTTTGTGAAAGGTTTCTCATAAAGAGTTTAAAAGTTTGTTGTTCAGATGTTTATTATTCTGACAGCAAAGTAAAAGCTATAAGATCAACCGGGAATTAATTAGGTTTTATCCTATTGTTATGTATTCCTGCTCCTGAATGTAAATTGTTAATAGTTTTATCACAGGCACAATTCTTACTTTTCCCTCAATTTTGCTCATTTAAGGCGTTCTATAGGTTTTAATTCCGCCACTGCCTTAGGTTAAGGATTTACCGGAGCAGGCAAACAGGAAACATTCTGATAATTTCCACCTACCTCCAAACTGCAGCAGATAAAGATAATGCCTGATAAAAGCTAATATTGACAGCCTCCAATAATGGAAAAATAATTTCTATGGTAGCTCCCCAAAAATAAATTAAAATTTCACCCTGTTAAATAATTGAATTATAACTCATTATATGCAACCAAGGGGAGGGTATATATTAATTATTTGAACATAATCCCTTAACAGGAAGGTAACAGGAATTGACTTCTTTTGCACATGAAAAGGCCGGGGGTAATCCTGCTGGCTTTTCCTTATTCATTTTATCATACAAAAAGGCTTCTGTTCCCGGGCACCTGTCTTTAAATAAGAATACCTAAACCATAATGATTCACCTAATTCCACTTCCCCTCAAGCTCCTTCAAAAAAAGAAAAGCCTTTGGTTGTGGTTTCTGTTACTGAGCACTTTTCTGTTTTTTATGGTACTGGCATCTTCCTTCAAATCAGAAAATGAGGCTGCGGTAAAAGCAAGGGAAAACTTTTTGTACGACCTTACTGCTTTTCAAAGGCAGACAGAAAAATTTACCAGGAGTATAGAACTTCTGAAAACAAAGGAAATTCCTGTTTCACAGGTGCAGGAAGAATTTTATAAGGTTAAAAACAATTATAAGCAGGTGGAGTACCTGCTGGAGTACCTTGATCCTGAACTGGCTAAAAGCCTGAACGGAGCGCCCATTCCAAAAGTCCTTGTGGAGGAAGCCGAATACCAGACGCTCCCCTTCCTGCCCCCCGGCTTCAGAACATTTCCACCAGAAGGTTTACAGGTTTTGGAGGAATTAATTTTTGCGGAGGATTTTAACTATGAAAAAGGAAATGAAGCTTTAGTGCATGCGTATTCACTGGAAGAGAAAGTATTACTTTTCACGAATAACCTGAAAAAGCAGTCCCTGACGGATAAACAAATACTTGAAAGCCTGAGAGAGCAGCTTATCCGTACCATGACTATGGGGATAACTGGTTTTGATGCTCCCGCTGCAGGAAAAGAGCTGGAATTTGTAACCACCAGCTTAAAACCTGTTCTGGCGGCCACCCAATTATACAAAAATACTACAGCACAGGAGGCGAAAAAACAAAGTACAATGGCCGCAAATACTCTTGAAAAAGCTGTTAAATACCTTCAGGAGTACCCAGACTTTGATACTTTCGACAGGCTCTTTTTTATCAGGGAGTTTGCAGATCCTGCTTATGGTGCTCTTACAGCCTTACAACAGGAATTAATTCCGGAATCACCTTCTGCTTCCAAAGCTGTTAACAGCTTTGCCAGGAGCCTTTTCAGTTCCCGTTTTTTACAGACAGCTTATTATGCCAAACAAGACCGGCAGGAGCAAAATAAGGAGTTGGTGGAATTAGGAAAATTACTCTTTTTTGATCCTGTATTATCTGAAAACAACCAGCGCTCCTGTGCCAGTTGCCATAAGCCGTCCAAAGCTTTTACCGATGGCATGACCCGCAGCCTTGCTTTTGATTTTAAAGGAAGCCTTCAGCGGAATGCCCCTACCCTGCTCAATGCAGTATACAGCAACGCCTATTTTTACGACAGCCGCTCGCAGTACCTGCAGGACCAGATTCCTGTTGTGGTATTAAAAGCAGATGAGCTCCATGGCTCTTATGAAGAAGTGGTAGCGAAGCTGGAACATAGCAGAGAATACAAAAGAATGTTTAAAAGGGCTTTTAAGGAGCAACTGGATAATAAAATAAGTGTAAATACCATTAACAGGGCCATTGCTGCCTATGTGCAGAATTTAACAGCACTTAATACCCCATTCGACCAGTATATGCGCCGGGAAAATGAATTATTAGGCGACGCGGCAAAAAGAGGCTTTAATCTTTTTATGGGTAAAGCAGCCTGCGCCACCTGCCATTTCGCCCCGGTATTTAATGGCACTGTACCGCCTCGTTACACTGAAAGTGAAACAGAAGTTTTAGGAGTTACGAAGTCCGCGGATTTTGCTCATCCCACGCTGGATGAAGACCCGGGAAGGGCCGGGGTAATTCCGGCAGATGCCTGGAAGCACTCATTTAAAACTCCTACGGTTCGTAATATAGCATTAACCGCTCCCTATATGCACAATGGCGCTCTTACTTCTTTAAAAGAGGTGATGGATTTTTATGATTCAGGCGGAGGCGCTGGCATGGGACTTGATGTTCCCAACCAAACCCTCCCTGCAGACAGACTCAACCTTACCGAAGAGGAGAAGGATGATATTATTGCCTTTATGCAATCTTTAACCGACACCACCACTACCTATAGTGCTCCGGAAAGTCTCCCGAAATTTACTTCAGGAAAAAAAGAGCTGAATGATAGAAAAACCGGGGGTGCCTATTAAAAAAAGGTCTGTTTTTTTAACCAACCTTCAACAGGCATACTTTGGTTGTGGACTGTAAAAACCTGAGAGTTTACAACGAGAGCACCAGGCTGGTTAAATAACCAACCAGCCTGTCAGCTTCTGCAACGGTTCTCCGGCTAACGGAAATTTATAATAAGCTATTTCAAAAATTCCTTATACCATAAGCCCGAGGACTTTACAATTCTTTCCTGTGTTTTAAAATCCACATATACGAGGCCAAAACGGGGGTAAAAACCTTCAGCCCATTCGAAATTATCGGTAAAAGTCCATACAAAATACCCCTGTACATTTACACCTTCTTTCTTCGCTCTGAGTACCGAACCAATGTGCTGCTGCAGGTATTGCACCCTTTGCACATCATTTACTTTACCATTTGCTGAAACATCTGTAAAGGCGGCGCCGTTTTCTGTGACTATTATTTTCTTTACCCCGGGGTAAGCACCAAACTTTTTTACCATATGGTAAATCGCATCAGGGTAAACCTCCCACTTCATAAGGGTAATGGGCACATTTCTTTTCTCCGCCTGCACATTAATGGCCCGCAGGTAAGGGGTAAAATAAGAATGTTTAACAATTTCGCGTGTGTAGTTCTGTACCCCTATAAAATCAAAATCAAACTTTACCAGCTCCTCATCTCCGGGCAAAGTATATTTCTCAACCTTCTTCAAAAACTTTAAATCCATAACCGGATATCCTAAGCCAAGAGCAGGTTCAATAAACAGCCTGTTCAGTAAAGCATCCACCCTGCCGGCGGCAAGAATATCCTTTTCTAAATAGCGGTAGGGCTCTATATAGGAACAGGAAAAAGTAGTGCCCACTTCCGCATCAGGTCTAAGGCTCTTAATGGCACGTGCACCTTCGGCCTGGCAAATTGTAGCGTGGTGCATAGCCGGCAAAAAGTTTTTCATACCTCTCCTGCCGGGAGCATGAATACCCATAAAATAACCCGCCCCTAAAAACACCAGGGGCTCGTTCAGCACCATCCAATGCTGCACCCGGTCCCCGAACTCCCTTACACAGAGCTCGGCATAGTCCCTGAACCAGTTAATGATTTCACGGTTAGTCCAACCCCCTTTTTTCTCAAGTTCATAGGGCAGATCCCAGTGGTACAAGGTAACCCAGGGGCGTATTCCCAATTCCAGACACTCATCGATCAGACGGTTGTAAAAATCTATCCCCTGTTGATTTACTGCACCTGTGCCGGCAGGAATAAGCCGGGGCCATGATATGGAAAACCTGAAGTCAGGAATATTCAATTCTTTCATCAAATGGAGATCATCCCTGTAGCGCTGGTAAAAATTGCAGGCTTCATTTCCGTTTTGCTCCTGGTATATCTTCCCCTTTTTATTGGAAAATACATCCCAGACAGAGAGTCCTTTACCATCGGCATTGTAACAACCTTCGGTCTGGTAGGCAGAAGTTGACACCCCCCACTTAAAATCAGCACCAAAATCATTTTTATTTAATAAACCTGAAGAACTCAATAATTCAGAAATATTTTCGGACATAGTAAATCAGAGAACAGTAATAAGTAAAAAAAATAATAAGATTTTTGTGTGAGGTAAAGAGAAACAGATAAGTTAGTTTACTATTTCAGGCCAGGCAAAAAATCAGGTCCCCCGCCGGGGAATGGATTAAGATAAGGCGTTTTTACAGTGGTGTGGTTTTCTATAAGCATGTCAATTATATGTTCCGTTATATCCGGAAAATTCACCTTTACAACAGATCCGTTCTGAAGCCAGTCCTCTATTAAAGGCGCACGCTTTGATTTTAAATTTTTAAGCACCGGAACGCCCAAT
Organism: Cesiribacteraceae bacterium YIM B00369; assembly: GCA_017948555.1. GTDB lineage: Bacteria > Bacteroidota > Bacteroidia > Cytophagales > Cyclobacteriaceae > Nafulsella. The sequence continues at coordinate 306,714 of JAFMYY010000002.1, read as the reverse complement.
GCCTCTAAAGCTGCTGCATTACAATACTGCTCATACTGGTTTTTCATAGGAATTACCATCAGCTTTTTATTCAGAAAAAGAGCTTCAGCAGGTGTTTCGAACCCGGCACCGCATAACATTCCGCTACACGAAGCCATACTTTCAATAAAGGCTTCATTGTTAATGGGCATTACAGACACATTTTCTACTGTGCATGCTTTTTTATTATGCTTGGAAAATACCTGCCACCGGATGTCCTTAAATTTCAGAAATGTTTTTATGAGTTTTTTATCATCATACGAGGGGAGGTAGACAGTATAATGTCCTTTATCTGTGGGATTAAGCTCCCTCACCTGTTTCCGGATTACAGGGGTATAAGTATGGTCGTCAAATCGGGCAAAATGAAAGCCATAACGGGAGGTTGCAGGGGCATAATTTTCCAGAATAAAACGCCCAAGACGGTCTTTTTTTTGGGGCACAGGAGCATTTACTGATAAAACAGCGCACTGATGACTCAATGCTATACAGGGTTTTCTTTTTAACCATGCTGCCCAGGCCGAAACCGGTTCAAAGTCATTGATAATCAAATCGTATTTTTCTATGGGGAGGCTTTTGATTTCGCTGACAATCCTGCGGGTATTATTTTTCAGGTAGGTTCCCATTAAATCAACCCCTCCTTTTTTCCCGAAGATAAAACTCAGGCCTTTATAGGTATACTTTACCGGGTAAGGAACTGATATATCTGCCTGAATACCACTGATGAGGATATCAAGCTCTCCTTTTTTCTGCAAAACAGGTATAATATCCCGTGCTCTGCTTAAATGTCCATTTCCTGTACCCTGAATAGCGTATAATATCTTCACGGTTTTACCAGTTTAAACTCCTGAACTAAATTTTCAAAAAGCTGGCTGCTGCTTAAGTCAGGCTCCTGGTTTTTACCCACTTTTATGGCTCTTACCTGTGGAAGGTCTTCATTAAAATGATAAATTTTCCATTCGCCCTTATTGTATTCCAGGGCTGTCAGGTTTTCTATCCAGTCTCCTGAATTAAGGTAAGTAACCTCTCCCTCTTTGGTACTTATCTTTTTAATTTCGGGGTGGTGGATATGGCCACATACTACATAATCGTATCCATTCGATATGGCAATATCGGCCGCGGTTTCCTCGAAATCATTTATAAATTTTACAGCACTTTTTACACTGTTCTTTATTTTTTTTGAAAGAGATAATTTTCCTCTCCCCATGCTTTCAGAAATGTGATTGAACATCCTGTTAATCAGGATAAGGGTATCGTACCCTACTGCGCCCAGTTTTGCCAGCCACTTGGAGTTTTGCATGGTTACATCAAACACATCGCCATGGAAAATCCACGCTTTTTTTCCATCCAGCTTTAACACTACTTTGTTTACAATTTTGAGCGACCCCATTTTAAAGCCTACAAACTTCCGCAGCATCTCGTCATGGTTTCCGGTTACATAGTAAACCTTCACCCTTTTGGCAAGTAAGCCTGTAATATGTTTTACCACCCGCATATGGGAGTCGGGCCAGTAGCTTTTACTGAACTGCCACACATCTATAATATCGCCATTTAATATAAGTGTTTTTGGCTTAATACTCTTGAGGTAATTTAATAGCTCATTTGCGTGGCACCCATAGGTTCCCAGGTGAATATCAGAAATAACCACCACTTCAACGCTGCGCTTTTTCACTTCTCTTGTGTTTACAATTGAATTCTGCCCTGCTTCCTGTCCTTCAGGAGCTGCTTTATCCGGAGCGAATTTGCTGCTGTTACTTATTGCCATTCAGCAGCTTATCAAGAAGAGTAATTGCCGGATTTTTATTTGACCTCATGGGAGAAAAAGAAGAAGCAAGCCGGTAAAGAAGGATATCGCTGATAATTGCATTCTGAAAAAAATCGATTGTGTGGTTAGCACTGGCTTTTAATGCATTTACACCTGAAGCCATAAAAAACTGCGATTGCTCATGCGCGGCGGCAGAGTTTCTTTTAGTATGGTTGGATAAATTCATAATGGTAATTTTTGCTATTGCTGTAATTTAGCACCTGAATATGAACTCCTGATGAAGATAACATTATGTTTGATTTAAGAAACCTTTCTGAAATTTTCTTTTTGCAGGACAGGCTCTTAACACAACCATCATAAGCTTTCCCCGTATTTTCAAAAGCATTAAATAAATGGTTACCGGCCGGTTAAATAGTGCACATACATTTTTTACCTGCATATTATTTTTATGACTATAGCATTTTATGGAGCAGCAAAAGCTGTAACCGGCAGTAAACACCTGCTTACACTGGAAAACGGAAAACGCATTCTGCTGGACTGTGGCATGTTTCAGGGAGGGAGTGATAAAGTACAGGAGCTTAATGAAAATTTCGGCTTTGCCCCGGACAGTATTGATTATTTACTGCTCTCCCATGCCCACATCGACCATTCCGGCCTGATTCCCCGCCTTGTAAAGGAAGGTTTTAAAGGAAAGATATACTGCACCCCACCTACTCTTGAGCTTTGCCAGCTGATTTTAAATGACAGTGCCGGTATTCAGCAATCCGGAAGCGGACATGAGGATTTAGGGGTTTCCGGTACAGTATTATATACAAAGGAGGATGTGGAAAAAAGTCTGCAACAATTTGAGACTGTTCCTTACAATAAGGAATGCCATCCCGATGAGGATATTTCTTTCACATTCACAGATACAGGACACATATTAGGGAGTGCCGCTATTAACCTCACTGTAAAGGAAGGCAAAGAAAGCACCCGCCTCTGCTTTACCGGAGATATTGGCCGTAATGAAAACCGCATCTTACGGGCACCCCAACCCCTTCCGCAGGCTGATTACATTATTTGTGAATCCACCTACGGCAACAAATTTCACTCATCACTTAAAAACACCGAAGAGCGGCTGCGGGAAATTGTATTACAAACCTGTGTGGAGAAAAAAGGAAAACTGATAATTCCTGCATTCAGCATTGGCCGTACTCAGGAACTTGTATTCTCCCTCAATGTGCTTGCCGAAGAAGGCCGGCTTCCCCAACACCTCAGGGTGTATGTCGACAGCCCCCTCTCCGTATACGCTACAGATATTATGCGTGAACATGCCGAATGCTTCAATGAAGATATGCTGGAGTATTTAAAATTCGATGACGATCCTTTTGGCTTTCCGCAGCTCCACTTTATAACGGAAACAGAGGACTCTAAACTGCTCAATGCATCGAAAGACCCTTGTGTAATTATTTCTTCTTCCGGCATGATGCAGGGCGGGCGTATTCAACACCACCTGCAAACAAATCTGGCCAGCGAACGCAATACCCTCCTCATTACAGGCTATTGCGAACCTTCCACCCTTGGTGGCCGGATTCTGCAGGGAGCGGAGAAGGTAAGGATTATGGGAGAGGAAGTTGAGGTGAAAGCTGAAGTACTGGTAATGAATGAATATAGCGCCCATGGCGATTATGAAGACATTGCCCGTCTCCTCCACGGGCAAGATAAGGAGCAGCTTAAGAAGATTTACCTTGTGCACGGAGAGGAAAATGGCATGGAAAAGCTGAAAAAAGACCTGGAAGAACTGGGGTACCAGAATATTCAGATACCTGATTTCCGGATGTCCTATAAATTACCATCTTCCTGAGCGGGAGCGAATGTGCCTGCAAAAACACATTCGCATATTTTTTACAAATGAATAATTGCCCGGTAAGAGCTGGTGATTACCTCTGCCATTCTATCAAAATCAAGGGTTTCAATGGTATCTCCTTTGGTATGGTAGTTAGGATTCCGGATAAAGGAGGTATCGTTGATCATGAGTGCGGGGTACCCGAACTTCCAGTAGCTGCGGTGGTCGGACAAGCCAGCCAAACCATTTCCCTCCGGAAAGCTTATCACCTGCACATCTATACCGGAACCTTCTGCCATCAGCTGGTGGATTTTAGTATTGTAATCAGTATATTCCTCTATACCTACCACAATAATAAAATCAGCTACATGAGGATAAATCTTTGCCAATTCAGGTGAGGGAAATTTCTGAGATCCGGGCTCATCAGAAAAATAACCAATCATCTCAAAACAGATCATCCCTATTACCTCTGCTCCCTGGTCATGCAATGATTTGGCATGCACATAACTCCCCATTAAATCTGTAGCAAAAAAGGGAGGCTCTTCAAGGCAAAAGGCTACAAAATCTATCCGGTAGTCCAGGTCAGGCTGATGCTCAAAAACCAAACGTGCACTTTCAAGTAAACCTGCAACAGCACTGGCATTATCATCTGCCCCCGGCTGGTCTCCGCATACATCATAATGAGCTCCCACTATTAACCTGCGCTTTTTCTGAGGGTTATAAGAAGCTATTACATTTTTGTATTCGTTTCCCTGAGCCCGCCAGCTTTGGGTTTCTGTTTTTACTCCCGCCTTTTCAAATTCTTTTTTTATATACTGATAAGCTTTCTCTAAAGAAGTTAAATTTTCATAATTTCTGGCAGGGCTTAAGGAGGTTAAAAATTCCACATCATTATATACCCTTGCCCTGTCTGCTTTTTGATTCTTTTCCATTTCTATCAGCGTTTAAAAATTCAGTTTCTGCCCTTTCCTTTTTCACTCTGTCTGACATGGCTTTATATCCACGCAAAACCGCACAGGATTTCCAGGGTTCATCAAAAAAGACGGCAATACTCCGGAGTTCCGATAATCCGCAATTTTTTCAGGAGCCGGAAACAAGGCGCCCGCACAAACTAGCTTAATGCCTTTCTGTTAACTTACAAAAAAATAATTTACATCCAGCCTTTACCATTATCTTACTACATGAAGTTCATCCCATCTTTTTTGCTTAAACAGCTATATACCAGGCACAGTTTGCAAAAACAGCCTCACGGACTCAGTTTCCAGATCAAAAACAGGCTTAAAGATGCCCGTTTAACGGCAGTCAGCTCCATCCGGATTAACAACCATATTGTAACTCCGGATAAGATTTATGTAGAAGGAGAAAATGGTGAGAAAATTTTTGCAACTGATGTAAATGAAGGACAGGCGCTTCCCTTTCCTTTAAGAAAAACCTATACAATATTTATTGAAGCTTCTGAAGCAGCTTTCAATTCCGGGGCGGTCCGGATTGCTATCAGCTTCAAAGCATCTCCTTTTGGTAAAATGGACCTGAATATTGAGGATGAGCCCGGCAGCGGAAATGTGCCCGGGAACAACGAAAGAGTACCCAGGGACCCGGACAATGATTATACTGAAAAAGCAATTAAAAGCAGGTGGGATTACATACATGCACATTCGGGTGTTAAGCCAACTCATATAAAAATGCCCGACTATGATCCGGGGGAAATTGAAGGAAACTGCGAAAACCTTATTGGTGTGACACAGGTGCCACTTGGACTTGCAGGGCCGCTGAAGGTAAACGGAGAGCACTCAAATGGACAGTACCTGATTCCAATGGCCACAACTGAAGGCACACTGGTGGCATCGTATAACCGTGGCATTAAACTTTTAAACAGATGCGGTGGGGTCAGGTGCACTATTCAGGATGATGAAATGCAGCGTGCGCCCTGCTTTATAATGGAAAACGCATTGGAAGCAGTAAAATTCAGGGAATGGCTGCAGCTGAATTTTGAAAAAATTAAAAAACAGGCAGTGTCTGCCTCCTCCTATGCGCGGCTGCTCAGGGTCGATACTTATTTAGCCGGAAAATTTGTCTACTGCCGTTTCAATTTTACTACCGGCGATGCAGCCGGCCAGAATATGGTAACCCTGGGTACCTTTATCGCCTGTAACTGGATTGTGCAGGAAAATACAGCTGTACAAAAGTGGGTACTGGAATCAAACATGGCTACCGATAAAAAGCCTTCTCACATGAATATCCTTCACACAAGGGGAAAGAGGGTAACCGCAGAAGCTGTATTAAAAAAGGAAGTCCTCGAAAATGAGTTTGGAGTAAAAGCAGAAAAGCTGGATTATTTTAAAAAGGTTGGAGAAACAGGGAGCTTTATGGCGGGCAGTCATAATAATTCCCTACATTCAGCCAATGCACTGGCAGCTATATTTATTGCAACAGGACAGGATGTTGCCAACATTGCAGAATCCTGTGCCGGCATTGGTTATTCTGAACTACTGCCCAATGGCGATTTATACGTATCCTTAACTATTCCTTCCCTCATTACAGCCACCTATGGAGGCGGAACAGGCTTGCCTTCTCAGCGTGAATGCCTTGAAATAATGGGCTGCTATGGCAGCGGGAAGGTGGGAAAATTTACGGAAATTGTGGCCGGCGCATGCCTTGCTGGAGAGCTTTCTCTGGGAATGGCAATTATTTCCCTGGACTGGGTCGGGAGCCACGAAGCGCTGGGCAAAAACCGTTAGTTAAATTTCATCTGACTTCTTCCGGAACTGTTTCAACCCCGGTGTTCTTTCCAACATCAGGTAATTGAAACAGTTCTTCCTTTTTCTATTCCACAATTATTTTACTGCTATAAGCTGGTCCAATCCTTATAAGATAAATTCCCGGTGAAAGCGCCCGGGGGAATTTTATTGTTATATCCCCTTTTTTAGCATTGGCTTCAATCTGAGTGGTAAACACCAGCCGGCCATTTGCATTCATTACTTCTACAGCAGTGGGGGCTCCTGAGTTATCACTTACAAACCCTCTGACAGTAATTTCATTTCCATCAAAGGGATTCGGATAAACAACAAAATCACCATTCGCGGCAGGAAATTCCACCATAACCGCTTTATGATAGTAGGTGGTTCCGTCAAAGTCTGTTTGCTTCAGGCGGTAGTATGATTTACCGGCAAAAGGAATATAATCATAAGTTCGGTATCGCTCTTTAGTCCTTGAATTTCCTTTACCCTTTACCATTTTCAATTCCTGAAAATGATAAATATCCTGCGACCGCTCCACAGTAAAATAATCATTATTGGTTTCTCCTGCTGTTTCCCATTCTATTTCCACCTCGCCATTTTTTACTGCAGCATTAAAAAAAGTAAGTTCCACAGGTAAAGGGGTATCTTTTCCTGCCAGTGTCCATGGAGAAAAAGAACTTACCCCCGGAACAGTTACAGCATTTGCCGCCGGATTTGTCTGGCCTTCCAAAGGTGCATCCCAGTCTCCTTTCTCTGCATTCCAACGCTGCGCACGGAGCGCACCTGAATTCTGTACCTCAGCGGCTGTAGCCGTAAAGGTAATGGTGCTTACTGGTTTCTCTTCAAAATTTTCCAGGTCAATCTGCCAGAAACGATCTGCTACATGGTCACTTAAATCGGCGCCTGCTGCCCCTCCAAGCTTAGTTACTCCTGCAGGATATGGCAAATTGTCCCGGCTGGTGCCATAAGTGGCCAGAGATACTAATCCCCCGCCTGTACCGGCTTCAGTAATATTAAAAGTGAAGGGGATATAATCTTCAGCCGCATTACTTGTACCAAATGGGAAAACATAAGCCCCTGTACCATTCCCTACAGACCATTTTACTGCACTATAAGGAGCTGTGGAAACTTCACTTCTTATAAACCCGGCCGTTCTGCTGATTGCGGCAACATCAGCCCTGGTAACAAACAGGTTTCCCCCGTTCAGGTCAAGACCACCACCAACCAGATTTAGCTTTTCAGAAACAGTTAACTGAACCGGTGATGCTTTGGGCTGCCTTACAGAGCCGGAGCTTTTATTAATTTCCAGCTCATAAAATGTTTCCTCCCCGCCTGCCGCGCTGATTATCTGTTCACCTGATCCATTAAAAGATACTTTCCCCTTACGCTCCAGAAAAGAATCAGGATGAGTACTTAAATTACTCCAGTTACCACCTGTAGTAATGGAAAACATGCTGGCCGTTACATCCAGCTGAGAAGAACCGGAAATAATTAAATCACCTGAAACCAGTAAATCACCCCCTGCTGATTTCACCCCTGAACCTGAAAACGACAAATGGTGATAGGCCCCGTCTGCCGGAATAAAAATATTCTGACTTCCCGGCCTTGAAAAGTTAAACGAACTGTTATATGCGCTGCTATATAAACGGGAAGCAGAACTGCTCCCCCCATAATTCCAGATTCCTCCACTAAGGTTATTAAAAGCGCTTGCATTATTTATGTTCAGGAAATCTCCTGCCTGGTTTATGGTGCCGGAGTTATTGAGCATAAAATCACTGCCGTTCAGGTTAACCGCTCCGAAAGACAGGGTTCCGTGGTTTTCAATGCTGTTCCCGTCATCATCAGCACTTCCTGCTAATATCCCGTTGCTGCCAATAGCAATACTGCCATGGTTTATTATGTTTACAGCTTTGTTATCTAAAAGAAGTCTGTTGGAAATTATAATATTGCCCCGGTTAGTAAATACCATATTGGATGATGTGGATTCAAACCTGAGCTCATTCCCGATCGTGAAATTACCAGACATCCCGTTGCTGATGGATTTTCCAACCACACTGCTGATCCTGACATTTCCTCCCACATTTATACTGCCTGCTCCCCTGAAGTCAACATTGGCGGAATTGATAAATATTTCCGAAACAGAAAGAATACCCTCAACACCTACATTATAGCTATAAGTAGATAAGCCCAGCGAAGCTGCACCATTTCCATTTTTATCGATAACGCCACCATTTTGAATTTCCAGCACCCCTCCTCTTTCAATATTCAACCGGGCATTGGCGGTATAATTTATCCTTCCGGTTCCCTCTACGGTTACTCCCGCGCTCCGCGCTGTTGAATTAAGGTTAATTACCTTACCGTTTCCTATAAAAACATGGGTATTCACATCAGGAGTGCAGGAACAGGAATTTCCATCATAACCGGTTTTCGACCAGGAGTTAGTATTATCCCAGTTTCCTGATCCTCTTGAGTATAAATAAGTAATTCTGGAAACAGTTACATCATCAAACCCCATTAAAGTAGGGTAGCCATTATAGGTACCCGGCGTATTTTCCTTTCCCCTGATAATGATCCGGAGGGTTTTGCCAGTTACAATGGCACTGGCTGCAGATGCTATATTCAAATTGGCGGCACCAAACTGTTCACCAAACAATACTTCCGGACCGCCGTCTAGTTTGTAATAACAGCGGACATAGTCAGTACTGCTTGCCCAATAGCTTCCTAAGGTAATTCCTATTGCTACTTCCTGTGCAGCTGAAATATCTATATCCTCCGACTGCCACATCCCTTCATTACCGGTATCATTTATAGCAAATATCTGATATCCGGGATAGGTTCTTTTCTCAAATATCTTTGCTGGTCCTGCAGGCTGAACAGAACTCCATTTTATTGCACCATCATAATTTTTTGTACCATCAGGAAGGCCATCAAAGCTTTCCCTCCATATTTGGGAAAAACCATGGAAAGGTATAAAAATTATAATAAACAGGAAAAATTTACCCATACAGGCTGGTGCGTATTTTTTTTGTTACTAACACACTATAATAGAAATAACGCGCATTAAAAATCTTTCAAAGAGCTTCCTTTTATTACCTATGCATTAAATAACCTTTGATAACAGAGAAACTTCTACCGCAAAGAGAAATGGTTAATTTAGGCTTTTCTTCTGATTTTGAACATTTACTTAAATTTATTATATAAAATCAGAAATAATATATATATTTGTGCATGCTTAACAGAATGATCAGCACATTCCAGGATTTACTTTTTATCCCCCTTGAGGAACAGGACTATTCAGGATTTGAACCTGTCGTTCTTTATATGTCCTCCTTATTTCTTTTATTTCTCTGCTTTCTGTATCTATAAATACACTTCCCCTTCTTTTTGAATTAACCTCAGGAATAAGATTTGCGCGGCTGATAATTACCAGAAATAAACAGGATTCAAAGGCATAATAACCTCTCTGGCATTTCCATTGGAAAGGGGCTTTAAAAAAAATCCTGCCAGGGAATACTCTTTTAACCGGCCGAGGCAGTAAGCCGGAAACGATCCCGACACTAAATAAATGCGGATTTTAAAATCAGGAATATCAGGCTTTTTGGTTTTAAGCTTTTCTAAAAATTCAGCACCATCCATTTCCACCATCTGCACATCAAGTAAAATGCAAAGTTCATCCACATCAATGTTTGCGGAAGTCAGTTCCTCCACTGCAGCAAGTGCATCATAAGGATTTGTATAAGTTTTTATAACAGAGGCAGCCCCAAAATGCAGCAGCAGTTTTTTATTCATATAGTTAGTCAGCGGATCATCATCAACCATAAGAATAAAACTGGAGCCCATTAACAAACTATCTTTTTTATGCGATACAGTACACTCTTCCCTCCCCATCATTTAGCAACACATTATCTGATTAACAATCTTTCCTCAGTATTCATCTGTTCAACGTTTTGGTTACGAACATCTCAAAACATTCCACAAATATAACGGATTGATGCTTAAGGATAAGCGTTGCTTTTCCGGTTAATTAGTATAAAAAGGAGTTTACCGGCAGAAATTGCCTGCTACTGATCAGTCTGACAGAATAAAATACCGGATAACGATCATGCAATGGAGAGGAGTACGGAAATACTACAAAGAAAGAAAGGCGGCTATAGCTATCGCTTTTCAGGATGAGCAGGCGGCTTTTCCGGCTACAGAAAGCACTAAAACAGCTTTGGTATCAAATAAAAGGCTTACTGTGAGCTTTAAATGGTTTAAAGCAATTCTTTTCTCAAAAAAACATTCCTCACTTTCTCATCAGTTAACGGTTTGGATAAAAAACCACCAACATCCTCCCTCACCACAAGACTGTATTGCTCTTCAACAGGCAGCCCGGAAACAATATAAACCCTTGAAACTAAAGATGGCCATATTTTATCCAGAGCGTTTAAGAAATCTCCTGCATTCATATATGGCATCACAATATCCAGAAAAATGCACAGGTCTTCGAGGCGGGTACCATCTTTTTCCACCTGCAACTTCAGCGATTGTATATGCTCTAATGCATTATAGGCATTTTTGAGGCAGACAACAGAACCGGCCAGCTTAATTCTGTCAATCACTATCCGGGAAACGAAACAATCCATTTCGTTATCATCAATAATAAGTACTGATTTAAATTTTTCCATTTCAACAACAAATAAGGACTCCACCAGAATAAAAGGAATCGTTTTTCAACCTTTCCTCAGTTAAGGAAGCGGGATAAAACCATAATAAAATTATACAATATTTTGGACAAATCTAACCAAACCTGATCTATAGTTATAATTTTTTGAAATTAAGATTTGATTATTTCTTTCAGGCAGCTAACAGAACATTAAAAATCACTGCAGCTGAGGGGCTTATTTTTGATTTCGCACCCGCTGATTAAATGCAGTTTTTTCACCAGTTTACCATTTAACTTTAAAATACTCCTGCCCTCCATATCACCCACGCTATTATCTTAAAGCTCCTGCGTTGTTAAAAATCCAGATTGAAAATTTCGCCCAGGTTGTTCAGGTGCCCTGAAATATAATCTGCTAACAAGCTGAAATGGGCAGGATCTTCCCCGCTTAAAAGCTTATGCATGCTAACAGAACCGGCAGGTGTTTCCAGCTGATCATATACAGAAAACCTTAAAACAGGAACAAAATGAACGAGAGGAAGCAGGTCCTGCATAAAATCATTGAGCGCCTGATACTTAAGTACTCCGGCTGCAGGCACTGAATTTTTCTGAAGACGCAATCTGTCCCTGCTTCTTTTTCCTGCAGTGCCTGAATTATGAGAAGGATCCGGCTGACAGTATCCTTTGTACCTGCTCAGGCTGTGGATAAGAGGAAGGGCATATACCGGAGATTGTAAAGTCAGCCCCCTGAAATGATTAAACTGGTATTCACAATCAAGGGAAATTGCAATCCCATTTACTTCTATGGCCACTGGCTCCGCATATAACGGGATTTCAGCAGGTTCCAGGCCAAGAGCGCGGCTTACCACAAGCAACTCATCCCCCAAACCGGCATATTCCACATCTTTCATGTGAAGTATTGGTTGTTCCCTGCTAAGGCTTAAGCCCATATATTTCAGAAGTACCTTTTTTAAGGCAATCCTCCTTTTATTCAAAACTACCTGATGAAGCAACTTTTCTTCAGAAGTACTTTTTAAAGAATGGGCAAACTTTCCTTCTTCCATGATATACAGCTAATTTCCTGACGAAGATACTGAAATAATCTGAACCTGAATATATAAAAACCCCACCACTACACTTAAATAATTCCAGTTGTAACACTGAAAATTGCAGTTTTAAACACATGACATTTTTCATTAAAAACAGATTTTATTTTACTCAGGTGGTAATTTTATAAATAACACAGCAAAACTTATTTAACACCATTCCCCGGTTTAATTGTTACTAAATCAGAAATTTGTATTTTTCCGGAAATCAATCATGCACAAAAATATTTCAGGATATCCTGTTTCTTTTTAAATTAACTATATGTATCAGGCACCGGACAAAAAATTCTGGAGAGGCCATGTTGACCTGCAGGAGGGAAACTATATTTCACGCTGGCACCAAATAATAAAGTATTTAAAACTCACACAGGATGTACACTTAAGCGGACAGAAACAGAATATTGCTTTCCTCGGGTTCTGCTGCGACGAAGGTGTCCGGAGAAGCAAGGGTCACACAGGAGCACAACAAGGCCCTGACGCTATCAGGGAAGCTATGGCCAATATGCCTGTTCATTTTAATACTGAATACACAGCTATTTTCGATGCCGGCAATGTAATATGTCCTAACCGGAACCTGGAAACTGCTCAGGAATTACTGGCCCAGAAAATTTACCACCTCCTGCAACATAACTTTATACCCGTACTTCTGGGAGGAGGACATGAAATTTCTTACGGGCACTACCTTGGCCTTCACCAGCACCTTAAAAACCACCCTGAAGCAAGCTTTGGAATTATAAATATTGATGCTCACCTTAATCTGGGCTCTTACTCAAGAGATGCCAATAATGGCACCGCCTTCCGGCAAATTGCTGATCTTCGGAGAAATCATAATAAAGATTTCAGCTATTTCTGTATAGGTGTTCAGCAAACTGCCAATACAGCGGCTCACTTTAACAGCGCTAAACAATATAATGCCAGTTTCCTTAAGGCTGAGGATACCCGGGAAAGCATGCTGCCTGAAGTAAAAAAACTGCTGGATCAATGGATGGAAGATAAAGACTGGATTTATCTGTCAGTAGACCTTGACGCAATAAGTGCGGCTTATGCCCCGGGGGTAAGCAATCCTTCGGCCCTTGGCCTTGATCCTTATGTGGTAAAGGAACTTATTGTACACCTTTATAAATCCGGCAAAATACTGAGTATGGACATAGCCGAACTATGCCCTGCACACGACCAGGACAACAGAACAGCACTATTAGCTGCAAGCCTGCTCTTTAATTTGGTCCAAACCATTTCTCCCCTGAAAGAATAAGCCCCCGTACAGCATCACCTGCTGACAAAATCCGTTTTTCAGGCCGGCCCGAAAAAAATTACCTTTTTTTTCAAAAATCGTTTGGGGGATGTGCTTCTGCTTTTTGTCTGTAAGAGAAAGAAGCAAAGACATCTAACAGGTTCATGAAAAAAATAATTTTAGCACTCCTTCTTATGGCAGTTGCTACTGACAACAAAGCAAGCCTGCTCCCTTCGGCTTACTCCCCCTTAAGCATACCCGGCGACGAAAAAAAAGTCAGCCTCAGCGGCTATGTTAAAGACGCAACCACAGGAGAAGAATTGATAGGGGTAAGCATTTTTATTCAGGAACAGGAAACAGGAACCACCACAAATGTTTATGGCTATTATTCCCTTACCCTGGAGCCCGGAACTTATACTGTACAATTTACCTATGTAGGCTATCAGCCCGTAATCAGGACCATAAAACTAAACCAGGATACTAAACTGGACATGGAGCTTCTTTCAGAAGAGGTTGCACTTGATGAGGTGGTTGTAACCTCCGTAAGGGCAGACAGGCAAGTGGAGGTAGTCCAGATGAGTACCATTAAAATGGATATTTCTGATGTAAAGAAAGTGCCTCAGCTCCTTGGCGAGGTGGATCTTGTCCGCAGCATACAACTGTTACCCGGCGTAACAACTGTTGGAGAGGGTGCTACCGGATTTAATGTAAGGGGTGGAAATATTGACGAAAACCTTATTCTGCTGGATGAAGCCCCTGTTTATAATGCATCTCACGTACTTGGCTTTTTCTCGGTTTTCAATGCCGATGCAATAAAAGATGTACAGCTCCAGCGGGGAGGTATTCCGGCTACGTATGGAGGGCGTTTATCGTCGGTACTGGATGTAAGGCAAAAAGAAGGAAACGCTAAAAGATTTGCAGGCACAGGCGGGATAGGCGTTATCAGCAGCAGACTGATGCTGGAAGGGCCGGTTGTAAAAGAAAAAAGCTCCTTTATGGTTGCAGGGCGCCGCTCCTATGCTGATATTTTTACTGCCCTCTCCTCTGATGAGAACATAAGGGACAGCAAAGCTTATTTTTACGACCTCAATGCCAAGATTAACTATACCATTAACGATAATAACCGGCTCTTCCTTTCGGGTTATTTTGGAAGAGATGTGATGGGATTTGGAGAAACTGCAAGCTTTGACTGGGGAAATAAAACCGCCAGTCTCAGATGGAACCACCTGTTTGGCCCTAAAGTATTTTCTAATGTAACTCTCGTGGCAAGCGACTACGATTATGCATTGGGAGCAGAAGAGCAAACAAACAATTTCAACTGGAAGTCTAATATCCGCAATTACAATTTTAAGGCTGATTTCACAGTTTATCCATCTCCAAACCATACCATAGATGCAGGAATCAGCAGCCAGTACTACCGGTTTAAGCCGGGTAATGTAAAATTCGTTACCAGCACCAATGAATCAGTAACAGATATAGAAGCTAAGAATGCGCTTGAATCTGCTGCGTATGTAAGCCACCAATGGGACCTGAGCGATCGTTTTAGCTTGCAGTCAGGATTAAGGTTCTCCCTTTTCCACCAGTTTGGCCAGGGCACCGTTTACCAGTATTTAAATAACGACCCCACTACCGGAGTAACTACAGGCTCCGCTTTTTACGAAAAAGGAAGTGTTATAGAAAATTTCCATAATCTTGAACCAAGGCTGGCCACCCGCTATAAGCTGGGGCAGAGCAGTTCCATTAAAGCCAGTTACCATAGAATGGTCCAGTATGTTCACCTGGTTTCCAACACTACAGCTTCTCTGCCAATTGATGTGTGGACGCCTGCAGGGCAGTATATAAAACCGGCAAAAGCAGACCAGGCAGCCATCGGGTACTTCCGTAATTTCTCCAATAACGTTTATGAATTTTCTGCTGAAACCTACTATAAAAAATATTACGACCTGCTCGATTATAAAGACGGAGCAGAGCTTATGCTGAATCAAACCCTTGAAACAGAAGTATTAAGTGGCGAAGGCAGGGCTTATGGACTGGAACTGATGCTCAGGAAACAAAGCGGTAGTTTGACTGGCTGGGTCAGCTATACCCTGTCAAAAACCGAACGCAGAGTGGAAGGAATTAACAGTGGCAACTACTACAACGCAAATTATGATAAGCCACACGACCTCACCATAGTACTCTCCCGGCAGCTTAACGAAAAATGGAGTCTTTCCGGCAATTTCACCTATATGACAGGTCGCCCCATTACCTACCCAAATGCCCGTTTTGAATGGCAGGGAATAACAGCGCCAAATTACGATAACCGCAATGGTGCACGTATTCCTGATTACCATCGTCTCGACCTTTCTGCCACTTATGATATGGGCGCAGATTCCTCCCGTAAATGGAAAAGCAGCCTTACCTTCGGCTTTTACAATGTGTATGGCCGCCGTAATCCTTTTTCAGTTTATTTCAGGCAAAACGAAGAAGACCCCACTAAAACGGAGGCCGTACGCTACTCCTTATTAGGAACGGTAATTCCATCCATTACCTATAATTTTAATTTCTGATCCGCCTTACAAGAACCATGAAAAAGATATTCTTCATTCTATTTACCCTCATCCTTACCACCTCCGGCTGCGAGGATGTAATTGAACTGGATGTTCCGGAAGGCCGCACCCGCCTGGTGGTTGACGGGCTGGTGGCAGATGCCTATGAGGTGCAAACAGTAAAGCTTAAGTATTCAGCACCATACTTCAGCAATACAGAAACTCCGGCTGCAACAGGAGCCGAAGTAATAATTACCGACAGCAAAGGCAACGAATTTGTATTGGAAGAGGCTGAGCCGGGCATCTACCAAAGCGCATTTAAAGCACAAACCGGCACTGGCTACAGCCTGTATGTTAAAACTGCTGAAGGCGAAGAATTCCGGAGCCCGATGCAGCGAATGGAACCGGTGGCAAGCCTGGATACTATTTATTATGAGTTTGTGGAGAAAAGCATATTCAACGAGGAGGAAGGATATGTCGTGGTAATTGAATGCAGTGATATTGAAGGAGTAGAGAACTTTTTCCGGTGGAAGTACTTCGTTAATGGTGAATTTCAGGACAATATAGAGGACCTGGCTTTTACCAATGACAGATTCGTGGATGGCAGCCAGGGACTAACAGTTACCTTTTCCAGCAGAATGCTCCAGCCGGGCGATATGGCTAAGGTAGAGCAAATGTCGGTTACGCGGGAAGCATACAATTTCATGAACCTGCTGAGAGAACAGGTTTACGGCGGAGGCCAGTTCAGTACCCCGCCAGCTCCTGTAAGAGGAAATGTGGTAAACATCAGCAATCAGGAAGATTTTGCCCTTGGCTTTTTCATGGTTTCTTCAATAGTTTCAAAAGAAGTGGAAATTAAACCCATTGAACAATAACAAGCTGATTTTCATTGCAATATAGCGGCATAAAAATTGCATCATGGATTAACAATTATTCAAAAAGGTTTTTGATTAAAGATCAATAAAAAGCCAAAAACCATTTTCAAAGGAATTTTCAATTAGAAATTTTACTATTATGGGAATTATTTTATTAGACAACAGCAACACAACCTTTAACAGCTATATAAAAGGCTGGGAACTTTCTCTTAAAATATTTGAAGAGGAAAAAAATGCTAAACCCCACAAAACGAGAGAGAACCATACAAAAAGAAAAATCAGGTAACCCGGGCAGGCTATGTGGTGAATAGCTTATCTTTGTCTTGCAATTCTGGAATGCAAATATTAATGCATGAGTTTAACAGATATACATACAGAGCAGGAAAAAGAAAAAAGAAAAGCTCCCTCTTTAGCCAAAAAGCCTTTGGCTCCGGGCAACCCGCAGGAATTTGAGCAACTTTTTAAGCAGTACTACAAAGAACTTTGCAGGCACAGCCTGCGCTTTGTAAAGCAGGAAGAGGTTGCTGAAGAGCTTGTTCAGGATGTATTTATTAAGGTATGGCAAAAAAAGCAGCAGCATAATGGCCCCGAATCCATTAAGGCTTATTTATACACTGCCGTCCGGAACAGTTCAATGAATTACCTGAAGAGTCAGTTTGCCAGGCAAAAATTTGAGGATCATAAATCCACTCAAAATTACCTGCAAACCGAAAGTACAGAGGAAAAGTTAAATTACCTTGAACTAAGCCTGCTTGTAGATGAAGCCGTGGAGCGTTTACCCCGGCAATGCCGTACCATATTTGAAATGAGCAGGTCATCCGGCTTTTCCCATGAGGAAATTGCCAAAGAAATGCAGATTTCGCCTAAAACGGTTGAAAACCAAATAGGGATTGCACTTAAAAAACTGAAAAAACACCTGCAAACCTATTGGGATATTATTATTGTGCTACTGATCATGTTGAGCCAAACCAATGGAGACTTATAGTAAGATAGCAAATTTCCTTGCCGGTAATTCCGGTAAAAAGGAAAAGGAAGAGCTGGAAGAATGGAGAAAAGCTCAGCCGGAAAATGAAGAGGATTTCCTGAAATTTCAGAGGATATGGAATGCCGGAAAACCTTCGGCATCTTTTAATCCTGATGTGGACAAAGCATGGGAAAAAGTAAGCTCCTGCATTTTTGCAAAGGATAACATTACCACACCGGATAAAAGCAGATTTATGATACCTGCCTCCGGTAAAACTGCATGGAAAATAGCTGCAGCCGTTAGCCTGGTTTTACTGTCCGGCCTGGTATTTCTCCTGCTCAACTCTCCCCTCTCCGGCCCTCAGCATGCAAACCTTTTAAGTCTTGAAACCTCTACACACCAAAAGCAGGAAATAGTTTTATCAGATGGTACACACATATGGTTAAATAAGGAAAGCAGCTTAACATACCCGAAAGAGTTTACAGATTCCACAAGGGAAGTTTACCTGACAGGTGAGGCTTTTTTTGAGGTGGAGCCCATTAAGGAAAAACCATTTATTATACATTTTGGAGCAGGTAAGGTTCAGGTTTTAGGAACCGCTTTTAACCTGCAGGCAAAAACTACAGGCAAAGTAAAACTACAGGTTACTGAAGGACGAGTGAAGTTTTCCGTGGAAGGCAAGCCCGGATCCGCACTGGAGGTAGGCTCCGGAGAAGCAGCCGAATTAAGTGAAAGCAAAATAAAAACTCTTGCCCCTGATGTAAATTTCCTGTCCTGGAAAACAGGAGAATTCGTGTTTGCAGATAAACAGTTAAAAGAAGTACTTCAGACGCTTGAAAGCTATTACCCCGTTAAACTGAAAGCCGCCGATCCCCTTCTTTTAAAGTGCCGGATTTCAGCCCGCTTCAAGGACCAGCCCCTGGAAGAGGTTTTAAAAATAATGGACATTACCTTAAACCTCAGCCACAGCTCAGGCGAAACGGCTGATGAAATTGTCTTTATGTATACCGGTAAAGGCCCGCATTGCGCCGGAGAAAATTTATAAAATTCCCCTGTCCGTACTTGTTCAGTTTTGTAAAGAGTTTACCTTTGCGAAATAAGAATATCCTATGGGTAAAAAGCTGGCACTTATATGCGTTGCCCTTCTGCTTTTCCTGAAAGCATTTCCTCAGACAACACTGCATGAAGAATGTACAGTTAATAAGAAAATAACTGTAGTTGAAGATCTGCTGAACCATATTCAGGAGCAAACCGGTGTATCCTTTTCATATAACAGCCAGTTAATTGACCCCTATAAAAAGATTACGCTGCAGGCTGGCACTTACACCATAGAGAAGGTACTTCATCATATTTTCGACCGGCAGGGAATAGAATTTATTCTGAAGGGGGAGCAGATAATTCTTGTTCCTGCAACATTTTCCACAACCCCTGTTTCACTGGAGGGCATCATCAAGGACTCCTCCTCCCTCCTGCCCCTGACCGGAGTTATCGTTTCTTTTCCTGAAATAAGGCAGACAGTCGTTACAAATAACGAAGGGCATTTCAGTGTTTTACTCCGCCCCGGTCCTCAATCCATCCGGTTTAGTTTACTGGGCTATGAAACAAGTGAGCGCAATATCCTTATTACCTCAGATACAAGTTTAACAGTATCTCTGAATGTGAAAGATTACAAACTGGAAGAGGTATTGGTACAGGACCATCTGCAGAGAAATCCTGTCCGGGATTTAAAAACAGGAAATGAACGCCTGAACATAAAGCATGTGGAAAGCATGCCTGCAATGTTTGGTGAAGCAGATATTTTAAAAAGCCTGCAGATGCTCCCGGGCATTCAGTCAGCAGGGGAAGGCCTGAGCGGATTACTGGTACGGGGCGGATCTGCTGATCAAACCCTGGTTATGCTCAACAATGCAACAATTTACAGCCCTGCTCACTTTTTAGGCTTCTTTTCAGTTTTCAACCCTGATGCCATAGAGGATGTGGAGATTTACAAAGGGGGCGTTCCTGCCCGCTGGGGCGGCCGGCTTTCCTCCATCATTAATAACAACATGAAAACAGGGAACAGCGAAAAGTTTTCCATGCAGGGAGGTATAGGCCTCATCAGCAGCCGTTTATCTGTAGAGGGCCCTCTTTTGAAAAACAAAGCCTCCTTTCTGTTGTCAGGCCGCCGCACCTACTTCGATTTGTTGATGAAGGCAGTGCCTGACAACCAGGTTCAGGCAACCACTCTTTACTTTTACGACTTAAACGGTGCTGTATATTACCAGCCGGACAAAAAAAATAAATTCAGCCTGTACAGTTATTCCGGCGATGATGTTGCCCGCTTTTACGATTTTATTAAAGTAAAATGGGGAAACAGAATTATTTCCGGAGAGTGGCTTCACTCCTTTAACTCAAGGCTATTACTAAGCAGTTCATTCCATTACAGCCAGTATCAGTACGGCTTCCAGATTAATCTTGAGGATGAGGTGGATTACGAATGGTCCTCGAAACTGAAGGAACATACCCTCAGGCTTGATCTTGATTACAACCTAAATAATAAAAACCAGTTAAACTTTGGCTACAATGCTTCCCGCCGGGTATTCTACCCCGTCTATTACAGGCTGGAGGAGAATAATACGTCCTTTGGAAACATTATGCTGGACGAAAAAAATGTACTGGAGCATGCTTTATATATCCAGAATGAACACCAGATCACCAAAAGACTAAGCTTTTTGTATGGGCTGCGTTATTCTTTTTTCCACAACATGGGGCCCGGAAGAGTTTTTAAATACACTGAAGGCTTAGAGAAAAGAATAGAAACTATTTCTGACACTGTTTACTTCAGCACCAATGAAATTTATAATACATACCATGGTGCAGAACCCAGGATTACCGGCAACTATAGCCTGACAGATAACAGCGCTTTTAAATTCAGCTATAACCGGATGCAGCAATTTACACAGGTAGCCTCAACCGCTACAGCGAGTCTTCCTCAGGACCGCTGGATCCCTTCAGATATATACCTGAAACCACAAACAGGCGACCAGTGGAGTATGGGATATTTTCGCAACCTCCCACAGAATAGTATAGATTTTTCTGCTGAACTGTATTACAAGGTAATGCAGAACCAGATAGATTTTAAGGATGGAATTACATTAGTAGGAAATGTAACAGACCAGAATGCTGACGTTCACCTGAACAATGCACTGGAAACCCAGCTTCTTTCAGGTAAAGCATGGTCTTACGGAACAGAGTTAATGGTTAGAAAAAACAAGGGATCATTTACCGGATGGATTTCATATACCTACTCCCGCACCAGAAGGCAAATCAAAGGCATTAACAACGGAAAAGTATACAGCCCCCGCTATGACCGTCCGCACGACCTGAGCATAGTTGGGAGCTACAAATTTAATAAGCGACTGGAGGTGGCAGGTAACTGGGTTTATACCAGTGGCAGCGCAGTAACTCTTCCGGAGGGCAAGTATACTTTTGAAGGAAAACAATTCCCCTATTATAACCCTGAATTCAGGAACAACCACCGCTTACCGGATTACCACCGGCTGGATTTATCCTTAACCCTGCACAACAGGAAAAACGATGAGCGCCGCTGGAAAAGCAACTGGACCTTTTCGCTCTATAATACCTACATGAGAAAAAACCCGCTGT
Source organism: Cesiribacteraceae bacterium YIM B00369 (assembly GCA_017948555.1). GTDB lineage: Bacteria > Bacteroidota > Bacteroidia > Cytophagales > Cyclobacteriaceae > Nafulsella. The sequence goes on along the minus strand of JAFMYY010000002.1, from coordinate 285,380 downwards.
TTATTCAGTTTATAGAGGTAATAAATAATGATCCCAACATTGATGAAAATGAAGTGGACCAGATTTACACCAAAGATCTGAAAGGAGTTAAAATCTATTTTTCACTTATTCCTGCCATTTCCTATAACTTCCGCTTTTAGCATGAAAAAGCTTTTGAAATCTGTAATCTGGTCTGTATTTCTGGCCTCGATACAAGCCTGCGGAATTTCTGTATTAGATGTGGAGCTGCCTGACGGAACGCCTAAATTAGTGGTGGAAGGATCCATCTCAAACCTTGATAACCCCCATACCATACTTTTAAGCAGGAGTACATCCTTTGAACAAAGCAGCTCCCAATACGTTGATGATGCTGTTATTATTATCTCCGGCTCCGGGGGAGAGCAGGACACTTTACTAAATAAGGGAGGTGGAAGGTACGAATCTTTGATAAAAGGAATACCAGGAACTACTTACCAGCTTGACATTTTACTGGACGGCAACCATTATCAGGCTTTTTCCACAATGCCAAAACCACCCACATTAGATTCACTGAGTATATCTTACCACAGTGAAAGCCTTGTCAGGGAAGAAGGATATTACCTATCACTTCATACACTGGACCCTGAGGAAAGGGAAGGCTACTACCGCTGGATAGTCTGGAAAAATGATACCCTCCACCGTGTTGACGGGATTCCCGGATTTTTTGCCACCCTTGACATGAATAAAGAAAACAATAAAATCCTCAACCTACAGTACCCAACACCTTTTCGGGCAGGAGACACACTCAGGGTGCATACCATTAAAATGGATAAACAGGTTTATACCTATTACCTGGGTTTATATGAGCTCATGATAAACGATGGAGGATTAATAGGACCGATACCTGTGAACCCCGAAACGAATATAAGCGGTGATGCTTTAGGTGTTTTTCAGGCTGTTTCAATTCTGGAAAAGGAAATCATTATTAAATGATGTTCTCTTATCATAACTGTTCAGCTCCTCCGGCAGAGCATAAAAAAAGCTCCGCCAAAAATGACGGAGCTTCATAATATATTCTTTTACTTAAATTCTACTTTAGCTTGCTTACGATAGCTGAAAAAGCTTCGGGATGATTCATTGCTAAATCAGCTAATACCTTACGGTTAAGTGTAATATTGGCGTCTTTGATTTTTCCCATAAAAAAGGAATAAGACATACCGTTTGCACGTGCACCTGCATTTATACGCTGAATCCACAGCTTGCGGTACTCACGTTTTTTCTGCTTACGGTCGCGGTAAGCATACTGCATACCACGTTCTACGGCATTTTTAGCTACGGTCCAAACGTTTTTACGACGGCCCCAATATCCTTTGGCAGCCTTCAGGACCTTTTTTCTTCTTGCCCTTGAGGCAACATGATTTACTGATCTTGGCATTGTTTTTTACTTTCGACGTTCGGCATATCCTGCTGGATATCTTGCGTACATTGTGTAACCAAAAGTCCGGTGAAATTTAATTAACCTTAATAATTTTTTAGATGTTGAGCATATCACGCACACGGCCTTCGTCAGACTTATGAACAAGGGTCATGTGAGTAAGATTCCGCTTCTGTTTGGTTTCCTTTTTAGTAAGGATGTGGCTCTTGAAAGCGTGCTTACGCTTAATTTTGCCAGTACCAGTCAGCTTGAACCTTTTCTTTGCTCCGGATTTGGTTTTTACTTTTGGCATTAGTATATAATTTAATAAACAATAGAAATTGCTATTTCTTAGGTGCTGCTTTCGGCGAAAGCATTACCGACATCCGTTTTCCTTCCAGCTTAGGTAACTGCTCCACTTTGGCAAGGTCTTCAAGGGCCTGTGCAAATTTAAGCAATAATATTTCACCACGCTCTTTAAAAACAATTGTACGGCCAACAAAGTGTACATATGCCTTTACTTTGGATCCTTCCTTCAGGAACCCTTTGGCGTGGTTCAATTTAAAATCAAAATCATGGTCATCGGTATTTGGGCCGAACCGGATTTCTTTAATGACTGTCTTCTGGGCCTTCGCCTTAATCTCCTTCTGCTTTTTCTTCTGTTCGTATTTGAACTTGGAGTAGTCAATAATTTTGCAGACAGGCGGATCTGCCTTGGGCGAAATCTCTACGAGATCCAATCCCTGTGCTTCGGCCATTTCAAGAGCTTTGCGGGTAGGGTAAACACCTACTTCAACATTCTCTCCTACTAATCTTATTTCAGGCGTCCGTATTTTCTCATTCACTCTGTAGGGCTCTTCAACGCGCCCTCTAAAGTTGCTTCTGGTGGGTCTTCTAATTTTTACCTCCTATTTAAGTTAAAAGAATAAATCATTAAATTATAAAATGGCTTTGCCCAAATATTGTTGCAAATATAGAGATAATTTTTTTTATAGCTATACACACAGTAAAATTTCGGTGCCCCTTCTGATATAATATATGAAATTTATTTTACAACATCCTGTATCTGCTTCCTGAACATGGCTGTAAAGTCCTCAATGGACATACTTCCCTGGTCTCCTTCACCATGTTTCCGCAGGGCAACCTGCCCTTCCTGCTGTTCCTTCTCGCCTACAATTAACATGTATGGCACTTTCCGGACCTCCGCATCGCGGATCTTACGGCCGATTTTCTCATCCCGGTGGTCCACAAAACCACGGATATCGTGTTCCTGCAGAGTTGTGTAAAGCTCTTCAGCATAGCCCTGAAATTTCTCTGAAATTGGCAGGATAGCAATCTGTTCAGGCGAAAGCCACAAGGGGAAGTTGCCTCCACAGTGCTCGATCAGTACTGCAACAAAGCGCTCCAGCGATCCAAAAGGTGCCCTGTGAATCATTACAGGACGGTGCTTTTGGTTGTCTGAACCGGTATATTCAAGCTCAAAGCGGTCAGGCAGGTTGTAATCTACCTGTATGGTACCCAACTGCCAGCTTCGGCCAAGGGCATCTTTTACCATAAAGTCAAGCTTAGGACCATAAAAAGCCGCCTCGCCTAACTCAGTTACCGTTTTAAGGCCTTTTTCAGATGCTGCTTCAACAATGGCGCTTTCTGCTTTTTTCCAGGCATCATCACCACCAATATACTTTTCTTTGTTTTCCGGATCACGCAGCGATATCTGAGCCGTATAATCATGGAAGCCAAGTGCATTAAACACATAAAGCACCAGGTCAATTACTTTAGTAAACTCTTCTTTTACCTGGTCGGGACGGCAGAAAATATGGGCATCGTCCTGCGTAAAGCCACGTACCCTTGTTAAACCGTGCAGCTCTCCGCTTTGTTCATAACGGTAAACAGTACCAAATTCAGCCAGGCGCACCGGTAAATCTTTGTAACTGCGTGGTTTTGATTTATATATCTCACAGTGGTGAGGGCAGTTCATCGGTTTCAGGAAAAACTCCTCCCCCTCATTAGGCGTCTTTATTGGCTGAAAAGAGTCAGCCCCGTACTTTTGGTAATGCCCGCTGGTAACATAAAGATTTTTATGGCCGATATGAGGGGTTACAACCTGGTCGTAACCTGCCTTTACCTGTGCGCGGCGGAGGAAGTTCTCCAGGCGCTCCCGCAGCATTGTTCCTTTAGGCAGCCAAAGCGGCAGCCCCATCCCTACTTTTTCAGAGAAAGTGAATAGTTCAAGTTCTTTTCCCAGCTTCCTGTGGTCGCGCTTCTTAGCCTCCTCCAGCATTTGCAGGTACTCGGTAAGCTCCTTTTGCTTTGGAAAAGTAATTCCGTAAATACGGGTAAGCTGTTTATTCTTTTCATTTCCTCTCCAGTAAGCACCTGCCACATTCAATAATTTTACAGACTTGATAAAGCCTGTATGCGGAATGTGCGGCCCACGGCAAAGGTCTGTAAAGGCTCCCTGATTATAAAAGGTAATAGTCCCGTCAGCAAGATCCTTTAAAAGATCAAGTTTATACTCATCACCTTTTTCCTCATAATATTTTATTGCATCGCCTTTGGTAATCTCCCGGTGGGTGAAATCATTTTTTTGACGGGCCAGCTCCAGCATTTTCTGCTCTATCTTTTCAAGCTCTTCCGAGCTGAATTCCCGGTCGCCAAAATCCACATCGTAATAGAAACCATTTTCAATAGACGGACCAATGCCAAATTTTATTCCCGGGTAAAGAGCTTCAAGTGCCTCTGCCAGCAGGTGGGCTGAGGAGTGCCAGAAAGTAGCTTTGCCTTCAAGGTCATTCCAGGTGAGTAACTGTACCTGCGCATCCTTTTCGATAGGTCTGGTGGAATCCCACACCTGTCCGTCCACTTTTGCAGCCAGCACATTACGGGCAAGACCTTCGCTAATGCTTTGGGCAATATCTAATCCACTTGATCCTTTTGGGTATTCTTTTACGGTGCCGTCGGGCAAAGTAACTTTAATGTTGTCCATGAAAAAATTATCGCTTACTAATTTCGTGTTATTGGTTTAATGCTTTCCAGCTGTGGCAATTCACGTTGCCTTTGCTGCTCCACCTGCTGAGTTTTTTGTCGCTGAATATAAGCCATTTTCTTTTCCAGATCCTGCAAAGCCACTCTGGCCTGCTGGTAACTGGTATCGATCAGGAGAGCATTTTTATACTGGTCCTGAGCGGTCAGGTACATACGCTTTTTATCATATACCCTACCCATAAGCAAAAATGCTTCTTTGCTTTTACTATCCAGCAAAACAGAGTTTCCCAGGTAATAAAGGGCTGAATCATAAGCATAGGAGTTCATATGCAGCTCTGCCAGTTTATAATTCAGGGCAAAGTTAGCAGAATCTTCTTTTAATTGCTGGTTTAATAAAGATTTTGCCGCAGAAAGATTGCCTGACCGCTGCAGGAAACCGGCCTTCTTTACCAATAATTCTTTTTTATTCCGGCTGGTGTGCTCAATACTGCTGTCCAGATAAGCCACTGCCTTATTGTAATCTTTTTCCGCCAGGTAAATATCCGCAAGTGACTCATACACTTCAGGACCCGGATCTATCCTGTGGAGGTTTCCCAGCAGATAATCCTTAGCCTTTAAGGTATCGCCCAACTCCAGGTAAAGCTTTCCTTTCCGGAAGGTATAGGCACTATTGCGGGGAGCTGTATCAATAGCCCTGTTCAGGTGGTTCAGGGCAATGGTAAACTCTCCTTTTTTAATATACACATCTGCAAGGAGCTGGTACAGGTCAGCGGTCTGATCTCCCAGTTGCTGGGCTTTAAGTGCATTTTCCTCAGCCCTGCTGAGTTTATCGTTGCGGAAGAACAGCCGGGCCAGGCTCTTATAATATCCGGGATTCAGAGAATCGAGCTTGATGGCTTTTTTATAGTTGATAATGGCATTATCAGGATTATTAAGCTTTTCAAGCACTTCTCCTTTTTTAAAATAACCATCGGCATTTTGCGGAGCCCTCTCAATCTTTTCATTTAATGCCTCTAAAGCTTTACTATAATACGAAGCATTAAACCGGGGCAGCTCATGAATCTGTTCCCTCGCAACTTCCGTCCCGCAGGAGGCCAGCATAAATGCCATTACCCCCGTATAAATTATATTTTTAATACCCTTCATCAAGATATAAATTCCCGGATTTACCAGATAGTTCATTCCACCTGACAAAAAGTAAAATTACATCATTATTTTGATTTGGAAACATTCCTTTTCCTTTAATTTAATGCTATATCATACCTCAAAAACAGGACTGAGCCCACTGAACAACAGGTACTTTCCAGCCTTCCCGGTCCTGAACAGAAATAGAAAAATACTGAGACCCGGAGAGATTCCCCCTGAAAAACAAAATACCCGATCCGATCCTTAACAAAGGGAAACGGAAAGGGTATTTCATTATAACTTATATTCAGAAAACCTCCTGCCTAAGGAGATCAGGAATCCTTCCGGAAAGCCTTATAAAGATTAATCAGTCCGTTTGTGGAACTGTCGTGAGAGTTCACCTCTTCATTGCCGGACAATTCAGGTAAAATCTTTTTAGCCAGCTGCTTGCCTAATTCCACACCCCACTGATCGAAGCTATACACATTCCATATTACCCCCTGCACAAATATTTTATGTTCATACATGGCTATGAGGCTGCCCAGGGTCCGCGGATCAAGCTTTTTAAACAGGATTGAGTTAGTTGGCCTGTTTCCTTCAAATACTTTGAAAGCCTGCAGAGAGGCAATTTCCTCCTCACTCATATTCTGCCCTTTCATTTCTGCCAGCACCTCTTCACTTGTTTTTCCATTCATCAGAGCCTCTGTCTGGGCAAAGAAGTTAGCAAGCAATTTGGGGTGGTGGTCGCTGACAGGGTTATGGCTTATGGCAGGAGCCAGAAAATCGCATGGAATCAGTTTGGTCCCCTGGTGAATCAGCTGATAAAATGCGTGCTGGCCATTGGTGCCCGGTTCTCCCCATATTACAGGCCCGGTCTGGTAATTTACTGGGTTTCCGTTCCTGTCGACCGATTTCCCGTTACTTTCCATATCTCCCTGCTGGAAATAAGCAGCAAAGCGGTGCATATACTGGTCGTAAGGAAGCAGGGCATGCGATTCGGCACCAAAAAAGTTATTGTACCAGATACCCAGAAGTGCCAGCACAACAGGAATATTTTTTTCAAAAGATTCATTCCTGAAATGCTTATCCATTGCATGGGCTCCTTCAAGCAAAGCCTTGAAGTTTTCAAACCCAATAGTACAGGCAATGGACAGGCCTATAGCGGACCATAAAGAATAGCGGCCCCCTACCCAGTCCCAGAATTCAAACATATTCTTAGTATCTATCCCAAACTCTGCCACTGCTTTGGCATTGGTGGAAATAGCTACGAAATGCTTTTTAATGTGTTCCTCATCTTTAGCATTTTCCAGGAACCAGTCGCGGGATGAGTGCGCATTGGTCATGGTCTCCTGAGTAGTAAAGGTTTTGGAGGCAATCATGAAAAGAGTGGTTTCAGGATTTACCTTTTTGAGTGTTTCCGCAATATGGGTTCCATCCACATTGGACACAAAATGGGTTTCAATATTAGCCTTCCTGTAAGGCTTCAGTGCCTCAGTAACCATTACCGGACCAAGGTCCGACCCGCCAATACCTATGTTAACAATAGTGTCGATGCTTTTCCCGGTATAGCCTTTCCATTTACCGCTGATCACCTGCTCCGAAAATTCTTTCATCTGATCCAGCACCCTGTTTACATCCGGCATCACATCCTTACCATCCACTTTTACAGGGGCATCGGACTGGTTCCTGAGCGCCACATGCAGCACAGAGCGATTCTCTGTAAAGTTAATTTTTTCGCCGCTGTACATAGCTTCAATTGCCTCTTTCAGCTTGCATTCTTTGGCCAGCGCCACCAGAAGATCACAGGTTTCATCTGTAATCCTGTTTTTGGAAAAATCCAGCAGGATATCCTCAAAACGCAGGCTAAATTTTTTAAACCGGTCCGGGTCATTTGAAAAAAAATCCTTCATATGCAGTGACTGCATCTGCTGATAATGCCGGTCTAATTTTTTCCAGCTTTCTGTAAAAACAGGGTCTATTTTCGGGAACATAAAAATTTCTTTAATTTTTCAGGACTAAATTATAAAAGCTAAAAAGTTAATTAAAGTTTACAGCTTAAATATTACGCCAAAATAAAAATAGTTTAGTCCGGAAGCAAAAAAAGGTTTTCATCAAAGCTGTTTCCTGACTTATTTCATCCTGCACTTCCTGCAATGACTTTCAGGCCTGCCGGCACTTTGAAAATCTGACCCTTAACCTTACCCCCTGCCTCCCGGAGGGTCTTATTTCCGGCAAACTCCGGCAACCTGTTATTTTATTTATATTTTATCACCCTTCCTCTTTAGGCATAAAATTTTACCGTACTTCATATCACACAGACAAACAGTCAGTATATATCAGGCACTTATAAAACATTCATTAGTTTTTTCTCAGCAACCAATTTCACCTCCTCCCGTTAGATTAAAAAGAAATAATGCTATTTTTTTAAATTCATTAATAACCTGTCCGAAAAGGTTATTAATAGTAACCATGAGGGAGTATGAAGAACCGCGAAGAAGAAATAAGAGCACAAGAAAATAAACAGTTCTCAAATGACCGGGCACCGGCAAATTTGGCTAAAATTCCGGTTATTGAAGAGAAGGTAAGTATTGGCAAAGAGGTAAAGGAGACCGGAAAAGTTCGCCTGACCAAAAAAGTACACGAAGAGGAGCAACTGGTGGATATCCCAGGTATTCAGGAAGAAGTGGATGTGGAGCGGATAGCCATAAATAAATACGTTGATTCCCCGCCACCACCAGTACGCCACGAAGGCGATACCACCGTAATTTCTGTTTTACGTGAGGTAACTGTGGTTGAAAAACGCCTGGAGCTTGTGGAAGAAGTAAGAATAACCAAAAGGCAGGTAAAAACGGAAAACGCTCAAACAGTTACCTTGCGGAGAGAAGAAGTAAATGTGGAACATAGTGAGAACAACGAGCCCGGCAGCGGGAAAACTTTATAAAAAGCTAATTTAAATTCAATTATAAAATTATCATTTTTTTAACCTTAAATAACCATTTTAAACTATGAGACAGACAGTTTTTGGAATTTTTGATACAGCCGGAGAGGCACAAAATGCAGTTAAGAACCTTAAAAGTGCAGGATTTTCTGAAGCAAATATAGATGTTCGTGCTAAAGGAACCAATGCAGCAACGGACACTCACTCTAATCCTAATGATACGGGCGACAGCGTCAGCAATTTCTTCGGAAACCTGTTCGGGGCCAACTCGAATGAAACCCGTAATTATTCAGAAGCAGCTAAAAGAGGATCTGTAGTAACTGTTCACACTTCATCAAAAGAAGAATCGGAACGTGCCGCAGCCATACTGGACCAGTACGGTGCTATTGATGCCAATGATCGTACCCGTGGTACCCAACGGACAGATGATACCAGAGGAACTACCGCCACCACCGCAGGAACCGACAAAAACATTCCTGTAATAGAAGAGGAAATGCAGGTTGGAAAACGCGAAGTGGAAACAGGAGGTGTAAGCGTACGCAGCCGTATTGTTGAACGCCCCGTAGAAGAACATTTACGGTTACGTGAGGAGCATGTAAGCGTGGAAAGAAACCCTGTGGACCGCCCTGCAACAGAAGCTGATTTCCGTAACTTTAAAGAAGGAGAAGCAGAATTTACAGAGCATGCCGAGGTTCCTGTAGTAAATAAAGAAGCCCGCGTGGTAGAAGAGGTTAACCTGAACAAGGAAACCAGGGAACGCAAAGAAACCGTGCGTGACAGTGTACGCCGTACCGATGTGGACGTAAAGAAGACTGATAAAGACAAGGATGTTAACCGGAGAGACCGGTAAGTTTAGGTTTTTTTTAAGATCTAAAAAAAATTAATATAAGAAGGTCACTCAGGTATTCGCCTGCTGTGGCCTTTTTTTTATCCTGATGCGCATAAATATTGTATATTTGGGGAATAAAAAAATCCTGTACCATAATCCAGCCCATAATAAGTATGCCTTTTTCCACCCTTGGCCTTTCCGGAGATTTGCTGAAATCAGTTGCCCGACAAGATTTTAAAGAACCATTTCCTGTTCAGCAGGAGGCAATTCCTGCCATTTTGCAGGGAAAAGATATTCTTGGCATAGCAAAAACAGGTTCAGGAAAAACAGCGGCATATGTTTTACCAGTTTTAGATATGCTAATGAAAAAAAAAGCCGGTAAAAACAGATTTATAAGAGCCCTTATACTGGTACCAACAAGGGAGCTTGCGGTACAGGTCGGGGAGGTTTTTCAGGCACTAAGTGCAGGAATACCTGAAAAGCCAAAATCCATGGCTGTATATGGAGGGGTTTCTATTAACCCGCAAATGATGCAGCTACAGGGCACGGATGTACTTGTAGCGACTCCGGGCCGGCTAATTGACCTGGTATCGAATAATGCTGTTCGCCTGCGGGAGGTGGAGATTCTGGTACTGGACGAAGCCGATAAAATGCTCAACCTTGGCTTTAAAAACGAAATGAATGAAATTTTTAAACTTTTGCCGCAAAAAAGGCAAAACGTCCTTTTCTCCGCCACTTTGGATCAGGAAACCGATGCTGTTCAGCAGCGTATCCTTTCCAATCCAATAAAAATTGAAATTAAAGAAGAAGAGCTGGAGCCGGTATTAATTAATCAGCTGGCTTACCATGTAAGTCCGGAAAAGAAAGGACCTTTTTTAAGATATCTGATAAAGCATGAGAACATGAACCAGGTACTGGTGTTTACCTCTTCGGTAAGAACAGCCGAAAATCTCACCGGAAAATTACAGAAAAACAATATACAGGCAGAAGGCCTGCACAGTAAAAAAAGTCAGGGAGCCAGAACAGAGGTTCTTAAAAAATTCAAGGCAGGAAAACTAAAGGTATTGGTTGCCACAGATCTGGCCTCCCGTGGCATAGATATTCTGTCGCTCCCTTATGTCATCAACTTTGACCTTCCCCGCTCCCCTAAAGACTATATTCACCGGATTGGCCGGACCGGCAGAGCAGGTGTTGAAGGCACTGCAATCTCTCTCATTACTCCGGAAGACCAGCACCATTTTAAAGTAATACAGAAAAAATCAGGCAAACGGGTTGAGATACAGGAAACTGATGCCATTGACCTGAAAGGATATTAAATCAATATGAATACAACCCTTTATTATTACAGCATTTAACTGCACCGGAAGCACTGTGCATCAGGTAAACGTGCTTCCCGGGTATTTCAAACAGGAATTGCAAAACGGGCCTTACCCTCCCTCCCGCAGGCTAAACCGGCTTCAGCTTATACAGTATCTTCCGCACATTTCCGCGTAACTTCTGTGGCCACATTTTATCCATACAGGGCTTTTCCAGCAGTAAAAATACCACCACACTGGCGCCAAAAACAATGGGAAGGTAAATAGCCAGCTGGAACAGCAGATTCAAAGTAAAGCTTTCCCCTGCCGTCCAGTTCCGCGTAATACGGATAACGAATTCAGCTACAGGCAAATGAATAAGGTAAATGGTATAACACATTCCACCAATTGAAGTAATCCATTTATTGGTAAAAAAGCGGTTAAAGTATACCCCCCGGAATATCCCTATGATCAATAAAACCAAAAGGAAAGGAAATACCAGCCAGTTAAAGAAATCGTGGCTCCACACAAAAAAAGGCAGAGGCAGGGCGACAAGCATTACCAAATCCCATATTCTGGAATGGGTAATCCCTTTTTTCCAGTCGGTAAGGTAAACATCGGCCAGTAAAAAGCCAGCTAAAAAGAGATGGAGGTTACCGACAATAGTAAGTCTGTATGGCAGTAAATACCAGATAAACTGCTGCTGCAAAACCAGTAATATAAGTATTGATCCTGTAAGAATTAACCTGCGGAGCCAGGTGTTCTTTGTTCTGAAAAACAGAGAAGCCAGAAAAGGAGCAAGAATATAGAACTGCACCTCAATTTCCAGTGACCAGGCTACAGGATTGACAGGAGTGAAATCTCTGTAAATAATATTATGGAGGTAAAATATACTCGCCAGGTAGCGGGGAAACAGCTCAGGAAAAGGCACATTCCTGAACAAGACTAAAATCAGGAAGAACAAGGTCATCAGGAAAATATAAGGAGGCTCCAGGCGGGTTACTCTCCGCCAGAAATAACTCTTCAGTGGTATTTTTTTTGCCTCCTGCAAATAATGTGCACCAAAGGGAAGCGCCAGAACAAAACCACTTATCATAAAAAATAAGTAAACACCTATAAATCCCCTGCTGGCTGTATAAGCCACCATATTACTTTCATTAACTCCATGAAAATCCAGCGGAGAATAAGCCTGAACCCGTTCGCTCATGTGCTGTATAAGGACCGGAAAGATAGCCAGAAAGCGTAAGCCGTCAATTTCTCCAATAAATCGCCCACCCGAGGTAACCCTCGATAAGCGGTCCGGCAGAAATAAAAGAAATCGAAACATAGGGTTCCTTTAGTTACGCTTATTAGAAATGACATCACGTGCCCGGTTGAGCGACATACCAATTACCTCTTCCAGCAACAGGCGGGAAAGCAGCAACTCCCGCTCAGCAAGGTACCGTGCTTCCTGTGCTCCGTCTTTAGCGACTAAAGCCTTGTTATATTCATCAATACTGATTTCTCCCCTCCTGAATGACTGGGTGGCGGAGGTATAGGAAGAATACACATCCTGATATGACTGATGCCTCAATTTAAGGAGGTTAATATTATACAGATAGGTATAATAACGGCTCAGCACCTCCCGGCGGATAATAAGCCTCTGCTGACTTACATTTTCCTCGGCAATATCTCTGCGTATTTTAGCCTGCTTAACTTCACTTGGTAAATTAATAAAGGTTCCTGCACTTATGCTAAACCGAAAATTATAACGCGGAAAGAATAAATTTGGATTTATTTCATTACTGATATTGCCTTCATTTATATTGAAGGAAACATTCATTCCGTCCAGCCAGTCCCATCGTGCCTGCGAAATACTTTCCTTCTCCCGCAGAACCTCAAGCTTGTACGCTTCATTTTGCGGATAATGCTCCCAGGCCAGATCCACCAAAGCTTCGCCAAAAGCAACACTATCTCCTTCCACAACTGAGGAGTTCTCCTGATAAACACGCGATTCAACTTCCTGCCCGCAAACACTTAAAGGAAAAATTCCTGCCAGCAGGAGAGTAAAAAAAAGGTAGGATTTTGTCATTATATCTTAAAAATTAAACTATTAAACCAGATATCACTGTTTTCCGGCACCTGAAAAAAATAATTAAACACCAGACCAGACCCCGGGCAGTTTTCATACAATGATTACTGTTTTTTCCCGGGATTCATAATTAAAAAAATACTAAACTCCCCGGCACTTTTTACCAAAAGCTTATAATCCTTCCTGACTCCAAAACCACACCAGTCTCTAACAGAGAAATTATTAATTCATTTCCTTTTCAGCTGATGGAATCTTAACAATCCCGCCGGTAAGTTTACGCATCTCATCATTGTCAAAATCTTTTAGCCTTACCACTATTGCCATACAAACATAAAAAATTATAATAGTAGGAAATATAGCGTACGCCTGCTGCGGATAATTGGCCACCACCAGACTGAACAAAACAGTAAGAGTAGCTACATAGTACAACCTTACCTTCGGGTGTTCGCAAAGAAGGTAATTCCTTACCCCATACCTGAACAGCACAAACAGCATAATACTGTACAAAATCAACCCCAGCCAACCCTGCTCGACTGCAATTCTTACAAACCCGCTGTCGGGTGGAAAGTTTGCCACCGGCGAGCCCGGAGAGAAGCGCATACCCCATACCCCCACACTTCCTAACCCCCAACCTATAGGATGGCTCCATATATACGGCTGAATATATTCCTGGTTTCGCAGGCGAACATTATAAGAAGGATCTTCCTCACCTATAAAGGCAGAACGGATCCTGTTCAGTGCATTACTATCCAGAGGCCCCAGGCTGCTTATGGGCGAAAATATAACAGCGGCCCCCATAAGCATTATGGCTCCCACAAGCAATATAATATTTCTTTTAAGGGTGATTACAGTAAAGAAAACCACTCCCACAGGTACTACAGCATATGCCGTACGGGTACCGGTATAAACCATGGCTAAAAGCATAATTACAGCAGCTATTCCTAAAGCGGCTTTTTTATAGAGCTTTACCGGCCCTGTCATTAACACAAAGCAAAGTATACTTGTGTAGGCCATTAAGATCCCAAAAACAGTAGGATCGCTGAAAAATGAAAAGCGCCGGAACCTCCCCCAGTTAAAGAAAAGACTAAACCTTTCTTCGTCCGCCAGCACCCAGGCATGCTCAGCGGGAAAAAAGCCCAGAAACTCCTGCTTAAGTCCATACAAAGCCCCAATTAAAGCCAGAACAATCCATATCTTAAAAATCAAAGAAACAAACTCTACCGAATTTATGGCTTTGATAGCGATAAAATAAACCAGGAAAATACCAGCTAAAGACCGTATAGTATATAACCAGGCAAGTCTGGAAGCTGCAGCAGGGTTTACCACCTGAATAAGATTATAAACAATCCAGAGGATGACCATTACACTTACAGGATTATATATAAACCGCCAGTCCTTACTGCCAATCTGTTTAATCATTACCCCAAAGAACATACAGGCCACAAAAGCATCCAGAATAACCCCCAGAGGCATATCTCTTACAAAACGGCTGATCCCAAGAATAAAGAAAGAGGTAATTAATAAAGTAATTAAGCCAAAACGAAGGTTAAAAACAGAAGCCAGCAGCACAGGAACTCCTATTATAGCTGACAATAATAAAATTCCGATCTTAAGCCCGAGGACAGAAACCACCAGTGACAGACTGAGCGCAGCAAGAAGCATAACAGCATAACCTAATGGGCTGTTCAGCCTGTTAGCCACAACCTCATGGTTTACCCAATCCTTTGCCTGAGAGAGGTAAGACTTTTTACTTTTTTGCCTTATGGATGTATAATCAACAGACATCTCTATAAAAAAAGTACTTTCAGGAAAATAACCACCAGAGTGGCTGCTACCAACCCAAGGGTTAAAAATTCCGTAACTTTATCCTTCTTATCCAATTGCTTTTTCATATTCCGACCGGTTTTCCTTTTCCAATCCTTTCTGTTCTTTCCCCAAAGCTAACGCATAAAAATCAGAAGCCCTTGATTTCCAGTTGTTTTGCAAAGCAATCTTTTTCCTTTTTTGCCTTACCTCTGCAGAATCTGAGACAAGGCAGGCAGCAATGGCCTCTGCAAAGCTCTTCCCGTCCGGCCTTAACGCCACAAAATTTTTAAACGTGCGGATGTCTTCAGAAAATGGTGTTGCAACCACTGCTTTTCCTGCTGCCAGATATTCATTGATCTTGAGAGGATAAATACTGGCTGTAAGCTCATTGCATTTGAAAGGAATTATAGCACAGCTGGAATATTGCAGGTAAGCCGGCAGCTCTTCAAGCTCTTTTCTTCCGGTAAATAGCACGTTAGGCAGGTCAGGGAAACCACTTTCTTTACAAAAATCTCCTGTAACAGGCCCCACCATTAATATCAGTTTATCTTTATGGAACTGTGCCACCTCAATCAATAAGCGGTAATCCAGGCGGTGGTCAATATTTCCGGTATAGCAAATAATGGGGCGGGTTTCGTTCTTAATTTCTTCAGGCTTTTCAAAATCCTTTTCTCCCACCAATTTAAAAAGGTGAACATCTGCTGCATTTGGAATACAGATGGCTTTTTTTGCCACAGTCGCTGCTTTCTTCTGCAGGCTTATTGAGGTGGTGGCACATACATCAGCATGCTGCATAGCTTCCTTCTCCAGGCGGGTACCATGCTTTGCCACATACCTCGACTGGCTTATATCATCCACAGTCTGGTATATGTAAACGGCAGGGGCAGGATTAAAATCTCCACCTGCTCCATAAAACGGATTAAAGCTGTTAATATAAATATAATCCTTTACCCTGTATTTTTTCAGAACCCGGTTAACATTGCGTTTATGCCTCCAGTTGTTGAAGCCATTTAAAAGGCTGTACAGTTTCCCTGCCGGAAGCCAGTTTACGGGAATCATCAAAGGAGAAACAATCACTGTTATATTTTCATCCTTCAGGTGTATTAAATCCTGCTTCCGCTTAAAAAAACGGGTATATCTTTTCCGGATCTGGTGCCTTTTCTGTTTTTTAAAAAAATCGCTGAAGGTAAACGGGTTATCTATATAAAACACCCTTCCCTGCCGGGAAAATGCTTTGGCCAGAGACCAGGCTGTGGAGGAATAAGGATGATCATGACGGGCCAGCCCCTGCATAAGCACATCAGGCCTGAATTTAACCGTTTCTATTTGCTGATCCATGCTTTATCTTTTAAAAAATGTACTGAAAAGGCAAAAGCCTGACGATAGAAATCCAGCATATAAAGAAAAACCTGCAATAAGCTAACCTTTAATAATCTGTATAAAATTACCTGATAAACCACAAACCCTACTACATAAGTTAACAGAGTAGCATAGGCCGCGCCAAGCACATCGAACCTGCCGATAAGAAAATAATTGAAACCTACATTTAGTATAGCTAACAGGCAAATGAGCCAAAAGTTTAATTCCGGCTTACCTATAGAATCCATTATGGTGCCAAACTGCCTGCTGAAAGGAATGAACAAGCAATAAAAAATAACCACCTGCAGTAAAAAAGCACTGTCAAGGTACTCTTTGCCGGCAATAATCATAATTACAAATTCCGGAAACAGGACCACAAACAATAAAACAGGTAATAAAATAGCATAAACAGCTCCCACTGATTTCTCGAACAGGTGCCTTACAGCTGCATTTCCCTGCTGCCTGCTTCTTAAGGCACTTTGCGGAAACACCACAGCAGCAACTGTTGTAGTAGGCACCTCCACAAAATTGATCACCCTTGAAGCCATATTAAAGGCCGCTACGGAAACCGGGCCGGTCATAATACCCAACATCAGCTGGTCGGTACTTTTCAGCAGCATTGAGCTTATATTAGTACCAAAAACAAATTTTCCATAGTGAAACAACCTGCTTACCCAGGCCCAGTCAAGCTTATAGGTAAATTTAAAGTACTGACGGGCAAACCTGTACGATACCCACGTTCCTAATACAAGACCGGCCGTTTGCACCAGTACCAGCGTGGTAAGGCTATAATTCCCGGACAGGAGAAACAAGCCCAGCACATAAAAGAAAAGGACTCCCTGCCTGAAAAGGTTACTGTAAAAGATGCCTTTAAAATCGAAATTAGCTTGTTGTATAAAGGTTAACTGGGAAAAAGGCACCAGAATAATGGTGTTAATAATATGCAGATACAACAAATATTCCAGCACCGGTGCATTTAGCCAAATGGCCATCCATGGAGCCATAACAGCCAATACTATACTGACTATAAAACTTAGGGCAAGATTAAGCAATAGCGATGCGGAAATAATTTCTGTATCCTGCTGCTGATCGTCTGAAGCCAGAAATTTAACAAGGGCATTCTGGATCAGTCCGCTTTTCCCCTGTTCTATAATGGTTGCAATGGAAAGATAAAGGGCCCATGCACCAAAATCTTCCTTGGACACTGCCCTGATCAGGAAAAAGAATGTACCAAAACCAAAAAGCAGCATCAAAAACCGCTGCAAGAATGCATAAGCACCTGATTGCAGCCAATAAGAATTTTTAAAAAATTTCAAAATCAGCTTTCAGTTTACAGAGAGAAAAGAGTAATAAAATTGGCAACAACAATGTAAAATAAGTCCGGGCCCTTTGCTGTTACTCAAATGGAGCACAGGCAAATTGCCTGCGCCGGAAAAATTGCCGGAGGAGCCTCTCCCCCGCTTACCACACCCGGTAATTCCTGTAATTATTAATAACTAATAGTTAAGGTTATAAGGTTCAACTTTATTTAGTATCGCCCCTATAAATTTGCCGTCAAGCTTTTTAAGGAAATTAATAGTATCACGATCCATTTTATCCACACTGGATTCTGCCGAGAAAATAGTCACCACCTTATCAACAAAATTCACTAACTCTTTGGTATCGGAATATTCATTCATAGCTGGTCCTTCCATGATTATGTAATCATATTCCTTCTCCAGCTCTTTGAGAAGATCCCTGAAATTCTTACTCATAAAAATTTCGGCAGGAGAAAAATCCCCACCTTTACTTGCAATCAGGTCGATCCCGGCCAGGCGCGTGGAACTGATCAGCGAATTCTTCTGAGAGCCCGCACTGGCTTCCTGCTCAGGCTCTGCTCTTTGGTAGCTTTCCCCGCCTGCTCCAGCTCCCTCAGCAACATTTGCTTCTTTTAATAAGCGGGGCTCAGCATTGGGGTTTCTGATGGCATTGCTTTCTTCCAGATACCCTTTAGGTACCTGTTTTGCTCCCATAAATATTTTAGTAAGTGTATTATTTTTAAAATTAGTGTCGACAATAAGCACTTTTTTCCCAAGCAGACTTAAAGAATATGCAAGTGAAATAATGGTAAAGGTTTTACCCTCTCCCCGCTTGCTGCTGGTTACCAGTAAAGACTTCGGCTTATCTGCCTCAATTTCAAAGCGCAGTTTCCTCAGTAATTGTTTATACATTTCCCTGTTCTCATCATTATTCTGATTGGCAAACAAGGCTTTAAGATCAAATCCATTCAGGTTCACTTTATTGAGTGATCCAATTAACGGCAGGCGTACCATACTCTGGAATTTCGAAGGAGAATCAATTCTCATATTTACGAATTCAAGGAAAAAGATCAGCACCACACAAAGAGAAAAGCTGGCCGCTCCTGATATAGCGATGAGCATAATCCGTTTTGAATCTTCAGGTTCATAAGCTGGCTCCCCTACCTCTACCTGCTCCAGTTTATTGGCAACACTAAAGGAAGCGTTGCGGGCTGTATTATATTTATCCAGCACCTGCAGGTACTCCTCCCTTGCTACCTGAATATCGCTTTCAAGGGATGCGATGTCTCCTTCATTTGTACTAAAGCCATAAGCCTGCTCCTGGAGGCGGGCCAGCTCACTTTGAATTGATGCCAGCCGGGCCTGTGCAGTTTCCAGTTCAATTTCATTTTTCACCCTCAGGCTTGCCAGGTCCTGCCGTGTCATGTTTGGCTGATACAGGTTTTCTTCGTTCGACTGCCGGATGAGGGCATCCATCTGATTCCTCAACTGTCCAATTGAATCTCCTAATGCTTTATCCGACATCCCTCCTGCTATATAGCGGTCGTTCAGCTCATTCATTCTTGCACGCAGTGCAAAAATCTTTTTATTATTATTCCCGGCCTGCTCACCATAACCATTACCGGCACTTCCTTTAACCTGGTTATCAATGTTCCTGATGGCACTTTTTAAACCAACAATCCTCTTCGTCTCTTCCTCCCTGTTGCTTTCAAGCTGAGCTATGCGATTAAGCATATTAGCGCTTTGCGCACCATAATTAATCACATTCTTTTCCTCTTTATAACTACGGAGGGTTTCCACCTTTTCATCCAGCTCACTTTTCTTCTTCTGAACCAGATTGGTAAAAAACTGAAGAGAATTTTCCACCCTCCTTACTTTATTGGTTTTGTAGTACCTGATAAACTCCTGAGTAAGCGTATTTACCACAAAAGCAGATAACTGCGGGTCTTCTGAAACGAAAGTAATATTTATAAAATCTGATCCTACACCACGGTCAATCTTAAGATCTTCTTTTATAGACTCTTCATCATACTTCATTTTTTTAAGAATATCCAGAAGCGCATAATCCACCTGCTTACTTGTCCCCAGTGTTTCCATAGAGTCCAGCTTGTTCTGGTATAACACACTGGCTTCATTAAGAAAATTTTCACGGTATTCCTCCTTAAGCGGCTCCAGACTCCTGAAAGGTTCATTACTTTCCAGATCGTGAATTATTAACTGATAGGAAAGCAGGCTCATAATCCTGCGGGAGTTGATGAGTTCAATTAAATTACTGAAGCGGGTATTAATTACGTAAGGGTTAGCCGTATTATTTTCCTCCAGGCTTACTTCGGAGTTTTCTGTAATACCGGTTGCCAGGGTCGCCTGCGACTTATAATCCTGAGGCAACTTAAGTGTTATAAAAAACGTAGCCAATACAGCTGTAAGAGTAACTGTAATTATCAGCCATTTACGCCTGTTAAGGACTCTAAAAAAAGACCAGATATCCATTATTTTTCTTTTATATATACATTTACTGGAAGAACCACAATTCCGTGGATATAATCCGCTGCAAATTAGCTATTTACATTTATTAATTCACAACAAATACGGGTTTTGATTCATTCAACACCAACCCGTTAAAACAAAAAAATCAGTTTTTAAGTATGCATTTCATGAACAGTGTGATCATTATATTTTGGGTATGCCTCGCTTTGATCTTTTATACTTATCTCGGATACGGCCTTTTGCTTATGGTGTTGCTGAAAGTAAAAAAAATATTTTCCACGGGGAGCCAAAGTTTCAGCCCGGATTTTATTCCAACTGTTACACTATTGGTAGCAGCTTATAACGAAGAACAGGATATAGAACAAAAAATTCAGAACTCACTCTCTCTTGACTACCCAAAAGAAAAACTAAAACTGGTATTCGTTACTGATGGTTCAAACGATCATACTCCTGAAATTGTTACAAAATATCCTGAAGCCCTCTTATTACACCAGTCTGAGCGGCGGGGAAAGATTGCCGCTGTTGCACGGGCAATGCCCTATGTAAAAAGTGACATAACAGTTTTTACCGATGCCAATACAATGCTGAACCGTGAAGCCATTTATAAGCTGGTACGGCATTATGCAAAACCTGAAGTGGGAGCAGTGGCAGGAGAAAAAAGAATTTTAAGCTCCGGAAAAGACGCTGCTGCAGGGGCCGGAGAAGGTTTTTACTGGAAATACGAATCAGCACTTAAGCGTTGGGACTCACAGTTGAATACTGTGGTTGGAGCTGCCGGAGAGCTTTTCTCCATCCGTACAGCTTTGTTTGAGCACGTTCCTCAGGATACTGTTATTGAAGATTTTTATATGACCCTGAGAATTGCGCAAAAAGGATATAAGGTGGTTTATGAACCGGAAGCCTGCGCCATGGAACCGCCATCTGCCAATTCCAAAGAGGAACTCAAGCGGAAAATAAGGATTGCAGCAGGAGGTTTGCAGGCCATTGTGCGCCTGAAGGCTTTGCTCAACCCCTTCAGGTATGGGATGCTTAGTTTTCAATACATATCACACAGGGTACTCAGGTGGACCCTTACCCCTCTTGCTCTTTTAATAGTTTTTATATGTAATTTAATCCTCGCACTTAACGGATTCGTTTTTTACCAGCTCCTGTTTGCCTTTCAGCTATTATTTTACGCCTGCGCAATAGCCGGTTTAATGCTGGAGAGTAAAAAAATTAAAGTAAAAGCATTTTTCATTCCTTATTACTTTTTCATGATGAATTATGCAGTATATGCAGGCTTTTTCAGGTATATCCTCGGAAGACAGTCTGTACTGTGGGAAAGGGCTCAGAGGCAAAATACAGCGGGCAGATAAATTATATTGTATCCGGAAATTTCAGTCCCTGAAAAACAGATAAACCATAAGAACGGCAAAAAAGCAAAAGAAAAGAACCACGCCCACCAGGCTGCGGTCCTTACCATTTTGCAGGTCGAGGGATGCTTTTGCATATGTTTTCCCGTAGCGGGGCTGCATATTAAAAACAAATACATCCAGTAAAGCTTTTGGTTTGGCCAATAATTCGCGCCAGGCCATGTTTACAGTCAGGCCACCCTCTGCAGGAAAGCCGGTTGCCTCCACATCATACAGCCAGGCGAGCATTAAAGCCCTTTCTATATGGAAGCGTTGCGATACAATCAGGGCCTTCTTCTCCCCAAAATGTCCTTTAAGGCGAACAACGGAATCAAGTGTCCGAAAACCTGCATAATCCAGGTGAATCAGGTGGGCCGGCACGCCTTTTTTAAGCAAAGAATACTGCATATCGGCAGGCTCGTTATATCCTGCCTTTCCATTGTCGCCTGAAATAATTATTTTCTTCACCTTACCCTCACGGTATAAGTTTGCAACAGCATCAATCCTGTATGTGTAATATAAATTAGCTCCATTGCCTGTTCTGAGCTTTTTATTAGTTCCTAAAAGCAAAATGGTTTGAGGTTCCTTTAACTGAGCGGCCTGGGTAACTATATTTTTGTGCGCATATACCAGCACCACGAGGTTTGCCATTACAATAAACTCTGCAGCTACGAGAATAATGGCAAAGGACCGCTGCATAAGCCAGGCAATCCCCCCCCCCACAAAACTTTTCTTTTTCCTGGAATGAAATAAGCGCTCCAGTAAAAGATCATTTATAATAAAAAGTACGGTAAAAGATGCGATCATCAGCACCAGAATAAGGTAGTTCCAGGAGCCGGCATTGGAAAAATAAAACTGCGCTTTTTCAAATGCTTTTGTCAGCAAACCACCTAAATCAGACAAATCAGAAAGAAAAGCCTGTGGCGTATCATATCCATACCAGGCCACAATTCCTGCCAGCACCCCTGACAGGAGTAGCACAAACATCAGAAATTTTATCCCCCGCATTTATTCGTTTCAGTAAAAAGTTAGTCCGGGACAAACTTACAGCCATCCCATAACCCCTTCTGCACGAAATGGGCAAATCGTTACAAATGTAGGAAAGTAACTCATTTACTAAAAAACCCCTTCCGCGTTACAACTGGCAGTAGCTGCAAGGGTAAAAAAATACGCACCTGCATAAACCTTCGGGAACGAAAATCAGCCCTTAAGGCTTTGTATGTTTATATGAAAATCTAAATTATGCAGTCGTCATTTTTAACCCTTCTTTTTTGCTGCCTTATGGCAATTCCCTCAATGGGGCAGAAAAAATCCTCCCTGTTACATTGGAAACACGACAAGGCATTAAAATGGGCAGACTTTAAAGGCAGGCCCGATGCAACAGATGTAGTTCATGCTGCTGTTACCTATGCCGGAATTGATGTGAGTGTGGAAAATGTGGAACTGCTAACCGGGATAACCACATTTAACGCCAGGGCGGTTTTCGACCAGTACCAATCGTGGGTTCATCCCTCGCGGAAGGACCAGCGGATTTTAGCCCATGAACAACTGCATTTTGATATTACAGAAGTTTATGCCCGTAAATTGCAGAAGAAGCTTAACTCTTCTAAAATAAGGAAACACGACAAACAAAGGATAAAGGAACTAAAGCAAATTTATACACAGGCTCAGCTGGCAACCCAGTCACGCTTCGATGAAGAAACACTTCATGGACTCAATTCCGAAAGAGAGGAGGAATGGCGCATAAAGATTCATCAGGAGTTAAAATCAACAGGACCTGAACTTCATATTTTACCGGAGCAGGAGGCTTCCAAAAAAATGGTTGTCCGCAAATAAAGGGGTGAGCTGTTGTCCCTCCTTTTCCTGTCTGCTGGATAAGGCTGCTTCGGCACCGTTCCCTCCTGCCACTAACAATTACTTTCCTGCACTATAAAAACCTGAAAAATATTTACTGATACAGAACTAATATACCTGCGAATCCGTATTACAGGTATAAAAGGAAATTTAAATAGATGAGAATAAAAACCGGAAAAAAAACTGGAACTTCTAATATTTAAACTACCTTTGAAATATTATTATTAATTATTTATTATGAACACTGGAAAAGTAAAATTCTTTAACGATTCAAAAGGATTTGGATTTATTAAAGACGAGAATTCTGAAAAAGAGTATTTTGTACACGTTACAGGCCTTATCGACGAAGTTAGAGAAGGTGATGAAGTAACTTATGACCTTGAAGAAGGACGCAAAGGCTTAAACGCTGTTAATGTTAAGCTTGCTTAATTTATAGATATTTCAGGATTGAAGAAAGCCTCACATTTTGTGAGGCTTTTTTTTATGCCTGCTCCATACCTTTGCCCCTGCTTCCTGTGTCTCAGGAAAGCCTTTAACCCTCCTTTTAATAATTCAATGACACTTTTAATTTCAGTGAAATTTTTATATTATTTTTGGCTGGAGATACAAAATTATGCTTGACTACCTTTATCTATTCGGAGGCATTGCCCTTATCATCTTCAGTGCGAACTGGCTGGTAGATGGCGCCTCCTCCATAGCCAAAAAATTTGGAATATCTGACCTGGTAATAGGTCTTACCATAGTTGCCTTTGGCACCTCGGCCCCTGAACTGACGGTAAACATTTTTTCTGCCCTTAAAGGCTCCACCGATATTGCAATTGGAAATGTGTTGGGCAGTAATATTGCCAATATTTTCCTCATCATAGGGATATCCTCCCTTATATTCCCGCTAAGCATTCAAAAGAACACCACCTGGAAGGAAATTCCTTTAAGCCTGCTGGCAGCAGTGGTGCTGGGCATTATTGCGAATGACCAGATGATTGACGGAAGCACTACCGGCAATTACGTCTCCCGCATCGACGGTCTGATTCTGCTTTCCTTCTTCCTGATATTTTTAGTTTATACCATAGAAATAGCCAAAAACCAGTCAGATACAGAGGAGCAGACAAAATTACTTCCTCTATGGCAGGCGATAGTTTTTGTGCTCCTGGGCCTTGCAGGTCTTTTCTTTGGCGGACAGTACCTGGTGGAGGGAGCTGTTAATATTGCCACAGATTACGGGATCAGTGAAAGAATAATAGGCCTGACCATTGTAGCGGTCGGTACCTCACTGCCCGAAATGGCCACTTCTGTAGTGGCAGCACTTAAAAAGAAGGCCGACATTGCCATTGGCAATATTGTAGGCTCTAATATTTTCAACATCTTCTTTATCCTTGGCCTTACCTCTGTTATTCAGCCCCTCCCCTTCAACTCCGCCAATAATTTCGATATTCTTGCTGCAATCTTTGCCAGCCTGCTCCTTTTTCTTTCCACCATTACTATTGGCAGGAGGAAAGTTGACAGAGTGGAAGGTGGGATTTTCCTGCTCATCTATATAGGCTATATCGTTTACTCCCTTATGAGTTGATCAGGAACAGAAAGCTACTCCCATAGCTTCCACTTCTTTCCGATGCATTACAATTAATTAAATTTTAAGAGGAACGCTTTACCCCTTATTACCAACATAAAAAGTGGTGTATTTAAAATTTTTCACCTGATAAAATGGAAAATTTGGTCTTTAATAATATAATCACTACTTTACCTGCAGAAAGTAGCGAAGATTTAAATAAGCTTTTATAACGGATATGATTTTTAAGACCTTAAATATTTTTTAACCGGAAAGTGAAAAGACGTTTATTTTGCCACAAAGCAGGCATGGCAAAATATTTTGGGATTGGTTACGCTCCTGTTTTACTGTTTTTACTGATTAGTGTAACACCAGGATGTAAAGAAAAAGAACTGCATCTTTTTCTCTCTGTTGAGCTATTTGTAAACGGACAGGAAATTGCCATTCCGGACTCTGTCTTCTATATCATAACAGAAGATTCTCTTAAAACGATAAAGATAAATCCGGACCCTTCAGATGAGATGCCTCTCTGTATTATTCCGTTAACAATAACAGCTATGAAATAAGCCCTGATAAGACATTACACCTGAAGAAAGGAGACACCCTCGTACAATTTTATCATGTAAAAGAAGGTTTAAAAAATACTCCTGTCCGGACTATCATATTCACCGGACATGCATCTCCGTTCCTGAAGGATATACAGCTTTACCCGAATCCTTCAGATTCTGTTGTGGTAATGTAATGGATATTAATAATAAATCGGGAGGAAAGATCTGTTGGAAAATATATAGTATGAACGGGCATATACAGCAACAAGGGTCCTGTTATAAAGCAACAGATTCTTTAGCGGACACATTAGATCCGGGTAACCTCAGGCAAGGGTTATTTCTGGTTCAGGTTCAATTTAGAAAAGCAGGGCGGGCAGGAAAGATTAAAAAAAAATAAATAATTTTTCAGGAGAAGAAACAAATAAGACAGTTGACAGGTTAGAGGGAAGCATTAATTTACCGGCAGCACAGGAAACTGAGGCACCAAAAGATGCAGAAAATATAAAAAAGCATTAAAATTATTATAACCTAACAAGCTTTAAAACAAAATTTCAGGAATAAAAAAATTACTTATAACAATTTTACCTTCAAACGTATATATAGAGTAAAATAACGCTTTATTTGCATAAGATTAATCAATCAAAAAACAACAACGTATTATGAACATTTTTGTAGGAAGCCTTCCCTTTAAATTAGAAGAAAGTGAACTTAGGGAATATTTTGAGGAGTATGGCGATGTAACCTCAGTTAAAATTATTATTGACAAACTCTCTGGCAGAAGCAAAGGATTTGGTTTTGTTGAAATGCCTGACGATGAACAAGCACAACAGGCAATTAAAGAATTGAATGGCGCAGAAATCAATGGCCGTGCTATTGTAGTGAACGAAGCAGAAGAAAGAAAAGACAGAGGTGGAAGCAGAGGCGGATTTGGCGGTGGAAGCCAGGGCGGCGGCGGCTACAACAGAGGTGGCAGCGGTGGCGGTTACAACAAAGGCGGTAATGGCGGCGGCTACAACAGAGGCGGCGGCAACCGTGGTGGTAACGGCGGAGGTCGTGACAGAGATTATTAATCCTGCTCTTAGTTCAGATAAGAATCAGCAATAATATATATTATTAACAGACTATAATCTGTTTTAACAGCCACAGTATAACTTCCCCGGCTGCTATTGCCTGCCGGAACCCATGTTTTTCTATAAAGGAATTGCATTAGTCCGGATTAATGAGGCAAAACACCAAAGAAGGTATACTGTGGAGGTTATTGCATAACCGTTTTATATTCAAAAGGTAAGCTCCGGATTAATATAAACATTGCGGTATTTTACCGGCTGAAAGATTATTATTCAGGGAACCTGAATACAAATCCTTTAATAAAATTTGTACCCCGGTTCTTTTTCAGCTTTCAGTTAATGTATTAGTATTTTAAATCTTATGCATGCTAATCTGTAGCTTACCTTTTTCTTTCTTTGCCTGTTAATGATTTTTCTCCCGGAAAAAGAGCCATATATCTTTTTTCATTTTAATGAGTAAAATCCATTTTAAAACCGGCATCTCCCTTAACAACCGGATCAGTTTTTTCAGCCACCTCCCCCGGCTTTGAGGTATCCATTCTTAAATAGAATACCTTATCGTTTTTCCCGCTGCTTAAAGTAAAAGCAAGACCTGCAAATTGCTTCCCGAGCGTAATTACCACAGGATGATGAGCCCCCGGAAAATTTCTTAAATATAAATTTTTACTATCGGTTTTACCCAAAGGATTTATCCTTACACCAACCCTCTGGATATACTTACCATCCCCCTGCATCAATTCCTCCCAAACCAATACAGTCCCTCCATTTTCAAGAGCTGCTAACTGTGGTCTTGATGCCTTTTCAGTCTCCACAACTGCTTTCCTGCCTGAATAGGCTCCGCCGGTTTGTGAAGCCATATAAATGCCGGCACCGCCTCCCATGGTAAACCATGTAAACTGGAGGCGTCCATTTACTTCATCCACATCCGGCCCTACATGCGGGCATCCCTGCAGGTACCATTTATCCTGACTGATATTGACGGGCATGGAGAAGGATTTACCCGCATCTGAGGAATAAGAGTGGGAAATATCTCTGGCCTGATCAGTATATATTTCTCTGAACACCACGTGATACATCCCTCCTGCATCTGCAAACAATTTTGTTTTACAGCACTGGCAGGAATTCTCAGAAATGGTAACCGCCTTCCCAAAACCTCCTTTTTCAGTACTGGAAGAAAATTTTAAGGCGGAGCCTCTTCCGGAAAGATCATCCTTTGCACGGCCCTCCAGCCAGATCACCCCCACCTGCCCGTCAGGCAGAGCCTCAAGATCAAAAAATCCTCCGCTGGTATTTACTCCGGCACCAGGATTTACCGATACCGGAGCTGACCAGCTTTTTCCACCATCTCCCGAAATTACCTGAAAAATATCACCCGCATAAGGGTTTCCCTCAACCGGCAGGCTTTTCCTGTACACAGCCACAATTGTTCCATCTTTTTTGAACGCCACTTTAGGCGGACATTCACCACCGGAAGGATTAGCCCCCAGCGAGGCAGGAATTTTAACCGCTTTGCCAAAACTTATCCCCTGGTCATAAGAAACAGCAAAATACATTACCGCTTCTTTTGCGCCCTCCTCCTGTTCGAGCCAGCACACTACAGGGTTGCCCTTATGGTCTCTGGTAAAAAAAGGAGAATGTGCATTATTTCCGGCACCCGATAGCTGTATTGGCTCCACTCCTCCAGCATAAGCGCCCGCTACCCCAATCAGGCACAGCATTAAGGCCATTAATACCTCTCTAAAACCGGCTAAACATTTCATCTCTTTTGTTTGAAATTTTAATAAAATACAACTCAAATTTTCTTTCTGTTGCCAAACGGCACCTTCTTATACTCCCGAATAATTTTACTCTTTGGCACTAAACCGGCAGCTAAGGCCAAAAGTAAAAGTTCTTGCAGCTGCGGGGTTATATACATTTCCCCACTGGTTCTTTGTTACATTACTGGCATAAAGTTCATTGGTAAGATTCATTATATGCAGGTATGCTTCCATTCCCTTCCAGGCATACGCAGTCCTGAAATTCAACATACTTACTCCCTTCAAACCCATCAGAGTCTGGTCCGCATACCTGTTCAGGTTTGCTTCGTCTGTAAACCAGCTACTCACCCTCTGCCATTCCAGTCCGGCCCTGTAACCGGGCAGAAAAGAAGGTTTCCAGCTGATTTCCGCATTTGCAAGCCAGGCGGGAGCATTTGGCATTTTATTCCCGCTATAATCCTGTTCTTCTTTGGTTTTATAGCTGATAAAGGTATGCGCTGCATTGGTGCCTCCAAAGCGGAACAACAAAGGCTTTGCCGGTGCATAGGTAAGAGTGTATTCAACTCCTTTATGCAATGTTTCGCCTGAATTCCTGTTTTCCGTTCTTCCATCATCCATTACGTAGGAAACTATCTCATTCCTGCCCTTCATGGCATACACACAGGCTTCCAGATAAAGCTTATTCTCAAGCTGTCCGGTCCAGAAGCCTGCTTCATAATTGGTAAACTGCGCATGCTGCAGAGAGGGCACTTTTACTCCCCGGTACAGTTCGTTAATTCCCGGCGCGTACGCTCCTTTACTGATGTTTCCATACAAGCCGGTACTTTTGTACAGGGAATAAGTAAGCCCGAGCTTAGGGGTAAAAAAGGTAAAACTATTATGCTCATCCGGTGCCCCTGAAAAAGCTGATGCAGTCAGGTGGTTATCATAGAAATAATCAAGCCTGTCGTAACGCACACCTGCTACCAGCTTTAGTTCCGGAACCGGATTTATTTCTGCCTGTGTGTAGAGGGCAGTATTTAACAAATCAGCATTATATAAAGACAGCAGCGAATCCTGCCTTGCAGTATAACTGATATACCGCCCGCTGCCCTCTTCACGGCCGGCCACTATATAATGTGCTTTGTATTGCGATGGTGAATAATCAAGATAAAAACCGCTGAGCAGCTTTGCCCCTCCCCATGGCAACGTCTGCTTGTGCTGAGCTGTAATCCCGTAACTTTGGAAGCTTGCGGTGTTCTCTTCCCCTGCAGCCAACAGCTTGTCTGTTCTGCTGTTTCGTATAGCATAGGCCGGCAGCTGATCAATTTTGTTATTGCGGAAGAACAGGTTAATACTTCCCCCGGAACCTTCACTCCCGTAGTATTCCATTCCTATCCTTGCCCGCAAAGCATTAACCTTTCGGTAAGTAAAGGAATGCAGGGTATTGTATGTACGGGTATAAAAACCTGTGCTATCAAGGCTCCCTCCTGTCTCAGTATCCAGAGCACTCCTGCTGATTGTCGCCACCAGCTTTGCTTTATCATTCAGGAAATAATCTGCCCTCAGGTTAAGGGATAATTTATCAAAGTCGCTGTGGCCCTGCCAGCCATCGGTTTGCCTTGCCAGATACCCGCCTCCTGCCAGCCCCAGCTTTTTAGTTACAAAACCCCCGCCATTAAACTGAATCCTTTTATAACCCCATTGGTCGGCATGGATTCCGAGCTCAAAGCCTGGCATGGCCCGTGGCGTCAGGGTAAGGAAATTTACAGCACCCCCAATGGCTTCACTGCCATAAATTGAGGAAGCAGGCCCTCTCAGCACTTCAATACCACGCAAGCCAAACATATTGATTTCTATCAGGGCATTATGGTTGAATAAACCGGCAGGACGTATTGGGATACCATCTTCCAGGTACAGGAAATATCCGCGGTAGGACATTGGCTGCCTGATACTCATGGAGTGTTGCTCATTCCCCAGGTTTACCATTAGAACACCGAGGACCTTATTCATCACTTCCGATAATACAGTTGGCCCGGCTTCTTTAATCTGCTGTGCCGTTAAGGCGCTTATGGCTACAGGAGCGGCTGTTCTTTCCTGCCTGTCGCGGCTGGCTGTTATAACCATCGGCTGAAGGTTTTGCACCACTGGCCGCAGGTCGATGTTGTATGCCTCCTCTCTATGAACTGCACAAACGCATATTTTCCGCTGCTGGTAGCCTAAATAGCTTACAATGATACTATCATCCTCTATCGGGCAAAACATATCAAAGGAACCTGCCCCGTTAGTTGTGGTACCTGCCTGCTGTTCCGGCGTATATATGCTTACCCCCACCAGTAATTCTCCGGATTGGGCGTCAAATACTTTTCCTTTAATCTGTTTAAATTCCTGCGCCTGCAATCCCTGAATGCACAGCAACATTATTGTGAGCAGGCACAATTTGCCTGACCAACAACTTATATAGTTATTTTTCATTTATTTATCGGTTTTTCTTCCACACCCTTTAATTGCCATACCATTTGCGGAGGCACCAGGATTGCTTCACATAGAATGAAATTGTTCCCCAAACCAAATATGGAATACGGCACTGCTCTTTATACAGGAAAAGAGCAGGCATCCTTATTGATTCTGAAAAGAAATGAGGGAAACTAAGAAAGATCCTGCAGAAATGAGCTTTGCTTATGCTGCTCTTTTCTGCCGGCTTTGTTGTGGTGGATGAAAAACCGGTATATGGCAGAGGCGTTCACGGCCTGTGGTACCGGAGAATAGTAAAAGCTCTTCAGCCTCACAAAATCTGTTGAAGAAGATAGTGTTTGCTGAAAAGAACAAATGTACTTCCTGATCGCGGGAGGTATCAGGAGCGGGGAGCTCCTTTGAATCGTCCTGCTCCAATTGTTTATTCATGAAACAGCTTCCCTCACAGTGCATTTCAACCTTTTCCTTATTCACACAAAACACATCCACAATCAGTTGCTTATTAAATACATAAGCAGCAATAAGGGTGGTTTTGCTGAAGGTCTGGAATACCAGGCAGAGAATGAGCGATATGGCTACTGTTTTCCTCATGATTTACCCAAAGGTAAAGCTTCCTTTCAACCTTTAAAATGATTGAAGTCATAAATTACAATAAACAGGTAAAGGGAAAGAGACTAAATAAATATTCAATCCTCGAACCTGAAAGGACAAAAAAAGAAAAGGGCTGCAGGTTAAAAACCTACAGCCCTTTTTGTCTCCCGAAGAGGTCTCGAGCGGATTCGAACCGCTGTACGAGCTTTTGCAGAGCTCTGCCTAGCCACTCGGCCACGAGACCTTTATACCGTATCAGGAGTGCAAATCTACATAATCTTTGTTAGCAGACAAACTCTTTAAGGAAAAAATATGCAAAGAAAAGAGATTTCTTTATAACTCCCTTTACCACAGCCTCCTGCGGGCAAAAGAAATGCTCAAATAAAAAAGCACTCCCTTTGCAGAGAGTGCTTTTCGTAGCATTGAATATATTTTAACGATTATTTATCGTCATTCTCATCTTCTTCAGCTTCGCTTTCAGCTCTTTGAGCAGCAGCTTTTGCCTTATCAGGATTCATGTTTGGAGTAAGCTGAGATTCTCCTTCAGCATCACCGCTACCACCCATCATTTGCTCTTTCAGGTTAGCAAGAGCGCTCAGATCACCAAGAGTAGAGCTGGCAGCATCAGGTGCCGGAGCAGCCTTCTTCTTACCACCACCCTGCGCGTTTCCGCTTCCGCCTTTAGGAGCAGATGCAGGCTTCCTCGTAGTTGCTTTAACTTCTTCGTCTTCACGGTAAGTAGCAGTATGAGAAAGAACGATACGCTTGTCTTCCTTAGAGAACTCCATTACTTTGAAATCAAGAGTTTCTCCAACCTCAGCCTTGCTGTCGTCTTCTTTCTGAAGGTTCTTGTTCAGCGCGAAACCTTCGATACCGTAAGGAAGCTCAAGCACTGCACCTTTATCATTTTTGCTGATAATTGTACACTTATGCTCAGAACCAGGGGTAAAGATAGTCTCGAAAGTATCCCATGGG
The DNA here is from genome assembly GCA_017948555.1 of Cesiribacteraceae bacterium YIM B00369. GTDB lineage: Bacteria > Bacteroidota > Bacteroidia > Cytophagales > Cyclobacteriaceae > Nafulsella. The sequence goes on along the minus strand of JAFMYY010000002.1, from coordinate 253,632 downwards.
TTTTCTTCAAGCTGCTTATGACCTAGTGCAAGACGCTTGTTGTCAACATCAAGCTCAAGAACTTTAACTTCAAGCTCTTCACCTACTTTAATGAATTCAGATGGGTGCTTGATCTTTTTAGTCCAGCTAAGATCAGATACGTGTACTAATCCGTCGATACCTTCTTCAAGTTCGATGAACAGGCCGAAGTTAGTCAGGTTACGTACAATACCGGTGTGCTTAGTGCCGATAGCATATTTGGTAAGCAGCTCAGGCTTAGTCCATGGATCATCGCTCAGTTGCTTGATACCAAGAGACATTTTGCGGTCATCGCGGTCTAAGGTTAAAACAACAGCCTCAAGCTCGTCGCCTACCTTAATGAAGTCCTGAGGATTACGCAGGTGCTGGCTCCAGCTCATTTCACTTACGTGAATTAAACCTTCAACTCCAGGCATAATTTCAAGGAATGCACCGTAATCAGCCACGTTAACGATCTTACCGCTAACTTTAGAGCCAATCTGCATTTCTTCAGTCAGCGAATCCCACGGATGTGGAGTAAGCTGCTTCATACCAAGAGAGATACGCTTCTTGTCGTCATCGAAATCAAGAACAACAATATTAACCTTCTGGTCAAGCTTTAACACCTCTTCCGGATGGTTGATACGGCCCCAGCTGATATCTGTAATATGGAGAAGACCATCCACACCACCAAGGTCGATGAACACACCAAAGTTGGTCATGTTCTTGATCACACCTTCCAGAACCTGTCCTTTTTCGAGGTTTTCCAGAATTTGTGCTTTTTGTTTTTCCAGATCTTTCTCGATCAGGACTTTGTGTGAAACCACAACGTTGTCGTTCGTGTAATTGATCTTAATTACCTTCACTTCCATTTTCTTACCCACGAATACATCGAAGTCGCGGATAGGCTTCACATCTATCTGAGAACCTGGCAAGAAGGCTTCCACACCGTAGATATCCACGATAAGACCACCTTTGGTTCTTCTCTTCACTATACCTTCAATCACTTTATCATTGTCCAGAGCGTCCTGAATTTCTTCCCAGGCTCTGACGATCTTCGCTTTCCTTCTGGATAAAACCAGCTGACCGTTTGCATTTTCCTGCTCTTCAATGAACACCTGCACCTCGTCGCCTAACTTAAGCTCAGGAAGGTCGCGGAATTCGTTGGCAGGCACAAGGCCGTCTGATTTAAAACCGATGTTCAAAATAACATCACGGTCATTGATCCCTACTACAGTACCTGTTACAACTTCCTTTTCAGTAATGGTAGTAAGGGTGTTTTCGTACATTTGGGCGAGCTCATCTTTTTTCTTTTTTGAGTACCCTTCGCCGAAACCTTTGGTTTCAAAGCTTTCCCAATCAAACTCTTCTGGAGTATTTGCCATATCAATAAAATGCCCGAAATATGCAACCGGTCCGCAGGGCAATCTGAACCGGAGGTTTTATGTAATACAAATCCCTGAAAATCAAAAACTTCCAGGACTCATTCACCCGAATGATTTGCAAAATTAAAAAATTACTATGAGAATTTCATTTATCCTTCCGTTTTTTCCGATAAAAAGTTATTTTTTCCGGCACTTTATACTTTATCAGCTAAAACCAATGCTTACATAAAGCCGTAATATGTCCGGCAGAAAGCCGGATAACAAAAAAGGGTGGCATAAAAAAGATGAGCTTTAACAACAAAAAAAGGCAATCCGGATTACTATAATGATCAAAACGGAAAACACAAACAGACAATTAACCTGAATAAGTAAAATTCAACACACCTATGGAAGATTTGCTCACCCTTAGCGGACTCGTAAGCTTTGTATCCCTTACCCTGATGGAAATAGTACTGGGCATTGATAATATTGTATTTATCTCTATTCTTGTTGCACGCCTGCCGGCGGAGCAGCAACCAAAAGGCAGATTGATTGGAATTGGCCTGGCGCTGATAGTGAGAATAATGCTGCTCTTTGCCATATCATGGCTTGTTACTGCCACAAATCCGCTATTTACCGTTTTTAATATGCCAATCAGTATCCGCGATTTAATTCTTATTGGAGGTGGCATGTTCCTTCTTTATAAAAGCACTACTGAAATTCACCATAAACTCGAAGGTGAGGAAGAATCAAATAAAGAAGTAAAGGCAGTAAGCTTCTCTTCTGTAATCACTCAGATTATTTTGCTCGACATTGTATTCAGCTTTGACTCTATTCTGACGGCAATAGGGTTGGTGGATAATATCTGGATAATGATAGTAGCCGTTATCATATCAATGGGTGTGATGCTTCTGGCGGCTAAATCCATCAGTGAATTTATTGAAAAACATCCTACAGTAAAAATGCTGGCTCTTTCCTTCCTTCTGCTGATAGGCTTTATGCTGGTACTGGAAGGTTTTGAGGTTCATATTCCAAAATTTGCCATTTACTTTGCTATTTTCTTTTCCCTGTTTGTGGAGTTTCTCAACATCAAAGCAAAAAAGAAGGCTCCCTCTGTTGACCTTCATCAGAGGTACAAAAAGTAAATTCAGCTAAAGCAGCTTTTTTTGATGCCCGGCTTTTACTGTTCTCTCCCTCCGGAGGCAGAAAGGGCCGGGCATTTTTTTGTTTATTACTTCCGGTATGGATAATCCCTGTCTTTGGGGAAATTATTAACAATTATAGCCACCACAAAAAGAACCAGCACCCCGCTTAATACAGGGTTCAGCACATAAAAATACCCCAGATCTTTGATATTGTCCGACCCAATGTTGGCAATTAAAGCTGTAGCTCCTCCCGGAGGATGGAGCGTTTTGGTAATTTGCATACTAACTATAGAAAATGATACTGCAAGTGATGCCGAAAGCCAGTAAAGTTCTTCGCTCCCCACGAGTTTATAAACTGTTACTCCTACAATAGCGCAAATAACATGCCCTCCTATCAGGTTACGGGGTTGGGCAAGAGGGCTGTTTGTGGCTCCGTAAACCAAAACAGCAGAGGCACCGAATGAACCTATCAGAAATACCTGGTCGGCCATCATCAAATCCTTTGAAACAGATTGCATATAACCAATTATCCCAATCCCCAGAAAGCCCCCGATAAAGGTCCACAGGTGGTCTACAGGCCTCAGAATGGTTTGCCGGTACACTACATACCTTGCTCTCCTGTACTCTTTTCTGATTCTTTTTTTCATGTACTATCGCATTCCTTCCGCAGGAATGCTTTATCTGATAAAATTAATCCTTTCCCTCCAGGCCTTTGCCTCTCTTTAAGCAGCCGCAAAATTGGGAAAATATCTGCTGATGTCAAAAAGAGGACGGCAATAAACACAGGAAGGAGTACAAAGCCTGCTTCTCATTAAGTGCGGTTGTCTTTGCATTTAATCCTCCTTACCTTTGAGCCCTAAAAAAAATAAGCATGCAGGAGTACAGACAAAAAAGGCAATACCTGGAATTAAGGAACAAAGTGTATGAAAAACTGGAGCTGAACCCATTTGTGTTGTCCAGGCAGTTTTTATATTGGTTCCTCATTGGCCTGATTGGGGGAACCATTGCAGCAATATACTGGATTGCGTTGGAGTGGGTACTGCACTACAGCATGGAGCTTTCGGGCTGGATTATTATACCCCTGATGACAGGTGCCGGCCTTATTGTAGGACTTATTATTCACTGGATTGGAGATCCGGGAGAGATGGACCTCATCGTTAATAACATTCGCTTTAAGGGAGGCAGGCTGGAACCAAAGAACAACCCCTCAATGCTGCTTTCTTCTTTTGCAGGCATTGCAGCCGGCAGCAGTATTGGTCCCGAAGCTCCCCTTGTTCAGGTTACAGGCTCTACAGGTACATGGCTGGCCCGCAAATTACGCTTAAAAGGGGAAGAACTGCGCTCTCTTACCATTGCCGGTATGGCAGCAGGCTTTACAGCCCTTTTCGGCGCACCCCTGGGTTCCGGCTTCTTTGCACTGGAAATTCTGCACCACAGGCATATGGTTGAATTCTACCAGGCACTCATTCCGGCTTTCGTTTCCAGTTGCGCTGCCTACCTGGTTTTTATAATACTTACACAAATTGGCTACGAGCCTACCTGGGTTTTCCAGGAATATATTTATACGGGACCGACAGACTTTCTCCTGGCAGCGGGTGTTGGAGTGGCAGGAGCATTAATTGGATGGCTGTTCATTATAAGCTTCCGCTTTTCAAAGAGGCTTTTCTCCGGCATTAAAAAGATTTATATTAAAACCACCATTGGCGGCCTTATTATTGGCACTATCGGCTGTTTCTTTCCGCTCACCCGCTTCTTCGGCCACTATGAGATTACCACACTTATTGAAGGAAATTATGGCATAGGTTTTCTTTTTATTATCCTGCTCCTGAAAATAGTAACCATTTGTGTATCGGCAACTTCGGGCTGGCGGGGTGGTTTTATAATTCCCCTGTTTTTCCTGGGAGCCTGCCTCGGGCAAATTATCGTTTACTTCTTTCCTGAACTGAACACTGCCCTGGTTATGGTAAGCTGTATGGCGGCCATTAATGCATGTGTTACAAGAACACCTATCAGCACTATTATCCTGCTCAGTACCATGACGGGCTTTCACGGTATCATCCCTATTATGTTTGCAAGCTTAACCGGTTTTTTCCTGGCCCCTAAAACACCTTTAATTGCCTCGCAATTAAAAAAGGTAAATCATTGAGAGTACATTGGGAGGAGAACAGTTACTTCCTGTTACTACATCCCTTCAGTCACGGATTACTTCGTGCTTTTTAAGGTCCCTGACCACTGCAATAATATACAGTACAAGGGCCACCATAAGCACGGGTAATCCAAAGAACATCCCTACTCCCACTGACCATGCCTCAAAACCATATATCAGAAAAAGCAGCAGGCAAAAAAGACCTATACAGCCCAGGATTACAGATATCCGGATAAGCTTATTTATGTTTTTTACTGTTTTCATTTCAATATTATTTCACAACTTCACTAAGCCCACTGTTACCATTATTAAGGCCTTTTACAAAAGAAGAAATGGCTCCGGGGTTTTCCAGCAACTGATGCTCAACAGCAACCTCCTCTACCTGCGGGTGGCGGGTGGATGGTCCCCGCTCATCAGGCCCCGGGTGTACAGGTCCGTGGCAGGTGGCACAACTTACTTTATTAGCCTTTAATTTTTCTTCCAGTGCCTGGTGGCTGTTAACCTGCTGAAATTTATCGGTAGTTACGTGGCAGGTAAGGCAATTAGCATTAGGGTAGCTCCCCTTGAAAGTAATTGGCTCCGGCCATGTTTCGGTAACATACAACAACCAATGCCGGAAACCATCGCGTTTAGACTCCGCTGTTCCATGAATTCCGTAAGAGGTATGGCATTGGTAGCATTGATTTTTAGCGATCCATTTATTTTTATAGTGTCGCGCAGCAAGAGTAGGGCTTTCCCTGTTCATCATATCATCCACAAAGGGCTCCATAATATGGCAGGAAGCACAGGATTCCACCGTAGTGGTTTCGTCGAGCAGGGTGGTGGTACTGCTGAGCATTGTAACAACCGGGAGCATAAACAGCCCTATGAATAACAGCCATTTATACGGCCCCCTGGCTATTTTTTTCTTCATAAAAAACTCAACAACAATAAGCCCCACAAGTGCCACTATGGTTGCTGCAATACCCACCTGCCGGAGAAGTTCTGCTGCGGAAATTCCTTTATCTTCAGGATAACTGTAAGCAGGTACAGTAAACAGCAGGCTCAAAAACAAAAATAATGCTATACTTTTTACCTGCTTTCTACTGCTTATGGAAATCTTCATAACGTTTTATTTTAGGCTTGTACGGGTTCAATTGAAACAGCGCAATACTTAAAGGCAGGCTGCTTTGATACAGGATCCACGGCATCTATGGTAGCATCGTTAATTAAATTACGGGATGAGTGGAAGGTGGTAAAAATAAGTCCCTCCCGGACCCTCCTGCTAACCGTAACCCTGAAAGGAGCAGACCCTCTGGTACTGCGGATCCTTACCTGCATATCATTTTCAAGCCTTAACCTCCTGGCATCAGCAGGATGGATTTCCACAAAATCCACCGGCACCTTCTTTGTTTCCGGCAACCTGCCGGTTATGGTATCGGTATGCCAGTGCTCCAGCACCCTCCCTGTGGTCAGGATAAACGGATACTCTTCAGAAGGTGGCTCCGGTGGCGCCTGCTGCTTGTGTATGAAAACGATAGCCCTGCCATCGGGCCTTCCATAAAAGTCAAGCCTGCCCGTACCTTTGGACAGCGGGTCTTCGCCTGGCACATAGCGGCGGCAGGTGCCGGGATGGTCCTCAGTGGGGCATGGCCAGCGCAGGCCGGGTATCTTTTTCAGCCTTTCGTAGGTTATTCCGTTAAAGTTATAATAAGAGTGGGCTGATATTTTCCGCCACTCCTCCCACACTTCTTCAGATGTACGGCTGGGTAGAATATTTCCAATGCCAAGCCTGTCGGCTAAATCAGTAAGTATAGCAAGGTCTGGTCTGGCTTCTCCCGGCGGGTCCACCAGCTTTGGCACATAATGGTAAAGCCGTTCCGACTGGCTGAACATCCCTCCTTTTTCAACCCACATGGCTGCGGGAAGCACTACATCTGCATACTTAGTGGTTTCTGTAGGGTCAAAGGCATCGGCTACCACCAGGAATGTTTTTTTCATCGCTTCCCGGTAGCGGTTGGTGTTTGGCATTGACTGGCCCGGATTTGTAGCCATAACAAGCGTGCATTTAAGGTCGCCCGACTCCATTGCCTTGAACATGGAAACAGCATCATAGCCAGGCTTTGGCTGAATGGTTCCTTCGGGCACACCCCACAGCGCTTCCATTTCCCGGCGGTCTTCCGGATTTTTAATTTTACGGCCATTAGGGAGGGCATGTGCCAGAGCGCCTGTATCACGTACCCCACCGCCTGCATTAGGTTGTCCGGTAAGAGAAAAACAGGTTGCTCCCGGTCTGCCTATCTGCCCGGTCAGGAGGTGGAGTGCCATAACTCCCTGGTTGGCTGCAGTTCCCTGCACCTGCTGGTTCAGCCCCATCGTCCAGATGGACATGCTGGCAGATGAATCCATAAACCGCCAGGCAGCTTCCCGTATCAGCTCTGCCGAAACACCACAAATGGCTGCTGCCTTTTCCGGCGCATAATCATCCAGGTGAGCCTTGAAAGCTTCAAAGTCGCGGGTTTCATCCCCCTCCTTTATTAAAATATATTTTTCCAGCATTTCCTGGTCCACAAAACCACGGCGTACCACCTCGTACATCATTGAATTATACAAGGCAACATCTGTACCCGGAAGAATCTGGAGATGGAGGTCAGCCTCCTCTGCTGTGCGTGTTCTCCGGGGATCCACTACCGTGATAAAGGTTTCAGGCCTGCTTCTTTTATTATCTAAAATCTTTTCCCAAACAATAGGGTGGCATTCTGCTGTGTTCGAACCGGTAATAAAGAGGCTTTGGGCGTGGTGTATATCTTCGTAACAGCCCATCGGCTCATCAAGGCCAAACATACCCGTATAACCAAAGGCAGGTGATGCCATGCAGAGGCGCGGGTTGCCGTCCACATTATTGGTGCGGATGCCTGCCTTAAACAGCTTACTGGCAGTATAACTTTCTTCTGTAAAAAGCTGCCCGCTCCCGTAAAAGGCAACGCTGTCGGGGCCATGGGCATCAATAGCTTCCCTGAATTTTTGAGCCACCAGCGACATAGCTTCTTCCCAGCTGGCCCGCACAAATTCGCCGTTCTTCCTTATTTTCGGGTAAAGCGCCCTGTCGCCGGCATACAAAATATCCCGGTTCATAATCCCCTTTATGCAAAGCCTGCCTTTATTATGGGCATATTTATGTCCTTTTACATCTACAACTTTGTTATCTGTAATACCAATCTGCAAACCGCAGCCGGTACCGCAAAAACGGCAAAAACCCTGGTGCCAGGAATCCACTTTAATAACCGGCTGGCGCTGCCAAAGCTCTCTTATATCGCCGCAACCACCTAAAAAAACCATGCCCGATCCAAGCGTGGCTAAGCGCATAAATTCACGCCGGTTTATTCCTGAAGGAATTTCATCCTGCTCTTCTTTCATATTGTGCTGTTCAGGTATGGAAAAAGTTCGTTTGAAGTGTTAATTATCTCCGGTGTAAATTGTTTTTACAGCCGTATTTTGTTCTATAATATCAAAGAAAGAAGATAAAGCCTTCTGGTCAAGTTATTTGGCCATTTTTCAACTGTACTTACCTTATTTAGAATGGCTCTGTATTCAGATTTAAAGAATCACCTTCTCAAATATAATTTTTCAGGAATTTCTATTAAAAACACTAAAACATCAACCCTCCTCAGATTTATAAAAAAAGCCGGAACATAAAAATGCTCCGGCCCGGTCTCTAACCACAAGATTAGCAGGACAACATCTGCCAGCCACTACTTAAGCTAAAACAGACTACGACCTGCTAAAAATCTTTGTTTCCTGCTTTTCGCAGGAAGCTCTGTAAAGGCAGAAATACCCACAAAAGCATAGCAAATCCTGATACAGCAATTCCTGAAACTGTACCAAAAAATTTATTAAATACTGCACCGGTAAAACCTAATAAGGCAGCTGATTCCAGCCGGAGCATTACCATAATCCGGGCAAGGTCTACCGGATTAAGAATACTGAAGCCAGTAGCAGCTTTCTCCAGGGGATACTCCTCAAAAACAAAAAGAAAGGCAAGAAACAGCCCGTCGTATATAACAAGCGCAAACAGCCAGATAAGTATGGCAATGCCAAAGCCTTTTGTACGGTCTTCGTATTGTACCCCAACCCACAGCGCAACCGCCGTAAAAATAAATGATAGTACCGTACCGGCAAACATGAGCATGAGCAGGAGCCCAATGGCTTCCATGCTACCGAACAGGAGGAATACCAGGCCAATTCCTGCCAGAAAGCTAAGACTTAAAGAACCTGCCAGGCCCAGGTACTGCCCCAGGAACAACTGCCTCCGCCGGAGGGGTTGTGCCATCAGAAGCAGTGCAAATTCACGGGAATTATAATAGTACATTATGCCAAAAACTATGCTTACCAAAGGCACAATAAACAGGATGATATTAAGGATACTGGCTACCGAGTGTGTGAAACCGGCAGAGAAATATAGCAGACCTCCTGTTACCAGCAAAAAGAACATGAAGTACAAAATTGCCCACCAGCTGCGGAGAGTATCGTAAAATGTATATTTAATTATTTTAAGGCTGTTGTTCATGACTTTCCCATTTGAAAGTTCGAAAATGTGAAATTGAAAATTCTCAGGCCACCCAATGGAAGAGACGGCTGACAGCAGAAGTATGCTGCTCCCGTTTTGCTAATTTTTCAAACTCCTCTCTGTCGGTTATTTTGGCAATTGCCCGCTCCAGGTTCTTTTCCTCCTGCGAGGCCAGCAGTTCTTCTGTAGTTCCCTGGAAGAAAATCTTCCCATCCAGCAGAAAGATAATTTCATCGGCCAGTTCCCCGACCTCACTCAGTATATGCGTGGTTATAAGTATGGTTTTGCCCCTGTCCCTTTCACGCAAAATCAACTGCTTCAGCTTGAGGTGCGAAACGGGGTCCAGCCCTGTGGATGGTTCGTCGAAAATAAGGATCTCGGGGTCGAACATCAGGGCAAGAATTGCATTAACCTTTTGCTTCATTCCACCGGAAAGGGTTTTTAATGGTGATTTCAGATGTTTTTCCAGCTGAAAATACTTCACCAGCTCCTCATTATCCCCTTTCATTTCACGTATATCCCTGATCATTCTGAAAAGCTCCTCCACATTCAGGTTTTCGGGGAAATGAGCAATCTGGGGCATATAACCTATCCGGCGCCGGTACTCCCAGTTTTTCTGTATGTCCTGCCCGGCAATATAAATAGCTCCTTTATCGGGTTTTACCAGCCCGAGTATGCTTTTCAGCAAAGTGGTTTTCCCCGATCCGTTGGGCCCCAGGAAAGCATAAATCTTCCCTTTTTCCATTTCCACCTCCACCCCTTTTAAAACCGGTAGTTTGCGGAATGATTTTTCTACGTTTTCTATCCTGATCATGCGCTTACCATTTAATGATTTTAATACTGGGGTTTTCATCCTTAATAAATTCCGGAGTAAGCACCGGTGTAACTTTTTCTGCCAGTTCCAGCAAATCGGTAAACATGCTCCGGAGCAACACAATAGCATGGGGAGATTTTTCCAGCAGATACGAAAACAGCTTTACCGGCCGGTGGGGCACATCGCCTGAGCCATCTTTATCAAGATCATAGCCGGTATAGCTGCTCCAGTAATTACCATCGAAAACATTGCTGCCGGCACGGGCTGCGCCGGAGCTTACCTCAAAAGTATTGCTGATAAAATTGTTTTCTGTAATCTTCACCTCATCGCAGCTCCCCATAATTTTAAAAGCCCAGCCATTGCGCGTCCAGGTATTTTGCTCTACCTGTAAGCGGTTCGAGCCTTCGGCATGCACGCCAATCGTATTTCCGGAAAAGGTATTCCGCCTGATGCTGCTGTCTGTTATGTCTTTCAGCAGCAACCCATAAGCTGCCGCGCCCCAGTTGTCGGAAAATAAATTTCCTGTCATTTCTATACCTTTTGAATACATTACGGCCACTCCGGCACCGTTCTTTGAAAAGGTATTTTCCTGGTACAGGTTATTATCAGAAAACATAAAATGAAGCCCGTAGCGAAGGTTGCCCGTGCTCCTGTTGTTGCGGATAACAGAGCTGCTCACAAACTCAAAATAAATACCATCACGGTGGCCCTGTAAGTAGTTCCCTTCAATTGAGGCATTATTACAATACCACAGGTGAATGGCATTTCCGGAAGAAGCTTCCTTAATGGCCTCTCCCACCACCTTATTCTCAAGCACACTGGTATAATCTGACTTTTCCAGCTGAATTCCGAAAAAGGCATTTTCAATACTGTTATTCCTGATGATGCAATAGTTGCTGCGAAAAACTTTTATAGCAGCAAAATCTTTCCTGTAGCTTACCTCAACATTCCGCAGTATAAACCCTTCAATTAAAACGCTGTCGGTTTTGTCAATGGTAAAAATCCCATTCATTTTTCCTGCGTCAATAACAGGGTTTCCCTTACCGCTCAGGCTTATTTTTTTATTTATAGTTATGCTGTTTTCATAATATATTCCTGAGCGCACAAGTATGCGATCTCCCTCTTCTGCTGCTTCAACTGCCTGTTTTATGGAGGTCCAGGCACAGGTATTGCACACTTCCAGGTCCTTCGCAAAAGCGAAGTTTCCTGCCGGCAGGCTTAGTGCTGTAAACAGCAGCAGTATGATATGGTAACCGAAGCTGTTCATTTTTTATTCAGCGCCAGGGTTTCATTCCAGCTCAGGAAATCACCTCCCACTTCCGACTGGTATTGTTTTGCAACTTCCCTGCTTTCGAAGGCAGTTAAGTACATGCCCATAGGACTGGGCAGGCCTTCGGATCTTAAGATAACAGCCGACTCCACCCCAATCAGCTTTTCAGGCTGTTCAAAACTGGTTACCATGGTAAAGGCTGCTGCTTCCCCTCCCTCCTTTTCATTCAGGTAAGAAGCCATACATTCTATCGAATCAAATTTAAAAACCTTACCCTTTTTCGTTACCAGTTCGGTTCCGTAGCGGGCATCTGAAATTGTCATTTTACAATGCTCACAACCATCTGCCCCATACACAATTGGCTGCGGCTCCGGATTGCAAGCAGCTAAGCCTAAAGCAAGTAGCAATAATAAAAGGGGCGCCGCTTTTAAAGTATCAATAATTTTTTTCATTATTTCTCTCTTCTATAGTTCAACCAACACATAATCTGCTTTTACAGATTTTCTTTACTTTCTTATTCAGGCATTCTTTTGACCATGTATTTATTCCGGATGGCCAGGAGACCAAAAAGAATGGCCAGGGCTACCCCAATTCCCCCTGTGGCGGGAATAGAAAAGGCATCGAAATTCAGGAGTGACTTGGACCCGATAAAAGGTGGTATGTAGGTCATCCCCGGTACTTTTATGGGTGCCATAGGGTCGAGCTCAGTTCCAAACTTCACCAGCCACAAATAGAAATCGGCCAGTCCGGTAATTCCCCCGATCATCAGGGCCACTACCCAGGTAATTATTCCTTTCCTGTAAGGAAATACTGCAAGCACAAGAGCGGTAATGATAAACCCGATTACTACGGGGGGCATAATTTTTAATTCCTTAAAAGACCCGGCTTGTATTTTTTCCATGCCGATGTAGTGGTTAAGTATGTTAAAATTCTGAAGGGTAAATTCTGTATTGCCGCCAATTTTATTAATCCAGATGTGCATTTCCAACCCCTCGGGATACTGCGGTGCATCCAGGTAAATCTTCCACATAGGAAAGAAAAATAATAAGGCCAGCGATGCTGCTGCAAGTACCATTAATAATCGTGGCAAAGTTTTCATATCTTCAAGGTTTAGTAAAATAACCCGTGGCCAGGTGCCACGGGCTATAAAGTGTGTTATTTGACCTATAGAGATTTTTTAGGCTCGCCTAACCAGGATTTAACCGGCACATTGGCTCCCTTGGCAGACACCCTTGCATACCCCTGCATTTCCTGGTGCAGCGCAGAGCAGAAGTCGGTGCAGTAGAATGGGGTAACACCGGTTTTGGTTGGTACCCACTGCAGGGTCTTGGTTTCGCCCGGCATTACCAGCAGTTCAGCATTACGGTTGCCCATTACTGCAAATCCATGCGGCACATCCCAGTCCTGCTCAAGGTTGGTAACGTGGAAGTAAACAGTGTCTCCCACATGAATACCCTCGATGTTGTCAGGTGCAAGGTGGCTTCGGATGGCTGTCATATATACCCTTACCACATTTCCCTCTCTTTCCACGCGGGTATCTTTTTCAGTCTTGGTGGCCCTTGGGTGGTTGTTTTCATCCAGCCTGTAAAACTTTTTGCTGTTCTTGGCTACCAGATCGGCAGAAATGGCCTGTGCATAGTGCGGCTCTCCTATAGTAGGGAAGTCCAGCAGCATTTTCATTTTTTCACCGCTGATATCTATCAGCTGGGCACTCTGAGCAAGTTCAGGACCTGTAGGCAGGTAGCGGTCTTTGGTAATTTTATTGAGAGCCAGCAAATATTTGCCATAAGGTTTTTCAGTATCCCCACCGGGAATCATTAAGTGGCCAACAGAGTAATAAACAGGCATTCTGTCCAGCACTTCAAAGGTCTTAACATCCCACTTTACAATTTCAGATGATACAAACATTGAGGAGTAGGCATGTCCTTTTCCATCAAACTCGGTATGCAACGGACCAAGACCTGCTTCTTTTACTTCACCTGCAATTACAGATTCATAATTCAATACTGGAATAGGGCCGATCTGATCGATAAAATCCTTATTTTCAATGGCTTTTATCATATTTGAGAAAGAGTGTACCGGTACCATGGAGGCAAGTTTTCCGCTTACAGCAATTAATTCACCGCCAGGGTCCACATCCACTCCGTGTGGAGATTTAGGCGTAGGAATCAGGTACATTATGCCCGGGCATTCTTCCGGATACAACACTTTCACCGATTTTTTCACCTCAGATTTTGCTATGTGTGTATGCTTATCAAGGCGGTTATGGTAATATTCTGCAGGAATTTCTTTAGCCTTACCCTGTTTTGCATACTCAGCAGCTTTTTTCCAGTTAATGGCTGCCACAAAATCCTTATCGTTCAGTGAAGCATGGATTTCCTTAAGGCCTGTTGCCTGCTCGGAATTGTAAGCAGTAAAGAATACCCAGTCGGATGATGGGCCTTTACCACCGTTGGCAATATCGTAGTCAAAACCAGGAACCAGAATCTGGAAATCAAGATCCATATCTCCTGTTTTTTCATCTACCTTAATAAAAGAGATGGAGCCTCTGTAGTTTTCTTTTAGTTTTTCCAGCTCAATATCATCAATACCTCCGTTTTTAGATACCGGCACACTAAAGCGGGTACCTGCAATTACGTATTCGGTATTGTTAGTGGGGTATGGGGAACAGTGGTTACCGGCACTGTTCGGGATTTCCATAATTTCGGTAGTTTCAAAAGTACTCAGGTCGATCTTTGCAATACGGGGAGTATTATTGCCATTCACGAACAGGAAGCGGCCGTCGGCCATACCATTTGTACGGGACAGCTTAGGGTGGTGCAGGTCATCCCAGGGAATATTTCCGAAGGTAGTATTCAGCATCGGCTTTGTTTCTTCATTATAGCCATAGCCATTTTCCGGATGCTGGGAAAATACAGGAATCATTTTAAGGTGGCGGCCGCTGGGGATACCATACACAGAAACCTGCCCGTTAAAGCCGCCTGAAAGGAAGGCATAAAGCTCATCGTGCTGGCCGGGAGCCATATACACCTGTTTTGCAGCATCGTCGCCCCCTGCCACGGAGGCTGTTTGCCCGCCAATGTTGCAGGAACTCAGGCCTGCGGCCACCAGCATTGCTCCCAATGCCAGCCTGCCTGCTGTTTTATTCATTTTATTTTTCATTATAGCATCGTGTTTATATCAGTTACCATTAGTTCCTGCTATCCACCTGGCGGAAATATTCCAGTATAGCTCTTGTTTCATCCCTGCTTACATCCTGAAAAACCATCTGGGTCATATATTCCGCCAGAAGCTTTTTAGCTACAGGGTCTTTTTTAGTCATCTCTTCAGGGTTCATAATCATATTCATGATCCAGGCCGGGTGGCGGCGTTCAGTTACCCCTTCCAGTGCCGGACCTACATACCGCTGATCAAACTTATGGCAGGCTGAACATTTGGCTTCAAAAATGGCTTGTCCCTTTTCAGCAAGCGCCTGGTCTATTCCTGCGCCAGGATCAACCTCATCCACCGGACCTACCCCTTTTTCAGATACCACGCCTGCCGGAGCAGAGGTGTTTGTGTTTGCTGTTGTATTTGCTGAGTTGCTTGTTTCTGTTTTATTATCTGAAGAGCAGCTAAAGCTTAACACGCTCACTCCTAAAGCAAGGAAAAAGCAAGTCCACGATTTTGAGAATTTTATTCGATGTAACTCCATGTAAATCAGATTTTTATTTCTATGTAAATTTAGTACCTCATTTAAAGCTTGCTTATGATTTAAATCACAAGTAAGAATGATTTTTATACTGCCTGAGCTTCAGCCTCTTTTGCTTTTGGAAAAAGGATATTGTTTTCCAGGTGAATATGCTGATGCAGGTCCTCTTCAAAATCCTGTAAAAAGTTAAAGAGGAGGCGGTAAGATGTGCAGGCCCCTTCCGGTAAAGCATAATCATCAGCTTCTTTCCTTATTGCCTCCAGCAAAACGCCCGCCTCTTCATGCTCCATCTCCATCATGCGGATGGGATTCTCTACAGATCCGAAGCTGAAGGCCTGTAATGATTTCCCTTCTTTAGCCAGTTTTTTTATGGCGGGAAAAAGCACCTGTTCCTCGCGGTCCATATGCGATTCCAGTTCCGACATTAACTCATAAAAATACTGTCGCATGTTCAGCAGCTCAGGATGTCTGTCCCCATGTACCCGCGCTACTTTATCCACCAACCCTTTTATGTCATTCCCGGCTTTCTTTACATACAAATGGTGGTTATGGATAATATAATCAACCAACACCTCCAGTGGCCAGTCCTGTACCCGCAGGTGTGCAGTTGGCTGCAGCGCCTGAGCATCAATCTCGGCTTTTAACTGTGCGGGAGATATCCCTGCCCGGGCACAGGCTTCCTCAATGGTCTTTTTACCATTACAGCAGTAATCTATTTTGTATTTCTTAAATACAGTAGCCGATTTTGGGTTGTCCCGCACCACCTCCCCTACTGTTTTAGAATCGGCTCCTGCATCCCTGGTAATATTTACCTCCCAAACTTCGGGCCCCTCCTCAATATACTGCCAGGTAAAAATATTGGGACGTTCCGCTTTAAATTGGTAATACAGAGGAAGCGGATCGTGATCATTCAAAATGGTTAACACCTCTCCGCCTTTCAGCTCATCAAATGCTTTAAAAATGGAAAGATGTTTCAATTTTGGCTCAATAAGCCTTACATCAAGTATGTTCTTATTTTTTGCTGCTATCATGAGTTTATTATTTTATTATATGGTAAAGGTAGTACCCCGAAAATGGCTGGTTTATGATTTGAATCAGAACAGAAAAGGTTTTTTACGGAATCAGCGGATAATGGCCGGATTCAAAAAAATAAAACTTTAAGAAATAATTGATGGAAGGTGTTTGTAACTAATTTCCTGAAGTGTACTTTGTATTAACAGCCCGAAATACGTCCTGAAACAGAAAGAAAACCTATTTTTGCTTTTCCTGATTTCTGCTTATAAAAAATACCGGCTCTTCTGATATGGCAAAAAAAACTGATGATACCTCCCCCGCGGAGGAAATGGCAAATACTATTACCCATGCAGTGGGTATCGTTTTAAGCTTAGCGGCGCTGGTAATCCTTGTTTTTTATGCCAGCTCACAGGGCGATAAATGGAAAATTGTCAGTTTCAGTATTTACGGCACCTCTCTGCTGGTCTTATACACAGCCTCCACCCTTTACCATAGCTTTACTGCGCCAAAAATTAAAGCATATCTTAAAATTTTCGACCATTCTGCCATTTACCTCCTCATTGCCGGCACCTACACTCCTTTTATGCTGGTACTCCTGCGCGAAAGTATCGGCTGGACTGTATTTGCTGTAATTTGGTTTTTAGCTTTCCTGGGGGTATGTTTTAAGCTGTTCTTTGCCCACCGCTTTAAAATTCTTTCAACGGTTATTTACCTGTTAATGGGCTGGCTTATCGTTTTTGCATTTAAGCCTATGCTGCAATATGTACCTGAAGGGGGATTGTACTGGCTTTTAGCCGGAGGCCTTTCCTACAGCCTGGGAGTAATTTTTTATTTGTGGAAAAAAATGCCCTACAATCATGCCGTCTGGCACCTTTTTGTATTAGGCGGAAGCATTTGCCACTTCTTCGCAGTTTTACTTTATGTACTTCCTTCCTGACACTACCGTAGCATGCGGGGGAGTGATTTGCAGAATTATCCTGCAGCTTTCCTGCAAAGGAAATTTACCTGTTTAATGGCATCAGAGATCTGATTATTTTTCGAAACGGTAACATTCCGGAACTTAGCAGAATCCCATTCAGGATTTTGTCCGATTCAGACATGCCCTGAAAATGGTAAGGCTTCATTTTCAGGCAAGGCTACAAAGCCTTCCGGATAAAATACGAAGAAAGGATAAAGCCATAATAAGCCCTATCCTTTCCTTTATAGCACTGCCAGTTATTGCAGTGTGTTTTACCCGGCAATTTCTGTGTTTTTGTCGAATTCTAATACATTTTTTTGTTACCTTCATAGTTGATCATCCAGCCGATGCCAAATTTATCCCGGAACGCAGCATACCGTTCTGCCCAGTCCTGCTCAGCCAGAGGCATTTCAATTTCACCCCCTTGCGATAAGCTGTTGTAGAGTTTTTCTGCCTCATCAATCGACTGAACATCCAGCATTAATGCGGTACCAGTACCATAGGTGGCTTTTTGTCCAAAGGCTTCAATACAATCAGAACCCATCAACAAGGTATTATCATTTATTTTCAGGGCGGTATGCATTATTTTCTGTTTGTCCTCGTCGGAAACCGGAGGCATAGCGTCATTTGCCGGCATTTCCCCAAAGCGGTAAACTGCCAACAGCCTGGTATCAAAAACAGTCTGGTAAAATTTGAAAGCTTCTTCGCAGTTGCCATTGAAGTTGAGGTAAGCGTGTAAACTGGCCATAGCAAAAATTTTAAAGGGTTAAGGGTTAAGATGCAGTAAAAAAAGGGAGCTGAATGAATAATTTCCTGTGATTATTTCATGCTCATAACAAAGGTAAAAAGTAGTCAGGAAGAAAAACTTGTCGTATGACAAGTTTTAACACTGACTGATTATTTCTTTTCGAATGCGGCTCAGAGATGTATCGGTAATTCCCAGAAAAGAGGCTATGTATTTCAGCGGAGCCTCGCGGACAATCTGCGGTTTTTCAACCATCAGGTTTTTATACCTTTCTGCCGCCGATTCGGTAATCATGTCGGTGGTCCGCTTTTTGGTGAGGTAAAGCTGGTATGCCATCCAGGCTCTTCCCCATTCGCTAAGAGGTGGAATAGAATGAAACAGTTCCTGGAAGGCAGGGAAATTCATTTCCCAGACTACACAATCCGATAGCGCCTGCATGTTTTCCATGGTGGGTATTCTTTGAAAAAGTGAAGCAACTTCAATGGCTATTTCTCCCTTTCCGTTGAAACCCGTGGTAATTTCATTGCCCTGATAATCATGGACAAAACTGCGGATGAGTCCATCTTCGATGATATAATAAGCATTGGCAGTCTGACCTTTTCTCAGGATTAACTCATTTTTTTTGAAAGAAATTTTTGTATGCCTTGAGAATAATATTTCCAGATCCGGCTTAGTAAAATCAGGATGCCGGTACACTTTTTCAAGCAAATGTATCATATTATATTATGTGAAAAATAGTCTGTACAAGGATATTCTTTCTTTACTTTCAATTTTAATTGAAGCTCTTTGTGTGAGATTATTCATCTTTCTCTGACTGCTAAATTGCATCTTTTTCCAATACAGGTACGGGTATGCCCCCCTGCTCCATAACCGTTTCCACGATTAGAGGTGGGTTTATATATTCCCTCTTAAAATTCCGATATTTTTGCCTGTCAGATGCTGAACATTTTTTGTTATCCGCTCAACTTCCCAGTCCCACCATTTTATTTCCAGAAGTTCTTTTATCTGGTCGTCTGAGAATCGTTTCTTAATTTCTCTTGCAGGATTTCCACCCACAATGCTGTATGGCTCCACATCCTTCGTTACTACTGAATTTGCCCCTATAATTGCCCCGTCACCAACTTTGACTCCAGCCATTATCGTAGCTCTGTAGCCAATCCAGACATCATTTCCTATTACGGTATCTCCTTTGGCTGGATAAACCTTTCCATCCATTGCCTCTTGCCAACCGTTTCCAAAAATAGCAAATGGGTATGAGGTCACTGCTTCCGTTAAATGATTAGCACCGTTCATTATAAAAGTTACATCAGATGCTATCATACAAAATTTACCAATAATCAATTTGTCACCGACAAAGTCAAAATGGTATTTTACATTCTTCTCAAAATTATTCACATCCTCAAAATCATCATAGTAGGTATAATCCCCCACAATTATGTTTGGGTTCTTGATAATGTTTTTAAGAAAACAAAGCCGGTCGTAATGTTCTAATGGAAACCTGCTGTTCTTATCCGGGCCTGACATATTTTTTTAAGCTTTTTTTAAATGAGCGGAATTTGTGAAATATAAGAATTAGCTGATATTTTTCCTTCAGGAAGGCGGGAAAACAGCCATAAATATTTATGACTTGTCCTGAAAAGATATAACAGGGTATGAAATAATAACGCCCAAAGGTTCCTGCGAAACTTCGGGCGTTTGCCGGGTCTAGTAAATAAACCAAAGGGAATTTTCAGCTCTTAAGCACCCGGTACAAATAGCCCGAGGTAACAATTAAAATAACTGATACCACTCCCATCAGGGCCAGTAAAGCTTTAATATGCCAGCTCATTCCGGCAGCAACTGAAGCTGTTAACTCAGCCTTTTCCGGCTTTTCCTCAGTAACTGTTTTTTCTTTTTCCACGGCGGAGGCCACTTCCTTACCTGCTTCTTCAAGGTAGCCTATAAGACCGTCCAGTTCCTCCCCGCTGAATTTGTGAGAGGGCATTGGCAGCTTATTGTACTTATTAAAAAGGGCCACTGCAGTTTCATCGCCTTCTGCCACCATTTTTTGCGAGTTAATTACGAAATTTTTAATCCACTCTTCATCCCTTCTTTCCGTTACTCCTGCCAGGTCCGGTCCTACAATGTCACCTCCGCCAATAGAGTGGCAGGCCTTACAGTTTCCGGCATAGATTTCTTTTCCTGACAGCGCCTGTGCCTGCACATGTATAATACTTATCCATATAAAGACACAAATTAACAAAAACATTTTTTTCATAATCTGTTAAATTTTGGTTTTTCCTTTCAGGCTAAATAAGAGCTTCTTTGGCGGAATAATTATGAGGCCAGTCATAAGCAGAGGAATTTTCAATTCCACCATACAAAAGATTGTCATTACCTAAAGGCAATCCCGATGGTTCAGCAGGACATGACTAAAGTCATAGTTTTAAAAAGATATACTGCTGATATTCGCAGCGGATAAAATTCGGTTATTGTGAAAGGGAATAATAAAATTATTATTTATTGGCTCTGGTCGGGAATTTTCCTGGTTACCTTAATGGTCATGATCGGCGGAATCACGCGCCTTACAGGATCAGGCCTATCTATGGTTAGCTGGAAGGTTATATCCGGTACCATTCCTCCCCTTGGGGAAGAACAGTGGAACGAAGCCTTTGAGGAGTACAAGCAGTTTCCTGAATATCAGAAATTAAATTACCGGATGACCCTGCCGGGATTTAAGAAGATATTCTGGTGGGAATACACCCACAGGCTCATCGGAAGGCTAACCGGCCTTATTTTCATTATTCCGTTTTTATACTTCCTAATCAGAAGAAAGCTATCCGGGGACCTCATCAGGGAACTTACCATCATCCTGTTCTTAGGCATGGCCCAGGGAGTAATGGGTTGGATAATGGTGAAAAGCGGGCTGCAGGACAACCCCCATGTAAGCCATTACCGCCTCGCCATGCACCTGAGCCTTGCACTTCTATTAATTGGCTCCATTCTGTGGCTTATCCTCCGGCTGAGTAATAAAGAAAAAACCAGCAATATTCCTCTGCACAAATCTAAACTCACCTTACCCATTCTGTGCTTATTGCTTCTTTTTGTACAGATTGTTCTGGGGGCTTTTGTGGCCGGACTTAAGGCAGGATACTCCTATAATACCTACCCCTTAATGAATAATGCCCTCCTGCCGGCAGGAACATTCGACTACCCTGTAAGTCTTTTTGAAAATGGTGTTTTCATTCAGTTTATCCACCGCTGGTTTGCATGGATTGTGGCAGGTGCGATTTTTGTATTATGCATTAAAACACGTTCAGCTCTTTATCCAGCTAAAGCACTTTTTTACGCTAATCTTCTTCTGGCAGTCTGCTTTTTGCAGATACTGGCAGGAATAGCCACACTGGTTTTCAGTATTCCCTTAGCGCTGGGGGTGCTCCACCAGTTAATAGCCGTACTTTTGTTCTGCCTCACAGTAACAACCTTGTTTTACTTAAAGCACAGCCCGGCGGCAAGTGCTCCGGGAAATACTAATCCTTTACGCGAAAAAAAATCAGCAGGTGGAATTTCCCAACCTGCATGATTTGGAAATTAAAAGCCCACTGGATATTTTATATATAAAGTACAGGAAACAACTGAACCTCTTCTCTTTAGCTAAAAAACCATGAATGAAACCTATAAGCTTTATGTAATTGACGAATCCGGGGAAGAAAAAAGGCTCGGGTTTAAACCAATGGAATACAGAAATTTAATGGAACTGGTGCTGAATGAGTTGTATGAGGAGTGGGGCGACTGTAAAGGAAGGGCTATGTGCGGAACATGCCACATTGAAGTTTTAAGTGGCAGGCCCGGTGATGAAATGGAGCCATTTGAAGAACAAACGCTGGATGGCTTACCCAACAGAACCTCTGCCAGCAGACTCGCCTGCCAGATTTCCATAGACAAATCAATTGACGGAATGAAATTCCGGATCCTGAAGGATTTCTAAAGGCAAAAAGATCGTTACTAAACTCATTAAGCCAGCCATATTTTAAACAACTTTTGGTTATGAAGAGAGAACTCAATAGCAGAGATGACATTCATTTTCTCATTAACACCTTTTACGGAAAAGTACGTGATGACGAAATGCTTGGCCCGATATTTAATTCTATTGTGGAAAACTGGCCTGCCCACCTGGAGCGGCTCACCGACTTCTGGGAAAGCAGTTTGCTCCTGAGCGGAAGCTATAGCGGAAACCCTGTTCATGCCCACAGGGAAGCAGACAGGCAGGTAGATAACAGCATTAATATGGAACATTTTGGCAGGTGGCTTCACCTCTGGTTCTCAACCATTGATGAACATTTCAGTGGTAAAAATGCTGAAATGGCGAAGAACCGTGCCCGCAATATGTCCACCCACATGTTTCTGAGGATTTATGAGAGCCGACCTAAAACTTAGTGCTAACCAGCGTTAATTTAAGCTTAACCTCTGAGTTTTTTACCTGTGCTTTATTTTTCCTCAGGCAGGCCCTCCCTCTCCTTTTAATCCGGGGGTAAATCCTCCTTTACGAAAATCTTTTCAATCATAGCGTCCATATCCCTATCATCCTTATCCGGATGTTCTTTTTTTACCCCGAAATCCTTTAGCCGGATATGGTGATGGACAGGAATCTTCAGCTTGTCGAATATTCCTTTAGAACACTCTATCGGGCAGCCATCAATGGTCATGATCTGCCTGTTTTTTATCTTCCTTAAAAAAGAGGGCTTTTCTGCCGCCACTCCTGCAAGGCAGGACATTTCGGCCATTCCTTTTTTATCAAGCGCCAGAGCCAGATTGTAGGCCACCCCGCCGGCATGTGAGCAGCCTGCGCAGGCAAATACAATAGTTTTCTTGTTCTGCTGCTTTTCCATAGGAATCAGTTAATACTAATTATCCTGAATTTATCCTAATAAATAGGCCATGCCACTGTTTACGGGCTGGCAAAGGTCCGTTACGCTGTTATCTTTAAACAGCTTTTCGAGTAATTCCCTTGGCTTTTTATACTGGTCGTGAATGGGGCAAGGGTGTGTTTCTGAACATTTACTGAGGCCAAGTCCGCATTCCTTAAAGAGCGACATGCCATCTATTGCCTCTACAATATGAATAATGGGCATCAGCTTCTGTTCTTCGCTTATGTAAAAGCCACCGGAAGGGCCCTTTGTGCTGTTAATTACACCTCTTTTTACAAGAGTCTGTAACATCTTACTCACTGTATGGCCGCTTGCATCAATATGTTCCGCAATGTCCTTTATCGATTTTTTGTCGCCTGTTTCCGTGCCGGAAGCAAGGTAAATAACAGCTTTTATAGCCGTTTTGCAGGTATAGCTCAGCATAATTAACTGTTTAAGTAAATTTGGCCCTCTTCCGTGATCAGGTGGTGCCCCCACCGTGGTTCAAAAACTAAATTTAATTCGATTTTATAATCTTTAAAGGTTTCCTGCAACATTTCATTTGCACTTCCTGTAATTGCTTCCCCCATCGGGCAAAATTGCGTGGTAAGGGTCATATCGGCCTCAATTTTATTTTCTTCGGGAAAATCTATCCGGTAAACCAGCCCAAGGTCTATAATATTAAGGCCTATTTCCGGGTCAATAACTTGCTTAAGTGCCTCCGTGGCAACAGCACACTGCTCAGGATTATTTGTTGAAATTTTCATATGCTTACAGCTTTATGCCGGATTGTTTTATAAATATTAAGATTATAAAGGAAAGCGGCCACCACCAGCAGCCCTGCCCCTGCTTTCAGGATCAGGATTTGTTGCAGGAACAAGCCCAGTGCAAACACAATAAAACCGGCAAGGTAGCTTACTGCCATCCATTTAAATTGCGTACCGCTGAAAAGGTCTTTAGGGTCAGGCGTTTTGCCTTTGCCTGAACGCAGGTGGTACACCTTATTCCAGACAATAAAAGGCAGGGTTTTAAAGGTCATGCCAAGAATAATGGCAGTTATCCAGCCGAAGAAAATACAGAAACCATAAAGCAGTACCAGTTCATTACTGCTGCCCGAAACAGACACTAAGGCAATGAGGGCAACTACAAAAAACAGCGGCAGGGCAATCATGGCTACCGAAAGCAGCGAAATCTTCATTGGATCATCTACCTGCCTTCTTATTCTTTCCCTGTATGCCATCCTGCAATACCAGCCAAATAAAAAGATGCCGGCAGCTATTAACAGAGCAGGAATTATAGAAGGAATATGATGATGAACGCATAAGGCTGAAACAATGAACAGTAACAAGCCCAGGTTAATGCTGCCAAATATGGTCCAGAGTATCTTTTCGTTAGTGTATTTTGAGATCAGGAACATGGGAATAAGTCTGGCTCCCACCCCGATCACAAGTAATAAAAACCAGCCTGCTATTCCCATATGGGCATGCAGCGGCAGGTATGTAAGGGAATTGCTGCTTAAAATGGCATGTGTAAAATTAAAAACCAGCAGCATCCCTGCCAAGGTGGTTAGCAGGAGCCAGATAATGGCAGTAAGAATAAAGGCGGAGTACACACCCTTTTTCGTGCTCCTTGCCATACTTATGGCAAGGTTAGCCATGTACGATATTATTCCAAGATTTATTGCTATAGCTCCCGCCTGTGCCGGCCAGCCCATATCGAAAATGTAAAAACCATAAACCAGCAGCGGAATACCAACAGCAGCAAAAATAAAGGAAAGCCATGCAAGCGTATTGCTATACAACTTCCCTTCAATAAGCACCGGAACCAGCTGATGGCTGGCCCCCAGAATAATCATCGTTCCCCACCCCAGCGCCATAAGGTGTGTTACAGCCAGCGTACCGGGATTAAAATAGTGCAGCTGAAAAGAATCGCCGGACAGCAACAACAGAAGACAGGAAAACAGGAAAGCCACCGCCGCATACATATAAAAGGGCAGCACTACTTTCCAGGAGGTGGTTTTCTGTAAAGGGGAGTTTCCTGAAATGATCATAGCTGAAATATTGAAGGTAGTAAGAAGAATTATTAGTTATCCGGAAAGGAAAGGCTGAAATAAAGTTTTACTGCGGCGGAAGCATTACAGACTTCAGTCTCTGAAAATAATCAGGTGTACTTCGTCCTCTGAAAGCTCCCTGCTCCGGTAAGCGAATTGGCGCTGAGCCAGCTCCGGCAGCAGGTAAACCGGCAGGCGCTTATGTATTACAAAAAGCGCTTTACCTTCAGGAAGGTCATCGAGCCTCTCCAGAATTTTAATCATAGGCTGAGGCATTTCAAGCTCCCGCACATCAATTTGCTGAAAATTACCGGCGAACCGCTGCATAATTCCGCTCCAGTCACTGCTTGTCTGGCTCTCTTCCGGTATTTCATTAAAGGCTTCAGCAGATTCCCTGAAAAACCAGGTTTCAATTTGCTGCGGACTGACTGCTTCTGTAAAGGCCGCAAAACCTTTCTTTTGAAGCATTGCAATAAGGGGCGTTGGCTCGAAGGTATTGATAATTTTCAGTGCCTCTCCCGGCTGAAGTTCTTTTACTTTAGAAAGAATTTCCTTCAGCGGGTCTTTGCCGTTCTCCAGAACAGGCCTTACATCCAGTAAAACAATTTTTTCCGCCTGCAGGGACTGAAGGAAAGCGGGTTTCCTGCCGGCAGTACTGTTTTTCTTTACTCCTTCAGGCGCTGTTTCAAAGCCTAGCGGTTTTAATGCACCAAAGAAGTCCCTTTCGGTGCAGCCTCCTATTTTTGCGGCCATGCCAATGCTTACTCTTCCGGCCATCAGTTTCCGGAGCAATGGATTCCGCAGCTTCTCAAACTTTGGGTTCAGAGAAATTATGGTATCCAGTGCTTCCGGATGATGCATTAGCAAAGCAGCTATTTTGGTTTGTTGGTTAACCAGCATAACTTTTTTCTTTTACTTTCTTTTCTTCCCGTTCCCAAAAGTTATCCTCCCACGCATCATCACCAGGGTGAGGGCGGGCGGGTACTTCGTTCAACAGTTTCAGCAGTTCCTCTTCGCTCATAACTGCCTGTAAGCGGTTAAAGAGTTCTCTTTCTTCAAAGCGGATATGGCCTTCAAGCAGGTCAGCAAACTCTGTCAGCAACCCCCGGTCAAAAGGATTTTGCTTTATACCGGCCACCAGCGAACGGATTTCAGCATGTTCCCCCTCTGCCCGCTTCCGCTGAATATCTGTCAGCGGAAGCTTTATAAAAAGATATTTTTCTTCATCGGCAAAATGATGGATCAGGTCTTCATGGAAAAAGAAGCTGATATAGTTTGCAATGCGGACAGGAGGAATTTCTTTCCGTTGCCCCTGCCGGATTTTCCAAACCAGCAGGAGCCCGAAATGATGATCTTTGGAAAACTCCACCAGGGCGGGGTTTCTTTTTATAGGTTTTACTTTTTCGCTCATGACCTTAGTTGTTTTTCAATTTCCAGTGCTTTCGGGAACAGGATGTTGTTTTCCATGTGAATGTGGATATGGAGGTCGCTTTCGAACTCTTCCAGCATCTTAAAGAGTAATTTGTAACTGCCGCAGGCATCTTCCGGCAAGGTATAGTTATTGCTCAGCTCGCGGATTCTTTCAAGGTCTCGGCCGGCATTTTCATGCTCTGCCTCCATCATTCTTACAGGGTTCTCCACTGTACCAAAATGTGGCCTCTCCAAAAGCTGTCCGCTGTTTTTTGCCTGTACCAGTTGCTTTATAAAAGGGAAGAGAATGTTTTCTTCTTTTGGCAGGTGGCCGAAAAGTTCATCACTGATGGCTTCCACAAGGGAGTTTATTTCAATTAACTCAGGATGATGATCGCCGTGCACGCTGGCTACTTTGTGAGCATAAGTACCAAGATCAGGCAAAATTTTCCTCACATAGGTATGGTGTGTGTTTACAATATAGTCGGCCAGAAAGCCAGGGTCCCACTCATTATAAGGTAAAGCACGGGTTGCAACAGGTGCGCGGTCTGCCTGCTGCAACTCCTGCTCCACCTTAGTTACATCCAGTCCTTTTTCCGCACAGGCCTCTTTCACTGTTTTCTTTCCGCCACAGCAAAAGTCAAGTCCGTACTTCCTGAACACTTCGGCTTTACGAAGATCTTTGGCAGCAATTTCGCCTAATGTTTCATCGCTCTCACCGGCTGCGCGCTTTGTAATTATTACTTTCCACCAAACCGGGCCCTGCTCAGTATATTCCCAGGTAAAGATATTCCCCAGCTCTCCAAGCATCTGGTAATAAAGTGGTTTAGGGTCGTGGTCATTATGTATAATAAGGCTTGCACCGGGTTGTAATTCATCAAACCTTCTAAAAATTGTCGGGTGCTTTTCCCTTGGGTCTAAAACAGTTACATCCAGAATGTTTTCTACTTGTGCTATCATGATTATATAATTTAGTTGATTTCTATACAGGCAAATATAGAAACAAATTCAATATTAAGTATAAAGGTACTTAAATACTTTTATTATTTTTTATTCCTTCCTCCACCAGCGGAAAAACCTGACAAGGATCACTCTGATGATATGATTTACCTCATAAATGCTCTTGCATCCTGTCTCTACTTTTACATCATGCAAAAAACTAAATCTTCATAGCCATGAAATATTCTCCAATCAAAGGATTAAGCCGGACGCTCCTGGCAGCTGCATTGCTTGGCACAGGAATTATATCCTGCAACACAAATCAAAACCAGAATGTAAAATACGCCACCATTAATGATGTTCCCGATAAAGAACCTGAAGTAATAGAAGCAGTGCTTACAACCCCTCCAATGGTACCTCCTCCAATAACGCGTAAAAATCCTGCAAAGGTTATTGTTCGCCTGGAAGTAACCGAGGTGGTTAAAGAAATAGCCGAAGGGGTAAATTACACCTTCTGGACCTTCGGCGGATCTGTACCGGGCAAATTTATCCGTATCCGCCAGAATGATGATGTGGAATTTCACCTGATGAACCACCCCGACAGTAAAAACCCTCACAACATTGACTTACACGCCGTAACTGGCCCGGGAGGTGGAGCAAATGCTTCCTTTACTGCTCCCGGTCACGAAACCGTATTTAACTTCAAGGCGCTGAACCCCGGTTTATATGTATACCACTGCGCAACCGCACCTGTAGGCATGCATATTGCAAACGGTATGTATGGATTGATATTAGTGGAACCGGAAGGCGGACTTCCTCCGGTGGATAAAGAGTACTATGTAATGCAGGGCGACTTTTACACCAAAGGTAAATTTGGCGAAGCCGGCCTCCAGCCATTCGATATGGAGAAAGCGCTCGACGAGCACCCAACCTACGTACTCTTTAACGGCTCTGTAGGAGCTCTTACCGGCGACAATGCACTTACTGCCAAAACCGGAGAACGCGTACGCCTGTTTGTAGGAAACGGTGGCCCGAGCCTTATCTCTTCCTTCCATGCAATTGGCGAAATTTTCGACAAAGTATACCCTGAGGGCGGCCTGAACATCAATAATAACGTACAAACCACGCTTATTCCTGCTGGTGGTGCTGCAATTGCAGAGTTCAAGGTTGAAGTGCCGGGCTCCCTTATTCTGGTAGACCACTCTCTCTTCCGCACATTCAACAAAGGCGCTATGGCAATGTTAAAAGTCGAAGGACAGGAAAACAAAGAGGTTTTTGCCGGACAAACATCCTCAAAAATTTACCTGCCTGAAGGTGCTAATGCTCAGGAAATGCCCTCTGCTGTTAAGCCTGTGGCAAGTGTAGCTAACAATCTGGAACAACGCGTTAACCTGGGTAAAGCAGTGTATGCCCAAAACTGCCAGGCCTGCCATCAGGCCGAAGGTCAGGGTATAGCAGGAGCCTTTCCTCCCCTTGCCAAATCGGACTACCTGAATGCCGACGTGAGCAGAGCTATTGGCGTAGTAGCTCACGGTCTGGAAGGACAGATAAAAGTAAACGGACAGGTATATAACAGCACCATGCCAAAAATCAAACTATCTGACGAGGAAATAGCCAATGTGTTAACCTATGTGTACAACAACTGGGGCAACAAAGGTGGCGAAGTTACCACTAAAGATGTGGCCCGCATAAAAACCACTATTGTTCATTAAGTTATCGTTGTTGGTTATTCGTTGTTAATTTGTCGTTGCCAGGAGGATGTTATCTTTTAACAGCCACTTTGATCTGGTTCTCATCCTTCTCCAAAGCCATTTCGACATTAGCTCCTGAAAGCCCGGCTATACTGCAAACTGACGAAAAACGAATAACCAACAATGACCAGCTAACCATTAACTAGCAACAGGATGATACCCGGATTAAAATTACTGACTGCATTTTTACTTGTGGGCATCTGCAGTTCTCTACAGGCACAAAAGACCATCCCTGCAGGCATGCAGCCTATAAAGGGAGGCTCTTTTGTGCCTCTTTACGGGGGCGATACCATTCCCCTGGAAGTGAATGATTTTCTTCTGGACCAGTACCCGGTTACGAACAGCGATTATAAAGCTTTCATTGAAGCCAACCCACAATGGAAAAAATCCGCAGTGAAGAAAATTTTTGCCGATGCAGGCTATCTCAGGTCCTGGCCTTCTGATGTAGTAACAGGCCCGGAAGAGGAAAAAATTGCAAACAGTCCGGTCACCAATGTTTCATGGTTTGCGGCTAAAGCTTATTGCGAATGCCAGGGAAAACGTCTGCCAACTGTTAAAGAATGGGAATACGCTGCTTTAGCAAGCGACAAAAAAGCAAATGCCTCCGGCGATGCTGCCTTTTACCAGCAAAGCCTTGACTGGTACAGCCAGCCTAACCCAAAATACCTGCCCCCGGTAAACAGCAGTTTCCGGAATTACTATGGAGTATATGGCATGATTGGCCTGGTGTGGGAATGGACACTGGATTATAATTCATCCCTTCTTGTGGGGGAGTCGAGGGCGAACTCCAGCCTTGACCGGCAGCTGTTTTGCGGAGCAGGGGCAAGCGGCGCTAAAGATGTGGAAAATTATGTTGCCTTTATGCGGTATGCATTCCGCTCCAGCTTAAAAGCCAATTATACTGTTGCGAACCTGGGCTTCAGATGCGCAAAAGATGTAAAAACAGAAAAGCCCATTCAATAACAAACTAACAATTAAATATCTTCCTGCGGGATCATTTACAAAATACCACTGTCATGAAAACTTTGTTTACCACCTTAGTCCTTTTAAGCTGCGCTCTGGCTTCCTGCAACAGCAATTCTCCTGCTGACCACAGTTCCGGAGACATGAACCACAGCCGGGATACCCACCATACAATGGAAGCTTCTTCTATCCAAACCACTTCGGCTGCTGTTACAGATATGTCGCTCTACAACCTTAATTCAAAGTGGGCCACCCAAAAGGGCGACAGTATTGAGTTGAAAGCACTGAAAGGAAAAGTGCAAATTGTGGCTATGATTTACACCAATTGCGATTATGCCTGCCCCCGCATACTGGCCGACCTGAAGCGCATTGAGGAATCTCTGGACGAAAAGAAAAAAAACGAAACCGGCATAGTGCTGGTCACACTGGACCCTGAACGGGACAATCCTGAAAAATTACAGGATTATGCCCAAAAGAACAGGCTGAATCCGGACCGGTGGATTTCCCTGACCGGAAAGGAGGATAATGTAATGGAACTGGCAGCCCTCCTGAATGTAAAGTACAGAAAAGAGCTAAGTATGGACATTGCACACTCTAATATTATTTCCGTTCTCAATGAAGAAGGTGAACTGGTACACCAGCAGGAAGGCTTAGGTGTGGACCCTTCAGAAACAGTAAACGCCATTACTGCTTTGCTAAAGAGCCTTTAACATTAAACTGCTGTTTTTTTTTCACTATCCTTCATCAATAACGGGCAGCAGGCAGTAACACCGGACACCTGCTGCGGCATGAGGGGGCTATTTATTTAAAAAGTGTAGTTTCAGGCCTGAAGCCAATTTTTCATACCCCGGCCTGCCAGAGCAAATAAATGGATCGCTCATTTTTTAGCTGAATTTTTCCTCCATATACTCTCCCCGCATTAATCATGATAAAAATCATAATTAGCCATGACTGGTGTCATGCATCCCCCTGCCACTGTGCTGTACTTTTACATCATAAATAATTCCTCATGGTATCCTGTCAGCCTGCCGGAAAGGCAAAGAGCAGCACCTGAGTCAGATTGCAGGAAAAAGTGGAAA
This sequence comes from Cesiribacteraceae bacterium YIM B00369, assembly GCA_017948555.1. Taxonomy (GTDB): domain Bacteria; phylum Bacteroidota; class Bacteroidia; order Cytophagales; family Cyclobacteriaceae; genus Nafulsella. The sequence continues at coordinate 222,864 of JAFMYY010000002.1, read as the reverse complement.
AGCCCGCTGCAACCGATTATTATATAATAAAATACCAATCATTTAAACAGATGTTTTATGCCTGTTAAAAGTTACCTGGCTCAGGCCTTTGAGGGAAAAAAAGAAGCGCTGGTGCAGACCCTTTCCGGACTCCCCTCCTGCGAATATTATCCGGCAGAAAATGAGGACTTAGTAGTCCTTGTAACTGATACCTCTGACGAAGCGGAGGAAAAAATCCTGCAGGATATCCTCAATGAAATTCCGGAGCTAAAGCACCTGAGCCTGGTATCAGGATTTATGTCTAACCAAGAATAAACCCGCCCCATGATTAATACTCCTGTTAACCGAAGAAATTTTCTTAAAACGCTGGCCAAAGTTTCTGCTATGGCTGCCGCCGCCTCTATGTTCCCGGGCATTGTATTTGCCGATGAACAGGAGGCAAACCTTCCCTCCCAACCCATGGAATGGAAAAAATCCCCTTGCCGCTTCTGTGGCGTAGGCTGCGGTTTATTGATAGGCATCTCAGAAGGTAAAGCAGTGGCTGTTAAGGGCGACCCTGCCAGCCCCGTAAATAAAGGGCTTTGCTGCGTAAAAGGCTATCACTCTGTACTGGCTCTGTATGGGAAAGACCGCCTGACAAAACCTTTGGTTCGCAAAGGGGGCAAAATGGTGGAAACCAGCATGGAGGAAGCGCTGGACCTGGTGGCCCGTAAAATGAAGGAATCTATCGCGCAGCATGGCAAAGACTCCGTTGCCTTGTATGGATCCGGCCAGTGGACCATTCCGGATGGCTATGTAGCCTCCAAATTCATGAAAGGGGGTATTGGCACCAATAATCTGGAAGCCAATGCAAGACTATGTATGGCCAGCGCTGTAACCGGTTTTATGACCACCTTTGGCATGGATGAACCTATGGGCTGCTATGAGGATATTGACCATGCCGACGTATTCGTGCTCTGGGGCAACAATATGGCCGAAATGCACCCTGTGCTTTTCTCCCGCATGCTCGACCAGCGCCTGAAAAGAAAAGGTGTGAAAATTATTGACCTGGCCACCCGCACTACGCGCAGCAGCAAGGCCGCCGATAAATCAATGCTTTTCCTTCCGCAAACCGACCTTGCAATTGCCAATGCCATCTGTTACGAAATAATCCATAACGGCTGGGTTAACCGCAAATTTGTGGAAGACCATTGCGTGTTCAGGCAGGGGAAAACAAATATCGGCTACGGACTCGAAGATAAGTTTGCTTTTAAAGACGAACCACAGGAACTCTCCTTTGAAGGATTTAAAGCAATGCTGGAGGATTACCGTCCCGATAAAGTAGCGGCCATCAGCGGGGTATCAGTTAAAGACATTAAGTACCTGGCTTCGCTCTATGGTAACCCTAACCATAAAGTAACCTCTTTCTGGTGCATGGGCATGAACCAGCACACCCGCGGCACCTGGATCAATAACCTGGTGTATAACATCCACCTGCTCACCGGTAAAATATCCACCCCGGGTAACAGCCCGTTCTCGCTCACCGGCCAGCCCAGCGCCTGCGGTACTGTGCGGGAGGTAGGCACACTTACACACCGGCTCCCATATGGTGAAGTTACCGATGAAAAGGCGCGCCAGAAAGCCGCTAAGATCTGGAAAGTGCCCGTGGAAAGGATACCTGATAAACCCACACTTCATACCGTGGAAATGTTCAGGGCACTCGACCGTGGTGAGCTGAAATTTATGTGGATACAGGTAACCAACCCAATGGTAACCATGCCCATGCTTAACCGCTACCGCCCCGCAACCCAAAAGGAAGATGCCTTTATTGTGGTATCGGATGTATACCCTACCCCTACCACAGATGTGGCCGATGTAATACTCCCCTCTGCCATGTGGATAGAGCGTGAGGGAATGTTCGGAAATGCGGAACGCCGTACCCAGCACTGGAACCAGCTGCTGGAGCCTCAGGGAGAAGCCATGAGCGATACCTGGCAGCTTATAGAAGTGGCGCGCAGAATGGGCTACGGAGATCTTTTCCCCTGGACTAAGGAAAACCATATTGAAGAAATCTGGAAAGAATACAGCATATTTCAGGAAGGAGCAAAACATGGCATGGCCCCTTATGAGGTGCTTAAAAAGCAGCCCGGCGTCCAGTGGCCCTTCTTCGAAGGCAAGGAAACGAAGTGGCGCTATAATGCAAAATATGATCCTGCTGTAAAAAATGGCAGTATAGAGTTTTATGGTAAGCCTGATGGAAAGGCCTGGATCTGGTTCCGTCCTTATGAACCTGCACCTGAGGTACCATCTGCCGAATACCCTTTCTGGCTAAATACCGGCAGGGTAATTGAACACTGGCACTCCGGTTCCATGACCCGCAGAATTAAAGTATTGCACCAGGCAGTGCCCCACTCCTATGTGGAACTCCATCCGGATGATGCTGCTGCACTGGGCATCCGCCATGGGGAAAAAGTAAGATTAAGCACGAAAAGAGGAATACTTGAACTGCCTGCCTCCATTAATGAAAGGGGTGTTCCCGCCAGGGGCCAGGTATTTGTGCCTTTCTTCGATGAAAATATGCTGATCAATAACTTAACCCTGGATGCCTTCTGCCCTATTTCCAAACAACCGGATTATAAGAAATGTGCAGTGAAGGTGGAGAAGGTACTAGCCTAAAAAAGCAGCCCTATGTCAACCTTAAAAAGAAGAAATATCATCGCCATCTTCATTATTCTCATGGTCACCTTTATCGTGATCCTGGATGTGATGCTGATAACTGACCATACGGAGGCCAGCGAAGATTTTCCTGCCGGTAATATGCAATCATCCATTCCGGTGGAAGAAGGCGTTTTCGAACGCTCGGGTTTTGCCCTTCACTACCGGAACATGCCGGAGGATTCCCTCCACGGCAGGGCTCTGGAAGCTTATTATGAAAACCGGGCTTATGCCGGGGCTCCCCCCCGGGTGCCACACGAAATGATTACCTCCGGTACAGGCATTGGAGGAAAGGATTGCCTGCAGTGCCACGGGAACGGGGGCTTTGTTGAAAGATTCAATGCCTTTGCCCCTGTTACCCCGCACCCGCAGCTGATCAACTGTAACCAGTGCCATGTGCCTGTAAACACCAATAAGCTATTCAGGGAAAGCACCTTTACGCGGGCAGCAGAACCGAAAACAAAACAGGCTGCCATGCAGGGGTCTCCACCGGTAATTCCGCATAAATTATTTATGCGCGAAAACTGCCTCTCCTGCCATGCCGGCCCGTCGGCCCCCAAAGAAATACGGGTATCGCATCCCGAGCGGGTTAACTGCAGGCAGTGCCACGTGCCGGGGAATACAACGGAGGAATTTAACCGTACAGCCGACCTCAGCAGGATGAAAGATATTGTAGACAAGATTAGCGTGCAAAAATGAATAAGATAAAAAAATTACTACCTGCCTTATTCCTGATATGCCTCGGCTGGCAAAGCTGCTCCCACCATGAGGGGCCACACCAAAGCATGGCCGATATTGTAAAACAGCATAAGGAGGAACCTGCGCATAATATAAGTTCAGATAAGAACCTGGATGAGCTGGTAAAAATGATGGCCGATGTACAGGCACGGGATACTTTTTATCTGCCCCGCAGGTCGGTTCATATGGTTTCTTTTCCTTGCTCAAACTGCCATACCGCTCCCATGAATGAGCTGAAAGCAGGTGCAAAAGCGGGCGAAAAAAAGGCCCACTGGAACATTGAACTGAAGCATGCCAAAAAAGATGCCATGGACTGCGCCACCTGCCATAACACGAAAGGCAATATGGACGAACTGGTTTCCTTAACAGGCAGGACCATTCATATTGACGAAAGCTTTAAACAGTGTGCACAATGCCACTCCACCCAATATAAAGACTGGGAAGGCGGAAGCCACGGAAAGCGCCTTGGAAGCTGGGCAAAACCGCGGGTAATAAATAACTGTACCAATTGCCACAATCCACACAGCCCGGCCTTTGAGCCCCGCTGGCCTGCAAGGCTCAATACGGCAAGTACATACCATCAAACTAAAGAAAAGTAAAAACAGAAACTGACCTATGTTTTTCAAAAAGAATAAGAATAACAGCTCTGAGGAGCCTTCAAATACCCCGAAATCCGGCTGCGGAACCGGCAGCTGTTCCTGCGGAAGCTCAAAGGAGCACGGGCCAAAAGAAGAAATAAAGGGTAGCGAACCAAAAAAAGATGGCTTTGACCAGGTGCTTGAAAAGAAGACCGACCGCCGCGATGCCATTAAAAAGCTCACTGCCGGCCTGCTGGCCGGAGCCGGTCTGGCAAGTACTTCCTGCAGCGTAACAGCCAATGATTTAGACAAAGAAATGGCCGGGCTTGAATGGGAAGAGTATTTCAAGGGCAATTACAAACTCATGACAGATAAGGAGCGCGGGGAAACCATTAAGCGCCTTGAAAGAATGTATGAGCTTAAAAAAGGCGGTAAAATAAATGTATCCTCTCAGGGAGCTGCCGAAGATGTGCTTTATGGCTATGCCTTTAACATCTCCAAATGCAAAGGTTATATGGACTGTGTAAATGCCTGTGTGGAGGAAAACAACCAGGACCGTGCCTCTGAAATGCAGTACATCCGCATTCACGAACACAGAAATGGTAGCATGAATTTTGAAATGGCAGATGATAACTTCTATCACGAAGTGCCTGCTGCCGGGCATTTTTACCTGGGCACCCAGTGCTTTCACTGCCAGAACCCTCCCTGCGTGGAGGTTTGCCCAACCCAGGCAACCTGGCTTGAAAAAGATGGTATTGTGGTGGTGGATTATGACTGGTGCATAGGCTGCCGGTACTGTATGGCCGCCTGCCCTTACGATGGCCGGCGCTTTAACTGGGCTACACCACAAGTACCTGAAGAGGAAGTAAATAAAAACCAGCACTACCTGGGAAACAGGCTCCGCAAAAAGGGGGTAATGGAAAAATGTACCTTCTGCATCCAACGCTCCCGCGATGGTAAAAACCCTGCCTGCGTGGAAGCCTGCCCTACCGGTGCCCGCATTTTTGGTAACCTGCTCGACCCGAACAGTGAAATCCGCTGGGTACTGGCCAACAAAAAAGTATTCCGCCTGAAGGAAGATTTAGGCACTGAGCCCAAGTTTTGGTATTTCATGGATTAATGATCAGAGTATGAAAACATTGACCGCTTTTGTTTCCAAAGGATTTTCCACCGCGCTTAAGGGAGACTTTTCCTACCATATCTGGATGGGTACCCTTACCTTTCTCATGCTCCTGGGTGCCTGGGCATATTACTACCAGCTTTCTGAAGGACTGAAAGTAACCGGCATGAGCGATAAGGTTAGCTGGGGCTTGTATATATCGAACTTTACCTTTTTAGTAGGAGTAGCTGCTGCAGCTGTTATGCTGGTGCTGCCTACTTATATTCTTAAAGATGTGGATTTCTCCAGGGCAGTCCTCATTGGCGAAGGCCTGGCTGTGGCTGCCCTTATTATGTGCCTCGCCTTTATTGTGGCCGATATGGGCGGCCCCGCCAGAGCCTGGCACCTTATTCCTGTTATTGGGGTTTTTAACTGGCCCAATTCAATGCTGGCCTGGGATGTTATTGCCCTGAACGGATACCTGTTCATCAATATTTCCATCCCCCTCTACATCCTGATCATGAAATTTCAGGGAAAAACCCCCAATAAAAAGGTATATATCCCCGGGGTTATGCTTTCTGTTTTCTGGGCTGTGGGTATTCACCTGGTAACGGCTTTTTTATATGCCGGTTTGCCTGCCCGCCCCTTCTGGAACAATGCACTGCTCGGCCCCCGCTTCCTTGCTTCGGCTTTTGCAGCCGGCCCTGCGCTTATTATTATTGTGCTGGAAATGATCCGCACCTTTACCGACTACCACATCGAAAATAAAACGCTGCATAAAATTGCCCTGGTGGTAACCGTGGCGGCCCAGGTAAACCTGATCATGCTGGGATCCGAACTGTTCAAGGAATTTTATTTCCCTACCCACCACAGCAGCAGCGCTGTTTACCTCTTCTTTGGCCTCGACGGCAAAAACGCCCTTATGCCATGGATCTATACTGCTCTTGCGCTTAATATTATAGCTACCACTATTTTAACCATTCATGCTTTCAGGAAAAACTTTAAATGGCTTAGCTTTGCCTGTATCATATTATTTGTCGCCATCTGGATTGACAAAGGAATGGGGCTGATTATTCCCGGATTTATCCCCGGAGCCTGGGGCGATGTGGTGGAATACACACCAACAATAATAGAAATTGGCATTACTATTGGCATTTATGCACTTGGTGCTTTTATTTTTACTATCTTAGTAAAAATTGCCATAGAAATTGAACTTGGCAGGCTTCGTTTTAAACCTGATACTACATTAAATACTGCAAAAAACGAAAATGAAGGCAAGAATGGAAGAGGACTCCCTGAGACTGCGGTTAAAGCAGAAGGAAGTGGAGGAATTATTTAAGGCGGGAAGGATCAGCAGTACCACCAGACTGGGCCTGGCCCCGGAAAGTTTTATCCGGTTTTCGCTCAATAAGGATAGTACTGCCAGTGAAATCCGGCTGCATTTCGAAGCAAATGAAGTATTTTTAACGGTTCCGGAAGAGCAGATAAACACCTGGGCTCAAACGGACCAGGAGGGTTTTCAGTCTTTTGTGCCTGTTGAAGAGAACCAACAACTGCATATTATTGTTGAAAAAGACTATAGATGCTTACATAAAGAACCCGGCAATAAAGAAGATGAAGATACATTTCCTAATCCGCTGGAAAACGGAAAGAGATGTTAGGTCCGGTTGTCAGGTATAGTTTTAATAAGGCTTTAGGGCACTCCTGATTCTCACAAAATGGAATTTAAATATGAAGATACTGTTATACGGCATGGCAAAGGAAACCCTTGGAGCCAAAAGCATAGAACTGAAAGACACTGAGGGTTTACGAAATGTTAAAGACCTGAAGGAAAAGCTGAAAAAAGACTTCCCTCTGTTCCACAAACTTCCCGCCATGGCTATTGCAGTAAATGCAAACTATGCAAGGGATGAAGATCCTGTGGAGGCGAACGATGAAATTGTAGTAATACCACCTGTAAGCGGAGGATAAAATCAACAAAAAAAACCTTCGGGAAGTACGCGCAAAAACCTGGCAACACTTTGATTAGATATGATAAAAATAGTTGATAATATTGATTTGAATGAAGCATGGGAAGCCCTGCGTGACAATGGCGCAGGCGCAGTATCATTGTTTGTAGGTACAGTACGGAATGCTACCAGAGGCGATGAGGTATTTCAGCTTGAATATGAGGCTTATGATGCTATGGCACTCAGCGAAATGCAAAAGCTTGCAGATGAAGCCAAAATCAAATATCAATTACTGAAGACGCTTATTATTCATGCAGTGGGTGTAAAAAAACCAGGCGACATGGTGGTGGTGATCGGAGCCTCCGCCCCGCACCGCAAAAATGCCATGGCTGCCACCACCTTTATGATAGATAAATTGAAGGAAACCGTTCCTATCTGGAAAAAGGAATTTTTCGAGAACAAACAGGTGTGGGTATCAGAAAATCCCTAGGAAAGATCTGAAATCTGAGACATCAGACCTGAGATTACAGACATAAATTAACAACCTGACCCGAAACTAAGGACTCATGACTCAATACTCATTACTCTAATATGCTTATAGACCAACATAACAGGATTGTTAACTACCTCAGGCTTTCTGTAACAGATAAGTGCAACCTGCGCTGCTTTTACTGTATGCCGGAGGAGGGCATTCCTTTTTATAAAAAAGATAAGGTACTGAGCTACGAAGAAATGTTGCGCATTTGCAGTCTGCTCACGGCTGAGGGGGTTAATAAGATCAGGATTACGGGAGGTGAGCCATTTGTGAGAAAGGATCTGCCTTATTTTTTAAAGGAACTTGCTGCCCTGAAAGCTGCTCCTGAAATAAATATTACCACCAATGCCACACTCCTTGGCCCTCATATTCCCCTGCTAAAATCTATAGGCGTAAAAAGCATCAATGTCAGCCTTGATGCGCTGGATGAGCAGCGTTTTTTTGAAATTACCCGCCGCAATGTTTACCGCACTGTTTTCGATAACCTGAATGCTTTGATCGAACATGGCTTTGATATCAAGCTGAATTGTGTGGTAATGAAGGACAGGAACATAGAGGATCTTATACCACTGGCGGAGCTCAGCCGGCATAAAAATATCAGCGTACGCTTCCTGGAAGAAATGCCATTTGACGGACAAAGCGGTGTTCGCGGAGCATTAGACTGGAGTTATTTAAAAATAAAGGATTATTTAACAGCGCATTTCGGCGCAATGGAAAAGTTACCGGCTCCCCCCAATTCCACCTCCCAAAACTTCAGAATAAAGGGTTTTAAAGGTACAACAGGTATCATTCCTTCTTTTAGCCGTACATTTTGTGGCAGCTGTAACCGCATCCGCCTCTCAGCAAACGGCGATTTCAGAACCTGCCTTTACGGTCCGGCAGCTATAAACCTGCGGGATGAGCTGCGCGCCGGACATAGTGACCTTATCCTGCTGGAAAAAATTCAGCAGGCATTGAACCAAAAGGCTGCCAACGGCTTTTTAGCAGAACAGGAAAATAAGGAGCTGCTCAAAGATTCCATGGCCCATTTAGGCGGCTAGGCAGCGGGGTTTAATAACTTTCGGGAAGTTGTAAAATCTATAAAACCTTAATCGGGTGGTGATAACACCAATTAAGCTGGAGCTCCCCAGCGGCACAATACCCCAGCGGCGGAATTCTAATGACTCATTACTCAAGACTCAAGACTTATACATGAAAGACAGGGATAATAACGAAAAGCAGGTTTCCGATAAATCGTCGATGGTAGATGTGGGCATGAAAGCCGTAACCAGGCGCGAAGCGCTGGCAGAATGCTACATACATTTTCCGGAGGACGTATTCAGCGACCTGAAGAAGAACGGTTTTTTAACCCACAAAGGCTCCATAATCAGCACTTCCACTGTAGCCGGCCTTATGGGGGTAAAAAAAACGCCGGACATCCTGCCGCTTTGCCATCCTATTTCTGTTTCCGGTACAGATATAACCATAGAGCCGGAAGAGAATAAGATCAGAATTCAATGCCTTGTCAGGTGCGAAGGAAAAACCGGGGTGGAAATGGAAGCCCTTACAGGCGCATCCGTAGCTGCCCTTTGTATATACGATATGTGCAAAGCTTTTTCCCACGACCTGACCATAACCGACCTTAAACTATGCTTTAAAAAAGGAGGCAAAAGTGACTATAAAGGAGGTCAGTAAAGACCTGTATGGACTTGTACTGGCAGGCGGGCAGAGCAGCCGCATGGGCTTTGATAAGGGCCTGATTGAATATCATCAGCACCAGCCCCAGCGCAGCTATATATATCAGCTGCTTAGCCGTTTCTGCTCCGGTACATTTCTCGGTTTGCGCAGGGATCAGGAAAAGGAAGCAGGAGAATTCTCCTTCATTACCGACAGCAACGAATATGAGGGCCCTTTCAGGAGCATACTGGCAGCCCACGAAGCCTACCCTAAAAAGGCCTGGCTGGTAGTGGCCTGCGACCTTCCCTTTCTTACCCCCGCCGCACTTTCCAGACTTATAATGGAAAGGGAGCCTGGTAAAACAGCCACAGCCTATTATAATCCTGAGCATGATTTTCCGGAACCTCTCCTGGCTATCTGGGAACCGGAAGCCTTAAGTGAGGCAAAAGTTTACGCCGGGGCGGGAAATAACAGCCCCGGGAGGTTCCTGAAAATGGCCGGCTACAAAAAAGTAATGGCCACTGATGAGCAGGAGCTTTTAAATGTTAACAAACCTGATGAATACGAAGAGGCAATAAAAAAACTGAAGCCGGATGAATAGGCATTTTGGCTTTCCTTCCCCGGTTCTATAATTACAGTATAACCGGATAGCTTTAACCCTTTTTTTAATATAAAAGAATTTACCCTTATGGCGCTGTCGCCAGAGATCGTAATCAGCATTTTATTTTTTATAGCAGCCTTATTTTACTCTTCCATTGGCTTTGGAGGAGGCTCCAGTTATCTTGCTGTAATGAGTTTGTTCTATACAGATTTTCAGCTGATCAGGACAGTTGCCCTGGTTTGTAATGTGGCCGTGGTATTGGGTAGTGTAATCCTTTTTTACAGGAACGGCCTGATTGACTGGAAGCGTTTTTTACCCATTGCAGGCTTAAGCATTCCCGCTGCTTTTATCGGCGCACAATTCAAGCTCTCTCAGCACCTGTTTTTTATCCTGTTAGGTGCGGCACTCATCGCATCTGCCCTGATGCTTTTCTTAAAAAGCAGCGATGGAGAATCAGACGGGCCACCAAAGCACACCCATAAAGCATCCGCCCTGTTTGGTGGAGGAATAGGCTTTCTTTCAGGAATGGTAGGTATTGGAGGCGGCATTTTCCTGTCGCCCGTTCTTAATATTATACATTGGGATACCCCACGCAAAATTGCCGCCCTTGCCAGTTTCTTTATCCTGGTAAATTCACTTGCAGGTATTGGTGGCCTGGCAGTAAGCAACAGCTTCCGTTTGGAGCTACCTCTGTTGTTTTATTTAATTATAGCCGTAGTTGCAGGCGGGCAAATCGGGAGCCGTCTTACTATAAAAACTCTCTCTCCAAAGCTTATTAAATCCCTGACCGCCTGCCTTGTACTTTATGTAGGTATCCGCCTTGTGCTGCTCCATACATTGGGAATTGAAATCTGAGGATCATAAGCCAGTCAAACAGAGCTCTCCGTTGTGCTTTCTCCCTAAGCAAAAAAAAAACGCTTGGTTCATGGTTTAACTAGCATCCATATTTTATATATTAAGCTCTTATCTTTCTAAACCAGTAAATGAAAACCTACTCCTTTGCTTTTTTCCTTTGCCTGCTCAGTCAGATACTGTGGGCCGCAGACCAGCCTGTAAGCAGTAAAATTAAAAATGTAACTGTTTTTTTAGAAGGTGCCGAAGTAGTCAGGGAGGCGGATTTCTCCTTCAGTCAGGGTAACACAACTCTGGTTTTCAGCGGGCTTCCTGCTTTGCTTAAACCTCAGAGTATACAGGTGGAAGGCACCGGCCGTTTTACTGTCCTTTCTGTAAGCCATGAGCTTGATTATATAGAGGAGCAGGCATCCTCCGCTAAGGTCCATGAATTTCAGGAGGAAGCAGAGCGGGTAAGAATGACCATTGATGAGCTGGAAAGTATGCTTGCTGTGTACCAGGAGGAAGAAAAGCTTTTATATGAAAACCGGAAATTAGGAGGAAGTGAGCAGGGAACAGCTGTTTCCCAAATTAAAGAAGCGGCAGATTTCTATCGTTCCCGGCTCAGGGACCTTAAACTGCGCCAGCTGGAAACCCGGCAGAAAATTAAAAAACTTAAAGAAGAGGAAAGCATCTTTATTAACAGCTTAAGGGAGTTTAAAGCCCGAAAGAACCAGCCCACTTCTAAAGTACTGGTTAAAATTGAAGCTGCTGCCCCGGGGAAAGCCGGCATGCGTATCAGCTACCTGGTGGAAAAAGCAGGATGGCTCCCTGCCTATGATTTACGGGTAAAAGAAGTTGGAGAACCATTAGCACTTCATTACAAAGCACAGGTACACCAGCAAAGCGGCGAGGACTGGCAGAATGTAAAGCTTGTAATTTCAACCGGTAACCCGGAAACGAATATGAATAAGCCTGAGCTCCCCATTCAGTGGGTAAACTTCAGGGAGAATGTTAACTGGCAAAATAACAGGAATTATTCAGGCACCCTGCCTGACAAGGTACAGGGAAGAGTAACAGATGGTGAAACCGGCGAAGCCCTGCCCGGTGCAAATGTAATGGTAAAGGGGACCACGGTAGGAACTGTAACAGATGTTAATGGCAATTACACCATCAGTATTCCCGGAGGAAGCCGGATACTGCAGTTTTCTTTCATTGGCTATGTACAGCAGGAAGTGCCCATTCAGAATGGGGCTACCATAAATGTATCTCTCTTTCCTGATATGCAATCGCTGGAAGAAGTTGTCGTAGTTGGCTATGGCGCTAAACTGGAAGGAAGAGCAGCGGGAGTAAATGTCAATAAAAACAATCGCAGGGCAGCAGTGGAATCCATCTCCATACCTGATGTTGCCCAAACCCATAACCAGATTACCACAGAGTTTACTATTGCCCAACCTTTTACCATTCTTTCAGATGGTAAAATGAATATGGTGGAAATGCAGCAGCACCAGCTCCCGGCCTTCTACCAATACTTCGCTGCCCCGGCCAAAGAGGAGGCTGCTTTTCTTACCGCTAAAATTACAGCCTGGGAAGAGGCAGACCTGCTGTCCGGAGAGGCAAGCTTATTTTTTGAAGGCAAATTTGTTGGAAAAACACTGATAGACCTGCAGCAGACAAAGGACACTTTAGAAGTTTCGCTGGGCAGGGACAAAAATGTAATGGTAAAACGAGAAGAGGTGAAGGATTATAATAAGACTTCGTTTTTTGGCGGAAAGCAAATTGAGGAACAGGCTTTTACCATTTCAGTAAGAAATGCAAAGCAGAAAAATATACAATTGCTGCTGAAAGACCGGATTCCTGTGTCTAAAAACAGCGATATCATCGTGGAAACCAATGAGCTTTCAGGAGCTGTCTTTAACCGGGAGAAAGGGCACCTGCATTGGAACCTTGAACTAAAGCCTAATAGCTCCCTGGAGAAAAAGGTATCTTATTCATTAAAATACAGTAGGAGAAAGGAAATTGTATTTTATGAAAATTAAAATCCCTGCTGCCCAATTTCTAATGATCCGCACCATGGCCCGCTGGCCAGCGGAGTGGAACTGCAACAGATACAAGCCGGTTTCAGCTGTGGACAGGAAAGCACTTATCTTCTCAGCCCCTATCGCCAGGCTCCCTTCTGTTTTCAGCAGACATTTTCACTGCCCATTGTATAGGAACATTTCTCCTTCAGCCCCCTTTAATGATTCGCCAGGTTCAATTTTTAACGGACCATCTGTTGGTGATGGATAAACAGAGATAAGCCCTTCATTTCCTTTTTCTTCCCCGTGCAGGCCGGTAACAGCATCGAAAAGAAGGGTAAAACTGAATACTGCCCTGTTTCCCGCTTTATCTATTGCAATTAACTCTATCTCCTCCTCCCGTGCGGCAGGGGTAAAAACTGCCCCGGCCGCTGGAAACTGATGGATTTCCGCAACCTCCAGATTATCCTCAGCTACAAGTTCGCTCCTGAAACCACTGCCCAGTCTTTATTTGTCCCTATCTGCACTGGCTCAGGTGAATTTTCGCCCGGGCCTGCCCCCAGCTGGCCGAAAAAATCAATCCCCAGCCCCACAGGGTTCCATCTTCCTTCAAACCTAAAGTGTGTGATTCTCCTGCGGAAATAGAATCCCAGCCTCCATTATTATCTGTCTCTACAGGTGCATCAAAAGGCGCAGGTTCATACCCAAGCTTTCCGTATTTCCTGCTCCCCCATATCCGGATAGTTCCATCTTTTTTTATTCCTGTTCCATGTCCGTGACCTGCGGTAACCACAATCCAGTCTGTGCTGTCTCCAATACGTGCAGGAGCAGTTCTGCCTGCAAAAGTACCATCCCCCGGCTGTCCGTATTGTTTTACCCCAAGGCCCAAAGGGTGCCATCACTTTTCAGGGCTGCCACATAACCATTCCCTGCTTCCACAGAGCGCCAGTTACCCTCCTCAAGTGGCTGAGCAGGCAGATGCTCAGGTATAAGTCTGTTCCCTGACTGTCCGTCCATATAACGCCCCCAGGTAAACAGTTTCTGAGGATTCCGGCCCCATAGATTACAAAAGCTTAGTAAAAGCAGAAAAAGAGTAAGTATAGTTATCTTCTTCATTGCCCGGAAAAGCAGAAATTCAAAAAAATATAATAAAAAAAGCAAAAGAATAAAAGATGGTTTGGCTAAATAACTGTTATATACTACACAGGTTTATTTCCTTTTGTAAACCATCAGCTAAACCAGATAGACAGCCCGTTCAGAAGCAATTTGGTGTTCAGGACCGAAGGAAGCCAGGTTTAATTAAAAATTATTTTTTAGTGTCTTTTTCACCATTATCTACGGGAAACAGGCACTTCTTCAGTACAAAACCGCTTTGGATTGCTTTAAAAGGGCTATTTAATATGACTTTAGCCTTTTTTTCAGTATATTGATGTTCTGAATTCTTTTTTTAACCATTTATATTTTAAACTTTATGAAAAGAAATTTACGTTTTTTTTATCTCTGCTGCTTTCTGGCCTTTTCGGGTCTGATAAACACTGCTCAGGTTCACGCACAAACCTCTCCCGAACTTAAACACTCCTACACTTTTGAGGATGGAACTGACGGAGTTGTTACAGATGTAGCAGGCGGCGCAAACGGTACTGTTGAAGGTGGTGTAATTGCTGACGGGGCTTATACCGCAGCCGCTAATGGAGATCACGTCGAGCTTCCTGCAGATAAAATAGCTATAAATACTTATTCTGCCATAACGCTGGAAGCTTACATAACTGCAGGTAATGGCGCTAATAATAGCCCCAATAATAACTTCACAATGTTAGCTTATTTTGGTGGCACTCATGTAAACGGTGATGGTGCTAACATGGGAGCCAATGGATATTTCATGTCGGTTGCAAGAGGTTTAAACGAAGGTATTGAAAATAGCCGGACTGCCATTTCCACCGGCTCAGAAGATACACCTTACTCTGTGGAAGATGGTGTTGATGGCCCCGAACTTGAAGATGGCGCTCCTCATCACCTGGTAAGTGTTCTTGCAAACGATTCCATATGGTGGTACATAGATGGAGTAAGACAAGGTGCAGCCCTTATTCGCGAAGGACGCTCCATCAGCGACCTGAGCAATGATCTGGCCATGCTGGCCAAAGGCGGTTATTTAGGTGATCCCACCTGGCTTGGTTCTATTCATGAATTTAATATTTATGAAGGGAAAATGAGTGCTGAGGAAGTGGCAAAGAAAGCAGCAACATTTATTCCTGTTCTTAAACACTCCTACACTTTTGAGGATGGAACTGACGGAGTTGTAACTGATGTGGTTGGCGGCGCAAACGGTACCGTTGAAGGTGGCACCATTGCTGATGGCACCTACACTACAGCTGCTGATGGAGATCACATTGAACTTCCTGCAGATGAAATAGCTATAAATACCTATTCTGCCATAACGCTGGAAGCTTACATAACTGCAGGTAATGGTGCTAATAATAGTCCAAATAATAATTTCACGATGTTAGCGTATTTTGGAGGCACTCATGTAAACGGTGATGGTGCCAACATGGGAGCCAATGGATATTTCATGTCGGTTGCAAGAGGTTTAAACGAAGGTGTTGAAAATAGCCGGACTGCCATTTCCACCGGCTCAGAAGACACACCTTACTCTGTGGAAGATGGCGTTGATGGCCCCGAACTTGAAGACGGCGCTCCCCATCACCTGGTAAGTGTACTTACAAATGATTCCATTTACTGGTACATTGATGGGGAAAGACAAGGCGCAGCCCTTATAAGGGAAGGACGCTCCATCAGCGACCTGAGCAATGACCTGGCCATGCTGGCCAAAGGCGGTTATTTAGGTGATCCCACCTGGCTTGGTTCTATTCATGAATTTAATATTTATGAAGGGAAAATGAGTGCTGAGGAAGTGGCAAAGAAAGCAGCAACATTTATTCCTGTTCTTAAACACTCCTACACTTTTGAGGATGGAACTGACGGAGTTGTAACTGATGTGGTTGGCGGCGCAAACGGTACCGTTGAAGGTGGCACCATTGCTGATGGCACCTACACTACAGCTGCTGATGGAGATCACATTGAACTTCCTGCAGATGAAATAGCTATAAATACCTATTCTGCCATAACGCTGGAAGCTTACATAACTGCAGGTAATGGTGCTAATAATAGTCCAAATAATAATTTCACGATGTTAGCGTATTTTGGAGGCACTCATGTAAACGGTGATGGTGCCAACATGGGAGCCAATGGATATTTCATGTCGGTTGCAAGAGGTTTAAACGAAGGTGTTGAAAATAGCCGGACTGCCATTTCCACCGGCTCAGAAGACACACCTTACTCTGTGGAAGATGGCGTTGATGGCCCCGAACTTGAAGACGGCGCTCCCCATCACCTGGTAAGTGTACTTACAAATGATTCCATTTACTGGTACATTGATGGGGAAAGACAAGGCGCAGCCCTTATAAGGGAAGGACGCTCCATCAGCGACCTGAGCAATGACCTGGCCATGCTGGCGAAAGGTGGTTATTTAGGTGATCCCACCTGGCTTGGTTCTATTCATGAATTTAATATTTATGAAGGGAAAATGAGTGCTGAGACAGTAGCAGAACGGAGAAGGCTTTACCTGGGCGATCCGGCAGCAACTCTTGCCGAATTGACTGTAACTGCCGGTGAAGAAGAAGAGGTTGTAATAGATCCTGAATTTTCACCTGAAACAGATACCTACACAATAAAAGTACCAAGAGGAACTACCTCTGTAACTATAGCAGCAACTCCCACGAACAGTTCTGCAACAGTGGAAGGCACCGGTGAAGTAACCCTCGAAAACGGAAGCGCCATTGCAACCCTTACTGTAACCACAGCTCAGGGTGCTACCATGGATTATACCCTGGAAATCCGTGAGTTTTCAAATGACGCAAGCCTTGCCGCTATCACATTCGCTGATGAGAATTTGAGTATTGAGTTTGATCCTGCTGTTAAAGAGTACACTGTGGAGGTTCCTCAGGGAACTACTGCTGTAACCGTAAATGCCAGCCCTTCGCAATCAGGAGCAGAAACAGAAGGTACTGGTTCAGTGGAATTAGATGGCGGAATGGGAACAGCCACCATTAAGGTAACAGCTGAAGATGGAACTGAGGATACTTATATAGTAAACTTTACTGTTGAAGGGGTTAAGAGTGATGCCAGACTGGCTTCATTAAAAGTACACCAGGGCCCGCTAACTCCTGAGTTTGACCCTGAAGTAACAGAGTATACTGTATCTGTTCCTTTCGGATACCCCCACGTGTATGTTGTGGCAAACCCAATGGTAAGAGATGCTGAAATTGAAGGCGATGAAGCCGTAAGCCTTGCAGATGGCAACAATACAGTTACTGTTGCAGTAACCTCTATGGACGGAACCAGCACCAGAACTTATACAATTACAGTAAACGAACTTGCTCCAACAGGGGTTGAGGACGAATTAAACGAACTGGTAAAGGTATTTCCAACTCTTTCCACCGGAGAGTTCAATGTTCAGTTTGCCGGCAATACCGGAAAAGTAACAGTTTATGACCCGAGCGGAAAAGTAGTTGTGGAAAAATCAACTGCGGCTTCTGAAGCTGTGGTTACCCTTTCAAAGGCGGGACTGTATATCTTCCACATTGAAAGCAAGGGAGTAAGCAAAAAAATAAAAGCTATTGTGGCGAAATAGACACAGCAACTTTCAAGATGCTACCTGCAAAGAGGCTGCCTGATTCAGGGCAGCCTCTTTTTTTATAATCACCTCAACATTTTTAAAAGCATTCCGGCTAAAAGCACCCCCTGATCAATCTTATTCAGGAGCACCGCAACCCTCCGGACCTGCCAACCGATACAGGCTGGACTGATCAATTAAAAAGTAGTTTGGACTCTTTTATGCTCCTGATTTTTTTAGGGAACATTACGTTAAAGGTAGTTCCCTTACCTGAAATGCTGTCAACGGAAATTGTACCGCCTGCATTTTCTATTATTTTCTTTACAATATACAAGCCTATTCCTGATCCCTCCACATGGGAATGCATCCGCTGGAACATTCCGAATATTTTATTTCTGTCCTTCAGGTTCATCCCCAGACCATTATCTTTTACCGAGAGCACGAGGCAATCCTCTTCCTCCGAAGTAAAAATACTTATACAAAGCTTACGCTCACCGGAGCGGTATTTAATAGCATTGGAAAGCAGGTTATAGATAATGCTCTTCAGGTTCCTTCTGGTAAAGACCACTGTCTGATCCTTATCCACCAGAATCTGTAACTGCGCATCAGCATCCTTTATTTGCTGATGCAAATCAGGGAGAATCTCTTCAATGATCTCGATGATCTTTATTTCTGCCGATTCCGGTTCAGAAAGTCTCTGAAGCTTTACTATTTCGGTCAAACCTCCTATTGTTCCCAGAAATCTTTGGATAGAGGTGTTAATCATTTTCAGAATTTCCTCTACCTTATTCTCCCGGTAATCCTCAGATTTCAGTTTTCTTTCCAGGATCCGGACTAAACCTTCAATATTCAAAATTGGAGCTTTCAAATCGTGAGAGGCAGTATAAATAAAATTATCCAGATCATTATTTACTCTGGTAAGGTGCTGATTAGATTCACTCAACTCCTCCATACTGGCAGTTATTTCTTCATTAGCTGCTGTAAGCTCCTCATTGCTTGCAGCCAGTTCCTCAGCAGTTCTCTGAAGTTCCTCCTCAGTATCTTTCAGGCTCTGAATATCCGTACATGTTCCTACCCATTGAAGAATAGTACCATCCTGGCTTCTGACCGGGAGTGCTCTTGTCAGGTGCCATCTGTAGGATTTATCAGATGCATTAAAGTACCGGCACTCCAGCTGGTACGGAATACCTTTTTTTAATGCTTTTTGCCAGAGTTTAGCAGCCTTTTTATAATCGTCAGGGTGAATTGCCTGTTCCCAGGCTTTACCGGAGGATTCACCTGCATTCTGGCCGGTAAATTCAAGCCACCGTTTATTCAGATAATCCACTTCCCCGTCCGATGAGGCCGTCCATGCCATTTCCGGCATGGATTCCACTATCATATTTACTTTTTGAGCACTCTCCTCAATAGCACTTTGTGCTAAAACCTTTTCAGTAATATCATTGACAAGGATTATTTTATAAGATGGGTCATCCTTATCAACACCAGACATAATAATCTCCAAAAAGCGGGAACCGGATTTCAGTCCCTTATATTCCACCACTTTTGATCCGTTACCTTCACTGATATTATTCAAAAAGGGCAATAAATTATCGTGATCTTTTTCAGGAAATAAACCTGAAAATGAAGTTCCCAGCACTTCTCTTTCCTTTTTTTCAAAGATGGTACCTGCATACCTGTTAAAGGACAAGATAAACCCTGCCTTATTGATCAGAATCAAACCAACAGGTGCTTCTTCCAGAATTTTTGCTACGTAATCCGTTTTTACCCGCTCAAACTTTTCCGAAGAAGGAACAGAGTTTGCAACAGCACTTTTCTGGAATTTTTTGTAGCTCCTTCTTTGGCGGGTTCTCTGGATATGGTCCCCGACAACTGCTGCAAGCCCCTTTCCTGCAGAATTAGAAACAGGATATACAGTAGGGCCAATAAATGGGGTAAAAAGTAATGATTGCTTTATTTTTTGAAATTTTGCCGCATCATTAACGATAATAATGGACAGACTTTTATCATAGCCATAAACCATCTGGGTAATCTGTATAGGGTTTTCCGCGTTTTCCCCTACAAGAAAAACATCCGCACTGTCCACCTTGTCCCATGATGAGGAAGAATGAAGGTCAGCTTCAGGTATTGGCAAAAACAATGCTTCCGGTTGCATTAAATTTTCTGTAACGAAATTTAATGTTTCTTCCCGTAACCCGGTATAAACAATCTTCATTCGGCTTTATTAACAAAAAGTTTTATTAATCATTTAAAATGGGTTGATCCAAAATAGCACGACCCAGCCAGGTATACAATAAATCAGTAGTGGGCGACATAATATGTGCAGCCTTTGCATCACGAAGAAGCACATCAAAACGGGAGTTTTCCCGGTAAGCAATGCCACCGGTCAGGGTCATTGCTTCATTAACCGCCTCCTCCACACAGTGAGCTACTTCGGCTTTGGCAGACAAAATGGACAACAAAGCTGAACTTCCCTGATAATCTCCTTCACGGGCGGCGTGGTACACAAGTTGCCTTGTTCTTTCTATTTTAGCCCAAAGTTTTCCTAAACGATGCTGCAAATGAGGTATCTGGCTCAACATAAGACCACTATGACTGTAACTCCTTTCCATCAAATGCTTCTTTGCTTCATCAAACGCTGCCTGTGCTATTCCTAAATAAGTACCGGCCATTGAAGTTAAAAAATAAGGTGCAACAACCTGAAAAATATACCACAACTGGTCCCCTCTTTCTCCTAATAAATTAGCGGTGGGAATAATGGTATCTTTCAAAGTTAAATTCCGGGATGAATTCCCTCTCATTCCTAACCCTTTCCACTCCGGCCCCCACTCCAGGCCTGATGCAGTTTTCTCAACAATAACACAGGAAAACTGATGCATAGGGGCATCGGCCTCCACGCCAACTGTGGATACAACATAGGAATCGCAAAAGCCTCCGTTTGTTATAAAAGTTTTATTCCCGTTGAGCATAAATTCCTGCTCAGAAACAGACAAAAGCTGAGTTTGAGGCAGGTAAATATGTGCCCCCGTACCTGCCTCACTAAGGGCAAGCGATGTTAAATGCTCACCCCTTACAATTGGTTCAAGAAATTTTTCCTTCTGGCCTGTGGTTGCTTTTGCAGCCATTACAGCAGAACCAACGCAGTGCATACCAAAGCACAGCGCAGCAGAACCGGATTCCCGGCCAATAATTTCACAGGTTTTTGCCAGACCGTACAACCCTTGCCCCAGTCCGCCAAAGTCTTCAGGAACAACTAAACCGGCTAATCCTTCCTGCTGAAATTTACGAATACTTTGTTCAGGCCATTTTGCCTCCTGATCTACCACTGCAGCTTCCTTACTTACTGTACTTTCAGTTATAGCTTTAAACTTTTCAAGAATACTTTCTAAATGCATAAAAAATAATTAAACGGTAAATCATTCAGGAGCATCAGGTGCAAATTAAGAAAAAAAGCGGAACACCCCGGTTCCCCCTAATACTGAATGTTTTTGCAATCTAAAAATCATAAAATGAACTTCCAAAACTCCCTGAAGCCTATTCAATTTCTTTTTAATAAACTAAAAAATAACAAGACATACATTATACCGACAAAAAAGGATTTTGTAACTCTTCTCCTGTTTATGACTTTTGGTTTACATAATAAAAAGTGAGGGAAATACCATATTCAGTATTTAAAAATTAACTTCCCTGCAAACAATCCTGTTCAACAGAATCTTTGCTTACTAACTAAATTAAAGAAATAAAACACCACTCTCCTTTCTTTTACCAAAGTAAGATTTGAGACCGGCATTCTTTAATTCTTAAAAGGACGGGGGAATTAAATAAATTAAAAAAACGGAGGTACAGAATGAGTATTAATAAATTAAAATCTATTCTTATAGTGGATGATGAGGACATTGCCTGCTTTACCAGCACAATGATCATTCAGAGGATGGAATTTACCGGCAATATTCAGTCTGCCTATAATGGAATGGAAGCACTCGAAATATTAAAAATCACCCGCTCCCTTACTAACGTTCAGGACCCTGAACCTCAGCTGATTTTACTGGATATCAACATGCCCGGCATGGATGGTTTTGATTTTCTTGAAGCTCTGGACAAAACCAATAAACTGAACCTTAAAAATCTTTACATTGCAATGCTTACCTCCTCTACCAACCGGGATGATAAAATGAAAGCATTGAAATTTAATGTTTCCGGTTTTTTAATTAAGCCTCTTACTGCGGAAAAACTGGACCTCCTGATTAACTCAATGAAATTATCCTGAACTCCCCTCTTTTTGTTATGAAAAATTGTAATTACCCTCCTGCTGAACCTCAGGAAAAGAATTAGTTAAAACAATGAATTAACTGTTTTTTCCGGCTGTACCTGATCTTCCTCCAACTCATCCATTACGGCAGCTGCAAGGTCTTCTAAAAGGCGCTGATCAGCCACAGAAAATTTCCTCGGTTTCTTATCTACAATACAGAGGGTTCCAATATTAAATCCATCCCTGGTTCTTAATGGTGCACCCGCATAAAACTTAAGGTTAAAATCGCCCGTAACAAGCGGATTTGCCAGCAGGCATGGCTCCTGCTCAGCATTTTCAAAAACCGTTACATCATCTTTTAAAACCGCCAGTGAACAAAGGCTTACCCCCCTGCTTACTTCATTTGTGCCCTCCATACCTACATTACCCTTAAAAAGCACGGTTTCTTTGTACACAAAAGAAACCAGGCCAATCGGAGCTTTAAAAATATGTGCAGCCATAGCTGCTACATGCCTGAAATTTCCCGCTTTTTCATATTCTCTCCTGATCTTAAAACTGTATAGTTTTGCCAGCCTTTTTTCCTCATTTCCGGGTATTATAGATATTCCAAATGTATTCTCCATCAGGGATTCTTTTCTTCTTTTTTTATGATTTCACAATTTTGCTGCCTGCTATGCAATTAAACTTCCCATGGAATTCAGGGTCCTGATATCCTCCACACTGATGGGCTTCCGGAAAAAACCGGCTACAAAAGAATTACCTTTTGCCCTGGCTTCATCTGAAGGCACAATAGATGAGGTCAGTATAAAAACCCTGCATTTCTTTTTCCATTTTGGCTCCATTTCCTCAATCGCTTCAAGAAACTGCCAGCCATCCATTTCAGGCATACTTAAATCCAGCAAAAGGATATCCGGTAAATTCTCATAACCACATTGGAACAAGGCATTTAAGGCTTCTTTTGCAGAAACAAAAGCAAATATATCTTTTTCACCTGCGATATTTTCAATTAATAGTTTCTGACTAATGATGAATATCCCAATTTCCTCATCATCCACTATATAAACTTTCATGCTGTGTTATTTAAGATAAATAAGGAATTTGGTGCCTTTATTTACAGTACTCGTTACCTCAATATGCCCCTCTAAGGCTTCAATATGAGTTTTGATCAGGAATAATCCCAAACCTCTTCCTTCTGACCTGGTGTGGAATCTTTTATAAAGCTTGAATAGTTTGTCTCCTGCTAATTCCATATCAAATCCGGATCCATTATCGGAAAAGGAAATAACAGTTCCTTTTTCTGAGTTGCTTATACACTTTATGCGCACCTTTAAACTCCGGTTCTCTGACCTGTACTTAATGGCATTAGACAAAAGATTATGGAATATACTGTGGAGGTATGCTTTATTTCCCTTCACAAGCACCTTTTGGTCAACCTCTATATCCACCTCCCCGCCGCACGCTTTTAATACGTCTTTGAAATCTTCAAGCGCCTGCTGAAAAACAGGCAACAGTTCTATTCTCCTGTTTTCAACAGGCTCCTTCTTATCACGGATTGATAATATGGTGTTAAGATCCCTCAGAACAGCATCGAGCTGATGCACACTTGTTTTCAGGTAGGTAAGCGGAAGCTCCAGGCTTTCAGGACTCTTATCTCCTGAATTTATAATTTCAATCAGTCCCATTGCATTGGCCACAGGGGACCTGAGGTTATGGGATACGATATAACTGAATTGCTGCAAATCTTTATTTTGCCTGAAAAGGTCCTTTGTCAGCTCCAGTCTGGCTGCCTCTGTTTCTTTTTTAAAAGTAATATCAGTCTGAATAATAATTAGCTTCGTTACTTCCCCGGCTTCATTTAGCACTGGTGTCATGTCCAGTAAAAGCCACATTTTCTCTCCTGACTTTTTATAATTGACCAGTTCCTCCTTAAAAGGCTTCCCCCTTTGTATCCTTTCCTGAATGCTTTTTACAATTAAAAAATCTGTTTCCTCCCCTTGCAAAAGTTTGCAGGAATTTATACCTGCTACCTCAGAAAAAGAATAACCTGTAAGTTTTGTAAATCCTTCATTCACCCATTCTGTAATGCCATCAGCATCCAGAATAACCACACCATTGGTGGTTTTATTTGCCACAAGTGAGAGCTTTTCCAGTTCCTGCTGCGATTTTACTTTTTCAGTAATATCATCAAGGAAAACAGACAACCCCTCTTCGGAAGGGAATGCCCTTACCTGCACCCATTTATTATCCCCTTCGAGGTAAGTCTCAAACGAGGCTGCTTTTCCTGTTTCAACAACCTTGAAACAATTATTATACAGATTCTGTATGATACTTTTTTCTGCCAGATCCCAAAAGCTCTTTCCGGGAAGCTCCCTTCTGTCTGTTGCGAAAAGCTTTTCAAGCTCCTTATTTGCATAAGTAATTATCCAGTTTTTATCCAGGGTAAAAAAAGCATCTGTAATGCTTTCCATGATGTTATTAAGCTTTTCTGCCTGGCGCCTTATAATTTTATTGGAGCGGCTGAATTCAGTTATATCCCGTATAATGCTATAAACACCAATTATCTCTCCATCCACTTCCACCGGAATTTTTGAGACATCGAATATAAAAACACCTTTATCTTTATAGGGAACTTCCATTTCCACTCTTACAGGCTCTCCTTTTAATGCCTCCTGAAGATTGAGGATACAGGTATCTGCCACATTAGAACAAATGAAATCTGATAGTGGCCGGTTTAAAATTTCTTCTCTCCGCAGTTCAAAAAAAGAAGTTGTGGCAGGATTTACATCCCTGATTATACCCTCCACATCCTGAAAAAGAACAATATCCAGATGGTGATCGAAAAGTGAACGAAACCTTTGTTCACTTTCCTGCAGTTTCATCCTGCTGCTCACCCTTTCGGTTATATCTATTGAACTGGCTACCAATGCCTTTATGGCAGGATTAACCAGTTGGTTGCTAATAACAGTCTCAAGCCACCTCCATTTTCCTTTGGCATCTTTAAAGCGAAAGTCAGATATTTTAACAGATCCTCCTTCGGGCAATCCTTTCGACAGTGCATCTTTTACCGACGGAAGATCATCAGGATGTATAAAATCAAAAGCATTGGTACCAATCAGCTGCTCCGGCTCCCATCCCATTTTTTTTATCGTGGAAGTACCGCTGAATTTAAACGTCAGGTCTGCATCAAACAAAGCCAGCATGTCGGAGCCGATTTCCAGCAGCGCCTGATGTAACTCATCCCTTTGCCTGGAGAGCTCCTGCTCAGTAATATCGCGGCCCACGCAAAGCATTACTTCCTCTTCAGGAGAATAAACTCCTGACCATTGTATGTAGATTTCACTGCCACTCTTACTGATTTTCCTGTTTTTGAAATTATTTACTTTACGGCCGTTAACTACAGCCATAAAGGAATCCCTGGTAAGATCCAGGTCATCAGGATGAACAAGAGCACTGAAAGGTTTGCCAATAAAATCCTCTCTTTCAAGCCCGAAAGTATTTTCACAAGCTTCATTTATATTTTTGTAGCACCCATTCCGGTCAAGCGTACATATAAGATCCGGAGAGCTTTTAATAATTTTTTCCCATGCCACAACATCAAGGCTTGCTTCCATAGAACAGGTTTTATTTTTATCCTTTTTAAATGTGAAATGACAAAATTCACAACTTCAAACAACACTTACAGGGTGTTATGAACGTAATGAACATAATCTTATAAGAAATAATTCATGATTAAAACATTAAAATTCCGTGAAGAGTAGTCCCGTGCAAACCTTACAATTTAAAAGGGCCCACCTGAAACTGAAACTTCATTCCCATCTGAAACAGGTCTTTAAGCCGAATCTGCACAACATTAACAGTAAAGGAGATCTCAGGACAGGCATAAATAAAATTATATTGTTTGTTAATTTTATCCTGTAAAAGATCTGTATTTTCGGTTCCCGCGGTTATGCGCTTATCTTACGCCATCTCTCCATCCGCCTCGGCAAATGTTTCTGCCACCTCAGGCTTTTTTTCAAAGCGGGAATCATAATATTTTAAATCAGAGATCATTTTTTTGCTTTTTCCGTTAACCAATCGTAATATTGCAATATACAACAACAGACTATGGGAGCAACAAAAACAGATTTGTATACACCGGAGCAAACTGCCCTGGCAGACCTAACCCGTGCCCTCGGCCACCCGGCCCGGATTGCCATTTTGCAGGAACTGATAAGCAAAAACAGCTGCCAGTGTGGTGAACTGGTATTAACTATTGGTTTGGCCCAACCTACTATTTCGCAGCACCTCAAAGAGCTTAAACAGGCCGGCTTAATTAAAGGCTCAGTTGAGGGAGCAAGAATTTGTTATTGCATTGATGCAGAAAACTGGAAAAAGCACAAACAACTCCTGGATTCTCTCTTTCAGCCACTACCTGATTCTCCTTCAAAATGCTGCTGATCCACTTCTCCGGCTATATTATTGCTCCCTGTAACCTTTAAAGTATAATGCTATGAAACTGGAAATATATGAACCTGCTCTTTGCTGCTCAACAGGAGTATGCGGACCTGAGCCCGATCAAAAACTGATTGATCTGCAAAATACCATTAACCTGCTCAAAAAAGCAGGTGTGGAGGTACAGCGCTTTGCCATCAATCAGTCTCCCCTGGCTTTTACTAAAAACGAAACGGTAAAATCATTCATTAAAGAAAACGGTCCGGGAAAACTGCCACTCACCCTGCTGGACGGGGAAATTATCCGGAGCGGCACCTACCCTTCCCTTGAAGAGTTAAAAGAAATTATTCCTGCTCTGAAAGAAGTAAAAGCAGACACTAAAACCATCGGACAGTTCAGCTAATAATACCATGACTAAAAAAGTATTTGTAAAACTTTATACAGTTCCAATGGAAGCCTGCTGCATGGGTAAAATGAACTGGACAGAGGCTGGCCGGATGCTGCAAAAGCAACTGTTTTCAAGATTGCAGGAGAAAGCCGGGTTCAGGCATATAGAATTTATGACACAGGAATGGTTTGAAGATACCCACGCACAGGAAATAATGGAAAAGGAAAACCTGAAACTTCCTTTTGTTCTCGTGGATGGAAAAACTGCCAGCAGCGGAGATAAAATAAATATTTCCCGTGTCATCCGGCAGGCAGAGGCAATTCTTTAACAAGGCAGTAATTTTTAACCGCTCTGAAATATCCGGATTCTATGACACAATATATTTTTTTCTCAGGCAAAGGAGGTGCAGGCAAAAGCAGCATGGCAGCAGCCACAGCTGTGCACTATGCAGAAGAGCAAAAGCGGACACTTCTGGTATCCACCGATCCGGCAGGAAACTTGGGCGACATTTTTGAGGAAGAGGTAAGTGCTGAAATTATACATAAAGGCGCATACCTGGACCTTATTCAGCTGGATGCCGATAAGGTTACCGATGCTTACAAGCAGCAAATACTGGCTCCTCTGGAGGAAATTCTTGACGCACCCTCCCTTGAAGCAGTAAAAGAACAGTTTAACGGAGGCTGCACGGTTGAAATAGCTACCTTCGACCGTTTTACAGACTTTTTAAGTGATACCAAATACGACTATGTGATCTTTGATACCGCACCTACAGGACATACCCTTCGCCTGATGACCCTGCCCGGGGAATGGAGCGACTATATCTCTAAAAGCGAACAGGGCAGCGGACAAACCTGCATTGGCCCTGTTTCCCAAATCGGGGATGCGAAAGCAAAATACGAACATGCTGTTCAGGTGCTGAAAGATCCGGAAAAGAGCCGGTTCTTTTTGGTTGCCCGCCCTGAAAAAACCTCAGTTTATGAAACCGGGAGAGCAAAAAAAGAACTGGAAAAAACCGGCATCAGTCATTTTAACCTTATTATTAATGGAATTATTCCGGCCTCCCCCGAAAGTACACCTTTTTTTAAAGCACTGCGGGAAAAACAGGCCAGGTATATAAAGGAACTTCAGGCAGATACAATACCCACAAAACAGGTTCCCCTGCAGGCAGGAGAAATCAAAGGATATGATACATTAAAGCGATTTGCCGCCATTGTATACAAGGGAGCTGAAGACAGTATCAGGGCGAATTATTCCGGCACAGAAGCCTTTGTTGATTTTGCAGGTCCTGATTTGTTGAAAAAGCTTATCCGCCGTGAAAAGAAAAAGCGCATTGTTGCCTTTACAGGAAAAGGAGGCACAGGCAAAACTCTAACAGCCTGTGCTGTGGCACAGCAGCTGGCTTACGACGGAAAAACCCTGCTCATTACCACCGACCCTGCCGCACACCTTGGTCAGGTTCTGGAGGCAGAAGTGAATCATGAGGCCGGAAAGATCAAAGGAAAGCTGTGGGCAGTTAACATAGACCAGCGGAAAGCAGGAGAAGAGTATAAAAAAAAGATACTGGATAATGCCAGGCAGCAAAACTACAGCCCTGAACTAATAGCAAATCTTACAGAAGAACTGGATTCTCCCTGCACCGAAGAAATTGCAGTATTTGAAAAATTCAGTCAGTTCCTGAACGATAAACAATGGGCACACATCGTGCTCGATACGGCTCCGACAGGGCATACGCTCAGGCTCCTGGAACTGCCTTTTGAATATCAAAAGCAGCTAAACCTGCAGAATGCAAAAGAACAGGAGGAATCGGGCCGGAGGAAAGAAATAGAAGGAATTATTGACATGATGAAAGATCCGGAACTCACCTCCTTCTTCCTGCTCGCTTATCCTGAATACACCCCTCTGCACGAAAGCAAAAGAGCAGCACAGGACCTGAAAAGGGCAGGAATAGAGATAGCCGGCGTAATCATTAACCAGGTACTTGACCGGGAAAGCTGTACCGGGAATTTTGCCGCAAGCAGGTGGGAAATGCAGCAGCATTACCTGCACATGGCACGGAAACTCTTTAAGGGACCACTTTTTGCAATGCCCCTGCTGGAGCAGGAAATTATAGGACAGAACAGCCTTGACTCCTTGCGAAGGGCGCTTTTTCATATACCAACTGATGAAGAACTGGTCGAAAAAATGGCCTGTAAAAGTGTAAAACGCATTCTTTAAATCTTTTTCTCAAATTAAATAATCAAATAAATGAACATCACAGGCGAGACTATTGATGCACTCAAACAACAGTTAAGCAGTGAGGAACTGCAACAGAAAACCATCCGCTTTTTCGGAGTACAGGGATACTCCGGCCCATCCGTACAAATGGCCGTGGTTGATGAGGCTGCTGTTACAGACCAGGTTTTTGAAATTGATGAGGTAAACTTTGCCCTTGACCAGGACATTAAGGAACAGCCCGGTTCTGTTACTCTTACCGTTGGCCACCAGGGATTTAAACCGGAAGGCTTAGCTCCCTCTAACTGCTGCTAAAATAAGAGATAAAAAATGTCAGAAACCATTACCACTACTGCTTTTACAGACAAGCCCAAAAAGCTGTCTTTCCTGGACCGTTACCTTACCCTATGGATATTCCTTGCCATGGCCACAGGTATTGCCATTGGATATTATGTGCCGGAAACAGAAGGATTTATTGACAGCTTCCAGGTCAACAACACTAATATTCCTATTGCCATAGGGCTTATCCTGATGATGTACCCTCCACTGGCAAAGGTAAACTACGCTCAGATGCCAAAGGTGTTCCGAAACATTAAAATAGTGGGTTTATCACTTGTAATGAATTGGATTGTTGGTCCGCTGCTCATGTTTTTCCTGGCTATTACATTTTTGCGCGATTACCCTGAATATATGGTGGGCGTAATTATGATTGGCCTTGCCCGCTGCATTGCCATGGTACTGGTGTGGAACGATTTGGCAAAAGGCGATACTGATTATGGCGCAGGTCTGGTAGCCTTTAACAGCATTTTCCAGGTGCTTACCTACAGCTTTTTCGCTTATTTATTTATAACTGTGCTCCCTCCTTATTTTGGCATTGAGGGACAGGTGGTAAATATAAGCATGAGCGAAATAGCTGCAAATGTACTTATTTACCTTGGGATACCTTTTGCGGCTGGTTTTCTTTCGCGCATGCTGCTGGTGCGTAAGTATGGAGAAAGCTGGTACAAAGAAAAGTTTATCCCGGCAATCAGCCCAGTTACCCTGGTAGCGCTGCTCTTTACCATTCTGGTAATGTTCAGCCTGAAAGGAAATCTTATAGTAAGCATCCCTGTGGATGTTTTCCGGATTGCCATTCCTCTGGTAATTTACTTTGCAATCATGTTCCTGTTTACCTTTTTCGCAGGCAGGGCTGTTGGTGCAGATTACTCAAAGAATGCTGCCGTATCTTTTACTGCCGCAGGTAATAATTTTGAGCTGGCCATTGCGGTAGCCATCGGGGTATTTGGCATAAATTCCGGCCAGGCTTTTGCAGGGGTGGTAGGACCGCTGGTAGAAGTACCTGTGCTGATTGCCCTTGTAAATGTCGCCTTTTGGCTAAAGCGGAAGCTGTATGATAAGAATGAATTGTAATGCAATACTCACCTCTCACTACTACTTAAAATGGAACTATTACCTCAACTGAACACCTATACCCGGCAGCTTGAACAGGAGTTCGGGCAGATACCGGACGAAAGAAAACAATTGCTCGCTAAACTCGCCGGCTATACCCGCAATAAGATAGCAGAAGGCAAACCAGCCCACTTCAATTTTATCTGTACCCATAATTCCCGCAGGAGTCATCTGTCCCAGATATGGGCACAGGCAGCAGCAGCTTATTATAATGTAAAAGAGGTGTCCTGCTTTTCAGGCGGCACCGAAGCCACAGCTTTTAACCCCAGGGCTGTAAAAGCAATGCAGGAAGCAGGCTTTGAGATCAGCTCCTCAGAGGAGGGCACCAATCCTGTTTATGAAGTAAAATATGCTGAAGCTTCCATTCCACTGAAAGCCTGGTCGAAAAGGTTTGACGATCCGGCCAACCCTGCCTCCGGCTTTTGCGCGGTAATGACCTGCTCAGATGCAGACCAGAACTGCCCCTTGGTACCCGGCACGGAACTGCGCCTGCCTGTTACTTATGATGACCCTAAAAATTTTGATGACACCCCTGAGGAAGCTGGAAAATACAGCGAAAGGGTAAGGCAGATTGGCCGTGAGATGTTATATGCCTTTTCCCTGGTTTAAAAAAAACCGCTTCCTTTGTTACACAATCTCAGGTAATTGATTTAGTAAGCTTAAAAATCGTGCAACAGAGCTCCAAATAACAACAGGCTTCCTGCTTTCAGGAGGCCTTTTTTTATCAGGGCAGGTATAAGATAATTCCACAGAAACTTCTATTTCAATTATTTTCTTACAGCATCAGTATTTTAGTCATTAATTCCATTCCGGAACCGCATGATATTGAATAGTTTAACTAGCTTTATCAGCAGGAAAGGCCTATTAAAAAGCCTTTCTATATTTGATTAGCAGGCCCTTCAGGGAGCATTGAAAATCTTATACTTTATTTAAATTTATATTCAAAAATAGCTGCATGACTCCAATTGTCTTATTGTTATTTCTGGTGGGGTATTTTGCCCTGCTGCTGGGCATATCCTACTTTACCTCAAAAGGTGCATCCGATAACTCCAGCTTCTTTATTGCCAACAGGAACTCCAAATGGTATTTTGTAGCCTTCGGAATGATCGGCACGGCTCTTTCCGGTGTTACATTTATTTCGGTACCGGGGGCGGTGGTTAACAGCAGCTTTGGGTATTTCCAGTTTGTTCTGGGGAATGCCGTAGGTTTTGTATTGATAGCCAAAGTACTGCTGCCGCTATATTACCGCATGAACCTGATCTCCATATATACTTACCTGGAGAAACGCATGGGCTACTGGAGCTATAAATCCGGGGCTATGATCTTCCTGATTTCCCGCGTTATCGGCTCTGCTTTCAGGCTTTACCTGGTAGCTATTGTATTGCAGAAATTTATTTTCGATGCCTGGAAAGTACCATTTGGATTTACCGTTGCAGCATGTCTGCTGCTTATCTGGCTTTATACCCACCGCGGTGGCCTGAAAACCATTGTAATTACCGATACCCTTCAAACTGTTTTCCTGCTCTCTTCCGTACTTCTCTCCATCTGGTTTATTGCTGATAGTTTAGATATGAATCTTATCCGGACCTTTGAAGCAGTTAAGGAGAGTTCCTATTCAAAAATATTCTTCTGGGAGAATTTTATGGAAAGCAAAAGCCATTTCCTGAAGCATTTTATTGGCGGTATTTTCGTAACCATAGCCATGACCGGGCTTGATCAGGACCTGATGCAGAAGAATTTAAGCTGCAAAAACATTGGAGAGGCCCAAAAGAACATGCTAACCTTTACGGTGGTGTTTGTATTTATGAACATTTTCTTCCTTAGTGTGGGCGCACTCCTGTACCAGTATGCTGCTGCCAAAGGCATAGATGTGAGTGCATTAAGAACTCCTGACCACCTTTTTCCGGAAATTGCCCTGAACCACCTTAGCCTCCTGCCTGCTATTATTTTCATGCTCGGCTTAACGGCAGCTACATTTGCCACTACCGATTCGGCACTCACTGCTTTAACCACTTCCTTTTGTGTCGATTTCCTGAATTTCGATAAAAAGGCAAACCAAAACGACCCTCAGCTGGTGCGCACCCGCCATACGGTCCATGTCGTTTTTTCAGCTATTATGCTGCTGGTGATTCTGGTCTTCCGCATCCTTAACGACGACTCCGTGGTAAATGCCATCTTTAAAGCCGCAGGTTATACCTATGGTCCGCTGCTGGGACTTTTCGCGTTTGGCATGGCAAATAAACGCGAGGTAGCTGACAGGCTGGTACCCCTTTTCTGCATTGTATCACCTGCCCTTACCTACCTGCTCGACAGCAACTCCATAGCCTGGACAGGCTATGCCATGGGCTTTGAGCTCATCGTGGTAAATGCGGCTATTACCTTTATTTTGTTGCTGATAACAAGCCAGCCCCACAGGGAGGATCAAAAAAACAAGGCTGCTGCAGAAGGGAAACCGACACAGCTTACAACAGCCTGATCAAAATTTATTTAATAAATTATCTTCTTCTGTCTTTGCAATTATTAATTATATTAAGCCTCAGGCTGGATATGAATAAAAAATCGGAAAAAAATTTATCAATTGTAACGCATTAGTAATCAAAACTTTTACAGATATTAGTATAATCAAATTTAAAAACAGACATCAATGCAAACTTTATTATTCCTGAGTAATATGGGAGGATATGAAATTCTGCTTATCCTTTTAGTAATCCTGATTTTCTTTGGTGCTAAAAAGATACCGGAACTGGCCCGTGGTTTAGGCAGAGGCATCCGGGAGTTTAAGGATGCCACCAATGAAATAAAAGATGAATTAGAAAACGGCATTAAGGACAATCCTAAAATCAGCCGGTAGTTCTTTTTAACAGTAATGAAAAAGCAGGATCTTTCTTCGAAAAATCCTGCTTTTGTTTTTTTTAACAGTAACCGGAAGCTCTTTCCTTTATCACACGACACATCCTCAGCAGTAAGAAAAGAAATACTCATCCTTTGCAGCTTCAGCTGAGCTTTTGAGCCTTTATAACCCTCTCATAATCTCTGAAAAGATCCTGTAAGAATTTACGCGGTCTTCATGATGATATATGTGAGAGGCCACCATTACTTCATTTACACCGGTTTGCTTTATAAAATCTTCAGTTTTTTGCTGCACGGTTTCCTTGCTCCCCACAAAAGCATACTTCAGCATTCGCTGAAAAGCAGAGTTTTCCCACAGATTACGTAACTCCGTGTTCATATCTACAGGCTCCTGCATATAATCAATATTATTGGTCATTACACCCAGCATCATCCTGATCAGGGTTGTTGAAATCCGCTCAGCCTCCCTGTCAGTTTCAGCCGCAATTACATTTATGCAGGCAATAGTATAGGGCTCCTTCAGGTGTTCCGATGGCTGGAATTCGTTATGATATATATTTAAAGCTTCAAATAAAAGGGCTGGTGCAAAATGGCTTGCAAAAGCATAAGGAAGCCCTTTCCTTGCTGCCAGGTGAGCACTATCCGTACTGGAACCTAATATATAGATGGGCACATCCACCCCTTCGGCAACAGTAGCCCTCACTTTGGCGCCCCTGTTATCGGAGAAGTATTGCTGTATCTGGTTTATTTCTTCCGGAAACTGGTATACTGCCTGCATTCTGTCGGAGCGGATTGCCCTTGCCGTTACCTGATCTGTTCCCGGTGCCCTGCCCACACCAAGATCAATGCGGTCAGGGAATAAAGACCCCAGGGTACCAAACTGCTCCGCCACAATTAAGGGCGAATGATTAGGCAACATTATTCCGCCCGAACCCACTCTTATTTTCTTTGTGCCTCCTGCAATATGAGCGATAAGCACTGAAGTGGCAGAACTGGCAATACTGATCATATTATGGTGCTCCGCCAGCCAGAAGCGCTTGTAACCCATATTTTCGGCTTTTTGAGCAAGATCAAGGCTGTTCTTAAAAGTATCAGCGGGAGTATCGCCGCTGGCAACACTTGCCAGCTCTAAAACAGAATAAGGAATATTCTTTTGTGTTGTTGACATATTATTTTTTTCTCTTTAACTACAGCAGTCATAAAACAAAATGGCTGCTCTTTTTATATATATAAATTCCGGGAATTCAATAAATATTAACATTTACATCCCGGGAACAGATTACTGCAAATCTTTTGCAATTTACATAGCTTTAACAACTCTCCCCCTGATATCATTCACCTGTTTCAGCTAAAAAAAGAAGTAACAGCAGAAAGCAGACTACACTATCAGTAAATTATTTTTCTTCCGCAGATAATTCAGGTGCCTTAGCTGGCAGCGTAAATTCAAAGCCAACCCTCTCACGGCACCAGGCCACTGTTTACCAGAATCATGCCCATCTCTGAAACCTTTGCACAAAAAAAGATAAACCGGAACGTTGAAGCTGCGGAAAATCTCCTGATGGTCCGTACCGGGAAGATAAGCTCCTGATTCAGATCAGCAGCTGAAAAAATAATTGAACTGCTACCCTGAAACTCATTTTGCCCGACATAAATATCCCGGTAGTGATTGGCTTTAAATTCCTGTCTACCTTTGAGCAGGTGAAAATGGATGAAAAGTCTTCTTTCAATATTCAAACGCTGATTACCACTATTCCTGCAGCATTTTTTATTTCCGCTTCTTTCATCAAAAAGTAAACATAAAAGGCAACCTTATTCCCTCAAATATTACCCACCAAAAAAAGTATTATTACCAACTATATTTTTTTAGCGGAACGTTTAATATTATATTGTTATTCAATATCAAAACTTATACAAAATTTCTATGGATAAAACATATTGCCAAAGAGCATGGGTTATTGATGATGAGGAAATGTCGATTTTTTATACAGAGAATTTACTAAAATTTAACAATTTTACTTCTGACGTCAGGTCTTTCACCAATCCGCAGGAAGCATTAACCGAACTTGAATCTCTGGCCGGTTCAGAAGAATTTCCTGAATTTATTTTCCTGGATTTAAATATGCCTTCCTTTGATGGCTGGGATTTTCTTAAAGCCTACCGTGAATTTCCAAAAGACGTAAGGGAAAGTTGCACCCTCTATATTCTTTCTTCATCTGTAGATGAAAATGATATTAAAAATTCCAAACTGCATGAGGATGTCCGTGATTTCCTGACCAAGCCTCTTAACAAAATGAGTATTGAGGTAATAAAATTTCAAAACCCGAAATAAGCTTTACTTTTTAAATATGGAATAAAGGAAGAATGACAATATTTATTACATCCTTGTTGCAACATCGAAAATCACTAAATGGATAAATAAGGTCTACTGAAAATATTCAATCCCATACCCACCTGCCACCAGCAGGTTTCCCGCCTCTCCTGGCTGATACAAGGTTTACTGCAGCACATCAGGTGCTGCAGAAACAGCAAACAATAATTTTTTCATCCAATCAGGCTGCGTATTGCTGCAGAAGCTTAATGCTGCACCGAATGCTGCTCCTGCCGGTTCATACCTGCGCAGGAACAACGCCTGGTTGTTCAGCTCCCTCTGATTTCATGAAAAGGATTGCCCGTAAGCCAAACTTTTTTTTTCCGGGAGCACTTACTATTACATTAAGTTCTTAATAGTGAGACAAATCCCCTTGTCTTTTCACTTTTTTTTAAGCTGAAAACTTTTTTTTAACAAACAAACCATTGTAAAAATGCACAAAAATTTACTGCTTTTTTTATTCTTTTTGGTTTTTGGAACAGCTGCCCCTGCTGTTGCCCAAAACGTAAAATTTATCGTAACAGATGCCAATGACGACAGCAACGCCCGTGATGCAAATCCCGGCGACGGAGTTTGTGAAGATGAAGCCGGCCGCTGTACCCTCAGAGCAGCCATTGACGAAGCAAATGCCAGCGATGGCCTTGATGTTACAATTGTAATTCCGGGTTTTTTACCTGGTGGTAATTCAGGTAATTACACTCTCTCAAGGGTTGCCCCGGATGTGGAAGCTAATACTTATGAGGATGAAAACAGCTATGGAGACCTCGATCTAAATGGCAGTTTTAATTCCCTCCTCCTGCAGGGAACCGGAACACCGGGCCCAACCATTACCATAAGCCCGAATGACCGCATCCTGGATATCGTTTCAGGCGGTACGGTAACTATTGAGCGTATCCACTTTACCGGTGGCACGGCACGGGCAGGCAATAACGGAAATCCTGATAATTCAGGATCCTACGGTATTAACGGCGAAGATGGAAAAGATGGTGGTGCCCTGCGTATCGGAGCAGGCCTTATTGTAAATATGGACCAGGTAACCTTCAGCAGCAATTTTACACAGAGCGGTGGAAATGGTGTGTCTCCTGCCAGCTCCATTAACCTGACAGATGGTGGCAACGGCGGCAGCGGTGGCAATGGCGGAGCTGTTTACATAGGGAATGATGCTGATGTTACCATTAACAGGGCTACTTTTTCCGGCAACGGTACAGGTGATGGCGGCAGCCCTGCTCCCGGGCAGTCCGATGGCGAACCGGCAG
This sequence comes from Cesiribacteraceae bacterium YIM B00369, assembly GCA_017948555.1. Classification (GTDB taxonomy): domain Bacteria; phylum Bacteroidota; class Bacteroidia; order Cytophagales; family Cyclobacteriaceae; genus Nafulsella. The sequence goes on along the minus strand of JAFMYY010000002.1, from coordinate 186,315 downwards.
ACGGAGGCCGTGGCGGCAACGGTGGCAATGGAGGAGCCATTTATAATGCCGGTATCCTGAGGCTGACCAACAGCACCATAAGTGAAAATACAGGCGGTGACCCCACCAGCGGGGCTGCAGGCGTAAATGGTGGTGAGCGCGGCGAAGACGGAGAAGGCGGTTCCGGCGGTGGTATTGCCCACGCCCGCTTCATTGATGGCGAAGAAGTTACTGAAGGATCGACGACCTTAAAAAACAACATTATAGCTTATAACAGGGCCGGTGATGATACTGAGGATGGTACTCAGCCAGGCACTGACTTTTATGATAACAAAGGAGGAAAAACCTTTACATCCGAAGGCTATAACCTGGTAGGAACCAAAAATGCCTCCGGTGCTTTTCGCACCAAAGAGGGAGATGAGATTGGTAAAGGAAAAAGAGGAATTAACCCTAAACTCAACGGCCTGAACCAAAACGACGACGAAGCGGTGCCAACACGCTCATTACAGGCCGATAGTCCGGCTCTGAATAAAGGAACCAATACTACCGGAAATAATTTCGATGCCAGAGGTTTTCTTCGCCCTGAGGGCGGCCAGGCCGATAAGGGTGCTTACGAAGCAAATAGCACACGTTTTGAGGTTACTCTGGAAATTACGGATTACAATGTAGGTATTACAGAGGAAAACACCATTGACAATGATCTCGAATATGTGGAAATTACAAATACCGGTAACTACCCGGCTCAATTAGACGACCATGTATTAACAGGCTTTGGTCCGGATGATATTTCCTGCATTTCAATAAACCTGTACGGGGAACTGCAGCCTGGAGAAACCTTTAAAGTGGGCGACCCAATGGTTGCAGGTATTGATCATGAAATTAAACTGGATAAGGTGGGCAATTGTGGTGATGAAAACAACCAGTTTGCGGATGAAGAAGGGGCTCTTGCCATTTACAAAGGCGATATCAGCAGTAAAGGCACTGGTTTTGAAACAGGCAACTATGAAGCGGACCGGAAAGATCTTGTAAGGTATTCTAACGATCCGGTTACAAGTACCACCAGCCGCACTAAGCAGCAAAAAGAAGAATTGAAAGTAACTGAAGGTTTCGCTGTCTGGCCTAACTTTCTGTCGCAGGAAGGCTTATGGCTCGAATTCCCGGCAGTGGAACAGCAGGGAACACTGAAAGCATGGATTTATGATCTTAACGGCAGCAAAGTGGCTGAAACAGTGTTCACCACAGGAACTGAAAGAAGCAAACACCTCTGGAAACTGAACCATAACAACTGGCCGGCCGGCATTTATTTGCTGATTTTGCAGGGCCCTGAAAGTATGGAAAAGTTTAAGCTGATGAAGTAAGAAGAACTGTAACTCTGTTTTATTTATAATCAAAAAATCCCCGGATTATACCTCCGGGGATTTTTGTATTTCAAAATGAAGAAATATTTCAGAACATATACTGCAGAGTGGCTCCAAATCTCACATAGCCTCCATCTGTAATTGTATACCGGAGTTCCGGTGCCAGATTGAGTTGCTCTGTTAAACCTAAATTAGCGCCTACTCCTAAATTAAGACCAATGTTCGATCCGGAATCCGAAGTCTCCGGTATTTCCACTCCCCAAAAGGATTGTGCAGGAATTGTAAGGGTATACCTGGTAATCGCAAGGCCTGCAAGACCATATACATTGAATGTAGGGTTAACTGAATGGAATATATAATGCCCATCAAAGTCAAAAACAGACCATTTTACATAATCTTTTTCAAAAAAGTGGGTGAATTGAACTGAGCCTTCCAATTGTGGGCTAAACTCATAGATACCTGTAAGGCTTAATCCTGCAGTCGATATTTCAGATGCATAATTAAAACCTGCTCCAATCCTTAAATTTTCAGAATTAAAGCCACTTTGGGCAAAGCTGCTCCCGGCAATCAAAAGGAGTGCAAAAAGGATGAAAATTTGTTTTTTCATAATTAAGATTTATTGAATTATCAGGATACAATGCTACAACCATCATCCTTTTTATTCAATAAAGCGTAATAAATAAGGAATTTAACCTTTTTTTCCTGAAGCAGAATGCAGCAAACCTGTGGCCTATATACAACAGGAACAAGGGTTTAAATTTTTATGATGTTGGATAAATGGATTTTAAAAAGATAATGAGCCGGGAATTTGTTGTGTAACAAATCCACTCTATATTTCACGCATTGAGTTTTTCCGGGATAGCAGGCAAATTATATTTCTCTATTTTCTGTAAAACATCCTGATACTTTTTTCTTCTCATTGCTATCGATCGAATTCAGTTTATCATTTTCTATATAAAATTTAATATCCCCCCACCGGATCCACTTAAATAGAAAAAGGAAGCTCTTTATAGAACTCCCTCTTTATATTATTTTAAGAAAACAGCTGGCGGCCTCTAGCGTATTCCTCCTTCTGTCTGGCTACCTCCTTCTTTCAAATCATTATTCTCGATAGATCTTTGCTTTCTTCTTTGCTTCGGATCGGCATTAAGCTTTCCTATGCGATAGCTGAAGTTAATTTTAAAGTTTGTATTGTACATGAGGTTGGCACTCTCCTGGCTGATTAGCGGTGAATTAATTTCTGTGCGTCTGGCCATATAGGAGGACAGGAAATTTTCAGCGCCAAAGCCAATACTTCCTTTTTTATCATTGAAGTCCTTTTTAAGGCTCAGGCTGTAAATTCCGAAACCTGACTGGTGCCCCTGCAGCTGCACCTGGCGGCCACGGTAAAAACCGAAGAACTGAATTCCCCAGGTTTTGGCAAAGGTGTAGTTCCCGAACATACGCCCGCTAACTACCAGGCCACGGTTACTGGCAGCAAAGAGCGGATCCGCCACATTATTGTCCAGCACCGCGTAATAAGAGTCAAGCCCGCCGTTAAGCGTGAACCTGTTACTTAAATTGAGGTTAGCAAATATGCTAAGTCCATAGGCATCTTCCTGGCCTATGTTGTCAAAGGTGGTGAAAATGGTATCCTGCCCGAGGGTGGTGCGGAGCGGCTGAATAGAGCCGGAGGTATTTCGCATAAATCCGGAAAAATTCAGGGAGGTGTTCTTAACAAAAGTACTGTAGGAGATTTCGTAATTATTAGTGAATTCCGGCTCCAGTTCAGGATTTCCCTGCGTAATATCCAGCGGATTTGCAGCCTGCAGGTTAGGATTCAGGAACTGCAGCGAAGGTCTTTGAACCCTCCGGCTGTAGGCAGCTTTAATCATATTCCCGTTCTTCAGTTTCCTGGACAGGTTAATACCCGGAGCAAAAAGGCCATACTCAGGAATATTTACTTCCTGCTCGTCCTGAAAGTTTGCAGTAATGGTGGTATACTCATACCTCAGGCCCGGCTTAAGGCTGTAATGTTCCAGAAAATTAAGGGTATAGGTAACATATGCTGCCGTAACGTTTTGGTCGTAGTCAAAAACATTACCCAGCTGGCGGTTATTTACAGGAGTATAATTACCTTCCGGGCCGGCTTCGTAGTATTGAAAATCGCTGGAAACTCTCCGCAAAATGTTTTTGGCTCCAAACTCAATCATCTGCTTTTCGCCATCACCAATCGGGTTGATAAAGTCTGCCTGTACGGTAATTTCCTGATTGTAGCTTGGGTTTTCATTTTTCAGGCGACTCATTACAGCATGAGAATCTTCATTCAATATCTTATTCACAAAATCGTTGGTACGGTTATTCCGGCTATACAGGGCCATTAGGCTCAGTTCCTGGCGGGGCTTTACAAAAGTGCGGATGTAATTAAGGTTCAGATCCACCGTTCCGGATAAATTCGTTACATCCACATCTCTCAGGCTTTGGTTTAGCAGGCTGTTCCCCAAGTAAGTTCTGGTTAATAAGCCATTCTGAGAGTTTATAAAATTAAAGGTGCCATAATTAACAGAAGCCGAGAGCCAGTTATATTTATTAAATTCATAATCCCAGCCCAGATTATAGCGGCCAAAAATCATGTTATTGCGTGTATCAGCTTGTTGAACAGTCCTGATCAGACTTCCGTCCGGCTGTTCAGTCAGCTGCTGATTTTCAAAGCTTCCTTTAATATTATACCCCGCCCTGCCAAAGCCGCCAAGAGTAAGGCCCATTCTTCCGCGACGCAGGGTTCCGTTAAGGCCAAGGTTCGATCCCCGTAAACCGGCACTTACGTCAACACCTAAGGAGGCTCCCTGCAGGTTATTCTTTTTAGTGATAATGTTGATAATCCCTCCTGTTCCTTCCGCATCATATTTTGCCGAAGGGGAAGTGATAACCTCTACGGATTTTATCTGGTCGGCCGGAATCTGCTTCAGGGCATCTGCCACACTGCTGGCTGCTATTGCCGACGGCTTATTATCAATAAGGACCCTGATATTCTGGCTCCCTCTTAGAGTTACATTGCCGTCGAGGTCAACGGACAAAAGAGGCACCCTCCGCAGAACATCTGTAGCATCGCCACCGCGGGTGGTTTCGTCAATCTCTGCATTGTAAATAGTACGGTCTACTTTTTCTTCAATAAGGGCCCTTTGGGTTTCCACCCTTACTTCATTCAGCTGTTTTGCTTCAGGATTCAAAGTAATTTGCCCCAGGTCAATATTATTTCCTTTTTCAGTAATTTCAACTCCTGCTTTATCCACTTTTTCGTATCCTAAAAAGGTAACAGACACAATATAGGTCCCCGCCGGGATATTCTTTATAGAAAACTCTCCCTTTTCATTGCCTACAGTACCATCCAGCGGCTTTTGGGTATTTGGGTCCAGCAGGGCAACAGTTACATAAGGGACCGGCGTATTTGTTTCCCCATCCATTACGGTCCCACTGATTTTTCCATAACCATTCGCTTTATAGCCGGTTTCCTGTGGTGCCCCGGATGGGCGGCCTCCCTGCGGCGGGCCACCGGCAGGCCTCTGCCCGTAGGAAAAACTCCAGCCTGTAAGGACAAGCAGCATGGTAAATAGTTTAATAATGCCTTTTCTCATTTCAGTTCTATTTATATTTGGGAATCCGGAGAGGCAAAAGTACTCTGTTTTTAGTTGCCTTTCTTAAGAAATAGATCGGTTGCCTGAAAATGACGACCACCCGTGGATTTCATCCGATAAAAGCTCCTTCCAGAGATCTTAAACTGTCCAGGACTTATTCATGGAATTAAAAGAGGCATCTGTCGGTAAATCCGGCCATTTGGCAGTTTGGGCTGGGCATTTCGGGAAGTTAGTAGTATGTTTAGAAAAAAACTGTATTCCTTATGGCCCCCGCATTTTACCGGCCTTACATAAAACCGCTTATTCATATACTCATCTGGATACTCCTCGGGTTTATGCTCCTCCTCTTCCACCCCCTATCATGGCAGGTTACTTTACCTCCGGAATTCTGGGTAAAACAGGCGGTTTTGTTTTGCCTTTTGGTTGCCGTTTTTTACCTGAATTCCCAGGTATTCGTACCCCGGCTTCTATTCCGGAATAAAACAAGCTGGTTTATTGTAGTACTGCTGGCCATTTCCTTTGCTTTAATGTTATTGATCCAGATGGTTGATCTCTGGCTTAATTTACCTGAGCTTATGTACAGGGCTTTCCGGCCTGAAGGAGGCAGCCGGCCTCCTTTACCTCGCAGCCATTGGTTCAATACCTTTCTGCTGCTGGTAGCATTCCTGGTTTCCGGAATAAGCACCAGCGTAAGTGCCATCCAAAAATGGCAAAAAGATTTTCAGGTCAGGCAGGATCTTGAACAACAGAGGATCAGCTCAGAACTGCTGTTTCTGAAAGCCCAGATCAACCCGCATTTTTTTTTCAACACCCTCAATAACATTTATGCCCTTACCCATAGCAATGTGGAGCTTGCCCGTAAGGCTGTACATAAATTATCGCGCATGATGCGCTATGTGCTTTATGAAACGCAGAAGGACACCACCCTCCTCAGCCAGGAAATCTCCTTTCTGCAGGATTACATTGAACTGATGCAGCTCAGGCTCTCGGATAAAGTAACTGTTTGTTTTGAAAAACCGGAGGCAGTGAGGGACATTCTGATTGCCCCCATGTTGTTTCTTCCCTTCGTGGAAAACGCCTTCAAGCATGGAGTAAGCGCCCTGGAGGCAAGCCGGATTGCGATAATCCTTGAACAAAAAGAAGGGCAATTGCAATTATTAGTGCGAAACCCGATATTTACAAGGCAGGGACTGGTGCTGGAAGAAAGCAACGGCATTGGTCTTGTAAATACCCGCCGGCGGCTGGACCTTCTGTACCCCGGCAAATACAGTATCGAAGTAAGTGATGGCATAGCCACCAAAGAATTTCTGGTTAAATTAAGCCTCCGGGTCGCATGAAACTAAAATGCATAGCAGTTGATGATGAACCTCTTGCCCTGGGCATGACCTGCGCCTACATTGAGCAAACTCCTTTTCTTGAACTGGCAGCCCGCTACGACAATGCTGTAGAGGCCTTACGGGGTCTCCATGAACTGGAAGTGGACCTGATCTTTCTGGATATTCAGATGCCCGACCTTACGGGCATTGAACTGGCAAGGGTGCTTGACCGTGGCAGAAATCTTAAAGGCCCGCGCATTATTTTTACCACTGCCTTTAACCAGTATGCCCTTGAAGGGTATAAGGTGGATGCGCTCGACTACCTCCTTAAACCTTTCAGCTATGAGGAATTCCTGGGCGCTGCCAATAAAGCCCGTGCATATGCAAAACTGTTTGCGCAAAACGAACAGGTTCCGGCCGCCCCTGCCGGCATCAAAACCACAGAACCGGAGGATGATTACCTGTTTTTAAAAGTGGAGTACCAGCTCGTGCGGGTGGCTTATCAGGATATACTTTACATTCAGGGACTTAAAGACTATGTAAAAGTATACCTCCGGAATACCCCCCACCCGCTCCTGTCGCTGAGCAGTTTAAAATCGCTGGAAGAAAAGCTTCCGTCCCGCCGGTTTATGCGTATCCACCGCTCCTTTATTGTGTCGCTGGACAGGATTAATGCCATTACAAGAAACTCAGTACTTATTGAGGACAAAACCATAACAGTAAGTGAGCAGTACAAGGATGAGTTTAACCGTTTTGTAAACCGCTGGACGAACTAATCCTGCACCTCTCCCATGCTTATAGCACCGTTATTTTGGAAGGTGTATTACCAGATTCATTAATTACTATTCATAAGTCCGGAAATGTCCGTACCCACAGATTTTTGTTGCATTATGCGAGGAACGGGACCGCATACCATAACCTCCTTCAACCTCTTTCTTATTCTGTACAGCCCGAAGAAAATTATCTATGCTTATTACCTTCCATGCCACAAAATTCCTGTCAATCTGGTTATCAATTTCTCTTATAAAAAGATAGTAAGGCAGCCCTGTCAGGTCCTGAATCTTTTTAATATCATTAATCCGGTGTAAATCCATTCCAAAGCCTTTTTCACTTCTTGCCGGGTCTTTCTCTTTAACCTCAGCCAGATAATACTGATTGCCCTTCCGGAAAACCAGATCTATATCCAGTGGAAGTCCCCTCTGTTTTCTCACTCCAAGAAAGAAATCAAAAACAAGCCTCTGAACATAAAGATCTTTCAGATCCTGAATATCTGCAAAGCCCAGCTGCCGCACAGAAAAATCAACAAGTCCTTTACTTACCTCCTCAGGAACAGGGGGTCTCCCTGTACTCTTAAAGTTTTTGAGAAGTGGCTCAATCCCTTCCCCAGGTTGTTTAAACCCGCCGTTCCGGAACTCATAGCAGCGGAACTCCGGACAGGAAAGAGTTACTCCCTCAGCAGCCTTTTCCTTAGTCCACTTCGCCTCATCATTTTCATAAACAATCAGGTATGTTTTAACAGATATCTTTTGCGCAAGCCCTTTATACAATTCCTCATAAACCTGCCTGTTTTCCAGGGAACTGATTACCGTAAAATAAATGGAATGGTCCAGGGCAGTTTTCAGTGTACTCCCAACAGGCGGAATTAAAAATCCTCCCTGCAAAAGGGGATATCCTTTTCCCTGAAGGAGATATTTAAGGTAGAATTCCGCTTTAAAGCCTATAAACCTTGTTTTGAAGGCATTTTCAGAAACAATATTGAGCCGTAAAACGTCACACAGAAGCGTTAGCAGTTCCTGTTTCATAAATATGAATCCTTACTTTGGAATCGCTGAGAAAAGTTTTAAAAAGTGCATGTGCCGGTACAAAAAAATAATCGACAGGGGCCAGACCTGTTTCATTTATAGTAACAGTATTTTCACCGGGCAGTATTTTAACAGATAGTACAGCGCATTTTCTGCAACACTACCCATTACTGGAAATATAAAAGCATTCAGTTTTATAACAAACTTTTCCGACAGTATCTTCTCATATAAAATCTGTTTGCCAACATCGGGGTTTCCGGGAACTCCCCAGGCATGGTTTTCCTTGAGGGCAGGACAGTAATATTTTGCATCCAAAATCATTATTCCCTTCTTTTCCCACACAAGAATATCCGGCCGGAACCTTTGGCTGAAAGTAAAACGGGATCCTCCGGCTACCAGGAATGCGAGGTTTGACTAACAGCCATTTTATCACTTATCCAGAGTTTTTCCCGTCCAGTCCTGGAATGCATCATGCTCACTAAGGCCAGCTTCTTCAAAAATACTTTCAGCCTGTTTTTTATACTGTATTAATTCCCTGAGCAAAGGTGCCAGAAGAGCAGAAACATAAAACCAGACTGATGGCGCAAGTATGTACTGGCCCTTGGCAGTCTGGAATTTCGCAAAACTTTCATGGAATTCAACCCGCGCTTCGGAAACCTCCCTGAATCCGGCTTTAAAACTTTCAGTGAATTTAATTTCCTTAACCTTAGGTATTTCTTCTGAAAGCAGTGCTCTTACTTCGCTGGTAAATTCCCGGAGATTCTTTAGCATAATTAGTAAACTGAAGTTAAAATCTTTCTGATTTACTTTTGTAACAGTTGCCGGACAATTTCTGCCGCTAATGTTCTTATAACCGGAACAGAAACCGAATTGCCAAACTGTTTGTACGCCTGGTTGTTGGATACAGGTATAACAAATCGCGATCCGTTAATATTTTCTCTTCCGGCGGGATATCCCTGCAGCTTGGCAGCCTCAAGAGGATGTAATTTCCTCGGCCTTTTATCCAGCCGGCTCTGATCTATCAGGATTTCGGAGCCATCTTTATAATACCGGGCAGATATAGTGCTGGTATACGGAGAGTCATCTTTGAAGAGAGAATAACCAAAGCCATTTCCCTTTTCCTTATGCTCCACTCTTCTTCTCTGATGCCCTTCCCACAGTTTTTCTGATATGGTATATTCCCTTCCTTCCTGCTTTTCCAGCTCCAGAAGTTCCTCATCGGGCAGTAAAATATCGCCAACCGTAACCGTAGCTGAACGTATTTCCCTCTCCTCCTTTTCATAAATAGGGTTTCCCTCATCATCGATTCCATAAGGAAAGCAGAAATCATCTGCACTTACGGTATCTGTATGCCAGGCAATAATAAAAATTCTTTCCCTGTTCTGAGGAACACCAAAATACTTACTGTTCAGCACCTCTTCCCTTACCGTATATCCCAGCTCCTCCAGCTTCTGCCTGATTGTGGCATACGTTCTTCCTTTATCATGCCCCCTGAGTCCCTTTACATTTTCCAGGAACAGAACCTTCGGAATCTTAACTGACTGATCTTCTTTATTGAGCCTGATCTTTGTCCGTACAATTTCCTCAATATTAAAAAATAAGGTACCTCTGGTATCGGAGAAACCCTTTTTATGGCCGGCATGGCTGAAAGGCTGGCAAGGAAAGCCGGCACAAAGAACATCAAAATCAGGTATTGTGGAATAATCAAGCTCCGGATCTGTTATATCCGCATTAAACAGCCCCTTATCAAATAAATCCGGCGATATGTTCCGGAAGTTAGCTTCATAGGTTACTCTTGCAAATTTGTCTATTTCAGAAGCAAACACGCAGTTGCCTCCAACACTGTGCATTGCCAGGTGAAAACCGCCGACGCCTGCAAACAAATCAATAAATCTGAAGCTGTCTTTTTGTATCATTTTTTTATAATCCTGTTAATTAATTCCTTTTTAAAATCTCAGCTAAGTGCGGCCTTCTTTCAAAACTTCCTGTTCCTGAGCATACCTGTAAAAGGAATAAAGCTTATTTCTGTTATGGCAGCCTGCCTGCACAATGTTCCTGTGCATACTGGCGCCTGCCGGTTAATCTGTTAATGAAAAAATCTGTACTGTCCCTGCTTTCCCCGGTACATTCTGAATTCCTTTATCTTCCTCTTCCTGAAAAAGAAAATGGCTGATGCTTTTTCAAAATTATCGCTTTTTGACCTTTTATCGGGCCATATTTTCCTTTAATTTCAATTTCAGTTGTGAAATAGTGGATTCAAATTTATCCTTTTTTAATTCACATTCCCACACCTCTATAACATTCCAGCCCTGGTCTTCAAGGGATTTTACATTTCTTTTGTCCCTCTCCACATTCCCCCCTATTTTGGCCTTCCAGAATTCCTGATTTGAAGATGGAAGTTTAAAATACCTGCAATTCTGATGGGCATGCCAGAAACAACCATGAACAAACAAAGCTGTTTTATATTTCTTCATTACTATATCAGGTTTTCCGGGCAGGTTTTTCACATTAACGCGGTACCTGAAGCCTGCGGCAAAAAGAGCCTTCCTTAGTTTTAGTTCAGGCCTGGTATCTTTCCCTTTAATGCGGGACATATTATAACTTCTTGTTTTCTTATCATGTACATCTGCCATCAGGTATTTTCTCTAATAAACAAAACTACTTTTACCGTAACTATAACACAAATTGAGGAAAAACATTTCCCTCCTGAGTCAAGGTCTGCCTCATCATTATCCTTATGCACCGGGTATATTTCCCTGTCGGGCAGAGGCTGTAAAACTTAGTGTTGTAACATTTGGTAAAATTTTCCTGTATAATATAAAATAGAATTACGGAATTTTTAAAAAGAATGAATTATTGGATTTTTATTCCCGGGGTACTTATTGTAGGACTCGTTTTAAATGATGTTTTTGTTACCACCCTTGCGCCGAGGGGAACGGGCTCAGTTACAGAAAGATTACGTGCATGGCTCTGGAGGTTTTTTCATTGGGTTTGTCGGGGAAAAGGAACAAACAAACTGCTCAACTATGCAGGCATGTTTACAGTTTCTGCCTGGTTACTTGGCTGGCTCCTGATGCTGTGGGTAGGCAGTTCTCTTATCCTGATTTCGGCACCAACCTCTGTGGTCCTCAGCAGCACAAAAGTAACTGCATCAGCTCTGGACAAAATTTATTTTATGGGCTATGTTCTTTCCACTATGGGGCTGGGAGATTTTCAGCCTAATGGAAATGAGTGGAAACTCTTTGTTTCTGTTTTTTCCTTTTCCGGCTTCATCATTCTCACGCTGGGCATCACCTACATTGTTCCTGTTCTTTCGGCAGAAATGAGAAAACGCCAGACCAGCGTTTACATACATTCTTTAGGCACCTCCCCCGACGACATACTCTTAAACGCCTGGAATGGAGAAGATTTTTCAAGACTGTCCAAGCACTTTGAAACCATTACCCAAATGATAATGGAGCAATCGCAAAACCATGTTGCCTATCCAGTTTTACACAATTTTCATTCCCACCTGCGCAGGGAATGTATTTACATTAATCTTGCTGCACTTGATGAGGCCTTAACTATTTTAATATTATATCTTCCTGATGAGGTAAAACCGGCAAAACAGGACATATACCCGCTGAGATACGCTATAACAGATTTCCTGCATACCCTGCAGGAGGCGTTTATAAAACCATCAGAAAATGCCCCTGGCCCCATCGAGCTCGAAAAGCTGAAACATTTTAAAATCCCCCTTAAACAGGAGAATAAAGAAACCCGGATGAAACTGGAGGAAATAAGGTTCCGAAGAAAATTACTTCTGGGAATGATGGAAAATGATGGCTGGCACTGGAACAGTCTGTTTATGGAAGGTGAATATACTAAATATGACTTCAGGCAGATAAAAAAAATCAAAAAGAACCAAAGTAAGGAATACCAGGAAGGTAAAGACCTTTTTGGCTGAAAAATGAAACAAACTTTATTATTGAGCTGATTTGTAGCAGCCCCCTGGTTCATCTTAGGGAGGTGATTTTTCTGACAGAAATCAGGGGCCACTGCGCACTGCTTATTTTCAATAAAAACAAATTCCTGACAACTTTTGCAGGTATTTTACAGGTAATCAAAAGTGTTTTTCTGATAAAGTACAATCAGTATCCCACACAGCAACAGTAATTGCTAAAAAATCCCCCGCCTATTTGATGCTGGTAACCACTTTATACTCCGGCACAACTTTCAGCTCCTGAATTTGCACCTTTTCGCCTTTGCCGGGCATTACCCCCGGATCGAAAGCGATTTTAGCGTCTTTTTCCAGAGGAAACAGCTTTATCCGGAGCTCCTGCCCTTCGAGTTGGTTGCCAAAGCGCTTCAGCTCCATTCTCCAGGGGGTTCCGTTATTAAAATTATCATACACCAGCTGATGCCCTGAACGGCATTGGGCCTTATCACCCAAATAATCTATGTGGAGGTAAAGCTGGTTCAGCCCGCGGGCGTAATCGCGGGGAACTGGCAGTACCCACTCAGCTGTTTCCTCCAGGCCGGCTATCTGACGGCTGGTGGTAATTTCGGGAGCTTTGTAGCCTCCTGCCTTTTTCAATCCTGAGGGTGGCATGTATTGCTCCGCAGTCAGCCAGGACTGATCGGTATACCATTCCACTTTATCCGCATTGTAGTACTCCACTTCGAGCCGGGCAGCAAAAGCGGCATCTTCCGTCTGAAAAGGAAAATCAAGCAATATCCGGTTTTCTCCTTTTTCCACATAGCCGGTTATGTCCAGCCTGTTGAGCGTTCCTTTTTCCACCTGCTGGTTGAGCCAGCGCCCGTTAATTTGTACCTTGCCTGCTGCTTCTGTTGCCAACAGCAGTTTTGCTGATTTTATGGCCGAAGGATTTCCGGCGTTGAATTCCTTTATGAATAATTTATCATACAAAACAGTTTTATCGCTTATTTTCTCCACCGACAGCTTTAACCACTGCGCCCTTTCCAGTGGCATAAGAGCACGGGGCTTAATGTTCACCTCTTTTTCAGGAACTGTAACAGAAAATTGCGGATAAGGACCATCTTCCTGAACTCCGGTCATGAATTCACTAACTCCTAAATCCGAGGTTTCGCTCAGCACCCGAAGGTTCATTTTGCCGGATGTTCCAAAAATATGGAGCTCACCCTGATTCAGATAAAGATCAGCATCGGAAATAATAAGGTGTTCCTTCTCACCTTCCTCCAGCAGCCAGACCTTTTCTGCCTCCTCACCGGTTAATATAATCAACCGCTGCGGCTCTCCTTTTTTATTCGTAAAGGAGATGAAATTATTTACACCGGCTTTAATATCTGAAATAATAAACCGCCCGTTCTTTTCCCGGATCTTTCCGCTGCCTGCTTCCAGGTTTTCAACTGTTGCTGCATCAAAGCTTACTTCTGCCTCAATTCCATCATTCCGGAAAAAAAACCAGTCGGTCCTGCCCGGCTGCTCAATGCGGGCAAGGGGTTGAACGGTAGCCCATTTCAGCAAAGCTCCCTTCATATTAAAATTTACCGGCCAGATGAACACACTACTGTCGGGAATGGATATTTTGCCGGAAGGGAACTCCAGCGTTTCCTCTTTTAACTTCAGCCGGAACCTGGCATTCTGATGCGTTGGCTTCCGGACACCTCTGTAATAGTTTACCCCAAACAGAAAACCCGCATCGTCCTTTACCCTTAAGGCATACTGCAGATCTTCTTTAGGATTTCTTTTGGGGGCTATCACCGCCTGCATAGGGGCAAGCGCAGTACCGAACTCTTTTAAAAAGTAGTGCAGCTTTTTTACCTGATGGTAAGAGGGTGCCAGCTCTCCTGTTTCCCGGATGGCTGCCTGAAAATCATAAGAAATATCAGGATATTCGTTCCAGTAGGCTGTTTCATCCTGGTTTTCCTCCATGGTGGTGAGAACACCCGGCGGATTAGACCCTCCGGTAAATACATAGTAGCCCGGCAAATTGCTTCCCGACCCTACTTTGGCTGTGGCTATAGTCAATCCATCAATTGGGTCGATAATAGGTCTCCGGTGTTCCGATATCTGGTTTCCCACACCTATTTCACAGGTAAAATAAGGATAGCGGGATATATTTTCCAGCTCCTGCTCTCCCTGGTTTCCGGCTTCATTGCCTATACCTGCATTGTTGCGGCTGTACTCGAACTCAAAACTGCTGTTCTCTTTCAGTGGTTTTAAATTTGTTACCCATGGTTCTTCAGGGTATCCTCCAAATAAGGGAATCACCTCATCCTGCGGAAGGCTGACATTTCCCCAGCCTGTAATAGTGTACATGGGGACATCTATACCATGTTTCCGGGCAGTTTCTTTCAGCCATAAAATATGCGGAATTCCTCCTTCGCCTCTTCTGTATTCATTCTCCAGCTGAATTCCTATAACCGGCCCTCCATCTTTGTACAAAAGGCCCCGCAACTGCTTTGCCACCTGCCCGTAATAGCGGCCGGCATACTCCTGGTAAACAGGATCGTTGGAGCGGTCCGCCAGGTATTCTTTCTTCAGTATCCAGTCCGGGGTACCTCCGTTTCGCACCTCCCCATGCACCCATGGGCCAATGCGGGGATATGCATACAGCCCGTGTTTATGGACCAGCTCCAGAAAAGAGCGCAAATCCTTATTGCCGGACCAGTCAAACTGTCCTTCAATTTCTTCGTGATGGATCCAGATAACATAGGTGGCAATGATGTTGATGCCGTTGGCTTTCATTTTCAGGATAGCATCCTCCCACTGCTCTTTGGGGTAGCGGGAATAGTGCATTTCGCCCATTACCGGAATTACCGGCTTCCCTCCTATGGTCATGTACCGGTTATTGATCAGAATCTCCTTCCCTTCCGGCCCCGGATGCCCCATTTTCAAATGGCCTGATAACAGGCGGGGCTCATATACAGTACCGGCATCCAGTTTATATATTTGCTGCCCGTATAATTGCAGTACCCAAAGGAAGGGAAACAGCAGGAAGAAGATACACTTCATTTCAGATATTTATTTTTTATACTCAGTTGAGATTTTATAAAGCTGAATCTTTGATCTCTTTCATTTCAGGATGCAGCACCATATTCAGATGCGTTTGGGCCCCAAAATGCATGGCATCGCCTTTGAGAACTTCTTCAAATTCCAGCCTTGCCTCATCCGGTTTCCGGAGCCCTAAAAATCCCAGACCTTTCATATAATGACAGTGGAGCTGGTTCCTCACTTTCAGGTCATCTTCAAAAATAAGTAAGTCAGGAAGAGAAACAGCAAAGTAATCGATTTTCACATCATCCTCCATGTGGGTATTTCCGTATTCAATAAGCTTCCGGAAAATGCTTCCTGCTTTTTCTTCCCCGCCCAGCTTTTCCAATGCCAGTCCCTGGTACAGGATCTTATCAGGTTGCTGGTCGTTGTAAAACATGGCTACGGTTAATTCTCCGGTTCCTTCAGTTGCTTTGGAAAACCAGGCAGAGGCTTTTTCTTTCCGGCCCTGCTTTTCACAGGCTACTCCCAGGAAGTAAAAGATATCATTTTCCTGCGCTCCCGAAAGCTTCCCTTCTCCCAGGTTGTGTGGGTACACCTGCACCTGTTCCAGTTTCTGAATGGCTTCTTCAAAAGCCCCCTGCTCAATATCTTTTTTCGCCCCTTCAACAAGGCTGTAAATATACTGCCCCGATACTTTTCCTTCCCCTCCTTCCCAGGGGTGAAATTTCCGGTCCATGATCAGCTGATACGCTATTTCGTGCTGTCCCGTAAAATTGTAAAGGGCGGCTCTTTCCAGGTACAGGTCATCCCTTTGTTCTGTTACCGCTAAATGCTTTTCCAGATGCGCCAGGCGCTCTTCCGGCTTTTTATTCAACCGCTTATACAACTGGTCCAGCTCCATCAGCACCCGTGCATCCTGCCGGTTCAGCTCAAACGCTTTTTCAAAATGTGCCAGGGCTTTGGCCGGCTCCTTCTTTTTGTTGAAGTAAGCTATGCCCAGGTTCCGGAAAACAGTCGGGAAAGCAGCATCCCTCTTTGCCGATAGCTCCCATGCCTCTGTTGCCTCTTCGTATTGCCGCTTATCATACCACAGGTTTCCAAGGTAATAAGGTGCCCTGGCATCTTCTTTATTTAACTCCGCTGCAAGCTTAAGCACAGCAATATCCTCGAGCCTGTTCGGAAAATAAACGCCTTCACCCACTGTAGCTGCAGTTTTAAAATACTCCAGGGCAGATACTTTTTCTCCCATCCGGTAATGATTCCACCCCAGGTAATAGTATATCATAGGAAAAGTCTGCTCCTGCCTTGTCGCAAATCTCAGCAGGTATACAGCCTCCTCATGAAGCCCCGCAGCAGCAAAATCAAGTGCATATTCAAGGTAGTTATGCTCTGCTCCACGTGATAATTCCAGGAGCTGTTCCTTTTGCTTTTCAGCCTCTTCAGTATCTCCTGTTGCCTTATACGCATAAATACTTTCGAGCCGGACTCCAAGGTTGAAAGTATCTCTTCCGAGCGCCTGCCCGCACACTGCTAAAGCTTCGGTAAAGCGGTTTTGCTTCCTTAAGGCAGCAGCTTTAATTACATACGCCTTATTATTGCAGGCATTGCGGTCTATTGAGCTATTAATATGCTCCAGCGCCTGTTCATAATCTTTGCGTATCATATCAATTTTTGCCAGGAAAAGAAAGGCTGCAGACTGCCAGGCTGCACACCAGGTGGCTTTGTAAAAAGCAGCGTATGCCTCAACGGGGCGGTCCAGATATTTCAGGCAAAGCCCCAGGTTGTAAAAAGGTTCTCCTTCATAGGGGTTGGGGTTCCGCTCTGTAAGTGTTTCTATCGCCTTTCTGAAATAAGCTTCACTTTTAGCAAACCGCCCTCTCCGCAGGTACCACAATCCCAGTGCATTATTACAGCGGACATCCCTGGGGTCTCTCCTGAGGGCTTCTTCATAATAGGGAACAGGGCTGTAGGTGGCGTGTCGGTATTGTTCCAGATGCTGTCCTGTAAGGAACAACTGTTCAATATGCGCTGTTTCTTCCGGCGCTGCGGCTGCCTTTGCAGGTTCAGGAATTTCGTTCTTCCTGTTTTTTGCCGGCTCATACTTTAACAACTCTCTTCCGGATTCACTGCTCACTTTCAGTAATAAATCTTCCTCCTCCGGCTGTTCTGCTAAAACTATTTCCCTTTCATAAACAGATTCAGGAGAAAGAGTAATAACTTCACTATGTACCTCCTTTCCTTTTAATGAAAGCGAAAGGCGGCAGTTCTCCTGAAGGGAAGTGGCAAAAGCTTTAACTGCAACTTTCCTGTTCCCTGTTTCCATGCTTAACAGGATATCTTTTGAGGCATTTTTTACCACGCCAAGCTCCCTGTAAGGAAGAAAATACTGGGTAAAGGATTTTTCCTCATAAGGCATCAGCCAGCTGAAGTCAGGCTGATTATCTGTAAATACCCCCGTCATCAGCTCAATATAAGGCCCGTCTTCATCGGTTAAATTCCTGTCCCAGGCCTGGCCAAAATCTCCATGCCCCCAGGTCCATTGCTTCTTACCCGGCGATATATAATGATCAGCCACATGCAAAACTCCGGCACGGCTGTCGTGTTCATAGCCCCCTACAAAGTCATAATCGGAATTGATGGCCATGTAGGAAGTGGGAACCGGTATGTTTTTATACCTGGAGATATCAGTACCGGGAGAGTAATCCACTTTGTAATAGGTACCGGTGGCAACGGGAAAGGTGGAAACATCGCGCTTGCCATGGTCAAAGACTGCATTAACATCGGGAGGAAAAACTGACTGGTAGTGTTCGTTTACCTTTACAGCCGGATTAGCCCACCACAGGAAAGTTTGTGGCAGAGAAGTACGGTTGTAAAGCTTTACTTTAATTTCCAGATAAGCTTTATCGGGGTGGAGGGTAAAACCGGCCATCCCTTTGGTCCGGAACATTTTTTCAAGCTCATTAACCCATACTGTTTTACTGCCGTCCGGGTTTTCCTCTATTTTATAATCAACAGGCTCAAAGGTGCCGGGTCTGTGGTGCTGGGGCCAGTTAAACTCAATTCCACCGGAAATCCAGGGACCACACAAGCCCACAAGGGCAGGCTTTATTACCTGGTTGTAATAAATAAAATGGCGCTGTTTTATTTTATCCCATGCCATTTGCACCCTCCCGCCCAGTTCGGGAAGGATCATTATTTTCAGATACTTATTTTCCAGGAAGAGCCCTTTATATTCTTTATCTTCCTTATCGTCATAGATCTTCTCAACCACCGGGTTAGGATACACCACGCCGCTGCTTCCCTGATATACCCGCTTTTCAAAAAACATAGGGTTTTTATCCGGCTCCCCTATACCATAAGTAGGAATGGTTACCAGCTCCTCCCATACTTTTACTGCATTATTATCCATGATAATTCTGAAAAATTAATGTCCGCTAAAATTATTTTCAAGCTCTTCAAGCGTCTGCCCCTTAGTTTCCCTCACTTTACTTTTCACGAACAGAAAGCCCAGAAAACATATAGCTGCATACATATAAAAAGGCCCGTAGGTACCAAGCTTTTCAGCGAGGATGGGGAAGGTAAACACCAGCACAAAGTAGGCACCCCAAAGAGAAACAATGGCTACTGAGGTAGCCACACCCCTTATTTTGTTAGGAAAAATTTCGGTAATCAGCACCCATGTTACGGGCGCCAGTGAGGTGGCATACATAGCAATTGCCAGCAGCACAAAAACAGATACAAGACCGGCAGCAGCCTGGTTCTGTAACAAAAAGGCAAGCACAATGTATACAACAGAAAGGCCGAGGGAGCCAAACAGCATAAGAGGTTTTCTTCCCAGCTTATCTACCTGCCACATTGCCACCAGGGTAAAAACAAGGTTTACTACCCCAATGGCCACTGTTTCAAACAACTGCCTGTCAAGGTCCGCTCCTGCTGATTCAAAAATTGTGGAGGTATAATTGAACACCACATTAATGCCGCAGAGCTGCTGAAATACGGCTAAGGTAATGCCCACCATTACGGCAGGACGCACACTCTTTCTGAGAACGGCACTATATGATTGTTTTTCATTACCTGCTCCCTGCAGTGAGCTCCGGATGTCGCGCATGGTATCATTAACAAAAGAAGAGTTGCCGATTTTTTCCAGTACTTTTCCCGCCTGTTCCTCCCTTCCTGCTTTAACAAGCCAGCGCGGACTTTCAGGCAACCACAGTACCCCAAACAAAAAGAGTAATGATGGCACCGCTCCAAGTCCGAACATCCAGCGCCAGGCGTCAGGCCCTGAATCGGCAAGGGTATAATTTACCAGGTTGGTCACAAGGATACCAATAACAATTGTAAGCTGATTAATTGAAACATTTCTTCCCCGGATACCTGCAGGAGATATTTCGGCAATGTACATAGGGCTGAGGATAGAGGCCATTCCCACCCCTATGCCTGCAGCAAAACGCATGATTACAAAAACAGTTAAATCCGGAGAGAAAGCCATACAAAGAGAGGAAACGGCAAAAATAACAGCCGCAAGCATAAGTCCCGGCTTCCGCCCGAAACGGTCGGCCAGGTTACCGGCCAGGAGACAGCCTGCCATACAGCCAAGGGCCAGGGAGCCGGTAAGAAAGCCTTCCCACCAGGCATCCAGCATAAACTCTGCACGCAGGAAAGGCAGTGCCCCTGCAATTACTGCAAAATCAAATCCGAATAAGTAGCCTCCTAATGCAGAAATAAAGGAGATGCTGAGCACATAACCATTATGGAAGGAGTGCTCCTGTTTTAAGGGTGCCGCCTGCTTTGTAATCATCTTTAATTTTTCTTTTGATGGCCTGGCTTCAGTTCATCGGGTGTATCCTTAGTGTAGCTGTCCCATGTTTCGCGGGAAGGTGTCTGGAAAACATCCTTTACTAATGCCAGGTCCAGAGCATCCTTTGGCTCGAAATCACCGGATGCCATATATTTTTGAATGCTGTAGTAAAGTTGCCGGGCAGCGGGCCTGTTCTCAAGGTCAGAGGTCAGGTCGGCACTGGATACCAGTAATTTTCCTTTTCCAACCCGGGCTTCATAAATCAGCCCTAACCTTCTGTTCATAAACCAGGTATCTATAGGCTGTACCAGCGGGCGGAAGTCTTTGGGGAAATCTTCCAGATGCATTACCTGTGCACGGTTTACAATTTCCCACCACTGGAAATCACTGTGGTATCCGGTTGGAAAATATTTAAAAACAGGATGATCTTCCTTCGCCAGAAAACCTGTTACATGAGGTGGCCTCATTTTAAACCAGGAGGTGTTCCAGAAAACAGGTGTCCAGTACATGGAAACTTCCTTTCCTTTTACCACCCGGCCGGCAGCATCCAAAAACACTTTACCGCCATTCCTCAATACTTCCTCAGCTTCAGCGTCCAGTGAAGTGGTATAGTAAATTTCATTTGTCGCAATCTCCGGCAGGTTTTGCGGGTACACCCAAAAATCCCAGTCATTTACAAATCCGGTTCCTTCCACCTTTACCTCAAGGTTCAGTTTTGCTGCTTCTTTAACTTTTGCAAGGGATAGCCTGATATTGCCCGCTTCATGATTGCTGCCAACAGGGTAATCCCGTGCAGGGAAGCTTCCACTGCCAATTTCTTTTCCGCTTTCATCTTTAACAATCCACCGGATAGCCTTATTTTGCAGGGCAGCCTGCCCAAAATGGTAAAGTTCAACGGCTGCTGTAAATTCCTCATTATTTGTAAATACAAACTTTGGAATGCGGGTGAGCGGAACCGTGGTATTACAGAACCTGCTGAACCGTTCCGGTGTAATATATCCCTTGCTTTCCCAAAAAGCATCGATCACTCCCACCAGTGCAGTTCCCTGTCCCGGAAAGTCCTGCAGTCCCAGCAGCTGGAATCCGGCAAGGCCGGGAGTACGCAGCGATTTTTCAATTTCGGCTTTGTAGCAAAGGGCCTGCAGCTTACCTGAAGCCATCAGAAAATCTTCTGCCTGGTCTCCCATTCCCCTGTCTTTAAGATCTGCCTGAAAAAGCTCAAAGTTCTTTGCCTTATACACCCCCGTGTATTTGGCTATTTCTTCAAAGTTTGGAAAGGCCACCCATTGTCCCATTTCATGGGTTACATAGGGTACATTAAAGTCTTTAATTTTTTCGAGGTAGTCGGTTTCTGTTTCAGGTCTCTGCTTCGACCAGTCGAGGCCACGCGGACCGGATTTTACCATAAACTCATTTTCCGGCACCAGTGGCCAGCTCATCGCCACAGAGGCACCTGTATATACCCTGCGGGAATCTTTTTCCTGCCAGTATTTTATAAAATCAGCAAGGTAAGCAGCCTGATTCCCTCCACGGGGTTCGTTTCCTGCCGCCATCATTACAAAGGAAGCATAATTACCATATTCTTTGGCCATACGGCTGGTTTCCTCATACACATACCGGTCAATAGCTCTGCCATCGCCCAGGCTGGTACTGTGGTTTGGCCAGGTTGGTCCTTCAGGCTGCAGGTATATACCTGCCAGATCGGCCGCTATAAAAGCAGCTTCGGGAGGGCACCAGGAGTGGAAACGTATATGATTCAGTCCGTGGGCTTTTGCCTGTTTCCATAAGCGCTCCCAGGAGGCAACATCCATAGCAGGATAACCCGTGAGGGGAAATTCGCAATTATTGAGTGTACCCCTCAGAAATACCGGACGGCCATTTACGCTCAGCCGGGTACCATCTGCTTTTATTTCCCGCATTCCAAACTGCAGCTCCCGGCTTTCCCGGATATTTTCGGGTCCTTCCAGACTAGCCATCAGGCGGTATAATGCAGGGTCAAACTCATCCCAGGTGAGCATTTTTTCGCCCATGGGTAAAACTACTTCCACTTCTGTAGTATCGCCTGCCTGAAGCTTTACCTTTTTCGCAAATGCCTGCACCTGGTGCTCTTTATTGGTATTAAAGCTGTTTGCTGCAAGTGCAACGTTAACCCTTGCTCCTTTCCTCAGCCTGTTCACCACTTTTATTTTCACCCGTGCCTGCTTAGCTGCCAGGTCAGGATACACCTGAATATTTTCAAAATAAACCTGCGGACCTGCCTGCAGAAGAAGATTTCCGATAAGACCATTCCAGTTGCCCTGGGTATGATCGGAAACAGAATGGGAGTTCAGCCCTACATTTACTTCTTCATGGAGAGTATTGTCGACCATAACGGTTATAGTATGCCTGCCGGGGCTGATATATTCCGTTATATCGTAAATATGAGGAGCAACCAGAGAATTTCTTTTACCTGCTTCCTTACCATCGATCCAAAGACGGGTAATAATATGTGCTCTTTCCAGAAAAAGCTCCACTTTTTTCCCTTTCCAGTTTTGTGGTATATCCACTTCTTTCCGGTACCAGGCCGGCCCCACATAATATTTAACAGGAGTTAACCAGAAAGGAACCTTTATATTTCCCGGCTTCCGGAATTCAGCCATGCGCGGGTTGAAGAACCAGGAACTGTCGTAAACGTTTGCGGTCCATTTAGTCTGAAGGGTAATATCGTCCCCTTTTAAATTCTCTGCCATAGATCCGGGCAGCTGAATGGATTCTCCTGAAAAGTCTTTTTTAAACCATTCCTCCCGTACCCCTTCATTGTTCCTGTCAATAGCAAACTGCCAGGTGCCGGCAAGAGAAATTTCCTGCGCTTTAAGAGACTCAGGAACAATAGCAAAAAGAACAAAAACAGATAAGAATAAAATTGAATTAAAACGTATTCTCATATTGCAATTATCTTCGGATTTGAAAGGCCGGAAAAAATGGCTGTTAATTTTAACGGGCTAAACTGAAAAACTCTTTAACAAAGATATTATTTATATCTTCATTACTAAATGGAGATTCAAGGGATAAGCATGGATAATCTTACGGAGAAACACTACTTTTTTACCGGAAATGCGGCCACTTAAACCAAAGTGTTTATATAAATGGAAAAACAAATTAATGGCATAATTATCTGATTAATCCTGATCATACCAAATAATATTTCCCCAAACTACAGCCTTTTCAGTTTAAACCTTTACATTTACCTGAACAGACACAAAAACATTGATGGATTTTTCTTCAGCACCACCTAAAAAAGTTAAGGAAGGCTTCCCTGGCCAGAGAATGATGGTACTGCCTCCTGACATCAGAAGAAACATGCATAATAACCCATTGACGAAAGGACTCTTTTTAACCGCAATCGGCTACTATCCTCATGCCCTCCATCACGACATAGAAAGGCCTCAGGGCAGCCCTGAGTATATTTTTATTTATTGTGCAGAAGGCAAAGGCGAAATCATTACAGGGAACAGCAAAAAGGAACTCACCCCAAACTCTTTTATTATTATTCCTCCTTCTGTACCGCATCACTACCGGAGTTCGGAAGCTGAACCATGGAGTATCTATTGGGTCCATTTCCATGGAACTTTGGCCGGAGCACTATATGCCCGCTTTACAGATAACCCTGAAGAGCCTGAAGTTACTGCAATTCCTTTTGACGAAAAAAAACTGGACCTGTTTAACCGCATAATAAGCTTATCAGAAAACAGCTTTGAAGAAAGAAATATGGAAGTTGTTCAGTTCCATTTGCTTCATTTCCTTTCTTCCATCATCTATCACCCTGAAACTGATCCATCAAACTATGCAGAAGATAAAGTTACCCGATCTGTTGACTTCATGAAGAGGAATTTACAAAGCCCGCTGACACTGGAACAGTTAGCGGCCAATGAAAGCCTTTCTGTCTCCCGCTATTGCGAACTGTTTAAATTAAAAACAGGATTTTCGCCTATTCAATATTTTATTCATTTAAAAATACAGAAGTCCTGTCAGTATTTATATTTTACAGATATGAGCGTGAAGGAAATTTGCAGGATCGTCGGCTTTGAGGATCCTTTCTACTTTTCAAGGATATTTAAAAAGACGATGGGGGTATCACCATCAAAATACAAATCCATGGATAAATTCCGGTAAAAAACAAACCTGTGGCATTAAGCGATGTTTGCATGGCCGGGGGAGAACACACTGTCTGGTCCGTTGTTGTAGTAGCTGTTAGCGGTAAATAAGCCGGGTCAGTCTGTTCCGGTTTTTTCGTCAGTAAGCATTTTACCAGGCACCGGAGCTCAGGCTTTTTGCGGTTTACAAATAAAGCCTCCGCAATATACTGCTTATTGAGCTGGTAAAATGCCATAAAACTGATACAGACCAGCCACTGGCAGTTCATGGCGATTAGAAAGAGTGTGCTGTTTTCCCAGACAACAAGGAAAACTCCTGATCCGGTATACCATTGTGAATCTGCCTGGCGACTATGATCCACACGAACGGCGATAACGTTTTCCTCCCCTGCTTTCATAACTTAAAATTATTAATATAGCAGTCAGAATTCTCTTCATAACGTTTAGATCTTCAGGTCCATCTGGTAAATGTTCAGCAAGCTTAATGGCTTCTTTTTTTTGTAAACTGAATAACCGAACCATGTTTGGGAGATATGAAAATAGCTTAACCTGTTTTCCGGGTAAAATGAAGAATCAATACCTTCGCCCCCCTTTTTTATATGATGGTTACAAAAAGGTTGAAGGCCTGGATGATTCATTTGCTCATTACAACTGAAAGAACTGAAGCTTAGAATTACCGGTTAATGAAAAAATCCGGTTTCAGTTTTGCGCGACAGGTTTACAGTAAGGCGCATAAGCAGGATATTTTAAATTGGCATCAATAAAAAGCCAAACCCCGAAATTTGCCTGATATAAATTGTAAATCCCGGGGTTTATAGAAAGATTATGTCGGACTAATCCGATTATTCGTACTCATTATTCTGCTCTGTACCATCGTCCACGGCATATTGAGGAACAGGAAAAAATGCAGGACCAGGTTGTGTAACAGTCCTGATATATCGTGATGGCATGTGCCGTTTCCCAATACGGAGGTTTTAAGCATTTTTATTGCAATTTGAGAATCAACTAAGCCTGTAAATCTTTATACATAACAAATGTATCCACCAGACCTGATTCTCTGTGTCTGAAACTGTTTGGATTAGTTCCTGTAATTTTGAAACCGACCTTTTTCCAGAGCTCTATCGCAGGGGTATTCGTACTCACTACAAAATTGAACTGAATGCCTTTATATCCCTGGTCTTTGGCAAATTGTATGGAATGCCCGGCTAAAATTTTACCTATTCCCCGCCTCTGATATTCAGGACTGACCATATAACTACAATTCGCGATATGATTTCCTAAATCAATCTGATTCGGTTTGATGATATAGGTACCTGCAATTATCTCATCCACCACCACTACAAAAGTTTCCATATAATCTGCAAACCAATATTTCTCCAGGGATTCCTTTGATGTGGAAGGGTCAAATACATACGTATCACCTGATTGGATAACCCTTGAAAAGATGTCCCATACCGGGTCATAATCCTGCTTTTTATTTGCTTTCCTGATAATCAATTTATAGCTATTTTACGGTTACAGTTCTGATCTTAAATAATAACAAAGCTGCTGTAAATACCAGCAACACACTTACCAGCAGTTTGGCCAACCCACTGTAAATGGTTGTAAAATCAGGTGAACCGGTAAAGCTATGCCGTGGTTCACCGGCATAATCGGCATGAGTAAAGGGAACCTGCCTGTAAAGGAATGGATAATAAAACTCCCTGAGCGAATCGTGATAACGACTGGCACTCTTCAGAAAATCCAGGTGAGCCGGCAAATCTGAGCCCGCCATGGCATTTAGTACTCCCTGCACATTTACCGGTACCGATAATACATTAAGGCTGTTTACAAGCTGTTGCCGTGCATAAAGCCCCTCCTCATAGGACTTTGCCAGATCTGCGACTGCCACATCGCCCAGATGCTGAAAGGCATAATACCAGCGCCATGCAAACCCTCCTTCTATTTCCGCGGTATCTCTCCATTGCGGATAGAGGGCAAAGAATTTCTCCATTGTTTCCCCTTTTGGTTTGTCCCAGCCTCCATGCACCACTTCGCGCTGCTGAATAGTAAGAGCCAGGGCCTGCGGCACAGGTTGCTTTACGGAAACATATACATTCAGCAGGGCAGGAATTACAATGGTAAGCAGCAACCAAACCCCAAGAAGCGTAACCGCATTGAACGCGGAATTCTTCTGCAAAGCTGCCACCAGAAAAGCCACTCCAAACCAGAACAGGCAATTCAATACCACCACTCCAAACCATAGAACCACCCTCACATCCGGCACAACCCTCCCCCACCACATAGCAAGTACGGAAAGAAAAAGGGCCATCCCCAGCACTAATATAATCCGGAAAACCAGCTTGGCACCCACTATTAAAGCCGGGCCAATGGGCTGCGACAGCAAAAGGGGTAAAGTTCCCTGCTCCTTCTCCACAGAAAGAATATTAAAACACAGGCCAATTATAAGCAGGGGAAAGAGGTAAACCAGCACAAAAGCAAGATCGAAGTTCCCGCTAAGCACTTTCAAAGGATTTATATTCTCCGTATCGTAAAGCTGCGACTGCAGGTTCAGGAGGCGTAATTTAAGGTAATAAGGGTTCAGGTCGCGCTGCCCCATAGACAGACCGGCCCAGGAGTCGGGATGGTTCACTGCAAAGGTGGAATGGTAGTAACCCAGGTCGCCGGCATCGGCATCACCTGGATATTTCATTTTCATCTCTTCCACATTCTGCTCCGTCAGCACCTCAAGTGCGGCAATATTTTCCCGCTGCCTTTCTATTTCTGTAGTGCCATAATAAATACCATACAAACCTGCCAGGAGGGCTAGTGCGGTAAGAATCAACAGCCCTTTATCGGCCCTGAAGTTAAGCCATTCGAATTTTATCAGTATCCGTAGTTTATTCATCTTTTAAGCAACTTTTATTTTTTCGATCAGCTTAATTCCTGCTGTGCTAACCAGCACCAGCCAAAGCAGGAGGGCTGCCACAGAAACCACATGGTTTTTGAGAACCCAGCCTGCATCAGGCGTTTCATAGGTAAAAGGCTCAAATGCCTTCCAGGTGTCGGTGCTCAGGCGGGTTTCCTTGTCTCCATATTTCAGCTGAGTAGCCTGAATTTGATTGAGTTTCTGCGTTTGGTTATACCGGTATTCCTCTGCCTCTTTCAGGAAGTGAACATAGTGGCTGAAATCAGACCCGGCCGCACCCATTGATAAATGGCGTACTGCCAGGTATGGGTTGAACAAGCCTGCATATTCTGAAATATTATTCTGCTTTTCGAAAATGGCCGTCAGCTCATCAAAATGCTCCCCATATACCCGGCTGCTTTGTTCCTCTCCTGCAGCCATCCATATCCCGTCGAAGTTAACAGGTAACTCTTCCAGGGAATTCACTCCGTATTTTTTAAAAAGTTCCTGCTTCAGGGCTTCTGCACGTTCATCATTTGAATTATGCCCGTCAATTCTTTTCTTTACCTCCTCATGCACTTCGGCATCCATCCAGGCCCTGGTGGGGGTGGTATATAAACCGGCACCTAAATTGGCGGTTGCTTTCGGAATAATCACACAAGCGAGAATCCAGATGCCCAGCAGGCTGACCAGAGCTGTAGCGGAACGCTGATGCAAGGCTGAAACCACCACCGACAACACAATAAAAATGAAGAAGTACAGCAGGTAGGAAAGTATAAACAGCAATAACCTGATAAAAACATCCCCATCTGCCTCAAAACCGCCTCTGCCAAACTGTAAAATGCTTACCAGCAGCAGAGCGGGAGCCACGACTAATGCTACTACTTTGCTGTAGCCGGCAATTTTTGCCCATGCAAGCTCCCTTACGGAGATACCCTGGCTTAGTAAAATCTTCAGGGTACCTGTTTCCTTCTCCTGGGTAAAGGCACCAAAACAAAGGAAAATAATGAGCAGGGGAATAAGCATTTGCAATACAAAAGCCACTGTCATTTCCCCAAAACGAATAAGGGAAGTCGATTGCTGCGCCTGGCTGAAATTGGCACTATTCTGCCGGTGTGCCTCCATATATACTGAAGAACCGGTATAGGAATCCAGCCCGAAGTCCAGAAAACTAATGCCTGATTTGGGGCGAAAAGCATAGGAACCATAATGCGCCATCCGGTGCGGATGGCGGTCAGCGGCATTGGCAAACTGCTCATTTACGGTTTGCTGCGCCACCATCCGCTCTTCCTGCAGGTTTTTGTAGCTCTGTAATCCAACAATGGTGGCAGCAAGCAACAACAACAACACCAGAATGCTCAGGGCCATAAAGCGGCTATCGCGGAGCGTACTTATAAATTCTTTTTTAGCAATGCTTCTTACCATTTTTAAACATGCATATGGTTTAAGTAAAGTTTTTCCAGCTCACTGGCCTCCAGCCCGGCTGCCGGCAATACATCCACCAGTTCTCCCTCCCGCATTATGCCTACCCTTGTGCCTACTGCTTTAGAGCGGAAAATGTCGTGTGTAGCCATAAAAATGGCGGTTCCGGCATCGCTTAGCTTAAGCAGGAGTTCCGAAAATTCATTACTGGCTTTGGGATCCAAGCCTGAAGTAGGCTCATCGAGCAGCAGCACTTTTGCATGTTTCGCCACGGCAATTGCAATCCCTACCTTTTGCCGCATACCTTTGGAGTAGCCCCCCACCCGGCGGCCGGCGGCCTCAGCCGGTAAACCGGCCTGCACCAGGTAGTGCATCAACTCCTCCTCAGCATACTTAAATCCGGCAAGGCTGCTGAACAGACTAAGGTTCTCCAGCCCGGTCAGGTTTGGATACAACATCACATTCTCAGGAATGTAGGCAAGGTATTCTTTTACCCTGGTAACATTTGAAGCTACTTCCAGCCCGTTAATATAGGCTGCACCGGAAGTCGGGGTAATAAAACCTAAAAACAGGTTGATCGTGGTGGATTTTCCTGCTCCGTTCTGGCCCAGCAGACAGAAAATTTCGCCTGCCTGTATCTGCAGGTTAAGCCCTTTGAGCGCCAGCTTGTCCTGGTACTGCTTCCGGAGCTCTCTTGCTTCTAAAACAATATTCATTCTTTTTATCAGTAGTTAAATTTCAAAGTAAAATAATAAGGACGGCCGCACAAAAATGATCAAAAGGTGTAGCCGATAGTAGTCATATAATGCGCAGGTGCAGCCGGACTGGCCCGGAAGTAATCATACCCACCAACAAAATATTTTTGGTCGAAAACATTATTCAGGTTAACGCTTAATTTAAAATTGTTAAGCTTATAAAATAAAGCAGCATTCATAACTGTATAGGAGGGCCAGTAATCCCAGATGAGTTCGTCTGTTTGCACCTCCCGCACCTGAACCTGCATCCGGCGGCTGCCTATATGGTTACCACCAATTGCAAATCCCAATCCTCTTAAAGCCGGTGTGGTAAAAGTATACTTCGCCCACAAACCTGCTGAATGTTTTGGTGCATTAGCGGCCATCATACCCCTTTCTTCCTTTACGTCAGTTTCCATGACTTCCGTATGGTTATAAGCATAATTTGCGTTCAGGCTAATATTTGAGGTAAGGTTGCCGGTTACCTCCACCTCAGCCCCCCGGGAAAGGACTTTCCCATTTTGCCGGTAAACAGGATTTCCTTCCTCCGATAACTGACCTGAATTTACCAGCATATTCCGTTTTTCTATCTGGTAAAAAGAGATGGTGGCGAACACTGCTTTTCTGAAAAATTGCCCTTTCAGGCCGGTTTCTATTTGATAACTGGTTTCATTTCTGAAAGGCTCCTCCCTGCCATAACGCTCCGGGTACTTAATGAATTGGGGGTTTACAGGTTTAAAACCCTGGCTATAGCTGGCAAAATAGTTCAGATTTTCAAGTAAGGAATACGTTAAGCCAAGCCTTGGCAGCAATACATCCTGACTGATTATTTCCTCCCCCTCTCCATAATTCCGCTTGTCGCGGAAGAGCTCGTAGCGCAGGCCCAGTAAAAGGCTAAGCCGCTTGCTTACTTCTGCCTGGTCCTGTACATATAAACCAGTGGTATGGTAAACCGCATTAAGGTAATCTGTAAACCACTCCGGAAGCGGCCGGGCAATATAGTTACTGGTATTCTTAATCCCGTAAACAGGGGCCTTAAGGTCGAATGTTAAAGGGATCGCATCTCCCTCAACCATCTGCTCCCGTGCCTCGAACATGCTGCCGTTTTTATCGGTGTCGTACCGGACAAAATCAGCTCCCGCTACCAGCTGGTGGCTGATCCTGCCTGTATTTCCCGTTAATGAAAAGTAAGCAGAGAGGTTGTCGGTATATTCCCTGGCCAGGCGTTCGTAATACCGCAGATTCATTACCGTATTGAGCGGAGCATCTGCAAATGTATTTAAGGTACGATGCTCCTTCAGGTCTTCGGAATAGGCGAATTTCATATATGCTGCATTGAACGATAGCCAATTGGTTATTTTATGGTTCAGAGAAGCATTCAGCGAAAGGTCTGTTACATTAAAATGATCATTTGGCTGGCTTAACGTAAAAGCAAAAGGAAGGGCGTAAAGATCGCCAGCCTGTATGGCTAAGCCGCGGTCCAGGTATCCCATAAAATTGCTGAATACCACCTCTGCATTAATAGTTGTTTCATCAGTCGGGAGGAAGGTAACGGTAGGGGCAATTACAAATGAGGTCCGGTCATTTACATCGCGGAAGGTTTTGGTGTTTTCATAACCAATGTTCAGGCGGTACAGCATGGTCTTTTCCCCGTTCAGAGGCCCCGTAAAATCAAGCGCCGACCGCATGGTCTGGAAACTGCCCACAGAAAAACTAACCGCTTTCCGCTCCTCTTCCAGCGGCTTTTTGGTAACCATATTGATGGTGCCTCCCGGATTGATATCGCCATACAGGGCAGCTCCCGGACCTTTCAGCACTTCCACCCGCTCAAGATTTACCGTAAGGGGTACCCTGAAAAATCCATTCCCATAGCTATAGCCCGAGCGTAATCCGTTCACTAAACGAAAACCGCTTTCAAAGCCGTTCCTGAATCCCCGCACGGTCAGGTCATCGTAGGCGGAGTACTGGTTTACTCCTGCAATATTTTGAACTACCTCATTGAGTGTAAATGCCTGCTGGTCTTCCATCAGTTCTTTGGTTACTGTGGAAATAGTCTGCGGTACATCAATAATACGGCTGGCCGTTTTTGTACCAATAAAGCTGTATTCGCTCGTATAGGTGGTTTCCTTTCGCCCTAAAACCTCCACCTCCTGCAAAACCATGGAACTGGCTTTCAGGGTAAAATTAACCTGTTGTAAAGGGTTTACTTTATTAAGCTTAATTTCCTGATACTGATCCTGAAAGGAAAGGCTCCTGGCTGTAAGGGAATAGGTACCAACACTAAGATTTGTAAAGGAAAAAGAGCCGTCTTTTGAAGACAAAACAACTGAATTCGAAGGCTTTAAGGTTATAATAACACCTTCTAACCTATTCCCTTCTTCATTTTGTACTACCCCCCTGATGCTGCCGCTCTTTTGGGCAAAGGTGGCCACTGCACTAAAAAATAACAGCAGAAACAGTGCAGGAAACTGCAGTTTTGGTAAAAGAATTTTCATTTTGGAGAGCTTTAATGCAACAATAATGCAAAAATAGGAAGTAAAAAATATAACGCAACAATGTTGCATTAAAATTCCTTTATTTTAAAGAACTGAAATTGCTATTGAAAGATATGCGATAAGGTAAACCTTCAGAATGCCTGCAGGGCCCCGGGCATCTATATAGCGAATCCAATCCTTATTTACAGGAAAAAGGTCTTTCTTACTTCCGCTATAAAAAATTTCACTGCCGGACAGGGGGTGTTTTTGTCCACGGATTTCAGGCACAAGTTTTAGCCTGTCCTGCAAAAACAGAAAAGTGTGGACAATTAAAGAGGGAGGAGTCTGTCGGAAAATCTCTTTCCGCAAAACTCTTGCTGGTTTTTTATTATATAGGATCATAGCTCTGAGCTTTTCTTCCGAAAGCTGTGAGTAAACAATAAAGGCAGGTCTTCTGACTTCCCCTGCGGCTAAGAGCCTTCCCGCTTCGTTTTAACGAAACAGTGGCTGAAATTCTGAGCAGCATTTGAATGGGGTTACAGCAGCGGAGACTGTTCCGGACTTTCACCGGTATTCCCTTTTCAACAGTCCGGAAATTCTCTGATATTTCCTGAACTGTACCTTTATTATAGGTGAATATATGTATCTGTGGGCAAATTAAGAAAAAAAGAAAAAGACATCCAAAGAAACAGGAGCTTAAGAACTGAAGCATTAAGCCGGCAAAGAGGCATGTTACCATATCCTGTAATCAGGGGCAGGTGAACGAACAGGTAAAATGTTAAGGGAAAAAGCTATTCACTGCTTTACTGATACAGGCACTTAAAAGAGAAGCCTGTGGGTGAAGGTTGGTAAAAACCTTCACCCACAGGCTTCGAAAATTTTTCCCGGGCAGGGCTTATAGATTAAACACCATCTTCATAGAAGGTAACCTGACCGCTTTCCACGTCATACATTGCCCCTATTATTTGTATTTCTCCCTTCTGCTCCATTTCTGCTAAAACAGGGCTTTCCTTTTTTATTCTGTCGATGGTTAATTTCACATTATTGACAGTTACATTGTATACAAAATCATGATTGTTGCCATTTCTGTTTTCAGCCGGCGTTTCCTTTTCAGCATCCATAGCCGGCTTCACCTTATTTAATAAGGTGGTAAGGTTTCCAAGCTCAACATGATTACATGCTCCATATATGGCCCCACACCTGGTATGCCCTAAAACGACTAATAATTTTGTGCCTGCAACTTTACAGGCAAATTCCATACTACCCAAAATATCTTCATTCGCGATGTTACCTGCTACTCTGACGCTAAAAATATCACCAAGCCCCTGATCGAAAATAAGTTCAGCAGAGGTTCTGGAATCAATACAGCTTAGTATGGTGGCAAAAGGGAACTGACCTTCTGATGTTTCATTTACCTGCTGCAGTAAATTCCTGTTGGCCTTGAGGTTATTTACAAAACGCTCATTCCCTTCTTTTAAAAACTGAAGGGCTTTTCCGGGTGTTAAACTTTGTTGGGTTTCTTTGGTATGAGTTCTCATAATTAATATTTAAAAAAAATTGTAAAAATGGATGCTTCGGCTTTAACAAGCGGTTTCACATACTGGTGCAAAATAAAAGCAGGCACTGACTAAAAAGCAAATTTTGGTTTTCACGAAACGCTGAGAAAATGCTTTTCCTCTCCTTTCTCTTAAAACTTTCCTGCTGAAAATTGTTTCTGTTTCCGGCTCCGGCAGGAATCTTCTTCCGTTCACCTTTTCCTTCCTTACTAAATCAAGCTACTTCTTAATTGTTTCATCTTATTTCCTGTTCCCTTACACAAAGACTTTGTTTTACATAAAATTTAAAAACACCTCCCCACTATAAGCCCCAACCGTTTTAGCGGAAACATTAAACTCCTTCGGATCATTGGGATTGATATAACTCCTGCCCCTGGCACTCATTAAAGTAGTTCTTCCCTATCCTCCAAAGTTCAACCCTCACTTTCAAGGGCACTCCATCAGCAAAGATGTGCCGCGTTAAATAAAGGTCATGTTTTTGCTAAATCCACAGAGGCTGGCTATTTCTTTCCTTTTCTGCCTCGAAACGAAAGGTCTCAATTTGGCTTATTAAACTTTTCTGCCTGATCAATAAAAACACCTCCGGAAAACCGGCTCCACTTTACCCTGCTCACTTTCTGAAAAATACCAAAAAACGTTCAAAAATAATTTAAGCGGGTTTTATTGTCGGGGGTGGCAGGGTTCTTCCGGAAGGAAAGTTTATTGGTACCTGCCAGCCTGAATGTTTTTTAATGGTTCTTCAACTGAAAAATTATTGAGACAGTAATTAACCTAAATCTAAAGCTCAGGCTAAATTAAATAAACCTGAAATCTCAAAACAATTTCTGCTGTAAAGCCCTATAGATTAAAAGCAGTTATTTAATAAAAAAGGGATATGAGATTGTTATTTAATTTTTTAGTAGTTGTATTTGTTTTAGCTTTTCTGCCGGCAAGCGCACAGGAAGATACGGTGCAAACAGTGCAGGAAAAGGAAAAATATATCAATCTGCCTTTTTTGAGAATCACACAGGATCCGGCCCTGAACAATGCCAGAACCAAAAAGGAACTGGAGTACTCCAGCAATATTGAGGAATCAGAAACAACAGAGGAGGAAGATTATTTAAGGATTGGAGGGGCATTGCGCTACAACTATGTTTTTACCCGGTACGAAGGAGAAACCTTTCCTTTAGGCACAGCATTGAGGAATGATTTTACCTGGGACACCTGGCGACTCAATTTTGAAGGCCAGACTAAAGGCATTCTGCTTTCCTTTGAGTATCGCTTCTACCCGACTTTCAACACCCATTTTATCCACCATGGATGGCTTGGATATAACTTTACCGACAAAGACCAGCTCCAGTTAGGGGTAAGCCAGGTTCCTTTTGGAAACCTGAAATATGCCTCCCACTCCTGGTGGTTCCAAACTCCTTTTTATGTAGGGCTCGAAGATGATTATGATATAGGGATAAAATGGCGCAGGCAAATGCCAAAATGGGATTTCCACCTTGCCTGGTATTTACTGGCAGAACCACGGGGCACCTCAGAGCCAACTTTTGGCGCGTTATCAGCCGCGCGTTATTCTTATGATGTTGTGCCTGTTCCCGGGGAAAGCAACCTTGAGCGAAATCAGTTTAATCTGAGAGCAGTACGCCATATCCAAAATACCAGCCTGGGAATTTCTCTGCAACGAACCGGCATCTTTAATCTGGCAACTGAGAATAAAGGAAACCAGTTCGCAGGGGCAATTCATCTGGACGGTACTTATAACCGCTGGAATCTTAATACAGAATATGTTTACTACAAATATTCCAATGTGGAGAATGATCTCGGGGAGGCTCTGGACGTGGTTCAAATGGGTGCTTTTGGTTTTGGCACCTACGATGTGGCAGCAGAAGCTTCCATGTATGTGATAGGCCTCAGTTATTCCATTCCGGTTAAATGGGGACCGATATCAAATATCACCATCTACGATGACTATACCTATACCCAAAAGCACCAGACCCTTGAACTGAACGGAGTCGAAACAGACTTTCAGCCCACACAGCAAAATGTTTTAGGGGCCCTGATTACAGCAGGGAGTATTTATACCTATGTGGATCTGGCCATGGGACAAAATCACCCCTGGATTACCAACGATTTTGGAGGTACTGACCTCGGCACCGGCAACCCTGAAGTATATAATGAGCCTTTAACTAACACTAACCTGCCCGACGAAAACCCTGCATGGAATTTGCGCTTCAATATAAATCTTGGGTATTACTTTTAAACAGCTTGTTTTACGGGCAAAGCCCCCACCTCCTTAAGTTTTAGGGGAAAAAGAAAACAGTATAGAAGTAACTGCCGGATTAAAAAGACCGTAAAGTTAAGGTATGTTTGGTATTAGCGATATCCCGAAGTTTTTTTTAGCATTTTTTCTGGTGCTGCCCATTATCTCCTTTTTCCACGAAGCAGGCCATGTTTTCTTTGCCTGGTTAATGGGCGGAAAGAATATAAAAATAGTGATAGGCACAGGAGATATTTTGTTTCGCAAAGGAATGCTGGAAGTAAGGAAGTTTTACTTCTGGTATGGGCTTTGCACTTTCGATAACCTGAAGCGTAATAAACGATTCAGCAATATCCTCATCTTTTCGGGGGGTGCATTATTTAATGCCTTGTCAACAGTAGCAGTAATGTCCCTGATAGAAAATAACCTCCTGGAGCCGGGCATGTTCACCTACCAGTTTACCTACTTTTCAATGTATTATATTTTCTTTGCGCTTTTGCCTATGCAGTATCCGGGAGGCACCAATAGCGATGGAAAACTGATTCTTGATTTAATCCGTAACCAAAAGCATTTAGGGGAAAAAACCTATCGTATTCATTGGAATGAAGATAAAAGCGAGTGGTGTGTGCTGGACCATAACAGAAAACTGGTACAGGCTTTTCAGGATGAGGAGAAGGCCCTGGAAAAAGCTCAGGAAATAGCTCAAAAAAACCGTCCCAGCCGCCTGATAAACAGCAAAAGCGGAGAAGAAAAAGAAGTCCGGAACTACCCGATAATACCGTTATAGTCAGATACAGGAGGGATTACAGCCCGGAATATTCCCGATTACTACAGCAAACTGCTACTTGTTTTACTGAACCGCATAGAATTAATCAGGGAAGACCATCTGAAAAGATTAAAAAATATTACTTTTACCCTTAACCTTAGTTTTTATTTGCCTGATTCCTAAACAGGCTTTACTATTTTTCTACCACCATATCTGACGCTATGATAGCAGCAATATTTAGTTTCCTGGTAATGCTGAACCCATTTGCCCTGTTCCTGTACCTGAAGCCCGTGATGAAAGATTTGTCTGACGGTGACTTTCGGGCGGTATTTTTAAAAGCATCAATAATTTCCTTCTGTGTCTTTTTAGTGTTTTTAATTTTCGGTGATCTCATCTTCCAGCAAATATTCCGGATCAATTTCGAATCCTTCCGGATATTTGGAGGTATTGTATTATTCTCATTCGCCTATATATTTATTGTACAAGGCAAAAAAGCTTTCATCCAGATAAAAGGAGACCTGCATGATCTGGCTTCCGAGATTGCCCTGCCATTTATGGTGGGCGCAGGTACCATTTCTCTTACTATTGTAATGTCGGAGCAGCTGGAGTTGTGGCAGGGTATATTAGCACTGGCACTTATTATGTTTATCAACTTCATCATTATTATGGGACTTAAACAAATCCGCCACAGAATGAGCTCTAAAAATATACAGAGCGCTTTTGACAAGAACATGGAACTGCTGTTGCGCATCAATGGCTTTTTTCTGGGCGCCATTGGCATCGACATGGTGGTGACAGGAATCAGCAACCTGGTGGCAACAGCAAGCCAGGGTTAAATTCCTGTTTCATCCATTCATTTTATTGCCTTCTCTGAATACACAAGCCAAAGGGGAGTGTTGATATCCATATTATATATCGTTGTTGGTACACTGCCCAGATTAAGAGAAGGGATAGGATTGTTTCCCTTAAGGCCAAGCACCAGCAAATCGAACTTCCCTTTGCGAAGCTGCAGGCAAATACGCTCTGCCGTACTTTTTCCGGCGGCACGAATCAATTTATAAGGTACATCTGCTATTTCCCTGTGCCGTTTCTGAAGTTCCTTAAATTTCCCACTTACCACCTCTTCCGCTTTCCTGATGGCTTTTTCTTCAGAAATTATCGGAAAGAACTGAGTTGGAAGCTTGTAAACATGCATAATCTCCAGGTGAATATTCAGTTGGTCGGAGAGGCTTTTGCTAAGCCGCAAAGCATTTACCGATGCGTCTGAAAAATCAATTGGAGTCAGTACCCGGGCGATATTAAAACTGGCTGTTTCAGGCATAACCAGCACACTACATGGCAGTATACGCAACAGCTTTGTGCCAAGGGCCCCGGTACTTTTATTGCTCATTCGCTTACCCAGCACTGTCAGCTTCACCCCATAACGTTTTACCAGATCAGCCATCATCACCTCTGTGTTTGGCTCTTCACTCACCAGTACCTCATGGTCACATCCTCCGGTAAACTCCTCTGCCACTATTTCAGCGATGCTGGCCTCCACCTCTTTACTAAGGTCAACTTCACCGAAGGTTTCCTGAAACTCCTCATCCAGTTCAGATGATTTTATATTATGGACAAAATATACTTTTTTCACCGGCAGGTTCTGGCATATGGAACGGGTAAAAGCTACCAGTTTATTGTCAATATCGCTCAGGTCGAGGCAAACCATCATGGCGTCAATTGTAATCATATTTCTGATCTTTTAAGGTTATAAGTTTTCTTTCCCTTTTTCGGGATTTTGTGATTCTTTCTTTACGGCACGTTTAGCCAGCAGTTCTGAAACCAGTTGCTGGTAGTCTTTGCGCTGCTGCGTCCGGCTTAGCTTAGTCTCTTCCTCCAGCTCCTCACTCAGGGCCCTGTACAGGCTGTAACACATAACCAGGAGGATAAGGGCGAAGGGCAAACCTGTAATGATAACCCCCGTCTGCAAGGCCTGCAGTCCGCCACCCAGCAGTAAAACCGCTGCAATGGTTCCTTCTGTCAGCGCCCAAAAAATGCGGATACCTACCGGGGACTCAACCCTGCCGCCAGAGGTCAGACTATCAACAACCAGGGAGCCGGAGTCGGAGGAGGTAACAAAAAAGCCTGTTACCAGCAAAATCCCTACTACGGAAAGAATGGTGGAAAAAGGGAGCTGCTCAAAAAAGACAAAAAGAGCTGTGGACATATCGTTGGCTACGGCTTCGGCTACGGCTGTTTCTCCCGCCAGTACCTGGTGTAGTGCTGTGCTTCCGAATACCGACATCCACAGGAACGAAAGCAGCGATGGCACAATCAGCACGCCAAGCATAAACTCACGAATGGTACGTCCTTTTGATACCCGTGCGATAAAAATCCCCACAAATGGTGCCCACGAAATCCACCAGGCCCAGTAGAAAACTGTCCAGTCACCCTGCCAGTTCAGGGGCGAATAAGTTTCGTTCCAAAAAGCCATTTGCAGGAAGTTACCAAGATAAGAGCCTGTGTTTTGTACGTAGGACCCCAGTATAAAAACCGTAGGCCCCAGGAACAGTACCGCCAGCATAATCGCCAGGGCAATGCGGATATTCCATTCACTTAAGATACGTACTCCTTTATCCACGCCCGTTACAACCGAAATGGTGGCAATTCCGGTGATTCCGGCAATCAAAGAGATCTGCGTGGTTACGTCGTTATCAATTGCAGGAAACACATGATGCACACCGGAAGCAATCTGGCTCACCCCAAAGCCCAGTGAAGTAGCTAAACCGAAAAGCGTAGCCAGTACAGCTAAGACGTCTATACCATCTCCAATTGGCCCATGAATGCGTTCTCCAAGAAAAGGATAAAAGATAGAGCGGACAGTTAAAGGCAGCTTCCGGTTATAGGTGAAATAGCCAAGCGCCAGTCCTACGATTGCGTAGGTAGCCCAGGGATGAAAGCCGTAGTGCAGAAAGGTAAAGTTCATTGCCTGCCGCGCAGCTTCCGGGGTGCCGGGTTCTCCGAGTGGAGGCGTTTGAAAATGAGTGATGGGCTCTGCAATGCTATAAAACAAAAGTCCGATACCCATACCGGCACTAAACAACATGGCTAACCAGGAGGAGGTGCTGAACTCAGGCCTCGCCTCTTTGCCGCCCAGGCGTATATCTCCAAACTTACCGAAAGCCAGGTACAGACTGAACCCCAGAAAAAAGTTCACACTCAAAATAAAAAGCCAGCCCATACCGGACGTAACCGCAGCCTGTATTTCACCGAAATAGAACTCTGCACTCTCCCTGTAAATAAGTACAAGGGTTATGGCAATGATCAACAGGACTATAGAAGGCCAGAAAACACCGCCATTCACTTCAAGGCCCAAAGATTTTTTACTATCACTTCTTGTTACTTTACTCATTAATCAGATATTATAGGTGACAAATACTACCCCATGGTTTTATTGAAACACAATTGCCAGTCAGTGTTTCAGGGTAAGTTATGTTCATTAACATTTTTTAGAGTTATACTGCTGAACCCCATAGGACCACTAACAGAGGTTTATCTATATTTATGGATTCTCAGCTGATTACAGCTAACCCTGCCTCGCTTCAGGCTAAGCATCTCCCCTGTTCTTTCTTCAGTTTTTTGCGATAAAATAATGTGCTGACCATACAGGTTATTAGCAGTAAAAAAAACTCTTTGCATATATGAAAGAATTCTGTAAACATTCATTTTCAAAATCCTTCATAAGTTGGACTGTTTAAAAACAGAATTGTTTTTGAAATGCGCCATTAAAATCTTCCTGTACAATTTGTGAAATTTATCGGATTATTGAACAAACATAGGATAGTTGAGGGTCCCGCCCAAACTCCGGAAAAAAAACGGGGTTGAGTATGCAGGTCAAAAAAGCATTAGAGCAAGAGCAGGTAAGCCTGCTATGCCCTGGCAGCCCCTGATTACTTTTAGCTATCGGAAATAAAAAAGCTATAAAATAAGAATAATGTGCCCCTCCATCATATCAATGTATTTGCTTTTGAGGCAATGTGGTTTTGTGCATGTTTTTTAAAATGCTCCGGCGTTTGGTTCGTGTGTTTCTTGAAAAACCGGCTAAAATACGGATATTCTTTAAACTCCAGCAAAAACGCTATTTCTTTAAGCGTATGATCACTGTGGATAATCTGCCTCTTTGCCTCCAGAATTACCCTGTCATGAATCAACTGCAGACCTGTTTTGTGTAGTTTTTCCTTTAGTATCTGATTTAAACGCTTTGGGCTGATTCCCAACTTACCGGCATAGAAATCAGTATTTCTAATGTGCAAATAGTGCTCCTCTAACAATAACATAAATTCATACACTCTTTTCTGGTTTACATCCTGAGTAGTAAATTCATGCTCCTTAATTCTGATAATATTCAGGAGAAAAGCTTTTAACAAAGACTGGATAATCAGTAAGCTATACTCCTTTTTTTGGTACTCCTCCTCCATCAGATCATACACTCTGCAAAGCTGATCAGATAACTTTTCACTAACCCTCAGGATAGAGTATTCACCCTGAAAATTGAATATTTTAAAAACATCCATGGAGAACTCTTTAGCCTCTTCATCCAGCAGATCTCTTTTAAAGGACAGCAAAACGCCTTTTTTACCTGCCTTATTCAGCTGATGTACCCGGTAAGGCGGCAGCAAATATATCCAGTGCCCTTTTACAGGTTTGTCATCCTCTTTTACAGCATGTAAAGGGTATTCATTCTTTAGCCAGACTACCTCAAAGAATGCCTTCCTGCCAGGATCATTCAAATAACTTGGGGGGCAGTTGGCGAGGTTTCTTATATAGATGAGTGAGGCATTCAAATCATCCGTTACTTTTTCTTCTATCATTTGCTTCACATTTTAAATCTCACCAATTCATTCAAACCTGGTAATATTGGTTTCTAAAGAATAATTCTCAGGCTACCTCCTGACGAACATTTTTTTTGCCGGAGCAAAATTACAGTATCATTCTGTAATTACAGCCTATACCAGATTCTTACTGAGTTTTCCTGCAACAGTTTCTAAATTGTCCAACACATTGCGCTGATTGTATAACCTATACCCTGCCACCCTGCCCTAACTTTGCAACAGTTAAGGAAAGGGATATCAAAAGGCCTGATCATTCCCTGAAACTGAATTAAAACCCGAAACCACTGGCACATGATACAGACAAACCACCAGGATTTAGCAGGTTTTCTGCAGACTAACCTAGCGCTTATTTTAGAGGAGAACCGAAAACTGGCTGATGAAATTCATTATAGTGAAGCAGCGAAAATCATACCATTCATCCGGGAGGCCGAACGGATTTTCCTGGTGGGTGCCGGCAGGTCAGGCCTGGCATTACATTCAGCTGCCATGCGGCTTATGCACCTTGGCCTTTCTGTTTTTATTGTAGGAGAAACAACAACGCCAGCTATCAGAGAGGGAGATTTACTTATAGCAGCCTCCGGATCCGGCACAACAAGTTCTATAGTAAAAGCAGCGGATAAAGCAGTTGGTGCCGGTGCCAAAGTCGTGGCATTGTCTACATCAGCTACTTCTCCATTAGCAACACTGGCAGCACATGTAGTGGTTGTTCCCGCAGCAGAAAAGCAGGATCATGGAACCTCAGTTTCAAAGCAATATGCAGGAAGCTTATTTGAGCAGGCTATCCTTTTATTAACGGATGCTATCTTCCTCACTTTATGGAACATGGATAAAACACCCGCTGAAGAACTCTGGAAGCGGCATGCGAATCTTGAATAATCAAAATTCAGATAAAGATAATTAACCCTTAAAATACAAATATAATAATGGCAAAATTACAAGTAGCAATTGACTTATTAACAACAAATGAAGCTCTGGCCCTGGCAGAAAAAGTAGCTCCTTACATTGATATCATAGAACTTGGAACCCCTTTGATTAAAAGCGAAGGCCTGGCTGTGATTACAGCAATGAAAAAAGCTTTCCCTGATAAAATAGTTTTTGCAGATCTGAAAACAGCAGATGCCGGTGCTCTTGAAGCTGAAATTGCCTTCAAAGCCGGTGCAGATTTGGTTACAGTGCTGGCGACAACCGGCAATGCAACCATAGAAGGTGCTGTTAAAGCTGCTAAACAATATGGCAAAGGAGTGGTGGTTGACACTATTGGAGAATCTGACCGCGTGAAGCGGGCTCAGGAAGTAACAGCCCTGGGTATTGAATTTGTTGAGCTGCACGCAGGTCTTGACGAACAGGCGCAACCAGGTTATTCTATCCAGGTGCTGATTGATGAAGCCGCCCGTGTTGGCGTACCCGTTTCTATTGCAGGTGGTGTAAACATTAACAACATTGCAGCTGTAAAGCAATCAGGTGTTAAGGTTGCTGTAGCTGGTGCATCGCTTTACAGCGCCGCTGACCCTGCTGCTGCCGCCAAAGCCCTTCGCGAAGCCCTTGATGCCGCTTAAGTAAGAAAGAGACATTTCCCGGAATAATCAATTGGATAATAAATAAGAGGACTGCTCCACAAATGATGGAGTGGTCCTCTTTATTCCAATAGGATTTGTAACAAAAATCAGGACAATATATTAAGCTACTCAAGCAAATTGGTTTGGTACTTCTCCTATGTGAGCTGGTGATCAGTGTCTTCGGGAAAACAGATTTTTTTTCTGTTATACCAAATCACTTTGAATATTCCCAGGGCATTTTTAAAACGGCAGGTACGGTTTTTTCTAAAAAAAAGCAGGTAAAAGTAACGCTAACCTTTACCCTATCAGGACAAACTTCCAAAACCACTTAACATCATTTAAGCAGTTTTTTAATTTTCTCATCTATAGGCTTAACTATAAATCCGGTAATTAATGAATGTTTTCCGGCCCTTTCTTCATCAATCTTATTGATAGATGATGTCAGGATATAAACCCGGCAATTTTCTTTTATTGAAGCTTCCATGGGAGTAAGCATATCCAGGAACTGCCAGCCATCCATTTCAGGCATGCCCAAATCAAGAAGTATCACATCCGGCAGTTCCTCAACAGAACAGGCAGCTAAAACTTTCAACGCAGCTAAACCACTTGAAAAAGAAAAAATGTCGCTTTCTATTGCTACACCAGCTACCACTAATCTTCTTTTAGCTACAAAAAGACTTATCTCTTCGTCATCAATTATAAAGATTCTCATGACCTGCTGTTAAATTTAATCAGGAACCTGGTACCCTTGTTTACCTCACTCTTTACTTCGATGTCAGCCCCTGTTGCATTGAGGTAAGACTTTGCTAAAAACAAACCTGTTCCTCTTCCCTCAAAACCTGTATGAAATCTTTTAAAAGGCTTAAACACTTTATCACCAGCAAGATTTAAGTCAAATCCTGAACCGTTATCCGCAAAGGAAATTACACAGCTTGTGTCAGTATTTTTTATCACTTCAATTTTAACTTTTAAGTGGCGTTTCGATGACCTGAATTTTATAGCATTCGACAGAAGGTTGTGAAATATGGTGAGCAGGTAGGTATTATTGCCATTGACATGGAGTTCCTCACTGATATCTATTGAAACCTCACCCCCGCATGCATGTAATGATTCCTGAAGGCTCTCTGTCACCTGATTACAAACAAGTGCCAATTGCACCTTTTCCTGTTCAACAACATCTTTTTTGTTTCGAATATCAAGGACCGTGTTGATATCCCTTAAAATTGAATCTAAATGGTAAACGCTTTTTTTCAGATATCCCAGAGAAATATCAAAATACTCCGATTCTTTACCCACCATAGTTAACACATCAATAAGTCCCATAGCATTGGCTACCGGTGACCTGAGGTTATGGGAAACAATATTAGTGAACTCCTGCAGGACCTGGTTTTGCAGGTACAGGTCATCTGCCAGTTTTAACTGGCTTGCTTCAGCTTCTTTTCTTTCAGTAACATCCACCTGAATGGTTATGTATTTTACTACCTTACCTGTTTCACCAACCACTGGGGTACAATCCAACAGCACCCACACCTTTTCTCCGTTCTTCTTATAGTTAAGCATTTCCAGTTGAAAAGGTATTCCTTTCAGCCGTTGTTCCCAATAACGTTTCAGAGTATCTTTATCTGTTTCTTCTCCAATAAGAAAAGATCCAGGATGTTTCCCCGATACTTCTGAAAAGACATATCCGGTAAGTTTGGTAAAGCCATCATTCACCCATTCTATGCAGCCATCAGGATCTGTAATTACCACTCCGTTTGTAGTTTTGCTTGCTACCAGGGAAAGCTTTTCAAGCTCCTTTCTTGATTTTATTCTTTCTGTAACATCATCAAAATATACAGAAATCCCTTCTTCTGAGGGAAAGGCTTTAACCTGGAGCCAGATATCAAGTGGCTGGAAATAAGCCTCAAAATGGACCGCCTTACCTGTTTCAACAGCTTTTTGGTACTGCCTGTAAAATTCTCCATCAACTTCCCGGGGAAAGGCCTCCCGGATGCTCTTCCCTAAAAGCTGGTTACGGTCTGTATGTAAAAGCCGTTCAAACTCAGCATTAACATAGGTAAACCTCCACTCAGTATCCAGGGTAAAGAAAGCATCCGTAATACTTTCCA
The DNA here is from genome assembly GCA_017948555.1 of Cesiribacteraceae bacterium YIM B00369. Taxonomy (GTDB): domain Bacteria; phylum Bacteroidota; class Bacteroidia; order Cytophagales; family Cyclobacteriaceae; genus Nafulsella. Next base: position 141,738 of record JAFMYY010000002.1, on the reverse strand, counting down.
TTATAGTATTAAGCTTTTCTGCCTGCCGTTTAATTGTGTTGTTGGAGGCATGGATTTCAGTCACATCTCTAAGAATGCAATACACCCCGATCACTTCTCCCTTCACAATAAAAGGAACCTTGGAAACATTGAAAGTAAACATCCCCTTACCATCTACAGGCAGCGATAAATCATACCTCACACGTCTTCCCTGTAAGGCATCCTCAAGTGACCTGGTACAGACTGGAATAGATTCAGGTGTAAGAAAATCAGTCATCGGCCGGTTGATAATATCCTCCTTTGTTAATCCAAGGAAAGACAAAGTGGTATTATTAACATCCTCGATGATCCCTTCCCGGTTCTGGAAGAAAATAAGGTCAAGGTGGTTTTCAAAAAGAGATTTAAACCTCTGTTCACTTTCTTCCAGTTTAATATGTTGATTTACCCGTTTGGTTACATCGCGGGAGGTGGTTACAAATGCCCTTACCAAAGGATTATGAAGCTGGTTACTTACGGCGGTCTCTATCCATCGCCATTCTCCCTTTGCATCTTTGAACCGTAGAAAAGGAACCACAAAATCCTCTTCCGTTCCGGTTGCTTTGGAAAGGGAATCTCTCACAAGTGGCAAATCATCAGGATGAATGTAATTTACTAAATTGGTATCTATTAACTGTTCCGGAGTATATCCCATTTGCCTGAAAATAGCCCCCCCACTATGAACATAATTCAGCTTCTCATCAAATACGGCCAAAGTATCAGCACCATGTTCCACTAAAATTTTTTGAAACTCTTCCTTTTGCCGGGCCAGCTTTTGTTCCGTTACATCACGGCCAACACAAACCATCACATTCTCCTCCTGCGACCATACAGCAGACCATAGTAAATTGACTTCATGTCCGTCTTTATGGATGCCCCTGTTTTCGAAATCAGTTACTTTTGAACCTCCCTGAATTTCTTCAGCAGTTACCGCAGTTTCATCTATATCATCCGGGTGGAGGAAGATACTATAATGTTTCCCTGCCACCTCTTCCTTTTTATAACCTAAAATGCGGTTAAAAGCCTCATTAACATTGACATACACCCCTTGTTTATCAATGGTGCAGATAACATCCAAAGAACTCTTTACGATCTTCTCCCAAACATTATTACTGCTGTTAACTTCCATTCCTATATACTTTTCTCCTCAGAATAATAATACAAAATAAAGACATTCATGTTCTATAGATCTGCAGATGTAGGAAAATACTAAAGAAGAAAGAAAACATCTGTGCCATTCCTGATTTTTATGGCATAAGCATAAAGGAAAGTACATATATATTGCTACTGAAAACCGGCCTCAGTACCGGGCAAATTCGGTATTCACTACCTCATCCTGCTTTTTTTTGTGCAGGCTATTACTATAAATGGAATGCCCGGGATGGTGTACTTTTAAAGGCTCCTTTAGTACAGAGTTTTTTTTCCTGAAAATTGAATTCCTCCGTATTTTTAGTCAAATGTCTTTTCTTATCAATCTTAAAGAATTGAATGCTTTCTTTAAGCTGATCAGCCTGGCTAAAAAGTTCTTCAGCGGTGGAAGCAATCTCTTCAGATGCTGCTGCATTTTGCTGAATAACTGTATTTAGCTGCTGTATAGCGCTGTTTACCTGTTCGGCACCGCTGTTTTGCTCCAGGCTTGATACACTGATTTCCTGTACAAGACCTGCCGTTTTATTAATATTTGGCATCAGCTGTTCGAGTAACTTACCTGATCTTTCGGCTACACCCACGCTGGATTTCGATAGTTCATCTATCTGTGCAGCTGCCAGCTGGCTTCTTTCTGCCAGCCTGCGTACTTCTGAGGCTACGACTGCAAATCCTTTTCCATGTTCACCGGCACGGGCGGCTTCTACTGCTGCATTCAGGGCCAGCAGATTAGTTTGCCTGGCAATCTCACCTATTATGCTTATTTTATTGGTAATTTCACGCATGGATTCCAATGTTTGAAATACAGCCTCACCTGCTGCTTTAACATCCTCTGCAGTCCGGAGAGCAATCTTTTCTGTTTGCTGTGAATTATCGCTGTTCCGGCCAATTATTGAGGTCATTTCCTCCATGGAAGAAGACACCTCTTCTGCTGAGGCTGCCTGCTCTGTGGCCCCTTCAGAAACCTGTTCGGAAGATGCACTCATCTGCTGACTTGCAAATACTATATTGTCCGAGGAGGAGGATATAAAAGAAATAATTTCTTTCAGCCTGCTTACCATAGCGTTCAGATAGTCCAGTAATTCTCCAATCTCATCCTGGCTGTTATTGCTGATTTCAATGGTCAGGTCTCCTTGTGCCACAGCCTGAATTACCCTTTTAGCTTCTGCCAGCGAACGACTGATAGATATAATTATCCATATAGCCACACCCAGAGCAATGGCAACACCTGATCCCATGAGGAGAATTGTATTGAGACGGTTAGCAGCATAAAGCGCATCAGCTTCAGCCTTAGCCGCAGCCATCAGTTTCTCATTCCTGTTAACCATCCGGTAAGTGAGTGCCATACAGTTTTCGTTGATTACTTTGATTTCGGTTAAAAGTTCCAGCACCTTTGGCAGGTCGTTTTCATCTTCCCTGGCAAGCAGATTTTTAGTTTTTACAAAAACCTTAATCCACTGCTGGTAACTTTCCTCAAACTTTTCCACATCCTCCAGCCCTTTTTCATCTGCCAGACTTTTGAATACCTCAAGGCGTTTGAATATTTCTTCATTTCGATCTTCTATTTCCCGCGCCTGCTCCATGCGCAACCCGGAGCTATGACGAAGTAAAATCATACCGCGGTTTACTTTGGCGGTAAACTGAACATCTTCTGCCAGCTTCGCTCCGATTTTAAGGCGCTGAGCATGAACACTTACCACTGTATTGAGCTTATTGTTAATTACTTCAGTGTTTTTGTCGCCCAGGTAGCCAATTACGGCAGCAATTGCAGTAAGCACTGCAAAAGCCAAAACCAGTCTTCCTTTGATTCCAAATTTCATGATACAAATAATGTTTTAGTGTAAATAATTCAATGGGACCACCCATTATCCAACCGCTTCCAGCAACCTTCACTTCCGGAATTTATTTTGCTCCCCTGTGTGTATCCCCCTTTCTTCCTGAGGCTGGTTTAAACCGGGGATAACCTGAGCAAAATGCCCTCTGAACTACAACAGGAGTCATACCAGTGGAATATTATACCTCACCGGATCAGGCTATCCTCTCATTGAAAGTCTCAGGTTTTTGTCTCCAGGTAATCAGGTGGTTGAAATACGGGGTATAGATTATTGCAGTTTGGAAATGAATATAAATGCTATATTTTTCCTTCAGGCTGTAGCCCATTCAGCATATCCTGATATAATTTTTCTGCCATGTTATCATCAGGGATTACATACCGTGCACCTATGTATTTTACAGGTTTTCCGTTCTCATCGAAAACGGGTGAAATTACAGCATCCACCCAATAATGAGTGCCGTCTTTTGCTCTGTTTTTAATGATACCCCTGAAAGGCTCTCCCTGCTTAATTGTGCTCCACATCAATTTAAATAAGGCTTTCGGCATTTCAGGATCCCGAAAAATATTATGTGGTTTTCCAATTAATTCTTCTCTGCTATACCCGGAAACTTCACAAAGCTTGTCGTTCACATAGGTAATGGTGCCGAATACATCTGCTTCTGATAGTATTGTGGTAAGATTGAACACCTTTTCCCGTGCAGATGCTTCCCTCTGTAACCGTTCAGACTCCCGCAACTGGCGCTGAACTTCTTCCTGGGTTGCCATGAGTTCTTCCAGATTCTGGCGAAGTTCTTCTTCCTGAGCCTGTGTTTCTTCGAGCTGGTTCTTAATTTGCTGCTCCAGTTCTTTACTCTCTGTAATTTCGTAGGCAATTTTCAAAATCTTCTTTGGCCTTCCTGTCTGGTCAAATATTGGGGTATAAATTCCCTTTATAAATACTTCCTTTCCTGATTTAGTTATTCTTTTAAACTCTCCGGTTTTACTTTCCCCTCCGGATAATTCCTCCCAGAACTTAATATACTCCTCACTCTGCCTTTCCTGGCTGTTAACAAATATCCTATGGTGACTTCCTTCAAGTTCAGCCATACTATACTCCATCAGGTTCAGGAAATTATTATTTGCAACGATAATTTCACCGTTCAAATTAAATTCAATGGTAGCCATGGTTTTATTTATAGCTAAAAGCTGTCCCTCCATCTCCGAACTTACTCTTGCCATTTCTTCCTGAGTAGCTCCTAACTCTTCCATATTCTGACGCATTTCTTCTTCCTGCGCCATTAGAACAGATGTCTGCTCCTGAGACAATTTTAATAATGACTGGTTTCGCTCATTAATTTTTGCATTGAAGATAGTTGCGGCTATACTCTCTCCCAGTTTTTCAATAAATTCCTGCCTGTAAAGTTCTAATTTTTCGAATGATGCCAGTTCAAGCACTCCTGATATCTGCTCATTTACCTTTAAAGGAACAATATATAAGCACCGTGGCGTAGCCAGCCCAAGACCGGAGGTTATATAAACATAGTCAGCCGGAATATTTGTAAGATAGCTACTTTCGCCTTCCAGATACACCTGCCCGACTAATCCTTCACCAACAGCTATTTTTTTGGATAGAAATTTACGCCTGTCAAAGGCATAGCAGGCTGCCAGTTCAAGGCATTTCCCCTGCCCCTCCTCTTCATTCACAATAAAGAGATTGCCCTGGTTTGCTCCCACATACTTAATAATTTCTCTGAGAATGGTATTGTACAGATTGCTGGTATCATTAGAGTCATTTCGTAAAATATCCACAAACTTAGCCAGCCCCTCTACTGACCAACGTCGCCTTTCCTCTTCAAGCCTGATATCCTTCATGCGTTGTTGCATTTCCAATAAAGCGTTTGCAAGAGAACTTCGCTGTTTATTTATCTCAGCAACAGCACTTTCCTGCAGAGAGGAATTTAAATTTCCCTCTTTAATATCAAGAATAAATTTTGTGGCATGGCTTATTGTGTTGGATAAAGCACCAACCTCTTCTTTCATTTTCAGCACATCGCGTTTAAGAAGGAACTGGTAAGGAAAATTCATTAATGATAAGATTATATAAGGTTCAATTTTTTTTAAAAATCACATTGCCGGTTTCTTTTTGTACTTTTATAAAAGTTTCGTAGATTCTCTTACAGAGAAACCGGGTAGTGATGTTATTTTATTGACAGAGAAAAGTATATACCAAAATATCTCAGCTGTCTGCTGGCAGCATTCACCACTGCAGCATCAATTTTAATTAGGTTTTTAAAATAATTGACACTAATCAAATTCTGTACAGCCACAAATGAAAAAAGCAGCAAAACACTGCCTGATTTAGTTCTGACAGATAAACCTTTAAATGATTTCAAACTTAATTTCATATGACCTGACTTCCTTTTACTTCATGCCTGAATAAATGAGGGGGAATACTTCAGACAATCCAATTCATTTACAATACCAGGGGAGTATCCTCCTGTAAATTGTTTGAAAGTGAAGGGGTTGAAAAGATCTAAAAGTGTATCTGCCATCATTTTATTCCTGCGAAGTCACAAATAAAGATGGTCGGCTCCCGGTAAACCATGATATTTATCATAATTCCAGCTTCCGGGGTGGAAGCAAAACAAGAAACTCAATTTAAGGACATAATATTTTTTCAATTTTATTAATTCTGCAGTAGTTCCCACACATCAAACAACCCCACATTTCTCTGACTATCTTCCAGTTACATATCATCTACAGCATTAAACAATCAAAATTTACTTCAAAACTGAAGTAAGCTTTTTAATCAGTTTACTTGTTTTTTTCAATAAAGAATTACTGAAACATTTGCAAGGCCGGAGAGGCTATCGCAAAAATCTACCGTGGCTTTTGCACAATCCAATATGCAGACAGGCGTAAAATTTGAAGGGCTAAATTCCTGAAACTGAAAAAAAGCCAACTATCCTGAGCCTTTAAACTTCAGCGCATTTGTTGGACCATCACTCTTCCCGGGAATAATAAAACCGGTGGCTGTTACTTCTGCCACCGGTCTTTTTTACTTGATATAAATAAGTTTTTCTGGCTGATGTTGCTCCCACACAAAAAAATACCGTGTTTCACTATTGAGCGGCTTTGGGAGCATCAATTCTGTAGGTTCTTTCCTGAGTAAAAGACCTGCCAAACATATCAGTAGCTTTCACCTCGATGATATGGTTTCCCGGGGCCAGTTTCACAGGGATATTTGCCCGCCACAAATGGGTGGATGGTACTGCATTGGAAGGTCTCCTTCCCTCCAATACCTCATCTGCATAATCCCATTCCTGCAGGCTGTGCAGGTAAACAGGATCAAACTCAGGTGTAAACTTCATTTTTTTCCATTCCCCCTTGTCCACTCTGAAAACCACATCATCATTTTCACTTCCCATAAAAAAATTGGCATAAATACCTGCAGATGTTCCTTTTCCCTGTTCCACCACTTTTGGTGCAAACACTTCTATCTGGTATTCTTTAGCCTGGCCCGCCACTTTATAATCAATTTCATACTTATTGCCTTTGATGTGAAGGAAAGCATAACCTCTTGGGGTACCATCGCGCATGGTGGAAGCGGGAATGCCAGCTGCATCGGGTTTACCTTTGTACCAGTCGCCGGAAGTAGTGCCGGCATTATACGAATGATGTGGTTTTTCCTGTTTCCAGCCATCAGCTTTGGTAAAGAAATCCTGCTTTTGAATATGAGTATGCGCTGAAAGAGACAGGGTATTAGGAAAATCTTCCAGAAGGTCGAATAAGCGCTGCCTGTCCCCGTCCCTGAAAGGATCCCCAATGGGCTCGCTCAGCGGAATATGAAAGGCAAGCACCACCAGGTAATCTTTCGGTACATGTTTCAGGTCGTTTTCTATAAAGTCCAGCTGATCTTTACGAAAACCTCCCCAATAGCCTTTCTCATCTCTTGGGTCCGGATAGAGGATATCGTCCAATACGATAAAGTGCGTTTTACCATAGTTGAAAGCATAATTAGCAGGACCGAAATGAGCTTCATAGGTTTCGTCAGACAAGCTGTCTGCCGTGGCATCAAAATTCATATCATGGTTACCCATCAGGTTATACCAGGGAATGCCTGCTTTTTGAACGGCATCAATATAAGGGCTGAATAAGCTGAGGTCATTGCCAACAAGATCGCCAAGGCTCAAACCAAAAGAAACATTTTGTATACCTTCCACTTCCGAAACCACTGCACGTGAGAAGTAATCAACCTCCTCCTTAGTATATGGCTGCGGATCCCCAAAAATAAGAGCTGTAAAGTTTTCCGTTTCTTCAGCCGGCTGCAGCGCAAAGTCTACAGACTTTGGTAATTTGCCTGTAGGTGCTACTCCTTTAAACTCCAATTCGGGAGAGCCCTGTGGTTTATGGATATAGTAAAACTGCGGGAGGTTATCTTCATTAAGCGCTACTTTATAACCCCCGGGCTTTATAACCGAAATAATATTATCCTGCCCAATCGGCAGTTTATATTTACCATCTTCGCCGGTAAGAACAACCTCCTGGCCGTTTGAAACGGCTACTCCGGCAATTCCTTTTTCGCGCCGTTCTTTTTTACCGTTCCTGTTTGCATCTTCATATACATAACCACTTACCGTTGACTGTGCCTGTACCGTCATGGCAAAAAGGATGCCCCCGATTATGAGGGATGATTTTTTTAAGTTCATCTTTGATTTGTTATTATGAGTAGAAGTAATTTTCATGACTGAGCTGTATTGTTTTCAGGGCCGGTTTTTTGCAAAAAATTTATCCTTTGGACTACCATCCGGATTCAGGGAGCGGATAGCTTCAGCCACTTCAACAGCAAGGTCAGCCTCAATAATATCTGCACCTGCTTCTATAATTTCCCTGTAAGCTCTTTCCCTTTCCCATTTTGTTAGTTTATCATAAACCGGCGCTGTCGAAATCATACACATTACGCCACGCTGGTGCAGGGCATCGTATAGAGCTTTATTTGCAGGCTCATTCAATGGGCCTGTATAAGCCATGATCTGCTTCCAGGGAATACCCGCTTTTTCATACGACTCCATGGCCTCTTTAGTCTTTACAAAGGCTTCAAACATAATATCGTTATTCCCCTCATAGAAAAACGCGGCCTGCTCCGCATTATGTACGGTTACCATTACATGGGCTTCGGCCCGGAATTCCTTAATTATTCTTGCCGTCATAGCCAGCGGAACATCCTTTTTATCCAGAATAAGCACTGTTTTTCCCCTGCTCCAGGCAATAGCCTCGTCCAGCGAAGGAATCCGGAATTGGGTAATGTTTCCTTCCGGATCTTTCAGTTTAAGTTTCTTAAGCTCCTCCCAGGTATAGTCCGATACTTTCCCTTTCCCGGTTGTGGTCCGGTCCAGAGTAGCATCATGCATCAGCACGATTACACTGTCTTTGGTTAACCTCGGATCTACCTCAAAAGTAGCCGGGGTGTAGCGAAGAGTATTTTCAAAAGTAGCAATGCAGTTTTCCGGAAAGCCCTTCATTGCCCCGCCCCTGTGCCCGCTGATAAGAGGGATGTCCGTACCTGTATATCTGAAGTATTCCTGCAACTCCTTTACATCTTTTATTTTTAAGGTATGGATTGAATTATCCTGAGCCAGGGCAGCTTTAGCTGACAAAAAGAACATAGCACAAAGCAGTAAAGGGATACTGAAGGTTCTTAAAATAATTCTGGTTTTTAACATTATGGTTTTAATTGAAAAGACTAAAAGGATATCATAAAATAATGCAGCAGGCAGATATGCCCCTGCCCGCTGCATATCATTGCTAAATTTATTGGCCTTCCCAGCCTGTATTTTGTTTTAATTCCGGGTTTAAGACAATTTCATTGTAAGGAATGGGGTAAAAGTATTTATGGTCCTCAAAGCTTCTTTCAATGTTACCTAACAGGATTAAATTTCCACTGTCTCCTTCCGAAAGTCTAAACTGTTTATCATCGATAAGGAAGTAATAAACACCCGATTCTTTGGTAGCAGGAACTTCACGAACAAATGAAACATCGGGCTTACCATCTTCATTTAAATCATAAAGTTCATCCATGGCAGGAACATACATTCCGTTGTACTCCATTTCCAGTAGTTCTGCTACTTTCCAGCGCTTCAGGTCATCATACCGGAAGCCCTCCAGCACCAGCTCAATTCCTCTCTCACGCCTGATCTCAAGCAATACAGGATCTGAAATATCCGGAAAATAATTTTCCTGCAAATAAGAGTCTGCCTCTGCAGGGTAAGGAGCATTAGTAATCCCTGCTCTCTCCCTCAGGACTTTGATAGTTGCATCCCAGTCGGCCCGGCTAAAGGTATTCAACTCCGCTTTAGCTTCGGCATAATTCAGCAATACTTCTGCATAACGGATGATTGGCAGGGAATTACTATTTTCAGCCACACCATCAGTTGCCTTTGAATCCACGGTAAGTTTAATGGGTTGGTAACCGGTATAGGTATAGGTAAAATCAGGAGGCGCGGCACTTCCATCCCGCGAATAGTCGCCCATCCGAATGGTTTGCTGTAGCCGCAGGTCCCTGTTCTTTACCTCCTCCACAAAAGGAATCTCATTGTAAGCACTGGCATCAGTAAACCTGCTTCCATCCTTGTTCAAATAAGTATTCACAAAGGTTTTTATCAGGTTAAGCCTGTTACCATAGGTAGCACTGGTGTAATACCAGTTGGCATCGTTAAATACCCTCAGCGATTTACTGGCCACTGCAGCAAGCATAATCTCATCAGCATCCGGCACTTCCCGGATGAACAAATTTCTGTAGCTTAATTCAGCTGCACCACTTGTATTGATTTTGTATTGCTTACTTTCCATTACTTCCTGAGCTGCTCTGGCCGATTCCTCCAGCCACTGGTCCGACGTACCACTAAGGTTCAGGCCGGGGTGGTATTTACGGAAGGTTCCTTCGAACAGGCATACGCGGGATTTGAATGCAAGTGCCACCCATTTGGTAACCTGCGAAGCTGAATTATCTTTTGCGGCACGAATATTCTCACAGGCAAAATTCAGGTCTTCCAGCACCTTTTCCATAACTAAAGTACGGGAATCCCGGCCCTTATAAAGATCAGGATCATTAACATCCATGGTTTTATCATACCAGGGCACATCGCCGAACTGCTTAACCTTATTGAAGTAAAACCAGGCCCTGAAAAAACGGGCAAGACCTGCATAATGATTTTTAGCTTCTTCCGGTATTTTGGCCTGCTCATAATGCTCAAGGAAATAATTAATATTCCGGAGGTCTCCCCAACTCCAGCCTGTAGCCTGCGATGCTGTAAACGAACCGGCTATATAATTGGGAAGACTCCTCCCCACCAGGTAATCGCTCATATCATCTCCCCTTACGATCTCTCTGCCGGTTGGCAGGATCGGATAGAAGGAATTAGCATATAACTGAAGATCTTTTTCTGTATTAAAAGCCGTGGAAGGCGATATTTTATCAAATGGTTCTAAATTAAGATCATCTGCGCATCCAGCGAACACATATGCCAGCAGGACCAGGTATAGTAACTTTTTCATGATATTGTTTTTAATCATTTCAGAAGGTGATATTGATGCCCAGGGTATAGGTTTTTAACATAGGATATGCCATACCGTTACCTGCTCCCCTGTTCATTTCCGGGTCTGCTCCTTCAATTACTTCAGGGTCGAGGTTGCGGGTAACTTTGAACATGGGTGAATAAGTCCAAAGGTTCTGGCCTGTAAAATACACTCTCGCACTGCCTATGCCAGCCCTGCCAACCAGTGACTGAGGCAGATTGTAACCGAAACTCAGGTTTTTGAGGCGCACATAAGCTGCATTCTGCAGGTACTTAGACTGCTGAAGGGTCAGTTCTGCTCGTGAGTTAAGCGCCACATAACCTCTCAGGCGCGGATAGTAAGCATCAGGGTTTTCCGGAGACCACATATTATTCACCACATCCTCAGGATGCCAGCTGTACGGCCTGTTATAAGCACCCCAGAAAAGGGAGTTATCTCTGCCCGGCCAGAAGTCTCTCTTCCCCACCCCCTGGAAAAAGGCTGAGAAAAAGAAGTTGTTCCATTCTACATTAGTGTTAAAACCAAACTGATAGCGGGCTTCAGTATTTCCTATTATCTTCTGGTCTCCCGGATCATCTACCGTGCTGTTTCCTAAATTAATTACACCATCGCCATTTAAATCCTTAAATTTAATATCACCCGGCATTGGAGTGTTCGCTGCAGATACTCTTACATAACTCTGATCTGCATGGGTGGCAATGTCTTCCTCATCCACAAAGAAGCCTTCAGTTTCAAAGCCCCATATATCGCCCACACGCATGCCTTCGTAGTAAGTATCTATCAGCTTCTGCGGGTTATTGTATTTTGTGATGTAAGAGACATTATCGGAAAGAATAAAGCGGAAATCGTAATTAACGGGCTTAGCTCCTCCTCCAATCTGATCTCTCCAGCCTAATGAAAGCTCCCAGCCTTTGGTTTCCAGGTCGGCATAGTTGCCCTTAGGTTCTGAAGCTCCGAATACCGAAGGCAAAGGAAGGCTTACGGTAAACATATCGGTTGTGTAGCGGGTGTACCAATCGAAAGAGGCTGTAAGGCGATTCCTCAGAAAGCCCATATCAGCACCAACATTAACAGAAGTAGCTTTTTCCCAGGTCAGGCCGTTTGGGATTACGTTTGGTTTTTGTGTATAATCCGGACGTACTCCATTTATAACCATCCCCAGGTTATTTACGGACATTGTTTCCAGGAACTGGTACGGAGCAATGTTTCCGTTTCCTAAACTACCATAAGATGCTCTGAACTTCAGGTCATTCACAGCTCCTTTAAAGCCCTGCCAGAATTGTTCCTCAGACACCCTCCATCCGGCAGATGCAGACGGGAAGAAACCAAATTGCTGGTTTCTTGGAAATTTGGAGGTACCATCGTAACGGCCATTTACCTCAAACAGGTACTTTTCGTCAAAGTTGTAATTTAAGCGGAAGAAGCCTCCCATCGTAGTCCATTCATTACCTCCGCCTCTCAGGATGAAGTTTTGTCCGTTCATCAGAGAGAAATCAGGCAGGTCGGAATTGATAAGTCCGTCACGCTGTACATAGCGGCTTTTTAAAAGAGAGTTTTCATAGTTATAACCAACAAGCCCTTTGAAGTAATGCCTGCCCATTTGCTTATCATACTCTGTATAAATATTGGTGGCAATGTAATTAGTCGTATTATCAGTTTCGTTCATCTTACTTTCGCCACGCTCCAGCATTACTCCTGGTTTTTTACTATATGGCACCGGAGTATAAAGGCGGGTTTCTCTGTCTGATAAATTCTGGAAAGTAAAATCACCATAAACCCTTAATTTGTTTTTAAAGAAATCAGCTGCAAAACGGGAGGTGTTTCTGATCTGTATCCTGTTCAGATCAGAATGATTGTTACCTGAAATAAAGCTTCCGAATACAATGGCTGCATTTTCAGTAAGAGTTCCGTCAGGATTCCTCAGCATGGCAACAGGGAAAGCTTCGTCTGATATCCTCCTCCAGACCGGTGTATTGGAAGGGTGGTTCAGGATAGGAAAGAAATACGACATCTGAGAGAATGCAAGGTCATTTTCCAGCTTAAGCCAGTCAAATGCCTGCACTGATCCTTTTGCCCTCAGGTTGTACATCCTGTAATTATCAGGATTATATCGAAAAACCCCTTTTTGCCCCATATAGCGGCCGGATAAATAATAATCTACCTTATTCCCGCTACCGGATACACTTAAGGAGTGCTCAACGGAAGGATTATAATCTGCATACAGCTCATCCATCCAGTCTGTATTTCCATAATAAACATAATTACCTGTGGCTGGATCTATTTCCACATCCGGCAAAGAAGGATCTTCCTGCCTTCTTTTCAGCTCATCAAGGTATTCCAAAGAAAAAGGAAATACGCTGTTCGCCTTCTGGGGATGAGCCTTATAATCGTTCCAGGAATAGTAGGCTTCATCAAACATTTTAGCCCATTCGTAACCATCTGTTACCAGTCGGGGTTTTATGGTCCGGTCGTTTAAAGAGTAGTTGGTTGTATAGCTTACTTTCGTTTTCTCTTTTGTTGGTTGCTTTGTGGTGATCAATATAACTCCAAAAGTACCCCTGGCTCCATAAATAGCAGCCGATGCAGCATCTTTCAGTACTGTTACACTTTCCACATCATCAGGGTTTACCAGATCAGGATCACCGGGCACTCCATCAATCAGTACCAAAGCACTGCCGCCTGCCCCAATAGAGGTAGTTCCGCGCACATTATATTCCGCACTCCTGGTAGGCTTACCATCTGTCATCCGGATGTTCAGGTTAGGAATTACACCCTGCAATCCCCTCGTAAGGTTAGTCAGGGGCCTGTTTTCAAATACTTCACCACTTACCTGATCCACAGCACCTGTCAGGTTCACTTTTTTCTGGGTACCATAGCCAACTACCACCACTTCGCTCAGCTTCGCAATATCTTCCTGAAGCACCACATCAAGAGTTGTTCTTCCTCCAACAACTACTTCTTTTTTAAGAAAGCCAACCATGGAAAAAACCAGTACAGCATCTTCATCCACAGAAAGATTATAAGTGCCATTCAAATTGGTAACAGTTCCTTTTCCGGTGCCTTTCACTACCACAGATACACCCGGTAAAGGCACACCGGTGGTATCTGTAACAGTTCCCTTTATACCTGTTCTGGCATCAGAAGCTTCAGATTCAGGAGCATTTTCACTCTTTCGTACCACAATTGTGTTCTGCAGCATTGTAAAATCCAGTGCTGCCTTTTCGTGTAAGTAATCCAGTACCCGGCCAAGCGGAGCAGCTTCAAATTTTATCGCCTGTACCTTTATACCTGATAGTATTGCTTTATCGTAGGTAAAGGAAAGTTCAACCTGCTTGTCTATATCACGGATAATTGATTCGGCTGTAGCACTCCGGTAATTAATGCTTACTATTTGTTGCAGGTCATTTGCCTGTGCCCTTGTCATTAGCACCAGGCCGAGCTGAATGGAGAGGAGCAGTAAAAGCCTGTTCCTTAAATTTTGTGTAGTAGTTAAAATTTTTATCTTTGTCATGATTAGTTGAAGATTAAAGATAATTACAGGCACCGCCACAGTGCCGGATTCTTTTGTTTTCAGGGGGGCATCGTTGCAACCGCTGCCCCCTTTTGATTTGTTATTGTGTTACATAAAAGACTCCTCCTTTCTTTTCTGCCTGCATATCGTGCACCAGTAAAATAGCCTGCAGTACTTCTTCTACTGCCCCCTGGCTGTACTCGCCCGTTACAAATTTTCTGTCCAGAGTAACCCCCTCCTCTAACTGAATATGAAGATTATACCGTTGCTTAAGCCTGCTGATTGCATCTGCCAGAGGCACATCATTAAAAATGATTCTGCTTTCCATCCACCCTGCAACATCCCGGACTGCAATTGCCTCAGTTCGTGCCTGGTTGTTTTGCCGGTCATACACCAGCATCTGCCCTGGTAAAAGATCAGAATTCCGGGCTTCGCCTTTTGTTTTTTGCACCCTTACCTTCCCCCGCAGGAGCGAAACACGGGTCTGCTGTTCACCCTCATAATATTCAACATTAAAAGCCGTACCAAGTACATGGGTCTGAAGGCTGCCCGATTCAACTATAAAAGGTTTTAATGAATCCTTCTTCACATCAAAAAAAGCTTCTCCTGTTATTTTTACTCTTCTCTCCTGCCTGTTAAAGCCTTCCTTAATTTCCAGTTTTGAATAAAGATTAAGTGTAACCTCAGTGCCATCCGGCAGATTCACCTTTTTTATCCCGCTTCCGCCGGTAGAAAAAGAAAGCATTTTATCCCCTTTTTCAGGCAGTTGATTGAATACGAGGAAAAGGCCGGCGAGCAAAAGAACTGAGGCGGCCATTGCCCGGAGCCAGAGCGGGAAAGGGTTCAGCTTTTTCACCGGCACCTCAGGTTTTATACGGGCGCGAATATCCGCGCGCATTTTTAATCGGGCCTCCTCTTCTTCAGCGGCATTCCGGAAAAGCTCCTGCTCACTTAAATTCAGATGAGTGATCCATTGATGAATATGATGTACTTCATCCGGAGTTGCATTTCCGCGGAGATATTTTTCCAGCAGTTTTCTTAGTTGTTCTTTTTCAGCTTGCATATACCTGGTAGTGCCACAGGATGAAAAAAGTACTATAGATTTGGTGTTACCTTACGATTAAGAAAATGTTCTGTACAGGAAACAATAAAAGGTGGAGAAAGAAAAAAAGAGACAGGGTTTGATTTTTTCAGGCCGGATAAAAGTTACGGAGGGCTGAAGAAGTTAACTGAGCAGAAGAAAAAAATGGTTGCCGCCGGACGAAAATACTTTATTTTTGGAGAAATTTAATCAATCAGAAGGATTATCCAGACATAATACGGCAATTCCACAGAATGTTCGCGGGCAGCTTCCCGCAGGCGCTTCATGGCATTACTGGTCTGGTTTTTAACAGTTTGAGGCGACACCTCCAGAGTAGCTGCAATATCTGCCACAGATAATTTCCCGCTGCGGCTCATCTGAAATACCTGCCTCATTTTCTCAGGCATTTCCTCTATAGTCTGTTCAATTATTTTCCGGAGCTGTTCATATTGTAACTCAGCCTCTTTCAGGGAAACAGGATCGGCCGGGCTTTGTAAAGCCTGCATCTGGAATTCCTGAAAATGGCGGACATGTTTTTCCTGAAGCCCCTTTTCCCGGTAATGATGGAAAATTTTGTAGTAAAGGGAAGAAATGAGATAATTGCTGAGTGTTGAGGTAATAACCAGCTTTTCACGTTTATTCCAGAACTCTATAAAAAGCTCCTGAACCATATCCATGGCATCCTCTTTACAGCCGGTTTTTTGGGAAGCAATGATACACATTTTTTTCCAATACCGGTTGTACAACTCATCAAATGCATCATAATCAGATGCCCTGATTAAAGAAAGCAGTTTCTGATCCTCCATATTTAGAACTTGTTCCATTTATGGTAAAAGTAAGAACAGCATTACCGGCAGTCAAAAAAGTTACGTTATATAATTATTAACAGAAAAACTGCTCACCGGGCAGGAAAACGGGGAGCGGAAACTTCCATTTCACTATTGTACATAAAAAATCTGCAACTTAAAACTGCAAATGCGGTTTTTAACAGTCGGGGTGGTAGCGGCCGGCGTTCCGGGATTTGAACCATCCCTACCTTATCAAAAAGCCTTTTCCCTGCAAATAAACACTGGTTTTGAGCCAAAAAGTGAAATTTCAAACCTTTAAAAATCCACTGGAAGCTTCAGGAGTATTTTGGGAAAATCTGTTCGGGACTATTCCTCTGCTAATTTATGGGGAGTATTAACAAGTATTGTATAGTTTAGTTTTTAGGATTTTAGGGGTTAAGGAAAATCTTTGGATTTTAAACTTAGGTAGATTTTTATTTTTTGAAGGAATCTATTAGTAAAAAATCCATTGCCGAATCCTTTTTTTCTAAACCTATTTTCGGTCCTGTTTGAGTATTTTGAAATGTACACAGAACCTGAATCATAAAACATATACTTGCCCAGGGTAAGTATATGCTTGAGTGTTTTTATATTTTTATCAAAGAAATATTAAATCAGAAAAAGGATTCAATTTAAAAGGACATGAAAACATTTCCTCTTTTTTTTATTGCCATACTTTTTTTATCCTGTTCAGTAAGTTTAATTGCTGCTGTACCCAACAGTTTATTTTCCAATCACATGGTCTTGCAACAAAAAGTAGATATTCCTGTGTGGGGAACAGGACGAAACGGAGAAAAAATAAGCATTGAATTTGCCGGGCAGCTTTTAACTACCATAGTCGAAAAGAATCATTGGCATGTAGTTTTCCCTGCGAAGAATGCCGGTGGGCCCTATTCAATGAAAATAACGGGTGATACTATAATCACCATAAAAGATATATACATAGGCGAAGTTTGGGTTTGCAGCGGGCAGTCCAATATGGAACGTAAAATGTCGCCTCATAGGAATTATCAGACAATAACAAATTATGAAAAAGAAAAAGAAGCAGCCAACCATCCTTTAATCCGTCAGTATTTCGTTCCTTATACTCAATCTGACACACTGATTGAAGATGCTGGGGGTAGTTGGGTCGTTTGCTCACCAAGTACAATAGAATCGTTTTCGGCAGTGGCCTATTTTTTTGCACGTGACCTACAGCAGGCTAAAAATGTACCGGTAGGCATAATCCTTTCGGCTGTTGGGGGGACGCAGGCTAAGTTATGGACAAGTCGTGCAGGATTATCCAATAATGCCGCACTATTACCATTAGTTCAGGAATATGATGATGCAGTAAACGAATACCCTCAAAAACTGGCACAATATAATATCAACAAGGACTCAATTTTTGCCCAATATGAGCGCGACAAAGGGTTGGCAAAACAGGAAAGCAAGCCGATGCCTCGCAGACCAAGGCCACCTCAAAATCCTTCTGAGCGCTGGCGTATTTCTTGTTTTTACAATGGAATGATTGCTCCTCTACTAAAATACCCTATCAAAGGTGTGATATGGTATCAGGGGGAATCTGACCGGGACTTTGCAGATCGTTATCAGGTATTGTTTTCAACCTTAATCAACGATTGGCGCAAAAACTGGAATTTAGATAATTTCCCGTTTTTATTTGTGCAAATTGCCCCCTTCAAGGAAAATAACCCCGAGATCAGGGAAGCCCAATTAGTGGCCTTGGAAAAAACATCTAACACGGCCATGGTTGTTACTACTGATTGTGGAGACCCCCAGGATATCCATCCTCCATTCAAGCAACCTATTGGACACCGTTTATCACTTGCTGCACGAGCATTGGCATACAATGAAAATATTGCATATTCAGGCCCGATTTTCGACTCTTATAAAATCAAGGGAAACACTATAGAAATTTCTTTTTCCCATGTATACAGCGGGTTGAAATGCAAAGGCAAAGAACTTACAGGTTTTACCATTGCCGATTCAACAGATAAATTTATAACTGCTACAGCTCTTATAAAAGGAAATAAAGTTATTGTTTATAATGATACCATTGCCAAGCCGGTTGCTGTAAGATATGGCTGGGCCAACGTTCCAGAGGGCAATTTATACAACAATAAAGACCTTCCGGCTTCACCTTTTCGAACAGATATCGACTATAATGAATTTTGGAGCAAATAACTATTCTTAGTGGTCAGTTTTACTTTTTATAACTGCATGGACCATATCTTTTTCTTTGATGATTTCAAAAATTGTTCTGGCAATGTAATATGCTCCTGTAGGATTTGGATGTAAATGGTCAGGGAAAAGATGAACACTATCTTGCAAAGGAGTATGAAAATCAATTAATACAGCACCCGTTTTTTCCGATACAATTTTGATAAGCGGGATGACACCATTAGCCATAATACTGTCATTGTGTTTTTTGTCCCAGGTATCACCGCCATAAGGATGCCCTTCCCAGATGGGGGTTGGCGCACCTATAATAAATTTGGTGTGCGGATTTCGGGTCTTAAAGGTATCAATCATGGCTAAATAATCTGCCAAAAATTCATTACCTGATTTTTCCCACAAGCCCGGACGGCTATCGTTTGTGCCAAGCAATATAAAGCAAATATCAGGCTTCCAGTTTAAAGCCTTTTTAAATTTATTTTCATTCCATATTGGGTTCGGCCCGTTTTTCAACATATTCCGACCCGATAAGCCATAATTATTAACAATGCAGGTATCTCCATAAACGCTGGAAAGCATTTCCTTTAATTGGGCAGGGTAAGCTTCTTTGGCTGGGTTTTCCAGGTGTGATCCTTGGGTAATACTATTTCCTATACATGCAATCCGTACTTTGTTTGGTTGTGTATCAGGCAACTCTTCATGCACTGTTTTCCCCGAACTCATTTCAGGGCCTAGGTCTATTTTCAATTCAGGGGCGAACTCAGGTTCCGGTTTTAAGTAATCCTGTGCCCCTAGGTTCCCGCCTAGGTTCATTACAATCAGGAATAAGATGATTAGTTTTATTGCTTTCATGTTTCGATAGTAATATACAAAAAGACTGCTATAAAGAGCAAAAATTAACCGCGATGCCTTTTTTTGCCTGACCTCTAACTTTTGCTTGTACCTAAGCTGATAAATAAATCTTCGATAATTCAAAGGGAAGTTTCTCATCTTGGCTCATTGTACTTGTGGGCGAGGTAAATTTTTAAAAAGATAGCAAAAACTTCCACTTCACTATTGTATATAAAAAACCGTATCTACAAACTGTAAATGCGGTTTTTAACAGTCGGGGGTGGCAGCGGCCGGCGTTCCAGGATTCGAACCGTGCCTACTCTACAAAAAGATTTTTCCCTGCAAATAAACATTGTTTTTGAGCCAAAAAAATGAAATTTAAAACCTTGAAAATTCCACTGGAGACTTCCGGTTCATTTTTGAAAAAATCTGTCTTCCCTTTACCTTCCTTCTGTTTTTTGGTAAGTATTAACCAGAAATCTCCAGGTAAGTAAATTGAACTTTTAACAGTTCCAAAAATAAATGGTCTTGTACAATTACAGATAAAGCCATTCGGCTTCCGGCTGATTATGAAATTTACTTCCAGACCTATTTACATCCTGAATATAAGGGTTCTTTTATAAATTACCGAAATTTATCTGCCCTCCTAAAGCACAATCTCACCACCAAAAAGATTTCTATTACTGGACAAAAATATGAATTCCACGCAAACTTTTTTCCCTTATCCGCCTGATCTGCACACCCATGTAAATCATACCTTATCCCTTATTTACCACTTGATTATTGTTTTAACATCTTGAAATCCGGAACACCTATTACCATATCTAATCTTTTAACCATTCCCGATTATTCATTAATTTGCACATATGATTAAATGTCTTATAGTTGAAGATGATGAAAGGGTTGCTTCTTTTATCCGCGAAGGGCTTTCTGAGAAAGGCTGCCTGGTGGAGCTGGTTAGCGAAGGTTACGCGGCTATTGAGAAGATAAAACTTCATGATTTCGATGTGGTGATTCTGGACATCATGATCCCTGGGATAGACGGGTACGAGGTATGCAGGATTACCCGCAAGCGAAACATTAAATCAATCATCATCATGCTGAGTGCTCTTGGCAGTCCGGAGGAGAAAATTCAGGGCCTGGAGGCAGGAGCCGATGATTTCATGTCAAAACCTTTTCATTTTCAGGAATTGCTGGCCCGTATTCATGCCAACATGCGAAGAAAGCAACTGGAGAAAGGAATACACGAAGACAATCATTACGGCGATCTGGAAGTAAACGTGGAACAGAATATTGTAAAACGGGGAGAACAGGAAATCATACTCTCCCCGCGGGAATTCAGCCTGCTGCTTTTTATGTTCCGAAACAGGGAAAAGGTACTTTCCAGAATTGAAATTGCCGAGGCCGTTTGGGACATCCATTTTAGTACCAACACCAATGTGGTGGATGTGTATATCAATTACCTGCGCAACAAGATAGATAAAAATTTTCCACGTAAACTGATTCACACCATCAAAGGCAGGGGCTACCAGTTAAAATTGAAAGCCGATGAATCTTAAGCAAAAATTAGCCCTTCGCTCTACCCTGGTTTTTGCACTTACCCTGGCCATAGTATTTGCAGGTACATTATATTTTTTCAATCAGTACCTCATTAACCAATTCTACCACCAACTTAGTGAAAGAGCACTCACTACTGCTATTGTTTTTCTGGAAAAAGACGAACTGAATAAACGAAAATACCAGGAATACGAAAAGGCCTACAACCAGGAGGTAACCGAAGAGGTGACCCAGATCTATGATGCAAACAATCAAGTGGTTTTTGTCAAAGAAATTCCCGATTTTCCCATAACTGACCAGTTTTTGGAAGAAGTAAGAAGAACAGGCAAACAGGAATTTCAGGAGGGAGAACGACAGTTCAGCGCAATTTTTTACCAGGATAACCAGGGGGATTTTGTGATTGTGCTTTCCGGCATCAATGCCCGGGGCAGGACTCACTTTCAAAACCTTTCTTTATTACTCGGTGTGTCATTAATCACGGGGCTCCTCATCAATTATCAGCTAAACATGGCCCTGGCCAAACGTACCTTCAGGCCCTTCTCCAGTATTCTGCATGAAGTAGATGCCATTTCGGCAGAAAGCCTGAACCACCGCCTGCCTCCGCCTTCCTCCTCCAGAGACGAACTGGCGCACCTGGTAACAACCCTCAACACCTTTCTGGAAAGACTGGAGAACGAGGTGAATAACCAGAAACAGTTTCTTAAAAATGTGTCGCATGAACTGAATACTCCCCTTACGGCTATTATTGGCCAGGCAGAAGTAAGCCTGGAAAAAAGCAGCAGCAAGGAAGAATTGCATGTAGTGTTAAAAAAAATAGTAAAAGACACCTACGGCCTGAAAACAGTGATTGAAAGCCTGCTGCTCATCAGCGGCCTGAAATCGGGCAAAGCCAGGAGCACTCCCCGTGCTTTTCGCTTAGATGAGCTGGTTTGGGAAATCCTGGAAAAACTAAAGTTTAAATATCCCCTGGCGGTCATCAATATATCGCTGGAAATTGAAAGCGAAGACGAAAGGCTGCTGGAGCTCGTTTCTCACAGGGAACTGGTAGGTACCGCCCTATCAAATATCCTTGATAATGCCATTAAATACTCCCGAAAGCAGGAAATTGAAGTAAGAATTGCCAAAGAGATCAATCGCCTGATGCTGCAGGTAAAGGATGATGGACCCGGCATCCCCACCGAAGAGGCAGCAAATATCTATGAGCTGTTTTACCGCGGTTCGAACATCCGCCACGTTCCGGGCCATGGTATAGGCTTGTCTATTACCCGTCAAATCGTAGATTACTGCCAGATGGAGATGCAACTTACTTCGGTTTCCGATAAGGGAACAGTGGTAAGCTTCCTGTTCTGATAACTCTAATGAAAATATAATCCAGCTCTAATCTATCTCTAATCCTGGGTTAATCCGGCTCTAACCGCTCCCCTTTAGTTTTGTGCTATTCATAAAAAAGATAAGCGCAGAATCAGAAGAACATGAAGTGGATCATACCCCTATTTGTAGTATTACAGTGTTGGGCTACGCTGCCGGCATTTGGCCAGAGCATTCCCGCAGATACTGTTCAACTCAGCAGAGCAGGCGCCGAGCGCCTGTTTTTGTCCAATAACCTGCTACTCATTGCCGAAAAGCTAAACATTAAGCAGGCAGAAGCCCTGGTGATGCAGGCCCGGCTTTGGCCCAATCCCTCGCTAAGTATTGATGAAGTAAACTTTTGGGCCACCGATAAGCAGCTTTCCATGGGCGAAGAGCTTCCCCCCTTTACCGGATCCAAACTTGGCAAAAACCGACAGATTTCGGCAGAGCTGGAGCAGGTTATTCTTACTGCCCGCAAGCGAAAAAAGCTGGTGGCTATGGAAGAGGTGTCGCGCGATATGGCAGCTCAGTATTTTGAGGACCTGCTGCGCAACCTGAAAACAGAGTTCAGGAACAGCCTTACGGCCTTGCAATACCTGCAACTTTACCAGCAGGTATATGCACGGCAAATGGAAGAAACCAGCCGCCTCCTGGCCGCATACGAGCAACAGGTAAGGAACGGCAACATTAACAGAGCAGAATTGATCCGCCTGAAGGCCTTACTGCTGGAACTCCGCAACGAACATAAAGAGATAAGGGAAGAAGTTAATGAACTGCAGCAACAACTGGCAGTCCTGCTACACCTGCCTGCGGAAAGTTACATTGTACTGGAAAACAGCGGCTTTTTGCCGGAATTCAGCAACTTCCAAAGCCTTTCAATAAGCGAACTGCTGCAAAAAGCACAGGACCACCGGCCCGACCTGCAGGTAGCCCGACTGGAGCATACCTATTACGACCGCATGCATACCTACGAAAGGGCTCAAAGGGTACCCGACCTGAACCTGAAGGTGGGATACGATCGCGGGGGCAACTTTCTCTACAATTTCATAGGCTTTGGTGTAGGCATGGATCTTCCCTTATTTAACCGCAACCAGGGCAATATCCGCTACGCTCAACTAGGCATCGAAAGATCCCGGATTCTGCAGAGCCAGACACAGCGCACGGTAGAAACAGAGGTAATGGCTGCCTACCGTAACCTGCTCAACAGCATTGTTTTCTATGAGAACATAGAGGCAGAATATGATGCTGAGCTCGACGAGCTGCTCGACAGCTATACCCGCAACTTTCGCAGCCGCAACATCAGCATGCTGGAGTTTCTGGACTTCTTCGATGCTTATCTTGACAATAAGAGAACCATCCTGAATGCTCAAAAAGAATTAAACATTAACCTGGAAGAATTAAAATATGTTACTGGCACAGAAATCAATTAGAACGGACGAATTCCGTCCCCTCTACCTTAAGAAGAAATTAACAGCAGGCATCCTGCTGCTTATTAGCTGCTTGATTACTCAGGCCTGCTCTGAAACAGCAGAACAGCAAGAGGCACCGGAAGCTTCCGCTTTCTGCCTCTCTCCTGAAATTAAACAAAAAATAAGTATGCAGACGGCCGAACTGGCAGGCATAACTGAAAGCCGGCGCCTTTCAGGTAAAGTAGAGTACAACCCTGACAGGGTGGTAAACTATGTAAGCCTGGTGGGAGGAGTGGTTACTAATACCTACTTCAGCCTGGGCGATAAAGTAGAAAAAGGAAAGGTGCTGGCCGAAATACGCAGTGCAGAACTAAGCTCACTTGAATCTGAAAAGAAAAGGCTGCAGGCGCAACTAGGTGTAGCCTCACGAAATGTACAATCGGTACAATCGATGTACGAAGACGGTATTGCCTCAGAAAGAGCCCTCCTGGAAGCACAAAGTGAGGAAAGCTCCATACAGGCCGAACTGTATAAAATAAAAGACAACCTGGCCCTGTACAGCGCCAGCAGCGAACGTGGCGTATTCCAGATTAAAGCTCCTGTAGGTGGGTATGTAGTAAATAAGCAGATTAGCGGAGGCATGCAGATTTCCGCCGAAGGTGATCCGCTTTTTACCATTTCTAACCTTGACGAAGTTTGGGTTACCGCCAATATATATGCTGCAGACCTTGCATATGTACAGGAGGGTATGGAGGTACTCATCCAAACCACGGCCTATAACGAAGAGGCTTTTAGTGGCAGGATTGAAAATATTTCGCAGGTTTTCAGTGAGGAGGAACGGGTGCTCAAAGCACGCATTGTAATGGAAAATGCAAGCCGGAAGCTTAAGCCGGGCATGTTCGTAAATGTGGTGGTTAAAAAGCAATCCGAAGATGAAGCGGTACTTGTACCCCAGAAGGCCATCATCTTTAACAACAACCGGAATTATGTAATCCTTTACCACAACGATTGCGATTTAAGCATGCAGGAAGTAACTGTCCGGTCTAAAGACCAGGCAAATGTGTATTTAAACAGCGGGCTTCAGCCAGGAGAAACTATTGTAACCCAAAACCACCTCCTGATTTACGAAGCACTTAAAAACAGAACTAAATAAAGCGACCTATGCAAAAACTGGTGCAAAACATCGTCGCCTTTTCCTTGAAAAACACTGTACTGGTCTTTTTCCTGACAGGCATTTTACTGGTAGCTGGCGTCGTCAGCTACCTGAATACTCCCATTGAAGCATTTCCTGATGTAACCAATACGCGGGCCCGCATTATTACACAGTGGCCCGGACGCAGTGCCGAAGAAGTAGAAAAATTTGTAACACTTCCCATTACCAAGGCGGTAAATACCATTCCCCGCAAGGCAGAGGTACGGTCTATCTCTCTATTCGGGCTTTCGGTAGTAACTGTTATTTTTGAAGATGATGTAGAAGATTTTTATGCGCAGCAGTATGCCGCAAACCGCCTGCAGGGAGTAGACCTGCCCGGGGGCGCAGATGTTGAAATCGAGCCTCCTTCCGGTGCTACCGGCGAAATCTTCCGCTATGTAATTAAAAGCGACAGACCTATACGGGAAATCACCTCCCTTCAGGATTGGGTTATTGAGCGGGAGCTGGTATCGGTACCTGGTGTAGCAGATGTGGTAAGCTTTGGAGGCGAAGAAAAAATTTATGAAATACAGGTAAACCCCGCAGCTCTGGCCAGCTACGAACTTTCCCCGCTCGATTTGCACGAAGCCGTGTCCGGCAGCAACATCAATGTAGGGGGTGACGTTATCCAGCGCGGCGATCAGGCTTATGTGGTACGCGGCCTTGGCCTGCTCGAAAGTATTGAAGACATAGAGGAGATCCATATTAAAGATGTAAATGGCACTCCGGTACTGGTAAAGCATGTGGCAAATGTGTCCATATCGGCAAAACCACGTCTTGGTCAGGCCGGACTTAATGATGAAAATGACCTTGTAGAAGGCATTGTTATTATGCTCAGGGGCGAGAACCCCAGCGAAGTTATTGGCAGGCTAAAGGAACGGATTGCAGATTTGAACGAGCGCATCCTGCCTGACGATGTACAAATTGTGCCATTTCTGGACCGTAATGAATTAGTGGACGCAACCGTAAGTACGGTTACCAAAAACCTGCTGGAAGGGGTGGTACTGGTTTCCCTGATCGTGTTTGTGTTCCTCTTTAACTGGCGCACCACGGTGGTCGTGGCCATTATTATTCCGCTGGCCTTCCTGTTTGCCATTATCCTTTTGCGCCTGCAGGGGCTGCCCGCCAACCTGATTTCCATTGGAGCCATTGATTTTGGCCTGTTGCTGGAAGGAACAATGGTATTGGTAGAACGGATTTTTGTGGGACTCGACCGCAAAGCTAAGGAAGTGGGAATGGAACGCTTCAACAGCATGTCAAAATCTGCCATTATCAGCGATAGTGCAAGCAGCGTGGCAAAGCATATCTTTTTTGCACAGATAATCCTGATTGTAGCTCTCCTTCCCATCTTTACTTTCCAGAAGGTAGAGGGTAAAATGTTTACTCCAATGGCATTTACCTATGGGTATGCACTACTGGGAGCTACTTTGCTGAGCCTTACGCTGGTACCTGCCCTATGTAAAATACTGTTGGCCAAGAATATCAGAGACAGGGAGAACCGCTTTGCAAACTTCTTTCGAAACATCATTTATAAACTATTTGAATGGGGTTATGCATATAAGAAGCTAACCATAGGTCTTTTTCTGGGGCTGCTGGGGATCTGCCTCCTTTCTTTTGGGAATCTGGGATCGGAATTTATTCCTAAACTGAATGAAGGGGCCATATATATCAGAGCAACCCTGCCAAACAGTGTAAGCTTTGAGGAGTCGGTACGCCTGACACAGGAAATGAAGAAGGAGCTTCAGAAATTCGAAGAAACCAAATTTATTCTTACCCAAACAGGTCGCCCCAATGATGGCACCGACCCAACAGGCTTTTTCAACATTGAATTTCACGTGCAGCTAAAATCTGCAAAAGAGTGGAACCGGAAAATAAGTCATGAGGAACTACTGGAAGAAATGGAGGGCAAGCTTACCATATATCCCGGGGTTTCTTTTGCCTTCAGCCAGCCAATTCAGGACAATGTGGAGGAATATGTGGCCGGGGTAAAAAGTTCCCTGGTAGTGAAGATATTTGGAGAAGACTTGTACCAGCTGGAAGAGTATGCAGAACAGGTAGCTGCTTCCATTGAAGATGTTGAAGGCATAGAAGACCTTACCATCTTTCGCAACATTGGCCTGCCGGAGCTGACCATTAAGCTAAACGAAGCACGAATGGCCCGCTATGGCGTAACAATGGCAGATGCTCAGGCTGTAGTGGAAATGACAGTTGGCGGAAAAGCCGCCAGCCATTATTACGAAGACGAACGCATGTTCGATATCCGGATCCGCTTTCAGGAAGAGTTCCGGAACTCAGAGGAAGAAATCCGGAACATCCTGATCCCCTCCGGCGGTGGTGCAAAAGTACCCCTTTATGAGATCGCAGACATCCGGTTTAAAACAGGCCCGGCCTTTATTTATCGCGAAGGCAACTCCCGCTACATTGCCGTAGGTTTTTCAATACGCGGGCGCGATTTGGGAAGTACTGTAACAGAAGCGCAAAAAAAGGTGAGTGAGAGCGTGCAGCTACCAAAGTCTTATAAACTGGAGTGGGCCGGAGAATTTGAAAGTAAAGAGCGTGCAACCCGGCAACTGGTCTTCATTGTTCCTGTTTCGTTGCTACTGATCTTCTTCCTGCTGTACATGAACTTCGGAAACTTAAAAGACACTGCACTTTCGGTAATTACCCTGCCCTTTGCTTTTATCGGGGGCTTTATTTCCCTCTGGCTAACAGGTACCATATTCGGTATTTCAGCAGGTGTTGGTTTTATCATACTCTTTGGAGTAGCTACCATCGATGGCATTATCCTTATTGCTACCATGAAGGATAACCTCACTATAAAAGGACTGCCTTTGGACGAGGCTATCCGGACCGGTGTATTCAACCGGATCCGCCCCGTACTTATGATTGCCCTTATGGGGTCGCTTGGGCTTTTACCTGCAGCCCTTTCTTCGGGCATGGGGTCTGAGATTCAAAAACCCCTGGCTGTAATGATAGTAGGTGGCCTGCCTATTCTCATGATACTGTCAATGGTGGTACTGCCTCAGGTATTTTACCTAGCATACCAGAAGAGTGTTACTGCTCCTCAGGATAAAAAGGTATTAGCCTAAAGTTTTAGTGTTTAGATAACCCGCAGTTAGCAACATTTCCTCCATCAGGCTGAAAACTACCTGCGGGTTTATTTATGTGCATTATTTAAGCTTCAGGACATTTTCAAATAAAGAAACAGTTTGAAGAATGCCGGAACCTGACCGTAAAATTACTTCCTGCTTAAAAGGCAGGCTTTATCCTCTTGCGCAATACATTTCAATTAAACACCTCAATGCGCCAGTGCAAACAACCGGATTAATTTTAAACTTGATAAGGTAAGATGAAAATTACATACTTTATAATGCTCCTTCTGGCATGCGGTTACTCAACAATATGTCCTGCCCAAAGGTCTTTCTTTCTTGCCAATAATTCTGCAGGTATATATAAAACTTTTTCGGACTTCCAAAATGGTTATCCTCAACAGAGTATGCCTGCCCATACCCACCAATACAGTATCTGGCCCCGGGGTTTCTTTACCTATGATGGAATTAAAATCAACACACCTGATTCCACTTTCAATTTACCCGTAAAAGACATCTGGGGATATACAGACCACAAGGGTAGACTAATACGGATTTTCGAGGAAAAGCAATTTAAAGTACTATGTGACAAGGGAATTATTGTTTACATAACCTACTCTCCCACCAGGGTTGCCTATTACTTTAGTGAAAGCCTGGATGCCCCTATTCACCGTTTAAAACAGAAAGAATTATTAAAAGTGTATGAGAAGGACTCCCTTCTATCCTTAAGAATCAAAAATACCCACAAAAAGCACTATCTAATCTGGAATGATAAAGAGCAGATGTATTTCATTAATCAAATGTTTAATCCGGGCTCCCCGGGGTCAAAGCCTCATCCCGTGGAATCGCAAAGTCCCCCCTTATAAGATAAGAGGAGGATGAAACTTTATAAATAATTGACAGGATTAAAGGAGCACAAGCAACCTTAGTTCCGCCAGTTTTCTTTCATCCCACTTTACCTTACTCATTTTCTGAAAAATACAAAAACCCGCTCAAAATAAATTTAAGCGGGTTATAATGTCGGAGTGGCAGGATTCGGTCCGTCCCTACCCTGCTAAAAAGCCTTCACACTGCAAAAAATGCAGTTTTTGAGCCAAAAAAGTGGAATTTATATCATAAAAATTTTACTGGAAGCTGCCACTTTATTTTGGAAAAATTTGCCTTCCCTCTACTCCTATTCTATTTTTTGGTGAGTCTTAAAGTATTCTCTGGTTAAGGTAATTGGATTTTTCCGGAAAAGAAACACCTGTAATCTCTTTGCAGAGTTTCAATAATTTCTCCTGTAACTGAACATCGTCTGCCTGAGGATTATATTCTTTTTCCTGTTGATGATAAAAATACCGACCTGTTACTCCGGCACTATTCTCTGTGCTTACTGTCAGCCATGCCTGTGTCTCAAATCCTTTTTGCAGATCATCGGGAGCATCCAGTCCACCCATTTTGGCAGGGACCCAACCGGGATTTACAGCATTAGCATATACATGAGGCCATTTACGCGCTACTGCCTTGAAGGCAAAGCATCAGCACATCCAGTTTAGAATCTGAATAACTGATGTTATCATCATTATCCATGAAATTTTCCAGGCGTGCATTTCCCTGCAAATGCTTATCAGAACTAAGGTAGATTAAGCGCTCCGGCTTTTGGATCAGACAGGTAAGCACATATGGTGCCAGGGTGTTGATGGTGAAAATTTGCTGTGCAGGACCTGAGTATATGCCGGCATTATGTATCACGGCATCGAATTTCCCTAATCCATTTACCTCATGAGCAAGCTTTTTTTGTTTCCCCGATACTGGATAAATCCCATGTTACAACAGACACTGCACCTGGCACCTTACTCATTGCCTCCCCTGCGCGTTTGGCATTGCGTGCATGAAGCACCACATGATACCCCCTCTCCACTAACAGTTCTGCGGTCAATTGACCAAGCCCACCCGCTGATCCTGTGATAAATACGTTTGCCATATTAACTTTAAAAGAGGTTCTGTATTTATACGACAGACTTAAAATTTATTTACAAGGCCTATAATTGCTTACACCCTCTTCTGTTTTAAACCTTCTGAGTGTCAGGCGCTGCAAGGGGATATAATTAACACCTTTATCTGGTCAATTTTAAGATTGAATGCTACATTCACAAAAAGTTGTTTTTTTATATTCGCCGACAATTCAACCTGTAACTTTGGTGAGTTATAATTTCATAAAAAAGAGCGCGCATGAAGCTCTTGCGGCACCTTAAATGTATACCATGAAAGATGAATTGATTCCATTCCACAGTTTGCCTGCAGATGAATTTTTTATATTGGAACGAATAGAAGAGGCTGAGGAAAGTAATTTTACCGGATATCATCGTCATCATTTTTATGAGGTACTCTGGTTTACAGATAGTGGCAGCGAGGAAAAACATTCCATTGATTTTGAGGAATATGCCATTTCCCCCAATCAGATATACATACTCACACCTAACCAGGTACATACCATGGAGATCAGCACCAAAAAGGGATTTTTATTAGCGGTCTCTCCTGACTTTGCTAACCGTTTCTTTCAGCTTTCGAAGGTGCTCCTTATAAAACCTTATTTTGCTATGCAGACCTTATCAGAAGATCTGTCTCTGGTACTGAAACAGTTAATTAATTTAATTGAAAGGGAATATTTCGGAAGTAAAAGACAAAACCTTCTGGAAGCTTATTTGTCTGCCTTTTTCATTCATATCGCTGGCGGGATAACTCAACCTGGCAGTAAAGACTCAAAAGCAGGTCAGGTACTGGAGTTAATTGAAAAGCATTTTATAACTCATAAAGAGGTGCCCTTCTATGCCAATGCCCTCAACCTGAGTGTTCGCCGAACGAATGAAATAGTGGTAGCCTCCACAGGCATGACCGTCAAGCAGCTGATCATCAACAGGAGTATTACAGAAGCCAAACGTTACATTGCCTTTGATGCGATGTCTTTGAAAGAAATTGCCTATCAGTTGGGCTTCAATGATCCGGCTTACTTTTCCAGGATATTTAAACAGAAAACGGGAAAAACACCGGAACAATTCAGAGAGAGAATGAAGTAGTCTCCATAAAACTAAATGTATTATGGAGACTACGGCTCTATCTACCTGAGCTTTTGGATCAATGCCTTGCTCATTCTGATATAATCCTGGTTGCCTGCTTCTTCGGCCAGCTGCAGGCTTTTGGTAACAGATGCCAAAGCTTCGGACCTCCTGCCCAGGCCATGCTCTACTGCTGCTTTCCAGTAATAGATATAAGGCTGGTCGTTCACTTCTTTTTCAGCTTCATTCATCCAGCCTAAGGCTTTGTTTAAGTCTTTGCCGTTATTAAGGTAGAAAATGGCCGCCTCCACATAAGGTTTTTCACCTCTTTCGATCGCCTGTCTGATGGAAGTCTCTATTTCCTGGTCCTGGTTAATGGTGATGGGAAACTGGATCATCGTGTTTTCCCATCTGATTTGGAAATCCAGCGCAAAGGCCGAAACATTATCAAATGAAATTAGCATGGTCTCCTGTTTGTCTTTCAGGCGGATGGGCTTAACCTGGAAGCGAAATACATCTTTGCTTTCATCATGCTCTGCTGCTCCCCAGAGATCGGCTTCGCGATTAAATATCACTGTCCACATTTTTTTATCCGGAATGGTGATGATGGAATACCTGCCCGGGCTCAGCGTATTTCCGGCTACTGTAATCTCTTTTTCAACTGTAATGTCTGTTAGCTTGTCAGCGCCTGTCCGCCATATTTTACCATAAGGCACCAGTTCGCCGAAAATGGTTCTGCCTTTGGTACTTGGTCTTGAGTAGGTAACTGTGATTTTGGAAGTACCCAGCTGTTGCTCTACTTTTTGCAGACTGCTTGGCCTGGGTATTTGCAAGGTCTGAGCATGGGTATAAAGTGAAAAAGCCGTGAAAAACGCTGAAATCAGGATGACTTTGGTAATAAAGTGTTTGTACATTTTGATGTGTTTGATCTTGAGTTTTAAATAAAGTGATTTTTATTTATTCTATCTGCTAAAGTAGTATAAGCAAATGAAACCATTTCCCTGTTTTACAGAATTGCACAGGTGATCCGCTTGTTTGTACAAGACATGTTTGGGGGGATAGAGGTACTTTTGTACTACTTAAATTTCCAGGATCAGACCTGTAAGGGTATCCGGAAGAAATAGAAGTCAGAAAGACTGTGGCTGCCTTAAATTCCTTTATCAGGCCAATAATCGCTGAGGGTGGGAGGTAGCTTAGAGAATGAATTAATAAACAGGAAAGAACATGAACTTACAATTAAGAGATAAGACCGCACTGGTTACCGGCTCAACAGGCGGAATAGGGTTTGCAATTGCTTTGGGATTATTGAGAGAAGGCGCAAAGGTTTATATCAATGGTCGTACAAAGGAGAGAATAAACCAGGCCATTCAACAACTGAAAAGCGAAGTTCCTGATGCGGAGGTTGAAGGCATTGCAGCTGATTTTTCTAAGGTAGAAGAAATAAATGCCCTGATCGAAAAATTGCCGGCGGTTGATATTCTGGTAAACAATGTAGGAATTTATGGTGACCGCCCGTTTGAGTCGACAGCTGATCAGCAGTGGTTTGATGATTTCGAGATAAACGTGATGAGCGGTGTTCGGCTTTCACGCCATTACGTGGCGGGTATGAAAAAGAACAACTGGGGACGCATTATTTTCATTTCGAGCGAATCGGCCATCAACATCCCTGAAGATATGATCCAGTATGGCGTAACCAAAACGGCCTGTTTATCATTGAGCCGGGGCCTGGCTAAATATCTGAAGGGAACCAATATCACCGTAAATGCCATACTTCCGGGGCCTACTAATGCTGAAGGAGCCGATAGAATTTTCGGAAAAATAGCCAGAGAAAAAGGCATAACAGTAGAAGAAGCACAGGTAGCCTTCATAAAGGAGAAGCGCAATTCATCTATTATTCAACGTTTTGCAGAAGCTGAAGAAGTGGCCAACCTGGTGGTGTATGTGGCAAGTCCGGTTTCTTCTGCCACCACAGGAGCAGCCCTGCGTGTTGATGGTGGCGTAGTAGATTCCGCCTTTTAGCTTTTTGTGTATTGGATAAATTTAAAAGGCAGGTATAGGCCTTATCCTAATCAATAGAAAAATTGCAGTAGTAGTGCCTTGAGTAGCATTAAATAGAAAGGACATGGCAAAATTAGCAGCAGGACAGGTAGAGGTTTCAGTAACCCGAAAAGAATTTCTTACTCCGCACTTTATACGGGTGTATCTTACCGGGGAGGTGGAGCAGTTTAAGCACACCACTATTGGTGACAACAATAAGATCCTTATTCCACCTGATGGCTTGAATGAGATTCACTTTCCGGAGTTTGATGAGGCAGAGCAAAAGTGGATTCAACCACCGAAAGAGGTAGCGCCTTCGGTGAGGACCTATACGCACAGAGGAATTGATCTGGAGCGCAAAGAACTCATCATTGACTTTGTAAACCATGGCGACACAGGACCTGCCTCTGAATGGGCACTGCAGGCAAAGCCAGGGGATAAATTAGGTGTAATGATGCGAACGGAGCCTAAGGAGCTTTACCCTGAAGCCGATTGGTACCTGTTAGTGGGTGATGCCACAGCAATTCCTGTAATAAGCGCTATTTTAGAATCATTGCCTTCCACAGCAAAAGGTGTGTGCATGATAGAAGTTCCTGAAAAAGCAGATGAGCAGGTACTGCAGACCAAGGCTGCAGTTGAATTTATCTGGCTTCATAATCCAACACCAGATAAAGGAAGTGTGCTCGCTGAGCTTGTCAGAGGGGTAGTCCTTGAGGAAAAATCAAGATTTGCGTATGTGGCAGCTGAGTTTGCTACGGTAAAAGCGATACGTACCTATTTACGCAAAGAAATGGACTGGCAGCAAAATGAGCTTTATGCCTATTCCTACTGGAAAGCCGGTGTGTCGGAAGATAAGTCACAACCCGACAGGCAGAAGGAGAAGAATTCTGTGGCATAACAAGCTGTGGGCCTGCCATAGCTTATTCCTGAACCCGAAAGCTGCAAATCTTCCTTCAGGCACATTGGGCTAAGCCTTTTCATACAGCCGCTTAACTACCCTTTGCCTTATAAAAAAGCATTATATCAGAGATTTAATACTGTCTGTGAGGACCGATATGGTTTCCTGCAGCTAACGCTATATCTATGAATTTATCTAAAAAAGAAATCACGATTGTGGTGATTTTAGCTTTGCTTACCGCCCTGGAGGCCTTAAGCATCGACTTATATTTACCGGCTTTTCAGTCCATTGCGGAGGATTTGAATGCCGATATAGGGAAAGTTCAGGTATCGCTTGCGGTGTTTTTGGGTGGCTTTGCAGTCGGTCAGCTGTTGTGGGGCCCTCTTTCGGACAGGTTCGGAAGAAAGTGGCCTATGATCGGAGCCATCGCCATTTATACAGTAGCCTCCTTACTGGTTTTAACAGTCAGCAGCATCGAAGAGCTTTGGCTGTTCAGGTTTATTCAGGCATTTAGCGGCTCAGCAGGAGTGGTAATTGCCCGGGCAGTGGTTACCGATATCTTCGACAAAAAGAGGACTACCAGTATTTTCGCTTTACTGGCACTGATTATAGGCGTGGCGCCCATCATTGCCCCCGGTATCGGTAACTTACTTGTGAAGCAGGGTAACTGGCACAATGTATTCCTGGCCATGGGTATTTTAGGTGCTGTGGCCACCTTATCCGTTATCTTTTTACTGCCCGAAACGCTGAAGAAAGCCAAAAGTAAAACCAAATCTTTAGTAAAAAGACGTTCTGTTGTGGCTTCGTATCTGCATGTTTTCAGCAATAAGCAATTTGTGATTTATACCCTTGTCGGCAGTATGGCTTATAGTGGATTAATGGTATATATATCCAACTCACCATTCCTGATTATGGAGAAAGGTGGGTTCTCAGGAACACAATACAGCCTTATTTTTGGTGCGAATGCCGTGGGTATGATGATGGCGACCTATGCGGTAAATTTCTTAATGAAGATAATGAGTCTGAGGGAGATCGTAAAATATTTTTCTTTCATTCAGGTGCTGATTGGCTGTTTGCTGGTGGTAGGTGTTTTGGCAAATCTGCCTGTAAACTTTATGCTGGTGATGATCTTTTTATACCTGATGCCTACAGGTATTTTGTTCCCAACCACCACAGATCTGGCGCTCGAATCGTTTCAGAACGATAGTGGAACGGCATCGGCGGTATTTGGATTTTCGCAGCTGGCGGTTACGTTTGTTGTAGCTGCGGTCATCGGGCTGGTACAGGGTGGTACGGTTGCACCTATGGTACTGGGACTGTTCTTTTGCGCTTTGGCATCTGCCTGCTTCTCGATCTTTTATGCATCCGGAAAATCGGTAAAAAGGGCAATGGTTGCTCACTAAATCTTTTGAAACCGACAACCTGAGAACTACACAACTATTAAATGAAAAGCTATGAAAGGCACATCAATTACCGGTTTGGATGAAGGATTTGAAGTCACGGAAAAGTTACGGTAGTCGTTCCTGCTCCCGGTAAGTTTTGATTAGCGGGTAGAGAAAACAGGCCTGGGCGTCACTCAATATTTAGATTAAAAAAACCGGATCATTCATGGCATTATTAGAAATGACAATGAATTAACTGCTGAAAAAGGTAAAGTTACCATATTAGAATATCCATAGATAAATAATTTAAAGAGTATAATAACAGATAAAACCAGAATATGAACAAAATAATTTTAGTGCTAATGATGCTGGTAGCGATGGCCTCGTGCAATACTCAGCCGGAAAATGGAAATGAAAAAGCAGCGCACGAAGTAGAGCCCCAAAAAGAAAACATCGCTTTAGCCGGGAAAAAATTCAAATACGACTATGGTGATACTGTATATGAAATCAACTTCAAATCAGAAAACCAACTTCACTGGCACTGCATTGAAGGAGAGGAAAAAGGTCGCCAGGCAGATGAAAGCTATTCTTCCTTGCGCTTAAATGAGCATACGCTTTTTGTTTCCTGGGTAGAAGAAGATGGCCTGGGTGTGAGTCAGGTTATTAATTTAAAAAAACAACACGGTGCACTGCTTTTTAAAAATCGATAAAGATATTATTCCATTAACGGGAGCCATACAAAAGCTATAAAAATAGCAGTCAATCAAAATCCTGTTTCAGCTTAGTGAATTTTACATAATATTTATATGAACACAAACATAAATGCCGGGATCTTAACCTGGCGACTCACATTAGGTGTTTTAATGCTTCTGCATGGAATTTATAAAGTATTCAATGGAATATCTTATATAGAAGGTTTATTTGTGGAATTAGGCTTGCCAAAATTCTTAGCCCTGAGCGTACATTTGGGTGAGTTTATTGCCCCATTACTGCTAATTATTGGGTTCAGAACAAAAATCGCAGCCATTTTATTTGCTTTCACTATGGTTGTAGCCATAATTCTATCACATCCGGATGAAATATTTCAATTAACTAAATCGGGAGGCTGGGCTATTGAATTAAATGCTTTATTTCTATTTGGGGCTGTAGGCTTGATTTTTACAGGTGGCGGGAAATATGCTGTTTCAACTCAAAATAAGTGGGACTAACTTTTAAATTTGAAAGACCAATAAAAGGCGTTTTGAAAACCGCTGTGTGAATGTAAAAGATCGAATTAAATTAGGTTAAAAGAAAAATCCGGGATAAAGCAATAAGGCTAAAGGCTCGTTAAAAATCGTTTCACATAAACCAGGAAAACGCTCTGGTGAAAAATATATCGGGCTGGCTAAATCTATATTATCATAGAAAAATACATTTAAAAACTATAATATTAATTTAAACATATAAGAAATGAACAGGATCTTAATTACCGGAGCTACCGGACACCTTGGCCGTTTGGTAGTAAATAAACTAAAACAAAAAATATCCCCTGAGCGCATTGTTGCCCTCGTGCGATCTGCAGAGAAAGCGGCTGATATTGGCCTTGGTGTTGAAATAAAAGAAGGTGACTACAACAAGCCGGAAACACTTAATCAGGCTATGAAAGGCATCGATATCCTGCTGCTGATTTCGTCGAGCGAAGTGGGTAAACGTGCAGAGCAACATAAAAACGTGATAGATGCAGCGAAGCAGGCGGGTGTAAAACGGATCGTGTATACCAGCCTCCTGCATGCTGATACCTCTTCCCTGAGCCTGGCGGAGGAGCATGTAGCCACTGAAGCGGATTTAAAAGCTTCGGGAATTGCTTATACTATACTCCGTAATGGTTGGTATACCGAAAATTATGCCGATTCCATTCAGGGAGCACTTGCCAGTGGTGCCATCATTGGCAGTGCAGGAGAAGGAAAAATCTCTGCAGCCACGCGTGCAGATTATGCAGATGCGGCAGTAATTGTTTTAACAACCGAAGGTCATGAGGGTAAAACCTATGAGCTGGCCGGAGATGAAAGCTTCAGCCTGCGTGAGCTGGCAGCAGAAATTTCCCGCCAGAGCGGTAAAGACATCTCCTACAATAACTTGCCTGAAGAAGTGTATGCCGCTCAGCTTGTAAGCTTTGGTTTGTCCGAAGAACTTGCCCGTGCCATTGCCGGGTGGGATTTGGGTATAGCAAAGGGTGACCTTTTTGACGAATCTCATCAGCTTTCAAAACTGACCGGACGGCCTGCAACACCACTGGCTGCTTTTGTAGAAAAGGCAGTGAAATCTTAAAAGACATTATTATCATCATACCATCTAATTTAAATTCTATTTCAATTTAACAATGAAAATCAAAAATTATTTCTTCGCTGTTTTGGCCACTTTAGCCTTTTCATCCACTCAGCTTGCTGCTCAGAGCAGCATTGGTAAACTACTTACAGCCGACACCCGGCAATCGAGCCTGGTATGGACAGGCAGGAAAATCGGCGGAGATCATACCGGTAATATTTCCCTGGCTTCCGGCTCACTGCAGGTAGAGAAAAACAAGCTTATAGGAGGTTCCTTCGAAATAGATATGAACAGCATCACCAATACGGACATTACCAATGCCGAATATAACGGCAAGTTGGTTGGGCACCTTAAATCCGATGATTTCTTTGGGGTTGAAAAGCATCCGAAGGCTGTTTTCAAAATCACAAAAGCAACGCCTGTCGCAAAAGCCAAAGCTGGTGAAAACAATTACCAGATTACCGGAGATCTTACCATCAAGGGAAAGACGGAAACCATTCATTTCCCGGCAGTTGTAAAACTCAACGGAAATGCAGCCGAAGCAGTGGCAAAAATTGTAGTAGACAGGAGTAAGTTCGATGTGCGCTATGGCTCACCTTCTTTCTTTGCAGACCTGGGCGACAAAGCCATTGACAATGAATTTATTATTGACCTGAAGCTGGTGACTGCCGCTCAGGCAAATTAATTGATTTATGGCAATTGCCTGATAAATTTTAAGAAGATCTTCCGAAAGCCAGTTGGTTCGCCAACTGGCTTTTGGTCTTTTAAATTCGTTGTAACTATCCAGATTAAGTGGCTCCCAATGGAATAAATTATGTTCTTAACCTCACAAGATCCTGTCAGCATGTTTTCCTTAAGATAGATCTGGATTTCAGTAATAGGTTTAAAAGAATTAATCCACCTTCTGAAAAGGCATGACTTGTACTAAAAAAAGTTGACCGAAAAAATGGTTAACTTATGGAAGAACTTTATCAGTCAGGTATACAAGAGCATGAACTATTAATGCGCCAGATGGTGGAAGAGATCCTCCGGGGGCAGCTCAATATCGACCAGGCAGCAGTCAGGTTTGAGGCCAATCGTAAGACAGTAAATCATTTGATGGATAACCTGAAATGTGAGGCAGCAACAGGTATCAATCAACCCAAGACAATCCCCCCAGACTATCAAAAAAGAATAAAAAAAGTCACCACGACAAGCAGGTTAATCCATAGCACAAATTGACAAAAGAAATGGTAAGCATTTCATTTGTCATTCTGACAGAGGCGTCAGGTACTGCAACTAAGGTTATGTTCAGAAACTTAAGTCATACTACATCCGGATCAACATTACTGAAAATGAAGGTCCCCTGGAAAATTGCCTGATCCATGAATTTTCAAACGGATAGCAAAAACTTCCACTTCCCTATTGTACATAAAAAAACCGCATTTACAAACTGTAAATGCGGTTTTTACTAGGCGGGGTGGCAGGATTCGAACCAGCCATACCCTACTAAAAAGCCTTTTAAATGCAAGTAAACGCTGTTTCTGAGCCAAAAAAGTGGAATTTTATACCTTAAAAAATTCCACTGGAAGCTGCCACTTTATTTTGGGAAAATCTGGCGTCACTCTACACCTCTCCTACTTTTTGGTGAGTATTAATAAGTGTTCTCTGGTAAAGTTAAGTGGATCTTTCATGTTTACTCCATTGAAATGGTGTATAATTTTATTTTATATTCCTCTTCAAAAGATTGCTTTTTACAGGGAGAGCTATCAAACTAATCCCTAGCCTGGACTCTTTCCGTGTCACTTACATCAAGTACTTACATAAAGAAGATAAATTCTTTCAAATCCTTAAACTTCGTCCACAACTACAGACACAAAAACTCAATATTCAAAAGTTATTTTTTTATCAGAGGTGTGTAAGAGGTAAAATAAAGTAATTAAAATAATACGCTTTCATTCCTGCTTCATTGTCATTCAACTATCACAAAGGCAGCCCAATAGTATGGGTGTGGATATTTTTTACGCAAGTTGGCCTGTGCATTTTTAAAAGCGTTCTGTTTGTCCTCGCCTTTCTGCAGCCAGTTTTCATAGAACATGCTCAAAAATTCCTGATTTGCCTTTTCATTACCTGGCCACAATGACATAAGAACTGATTGGGCACCGGCAGCTTTAAAAGCAGCTTGCAGCGCATCAATTCCTTCTCCGTTTTTAACCTCTCCCAGGCCAGTATCAAATCCTGAAAGAACGACCAGTTCTGTATCATCCAACCAGAGATTCATTGCTTCACTCGCTGTTAAAACACCATCTCCTCCTACTTCAATGGCCGCCTGAGCGCCCGATAAAAATAAACCGGAGCGTAGCAAGGGGTCCTGAAAGTCCAGGCCTTTTTGCAGGTCCAGTAAATCAACCTGATTATCTGGCTTAGAAGAGATGTTCTGCATGAAAAACCCATGGGTATTCAGATGTAGAATTTTTGGATTTTTAATTTGTTTAAGTCTTCGTTCTGTACTCACGGCTCCTAAGTACACGTTTTTTCTGATCCCTGCAATCTCCAGGCAGCGGGCCAACTCTTGTAGCCCTGCGTCACTTTCCTTTAAAGACACTATTTTTCCCTCATGGAAAACACTACTGCCAGACCTTTTTCGGTAAGATAGAGTAAGAGCGTGATCTTTTATCAGTTTATATTTTTCTAATTCTTGTGCTAAGTGGAAATCTGAGCTTCCTAATAAGTAAGCTTCATTCGCGGGTTTTCTTTTCCTAAGTGGTGTTGCCAGCGTTTTTGTAGAAGTTAGCAGTTGTATCTCCAATTCCTCACCCAGGTACTTCCCCGTAGCTGGATTTAAGAGAGCCTGCAAGTTGAGGGAATGATAAACGCCGTCTCCTGAGAGATAAACTTTTTTTGTTCCTTCTAACATTTTACCGATTTTACCCCAGTATTGCTGATATGATTGCTGGTCCCGACTTTGATTTTGGATGCTTTTCCGGTATTCCTCCAGGTACTTGCCTTCTAATTCATTCCCATTTTCCAGTGCCAGTATTTCCGGAAAATCCCCACTTTCGGGCCTGATGATGAAAGCCAGATAGATAACCGCATCCTTCTGGATTTGGTCACTATTTTCCAAACGAACCATCTCAATGGCAGCCTCACCACTCTTTAGCTTTTGCCTTACAGACGCCCAATGATAGTTAGTTTTATCACTATTACCAGGAAAATATTTGTTTTTTTTCAAAAGGTATTTAGATAAAAGGTTTAATTGATTTTCAACTGAGTCAACCTGATATTTCAAATCCTCCTGTATTAACAGGGGCTCATTGTAAACCCTTGCCACATAGTCTTTACTGCTATTATAAAAATTAAAAACATGGTTAAGGAGGGTGTCTTCGCTATTCTTAATGGTTTCCCGTAACTTTTCTAATGAGTTCATCCGCCGTTCTTTTGTAAACACAATTTTATTATAGGCATCAGCGGTGCATGCAGGGTTATTTGCCGCATGCTTCAGCACAAACGGATAAAAGGCATTTTGGAAATCCAGAAAGGTTTTATCATGCTGTCCTTTTTGCTTTACAGTTAATCTTTCATAATCGGCCCAATCTTCCTGCATTATAATGCTCCAGGCCTTTGAATAATACTCCAATGCTGCCTCCGGCTTTTCCATGGCATCGTATAACCTGGCTATGGTGATAAATACAGGAATGTGAAGGTGATTTTTGGGATTTAAATGGCTATTTAGCAACTCTTTTACCTCCAGCAGGATGCTTTCTGCCTCTTTATACCTGCTGAGTCGCGTATAAAATTTGGCCAGCTTAATTTTAGCATTTGCCATGGCCATATAATTTTCTCCAACTTTATTGGTTTCAAGTTCAACTGCCTTTTCATAAAATGGTCCGGTTTGTTTTAACCTTCCGGTGGCTTCATAAAGGTCCGCCAAGCTATACAGAATATCCATTTGCGTAGGGTAAAAAGATTTTCCTACCTCTCCTTCCCGTATTTTTTTGACCTGGATCAGTAAAGCTTCCGCTTCCTTATAACGGCCGGTACTTTTATACAACTCGGCAAGATTGTATAAAGAAGCAACATAGGAGGGGGTATGGTTATTTTCAGGTAACCCCTTTCTTCCTTCTGTTAAACCCCTGAACAAAGCTTCAGCTTCTTCATAACGACCCATGCCTTGATAATTTTTAGCCATTTCTCTCATGATAACCTCCATGTCAAGGTTTGTACCACCTTCCTGCTTGTCCAGGATAGCTGTTAGGTGTTGATATAAAGAATCTGCCTCTTCATTGCTCCCCATGGAATAATACAAAAAGGCCAATTGTTTTACTGCATTTGCATA
Source organism: Cesiribacteraceae bacterium YIM B00369 (assembly GCA_017948555.1). Taxonomy (GTDB): domain Bacteria; phylum Bacteroidota; class Bacteroidia; order Cytophagales; family Cyclobacteriaceae; genus Nafulsella. The sequence goes on along the minus strand of JAFMYY010000002.1, from coordinate 100,196 downwards.
TTCAGGATGCTGCTCACCAAATTCATTTATATTTATTTCCACTACTTCCTGCAAAAGAGGCTCCGCCTCTCTATACCGGCCGGCCATCACAAAAAGATTTCCAAGACTTCTTAAATTATCGGTTCGATACTTATCTTTAGCTGACTGTCGCTCAATATTAATGGCCATCCTGAATAAAGGAATAGCTTTTTCGAGTTTGCCATTGTAACCATAAATCCGCGCCAGGTTATTGAGGTTATTCAAATAACCAAAAACATCCTCTTCAATATTATTTTTTCTATATTCAAAAACCTCCTCTAATAATGGTTCTGCCTCCTTTAGTCTGATCGTTACTGCATATAAGTTCACCAAATCATTTAAAGAGGAAATATAGGTGGAATTATTATTCCCGTATGCTTTTTTATTGATTCCAACCGCCTCCTGCAGTAAAGGCTCCGCAATGTTATATTCTTTTTTCTTGAGGTATAAATTCCCCAGATTTTTGATCGTTTCCGCATAAAGAGGATGGTTTTCTCCTAAAAGGCTTTTCCTGATATCCCGGATTTGGAAATAAGTTACCTCAGCCTTTTTATAATCTCCCATTTCCTCGTAAAGAGAAGCCAGGTTGTTTAGAGATTTTGCATAAGATAAATTATTTTCCCCGTTTTTCTTTTTTTCAATTTCAACAGATTTAAGAATCAAAAGCCCGGCTTCATTATAGCGCTTCATTTCCAGATATAAAACACCAAGGTTTTCTATAGAAATGGCATAATCCAGATGATCTTCTCCAAAATTCTTTTTATATATTTCACATGTTTCTAACATCAAAGGCTCTGCCTTTTCGTATTCTGACATGTCCATATAAACACTCCCCAGATTGCTTAAAGAAGTACCATAATCCTTATGATTTTTTCCTAAAATATTTTTCCGGATTTCTATTGCTTCCAAGTGGCACTTTTCCGAATCTTCATATCTACCACTAACCCTATAGTATTCCCCCAACTCATTTAAATACTCAGCATATCTTAACGGATATTTGGCTCCTTTTTTTCTTTCCTGTTCAACGGCCTTTTCCAACAGTTCTATGGCAGTTTTGTAATCTCCGTTTTCTGCCGCTTTTTCCCCTGCCTTATACAAAGAGGAAGAGCTTTGCGCCTGTACATTTAGGGCAAAGGCCAATATAAGCAATAGGGTTAGATATAAATTTTTCATGATAACGAGGGGGTGCTAAACCACTTAGTGATTTTTATAGATTAAAGCCTTTTTTTATTAATAATTATTAAGAAATATAAAAAGAGAGTACCCTTCCCAACAGCCAAAGTATATAAAAGCTAAGCGTTTGGGAACTATAGAATAAAATTCTATTAAGTTAACCGAAGATTAGGGGCAACTCCTGGGCTGTGACTGATGAATGCTTATGAGAATAAAAAGAGTGCATTTTGGTTTTGGGCAAAGGTACTTTTTGGAGGCATAGCCTTAGCTATGGAGAGAAAAAGAACTGCAGCACAGAATCAAAATGCGACTTTTTAACTCAAAGGAGGTATTCTTCAGACACAGCCTAGTTTTCCTGTAGCAATTGTATCTTCATTAACAGCGATTTTGCTTCCTCATCGCGCCCCATCTTTGAATATAGATGGGCCACAAAAGAAATGGTTTGAATATAGGAAGAATGCTTTTCCCCTAATTGTTCCTTCTGAATTTCGGCGGCTTTAGTTAAGCACTGATCAGCTTCATTAAAATCACTTATAATAAAGTAATAAGCCCCCATATTAGACAGCTGCAAAGCATAATCTACATGGTTTTCCCCAAATTTATTCTTCGTGATTTCAAGGGCTTTCTCAATCAAAGGTTTAGCTTCATGATACCGTCCCATCGTAAAATACAAAGCTGAAAGGTTACCTAAAAATGTGGCATAGGAAGGATGATCCTCCCCTAATTTGCCTTTTATAATTTCTATTGTCTTTAAATAAAAATCCTCTGCTTCCTTAAAACGGCCCATTTCAGTATATAAAGCTGCCAGGTTTTGAATAGAAAACGCATAATTTATATGATCTTCCCCTAGCTTATTTTTTGTGATTTCTGTAGCCTCGATTAACAACGTTTCGGCTTCTTCTCCCCTTTCAGTGCTCCTGTAGAGGGATGCCAGATTATTTAAAGCAGCAGCATAAGATTCGTGTTGTTTACTCTTCTTTTTTCTTAAAAGTTCAAGCGCTTTAATATACAGTTCTTCGGCTTCTTTGTTACGATCCATTGTCCTGTATAAACTTGCCAGGTTTCCTATTACAGAAGGATAAGCAGGATCCTTTCTTTCGGATTTTTTTTCAAAAATATCAAGGGTTTTCTTATATAAGACTTCCGACTCTTTATAACGGCCTGTTTCATAATATACTGTTGCCAGGCTGTTTAAAGCACTTGCATAATCTTTATGGCTTCCCTTGGCTTTGCTTTTTGTAATTTCTACCAAGATCTTAGCCGTTCTTTCTGCATCCTCATACCGACCCAAAGTGATGTTTACCTCAGTAAGTTTATCCAGACTCCTGGTATACTGTCTTTGGTTACGCCATTTTTTATCTTTTGATTTTTCAGAAGCTTTTACTAAATATTCTATTGCAGCGGGATAATCCCCGTTTTCCTGTGCTTTTATTCCGGATTTAAAAAGGGATGAGACACTTTGTGCCTGCAGGCTCACGTAGGATAAAAGGACCAGAAGCAGTAGAAAACATAAATTCTTAATTCGTGCCATAAGCTGTTTGCAATAGTTTCCTGTGAAAGGAAAAACGATTTGGGCCGAAGTTCGACAAAGAACCTCTAATTTTATCTGCAAAACATATATAAATAATAAGGATGTGCCTTTTCTATATTTTCGGGCTTTTCCTGATTTTACCTTACGCTGGGTAGCTTTCTTTTTTCTATACCAGAAGCTCCTCAAACCTGAGGTAAACGGGATCTTTAAAGATTCCCATCAATATTTTTATTTTCGTAATGAATATATTTCCCTTCAGCTTTCTATCTGATTTTTTTGCCTAAATTCCAATGTGGTTATTTTATTCCAATAGGGTCAGTCATTCCGGAGGATAGGGCCCCGCCTTCTAATAGCAGGAAAGAAATATAACCTGGTGTTAGTTCAAACGTTGATTAGGCCACAAAAACGACCGTGGCTGTTGCACAACCCATTCTTTTGAGGTTACTTTTCATGATCCTTCATTAGGTTAAATAGGCAGGCGCCTGATTTTTAGTATTTTCATTTGAAAAGAGGAGTACAAGGAATAAAACAAAGCCTGAAAAAGGCTGAGTCATTCCTCTTTTTAGTGCTATGGCCATGCTTTTCACCTTTACTGGCTCATACTTCATATATTTTCTCAGGTTGAAGGCAATAGCGGCCATCAGCATCACCTTATGTGCGCCTGCCTTTCCCTTTACTCCTACTTTACTCATCCCGTAATAGTTTACAAGGGTTCCGAAGACCGGCTCAACTGTGCTCTGCCTGATTCCTTTCATTCGTTTACCCTTTCTGCTTTGCTGCCTTTCCAGTGCCCGGTGGTATTCCGGATCATACGCTGTGCGGGTGATTTGCCTGCACTTGCTCCGGGGAACACAGGAAGATTTCAAAGGGCAGTTCTTGCAGTCCTGGTAATCAGCCCGGTAAATTTTAAGCATGCCTCCATCTGCATTAGTGTCATAGGTTTTAAAGGGTAACACCTTTCCTGCAGCACAGGTAAACTGGTCCTTTTCCGGATCATAAGGACAGCCTTCTATCTCCGGCTTATACTTTCCGAACACCGGAATCCATCCGGTAACCTTCCGCTGTTCCAGAAAGGCGTAGTTGCTGCCATTGGAAAAGCCTCCATCGGCCAGCAGGTCCTGCATGCGCAGCTCATTGTCGGTTAAACTCCTCTGTAGTCTCAGGGTAATAGCAGGCAAATTCCGGCTGTCTCTGCTGTCTGCAAAATCTGCCTGAATATGGCTTATTACGCCTTTTCCTGTATCCACAGCCATGCTACAATGATAATTGAGCCTCCTTACTTTACCCGGCTTTACAGAAATTCGCGCATCCGGATCAGTAGGGCTGTAGTGGGTCTTGTTACTTAGTAGTTGTGCTTTCTCATGATGGCCCCCTATTGATCCGGGTGATTCCTTAAGATTTTCCTGTCGCTTTTCAAGCTTTCTTAGCTGATGGTCCGGAGCCGTGATGTACTGCCCGCTTTTACTACTCTTATTCTGCTCTCCTGCAGGCTTATTTTCATCATTTGTCACATGCATACTGGCAGATTCTGCAGCTTGCTTCAGTTTCAGATTATCCATAGAGGCATTTGCTTTTACAGGGGCTAAGACACTCGGAAACAAAACTTTTTACCAAAAGATAAATAAATCATATTTTACTGTTTCTAACTTTCGGCTATGAAGGAATTAATTGAATACATTTTGCAGTTTGGCAGCTTGAACAAACAACAAATAGACCTTATAAAAAGTAAGGCCAGTGAATTATACCTCCAAAAAGACGAGTATTTTTCAGAAGCAGGAAAAATCCCTAAACAGGTGGGTTTTATTGTAGAAGGTGTTATTCGTGGTTGCTATTATAACAATAAAGGAGAAGAAATCACCCGTTGCTTTATTTGCGAAAATAGTTTAGTGGCTGATTATTTTAATTTTGAGGCAAACACCTCCTCTTCGGAATATTTGCAAGCCTGCACTAATTGTAAATTAATTGTATTTTCTAAGCAAAACTGGGAAGAGCTTTCCCACATTATTGTTGATTGGGATAAAATTAAAAATAAGATGGTGCAAATATGCATGTACCAAAAATCCAGAAAAGGTCCGGTCATTTCACAAGATGCCACTACGCGTTATCTGGAATTTTTGAAAAACTATCCATCCCTTATAAACAGAGTTCCACTGGCTTACATTGCTTCTTACGTAGGTGTTACACAACAATCATTGAGTAGAATAAGAAAAAATATTCGGTGAAATCGCTTTTTATCATTTGGTAAATCATTTCATTTATGTGTGATGCAAATTTGCTTTATTCATTAAAACAGAATAAAAATGAAAACAGCGTTAATTACAGGAGCCAACAAAGGCATAGGCCTTGAAACGGCAAGACAGTTATTACAAAAAGGATTTTACGTATACCTTGGAAGCCGTAATTTAGCAAACGGACTTAAAGCGGTTGAAAAATTAGAATCCAAAGGATTTACCAATTTAGAAGCTGTACAGCTGGATGTTACAGACGAAAATTCTGTAAAAGCTGCTCGCGAAGAGGTTGGAAAAAGAACGGACGTTTTAGATGTTCTTATTAATAATGCGGGTATTAACGGAGGTAGTCCATATACTGCACTTGAATCAAATTCAGACCAGTTTATGACAGCCTTTAATACCAATGTATTTGGTGTAGCAAGAGTTACGCAGGCATTCATTGATTTATTACGAAAATCGCCTGAACCACGGATTGTAAATGTAAGTACCAGCGTGGGTTCTCTTACGCTTCAAAGCGACCCGGATTGGTTTGCTTATGACTTTGCAAAATATGCAGTGTATGGTTCCTCAAAAGCAGCTTTGAATATGTATACTATTCATTTGGCTTACGAGCTACGTACCACTCCTTTTAAAGTAAATGCTGTTTGCCCGGGTTATACGAGTACTGATTTTACCGGCCATAACGGAGGTGAGGTTGAAGAAGCAGGAAAACGTATTATCAGGTATGCTTTAATTGACCAAAACGGACCAACAGGCAAATTTTTCAGTGAAGAGAGCAATCCTGAAACGGGAGAAATTCCCTGGTAACAAAGCAGCACATAATAATGCCTTTTAAAAGTAGTTAAGAACTAAACTTAAAGTCTGGTTCTTAACTGCAATCTTTGTTTGTAGCACATCTAAATCTTATGCTTTTTATAAGTTAGCCGTTCTCCTTCTAAATCCTCATCATACGATCCAATTTTGAAGCAGTGGTTTTTCATTCTCATGAATCACAGGTTTATTTTTTCAGTAACTTAGAAAGAAATTTACCAAGACTAATTTATCATTTTCTATCCTGATGCAGGAAAAACTAAGGAAACATATTGAAAAAATAGTACCACTGACAGATGATGAGTTTGCCTTTGTTGCCTCTCATTTCACCCTTAAAAATTTTAAAAAACGTGAATTTCTTATACAGGAAGGTGAAAGCGTAAAGTATGCTTATTTTGTGGTTTCGGGCCTATTAATGTTGGTATTTGCCGATGAATCAGGAAAGCAACATATTGTATCCTTTGCGATGGAAGATTGGTGGGAAAGTGATTTTCTGGCTTATTATAGCCAAACTTCTGCTACAATGTCGTTGCAATGCATTGAAAATACCCAGGTATTTTGTCTATCACTGCAAGATTATCAAAAGGTATGTTCAGGCCTTCAAAAAATGGAACATTTCTTTCTTAAAAAATCAAATGCTGGTCACATCGGATCACAGCAGCGCATTTTAACTTTCCTTAGCTCCAATGCAAAGGAGCGTTATGAACAACTAATTAAGCAGTATCCTTCTTTGGTTCAAAGAGTGCCTAAAACCTTGCTTGCATCCTATTTGGGGGTTTCGCGCGAAACCCTTAGCAGGCTTTCTTCTTAATCTTTATAGGGATCAGTTAGTAGTTGTGATGTTTGTCACACAAAATACAATGGCCTTGTATCCATCTTTGCAGTGTATTATTTTATAATCTGTTATGTCTGCAGTGGCACATAAAAGCAAAAAAATGGAAAAACAATTCATTAATCCATGGCAATGGCAAAATAGCCGGAGTTATGTACAGGCCGTTGAAGTAAAACATCCGGAAAGAATCCTCTATTGTTCCGGACAGGCGGCAGTGAACGCAGATGGTGAATCAAGTACAGGTGACATGAAAACCCAGTTAATTCAGGCCATCCAAAATTTAGAACAAGTTATCCGCGAGGCAGGATATGAATGCCAGGGGATTGTGCGGCTAAATATTTACACAACCTCGTCTGCAGAGCTTTTCTCTTGCTTTGATGTTTTCCAGGATTGGATAGGGAAGCATGGAATCAGGCAGGCAAGTACATTATTGGAAGTAAAAGGACTTTTTGAAACCTTAAAAATTGAACTGGAAGCTACAGTGGTGAAATAATGAAGTAAAATAGCAGGAGGTCTGATAATATTTTGATCTCCTGCTATTTTTGATTTTGTCGATTTTAGACCCTTTCTAAAAACGGTAAGGCATCAAATACAGTAGGGCTACAGATATAAAAAGAGAATTTATGACAGAATTTTGGGAAGAGGCCTTTAAAGATAAACAAGAAATGTGGGGATTAGAACCTGCAAAATCTACTTTATTAACAAAGGATCTTTTTGTTGAGAATAAAGTAAAAACCGTGCTTATTCCTGGCATTGGATATGGAAGAAATGCCCGGATTTTCCGAGACAATGGAATGACCGTTACAGGAATAGAAATATCACAAACAGCCATTGATTTAGCTCAAAAACATTTTGGAAATGACATAACAATTTATCACGGCTCTGTAACTGAAATGCCTTTTGATAATAAGTTATATGATGGAATTTTTTGTTACGGCTTAATTTATTTGCTGGAGGAAGATGAAAGAGCAAAATTAATTAAGGACTGTTATAACCAGTTAACCGAAAACGGATTTATGGTCTTTACGACAATTACAAAGGAAGCTCTAACTTATGGACAAGGTACCTACATCAGCAAAGACAGGTTTGAAATGTTTGGTGGTGTAAAAATATTCTTTTACGACAGAGAAGCGATAGAAGAAGAATTTGGTAAAGTAGGATTGCTTGAAATAAAAGAAGTGACAGAGAACTACCCTTTTTACCTGGTAATATGCAAAAAAATACAGAAAATTCGGCATATTGGTGTAAAATAAAACCCCGATTCATGAGATAAAAATCACACCGCTTCAGGAAAAGAAGGATTTTCTGTACAGGTTGAAAAGCTTTATTTCACCGGTACAGAAAGCAATATTATTCATTAAACACCTGTTTTCAATATTATAAGTAGTGCCTTGATTTTTTGAGGTAAAAACAAGGCACAAAATTGTTCCTTAATTTTATGGAATTTTCCTCAATTCCAATCATTCGTTTCACAGATTATTACAACTCCAAACCAGTGGTAGTTTAAATTTTATTCAGAAAAATGGCTATGTTAGGGAATCAGTAAAGCAAATATATACACCACATTGGCGCATATAAACAAGTAAGCGGCAATGGTAGGGTACCACCGCTAACCGGGGGGGACACTGTCTGAAAAAGTAAAAAAGCCCACTACACAGAAGATTTTTAAGCAACGGCATTGGCACATTTTGTTTTGGCAGGATCCGGCCACAACCCTTCGGCAAAACAAAAAGAGCCAATCGCCAACCCTTTTAAAACTTCCTCATTTTGGCTACAAACTCCCTCAAATAGGTTACATCCAACAAAGTAATCTTACTGACCTTTGTTTCATAACTTAAAAACAAATAATTATGAAGCAGTCAATCGAAAATTTAAAAGATGCTCTTTCTTCAAGAGGAGGAGAAGTAAATCCTGTTATTTCATTCAGTCCGGTTGTTCTTCCAGTTGCAGGTCGTCCGGTTGATTTACAGATGAAGATATCAGCTCCCGCTATAGGAAATGACTTACCCGTTATTATTCTTTCACATGGTCATGGTCGGTCAAACTTCCTTTCATCACTGCATGGTTATGCTCCGCTTGCTGACTTCTTTTCCGCCCAAGGCTTTGTTGTCATTCAGCCAACACATCTTAACTCTAAAACATTAGCGCTTGACCAAAGTGGCCCTGAAGGTCCAACATTCTGGAAGTCACGACCCATGGATCTGCAATTCATCCTTGATAACTTTGATAGAATTATATCTGTCGTCCCGGGCCTGGAAGGTCGGGTTGATGCAACAAAAGTTGCCGCCATCGGGCATTCATTGGGAGGGCATACTGTGGCTATGCTTGCAGGCATGGAAGTAACCGACCCTGTTACCGGTGGACTTGTAAATTTTGCAGAGCCAAGGTTAAAAGCGAGGGTTATGATAGGTGTTCCAGGTAGTCCTGAAGGACTGAACACAATCGGAAATCAAACATATGGTGTTCCTTTGAAGGGAACCAACTACAGCACAATGACACTGCCTGCACTTGTGGTAAATGGCGATAAAGACAAAAACGCTAATTTTTCCGACCTTGAAAACTGGCGTGCCGATGCTTATCATCACAGCCCAGGTCCAAAGTGCTTACTTACCATTTTTGGTGCAGAACATATCTTTGGTGGTATTTCCGGTTACGACGCTTTAGAAACAAGCGATGAAAACCCCGACCGTGTTTATTTTCTTTGTATGTCAATAATGGCATATCTGAGAACTGCATTCAATCCCAAAGACACCAGTTGGGAAGATTTAAAGAAAGAAATAAACACTGTTGCGGATGCCAAGGGTCGTATTGATTGTAAATAATAATAAAGTTTTGCCAGGCACAAACTTTCTTTAATACCTATTCCTAATTACCTGTCAACCTCCTATATAAATAACATAACAATATGAACAGAAATAATCTGCTGAAAATTGAATCACTCACGCACTTGAATAAAATTTTTGGATTAAACAAACCTGTTCATCCATTGGTAAGCGTGGTAAAACTTGAAGATGTCAGTATTGCCCCTAACACACTTACCGATTTTCTCATCCTGGATTTTTACAAAATCGCCTACAAGGCTGAACTTAATAGCAAAGTAAAATACGGACAAAATTATTATGACTTTGGAGAGGGCGGTTTGGTGTTTACAGCACCAAACCAAATTTTTCAAAGCCCTGATGAAAAAGAAAAACAAGGGTATTTATTATTCATCCACCCTGATTTTTTACTGTCATATCCGTTGGCAAAAAAAATAAACTTATATGGGTTCTTCTCCTATGCAACCAACGAAGCACTGCATTTATCCGAAAATGAGAAATCAACAATCATTTCAATCTTTAAAATAATTCAGGAGGAGTTAAACTGTAGAATTGATGATTTCAGCCAGGATATAATCATTTCTCAAATTGAATTATTACTCAGCTATAGCAATCGTTTTTACAAACGTCAATTTATAACAAGAAAAGTAGCAAACAGTGATTTATTACAAAAGCTGGAAGAAATTTTAGACACTTATTTCAACAATGAAAAATCATTAGAGCAAGGCTTACCAACTGTTCAATATCTATCAGCACACTTAAACATATCACCAAGTTATTTAAGTGATATGCTTCGTTCCCTGACCGGACAAAATGCACAGCAGCACATACACAATAAATTGATTGAAAAGGCGAAAGAATTATTATCTACAACTAATTTGACTGTTTCAGAGGTTGCCTATCAGCTTGGGTTTGAGCATCCGCAGTCGTTCAGCAAACTGTTTAAAAAAAAAAAACGGAAATGTCGCCTTTAGCATTTCGCCTTTCTTTCAACTGACACTAACAGACACACTAAAAGCCCAGCCGCCAACAGAGGTTTTGCGTCAGGCGGCTAACTTGCAAAACTGAGGCTTGCTTCTAATAAACTTTAGTTGTAAAATGAAACTTTGTGCTACCAAACCCCACGTGAACGGAAAGCCACCGGAATATTGATATCTCAAGAATCCACCCTATTTTGACGCGGTGGTTTTTCATTCTCATTAATCACAGGTTTGATTGTACACTTTTACTGCTATCATAAATTTTGTGTCCGCTAAAGGGTTGGTGCTTTCACATGCCTCACCTTTGGTGTTTTTGTTTACCTTAGTCATATTGTAAAGAAACACTCTGCGAACATCGACAGCAGACAAAAAGATGAACAACAAAGACCCAAAACGACTTTCACGCCTGACTGCAATTCTGACACAATTACAAACCAAACGACTTTTGACAGCTACAGGTCTTGCAGAGAAGTTCAATGTAAGTGTGAGAACAATTTATAGGGACATCAAAGCACTGGAACAAGCAGGTGTTCCTATTCTGACAGAGGACGGAAAAGGTTACACATTAATGGATGGTTATAGAATTCCACCTGTTATGTTTTCAGAAAGCCAGGCCAACGCTTTAATCCTTGCTGAGCAATTGGTGTTAAAGAATAAGGATATTTCTTTTATTAGAGATTATACAGAAGCAATCGACAAAATAAAAGCAGTTCTACGGCAATCAGAAAAGGACAAAGCTAATTTACTTGCCGACCGAACCCGGTTTGAGCAGAATCTTAACAGAGAAAGAAACAGCAATGATATTTCGAAAATACAATCTGCTCTAACCAGCTTTTATCTGATAAATATTGATTACACCAATGAGCAAAACAAAACAACCAGCCGAACCATTGAGCCCTTTGCATTAGTAAGTACAACTGAAAATTGGTTGCTTATTGCCTGGTGCCGTTTACGCAAAGAGTTTAGATTTTTCCGCTTAGACAGAATTATGAAATTGGAGATTCTGACAGAGAAGTTTGAGCAACATAAAATGACGTTACAAGAATATTTTGATAAATATCATTAATTCTTTTTTGACCCCTGACATAAGGCTGTCTTAATCCAGATCCATCTTTGCTTTGTATTTAAAAACAATCAAAAAATGGAAAAGAAAACATTCGACCCATGGGCATGGGGCAAAAACACAAATTCGGTTCAGGCCATTGAGGTTAAACAACCTGCCGGCACACTTTATTGCTCAGGGCAGGTAGCTATTGATGCGAACGGCGTCCCAAGCAATTCAGACATGAGGAACCAGTTAATTCAAACAATTGCTAACTTAGAGCAACTTGTAAGTGAATCAGGCTATGAATGTAAAAACATTGTAAGACTGAATGTGTATACTACCTCAACGCAGGAGTTTTTCAGCACTTGTATGGACATTTATGTGCCATTCCTACAAAAGCACGAAATTCAACAAGCTACTACTTTGCTTGAAGTAAAAGGATTATTCGCTACTTTAACGGTGGAGCTGGAAGCTACTGTTGTAAAATAAAATGCAGAAAAAGGAAGTAGAAAAATTTTATCCGACAAGCCGTACAGCCTGGAGAAAATGGTTAGAGAAAAACCATCTTTCCAAACAAGCTGTATGGCTTGTTTTTTATAAAAAGGGCTCAGAAAAAAAATCCATCACCTGGAGCGATGCTGTTGATGTGGCCCTTTGCTTTGGTTGGATAGACAGCAAGAAAGTAAGGATTGATGATGAATCATCACACCAATATTTTAGCAGGCGGAAAGCCAATAGTACCTGGTCAAAAGTTAACAAAGAAAAGGTTCGGATATTGATTGAAAAAGGATTGATGACAGAATCAGGTTATGAAAGCATTAAAACAGCCAAACAGAATGGTTCATGGATAATTTTAGACGATGTTGAAGAACTTTTAATACCGAAAGACCTGGAAGTGGAATTTAAAAGCAACCCCAATTCCAAAGATTACTTCCTAAGTTTAAGTAAATCGGCCAGAAAGGCTATGTTACAATGGCTTGTACTTGCCAGGCGACCAGAGACAAGACAAAAACGAATCGCTGAAATAGTAAAACTTGCTGCCCGACAACAGAAACCAAAATATTTTAGATAAAAGAAAAATATGGGGAAGCCTTCTCTTCTTTGAAGCCTTCCCATCTTCACCTGGTGCCATCGCCCGAAGGGAGCATTATCATACTCGAAAAACCGTCCATTGCTGGAATAATCCGGATGAAAGGCCAATCCAAATAACACCATCTTTTCGAGGATGGCTATATTTTTCAAACCCGTTTTTCTCTTTTTTAAAATCTCAAGAACCCACCTTTTTTTGAAGCAGTGGGTAATCCTGCTTCTACAAATGGATATTATGTTACAAACTTAAACGAACCTGAACTCGGGAATTGATTTATAGGATTTGATTTAAATAATTGATAATCAGCAAGTAATTAAAAACAAAAAAGGGCCAAAGGTAAGATTGAAATATTGCAACATGTTTCATCTAAACCTTTAGCCCTAGGTTTATTATAGATACTACTAAGATAATAGAAGTGTTTTGCTTTATCGATGATTTTTGTAAGGATGTAGAGGGTTTTTATCAAACACACCCTCTTCCTGAAGGACTTAAAAAGAAGAAATCAGCAGCCGGAAGAAAACCATCCTTATCAGAGAGTGAAGTACTAACAATTCTGGTACTCTACCATCTCTCCGGCTTTAAGTGTTTTCAGTATTTTTATGAAAGACTGGTATTAAAAGAATTAAGAAGTTTTTTCCCTAAAGCAGTTTCTTACACACAGTTTCTCTTTCTTGCCAGGCAGGCTTGTTTTCACATCTTTCTGCTGGCTCATTACCGCTGTAGCTTCTCTTCTAAAACAAGGCATTACTACATAGATTCAAAGAAACTGCCTGTCTGCGACAACAGAAGGATACACAGCAACAGAGTTTTTGAAGAAATAGCCACCAGGGGAAGAGCTTCCACAGGATGGTTCTATGGACTTAAGCTTCATCTGCTAACCAATCAGTATGGAGAGCTGATGGGTTTTCTGCTTACTCCTGCTAATGTGGCTGACAACAACCGGCAGGTCCTGGAGTATCTTTTCAAAGGCCTTACAGGAAAATGCTATGGAGACAAAGGCTATTTAACAGCTATGCTGGAAGAACTACTGGAGAAAGGAATCCACCTGATCACAAAGGCCGGAAAGAATATGAAAAACAGGCTCATTTCTCTACAGGATAAGATAAACTTGCTAAAAAGAGGCTCTATTGAAGCAGTAAATGATATCCTGATGAGCGTCTGTGATATCGATCACTCCAGACATAGAAATCCTCTTAATGCACTGGTACAAATCTTCTCCGGATTAGCCGCTTACTCATTCCTTGACCATGAGCAAACCAAATTTAATCCTGCCAGATTAGCTGCTTAATTCCCGAGTTCAGGTTAAAGAAGCTAATTCCGAAGGTGTTTTTGGTTTTCATACAATTTTTATTTAGTTGAATCTGAATCGATTTAATTCGAGCCCTTTTTTAGGGGGCACAAAATGAGGCTCAAAAGACACTAAACTCACCCAATTCATATGACCATTTTTTAACACACAAACCACTGTATTACAGTTCTTTATGCGTGTTTTCGTGCCCCCATTTTAATAAATAAAAAAGGGACCATGAACAGGGCACATTTTTGTTGAAATTGTATGAATGATTTGGAGGGTATAAAAACAAAAAACCCTTTAAATCATACGATTTAAAGGGTTCGGCGACAGTTGCTGCCGTTTTTGTCGGGGTGGCAGGATTCGAACCTACGACCTCCTCGTCCCAAACGAGGCGCGATACCGGGCTACGCTACACCCCGAAGGTGTTTTTCGTTTCTCTTTCGAGATGGGATTGCAAAGGTAGAAAAATTTTTCTTATTTGCATCATCTCAGGGAAAATATTTTAATCTTTTTTTCCGGCTTCAGTAAAACAGATTGTCAGAGAGTGGGGATCCAAGCATCATAATTTATTACTGCTTGTCAGTAAATTAACTACTCGAAACAAATCATTTAGTTCCCAATCCCTTTTGGATTTGAACCTCCCTTTTGGTGCAACAAAGGTACAAGGTTTTGAGATATGTGCAAGAGTGTTTTTATGTTTTTCACAAAAAAACTTTTCATTTAGCCTTTGACAACAAGCCTTTAATCCATAAAACAACTGTAATTCAAACATTTAACCATTCCCGAATTTCACTAAGTGCAGCAATTAATTTTTGGTCATAGGTTTTTGCACTCAAACAAATACTACTTAGTAGTAGCAAAGTTTTATCTTCCGCAATTTCATCGATTACTTCAACAAGTGATCAGGGGTTACCGGAGGTTCGCTCCTCCTTTTCACCTTAGCTCCCATTCCTCATGGTTTTTCTTTTTTATTTAACAATGGCCTATCTCATGGCATGGAACGGGGATTGATTAAAAACCAGTCTGACCAAATTGGTTTTCAGAAAGTAAAAGGTATATAGCGTTTGTTGCTTTTATTTTTTAAGTCATCAGGGCAGGGTTCTGCCAATTTGAAGAGCACCAGACATTACCTCATTCTTTTAAGCTGCCTTCTTTCACTGTCAAAGAGGCCAAACAAAAATAATTTTAATGCTTCAGTAAATTATGCAGAAACACGAGGCTAAAGATTGGGCAAAACTATTTGACAATATTTCCATCCTCCTTAAGCCCCATGTTTTTTCTCTCTTTATTTTAGTAAACCCGACCTTAAACCTAACAAATTTCCAGGCTCAGGATAATCAGTAAGAAAGACCAGGGGCTTCAAATAAATATTGTTCTCTCTCAAGTTCGTTCACTAAAAAGTCAGCAACATCTTTTCGCGATATTTTCAGCTTCGTCGTTTTGTCATCCGGTGGGAATCCATGGCGGTATTTTCCCGTTCTGTCACCATTAGTAAATGCTCCGGGCCGCACAATGGTCCAGTCAAGACTACTTTCCCGTACAAATATTTCCTGAAGTTCATGGTCCAGAAATACCTGCCTCAGATACCAGCCAAACATAATTTTCTTCCAGAAAAAGTTTAAGTTGCCCTCACTGTCACCAGCCCCTAAAGTAGATTGGCAAATGAGGCGCTTTACACCCTCTTCCTGCATAGCTGCAATGATATTTTTTGTGCCGGAAGACCGTACTTTACTCTTTCTGTTATTACCGGAACCAAGCACTATATATACCGCCTGATGTCCATTAACCGCCACTTTTACATCTCCGAAATTGAGGACATCTCCCTGAATCAACCGAAGGTTGGGATGCTTTAGGTGTGCCAGTTTTAAAATGTCCCGACAAAAGGCTGATACATGATAACCTTTTTCAAGTGCTTGCTTAACAAGATGTTTACCTACCGTTCCTGAAGCGCCAAATACAATAATCTTCATGATATTTCTGTTTAATTGATATCACGAAAATAGCTGGCCGGATAATTTTAAAATTGAACAAACCCGACAATTATTAATTATATGCTGAACTTTGCCTGAGGTACTGCGAAGGGGCTAATCCGGTATACATTCTGAATACCCTAACAAAATGTGATTGATCTGCAAAACCACTCTCAAAAGCGATGTCTGTGAGTTTTTTGGCCCCCGTGTTATCCATTTTCCCCAAAGAAGACTGAAATTGAATGATTCCGGCAAATTGCTTAGGGGTTAATCCAACCTGATTAAGAAAATTACGTTCCAGAGTTCTTTCAGTCAGAGATACTCTTTCCCGCACCTCACTTATTTTTATCTGCCCGCTGGATTGAATAATGTAACCCACTGCTTTTTGAATTCTATCTTCTTCACGAACATGATGTACAGCAACAAGTGCTTCAACAATATCTGACATTAGTTCAATTTGCTCACCAGGTTTATCAGCCTCTTTTAACCTGACAAAGCATTCTGAAATTTCAAAACTTTGCAATTGAAGCAGGTCGAAACAATCATCCTTCAATGCTTTCGGCTCTACATTGAGCAGGAATCTGGAGGCGAAAGGGTAAAGTTGAAAAATAATAAACCTGTAACATCCTTCAACAGTCATGGTAATTCGCTGAACCGTTTGTCCATACAGGAAGAGTTCAGATAACTTCTTTTTCTTTGGCAAAAGGTAAAAACCATGTATTGAACGCTGAAACATTAAACCAGGGTATCCATCTGGATATATCGGTAGTTTCATAGCCCCATTTGGGTCAGCTGATTCAGCCGCCATTATGCAATTAACATATGGCCGCAGCGATTGACGCAGGTTGTAATTAATTTTCTGCATTCGATTCATTGGATGGCAACTAAAATCCGACTTGATCCGGTAAAAAGTTTTTTTGACAAATCCGGTGTTCAGCTATATGAATATCCGCAATGCTCATAACTTCACCTAATAATCTTACATTTAATTACCGGAAAAGCCTGCTGTTGATATTAACAGGAGGAAAAGTGCTTATAGTAACATGGCAGGATCATATATGAATCCTTCAAACCCGCATTAAAAACTATAAAGATCCTGAAGAATCAAATTTTTCTACTCAACCAATGAGGATGAACGCTTATTTCTCAATCCGGAGACAAACGTTTTAATATTACTGATAAAGTAGGAAAAGCTGGTTTTAATTCCTTCAATACCATCTCCGGGGCCATTGGCAGCACTATACAACTATTCTCAACTATTTTGAAAGAAGAAGTACCAATGCTTCAGCTGAATCTTTTAATGCAAAAATAAAAGCATTTAGAAGGCTGTTCAGGAGAGCGGGAATGGTAAGCTTTTTCATCTGTAGACTTGCTGAAATCCATGCTTAGCACAATCTCCTCCCCGAAAATATTGCCTGATCCAACTTTCCGCTTGATCCCTGAAACGCCGTTGAAGAATATAGTGAATTGAAATGAAATCTCCGGGAGGGTCCGGAAGAAAAAAAACCCTTCAAAAATGATTTCTGAAGGGTTTTGAAGCGCTGTGAAGCTCCTTTGTAGAGAGTGGGGGATTCGAACCCCCGGTACGCTATGACACGTACGACAGTTTAGCAAACTGCTGGTTTAAGCCACTCACCCAACTCTCTGTATCCTCCCCCCGTCTGGGAAAGTGATGCAAATATAAAGCAACTAATTTTATTATACCAAACCCCTGTCCCATTTTTATACGTATTTTACAATATTATTTTTTACCATCGTTGATTATCAGCAGCTTGCAGTACTCCCATTGCTTCTGCGGATAGAATATGATATATTTCGTGTAGTTTTGCTTTTTCAGGCTGCAAAAATTTGTTTACTCATAATGATCTGGTTAAAAGACTTTACAAATACCGAACTGGCTTTTCTGCTGCTTTTTTTACTTGCCTACTTCCTGTACATATTTCGTATAATGCGGGCTTCGCGCCTGGCAGGTGCAAATTTCAGCGCTGTGGTTTTTAAGTTTATCCTGCGCACTGCTGCATTTTCACTCCTGCTTATGGCCTTAATGGCCCCTTCCTTCGGCACCACGGGACGCGAAATAAAAACAGTGGGAAAGGATATTTTTATCTGTCTGGACCTCTCCCAGTCAATGAACGCCACCGATGTGCAGCCCTCAAGGCTGGAAAAAATAAAGTTTGAACTGAAAAAACTGGCCGGTGCTTTTTCCTCCGACAGAATAGGCCTGGTAATATTTTCCGGAGAAGCATTTATTCAGTGCCCCCTCACCTACGACCAGAGCGCTCTCAATCTTTTTATTGAAACCCTGAATACCGACCTTGTTCCGAATACCGGCACCGACTTCGGACCGCCTCTTCAAATGGCTCTGGATAAACTGGAAAATGATCCGGACCAGATCAATCAGCAAACTTCTAAAATTATTGTTTTCATCAGCGATGGCGAAGATTTCGGCGAAGAAACAGCCAGGATAGCCGAAAGCATCAAATCGGCGGGCATTCGGCTTTTTTCTCTGGGAGTGGGAACCGAAGAAGGCAGCCGCCTCATGGAAAGGGGCAGGTATAAGCGGGACCGCCAGGGAAGGGAGGTAATTACGCGCCTGAACTCTGAGGCACTTAAAAACCTTGCAAACCTTACAAATGGTCAATATTTTGAAATAAATAAACGCCGGAATGAAGTTGACCGTTTAATCAATGTCATCGGCAGCATTGAAGGCCAGGTACGGGATGCCCGCATGATCAATGCATCGGCAAATAAATTCTACTACTTTCTGGCAGCAGCCCTTGCACTGCTGGCTCTGGATGTGCTGTTAAGCTTAAAGGTTATTAAACTATGAAAGGATATTATCTCATTACAATGCTGCTCCTTATTTTCCAGACAGGCCCTGGAAAATTTAACAGGATTGCTCAAACTAATGAAATAAAGGAAGATGCAGGCGAAGCCTATAAAGCTGGTAAATACGGAGAGGCCGCTGAAATGTATAAAACCCTTATCGATTCATTTGAGGTTAATTCAGAAGCCGTACGCCTGAATTATGGTAACAGCCTTGCCAAAACCGGCAAAGGACAGGAAGCAGATGCTGTCTACAGAGGACTGGCAGCCAATGGAACAGACAAGGTTATCAAATCGCTGGCTTATCAGCAGCTTGGTGTAATGGCCAGCCAACAGCAAAACCTTAAGGATGCTGCCTCCTATTTTAAACAAGCCCTTAAAGCACATCCTGCAAATGATGGTGCCCGCTATAATTATGAACTGGCAAAGAAAAAATTAAAACAGCAACAAGAGCAGGAGCAGGAACAGGAAAATAACCAGGACCAGCCTGAACCATCGGAGTGGGCAAAAGAGTTAAAGAAAAAAGCAGAACAGCTGGTAAACCGCTTCCAATATCGTGAGGCATTCGAATTAATGCAGCAAGGTCTGCAGCAGGATCCTACGGTTAAAGCTTATGGCAATTTCATTAACAGAATTGGCACCATTCTTGAAATTGAAGGCCAGTAGGTGATATTGGTTTTCTTAATTCTTAATTCTTAATTCTTATATAAATGTTGAGGTACCTGATTTTTAGCTTTGTTTTAATCTTACTGGCCTTAAGTGCTCCGGCAAAAGCTCAGTCGCCGGGGCAGCTTGCGTTTAACCAGGCCGCCAATTTATTTATTGATGGAAAAAATGAGCAGGCCCTGCAAAGGGTAAATACAGCACTGCAACAGAATCCCGGCGACCGGAAGTTACAGGCTTTAAAGCAAAAGCTTGAAGAGCAGAAAAAGCAGCAGGATCAGCAACAGCAACAGCAGGATCAGAAAAATAAGGAAAATCAGGAACAGGAAGAAAAGGACCAAAATAAGCAGAACGAATCATCAGAAGAAAATAAAGAAGAAAAGGAGAATCCGGAAGAGAATAAAGAAGGAGAAAATAAAGAGGAAAAGGATAATAAAGAGGGCGAAAAACAGGACGGTAAAGAGCAGCAGGAAGGAGAGGAAGAAGATCAGCAGGAGAACCGGCAAAATCCCGAAGATATGGACACTCAGAGAAGGCTGGAGGAAATGGACATAAGCCCTGAAAAAGCCAGAATGATACTGGAAGCCATGAAAAGTAATGAGGTTCAATACCTTCAACAGAAAAAGCGCAAACAAAGTAAGCGCTCAAACAACAATGGCAGGCCTGACTGGTAAACTCAGTTCTTTCCCATTAGCATTAAGTCATAAAAAAGGACCATCACCGGATACCGGATTCCTGGTTTTTAATTCACATTAAAAATATTAAAATGAAAGAAGTATATATAGTTTCTGCGGTACGGACTCCTATAGGCAGCTTTGGTGGTGCTCTTGCATCTCTTTCAGCTACAGAACTCGGGTCTGTGGCAATAAAAGGGGCTCTTGAAAAAGCCGGTGTCGATGGCAGCGAAGTAAACGAGGTCCTGATGGGAAATGTGGTTTCGGCCAACCTGGGCCAGGCTCCCGCCCGGCAGGCTGCAGTTGGCGCGGGTTTAGGTTACACTGTTCCCTGCACAACCATTAACAAAGTATGTTCTTCCGGAATGAAGGCGGTTATGTTCGGTGCGCAATCTATAATGCTGGGGCAAAACGATGTAGTGGTAGCCGGCGGCATGGAAAGCATGAGCAATATTCCTTATTACATCCCTAAAGCACGCTACGGATACAAATACGGCAATGGAGAATTGACTGATGGCCTGCTTAAGGACGGGCTGTTTGAGGTGTACTATAAATTTCCTATGGGCAACTGTGCAGATAATACAGCAAAGGACCTTTGTATCAGCAGGGAAGCTCAGGATGAATATGCCATCAACTCTTACAAAAAAGTAGCCGGTGCAGTGGAAAACGGCTATTTTAAAAATGAGATAGTTCCTGTAGGTGTCCCTCAGCGAAAAGGAGATCCCCTTCAAATCGATACAGATGAGGAGTATAAGAACGTATTTTTTGATAAAATTCCGGGTCTCCGTCCTGTATTCACAAAAGAAGGGACTGTAACTGCAGCAAATGCATCTACCATAAATGATGGGGCAGCAGCCATGGTGCTTATGAGCAGGGAAAAAGCGGATGCACTTGGCATTAAGCCTATTGCTAAAATCCGTGGCTTTGGCGATGCGGCCCAGGACCCGCTCTGGTTCACCACCTCCCCTGCCCTGGCTATTCCACGGGCTCTTAAAATGGCAGGCATCAATAAATCCGATGTGGATTTCTTTGAAATTAATGAAGCATTTTCTGTAGTGGCTCTTGCTAACATACAGCAACTGGAACTGGACGCGGAAAAGGTTAATGTTTTTGGCGGAGCTGTAGCACTGGGGCACCCCCTTGGCTGCTCCGGAGCAAGAATCATCACCACTCTTAATAACATACTACACCAGAAAAACGGAAGTATTGGAGTGGCTGGAATTTGTAATGGCGGCGGCGGTGCATCAGCCATTGTCATAGAAAGAGTTTAAGCATGAATGCAGTTAAAGGAATTAAGAATGTATACCAATAAATGTAGAATGAAGAATGAGGGATTACCCATGCTGATTCAAAGCTTGCAGAATGTAACCTTAATTCTTAATTCTTTTAATCTGACACGTTTCATCCGGATTTAACGTTATAGCCGTAATGAATTTCCTTCTAACCGCATATATGAAAAAGGCAACCGGCTTTCTGGCTATCGTTTTGTTGTTTTCTGCACCTTTTGCAGTCCGTGCGCAGATGCAGGACCGGCAAAAAATAACCTTTTACCACGATTCAGCCTCCAGTCAGGTCAAGGCTGAGTACTTCATACTTGGGAACGACAGCAGTATGGTCCATGGAGACTATAAACAATACCATCCCGACGGAAGCCTGGCAACAGAAGGACGCTTTGTGGAGGGGCAGAAGATTGACACCTTCCGCCAGTATTACCCAAATGGAAATCTGCAACGGGAAATCCCGTTTGTAAACGGCAACCGCCATGGAGCTGTAAAAATTTACGATGAAAATGGCACTTTACTCCAGGTGGCATCCTTCATGAATGATTCGCTGCACGGTGAGCAGATTGTGTATTTTAAAAACGATCAGGTACGAAGCAAAGCAGAGTTCAGGCATGGAAAACCCAATGGTCTGGTTATCGAGTATTTTGATAATGGAAAGCCACAGCAGGAAATCAGCTATCTGGATGGCACACCTAATGGACCAACTATCAAATATTACGAAAACGGCCAGGTAAAATCCGAGGAAAATTACAAAAACGGAGTACTGAGCGGCTATTTCCGTACTTACTACCCTAACGGACAACTGGATACAGAGAGCTATAACGAGCGCGGAAAAAAGACAGGTTCTTTCAGGCATTATGCTGAGGATGGCACCCTCCTTAATGAGGGGCATTATCTGAACGGCCAGCTTCACGGGCCAAACAAGGCCTGGTACGAAAACGGCCAGGTTAAGCATGTGTATTACTATACTAAAGGTGTAAAAACAGGAAAGAATCTCACATATTACCCGGATGGCAAGCCCGAATCTGAGGCTACATATAGCAGCGACGGAAAATCTTACAGCCTAAAAGAATACTGGCCCGGAGGGGAAATAAAAGCAGAAAAAAATTTCCTTGAGGAAAAACCAAACGGCACCTGGAAGTTCTATTCAGACAAGGGCATTCTGGAAGAGGAAGAAAACTGGACCAAAGGCAAACAGAACGGGCTTGTAAAGGAATACCACCCTAACGGACAGGTAAAGAAACAGCTTGAATACCGGCTTGGCCTCCCCACAGGTATAGAAAAAGGTTTTTATCCCGATGGAAAACCGGAATTTACTGCCAGCTATAAAAGCGGAAAACGTTTCGGCCCGTACAAAAAATGGTATCCTGACGGACAGCTCCGGGAAACAGGAGAATATAAAGGCACTGTCAGGATAGGAGAATGGAAATTTTATAATGAGGAAGGAAAACTGCTTAAAACAGTGGAGTATCTGAATGGAAAAATAAAAAGAGAAGAACCCGCTGCTGAATAAGTTCTGCCTATAATTTTTTAATTAATCTAACTTCTCTAATTTTAGGGCTGTATGATAAAAGAAGCATTAAAAGAAACCAATTTCTCGTTCGACGGACAAACCGGTTTTTACAAAGGGAAAGTCCGCGATATTTATTATTTCCCCGAAAAGCTGGTGGTGGTAGCTACTGACAGAATTTCGGCTTTCGATGTTGTATTGCCAAGGGCCATACCATACAAAGGCCAGGTACTCAACCAGATTGCTGCATATTTTCTGAAAGAAACCGCCGGACTGGTTCCGAACTGGCTTACCTCTGTACCTCACCCCCATGTGAGCATTGGCCTCCTCTGCAAACCATTTCCTGTGGAAATGGTAATTCGCGGCTACCTTGCCGGCCATGCATGGCGTGAGTACAAAGCCGGAAAAAGGCTGTTGTGCGGCGTACCGCTACCGGAAGGACTTAAAGAAAATGATAAACTCCCTGAGCCAATTATTACCCCTACCACCAAGGCTCATGAAGGGCATGACCTTGATATAAGCCGCGAAGAAATAATCCGTACCGGGCTTATAAGTGAGATGGATTATCTGGTCCTTGAAAAGTATACCCGTGAATTATACAAACGCGGAACTGAAATGGCAGATGCCAAAGGACTGATACTTGTAGATACTAAATATGAATTCGGGCAGGGTGAGGATAAAAAAATATACCTGATCGATGAGGTACACACCCCTGACTCCAGCCGCTATTTTTACAAGGAAGGCTATGAGGAAAGGCAGGCCGGAAACGAACCTCAAAAGCAACTGAGCAAAGAATTTGTGCGGCAGTGGCTCATTACAAAAGGGTTCCAGGGAAAAGACGGCCAACAGGTTCCTGAAATGACAGATGAAATTGTGGAGATGATTTCCGAACGCTATATCGAACTTTACGAGAAGGTTACCGGTTTACCGTTCAAACGCTCTGAAGCCAGCGAAGGACTTGAAAACGAAATCAAATCAAACATAATCCGGAATATTTAGTTTATACTACTTATTAATATACGCTTCTACACTTAAATTTTTTAACACTGATCATATGAAATATTCAGTTGACAAGCAGGAAAAATACTGTATCGTGGTTCTTCATGAAGAAAAGCTTGACACAACACTGGCCCCTAAATTGAAGTCTGAACTTATTACTTTACACGCTAAAGGGGTAAAAAATATTATTTTGGATATGTCTGAAGTAAAATATACCGATTCCTCAGGTTTAAGCTCCCTTTTGGTCGGCAACCGCATTATGCAGGAAGAAGGTGGCATGTTCATTCTTTCAGGCCTTACCGATCACGTAAATAAACTTATAAAGATTTCCCAACTCGATAACGTTCTGACCATTCTGCCTACCAATGAAGAGGCTGTTGATGCTGTGTTCATGAATGAGATTGAAAATGATTTGAACAACGGAGAGAATTTAAATTAATAATCCGTGAGTTTTGAGGTTAAAATACTGGGTTCCAATTCCGCAACTCCTGCCCATAACAGAAATCAGACGTCTCAGTTACTGACTATTGGTAATGAGCATTTTCTGATCGATTGCGGGGAAGGAACCCAGATACAACTTATCCGTTTCCGGACTAAGTTCCACAAGATTTCCCATGTTTTTATAAGCCACCTGCATGGCGACCACTACCTGGGCCTCATGGGGCTTCTGCTCACCATGCACCTGCAACACCGTACGGAAGAACTACACATTATGGGCCCCGGAGGCCTGGATGAAATTATAACCACCCAGCTGCGGTACGCCCACACCACACTCAACTTTAAAGTACATTTTACACAGCTACAGGACGATAAGGAGTACCTGATTTACGAAAGTAGTGGATTAACCGTTCATTCGTTTCCGCTCGTGCACCGGATTGCCTGCACAGGGTTTCTTTTTCGGGAAAAACCAAAGGAACGGCGGATGAATAAACTGAAGCTCCTTCCTGAAATGACAGGTGAGGAAATAGGGCAGCTGAAAAAAGGACTGGATATTTATAAGCCCGATGGCAGCCTTAAATACCGGTCTTTCGAGTTTACACTCCCCCCCCGCAGATCGCGCTCCTATGCCTATTGCTCCGATACCCGCTATGAGCCGGGCCTTATCCGGTATATAAAAAATGTAGACCTTTTATACCACGAATCCACTTTCCTGAAAGAGCATGAAAAAAGAGCTGCGGAAACCTATCATTCCACCGCAGAGCAGGCTGCCCTTATGGCAAAAGAAGCAAATGCAGGAGGCCTTGTACTTGGTCATTTTTCTGTCCGCTACAAAGAATTAAGCCCCTTGCTGGACGAAGCACGCCGTGTTTTTAATAATACCAGACTAGCCCAGGAAGGGCAGGCTATTAAAGTAGAAGAATAATCACATGCCCCTCCGGGAAAAATCAGCAACGCAGGCAGACAAGCTGAATAAGCTGTTTATGATCCTTAGCGGGATCTTTCTGACCAATGCCATTCTTGCAGAAATTATTGGCGTGAAAATTTTTTCTGCAGAAGCTACCTTAGGAATCCCCCAGGCCCAAATTCCCTTACTTGGTGAATATGTCCTTGATTTTAACCTTACAGCAGGTTCAATCATCTGGCCGGTGGTGTTTATTACCACCGATATCATTAATGAGTACTTTGGCATTAAAGGCGTAAAGCGGATCAGTTTCCTTACAGCAGGCCTTATTGCTTATGTCTTTGCTATTATCTTTATAGTAACAAGCCTGGAGCCTGCTGCCTTCTGGCTGGATGTAAATAAACAGGATGCGGAAGGCAACCCTTTTAATATTCACCTGGCCTTTAATACTATTTTCCGGCAGGGACTGGGCATTATCATAGGCTCTCTGGTGGCATTTTTAGCAGGACAACTGCTCGATGCTTTTGTATTCCAGAAACTCAGGCGCATTACCGGATCGGGAAAAATATGGCTGCGCGCCACTGGTTCCACGCTTGTTTCCCAGCTGGCAGACAGCTTTGTTGTCCTGATTATTGCCTTCAAAATTTTCGGCAACTGGTCATGGCCCCAGGTAATTTCCGTTGCTGCTTTAAACTACCTGTATAAATCCGGCTCGGCTGTTTTGCTTACTCCCCTGCTCTATGTAGCTCATGGAGCAATTGACAGGTATCTGGGTATACGCAATGCCTCCATACAGGCTGAGGAAGCAAGCCATCCACCTGAAACCACCGTCTGAAGCATTCCTCCGGAATATACTGACAAGCCTCAGGAATGCTTAGCTGCCTTTCTCTAATCTCCTCAGGTTATCGCAGAGTATAGCGGTTGCGACTCCAACATTCAATGATTCCGCTCCGCCCCAGCCCGGGATGCTCAGCTTTTCTGTAACGAAAGGGAGCAGATCAGGGTGAATGCCGTTTGCCTCGCTGCCCATCAGTAAATAACCGCCTTTGGTAAAGGAATAGGTGTGAACATCGGCCCCATCCATATCAGCGCCATAAACAGGCATAGTATTGGATTGTAAAAAACCGGATAAGCTGGTATAGTGTAACTGTACCCGGGTAAAGGAGCCTTTTGCCGCTGCAATTACTTTAGGGTTATAAAAATCAACCGTATTTTCGGAGCAGATGATCTTTTTAATGCCAAACCAGTCGGCTATGCGAATAATAGTACCAAGGTTGCCGGGATCATTCAGGTCATCCAGCAGCAGTACATATTCGCCCTCCTCTGCTTCCAGGGGAACATCCGGCTTCATTTCGGCCACCGCAAGCGCCGAATCATTTGTTTTAAAAGTACCTGAAGCCGCCAGCTCAGCCGGCGATACAGTAACCACTTCAGTGTTTGCTTTTTGCAATTCGCTATTGTAATCTTGCAAAAACAAAGGAGTTACATAAACTGTTCTCGTTTTGTAATCAGAGCCCAGCAGTTCAAGAACACTTTTAGCTCCTTCTACAATAAAGAGTTGTTCCTGCTTGCGGAACTTCTTAATTTGAAGAGATTTAACCAGCTGGCTTTGTTTTTTCGTAATCATTAAGCAAAAGTAAAATTAGATTTTGAAGTTTCTAAATAAATTTTCAATCCTCTGTCTGCTGGCGTTTTTATGTTCATGCCTGGGCACCAAACACCTTCAGGAAAATGAAGTTCTGCTGGTTGAACAAAATATCAAAGGAAATGAAACCATCAGCACCGGTGCACTGGAAGGTTTCTACAGGCAGGAGCCTAATCTGCAGTTTCCCCTTATTCCATGGGCTCCCTATGTATCGATCTATTACCTTGGAGAGAACTTTTATAATAAGGAAAAGATCCGCCGTAAGCGCGATGAGCAGGCTGAACGTTATGACGAGAAAATAGCCGAAGCTGAAAGCAACGGAAGGGACACACGGGCAGACCGCCTTCGCCAGAAAAAAAGAGACAAAATCGAAAAGAAAGAGAAAGTACTGGAAGAAGGAAACCTCCTGATGAGGGTGGGTGAACCAATAGTGGTTCTGGACAGCAGCCTTACAAAACAGACGGCTGAACAGATGGAACTTTACCTTCATTCAAAAGGCTTTTTTCATGGTGAGGTTGGTTATAATATAAAAACAGAAAACAGAAAGGCAGCCGTTACTTTTACCGTAGACGAAAAAAAACCTTTTATAATTGACACTGCCTTTCTTACGGTGAGCAACCAGAACATCCGTGAAATTATTGAAAGCACCAGGGAGGATAGTTATATAGATTCCACGCAACGCTATGACCAGGAAGCGCTTGGCCAGGAGCGTTCACGGATTGACAACCTCCTGAAAAACAACGGCTATTATCGGTTCAGCCCCCAATACATTGAGTTTAATGTGGATACCACACTGGGCGACAGGAGAATTTCAGTGGAAACGGTTATTTTCCAGCCAGGCGACAGGGGCAGCCACAGGCAGTACAAAATCGATTCTGTTATTTTTACTACCGATGCCACCACGAGAGGAGATCTTACAGGCCGGCAGTCGAAAGAGCACAGGAATATAATTTACCGCTTTTTTGAAGATAAGTACTCCAAGCGGGTACTGGATAACAGGGTTTTCATCAGGCCCGACAGCCTTTACAGCCGCCAGAGCACACTGGAAACGCAGAAACAGCTGGCCAACCTCGATATCTTTAAATTCATCAACATCACCTACGATACAACCGGCGGTAAGTTCAATGCCATGATCTTTACCAGCCCGATGAAGAAATTCCAGACCAGCAACGAAGTAGGCCTTACCGTAAGCCAGGGAATTCCCGGTCCTTTTTTCACCTCCACCTGGAGCAACAGAAATACCTTCGGCGGCCTGGAAATTCTGGAACTGAATGTGCGTGCCGGAGTGGAAGGAGTACCGGGGACCACAAACCCCGACGCCGCCTATGCAAGCCAGCAGGCAGGAGCAAATTTAGCACTCACTTTTCCGCAGTTTATAGCTCCTTTAGGGCCTGAACTGAGCAACCGCCTCGGGCAGCTGAACCCAAAAACAAGGCTGCTCATAGGTTATGCATTTACCAACCGCCCCGAGTTCATCCGCCAGAATTTTAATACTTCCGTTACCTATACCTGGCAAACGGAAAGGCGGAGGAGAGATGATGTTTATAATACACTTTACAACTTCTCGCCCCTGGATGTAAGCGTTATTGACTCAGAGTTTAAAACCGGCCCGGAAAATCCGGAAGGAGAAAATTTTCTTCAGCTGTTAAATGAATGGGCCCGTCAGGGTAACCCATATATCCGTACCTTCGACCGCTCCTTTGTAAGCAGTATGTATGCCTTTGCTGTTTTCAATAAAAACAACTATGGAACTTACACACAAAACTCCCGGATGATACGGCCATTCTTAGAAAGTGGCGGTACTACCCAAAACTTTGTGGATTTTGGCTTTACCACTGAAAGTCCCGAAACAGGTCCGGGAGAGCTCCGTGCGTTTCGCTTTCTCAAATTCAGCAACGATTACCGGCAGTTTTATTTTATTAATGACAAACACGGACTTGCCTGGAGATTAAACTTTGGTGTTGGCTTGCCTTACGGATCGGAACGCGGCACTCTTCCCTATGAAAAATTCTTCTTTGTAGGTGGCAGCAACAGCATAAGAGCTTTCCGGCCAAGAAGGTTAGGCCCTGGTGTCTATAACCCATCCATTTCAGGTAACACTACTGAGGCAGAAGACCAGGAAAATATTGTAACCAATTTAATTGAACAACCCGGAGAGGTTATGCTGGAAGGAAGCATTGAGTACCGTCACAATATCTTTGGCTTTCTGAACGGGGCACTCTTCCTTGATTATGGTAATGTCTGGCGCTGGGATGAATCGCCTGCTTTACCGGGCAGTGGTTTTCAAATAAATGAATTTTATAAGCAAATTGCACTTGGTACAGGCTATGGCCTCCGCCTTGATTTTACATTCCTGATCATCCGCTTTGATTTTGGAGTTAAGCTGTACAATCCGCAGCAGGTAACCAGAACCGATGACGGCAGCTTCAACTACAGTGAAGGATGGATGTTCGACAAGTTCTCCGGATTCCCCTTTGGGAAAGACCAGGTGGTGCTGAATATAGGTATCGGCTATCCATTCTAAGCTGTGTCTGAGTTTTTGTATTGCTTTTCGCTTTTATCTTTTCTGTAAAAGAGCACAAATTGTTCTCTGCCGGCTCCCCGGCGGCAGCTCTTTTAGCAGCGGGTATCTCCTCAGGAGCCACTGCCTTTAAATACTAAGGCAGGCTTTTGGGGAATCGGCCAATAAAGTATATTTTTACCAGCCCTGCAAAACCTAAAAGCGAATGAAAAAAGAAGAAATAGCAGACTGGTTCAGAGCCTTACAGGATGATATATGCCGGCAGCTGGAAGAAGCTGACGGCCTTGCCACTTTTGAGGAAGACAA
Source organism: Cesiribacteraceae bacterium YIM B00369 (assembly GCA_017948555.1). Taxonomy (GTDB): domain Bacteria; phylum Bacteroidota; class Bacteroidia; order Cytophagales; family Cyclobacteriaceae; genus Nafulsella. The sequence continues at coordinate 70,634 of JAFMYY010000002.1, read as the reverse complement.
CTGGCTACGCGACGACCTTGCCGCAGGTACCGGAAAGGGCGGAGGTGGCCGTTCAAGGGTAATCAGGAACGGAAATGTAATAGAAAAAGGCGGTGTGAATTTCAGCGCTGTATGGGGCAATACCCCGGAGAATATCCTGAAAGCATTGCAGCTTGATAAGGCTGAATTCTTTGCCACAGGTGTTTCTATTGTAATGCACCCCAAAAGCCCGATGGTGCCCATCATTCACATGAATGTACGCTATTTTGAAATGAGCAACGGCACCTGGTGGTTTGGAGGAGGCATTGACCTTACCCCTCATTATGTGGTAAAGGAAGATGCTGCATGGTTTCACCAACAGCTAAAGAACACCTGCGACAGGCACAGTCCTGAATACTATACCCGCTTTAAAAAGTGGGCCGATGATTATTTTTTTATCCCTCATCGGAAAGAAACAAGGGGAGTGGGCGGCATATTCTTCGACAGACTGTCAGGCGGGGAAGTATCTGAAAAAGAAGAAATATTCCGCTTTGTACAGGATACCGGCAAAACCTTTGCCCCAATATATACCGGACTGATCAGTAAGAATAAAGCCTTACCTTATGGCGAAAATGAGCTGCAGTGGCAAAAGCTCCGCCGTGGCCGCTATGTGGAATTTAACCTTGTTTGGGATAAAGGAACTAAATTCGGGCTCGATACCGATGGGCGCACAGAATCCATCCTGATGAGCCTTCCTCCTCTTGCCGCCTGGGAATATAATTACAGCCCTGAAGCCGGAAGCCGCGAAGCCGATACCCTTGAATGGCTGAAAAAAGATATAGACTGGCTCTCAGTCCCTGATAAAGACCATGATTGAAGCTTTAAATGAGTTCGACCGCAGCCTGATGCTTGAGTTGAACAGCCATTACACACCGCTTCTTGATGAAGCAATGTACTGGGTAAGCCATAAGTTCTTCTGGATACCTTTTTACCTGGTACTGGTGGGGCTTATCGTACGGAAAAATGGCTGGAACACTGTTTATGTGCTGATTGCAATTGCCCTGGTAATAACCTTTGCCGACAGATTTACTTCAGGGTTCATGAAGCCGTTCTTTGAAAGGCCACGCCCCTGCCACGACCCCGAAATAGGCCACCTGATCCATACATTTAATAAATGTGGCGGCAAGTATGGCTTCGCCTCCTCTCATGCTGCCAATGTATTTGGCCTGAGCAGTTTCCTGTGGTTACAACTCCGGAAATGGTACCGCTGGATTGTACTCCTTTTCGTATGGGCCTTTCTGGTATCGTACAGCAGAGTATATTTAGGAGCTCACTACCCCGGCGATATTACCGCAGGTGCCTTGGTGGGGTTTTTCTTTGGCTGGCTGGTTTACCACATATACCTCCTTGCAAGCCCTAAACTTCCTGCTTTAGGAAAGCAATACTGATGTTACGATTTGCCAGTGTGCTGATTTGACAGCATCCATAAACGGATCCTTATTCCTTATCAGCACATTGGCAAATAAACTTATTTTCTCATAAGCATTTTCTGCACATACTTGCCTATAATATCAAACTCGAGGTTAACCTTATCGCCTGGTTTAAGGTCTTTAAAATTTGTATGCTCAAAGGTATAAGGGATAATAGCTACCCTGAAGCTGTTTCCGGTACTGTTAAAACAGGTTAAGCTCACCCCGTTTATGGTCACCGATCCTTTTTCAACCGTTAAATTTCCGCTTTCAGCACTATATTCAAAATCAAACAGCCAGCTCCCCCCCTGCTCCAGCCGGGCAGTACAAACAGCTGTTTCATCAACATGGCCCTGTACTATATGGCCATCGAAGCGTCCGTTGGCAGGCATACAGCGTTCCAGGTTAACCAGCGATCCTGCTTTCCAGTCCCCCAACGAAGTTTTCTTCAGGGTCTCGTCAATTGCGGTTACCTTATAGCTGCTGCCTGACACTTCTATTACAGTCAGGCATACTCCGTTATGGGCTACACTCTGGTCTATCTTAAGCTCCGAAGCCAGGTAACTTTCTATTTCAAAGGTTTTATTTGTTCCTTCCTGCTCCACCCCTGCCACCTTACCGACGGCTTCAATAATTCCTGTAAACATAAGTACTGCAAATTATAGTTGATAATTTCATGCCTGCTGCACAAAAAAACATTACAGGCCATTCATTATTGTAAAAATAAGACAAAAGATATTAGCTGAACAACAATAGGCAGGAATGTTCGTGCCGTAAAAGACACAAGACAGGTAAATTTAACAGCCGGCAGAAAAAGCCCGGATAAGGGAATGATAAAGCCCCGCTTTCTGCCGATTTTACAATATATTTGTAAGCTTTAAAAACCCCGCCTTATGTATCAGGACGACTACAAACACAAAGGTATGCGCAGATCGCTCATCCGCATACTTACTCAGAAAGGAATAACAGATCAGCGGGTCCTGCGGGCTATACAGGAAGTACCAAGACATTTCTTTTTCGAAAAAGCATTCCTGGAGCAGGCCTATCAGGACAAAGCTTTTCCTATCGGCGAAGGACAAACCATTTCCCAGCCTTATACCGTTGCTTTCCAGTCGCAGTTACTTGAGGTGCAACCCGGAGAGAAAATACTGGAAATTGGTACCGGCAGTGGCTACCAGTGTTGCGTACTGCTTGAATTAGGCGCCAGGGTATATACCGTTGAATATGTTCAAAAACTGCACCACAGGTCCAAAGCCATGCTTACCCAAATGGGCTATCAGGCTGTTTTTGTTCATGGCGATGGCTCCAGAGGCCTTCCCTCCCATGCCCCTTATGATAAAATAATAGTTACTGCCGGTGCACCTATGGTGCCTAACGACCTGCTCCGCCAGCTGGCCATTGGAGGAAAGCTTGTGATACCAGTGGGCGACGACAAACAGCAGAAAATGCTCCGCCTTACCAAACAAAATGAAAATACCATTGTAAAAGAGGAGTATGACTTTTTCAGCTTTGTAAAGCTCCGTGGTGCCCAGGGCTGGGATGCAGCCTCTGCCCGTTAAACTTTTTGCAAAAAAAATAACGATATGCCAAAGAAGAAAAAATTCGCCAGGGAAAGCCTGGTGACAAAAACAGAGCTTGTTCTCCCCAATGACACCAACACACTCAACAACCTGATGGGTGGTAAGCTGATGCACTGGATGGATATTGCTTCTGCTATTTCGGCACAAAAACACAGCAACAGGATTGTGGTAACCGCCTCGGCCGACAATATATCGTTTGGCCAGGGAATACAGCTGGGAAATGTGGTAACCCTTAAAGCAAAAGTTACAAGGGCATTTAATTCATCTATGGAGGTGCATGTGATTGTTACTGCAGAAGATGTGCCTTCAGGACGGAAAATTGAGAGCAACCAGGCTTTTTTCACCTTCGTGGCAGTGGACCAGAGCGGCCGCCCTATAGATGTTCCTGAACTCGTTCCTGAAACAGAAGAAGAAGAAAAGCTGTACCGGAGCGCCCTCCAGCGTAGGCAGCTCCGCCTGGTCCTGGCCAACAGAATGAAACCTCAGGATGCAACCGAACTCAAATCGATTTTTTTCGACCCGGATAAAAAATAGTTTATCTTAAGGTAATTCACGGATTTTTCAGACTTATGAAAAATTCAGGCAGTACCGGATACTGAACGGCGTGTCCATACGTTAAGATCTGAAGAAGTAATTTTTAAAAGCTGCATTAGCAATGTAATTATGCTGGAAGATATTAAACTGCTCCCCTATTTTATTAACGAAGATCTTGTTCTTCTGCCGCAGGACAGGAAGCCGCAGGCAACAGCGCAACAGGGGGTTGCCACACCTCCTCCCGGGCAGGAGCAGGCTCCCGAAGCAGCAGCAAGTACTCCTGCCTCCGCAACAGGCGCTCCGGTTAAGCCAGCCTCTGGAGCACCTCAAACTACGACAAAAACCCCTGCTCCTGAAAAAGAAAATAAGCCTGCCGTAAACCCAAACCTGATTTTTGGAAAAAACCAAAAAGAACTGCTGGTGCTGGTGGAGGACTTCAACAACCCGGTAATGGAACGTGCCGACGGCCTCCTCCTAAAGGATATTTTAAAAGCTATCGGGTATACATTCGATGATGTAGCCATTGTCAATATCAGCCACTGCCGTGAGGATGCAGACTGGGAGGCGGTAAATACCATACCTTTCAAAACCATGTTCTCTTTTGGAATTACAACTCCCAAACTACCCTTCACCTCCACCCTGGCTCCGTATGAGCTGGAAAGAAGCGGGGAAAAAAGGTTTTTACTTACCGATAAACTGGCAGTACTGCGCCAGGACCGCTCCCGCAAAATTGCGCTGTGGAATTTACTGAAACAGTTTTTTGTTTAGTCCACTGTACCAAAGTAAAGTTAAGTTATGAGCAAAAACAGCCATACAAAAATTTACCAGGGCCGGTTATTTTTAAATGCAGGATCAGCTGTCTGGCTTACTGCATCCTTATTGTTTTGTCTGGTGCTTCTGAGTGGTTTTCATCCTGTTCAGGAGCTGCACCCATCTGCTGGTAAAAGCATTGCTGCTCCTCCGGATACCCTGCCCGGAATAGATCATGAACTTAAAGAGTTACTGGTAAAAGAGGTGAAAATGCGGCAAATAAAGGACAGCCTCATCAGTTTTGCCCAAAATTATGAGGGCCGCCCCTACAGGTACGGTGCAAAAGGCCCTAAAAGCTTTGATTGTTCCGGATTTGTAAAATTCGTTTACAAGCACTTTAACCTTGACCTTAACAGAACCAGCAGTGATCAAAGTAATCAGGGAGAAGAAATTCCGGTTGAGCTGGCACAAAAAGGTGATTTGTTGTTTTTCACAGGGTCCAACAAAAAAACCAGGAAAGTCGGGCATGTAGGAATAGTGGTTTCCGAACCGCATGAAAACCTGCGGTTTATTCATGCTGCCTCTCATGGTGGCATAAAAATAAGCGAACTCGACGGATATTTTCAACCCCGCCTTTTACAGGCCAGGCGACTGCTGCAGCCTGAAGTGGTTCTAAGTGCTTCCCGGCAAAAAGAGGCAGGTTATTAACATCTGCCACCCCCGCTCACTCTTCGTTCTCTGCATGACCTATCCTTTATTTTTTTACAGGCACAGGCAGGAGCCAGTCAAAAACATTAGTTTAACCTGTTGAGAAATCTTTTTTCAGCAGGAATTTTGCAGTATCTGATAGTATAAAAAACTGCGGTAAGCGAAAATTCACCCTTCCTGAGTGTTCCAATACAAAAAAATTTAAACCTTTTCCGTGTAGCTTATTTATACATAAAAGTGATGTTGGCTATGACAGATATGGAAGAATTTTTGATTATAGGACACAGAGGCTCCAGAGGCCTGAAGCCGGAAAATACCATTCCTGCCTTTTTGAAAGCGGTAAAACTTGGAGCAAGGGGGCTGGAAATGGACCTCTATGTAACCAAAGACGGGCAGGTGGTCGTTACCCATGATGCCACTATTTCGGCAGAACTGTGCCTGAGCCCCGAAGGCAGTCCGCTGAAGGAGGAAAAAAGCAAAAGACTGAAGATATATGAGCTGAACTTGAAGGACATTAAGCCTTTTGACTGCGGCTCTGAACCTAATCCCGATTTCCCTGAGCAGGAAAATACAGAGGCCCATATTCCCCTCCTGGGTGAGGTTGTGGAAGCTATCAGAAGAACGGGCAGTACCGGCAATGCTGTTCATTACTTCATCGAATTTAAATCAGCCCCTGAAAACGATGGAATCTACCATCCTGAACCAAAAGTATTTGCCCGGAAAGTGGTGGAGGCTGTCCGTGAAAAAGATATTCAGCAGCAATCCACTTTAATGTCTTTCGATAAAAGGTGCCTGCAGGAGGTAAGAAAACTTGCTCCTGAAATAAGAATTGGAATTCCTGTTACTGACAAAAATGAGTTAAAAAATGAGATTGACCAGCTCGGCTTTACCCCAAATGCCATTTTCCCCCATTTTGCTGAAATAGACGAAAATTTAATGGCTTTTGCTGATGAGCATAAACTGGGGGTATTTCCCTGGACAGTTAATCAGGTACCGGAAATGGAACAGGTACTTCAATACAATGTGAGCGGTTTAATAACTGACTATCCGGACAAGGCACTAAAGCTGGTGAACGGGAGGAGGATATGAGGCAGCAACTGACAGAAATGTTTTCTTTACCCGTTTGTTCAGATGCCGGAATTTCCTTTCAGAGCCTGTTGGGCAATATACTCAAAGGAACTGCTCTTCATTTTCCTGAGCACCAGATCAGCATCTGGATAAAGATTGCTTACACCCTGTTTGTTATTGCTCTGGTGCCGGTTTACTGGAAACACTGGGGACCGGCTAACTTCCTGTGGTTCTCCGATGTGGCCCTGTTCTTTACAGTTGGCGCTCTCTGGATGGAAAGTAAACTGCTTGCAAGCATGATAGCTGTGGGAGTCCTTATTCCGGAACTTTACTGGAACTTCGAACTGATCACCCGTATATTAACAGGCAAAAAACTCGCAGGTTTAACAGATTATATGTGGAATAAGAAGTACCCTCTTTACCTACGGCTGCTTTCTCTTTTCCACCTTATACTACCGGTCATTATTATTATGATGCTTATGCAGTTCGGCTACAGCACTTCAGCAATATATTATCAAACGGTTTTGGCCTGGCTTATTCTTTTCCTGTGCTACAAGCTTACACCTCCATCTGCAAATATTAACCGAACCTTCGGACCCGGTAATTCTCCCCAGTTTAAAGTACCTCCGCCCATTTATCTGTTACTGATTATGGCTGCTTATCCCCTCCTGTTGTTCCTTCCTTCCCACCTTATTTTGAAAGCCCTCTTTGGCTGAATAAAATATGCTAAACTCTCCGGCAGTAAATACGCCGGAGAGTTCAGGTGCTCCGGGCAGAAACCCCGGTTACTGAATTTGCCAATAGATAGTAATGGTATCCGTCATCTCAATTTCCTGAGCCTCAATATCAGGCATACTCTGGTCCGCGGCTCCCCTCATGCTCATCTGCATAGACTCTTTATACAAAGGGCCAGGCTGGTAGTTTCCCTGGCCGTAAACAATATTCCGGATGTTGCCCAACTTAACTCCGGATGCCTTTGATATTATTGTTGCTTTATTTCTGGCATCAGTAATAGCTTTTTTTATCAGCTCTTCATTTGCCTGCTGGCGGGCTTCATCGGAGAGCGCAAAACCGAAATGAAAAAGTGCCTCTGCTCCTTTTTCCTGCGCAAAGGCATTCATTAAACGGGCCATTCTTTGCGGATCCCGCTTAAATTTCAACTCAATAAACTGGCTGGCCACATAACCACTATCCACATACTCCCCATTCCGCCACTTGCCATTCTCCTGTACATTCAGCTGGCTGGTTTTAATTTCTTCTTTATTAAAGCCGGCGTCCAGTAATTTCTTATTCAGCTTACCGGTTTTTTCATTCAGCTTTTTAATTGCCCTGTTAAAATCCATATCCGTTACCTTCACGGTCATATTCATTACAGCTAAATCAGGAGCAACACGAACGTTTCCCTTTCCCTCTATTTTGATTACTGACTCAGGAGCTGGCTGAAGAGATTCCTGTGCATGCAAAAGGGATGTGGCAAAAAATGAGATTAATAAAAATAAGACTGGTGCTTTTTTCATAAGATCGGCGTTTAATGTTTTTTTATAGGAAGCAAAAGCTGTACCAGTTCAGTTAAACCCCTGCCAAAAAACCGGGCTGGCACATAATCCCTCCTTACCTGTCATTAAGGCTTATCTCAATTCCATACGCTTCGGCCCAGGTAAGGAACACATCATCCTTCTTAAGTTCATTAAATTTGTGGTAAAGCAAACTAATCAGTTGGTGGCTATCCTTACTATATTCTGAGTCCTCGTCAACATACATTTTATGCGCTATTAAAATATTTTCCAGCGCCTGTTCATACTTACCTGACAAAATAGATATTTTAGCTAATCCGAAATAACCTTCAGGACTATTTGGGTAGATTGAGGCAAACTGCTTATAATAAGCAGCAGAGTTATCAAGGTCGTTCTTAAGGGAATGAACAATTGCTAAATTAAGTAAAGCAACCTCCCCCTCCGGGAAAACAGCAAGAGAACGCTCATACCATTTTACTGCATTATTATAATCCTCCATTTTTCTGCAGGAGATTGCCAGGTGATCCATGGCTAAAACAAAATGCTTATCTTCCCTGATGGCTTTTTTAAACTTCCTGGCTGCTTTAGCATACAATTCCTTTTCCATTAACTCATTTCCTTCCCAAAAAAAGGTATTTGCCTTACCGGATAAGGAGGATGTATAATAAGTACTCCTTTTAATTTCCAGTGCCCGGTCCCTGATTACCCGGCAGTTTTCCGCTAATATTTTCCTGGCCTGAAAAATCGTTTCCTGCACCCCGCCTACCGTAGACAAACCCTTCCTTTCCTCTTCAGTCCCTTTTTCCATTACCTTAGCCAGGGCCTCCGGCAAACACTTCTGCACCTTTTCATCCACAGCCCCATTCCCTGCAGCAGCTCCAATGCAACCACAGGTTTCATTTGCAACCATTTGCGCAACCGTTTGTGAAAAAACTGCATGGCTGAAGGCCAGCATATAAATGAAGAAGATAGCTATTCTCATAATAATATTGGTTTTACAGGAAGTAAGGTAACAAACCGGGAATAAATCAGCATGGTTAAAGGCATGCTTAAACTTATAAACTCAAAGCAGTATATGCTGTTGAATGCCCGTTCCACCACCCTTGTTTATTTTTAAATCCTGATCTGTGGTGGAAATATTACCCCGGATATTTAGAAAACTTTTCAAAATAATAAAAAATTCTCAGGTATCAATAAAGCAACAAAAATTTTATTAAACTGCAATCCAGCGAATTGAATGCCACCACTTAAAGAATAAGTCAAATACATCATTACTTCAACCCATATTTTGTAGGTGGGCTCAGGAACATGAATCAAGGTCAACAGCTGTAAAACAGGAACTTACATCATAGGGCCGGATAAAAACAACGGGCTTACTGAAGCTGTAAACTATATTCCTGTTTACCATGATTATAAAAAAGGACAAAAAAAAACATCCGTCGCGCCGGATGTTTTTTCCTTTCTCCTGAAGCCTGATATATAATTAACCAAATACCTGCTCCTGCTCCGGCAGGCTTTTATAACATTCCCTTGGTGCTTGGCAGGTTTTGGAGGTTATCCGGGTCCTGCCTTACAGCCATACGAATGGCTTTAGCCAGCCCTTTAAATATAGCCTCAATTTTATGGTGCTCATTATCACCACTCACCTTTATATTCAGGTTGCAGCGGGCGGCATCGCTGAAGGATTTAAAGAAGTGGAAAAACATTTCCGTTGGCATATCCCCAACCTTTTCCCTTTTAAACTCCGCATCCCATACTATCCAGGGGCGGCCACCAAAATCAATGGCCACCTGTGCAAGTGCATCGTCCATTGCCAGACAAAATCCATAGCGCTCCATGCCCCGCTTATTCCCGATGGCTTTGGCAAAAGCCTCTCCCAGGGCAATACCCGTATCTTCAATCGTGTGGTGCTCATCTACCTGCAAATCGCCTTTTACCCTCAGGTATATGCTTGCACCACTGTGCTTTGCAATCTGGTCGAGCATATGGTCAAAAAAATGTAAACCGGTCTGTATATCTGCTTTCCCCTGCTTGTCCAGCACCACCTTCAGTTCAATATCAGTTTCTTTGGTAGTTCTCCTCACTTCGGCACAGCGGATTGGCAACAGCACATAAGTGGCTATTTCATCCCAGTCTGTGGAGGTAAGGTCTGCCTCCTCAGAGGGAGTTTCGCTGATGTAAATTGCCTTGCAACCAAGATTTTTAGCCAGCTGTACATCTGATAACCTGTCGCCAATTACATAACTGCCTGCAAGGTCATATTCGCCGGATAGGTATTCAGGGAACATACCTGTACCTGGTTTGCGCCCTGGCAGCTTTTCATGCTCAAAGCTCCTGTCAATCAGCATATCATCAAAAACCACTCCTTCACCTTCGAGGGTCTTCAGCATTTTATTGTGAGCGGGCCAAAAAGTATCTTCCGGAAAACTATCAGTACCGAGGCCATCCTGGTTGGTAACCATCACCAGCTCGTAATCACTCTGGGCTGCAATACGGCGAAGGTTTGAAATTACTTTCGGTATAAACTCAAGCTTTTCGAGTGAGTCAATCTGGAAATCGGTTTTGGGCTCCACAATTATTGTCCCGTCCCTGTCAATAAAGAGCGCTTTTTTCATAATACCTGCCTGATAGGCTGTTCTTCTTTTTTTAATCTTTCCTGTTTAGTAAGGGAAACCAGCAGCCGGTTTAATAATCAGTATTTTCCGGTTTCTGTCTCCCTGTTCTTAATGAGTTGGTTCGGCTTCTTCGCTGGTATAAGCGGCCAGTTGTAACAGCAATTGCTCATTTTCGCCGGGCGAGCCCACTGTTATCCTTAAACAGCCCTCACATAGAGCCACACGGGACCGGTCGCGCACAATTATTCCTTTCTTTACCAGAAAATCATACACCCTGCGGGCCTGCGGTACTTTTACCATTACAAAATTCGCATCTGTAGGGTATACCTTTTCCACCAGTGGTAATTCTTCCAGTGCCTCCATAAGAATGGAGCGCTCATGCAGAATAATACTTACCTGGGCATTCATTTTATCGATATTGCTCATCGCTTCCAGAGCCCGCTCCTGGGTAAGCTCACTTACATTATAAGGAGGCTTAATTTTATTCAGGATACTGATCAGCTCAGGGTTAGCATAAGCTATTCCCAGCCTCAGAGCGGCCAGTCCCCAGGCCTTGCTGAAGGTTTGTAAAACAATCAGGTTAGGATAATCATCCAGCTTCTGTGCCCAAGAATCCACACCTGCAAAATCAATATAGGCCTCATCAACTACTACCAGTCCGGGGAAGCTTTCCACAAGTTTTTGAATAGCACCGGATTCCTGCAGGTTACCCGTTGGATTATTAGGAGAGCAAATAAACAGTATCTTGCTGTGCTCATTCACCTCCTCCAGAATTTTGTCGGGCCTGGGCTGGTAATCAGCAGAAAGCAAAACTTCCTTTACCTCCACATTATTTACATCGGCACTTACTTTGTACATGCCATAGGTGGGCGGCAGAATAATAATGTGATCCTTCGCGGGCTCGCAAAAAGCCCTTATAAGAAGGTCGATAGCCTCATCGCTGCCATTCCCCAGGAAAATCCTGTTTTCCTTCACATTTTTTATGCGGGCCAGTGCGTGTTTTACCCGCTGCTGATAAGGATCAGGATAGCGGTTATATTCCTCTGCAGTTGCAGAACCCAGGGGGTTCTCATTAGCATCGAGGAATACTGCAGCTTCGCCCGAAAATTCATCGCGGGCAGAGGCGTAAGGCACCAGCTTACGGAGGTGCGGACGCAACAGTTTTTCCAAATCAGCCATTTTTCTCAAGTGCCTTTAATCTAATGGTTACAGCGTTGGCATGGGCCTGCAGGTGCTCGGCTTCCGCCATTATTTCCACTGTAGGGCCAATATTTCTTAAACCTTCGGGACTTAGTTCCTGGAAGGTAATTTTCTTAACAAAGCTATCTACCGACACCCCGCTGTAAGCACGGGCATAGCCATTGGTAGGCAGGGTATGGTTTGTGCCTGAGGCATAATCACCTGCAGATTCGGGCGTTAAATACCCCAGGAATACTGAGCCTGCATTGGTTATTTTACCGGCTACTTCCTGGTGGTTTTTTACGCTCAGGATAAGGTGCTCCGCTGCATAGGAATTGAGCAGGTCTATAGCATCAGCCTCGTCAGGAATGATAAAAGCTTTGCTGTTTTCAAGAGATGCTTCGGCCATTTCGCGCCTTGGCAGCTTCTTCAGCTGCTTTTCCACTTCAGCCTGAACGGCCTCCACAATTTTCCTGCTGCCGGCAACAAGAATCACCTGGCTGTCGGCACCATGCTCTGCCTGAGAGAGCAGGTCTGCTGCTACAAATGCCGGGTTTGCCCCCTCATCTGCCAGCACAGCCACTTCCGATGGTCCGGCAGGCATGTCTATCGCCACTCCATTCTGAGCGGCAATGAGTTTTGCAGCGGTTACATACTGGTTACCCGGACCAAAAATCTTATCTACCTTAGGGATACTTTCTGTACCATACATCATGGCCCCTATAGCCTGAGCTCCGCCGGTTTTAAAGATTTTATTAATACCCAAAAGATTTGCCGTATATAAAATAGCCGGATGTACATGCCCGCTTCTGTCGGGAGGAGTACATAAAATTATTTCCTTACAGCCTGCTATGCGTGCAGGCACCCCCAGCATTAATACTGTGGAAAAGAGCGGTGCTGTACCACCAGGAATGTATAAACCAACTTTTTCAATGGGAACGCTCCTCCTGCTACAGCGGACACCAGGCATGGTTTCCACTGTAAGGGTACCTGTCAGTTGGGCATCGTGGAACTTTTCAATATTACGCTTGGCAAGTTGAATCGCCTCCTTCAGCTCATGCGGAACTTTCTTCGCAGCAGCAATTATATCCTCCTGAGAGACTAAAATGGTTTCCATATGTACCAGGTCGAACTCCAGGGCAAACTTCAGTAATGCACTATCGCCATTCCGCTTTACCTTTTTAAGGATAGGCTTTACAATTTTACTGATCTTCTTCTGCTTACTGGTGGGCCTCTTCAACAGTTTCTCCCACTCCCTGCGATCAGGTTTATTGATTGTTTCCATCTAAAATTGCTATAATTTTTCTTAAATATACACGGGAACTTAAACAGTTTCCGGTTTTAAGGAACAAGTAATAAGACTATTCGCAAAATGCAAATAACGGTTCCTGTAAAAAAACAGCCAAAAGGCTCTTATTAACCCTTAAATTACCTCTATTTAAACAATAAAACCTCAGGAAATCATTTTTTCAATTGGCACTACCAGTATCCCTTCAGCACCTGCCTCTCTTAACTGGTCTATTACTTCCCAGAACTCATCTTCTTTAATTACTGAGTGAACGGAGTTCCAGCCTTTCTGAGCCAGGGGCAGTACAGTCGGGCTTCTCATGCCGGGCAAAATGCTTATAATCTTGTCAAGCGATTCTTCAGGGGCATTCAGCAGAATATATTTGTTGTTTTTACCGCGCTGAACCGCATTAATACGGAAAAGAAGCTTTTCAAGGCTTTGCTGCTTCTCTTCAGACAGCTCTTTACCCTTGATCAGCACTGCCTCGGAACGAAAAATGGTTTCCACTTCCTTAAGGCCGTTCATAAACAGGGTACTTCCTGAGCTTACAATATCGCAAACCGCTTCGGCCAGACCAATACTGGGAGCAATTTCAACCGATCCGCTGATTTCGTGAATGGTAGCCTTAACACCATGCTCTTCCAGGAACTGCCCCAGAATTACCGGGTAAGAGGTGGCAATATTGCTCCCCTGCAAATCCTGTATACTGTTGTACTCAGCACTTTTGGGAACTGCCAGCGATAAACGGCATTTGGAGAAACCAAGACGTTTGGCTACTTCCACATCTTTCCCTTTTTCAACGGCTACGTTTTCTCCTACAATGCCAATGTCGGCCACTCCATCTTCCACATAACCGGGGATATCGTCGTCGCGCAGAAATAAAAATTCAATAGGAAAATTGGCGGCATCGGACTTTAATTTCCGCATGCCATTGGCAAACTTAATTCCACATTCACGGATCAGGCTAAGAGAATCTTCACTTAACCGACCGCTTTTCTGAATGGCTATTCTTAGTTTTTCCATAAAAAAAGGAGTTGGGGCGCAATGCCGGAACAGACTTTATAAGTAAGTAAAATGATTTGACTGGCGATATTTCCTGTACAGGAAAAAATAAACTTAAGCACAATGATGATGCACATGAGATCCATGCCATGCAGGTGCATGTAAGTAATGGTGATGGGAATATGTATTTAGCTGGTAGCTCATGTTGCTGCAAATATATAGAGTAATGTGGATAATTAAAACCCTTCAAAAAGAAAAGAGGCACCAAATACCGGTACCTCTTCCACTGTTCATCTGTTCATCAATCTCAGAAATTACTATACTCTTTCCTTCACCTTCTTGGTATTAGGGATTTTTGGATTGTGCTTTTCCAGGTAAGAGGCCAGCATCCAGCTGTTTTTCTCCAGATCGCCTACATAGCCTGCAATCAAATCAATAGTTCCTTCATCCTCTGCATCTCCTGCAGCTGATATTACCTCCCGGCCTATAGCAATAAGTGTTTTGTAATCGCCAAGCACTTCGGCCACCATTTCATCATCTTCCAGATCTTCTGAAACCTCGCTGATCCTGGAAACTCTCAGGTAGTCAGATATCTGGCTCAGTGGCTGCACCCGCAAGGTAAGGATCCTCTCCGCGATATCATCTATTTTCTCATTCGCATCTGTATAAAACTCTTCGAATTTATCGTGCAATACAAAAAAGTGATTGCTTTTCAGGTTCCAGTGAAAGTTGCGAAGCTTCTGGTAATGTAACTGGTAAGCAGCTAATAAATCATTTAAGGTTTTAGCTACTTTATCTACTTTGTTCCTGTCTAATCCTAAATAGTCCATATTATTAATTTTGGTTGAATTTCAGGGGAGTGAAGATATTCTTCACCTTGCCTCTGTTATATTTAACCGCCAGAACCAAGAAGGGTTTCAGGAAAATTTTATTTATATTCAGTTCAAAAAGAAGGAGAATGATATTATTTCATAAATCTTAATTCTTAACTCATAATTCTTTCTTCACCCTCCTGCCTTTTTAGCTTTATAGCCTTCTTTATGGAGGATTTCCAATGCCTTATCCCTGAAATCGCCCTGGATGAGGATTTCACCATCTTTCACACTTCCGCCGACTCCGCACTTACTCTTCAACAGCTTTCCCAGTTCTTTCAGGTCAGCTTCGGAGCCAACAAAATCATATACCACAGTTACTACTTTACCCCCTCCTTTTCTGTCGAGCGCAATGCGCAGGTCCTGCTGCTGAGGAGGCAGCGTTTCTTCCTCTCCTCCGCCTTCCTCCCGGTACTCGAAATCCGGATCTGTAGAGAAAACAACTCCCAGACGGTCTTTACCTTTCTTCTTTTTACTCATGCTTCCTGTATAATTTTGAATGTTAGAATAATAGAATGATAGAATAGTGTAATATGTAAATATTAGTACATTAGCGGATTACCAAATTGATGAGGTGTCCTGCTCCAAAAGTTAACACATAGGCCAGGGTAGCAAGGGCCATTTGTTTCAGGTACGGATCCAGGGCCATAGCAGTTTCTTTCCTCTTTACTGCTTTTCCGTTCCTGATAAGCAGGGGTACGCTCAGCAAAAACAGCCACTGCCATGGGGAGCGGTAATCGAGCAGCACAAATACTGCTGACGCAAGTATGCCTCCTGCCAAAAGGGCCCAATGGTATTTTACGGCTGCCCTCCTGCCTATCCGTACAGGAATGGAAAGTTTACCGGCCGCTTTATCTGATTTTATATCCCTGATATTATTCAGGTTTAATACCGCCGTAGCAAAAAGGCCACAGCTAATGGCAGGAAGCACCAGAACAGGCGCTATTTCATTAGTATGAAGATAAAAAGTACCCAGCACTCCCACCAAACCGAAAAACAGGAACACACTGATATCTCCGAGACCGGCATAGCCGTAAGGCCGCTTGCCCGAGGTATAGGTAATAGCCGCTACAATTGCCAGTATGCCCAGCACAAGAAAGAAAATCAGCTCCTGCAGGCGAAATTCAAGGGCGAGAAAAAGCAAGGTAACCCCTGACACAAAAGAGAGGATGGCAAACAAAATCATAGCATTCCGCATCGCCTTTGGTGTTATCTGCCCTGCCTGCACAGAGCGCTCAGGCCCCTCCCGTTCAGCACTATCCGCTCCATGGATACTGTCGCCATAATCGTTGGCCAGGTTTGAGAGCACCTGGAGGAAAATGGTGGTAAGGGAAGCCAGCAGCAATACCAGCCAGCTGAAAGCGCCATAAAAAGCAGCTAAAAAGCTACCCAGCAGTATACTTGCCAATGCCAGGGGTAGGGTACGAAGCCTGGCAGCGGAAACCCATGCAGCCAGGCCGGAGGATTGATTCTTCATTTTATCAGTTTGCAAGCCTTTATCTAAAGCTCCCATAAATGCCTGTGTAAAAAGCCTTAAAAAGAAAAAGTGGCGACAATACTGCCTGCCACTCTTCCTTTGCTAATTTTATCCGGAAATTAATTCTTAACGCGGTCTGTTATTTCGGAGCTCATTGGCTCAACTGCTGAAGGATAAAAGGCTACTGCCTTTCCGTTTTCATCCACCAGGTACTTACAGAAATTCCAGCTTGGCTCCTGCCCTGTCTCTTCTCTCAGCCACTCATATAAAGCATGCTGGTCATTCCCTTTCACGCTTATTTTAGAAAACATCTGGAAATCCACTCCATAGTTTTTCTGGCAGAATTGGGCAATCTGCTGATTGGAACCTGATTCCTGCTCTCCAAAATTATTGGCAGGAAAACCAAGTACAGCCAGCTTGTTGCCATAAGTTTCATGCAGCTTCTGAAGCCCTGCATATTGAGGCGTATAACCACACTCCGAGGCCACATTCACCAGCAAAACCTTTTTACCTTTGTAACGTGAAAAATCAATTTCTTCCCCATCCAGGGATTTTAAGCGGAAACTATAAAAATCATTCATCTCTTTTTGGTTTTGAATGCCTGCTTCCTGCTGTTGCTGCTCAGCCTTGTTTCCTGAACATGCCTGCAGTACTGCAAGGATTGCAATTAATAAGGTTATTTTCTTCATTTTATTCTGTATCAGAAGTATAGACAAATGCACATGTACTAAGGTTATAAAATCCACTATGCTATTTACAAATACATCAGCAAACGGGCAAGTACGCCAGTCACCTCCTTTGTTTTATTTCATCGGCGCATTAACACCTTACCACATAATCTGTCTGCCTACATCTGCTCCGGAACTTCTATGCCCAATAAGTTCATGGCCATTTTTATCGTTCCCGCCACCGCAGCCGACAGGGCAATCCTGAAATTCCTGCGCATTTCGTCATCTGCATTAAAAACAGAAACATCGGCATAAAAACGATTATATTCTTTCGCCAGGTCGTAAACATATTGCGAAACAAGGGAAGGAGCATACTCTGCCCCGGCCGCACCGAGTTTTTCCGGCCACTGGCTTAACTGGAATATCACCTCCCGTTCACTTGCATGCAGCTCTGCCAGCCCGCTGAAATCAATATTTTTATACGGCACCCCCAGCTGGTCTGCCCTGCGTAAAAGGGATGAGATACGGGCAAAGGTGTACTGAATAAAGGGACCGGTGTGTCCCTGGAAGTCCACTGATTCCTCAGGATTAAAGAGCATCCTTTTCTTAGGGTCCACCTTAAGCAGGTAGTATTTTAAAGCCCCCAGGCCAATGAGGTGATACAGCTTTTCAGCCTCATCTTTTGAAAAGCCTTCAAGCTTGCCAAGCTCCTCGGTGTATCTTTTTGCAGTATCGTGCATTTCCTGCACCAGATCATCGGCATCCACTACTGTTCCTTCGCGGCTCTTCATTTTCCCGGACGGCAGATCCACCATTCCATAGCTCAGGTGGAAATTTCCATCGGCATAAGGGCGGCCAAGTTTTTTAAGAAGGGTAAAAAGCACCTTAAAGTGGTAATCCTGCTCATTTCCCACTACCAGAACAGATCTGTCGGCTCCAAATTCCTTATATTTAAGGTCTGCAGTACCCATATCCTGGGTAATATATACGGAGGTGCCGTCGCCCCGCAGCACCAGCTTCTGGTCCAGGCCTTCATCTGTAAGATCAGCCCATACGGAGCCATCTTCCTTTTTAAAGAAAACCCCTTTTTCGAGACCTTCCTCCACTATGTCTTTACCAAGCAAATAAGTATCGGATTCCTTATACATTTTATCGAAGTGTACGCCTATTTTCTTATAGGTTTCCTCAAAACCCTGATACACCCATTCGTTCATTTTTTTCCACAGCGCCACAGTTTCCGCATCACCGGCTTCCCACTTCTGCAGCATCTGCTGTGCTTCTTTAATAAGAGGGGCATTGGTTTTGGCGTCTTCCTTATCCATGCCGCCGGCTGCCAGCGCCTCAATTTCTTTCTTGTACTCCTTATCGAAAATCACATAATATTTACCAATGAGGTGGTCGCCCTTCAGGCCTGCACTTTCAGGCGTTTCGCCTTCCCCCCACTTCTGGTAAGCAAGCATGGATTTACAAATGTGGATCCCCCTGTCGTTTACCAGATTTACCATTTGCACATCATACCCATTGGCTTTGAGAATTTGTGCTACAGAATAACCAAGGAAGTTATTCCGGAGGTGGCCCAGGTGCAGGGGCTTATTGGTATTGGGCGATGAGTATTCAATTACTACCTTCTCTCCTTTAGCAGGATACTGGCCCCAGTTTTCCTCCTTTGCAAGATTTTCAAAAACACTGAACCAGGCCTTATCGGCAATTACAAGGTTCAGGAATCCTTTAACCACATTAAACCCGCTGATGATCTCCGCCTTCTCTTTAAGGAAATTTCCTATTTCTGCAGCTGTTTCATCAGGACTTTTTTTACTGATGCGGCTGTAGGGAAAAGTTACAAAAGTATAGGTTCCTTCAAAATCCTTACGGGTAGGCTGTAGCTTTATATCCTGCTCCTCAAGCGAATGTTGATACAGCTCCTGCATAGCCTGCCGGATATAGGGGATAATTTCTTGTTCGATATTCATCAGCTTTACTTTATATTTTAAGGTCTTTGGTTAAAAAAAGCAGGTACAGAGGACCAGTCGCAAAAATGAGGTATGGCAGGCTTAAATAGAAAAGCTTAAGACCAAAACCTTATCAGCAGCGCAAATTTAATAAAAAGGCAGCTTCCTCTCCTATCTGCATAAAAAAAGTTGCAGGTGAAAAATCCACTGCTGTTTCAGACAGCCACAAAAACAGACAGTGAACAGCTAACAACCATCAACTATCAATTATCGACCAACAACTAATTATCCAGCCGATCCTCAACAGCCCCGGTTGTGGATTCCAGCAGGTTGAATGCTGTTTCTGCCATGGCATTATGATCATCCAGGGTAGGGTTTACCTCCACAATCTCCCATGCGCAAACTTTTGGGTTCTGCACAAGTAAACGGTTCAGCGCCAAAGCTTCCTTTTCAAAAAGGCCGTTGGGTACAGGAGTTCCCGTCCCTTCACTTATTTCATCCGGATCGAGGCTGTCCACATCAAAGGATATATAAATAAGGTCGCAGTGGGCCAGCCGGTCAAGAGCCTCCTCAGCAGCCCACTCCACCCCGTGTTTCCTTACCTCTTCCACCAGTATATTCCGGATATTGTATTTCTCCATAATGCATCTTTCAGGCTCTTCGGTATCCCTTACGCCTATAAATACCACATCTTCCGGGTTTATTTTCGGCCCGTCAAATCCTACTCTTTTAATGGCTTCCCATTCTTTTATGGTTGTTTCATTAGGGTTGTTGGTGCGGCATTCCATATTATCCTCAGCGGAGGCAATAGCAAGGGGGCAGCCATGGAGGTTGCCTGAGGGGGTTGTGTAGGGGGAATGAAAATCAGCATGGGCATCGATCCAGATTACGCCAAGCCGCTTTTCGGGCCGTGCCGATTTAATGCCTGAAATAGTTCCTGCTGCCGTGGAATGATCGCCGGCCAACACAATTGGAAAAATATCGTTAGCTATTGTAGCATGTACTTCTTTACATATTCTCTCTGCCATAATCCGTACCTCATGGATATGTCTGGCATAAGGGGTATCGATTTTTTTAAAGAGAGATTCATTTATGGTAGGTACTGCGTAATTTTTGTATTTTCGGAAGAAATCTGAACCTTTGTTAAGCGAAGCAGCTTTTATAGCTCCAACGCCTAAACTTGCTCCGGGGGTACCGGCGCCGAGTTCAGAATTAATTTCAATTATTTTAAGTTTTTCCATTTTTGCAAAGATTACATTTTTAAACAAATTTTGCAGCTTAACAATTACAACCTAAACACTTATAATGAGAAGTTACGCCGATCTGATTCATCAGACTTTTTATTTCCCTACCGAAGAATTTAAAGTAGAAAATAATGAACTGATTTTTAATGGTGTTCCATTAATGGATATCATCGAAGAACATGGTACTCCAATTAAGATTTCCTATCTGCCAAAAATCAGCAAGAATATTCAGCAGGCGAAAAAATTGTTTGCCAAAGCTTTTGAAAAACACAACTACAAAGCAAATTATACTTACTGCTACTGTACGAAATCTTCGCACTTTAGCTTTGTGGTCGAAGAAGCATTAAAAAATGATATTCACCTTGAGACTTCTTCCACCTTCGACATGCCCATTATACGAAAATTATATGAGCGTGGAAAGATAACCAAAGATACTTTGATTGTATGTAACGGATATAAAAGGGACCGTTATACCAGCCATATTGCAAATTTTATTAACGATGGCTTTCAAAACTGTATTCCTATTCTTGACAACCTCAAAGAAATGGACTACTACGAGGAATTTGTGAACGGTCCTTACCAGGTAGGAATCAGGGTGGCTTCAGATGAAGAACCTAATTTCGATTTCTATACCTCCCGCCTTGGCATCCGGTATAACGACATAATTGATTACTACAGGAACGTAATCAGCAAGAGCAAAAATGCAAAGCTGAAAATGCTCCACTACTTTATAAATACAGGTATTAAAGATACTGTATACTACTGGAGTGAACTGAGCAAGTTTGTTCAGATGTATTGCGACCTGAAGAAAATCTGCCCTGACCTGGACACCATTGATATTGGTGGTGGTTTCCCGATAAAAACCTCCCTGCACTTCGAGTATAATTACGATTATATGATCGACCAGATTGTAATGAACATACAGGAAATGTGCCGGGAAAATGATGTGCCTGAACCAAATATTATTACTGAGTTCGGCAGCTATACTGTTGGCGAAAGCGGTGCTACCATTTACTCAATTCTGGGGCAAAAGCTACAGAACGATAAAGAGCTGTGGTACATGATAGATGGCTCCTTCATTACCCAATTGCCTGATACATGGGGACTGAACCAGAAGTTCCTGATGCTTTCGATTAACCACTGGAACAAAAACTTTCAGAAGGTAAACCTCGGGGGCCTTACCTGCGACAGCCAGGATTTCTATGCTTCGGAGGCACACACCTCAGAAGTGTACCTGCCCAAATCGGAACCTGATGAAAAGCTGTATATAGGCATGTTCCATACCGGTGCCTACCAGGAATCGCTCGGTGGTTACGGAGGTTACCAGCACTGCCTTATTCCTGCCCCTAAACACGTCATCATCCGGCAGGATGATGAAGGGAAAATTTCCACCGAAGTTTTCTCTAATGAGCAGGATACAGAAAGTATGATCAGGATTTTAGGATATGATAAGTAAAGGCTAAACAAAACGGAACCGGAAAGTCTTTTACAGAGCTCAGTTAGGGCCCTCCTGGACTGGTTGCCCAAATAACTCATTAACATCTAAACATAAGAGAGGGATGCCTGCAGGCATCCCTCCTTTTTATAATCACATGCTATTTCCGAAGGATTTAGTACACAAGTACTGATATTCTGCCGGGCTTCCTAAACAGCCATCAGATCCTTCCGCTCCTTCAGCGACAAACTTCTGTATTTCATTATTGCCAGCACACTCACCACAGCAAGTCCGGATATGAGCCAGAAGATCCAGCCCGGTACAGGTACAGGATCGCCGGAGGCGTAGGAATGAAGCCCTGAGAGGTAATAGTTTACCCCGAAGGAAGTCATGATGATCGAGGAAAATGCCCACAGACTTACCAGATTAAAAACAAGCGCGTTTTTGAATTTTGGAACCAGCCTCAGGTGGAGCACAAAGCCATAGATCATTACCGAAATAAGCGCCCATGTTTCCTTTGGGTCCCAAGCCCAGTAGCGACCCCAGCTTTCATTTGCCCAAACACCCCCGAGGAAGGTGCCTATGGTCAGCAGAAACAAACCAATGGTAATGGCCATTTCATTAACAATAGTGAGCTCCTGCATACTCTTCCACCATTTAGCAGTTGGCGCTTTTGGTTTGAACAACAGCAGCACAAGGGTAAGCAGGGCCATAATAGCTGCAAGCGCAAGCGGAGCATAGCCGCTCACAATTACTGCCACGTGTATCTTAAGCCAGTAAGAGGCCAGCACCGGCATTAAATTGGTAATTTCAGGGTTCAGCCAGTCCAGGAAGGAAACAAACAATAGTGTCCCGGAAAATAATATACCCAGTGGTACTGTAAAGTGTGATCTTCTGCCAAAGAGCAGCCCGAACAGCAGCACTCCCCAGGCCACAAAAGTGAGCATTTCAAATCCATCACTCCAGGGAGCATGGCCCGCAATGTACCACCTTAAACCCAGGTGAAAAGTAAAAACGGCAAAGCCTATCCACCCCAGGACAATCCCTGTATTCCAGCAATACCCCAGCCACTTATTCTGTATAAATAATTTTATTATTGCCAGCACCAGCATGGCCAGTCCTAAAAGCCAGAACATACCGAATAAGCGGTTCCCAAGCTTCAGCTTGTTATAGGTAATCTCAGCTTTTACCATATCTTCAGAAGGATACACAGCGGCTCCTGCCTTCTGCTGGTACATATGCATATATCCAAGTATTTCCCCGGCTTCATCCCAGTTGCCTGTTGCAGCCCCTTTTTGCAGGGCTGCCATATACATTGGTGTAATGCTCCTTACAAAGTTTCCATCCTGCTCATCGAAGCCCATTTTATATTGCTGCGCCGTATACCAGGTATTGTTGCTGTCGAGTCTGTTTGGGAATAAGCGCAGGAAATCTCCTGAAAGAATAGCATAAAAGATGTTAAAGCGCTCATCTACCTTCAGTAATTCTTTGTGCCCTTCATTTCTTTCTGCCGGCTTCAGGCGGTTGGCTTCTTCCACCAGTTCCTGCAATAAATACCGGCCTTCATCATCGAGCAGCTC
Source organism: Cesiribacteraceae bacterium YIM B00369 (assembly GCA_017948555.1). GTDB lineage: Bacteria > Bacteroidota > Bacteroidia > Cytophagales > Cyclobacteriaceae > Nafulsella. The sequence continues at coordinate 47,744 of JAFMYY010000002.1, read as the reverse complement.
CTTAAAGCTGATACTGCTCACAGGGCTGTGCTGCAAAACTTTAAAGATGGGTCCCGACTTTTCAGGATCGAGCTTAATAAGCGGGAGCCTGCTGAATTCATACGGATGCATCTGCACGGCCAGCAGAAACTGCTCTGCATTAAGTTTAACCGTTCCTTTAGCGTGTGTTACAGTAATAACAGAAGTGCCATTCAGCTTCCTGCATATTTCATTGGCCAGGGTATTGAGGGGCTTCATGCGGCCGTCGAGGTCCTGCACAATCAGGAGGCCATAAGCCTCTGCCTGTTCCGCGGGCAGAACCGCACTGCTGATGTCGGGCAGCTCTTCATGTGCATTTACCTGCATGCTCATAAGCAACAGGGCAATTACAGCAGCTCCTTTCAGCCTGTTAATAGATTTCAGACGCATGTTCAGGATATTGAACCTGCTTCCCCCTGCAAAAAGGGTAAAAAACATGCCAATGGTAAGCAACAGGTATCCAAAGTAGGTAATAAATGTACCCGGCCTGTCCTGGCTTACAGAAAGCACTGTTCCTTTTTCGTCGGTATCGTAGGAGGCCTGAAAAAAGCGATAGCCCTTATAATCCAGTACATTGTTCATAAATATCCGGTAGGGAAAACTGGTTGCCTGGTCGAGCACAGTTACTTCACTGGCGTAGCTTGCAGGGCTCTGGCTGCCGGGATACCGTTCCAGTTCAAAAGCATTCAATTTTAAAGCAAAAGGCAGCTGCTCTTTTCTTGATCCGTAGGCAATGCTGTATTTTTTACCTTCCGAAAAGAATACATGCCTTTTCGGGTCCTGGCTTGGCACCTGTGTATAGGTATTAAGCAGTATATTTCCGTTCTTATCTTCCACCTTTATTTTAACCATCTGAGGGAGTTCTTTTGCCATTTTCTCATCTTTTTCAGCAACATATTTCAGCTCCTTTCCTTCATAAATCCCTTTCACCAAAAAAGCACCGCTATCGACCTGGTAAAGCGTCCTCATTTGCAAAGGTCGTGCAACGCCTGCCTCCAGAATTCCCATTTTCTGACTGGTCATTTCCACCAGATGAAGCGACTGGCTGCTTTTCACCATCCAGGTGCTGTCTTGCTTAAATATGCGGATATTTGCTTCCCCGTTTTGTGCAGTGGATATAATCAGTTGCCCGAAGGCCAGATGCTCCCCTTTGCGGAGAAGGTAATCTTCACGCCCGGCACCTGCCGCTACCGCAATATCAATAAGTGTATCTTTACCGCTGATAAATTCTTCCCTGGCTCCTTTCACAAGCTCATCAAAGTAAACTGTAAAAGCACCCTGGCCTGCTTCCATCTTGATATTTGCTGGCCTGAAGCTTAAGCTGTTGAGCTCTGTGCGTTTATCTGAGCTGGCATGCCCTCCCTGCTCATTTATTTCCTCCAGCTGCAGGTAATTAGCAGTGGAGAAAAAGAACTGCTCCGCCTGGCCTTCGCGGATGTGGATCATTCCTTCGTTGCCAAAATAGCGGGAAAAGCCGGCTCCGGCAATTATTACCACAAAGGCTACATGAAATAAGCCCACCGGCCAGCGCTTTTTGGTAAACAGCTTATATTGCTGAATATGGGCGATGAAGTTGACAGCCAGCCAGATCATCAATATTTCAAACCACCATGCCTCATATACCACAGCCCTGGCTACTGCTGTTCCATGGTCATTTTCTATAAATGTAGCCGCGCCCATTGCCGCTGAAAAGGCAATAAAAAGCACAAAGGATACTTTTGTTGATAATAAATACCTGCTCAGTTTCATTTTCTTTTTCCTCTACTGGTCCTCTTCTATACTCTCCTATACTCTCCGGTCGGCTGAAGTACCGGTATCATCAGCGCTGTGTTTTTGCTGATGATTCCCGGTACTTTTTCCTGACACTCTCTCTTCCTCTTTTTCCTGTTACCTTGTATGGGTGGTTAAAATAATAATCCTATAAACCTGTTTTTCATCGTTGGTCTGTAGATCATCATTATATAGCCCCAGTTCTGGATATTTGCAGGGTTTTGAATATTTTGCAATGCCTCCATTGTTTCAGAAGCAAACATCTGGCTGTAACCACCCTGCACCGATACTGCATCATTGATCAGATAGCCTAAAGTAAAGTCAAGCTCTACGCCCAGGTTTTTGTCAAGCTCCTCTCTTCCCTGGTACACATCTCCATAAGTACTGAAGGAATGTCCGTTAAGAGACAGGAACAAGGCAGGATTTACGTCGTACCTGGCCCGGATGTATATGTCCTTCAATCCCACAGAATGATCATGCCGGCCACCTACATAAAAGTAATCCATGTAGCCGTTGTGGGCGTGGTTGGTGCCATAAAGGGGCGAAAAGGATTTATTGACATTACCGGTGGCATTATTATCCGTTCCGCTCAGCACTTCAAAACCAGCGGTAAGCCTGAGTTTATTACCTTTTTCAGGATCAAATTCCAGCTGGTGAGAAACCTGCACGCTTGCATCAAAAGCATTTACATTCCTGCCCGATACATCTTCTCCAAACTGGTGGTAGTAAAAGCCTGACAGGGTAGTATTGCCCGCCTGATACTTTAAGGTTGGTATCCCCAGCGTTTGCATGTAGCGGATCCCCTCTTCAGTAATTACATTTGCAGGGTTCAATACTGAATACTGCAGTCCGTTGTTCCAGAAAAGCAAAGAGAAATTAACCTTCTCCCCCACTACATTCTCATAGCGTACAAACTGGGCAGCTTTGTACTGGCGGGGTGTGGTATAAAACGTTCCGCTCAGCCTTTCCTCATCCTGGTTATAACCAGCCCCGAAATGGAGCTTCATGCTTTCCTTTTCGTATTTGGCAAGAGCGAAATCATGTGCTCTTCCCTGCAGGGCCCAGTCGAGGTTGCCCAGAAAGCGGGCGTTGTCGTAATTAAGCTCCTGGCGCCCCAGCCTTAAGGTAAAGTTGCTGCCAATATTTGTTTCAGCCCAAGCTTCATGCACCGACAAAAAAGGATCTGTGGCTTTTATTTGCGGGGTATTCCCCCAGGTCCGGACATCCTGAATGCTCACATAAAATTTAAAATTATCCATTTTATACTGTGCATTCACCCGTGCACGCTGGCCTATAAACATGGCGGCATCCCCTTCTTCATTTATAAGCCTGCCATAGCCATGCCTGTATTCTCCTCTCTGGATAATCTGGCCATCAACACTAAACTGGGCAAAGGCAGCCCCGGAAAATAAGAGTCCGATTCCTGTTAAGGCTACTTTAAATATATTTCTCATTTTAGGTAAATCTTGATCTGTTGTTCCTTAGTAAATATTCCTGATTGACCGGAATCCCTGATTTAATTACTGCTTAGTTTTACTTTTTTTGCACTTGCTTCACGCCCTTTACCCTCCTGCAGCCACTGAGGCACTACCTGCTCAAGGTATTTTTCCTTATTAGCTTTTTCCTTTGGAATATCGAGACCTATATAAGCCTGCAGAGCAGCTTTGCTTGTAAAGTCAGGCATTTCCACCGGCTGGTTATGACCTAACTGAGCCAGCAGGCGGGATAGCAGTATGCGGGCTTCCTGCGCTTTTCCAATTCCTGATGAAACAATTCTGCTGGTTTCCAGAGGAGCATGGAAGGCTGCTCCGTGAGAAGCCACTGAAAAGTCCCAGCGCCACTGTGCATGACGGATGTTCTTCTGTATTTCATCCATCTGGGCCTGTGTTGCCCCAAGTTCCCAGGCTTTTTTTGCTTCTATATGTGCCTGTGCAATATGCTTCTGCAGGTAAGCAGTACCTTCCTTAATCTTTTTCTGGCGGTCATACACATCAGTCATCAGGTCATTCTGCTTCTCTCTGTGGCATACAAAACAGGAATTCTCAATATTACTTAAAGGCGAGCCAATGTGGTGGTCGGTAAACTTCTGTCCGCCTTCGGTACGGTAAGGCATATGGCAGTCGGCGCAGGAAACACCTCTTTTAGCATGCACACCCATGGTAAAGAGCTCATAGTCGGGGTGCTGTGCTTTTATCATTTTAGTTTTGCTCAGCGGGTGCTCCCAGTCGGCAAATCCTATTTCATCGTAATAAGCTTCCATAGCCTCTACGGTCATACCATCTTTCCATGGGAAGGTGAGGTAGTTGGCGCCTTCTTTACCCGCCTGGTTTTTATCGAAATAATACTCCACGTGGCACTGCGCACGTACTAAAGAGCGCATCTCCTGGTGCGATGCCTTTTTAATATCTTTTCCCATTGCCTGGAAAGCCTCTGCCAAAGCGGGGCGGGTAATGGTAAGGTTCATGGTTTTAGGGTCGTGGCAGTCGGCACAGCCAATCGGGTTAATTACTTCCGTTCCCAGATCGGAGAATTTCTGGCTGTAGTACTCAGTTACGCCCATTTCGCTCATCAGCCTGGGCACATCGGTACTTTTACAGGTCCAGCAGGTGCTGGGCATCGGGCCTTCGCCTTTTTCCATAGGTGCACCCGTACGGAGGGTTTTATGAATATCGTCTATAGCGTGGCCGTGTCCTTTTGGCTGATTGTAATCTTTACTGAAACCATAGCCTGCCCACAGAATAACCAGCTCCGGCTGCTCTTCCAGCACATCGCGGTGGCCGCTGGTGTTATACACACTCCGGAAAGTGGTATCTATAGTTTTCATATACGATTGGTATTGTCTTGGAAAATTAAGCCCCCAGACAGAATCTTTGGGTTCTATATTTTCTATAACCACCTGCGACTGGTAGGCAAAGCGTGCTTCGGCTTTGCGGTCCATAATAGTAGTGGCGAGGGCTGCCAGCAGGAATACTGCCACTATTGTGAGTAAAAACAAAATCCAGTTTTTCATTTTCTTTCTTGTTAAATTCTTTGGTCGTTTTTTGCCAGGCTATCGTTTTCCTCCCGGGTTACGCTTAATTGCCGGCTTACTGTATCGGAGAGTATCTTGCTATTTTTCTGTTGGAATTATTTTTGTTTTTTCCATGGTTTCCTTCAGCCACTGAGGCAGCACATCGGCTTTTTGCTTGGCATGCACCTCAATATGTTCGATCTGTAAGCCTACCGAGGAAAGACTTTTTACCCTTCCGTGCGGCACCTCGCGGTGGCACTCCCAGCAGGTACGGTCAGTCATGTGGGCAGCATGTCCGCTTACAGAGGCGGTTAGTTTATCATCAACAACTTTGCTTTCGTGGCACCGTATGCAGTTGTTTTGTATAACTTCGATGGATGGCTCCAGTGCTTTAATTACCTGAGGCTCTGCCCTGATGGTGAAAATGGAGGAGTGGTAAAGTCCGTCTTTTGCTTTGAAGAAATACTTACTGAAAATGTTGTCCTGCGGCACATGGCAATCATTGCAATGTGCTACTTCGCGGTGGGAGCTATGGTTCCAGGTGATGTACTGCGGGGTCATTAAATGGCAGTTGATACAGGCCTTTGGGTCATCGGACAGGTATGAAACCGCATTACTTAACTGAAGCACATAAATACCCAGGCCAATAAATGCTGCTACAAGCACTCCGGCAGCTATTCTCCATTTTTTTGGTGGTATCAGGCGGTACCTCAACAGGAAGCGCCAGGATTTAAATTTTCCTGCCATATCTTTAAGATTTATGTACCAAATGTAGGTACCCATTTTTCTGAAAAACATGACTTTAATCATCCGGAGAGATGATTGAAATAAGGAATTCACCCCTATTGAACAGCCTGAAAAAAACAGCTTGGCTGTACCGTAAGCATGATAATGAGTAAAAAGCACTTAATCTACTGATCATCAGCCAATGAAAGCAATTTGCGGTTACGGATATTTCAGAAAAAAGCTATACAAAGCTGTTTTCCGCTCAATTAAATGACATCTCAGGTGGGGAAAGCTATTAAAATAGCCGGATTTTAGTAATTTTGATTCTTTAAGCTTTATCAATCGTGAGTGATAGCATCGTTATAATTCCCACCTACAACGAAATAGAAAATATAGAGGCCCTTATCCGCCGTATTTTCACCCTGCCCCGTGCATTTGATGTTCTTGTAATTGATGATAATTCCCCGGATGGCACAGCGGGCAAGGTTAAGGAACTGATGGAAGAATACGGGGACCGGCTGCACCTGCTGGAACGAAAAGGTAAACTTGGCTTAGGCACCGCCTATATACTGGGTTTTAAATATGCGCTTGATAAGCAATTTGAGTATATATTTGAAATGGATGCAGATTTTTCGCATAACCCCATGGATTTGCTGCGCCTTTACGATACCTGCGCTCATGAAGGTTACGATATGGCCATAGGCTCCCGCTATGTAAAAGGAGTAAATGTGGTAAACTGGCCTATGTCGCGGGTGCTAATGTCGTATTTCGCCTCCTATTATGTTCGTTTTATTACAGGGCTGCCTATCCACGACAGCACTGCCGGTTTCAAATGTTACCACAGAAGAGTACTGGAAAAAATTGAACTGGACAGGATCCGTTTCGTAGGCTATGCTTTCCAGATTGAGATGAAATTCACCACCTGGAAATGGGGGTTCAGAATCAAGGAAGTACCTATCATCTTTACCGACCGCGACAAGGGGGAGTCCAAAATGTCGCGCCACATTTTCAGGGAGGCTGTGTTCGGGGTTATCCAGATGAAAGTAAATTCCTTCTTTGTGAAATATCAGCCCAAGTAAGGGTTAGTGGTTAGTCGAACTTAATGGCTTTAATCGGCTGAATTCTTGAAATAACTATGGTAGGAATAAGCATGATCAGGAGTGAGATTGCAAAAACCACCACGTTTAAAAGTGCTATAAGGGTCCAGTTCCACTGAATAGGCACATAATCCATATAGTAATTTTCTTTATCGAGAGGAATAAGCTCCAGGTAATATTGCAGAGCTCCAAAGCCAAGACCTGTTATATTCCCCCACAACATCCCCTTAATCACCATCTGCATACCGTTGTACATAAATATCCTGCGAAGCTGGCTGTTGGTAGCCCCCAGTGCCATGAGGGTACCAATCATGGGAGTCCGTTCCATGATCAGGATCAGGAGAATTGAAATAATATTGAAGAAGGCAACAAAAAGGATTATGGTCAGGAAGATAACCACATTTCTGTCCAGCAGGCCCAGCCACTCAAAAATCTGAATATTGCGGTCGGTAATTTTCTCTATATAGTAATTATAATTGGTGGCATTATAAAGCTGCTCCTGCGCTTCATCAAGAGCATCAAAATCTTTTACAAAAACCTCGTAGCCACCCACCAGGGTATCGGACCAGTTATTGAGCTGCCGGATAAGGTTGATATCTCCCAGGATCAGAGACTCATCAAAATCTTCCATTCCGGTACTGTAAATCCCCTCTATCCGGAGTCGCCGGAAACGGGGCGGGTTTTGCACCAGATAAAGAATTACATTATCATTAACAGCCAGCCGCAGCTTATCGGCAATTCTCCGGCTGATAACCACACTGGCAGATGCCGCTGTATCTGTAAACTCAGGGAATGATCCTTCCACCATATTCCTCCGGAAGTTTTCCACTGAAAAATCCCTGCCCACCCCTTTCATGATTATGCCCTGCACCTCATCTTCGGTTTTTAATAAGCCGGGTTTATACGCAAAGCGCTGTACATGCCTTATAAAATCGTGCTCTTCCGGGTTTTGGGCAAAATCAAGATTAGCCGGAACCGGGTTTTCGCCATACCGGCTTCCAACTGTATAACGGCTAAGCTGCAGGTGTCCTCCAAAGCTCACAATCCGCTCCCTGATGGTTTCCTGAAACCCCCGGAGAATAAGAAAAGAAACCAGCATAACGGCAAGCCCTAAGCCTATACTGGCAATAGCAATTTTATGAATTACGGAGGAGAAAGAACTGGTCTTGCTCCTGTTAATTCTGCTGGATATAAAATACGATAAATTCAACGCTGCACGTTTTAATTAGCCGGTTACCACCACTATTGTTTTTTAGGATGCCTGAAAAATAGCATCTTTGCAATAAAGGCTAATACCTGTCCTGAAAAATTGTTTTGCAAAATAGAAAATCTTTATGAAGCGCCCATACCTTCTACTGTTATTATGTGGTTTAAGCCTGTCCGCCTGTGCCTCTCCCTCCGGAAAGGCCAATTCCATACAGCAGGAAAAGGGATCTGCAGATTCTTCATATTCCGTAGCAGCTGAGCCCGCTCCCGCAGCGCCCCTTGTTCTGGGAGCTTCCAGGGTTAAAGAATACCTTCCGCTGCTAAAGGGCAAAAAGGTTGGGCTGCTGATTAACCACACCTCCCTCCTCCCCGACAACACAAAATACCTGCACCTGCTCGATTTTCTGCTTCAGCAAGGAGTCGAAGTAACTACCATTTATACACCGGAGCATGGGTTCAGGGGAAATGCCGATGCCGGCGAAAAAGTTGACAGTGGCACCGATGCTCAAACAGGACTCCCGATAGTATCGCTCTACGGCAGCAACAAAAAGCCTAAAGCAGAACAACTCAAAAATATTGACCTGCTCATTTTCGACATCCAGGATGTGGGGGCCAGGTTTTACACCTACATCAGCAGCATGCATTATGCCATGGAAGCCTGTGCGGAGAACAATAAGGAATTTCTGGTGCTGGACCGCCCTAACCCTCACGGACATTATGTGGACGGCCCTGTGCTTGAACCCTCCTTTAAATCATTTGTAGGCATGCACCCGATACCGGTTGTGCATGGCTTAACGGTGGCGGAACTTGCACTTATGATTAATAAAGAAGGCTGGCTCGAAGGCGGCAAAAAGTGCAGGCTTACTGTGGTGCCAATGGAGAATTACACCCACGCAACCCCCTATACTTTACCGGTAAAGCCATCGCCTAACCTGCCAAACCAGCAATCTATCCTTCTCTACCCCAGCCTTTGCTTTTTTGAAGGCACTCCTATGAGCGTAGGCCGGGGAACTGCTTTCCCTTTCCAGGTGGTGGGCTATCCGGAGCAGAAGTTCGGAGATTTTACCTTTACTCCTGTCAGCACACCGGGGGCAGCCAAAAATCCGCTTTTTGAAAATAAAACCTGTTATGGGGTGGACCTGCGCAATGCACCAGCCCCACAGCAACTGGATTTAAGTTACCTCCTGGATTTTTACCACAAATGGGAGCAGAAAGATAAATTCTTTGTAAAGTTTTTTGATCTTCTGGCCGGTACCGGTGAGTTGAAAAAACAAATTATGGCAGGGGCAACAGAGGAGGAGATCAGGGAGAGCTGGAAGCCCGCTCTGGAAAAATACAAAACACTCAGAACAAAACACCTGCTGTATCCATTGGAATAATGTATTGTAAAGAGGTTTCTTTACAATGAGCAAAGCCCTAAATTTACGGCAAAAGAGCACCTGGCATGAAGCAAGATCTACGAATAATATTTATGGGCACCCCTGAATTTGCGGTGCCAAGCCTGCAAATTCTGGTTGAAAACAATTACCAAGTAACGGCTGTAATTACAGCACCCGATAAACCCAAAGGGCGCGGGCAAAAAGTAATTCCCTCTCCGGTTAAAGAGTACGCGGTATCGCAGAATATTCCCGTACTGCAGCCAACAAACCTGAAATCGCCTGAATTTCTGGAGGAACTCAGGAGCTATGGTGCCAACCTGCAAATAGTGGTGGCTTTCCGCATGCTGCCTGAAGAAGTATGGAATATGCCTCCCATAGGTACTTTTAACCTGCACGCTTCCCTTTTGCCCAAATACCGTGGAGCAGCCCCTATTAACTGGGCTATTATTAATGGAGAAACAGAAACAGGTATTACCACTTTTTTCCTGAAACACGAGATTGACACCGGCAATATTCTTTTCCAGGAAAAAGAGCCCATTCTCCCCTCCGATACTGCAGGCAGTTTATACGAACGCCTGATGGAAAAAGGAGCAAAGCTGGTACTGAAAACTGTAAAAGCAGTGGAGGAAGGCGACTATCAGTCCCGGCCCCAGTCAGACACTGCCGCCACCCATGCACCTAAAATTTTTAAAGAAACCTGCCGCATAGACTGGAGCAAACCAGCCACGGAGGTGCGCAATTTTATAAGAGGGCTGAGTCCATACCCCGCTGCCTGGACGGAGCTAAACGGTCAGCACTGTAAAATTTACTCCGCCAGCTTTACCAATGAAGAAGGAAGCAACAAAAAGCCCGGGGAGCTGGTAACAGATAATAAAAAATTTCTGGCCATTAAAGCCGCAGACCAGTTAGTAAATATTGAAGAGTTACAAATCCAGGGCAAAAAGAGAATGCCTGTGGAAGATCTTTTAAGAGGAAACAAATTATGATCAGATCATTTATAGTAGCCCGCGCTAATAACGGAGTAATAGGCAAAAACAATCAGCTCATCTGGCATATGCCCCATGACCTGAAATTTTTTAAGGAAACCACCAGCGGCCACTATGTAGTAATGGGGCGCAAGAGTTATGAATCGATGGGAAAGCCACTTCCCAACCGCCTTAATGTAATTATTACCCGCAATAAAGATTATGCAGTTGAAGGCGCACTGGTTGTGCACAGCCTTGAAGAGGCGCTCCAGCTTGCCGGAGAGCAAAATCAAAAAGAGGTATTTATACTTGGCGGCGGAGAAATTTACAGGCAGGCACTGGAAAAGAAGGTTGTGGACAGGATTTACCTGACAGAAATTAAAGAATCTTTTGAAGGGGATACTTATTTTCCTGAATTAGATGGAAAGGAATGGAAAGAAACCCATAGGGAGGAATACCAGGCCGACCATAAAAATCCACATGATTATGCTTTTGTTACCCTTGATAAAATCTGAGGAGGCGGCAAAACAGGCAACTACTTTCTTTCTGTCCTGAAATGGATATAATAAGGGTTATCCGGTAATTTCAGTGGCGTCAGGAATGGCCACTTACCTAAATTTAAACGCTGAATAAATAAGGCTGCCAGCCGAAATATTTAAAAGCAAAAAACAGGCTGCCCCGGAGGTATTTTCCGGGGCAGCCTGTTTTTTACCTGAATCAGCTCCCCGCGGCCAGTCGACGATGGAGCACCCGCAAAGCTCCTGCCTCCCCCCCTTCATCCAAATGTAAGAATAGAAGCATTTGTAACGCATGCCGCAAAAAGCAGCTTTACCTGTTTAATTTCTTACATTACCGAACACTTCGTAAAATACCCATCAGCTGTAAATAACGGATAATAAAGATATATTTGATTTATTAACAGGTAAAAAGAAAAAGCTATAACGGGATTGGAACAATACAAAACTATAATTTCAGGCTTAATTCTGCTTTTTGCTTTTCATTTCCTGAAAGCCCAGCCATCGCCAAAGCCTGCCTGGCAGACTGATGTGGTGGTTTTTAAACTGAAGGGAAATTCTCAGGAGGCATCCTCCCCCTCCTCCACGGCCAGAGTTTTATCCGGAAGTACTCCTGTGAGCGACAGGGCTGCTGAACTGGCAAGGAGGTTTGGCGCTGAAAATGCTTACCCTGCCCTCCCCGGGCAGCAAACCAATAAGAAAAACAGCTCTTCCGCCCGTAAGAGCGGCGGTTCAGATCCTTTTTCCGGAGTATTTAAACTTGAACTGAAGAAAGGACAGAATGTACAGGATGCAATAAACTTTCTGTTAAGCAGCAAGGAGGTCGAATATGCGGAACCTTATTACCTTCCGGAACTACTCCATACCCCCGACGATGAATTTATCCCTCAGCAAAGCTACCTGAATGCAATTAAAGCTTTTGAAGCCTGGGATATTTCACTGGGAAGTCAGGATGTTATTATTGGAATTCTTGATACGGGGGTGGATTTTAATCATCCTGATTTAAAAGATAACCTGTACCTGAATGAAGGAGACCCTATTGATGGGATTGACAATGATGGCGATGGATATATAGATAACTACAGGGGCTGGGATTTTGCAGATAACGACAATAACCCTTCCGATGATGATCCAAAGGGCCATGGTACTATGGTAACAGGTTTCTCTTCGGCCAGTACTAACAATGATATTGGAATAGCCGGAACCGGCTACAAATGCCGGTATATGCCAATTAAGATTTTCAGGTCAGGAAGTGGCACTTTCAGCAATGGCTACGAAGCCATGGTGTATGCTGCTAACGCAGGTTGTCAGGTAATTAACCTCAGCTGGGGTGGTGAGGGCTTCCGCTCCCAATACGTTCAGGACATTATTAATTATGTGGTGCTTGAAAAAGATGTTGTAATAGTAGCCGCCGCGGGCAACACCTCTAAGGAACTTAATTTTTATCCGGCTTCATATGACAATGTACTTTCTGTTACATCCTCCGACTTAAATGACCAAAAATCTGAATATGCAACCTGGAGCCGCTATGTTGATATTATGGCGCCCGGGAACAACGTTTTTAGCACCAAAAAAGGTGGTGGCTACGGTACAAGTGTCGGAACCTCTTATGCAGCGCCCATTGTAGCAGGAGCTGCAGGCCTTTTGCGCTCTTACTATCCCGAACTTACCGCCCAACAGGTAATGGAGCGTCTGCGGGTATCGGCCGATGATGTAAGCCTGAAAAATGAAGATCCTAAGCTGAAAGAAAAAATTGGCAAAGGGAGGCTTAATATGCAAAAAGCGCTTAGCAATGCGGTTTCTCCGGCTGTTCGTATGCAGGAGTTTGAGGTTTTTAACGGCTCAGGCCCTTTTGCCTTTTATAACGACACGGTCGAGATCCGGATGGATTTTAAAAACTTTCTCTCCTCCACCACTAACCTCTCCGCTGAAATATCCACCAACTCTCCTTATGTAACTATTTTAAACGGAACAGTACAGCTTGGGGAAATAAAAACACTTGGAACCTTTCGTAATACTGACCAGCCTTTCAGGATTTACCTGCACCCTGATTTGCCTAACGATCACACGATTACCTTCAGGCTTGGATTCAATGACCTTAACTACACCGATTACCAGCACTTTGAATTCCGCGCCAGCGGGGAGTATCTGGATTTTAAAACAGATAAGCTTACCCTGACAATATCCTCCAACGGTAACCTCGGCTACGACTATGATTATAATTTAAATGGCATAGGCTTCAGGTACCAGAACACGCCTCTGGCCCACAACCTTGGTCTTGTACTGGCACAAAGCGACAAAGCTGTGGCAAATAATATGGTAAGAGTGATAAGCCCTGCCATACGGAATCAGGATTTCCGCACCCGCACCCGCCTGAAGCTGTTTAATAACTCCACCGCCTACAGGGATGCCCGCTCCAGCTTTGAAACTGTAACTTCCGACTCAGTTCCCTTTAACCTGCTGATTGAACAGAAAGTGCTGGGCTGGAAGGAGGATGAGGCATATTCATCTCTTATTATAGAATACAGGATCATTAACCGTGCCGGCACAACTATCAATAACCTCCATACAGGCATGTATGCCGACTTTGACCTGGCAGAGTTATTCAGGAATAAAGCCGGCTGGGATGCTGAACACGCCATGGGGTATACCCACGACGAACATGAAAACCGTTTTGCCGGACTCGCCCTCCTTACCGGCCATTCCATAGGCTACCATGCTGTAGACCTTGCTTCCAGAAACGGAAACGAGGCAGAAATAACCGATAGCCTCACCCGTGCCCGGAAATACAACTTCCTCGCCAATGGAATTGCAAAACAAAATGCCGGCGTAAAAGGAAGCGGAAACGACGTAGCACAGTTTCTGGGGGGGACCATACCTGCCCTTGCCCCTAACAAAAGTGAGAAAGTGGCTTTTGCCCTCCTTACCGCCTCATCGAAGGAAGAACTGCAAAAGGCCGTTTTACTAGCCCGGGAGCGCTACCGGGAGTACCTGCAGTCGCCACCTGTACTGAGCCGGATACTAAGCTGCCCGGGAATGAGCCCCACGGTTCGCGGAACAGAGGGTGAACAATACGAATTTTATGCCGACCCTTTCGGAAAAGAATTAATTGGCAACGGCACCTCCTTAACACTGGAGCCTGTATACAAAGACACGACTATTTACCTTGCCAGTACAAGCCAGGCATGGAAGGGAGATATTATGAGCGCAAAAGTAACAGTAATTACTCCCATTGCTGATTTTAGCATGAGCAATGATACTCTGTCCATCAACCCCGGGGAAACGGCTGTACTGCAGCTGCTTGACAAAAGCAAAAATGCAGACTCCTGGTTCTGGGATTTCAGTAATGGATACCAAAGCAGGAAACAATCGCCTAAAGCATTCTTCAATACCCCCGGAAATTATACTATTCATTTAAATGTTCAGAGCATGGCAGGCTGCGCCTCTTTTGCCAGTAAAAAAGTAACGGTAGTATATAAAAATGAAGTTCCAAAAATCTCTAACCAGCTACTCTGCTCACCCGGAGTTACCACCATTCAGGCTGATGACGGGCTTCCTTTTAACCTGTTTGCAGATCAGGAAAAGAGCAGAAAATTATTTTCAGGCATTACCTACACCAGTCCCGCTCTTTCCGGAAACACTAGCTGGTATGCAAGCCGGGGAACGGGAGCGTATGAAAGCGACCTTGTACCCCTTACGACAGAGGTATTCAATGCTTCCATAAATTATTCTTTTGTTGTCGACAGCACCGCTACAGAGAAGTATGCATTACAGCTGACAGCCACCGCCACTCACCCGGAAAAAACAGCCAGGATAGACTGGTACATTAATGGCCTGCTAAAGGGGAATGGCAATGTTTTATTACTTCCTTACAGTACCGGAGAAACCACTATTTATGCTCAGGCCATAGTTTATTACCTGAATGGCTGCCAGGCTGCCAGCACACAGGAAATAAGGCTCATTGCCTCTCCTGAACCACTCCTCTCCCCTGCAAATGTGTGTAAAGGAAGTGCAGTTTGTATTCGCCCGGCGGCGGAGGGAATATATTATTTCTACGACGACCCTGAAAAACAAACCATCCTCCGGAAAGGCAGGGAATATACCACCGAACCCCTGGTGGCAGATAAAACCCTTTATGTAACGAACATAAGCGGAGGTCTGGAAAGCAACACTGCAACAGTAAATATATTAATATCTGAAGGAGTCTCCGGCTTTACCACCACATCAGATACGATTCCTGCCGGCATTCCTGTTCGCTTTAAAAGCACAAGCGGGGAAGCTGTCTCCTGGCAATGGAGCTTTGGCAATGGCATCAACTCCGATTTGAAAGAGCCTTCACAACGGTTCGATGAAGCCGGCATTTATGAGGTGACCCTCACAGCCACCAATGCCGGCGGCTGTATGGAAACAACGTCTAAAACCATTGTGGTTAATCACCTCACGGGTTTAGATGCCGCTTTGCCATCTGCAAACTTCCCGGAAGCATATCCCAACCCTGTAAAAGACCATCTTTGGATAAAGCTGCCCGTTTCAGAGGCGGGAGGGCTTCTTTCTCTGACTGATGCCCGTGGCAGAACCATTATTTCAAAGGTCCTTGCAAAAAAACAGGAAAGCCTGCAACTGGACCTTCATACACTTTCGCCGGGCTGGTATATGCTCCGGTTCCACACTACAAAGTCTGTCTTTCAGAGTAAAATAATAAAGGAATAAAGGAGTTGAAATCCAGCTTCTTCTTCTAAAAACCTCTTTTTATTACCTTGAAAAAATATTTTTATTTAACGGAATAATATCAAATACCTGAAAGTATACCTTAAAACTCCTCTTAAACGCTCTGAATAAAGCTCTTAGCCCTGTCCGGGCGACAAATGCAGGAAAAGACAAAGCCGTAAACCTGCATTTTTAACATAAATATTGCATGCTGCAATTATAGCCTCCGGTTACTTTTCCGCCTCTGAAGATATAAATTACCAAAGAACATATATTAATTAAAGGCTATAAAAGGAACTGATATGATGGAAGCAGTAAGAGAAACTAAAGCATTAGGACCGGAACACCTTGATTATCTTATGCAGGTAAAATACCTGATAGATCAAATGACCAAAGCAAATATTCCGCTTGAAGAAGGATATCAAAGACTGATTACCCTGGCTTATAGCCAGAGTCAGAAAGAATAAATCCCCCTCCTTCTAAAGGGAAATACATCCTCCGTAAGGATGTAAAACAGGTTCTGCAGTTGCGCTTCAGGCAAAACAAAAAACCTTTGTTTATGCACCTGACTGTAAACTTACCTCTGATTATTTCGTTTTTACAGCGGATGATATTTATTTCATGAGGCGTACAGGAGCGCATTTTTTATGAACCTGAATAATTTGAATACAGCAGAATCAATAGCCCTCACACGGGTTATTGGTTTTCCGCTCATTCTTGTTTTAACCTATATGAACGAAAGGAACCTTACTGCATGGGCATGGGTAATCCTGTTTTCCACTGACTTTATTGATGGCTATTTTGCTTTTTTCCACGGCCAGGAAAGTGCAAGGAGAGCCCGTCTGGATACTCTTGGTGATGTTCTTTTATTATTTTCCGGGCTGGCAGCCTTTTATGTATTTGAAAAAGATTTTTTTACAGATTACCTCGTTCCGGTTTTTATTGTTTTGGGTCTTTACCTCTTTCAGTTCATTCTGGCCCTCATAAAATGGAGGCAACCAAGTAGCTTCCACACTTATTCAGCTAAACTGGCTGCCATTGCTCAGGTGGTTTTTCTTAGCCTTACCCTCATATTTGAGGCCAGCACAGCCATTTTCTATTTTGCAGTAATATTGAGTATTCTGGATGCAACTGAAGATATTATTCTTACCCTCCTGCTACCTGAATGGCAGGCAAATATTAAAGGCCTTTTATGGTACCGGAAGAAAAAGGAGAAACCTGAGGGTGAGAAATACAGATGAAATTCGGATTCGTTTTTTATTGCTGAGCATAATTTATTCAACTCTTCACAAACAAATTTTCCGAGCAGCTGTTAATTATTGCTGATCAGGCATACATTTTCTTAAAGAATTTAATGGAGCAAAAGCCGGTTTTTAATCAGTAATTTTTTAAACACAGTATAACTTTCTGCAAGCAATCTCTTTTTTCACTTTATATATTTTGTATGAAACTTTTTTCACATTTCTCTAACTCAATTTTTGCCCTTGCAATGGTTGCAATACTGTTTGCAGGCTGTAAGGACGATGAAAGTCCTGTAGACGAATCGCTGGCTGTTATTACTTCTATTGATCCTATAAACGGACCGGTAGGCTCAGAAGTAAGAATTATAGGCAGGAACTTTGGTGAAACTGCTGGCGACCATACTGTAATTTTTAATGGCGGAAGTCAGGCAGAAATTACAGCAGTTACAAATGAACAAATAACGGTTACTGTACCTGAAGGAGCGACTACCGGTAAAATTAATTTAACCACTTTGGGAAGAACAATCTCAAGCCCGGTTTTTACAGTTACAGCCCCCGAACCTCAGCCGGAACCTGAAACAGGCATAACAGCAGTACAGCCAAACCAGGTAGCTGAAGGCATGACAGTAAGAATCAGAGGAAATAACTTCGGGGATGCCGTTTCCGATCATGTTGTAACCTTTAACGGAACAGAAGCCAATATCACATCGGTAACTGACAATACTATTACTGTGGTAGTTCCTGCAAATGTAACCGGCGGCCGTGTGGTATTAACTATGGGAGGCGAAACATACGAGGGACCTGAATTTACAATACTGGAAGAGAACGTTGATTTAAGCCAGGGCTTCAGCATGGACGCCGGCATTGCCACCATAGGCTCCGCTTTTGTTTACGAAGATCAGGCTGTGGAGGGTATTACAGCTTTACGGCTTACCCCTGAAAAAGCAGACAGAGTGGGCGTTGCATATTATGGAACAAGAATTCCTGTGGAAGGAGGATTTGAAACTACTTTTGACTTCCGTATTGCCCGCCCCGGACGGCCTGAAGGCCAGACAGGAGAAGTTGGCGCCGAAGGATTAGCCTTTATTATTCAAAACGACCCTGCAGGACTTGAAGCCCGTGGTCACCGTGGGGGAAGCTTAGGATATGCAGGTATAACAAATGCAGTTGCCATTGAATTTGATGCTTATAAGAATACAAACGAAAATGGCGATAATGACATGAAGGATCCTAATGGTAACCATATTAGCGTTCAAACCAACCACGCGAACAGGTTTGGGCCTATATTTGCAGAAAAAGACTATAGCCTTGGTTATACAACAGATGAAAGTAACCCTGACCTGCCTGCATTTATTGGAAATGAAACCTCCAGCCATACTGCTAAAATTGTATACACTCCGGGTACGCTGCAGGTTTTCCTTGACGATATGACAACCCCTGCACTGGAAGTGGAAATGACACTTACCGACTACATGCAACTGACAGAAGGAAAAGCTTTTGTAGGCTTTACTGCCGCTACAGGAGTAAACTGGGGCTGGGCATCGCACGATATCCTTAACTGGACCTTGCAGCCTTCCACCTCAGGAACAGGTGCCGGAGAATAAGTTGATTATTGATTACTGATTACTTAATAAAAAGCCCCGGAAGCTGTGCGTTTCCGGGGCTTTTTATTTACCCTCACTTATACCAATGATACTTACCGGGGGGGTGTACCTTTATTAACTTCCTGCCGGATTTCGGGCTTTTATGCTACATGAATGCATAAAATAACTAAAAACAGCCTTTCGGCATAAAAAAAAACACCCTGGCACAAAATTCACTGACTCCTCAAAACAAACGATTACCAAATCACTCCTCCACACAGCAAATTTCATATCTGCTTTTGTGGTATAGGGATATAATTTGTGCGGTGATATAATCAATAAAATTTGAAATCCTGCTATGTATAAGGCTTGCAGCTATTTTGTACAGGCGGAGGAAGAGCAGAACATTCATCGCCGGGAAATTATCTAAAGTACAGTACACAAAAAAGCCGGCCCCTTTGGAGAGGTCCGGCTATACTGCTATTAATCAGTAATTAACATTACCGCAGAGAAGGTTAGCCAAAAAGAAACCCATCTACAATGGAACCTACCAACGCAATAATAACCGCCAGTATTAAAGAAGGCATAAAACCTTTGGTATTGAAGCCGGAACTCATTTTATCGGTAATCTCAATAATGATTGCATTGGCTATTATCCGTGTAATAAAGCCGAGGCCCGTAAAATAAAAGACGCCCAATGTAGCTACGTTCAGGATAAGCGTTAATAACCACCCGATTAAAAAACTAAGCACCCCAATTACCAGCGCTACAATAAGAGCTGTTTTAAAATCACGCACCTGTACTGTTGACATCATTCTGGCGGCTACCAGTAGTACAAGTGCATCAATAAGAATATGAATCAGCCATTGCATAAATAAAAGATTTTTGGTTCGCCTTTTAAACTAAAAAAAAAGCCAACTGTTCATATTCATTAAACTATAGACCGTATCTTCGCAAAAAAACGATAATCATGGATATTAATCTTACAACCCGCTATCTGGCCGATTACGAATGGGAAGCTGAAAACGAAAGTGGCAACCGCCTGAACTTCGATATGTACCCTGCTGAGCAGAAGAAACACTTTTCTCCCATGCAGGTGCTTTTAGCTGCCACAGGAGCATGTGCTGCTGTTGACATTGTTCAGATCCTTAAAAAGAAGAGAAAAACAGTGTGGGATCTCGAAATTAAATCGACCGGTACACGACGCGAAGATGAAATTCCAAAAAAATTCACCCGCTTAAACCTCCACTTCATCCTCTATTCTCCGGATACCAAAGCAGAGGAATTTGAAAAAGTGGTTCATTTAGGTGTCGACAAGTACTGCTCTGTTTCAGCCTCCCTGGATCCTTCTATGGAAATTATCCATACGGTGGAAGTAAGAAATGAAAACCCTAAGGAAGAGAAGTAATTTCTCTTCTTTAGGCTGACAGTAAAAATTTTTACGCCTGTTAACTGTAATTAATGTTATGAGAGTAGTGAGAGAATTCCTCCGCCCTGAGTGTAAAGTAACTATTTTCCAGTGGAATGGTAAGTACCTCATAAAGCTGGAAAAAGGCCTGATAGAACAAACTTTTAAAGTTCCTGAACTGGACATCAGCAGCGAGAAAGACCTGGATGCTATCCTCAGCGAAGAATTCATGAAAAGTGCGGCCCAAAGGTTTACAGAAATGATGCAGGCCCTGCAAAAAGCAATGCAGGATGTTATTTGAATACAGATACCCTGAAACAAGGCCGGAGGATCAGAGATTATTGAGTCCACACTCTACTGTACAGGAGTGGCTTCTCCGGCTTCCCATACCCTCAGATACTCCCGGTTTAATTTAAGGTGAACAATCCTGTCTGCAGGCAATTTAAACATCGCCGGAAGGTGCAGGTAAAAAGAAAACCCCTCCCGTGTTTCCACTTTTGCCTCGCTGGCTGCGCCGTGGAAAAATGTTTCAACCACCTTCCCCTGCAAATGTCCTCCACCCGCAGGCACCACCTCCAACAATTCCGGTCGGAAACCTAAAACAGACTCAGGATCTATCCCCTGCATACTCTCCAATGCCTGAACATTCAGCAGGGGCATTAAATCGCCTGCCCTGCAAAGATTTATTCTACCAAACAAAGCCGCCACCTCCGGCGAAACAGATTCGTAATAAACCTGCCGGGGAGTTCCGCTCTGCACAACAGCTCCCTTCCGTAACACCCATATAGTATCGGAGAGTGAAAGAGCATCCTTTGGGTCATGGCTGACCATAATCACTGTTAAGCCCCTCTCCCGGATAAAGTTAAAAAGGTCATACCGGATTTCTTCTTTCAGGTGGGGGTCGAGATTACTGAAGGGTTCATCGAGCAAAAGCAGCTCCGGCTCTTCGGCAAGGGCCCGTGCCAGCGCCAGACGCTGTTTTTCTCCCCCCGACAGCTCCTCCACATATTTGGAAGCTAAATAACCAATACGGCAGATTTCCATCAGGCGAAGAGTCTCCTCTTTTTGCTCTGAAGGGTGCAGGTGGCGCAGCTTTTGAGCAATGTTTTCGTAAACGGTACGCCGGTGGGCCAGCTCGAAATGCTGATGGACCAGACGAATAGATTCATGGCCCGCAATAAGTTTTTCCGAAGGTCCCTGTACCTTTTTTCCGCGAAAAATAACCTCTCCGGTATCTGTCTCCTCAAGGCCTGCGATTATGCGCAGCAGGCTTGTTTTTCCTGATCCGCTGCTTCCTGCAAGGGAAACTACTTCTCCCTCCTTTAAGTCGAGATTAATCCCCGATAACACCGGCTCATCCCTGCCTTCGAATTGCCTGGAAATTCCCAGAACCTTTAATATACTACTCTCCTTCTTATCTGAAAAATCCATAAATAACAGTAAACACAGCTTTTATATTACGCTATTCCCTTTCTTACATTATGCTTAAATTTTCGTCTGTACCCGAAAAGGAACAGGAGCCCGAAGAGAAGCAGGCCAATGGCTATACTGAAAAAGATCTGCTCCCTGCGGTATGCATTTATTTGTGCCCTGAAACATTCATCGCCCGGCGTCAGCTCTTTTTCCCATATATCCAGTTTCATTTTATCATAATCAGGAGAAGGAATTTTATATATCATGCCATCATCAGCCAGGAGTATGATTTCGCCCGGCTGTTCATTTTTTTCATCTACCTCAAGCCAGCTCTCTTCATTGGCATTTACAGGGTAACCATACCTGATATTTGCTGTACAGCCATGGCTATCGAAAAAATACAAATACCCCTTTTGGCTGCTGTAATTAGTGGTCTTTATTTCAACAGGATCTGCACTGAAAGATGTTCCTATAGCCAGAAAACCGATAAAAAGAAGAAACACTGCAAATACTACACTAAACAGCCTGTAAATCCATGCGCGGTATCCCCTGGTGAATATAAGCGACACCATCAATATAATAATCAATACAAAAACAAAAACTAGCAGGTAAATGGCTGACATTGCTGAATAATTTATTTTACATACAAAAGTACACACAAACCTGATACATTACTTCTTTTCTTATCTTTAAGCCATGTTTTTCATCCTCTCCAAAACACTTACTTACCTGATAATGCCGGTGTTTATGCTGGCGCTGTTGCTGCTTTCTTTTTTGCTCCTCCGGAACCGGAGAGCAAAACAGGTATCACTAACCCTCTTCACCTTACTGTTTTTCCTGTTTACAAATCCCTTTATTTCCAACGAGCTTATGCTCTGGTGGGAGGTTCCGCCTGTTCCTGTAGATAACCTGGATCAGCAGTATGAAGCAGCCATAATTTTATCGGGCGTTACAGCTACCGACAAACAGACCAGCGACAGGGTAAACCTGCATAAAGGTGCAGACAGGATTATGCATACGGTACAGCTTTACAAGCTGGGAAAAGTTAAACGCATAATTGTAAGCGGAGGCTCAGGTAAGCTATTGACAGAGGACGAACCAACAGAAGCAGAACAAATAAAAAAGATACTCCTTATTAGCGGAGTATCTGAAAATGATATTATTACGGAAGACCAGAGCAGAAACACACACGAAAATGCCTTATTTACAGCAAAACTGCTAAAAGACAATAATATAAATGATGAGCAGCTCCTGCTGGTTACTTCCGCTTTCCATATGCGGCGGGCCCTTGCCTGTTTCAGCAAGGCGGGACTGGCCCCTCAGGCTTACAGTACCGATTTTTATTCGTCAGACCGCAGCTACACGCCCGACGCCACTATTATTCCTTCTGATAAAGCCCTCAGCACCTGGACCACCCTCACTAAAGAATGGACAGGTTACTTTATGTACAAGGTACTGGGCTACATTTAGGGGGCAGTACCGGGTATTACTCTCCTTATTCCACCCAAATGGTTTTCTGGTTCATAAATTCACGTATGCCGGGGTAGGAAAGTTCGCGGCCAAAGCCCGATTTTTTTACTCCGCCAAAAGGTACTGCCGGATCGCTGGCCATCATTTTATTGACATAAACGGCTCCGCACTCAATCTGCCTGGCCACATACTGCCCCCTGTCCCGGTCGCGGGTCCATACAGAACCTCCTAATCCATAACGGCTGTCATTAGCTATTTTAATGGCCTCTTTTTCGTTTTTAGCATTAAAAACCATTGCCACAGGACCAAAAAGCTCATCGTCATAAATCGGGTTATCAGGTTTTACATTGGCCAGAATGGTAGGATTGAAGAAAGCACCCTCCCCTTTGGGGCGGTCACCTCCCAGAATAACTTTGGCTCCTTTTTTAACGCCGGCCTGCACCTGCTCCAGCAGTTCTCTGGCAAGGTCTTCGCGGGCCATAGGTCCATAGTCAACATCATCGTCGGTAGGGTCGCCAATTTTAAGCGCTGCCATTTTATCGCGGAAAAGCTCCAGAAATTCATTATAAACCTTTTTTACAATAATAAAGCGCTTTGCAGCAATGCAGCTTTGCCCGAAGTTTACCAGCCTTGATTTTACAGCCATTTCTGCGGCCAGTTCAAGATCAGCATCTTCCAGCACCACAAACGGGTCGCTTCCCCCCAGCTCCATTACCGATTTCTTGATGTTCCTGCCGGCGCGTTCTGCCACCTTACTCCCGGCGCCTTCGCTGCCTGTAAGGGTAACACCTTTTATAGCAGGATGGTCAATCATCATATTAACCTTACTGCTTCCCACAAGAAGACTTTTAAATACGTTATCAGGAAGACCTGCTTTTAAAAATATTTCCTCAATAGCCATGGAAACCTGCGGAACGGAAGATGCATGTTTGAGGATTCCAACATTACCGGCCATCAGGTTAGGGGCAGCAAAGCGGAAAACCTGCCAGAATGGAAAATTCCAGGGCATAATGGCCAGAATGGGGCCAATAGGTGCATAAGAAATGTAAGCTTCTCCTTCCGCTGTCGGTAGCGGCTCATCCATCAGGAAGTTTTCTGCATGCTCTGCATAATACCGCAGGCAGCCGGCGCATTTTTTTATTTCGGCATAGGCTTCGCGCTTGACCTTACCCATTTCAAGCGTCATCAGGTAGGCGTAATGCTCAATATCATCCTCCATAATATCGGCAGCCTTCTTCATTATCTTTGCCCTTTCGCTGAATGAGGTGTTTTTCCATTCGCCGAACGCCTCCTCAGCCCCCTCCAGGGCATCGGTTACATCCTCCTCAGTGGCTTCTTCAAATTGTTTAATTACTTCGTTATTTACCGGATTTATCGATAATATATCACTCATAAAAATTGGATTAAAAAATAATATCTCTACAAATTTAAGAACAAAACATTGGCTGTATTAAAAGGTTTCCTTTATTTTATTTACAGATTAAGGCCAGCCTTTTAATGTATAACGAAACCACATTCGTCCGGTTATGCAGGAAAAAAACCGGCACTGCAAAAATGCTTAAAAAATTAAACCCGTGTATTCAGCTAAAGGAGTATTTTAAAATTATAATCCTTCACCTCATTGGTTTTAATAAGCCTGCCAGTGCAGAGGTCCGGAAATTACAGGCCTGAGTATCTGCCTTCCCCGCCACCGTAAGCAATAACAGGTGGCAGATCCATGTTTTGCTGTATAAGCTGCTTTATTACAGCATAATCTAAAAAGCAGGTAATTTTCAGAGAAAAAGTGTTTTGCTGAGGGGCCCTGCTCAGTGCCATCATATTGCTGGCATAGTCCATATCCACATCCTTATTACTATTATTAACCGCATCTTTCCAGGCAAAGGTTAAAAAGCTTCCGGGCGCAATTTGCCAGTTGTACAACAGGTCAATATTAAGGGCATTAAAATTTGTCTGGTGGGCACTCTCCCCAACCTCATCAAGGCCATCATAAGTTGAACCGGCAAGGAAACCGTCTTCCTTAAGCTCATAAAACTGTTTGTAGGCTACCTTGCTCCAGTAATGGCGGGCTCTTAAGGTAAGCCCCATTTTATTATTGAATATAAAATTAAGCCTGCTGGTATTTTCAAGGATCTGCACATTTCTCCTTCCGAAAATAATCTTATTTTCATCCTCCTCAAGCTTCCTTACAAAACCCCGTTCGTTCTTTCTTTGCGAAGCACTTAAATTATGGCTCAAAGAGAATTTTTCCGATACCCTGAAACGTGGAGCCACCGTATACCAGCTATCCCCTGCATCCCAGGCATTTCTCCTGAACCAGCCATACTGCCCGTACACCGATAATCTTTTTCTGTTGTCGCTCTCCAGCCAGATCCCTGTATCGTAGGAAGGTCTGCGGGTAAAGAAATACCCTTTTTCCCTGGGCTCAAAAAAGTCGAAAGTGTTTACCGGCTTCGCCCCATACCAGCCCCCCATATGCCAGAAGTTCTTAAACTGGACCCAATAGTCTCCGCCCAGCTGGAAATTTATAAATTCCTGTGGCTCATACAGAGTGCTGTAACTCCCGTGGGTTCTTACATTCATACGGTTAATAACCCAGAAAGGGTCAAAAATATGATACTCCAGCTGCAGGTGATGATTTATTTCATTAGCTGCCTGCAGGTAACCCATATCATTAATGTCGTAGGTATCACTCTCCACACTTCTCCTCAGGCGTCCACGAAAGTTACCTCCCACCTTTCCTGCACTGAGAGAATATTTATACCCGTCAGAAGCAGCTTCGCCATTTGTTCCTTCCGTAAAGCGGATGTAGTTCCAGGCGCCAAAACCTTCGAGCCTGTAATTGTTCGTTTTGTCATTGAAGCGAAAATCCGTGGCCACCACATTTGCATCTTTCCCTCCTTTTGCCCTGCTCACATTGGTATTGATCAGGCTTATTGAGGAATTATTTTTCAGCGCCTGGTCCAGAACCAGCACATTAAAGTTAGTGACCGGATCGAGCAGTATTTTCTTTTTCTCAAGGGTAAGACTGTCGATAACCTCCATATAGGTATTATCGGTAATGGCATTGAAAAATCCTAAACCAAAGCCGCTTTTGGTTCTTCCCGACACCTTAACTGCGTTAAGCAGCTGGGCGTCGGCTGGTATGCGGGTTATATGTTCACTTTCGGCCAGCTCTTCCTCCTTTACTTCGAAGGTATTAAATACCTGCCCCACCCGGCGGCTGTAAAAAAGGCCTCCCTTATTAAATAACTCTGTTCCTTCTGTAAAAAAAGGACGGTTTTCTGAATACTTTACTTCAAAGGGGCTAAGGTTCAGCACCTGGTTATCGGACTGTACCTGGCTAAAGTCCGGAACCAGACTCATATCCAGAGTAAAACTTTCGTTAATACCATACTTTACATCCATTCCTCCCCCTATTGTGGAATTGGAGCGGCCGTTTCCACTATTGTGGTTTACCACTGAGCTGAGGTATGGAAAGAACTGCAGCCTCAGGGGAGGCACCACATTCCTCACCCCTGCAAGTTTGCCGCTTTGGTTTACAAAACCACTTATGCGGTTATCCACAGGGCTCCATGAGCTTTCTTCTCCCTCACGCTGCACCTTCCTTATAAAATTTACCCTCCACTCCTGAGCAACTGTTTTAGGAAACCGGATAGCAGAGTAAGGAATTTCATACTCCGCTGTCCAGCCGGTTTTTGAAACAGCTACATTGCTTTTCCAGACGGCATTCCAGTTATTATCATTTCCTGTGGGAGACATATACTGATCGAGCTGAACGCCTGCACTGGTAACACCAAAGTAAAATGCATTCTGCCCGTTGTTATAAGTATCAAGCACAAGGGCAAAAAGGTCGGCATTCTTACCCCAGTCATCCCTGAGCCCGAGCTCGCATGGAATGCTGCTCCCCTGCGGGTCGTACAGGCGGGCAAGCACATATAAAGCAAAATTATTATAGGCAATTTTTATTTCCGTTCGGTAGCGGGAAGGATGAAGGTTCTCCGGCTGAATCTGGGTAAATGCTCCTGAAAAAGCTACCGGCACTTTCTCCCACTCCCCGTCATTGCCGTTTCCATCAATTTCAGGACTTCCTTCAATTCTTACCGCCTGTATTTGCTGAGCTACAGCAGAAAAGTGCAAACATAAAAATCCTAACACAAAAATAATTTGTAGCTTTTTTAACATTATAGCAGTAATTATTATATATAGAGATGAAGGCCGGCTTCCGGGAATTATTCAGGCACAAAATTAAGCCACAAAAAACAAACATGCATCTTTTTTTTTGTTTTAAGCGTTGATTTCCTTACACAATCCTGAAAATTTTACTTCAAAGGGTAGCTAATTTCAAAGAATACCACTTTAATATTTAACACCTTTTATCTTTTTTGGTTTTTATTATATGAGAAAGAAAGTATTCAGATACCTCGGCAAAACAGCCAATAAAATAGATTATTACCGCTTTCGCCTTAAACAGCGTTCCGGTCTTTTAGGTCCTCCTAAAATCCTTCCCTATCGTGGCTTCGGGAATGAAGATACCATGTTTATGCGGGGTAAGGTACTGGAAGATAAAGGCCTGGCCACCCCTGAGGAAAGCCAGAATAAATGGCAGAATGCCAGCGCTATGTTTAAACGCTACATTAGCAACGAAACCCCTTGTGTTCAGTTAAGGGTAACTTATCAGGGACATTCCACTATTGTACAAACCGACCGGGAGGGCCATTTTATCCTTCAGCTGAAGAACAGAAAAGAATACCAGAGCGGAAATGAATGGCAACAGGTTAAACTGGAACTGCTCGACAGGGTAACTCCAAATCAGGGGCCTGTTATAACAAGTGGTGAGGTCCTGATATCGGGAAATGATAACGCTATGGGTATAATTTCAGATGTGGATGACACTATACTGGTTTCCCGTGCCACTAATATTTACAAAAAGCTGAGGCTTATGCTGTTTAAAAATGCCCGCACCCGCCTTCCTTTTGAAGGTGTTGCAGCATTTTACCGGGCTCTTTATAATGGCACAAAGCCGGGGCAGATAAATCCTATATTTTATGTCAGCAGCAGCAGCTGGAAATTATACGACCTGCTGCGCGATTTCTGTAAGATACAAGGCATACCTAAAGGACCTTTTCTTTTGCGCGACAGCAGGATGGATGAATTTAAGATTATTACCAGCCTGCACAAAGGACACAAACTTGCCCAGGTAAAGCGGATAATGGAAATGTATCCCAATAAAAGCTTTATCCTTATTGGCGACAGCGGACAAAAAGATCCTGAGATTTACGCTGAGGTGGTACGCCGGTATCCCGGCAGAGTTAAAACCATTTATATAAGGGATGTAACCCGGGAAAAAAGAGACATGGAAATACAGCTGCTTGTTAAAGCCATGGAAGAAAGCGGAGTGGAAATGCTCCTGGTAAAAGACACCGTGGAAGCTGCGGAGCATGCGGTAAGCAAGGGCTACATTACGCCGGAGAGCCTTCCTGTAATCAGGGGCGAACGCCGGAAAGATCTGGAAGCCCCCTCCGATATGGAACAGTTAATAGAAATGGATTAGAACACAGCAGCGGGAACCGGGCAGTGAGTATCGGGCCCTTTCAGGCAGACAAAATTCATTAAAATCTTATTTCGCCTGATCTGCATACCCGGTACCCACTGCTCATTGCCCCCTTAAATAACCTCCTTAATTTTATATTTCCGCCCCCTGAATTCAAAGGTTTCCCCTGCTGTTTTACCTTCCATTTCCTTGAAGATAGGTGTTTGAGCAGAAATGATAAAAAAGTTGCGGTCATCCATTTTAAATTCACCAATACTGGCGGTTACAAAGAAATTCTGCTGGTCGGTAATTACCAGGGAGCCAAAGCCTACTGCATTTACACTTTTTACTCCTTTTGCTCTTTCCAGAATAGTCAGCACCCCATTAGCTTCGTGTACTCTCTTTGCATACATTGTAAGCTCGTTCTGACACTGAGCTGTAAAAGCATCTGTCATTTCTTCATTGCTACGGCCTTCCAGGGCACTTTCCTGCATATCGCGCATAGCCTGCTGAGCTACCTGCAGCATAGCCTGCTGCTTTTCAATGCATGCTGCAAGCAAATTGTTTTTCACAAATTTATAGTCGGTATCCATGAGTCAAATTAGAATAATGATGCTTTAAAACGTTTTGTCCTTAAATAAGTTTTATGTCTGTCAGAATTTTTTATCTGATCTGACAGCAACTGTTTTTCACCACAAAACACTAAGCAAAAACCTGTCCGTACGGTTATTGTTTTTAGTTATCTGAATCCAAAAACGATGAGAAAAAAAACTTTATTATTTTCCTTTTTTTCACTTACCCTCCTGCAGTTTTGCCAGTCGCCCCCACAGGGGGATACCACCTTTATTGAAGAAAGCAGCAGGAGCCACCCGCTGGTTAGCATTGACAATAAGCTGGAGCAGTATACGGCTGTAAAACTTACAGCCGACCTGCGCAACCTTTCGGGGGAGCACAAGCAGATGATACCGCTGCTCATTGAGGCTTCCAAAATTATGGATACCCTTTTCTGGTTCGAAGCCTATGGTAAAAGAGACAGCCTCCTGCAGGTTGTGGAGGATGAGCAGTTACAGCAGTACATAAAAATTAACTACGGCCCCTGGGACCGGCTTAACGGAAATGAACCTTTTGTTGCAGGAACAGGCACGAAACCCCCTGGAGCTAATTTTTACCCGGCCGACATGAGCAAAGAAGAATTCGGGGCAGCTTCTATCCCGGATAAGGCAAGCCAATACACCTTTATCAGGCGGAATGAGAAGGGAGAGCTTATAAGCATTCCATACTATAAAATGTTTTCTGATAAGGTGGTGAAAGCAGCAGGACTGCTGCAACAGGCGGCAGAGCTTGAGCCCGATCCGCAATTTAAGAAATACCTCCAGCTGCGTGCGGAAGCCCTCCTCAGTGACCAGTATCAGGAAAGCGACCTTGCATGGATGGAAGCCAAAAACAACCTTATTGATGTGGTTATTGGTCCCATTGAAACTTACGAAGACCAGCTCTTCGGCTACAAAGCAGCTCATGAAGCTTATGTGCTGATTAAGGATCCGGAATGGAGCGAACGCCTGGCCAGGTACGCGGAATTCTTACCTGAACTTCAGCAGAACCTCCCCGTTCCGGAGAAATATAAGCAGGAACAACCCGGCACCGATGCGGATTTGAATGCCTACGATGTGGTTTTTTATGCCGGAGACTGTAATGCAGGAAGCAAAACCATTGCTATTAATCTGCCTAATGACGAAGAGGTACAGCTACAAAAAGGAACACGCCGGCTGCAGTTGAAAAATGCCATGCAGGCTAAATTCGATAAAATACTTATCCCCCTCAGTGAGCAACTCATTGCTGAAGATCAAAGGCGCCATATTACTTTCGATGCTTTTTTTGCGAACACCATGTTCCATGAAGTTGCCCATGGCCTTGGTATTAAAAACACCATAAACGGTAAAGGTACCGTAAGGGAAGCGCTCCGGGAACATGCCTCTGCACTGGAAGAAGGTAAAGCCGATGTACTGGGGCTTTATATGGTTACCGGTTTATATGAAAACGGGGAGTTGCGGGGCAGCCTTAAGGACTATTACACCACCTTTCTTGCCTCTGTTTTCCGGAGTATCCGTTTTGGCGCAAGCAGCGCCCATGGTAAAGCAAACATGATCCGCTTCAACTATTTTAAAGAAAGAGGTGCCTTTAGCCGCGATGCCCAAACCGGCCTTTACCGCGTCGATTACAACAAAATGCGGGAAGCCATGAATGAACTTTCCCGCGAAATTCTAATGCTCCAGGGGGAAGGAAATTACGAAGGAGTGGCTGCCCTTGTGGCAGAAAGCGGCAACATCGGCACTGAGCTGCAGGAAGACCTCAACCGACTGGCAGAAAATAATATTCCTGTGGATATTATTTTTGAACAGGGCATAGAGGTTTTAAACCTGGAGTGAAAGTGGCTGTGGTAAATGAGTGAAAGAAGAAGTCGTTAATTAAAGAGAATTAAACCTATGAGTCAAAATCAGGCACCTTCTTTGCCTCCAAAGATATATCCTCTCGGGGATTCGGCCATTGTACTGGAGTTTGGTAAAACCATTAGCCGGGAAATATTACAGCAAATAAACAGCTGTATTTCCCGGCTAAAGGCCAGCCCCCTGCCGGCAGTAACAGAATATGTACCTGCTTACACTACCCTCACCATTTACTACGATCCTCTGGCAGCAGATAGTAAAGGGGAACGGAATCCCTATGAGGAAATAAAAAATTCTATTTACATGGTGCTGAATGAACCGGCTCCTCCGGAGGATAATCACAACCGGCAAATAACTATTCCTGTATGCTATGGCGGTACTTTTGGTCAGGACCTTGAGCAGGTGGCAAAATATAACAGGCTGAGTCCCGTAGAGGTCATAACGATTCATACAGCAAATGAGTACCTTGTATACATGGTTGGTTTTGCTCCCGGTTTTCCTTATTTAGGAGGCATGGATAAAAGAATAGCAACACCCCGCAAAAGCAAGCCGGGGCTAAGCATTCCGCCGGGTTCGACAGGTATTGCAGGGGAACAAACAGGAATATACCCACTCCGGACTCCCGGTGGCTGGCAGCTGATTGGCCGAACGCCTCTTAAACTGTTTAATCCGCAATTGCAAAAACCTGCCCTTTTGCAGGCAGGAGACAAAGTTCGCTTTACTGCCATTACCGAAGAGGAATTTGAGGAACTAAAAAACAGACCGGATGGGATTGCATTTTAAAACCGCCGGACTCCTTACCACCATACAGGACACGGGCAGGTATGGTTTTCAAAAAGATGGCATGCCTGTGAGCGGGGCAATGGACCGGCTTGCCCTGCGCATTGCAAACATTCTTACAGGAAATAAAGAAAATGAAGCGGCCATTGAGATAACCCTTACCGGACCGGAAATTCTGTTTGAAGCCGACCTCCTTGTTGCCATAACAGGAGCCGGCCTTTTGCCGCACGTAAACGGGCAGCCGGCCGCACTGTGGAAACCGCTGCTGATCAGGAAAGGAAGTCTGCTCACCTTTGGCCGCCAGGGAAGCGGTTGCCGGGTATATCTTGCTGTGGCAGGCGGCCTGGATGTTCCCCTGGTAATGAACAGCGCCTCCACCTGCCTGAGCACTTCCATGGGCGGGTGGAAAGGAAGAGCCATAGGGGCCGGTGACTACATTCCTGCTAAAGGTTTAGCCGGCCAAACCAGGCCCGGAGGCAATATTTCAGGAATGAAACCGGTAACAGGCGCTTTTTCACAGGCCCGCTGGTCACCCTCTCCCTTGCTGCTGCCACCATATTCCGGGCCTCCGGTAATAAGGTTTGTTCACGGGCCCGAATTTGACTGGTTTTCCGATGAGAGTAAAAATCATTTCCTGAAAGAAGAATTCCTTATCACTTCCCAATCAAACCGGATGGGGTACCGTCTGGAAGGACCTCCCTTACAGTTAAATGAGAAAAAGGAACTCCTCTCCTCTGCCGTTACTTTTGGAACAGTGCAGATACCCGCCGGAGGATCGCCCATTGTTTTAATGGCGGGCCACGCCACCACCGGAGGCTATCCGCGTATTGCCCAGATCATTACTGCCGACCTGCCGCTCCTGGCACAGCTCCCTCCCGGCAAA
Organism: Cesiribacteraceae bacterium YIM B00369; assembly: GCA_017948555.1. Classification (GTDB taxonomy): domain Bacteria; phylum Bacteroidota; class Bacteroidia; order Cytophagales; family Cyclobacteriaceae; genus Nafulsella. Next base: position 15,599 of record JAFMYY010000002.1, on the reverse strand, counting down.
AGGATCCGGTTTAAAATAGTATCTTTGCCGGAAGCTCAGCAGCTTTTAATTGAGCAGGAAAAGAAAATATCTTTTTTAAAAAAAGCGATAAATCTGAAAACAGGAATACATGAGCGATTTTTCAGTTGACATTAATTGTGATGCAGGAGAAAGTTTTGGCGCTTACCATTTGGGTAATGACGAAAAACTGCTGGACTATGTAACCTCTGTTAATATTGCCTGCGGTTTCCATGCCGGAGACCCTTCTGTTATGAGGAAAACAGTAAGGCTCGCACTGGAGAAAAATGTAGCCATAGGAGCCCATCCGGGCCTGCCTGACCTTGCAGGCTTTGGCCGCCGCGAAATGGCTGTTTCCCCTGAAGAGGTGCATGATCTTGTAATTTACCAGGTGGGTGCTTTAGCTGCTTTTGCAAAAGCAGAGGGAGGCATTTTGCGCCATGTAAAACCCCATGGGGCCTTATATAATATGGCCGCCGTTAACGGACAGCTGGCAGAAGCCATTGCGGAAGCTGTTTATAAAATAAACCCTGAACTGATACTATTTGGCCTGGCCGGAAGCAAACTGACAGAGGCTGCCGCTAGAGCCGGCCTCAGGTGTGCCGGGGAAGTATTTGCCGACCGTACCTATCAGCAGGATGGCACCCTGACCTCCCGCAGATTGCCGGAGGCCCTGATTGTTCAGCATGAGAAAGCAGTTCAGCAGGCCCTGAGAATGGTAAAAGAAAATAAAGTTACTACGCTGCAGGGAACAGAAATAGCTATAAAGGCCGATACTGTTTGTGTGCATGGAGACAGCCCGCAGGCAGTGGAGTTTGCCGCCCGGCTGCACACGGCAATGCTGAATGAAAACATCAGACTTAAGGCCCTGTAAACAGAAATATATAAAGCAGATTAGCTTCTTTTAAAATCCTGTCTTACTTTAGCCGTTCCATTCAGGTACCTGAACCGGGAAACAAAGATCAGAAGCCATTATAGGATGGCCCCCGGCATAAACAGCCCCATTAAACGGCTTCCTGCACGGGGTAAAACAAAATTTTTATTGATCAGTAATTTTTTTCCGGCCGGATAGTTATTAATTAGCGGAAAAATGAAGGATCAGCGACTGGAAGGAATTTAATAAGGGCCAGCAAATATGGAAAATCAAGTACAGGTAAGGATAGACAGTAATTCCAGGATACCAAAATATCAGCAAATCGTTAATTCGATTATTGAAGATATTGAGAATAATATTTTAAAGGTTGGAGATAAAATTCCTTCCATAAATGAAATAAGTGAGGAGCATTACCTGTCCAGAGACACAGTTGAAAAGGCCTATAACCAGCTCAAGGAAAAGAAGATCATCCTGTCGGTAAAAGGCAAAGGATACTATGTATCCAAAGCTTTGCTCAGCTCCCACACCAATATACTCTTCCTGCTTAACAAGCTCAGCTCCTATAAATTAAAAATATTTAATGCCTTTGTAAACAGCATGGGCAGCAATACGCAGGTAGACCTGAATGTATACCACTGCGAACCTGAAATCCTGCTCAACATACTGGAAGAAAACATAGGTGCATATGATTACTATGTGGTGATGCCTCACTTCAAGGATAAGAACCTCATGCACTATAATACGAATAAGGAAGTAGTGGAGGCGCTGAAGAAAATTCCGCAGGACAGGCTGGTGATCATGGATAATTACCTGCCCGAAATGGAAGACTCCGTTGCTTCTATTTACCAGGATTTCCGGAACGATATTTACGAAGCCCTGAAGGAAGGTCTCCCGCGCCTTCAGCAGTACGACAAGCTTATTCTGGTATATCCGAAAAAAGCACTGCACCCCTACCCGCTGGAGATACTGTCGGGCATACAGGAGTTTTGCAACGATTTTAATTTTGATTATGAGGTACTGGAAACCATTTACCCCGACATGGATCTGCAGGCAAAAGATGCCTTTATTACCATTGAGGAAATGGACCTGGTTAACCTTGTAAAACAGATTCGTGACCAGGGTTTTCAGCCAGGGAAAGACATTGGTGTTATCTCCTATAACGACACTCCCTTAAAAGATCTGCTCGGCATAACTGTGGTTTCCACCGACTTCCAGGCAATGGGCGAAACCGCTGCCTACATGATCCAGAAAAAGAAAAAGGAAAAAGTAAAAAACGTCTTCCGCTTTATTAACAGAGGGTCTGTTTAATGTGTAAAAATGAAGGGGAGCTGACAGGAAAATCCGGACCAGTGGCCCCATCATTTCACTGCTTTTGAGTACCGGGACAAACTATCCGTATTTCTTTTTAATAAAGAGAGCTACCTCCTTTTCCAGATTTCTTACCGGTGATCCGAATACCCCATCCAGGAGTAAACCTCCGGTCCACAAAATATCAATAATAGAGAAAATGGAGGATGACAAAGAGGGCATAAGCAATCTTTGAACAGAAACCTCATTACCTGATTTAGAAACCTGCACCCCAACAAAGGTTGACTTACGGACAATTACGCTTCTCTCACTCCCCAAGCCAAAAAGCCTGTAAGAATACTCTCCGGAGAATTCCTGCTTCAGGGTTTCCGCTAATTGCTTTGCAGAAGGTGCTTTTTTCAGATTCAGTATCTTCATCGTTTTTATTCTTTACAGCTTCACTGGTACAAAATAATAAAAAAGATCATGTTAAGCATGGAATTATTTCATTATTTCATATCAACAAAAAGATTATAACCCCCTATTGTTCAGATGCAGATAAAAAATTATGGGCATAGAAAAACCTCCTGTCATCAAGGGCAAAGAAATATCTTCTTCGGCCCCGAAACAGGAGGTTCTTTTTTCACCATCTGCATTACTTACTTTTAACCAGGAATGATTAAATGATGGTTACCTGTAAGCGTAATGCAGCTTTATTTCAGATAAACTTTGGTATTACTCACTCCGTCGGCCATATTCAGGCGGATAATGTACATACCTGCATTGAGGCCTGCTGCATTAAACTGAACCTGATGAGTTCCTGCCGTCCTGGATGATTGTGTAAGTACCTTAACAACCCTGCCCTGCATATCCACTACCTGCAGGGAAACCATACCACTCTTTTGAACATTAAAAGAGATTGTGGCACCACTTTGGTCTGCAGGATTAGGGAATACCCTTAATGCTGCGGCGCCCGTTTTACCTTTAATTCCCAACACCTCTTCATCAGCCACAGTTACATTAATGGTATACTCCCTGATGCTTCCATCTTCGGCTGTAACCCTTACCACATCAGAGCCGGGAAGATTGTTGAATTCACCGGTATTGACCGTAGCCAGATCGCTGTTTGCAGTAGCTGTTACAGTAATGGAGGTTGTTCCAAACGGCACCTCAACACTGTAGCTGGTAACTTCAGGGTCAAATTCCGGGCTTAGCGTACCTTCAGCAACAGAAAGGGCAGAAAGTGAATTATCAGAATCTTTCTCTTCCTGATCTTCAGGAATAAGCGCAGCTAAGGGGTCCCAGCCATCATTTCCTTTGGTAAAATTAAAAGGATTGATTTCTGTTCCGTCTGTTAATACCGGTTCGGCCAGCACAGTGGCCCATGAAGCGCGGTTGCCTGTATTATCCACTCCCGATTCTTCAACAGTTCCGTATTCGTACATTTTTTCGGATTCTCCGCCAAGGGTATTCTGCCACCCCAGAGGTTCAATCAGCGATTTCCCTTCTGATCCCGGATAATCTGAGGTCTTAATGGTAGTATTGTAAAACACCACCTCACTTGTTTCAGCCTGCCACGGACGGCCAAAATACCCCGGCTTGGCAAGATACGCAGAGGCAGTTTCCTCACCCGGAACAGCCGACCTTATCGTGGTTTCGTACATTAAATACCCTCTGCCCTCCCTCTGCTGGGCTGCGGTAAGGTAAGATGCATCATTACGTGCATCACTCACATTCATAACCAGATCTGTTTGGTAGAATACTGCAGTCATACCTCCGAAAATGTAGTCTACGGCTCCCATCATTGCACCTTTGTATACCACTACCCTGGCATTGGAACCTCCGAAGAATGAATCCTGGCGGCCAACAACACGGCAGTTGTTGAGCAATACCTTATCTGCATTATTGGCTATAGCAAGCGCTGCTGCCCTTTCCACAAAGCTTCTGTCCTGCACCACTGTTGAGCCTTGCGCTGTCGGGCGTTCCCCTTTGCTGCCTGACTCCCACATCACCACAATATCTTCCGATTCCTTTTTAGAAATATACTGGTTAAAGGAATTTTCGAAGATAATATCTTCTGCCACAAAATTATCGGCATTAACTACTACGGTAGCATTCCAGTAAGAGCCATTGCTGGTACCGGCACCTTTGTTCTCATAGCTTAAGTAGCCATTTTCCTTATTGACTCTTAAAATATCAGCATCCCATTTCTGGTCGCTGTTCATACTGTAGTAGCTGTAACCATGTCCGTAGTAAGAGGTAATTCTTACTGCTCCTTCAGCAATATCCACCCCTTCGTTTGTAAGCCCTGTAACCGGAGAGTCAGCCGCATTTTTTAAGGTAATATCCGGCTCTGTAATTACCAGCATCTCTTCGTAGTTACCGGGATCGATCATTACCGTTACCCTTTGGCCCTCCCCGCGATCCATTGCAGCAATGGCATCCAGGGCCTCATTTATGGTTTGGTATTCTTTATCAGTACCTACCCTGATAACATCACTGTACGCCACAAACTCACCAACGGTAATATCAGTGATGTAAGTGGTTGCTGCTCCGTCGCCAATGGTTATGGTTACAAAACCGGCTTCAGTACCGGGATAAACATATTCCACCGACTCCAAAACAGAGGTACTGTTGCTCGCTGTAGTAACAGGCTCACCTCCCTCAATGGAGAAATCAGCACTGTAGTAATATGTAATCTTAATTTTATCGCCTGCTTCTGCCGGTATTTTTATAGTAGCGCCTGCTTTAGCCGTCAGGTGTCCCTTATTCATTTCGTTGGCAACATTTCCGGTAAAGAGCATGCCTTTATAGGCCTGCGTATTACCCGTAATCACCGCATCATTGAACGACCAGTTGGTTACAGGTACAAAAGTTAGCTCTTTGGTTACATCTTCCCCCGCAATGGTAAGGTTTGACGTTAATCCCATTGTTAAAGAGTATTCATCAAGACCATCATAGGATATGGTATAAGTACCATCCCTCAGCGCAATTTCATCTGTAGAGGTAAAGGTGTACTCATACCCATCAGCCATATTGGTAAAGGTTAACACCAGCTTAGCCATTTGCTCAGCATTAAGGTCGTCCGACGCGATGGTTACGTTATGTACCGGCTTAGGCGCGAAGGTGATATCAAGAGTTTCGGCTGCTTCGCCAATTGTAACAGTATTCTCAGGGATATAATAGTCATTGAACCCTGCGGCTGAAACAGTGTATGCGGTACCTGGTTCCAGCAGCACAGAGTAGGTTCCATTTACGGCATCCACTTCCGGTGTTGGTATATAAGGATTGTCTCCGGCCTGGTCGGGTGTAAACATCAGTTCCAGATTTGAAAGATCCTCACCTAAACCTGCTATTGCGCCGCTTAAGGTATAAAGTGCTACTTTTTTTATAGCAATATTATGAGTGGCTGTGGCAGTAACTTCCAATTCATTTTCATTGCTGATAATAAAGGCTTCTGCATCTGCTAAGCTTATATCGTAGGTATAACCTGCAGGCAGGCTGGCAGTATAAGTTCCGGCTGTTACCGGTACAGACCATGATTTACCTGCTCTGTTGGTAAAGACGATTTCATAACCATCAGGAATATCAGCCGTCTGGCTAACATCCACAGCTCCTGATATCTCTGCATACTCAGCATCTTTCCTGTATAACCGGTAATAGCTTGGTTTACCCTCAGTATCGTAGATACGGTAAGTACCTTCCTGCTTTGCCACGAATTTGAGTTCAGTGAGAGCGCTGGTAAGATTTACCACATCGGTTTGTGCAGCAGGATCCGCTACATAAACAAAATTAATTGCCCCCACATCATCTGTTTTGGCCCAAATAGTTACTTCATCATCTTCGCTGAGTGTTAAGCTAAGGTACCTTCCTGTGGCTGCCCTGGAGTTAACATAAATGCGGCCTGTATAACCTGCCACACTACCAATGTTCTGGTCATAGCGGGTAAGGTTTGTATTGGTGGTTCTCAGCCTGTCGTTTTCCCCGCCAACCCAGCTCAATGCACCTGCACTAAAGGCCGGCAGCAAAATTCCTGAAGTTCCGGTGGTAACCGATGCATCGTACCAGGAGTTAATAATTTCTTCGTTCAAAATATTGTTGTAAAGCGTTTCATCCAGCTGAACGGCACCAAAGTCCCATACATCTGTTTTGCCGTTCGAAGGTTCAGGCTCTGCCTCATCAGCAATACCTGCCCCGTGATTGTTAAATTGTGGAACGGAAAAATTTTCACTTTCCAAAATAGCGAAATTCACATCTCCCGGGCTGTCCCTGTCTGCAGGACTGGCCCCCACCTTAAAATCATGATTCCGGGAATCTGAGATTTTACCATGCACCAGGGAGGAGCATAACAGAAGCATGGAAATACATAAACAGGACAAGTAAAGTTTAAAATTCATAGGTTTTTAGTTAGGGTTTAACAAATCAGCGCAATCGATTGCGCTTACCGGATAAAAAAAAGCTGTGTTTTCTATGCTTAAAAAAACGATTTCCACCATCACAGGAAGGAGATAAAGCAGGTTTTGATGTAAAATAAATTCAGCCATGCGATAAATAATGAAATCGATTGTAATTATAAATAAATAAATTGATTTTACTCAAATAACCAGTACAATATTTTGAAATAAAAAATTACAGGCCTGTTTACCAGTGAAGCGGGATTGCCTCCCGCCTGTAAAACAATCCCTTTTTCCGGTTCCGGACTGCTCCTGATTTCAGAATCATGAATAATGCACAGACATTGATTATTGAATAAATTATTTACCAGATCCCATATATTTCTTTAAAAATTTTCCTGATTTACAGCACTATTCCCCTATTTATTACACCTTAAGAAAAAAGGTGCTGAGAAGATTAGTCACTCTAATTGTTCAGTTTCCCCCGGCAGAGCTGGATATTTATGCTTTTACGCACATTTACCTGCACGAAAATTACACTCCACCTCCATTTTATCTTATTGCTACAGAAAGGAAAAATTTTACTTTTGCGTTTAGACTATACATCAAAAGCCTGTTGAAAACGATTGTAAACAGCTGTTTCCATAAAGAAAATGGCATGAATGAGAAAAAGCCACAACAGCACTTAACAGGAAATCTTCCAATTAATCCTGTTGTATCTGTTTTGTACCAGCTATTAACTGTCTGAATGAGAAAATCTGTAGTCATATTTCTGTTTTTGGCAATCCTTTTAAGAATATCTCATTGCCATGCCCAGGTAATAAGCGGAAATTTTCACCGCTTCAGCCTTGACCAGGGCCTGTCTATGAATTTTATTAACTGTATCGGACAGGACCGGCAGGGATTTATCTGGGTTGGAACAGCTGATGGCTTAAACAAATATGATGGCTATAAATTCACCACCTACCGGAATAAACCCGCGGTTGCAGGCAGCATCAGCAATAATTTAATACTGTCGGTTTATGTAGATAAGGCTGGTGTACTGTATGTGGGCACAAATGATGGCGGATTAAATATTTACAACCGGGAAAAAGATACCTTCATGGCCCTCCGGCATGATCCCGGCAATCCTGCCAGTATCAGCTCAGACAGGGTAAATACCATTTTTGAAGACCATGCAGGGACTCTCTGGATTGGAACGGAAAACGGACTGGATACCTTTGACCGCACAACAAACACTTTTACCCATTATATACGTGAGCCTGCCAACCTTAACAGCCTTACCTGCAACATGATAAGAGCACTGGCAGAAGATAAAAGCGGTAATCTCTGGATAGGAACAGAAAACGGACTGAGTATCCTGCAGGCCAACCGCAAAAACTTCCGCCATTTTCACCATCAGCCGGGCAATCCGGAAAGCCTGAGCAGGAATGCCATACGCAGCCTTTTTATTGACAGCGATGAAGATATATGGATAGGAACTGCCTTTGGCGGAGTAAACCGGTTCCACAAAACCACCCAAAGCTTCAGCCACCTGCAATATAAGCCCTCAGATTCTAACAGCATTGTAGGAGATTACGTTGCCGGTATCTGCGGAGACAAAGAGGGGAATATTTGGTTCGCCACCAACTTTGGAGTAAGTGTCCTTGATAAAAGGAACAAAACCCTTACCAGTTTCCAGCAGGACAGCTATGATGATAACAGTCTGGTGGACAATGGCCTGAACACCATTTTCCGCGACAGGGATAACAACATCTGGATAGGCAGCATTGCAGGGCTTACGGTTAAAGAAGCTATCCCTCCTAAATTTGAGCATGTTTTTCATAATCCCGGAAACGACCAGAGCCTTGGCAATAAAGATGTTTATTGCTTTTTTGAAGATAAAGACAAAAGAATCTGGATAGGCTTGCGGCTAGGATTTGATCTGTACAACCCAAAAAGTAAAACTTTCAGGCATTTCACCCACTTCCCCGACGGGCAGCCAATCCCTACCATCACCTCTGTTTACCAGGACAGCCACGGAGATTTCTGGCTGGGAATGTATGAAGGTATTGCCCGCTATAATATTGAGAAAGGCACCGTTGAAATGTTCAGTACTGCCAATCCGGAAGATTCCTTAAGCACCCCCATCCGTGACATCTGGTATATGCAGGAGGATGCCAAAGGCGAACTTTATATATCGAGCTATACGAAAAGCCTTTTTAAGTTTAACAGAGCCGGTAACCGCTTTGAGTTATTTACGTGGCTTGACAAAAAGATTCAAAACATTGACCCTACCAGCTTTTACATTGACAGGCAAAACAATTTCTGGATAGGAAGTGAACGCGATGGTTTGCTGGTAATAAACCCGGAGAAAAATATATATAAAAGGTTCAAAAACGATCCGGAACTCCCGAACAGCATCAGCAATAACCATATTCTGGTTATTTACGAAGATGAAAAAGGCAGGCTGTGGGCCGGCACCGAAGGAGGGCTAAACCTTATGGACCGGGAAAAAGGCAGCTTTGTTGCTTTCAGGGAGGAAGATGGTCTGCCCAGTAACCAGATTAACGGAATAGAGGAAGATGCACAGGGTAACCTCTGGATCAGCACCAATAATGGCCTTTCCTGCTTTGATACGGCCGGTAAAAAGTTCAGGAACTATAACATTGACGATGGCCTCCAGCATAATGAGTTCCGGCACAGGGCATCGGCCAGGCTTAGCAGCGGTCAAATGCTTTTTGGTGGCCTTGATGGTTTTAATATTGTCGATCCTTCTAAAATACAAATTAACCGTCAGGTTCCGGCAGTATATATTACCGACTTTCAGATTTTTAATAAACCGGTAACCATCGGCACCGAAAATTCGCCCCTCTCCGGCAGCATATCCGAAACAGAGGAAATTGTTCTTTCGCACAGGCAATCGGTACTGACTTTCGAATTCGTGGCACTTAACTATATCGTAAGCAGGAAAAACCAGTACGCTTACATGATGGAAGGGTTTGAGGAGAACTGGAACTACTCAGGCACACAGCACAAAGCAACCTATACCAACCTCGACCCCGGAAAATACACCTTCAGGGTAAAAGCTTCAAATAACGATGGAGTCTGGAATGAAACAGGCACTTCCCTTTCCATCATTATTAATCCTCCGTTTTACAAAACACCTGTTGTTAAAATAATGGCAGCTGTACTTATGCTGGCCCTCCTTTATGCAGGGTTCAGAATTAAAACCGACAGGATTAATAAGAAAAACCGCCGGCTGGAAGAAGGTGTACAGGAAAGAACCCGCGAAATAGAACGGCAGAAACAGGAACTGGCCATGAACCGGGATGAACTGAAAAACCTTAACCTCGAAATCAGTAATCAAAATGAAATACTGGAAAGAAAAGTAGAGGAGCGCACCCAGGATTTGCAGGCCACGAACGAGAAGCTGGCAGCCAGTGAGGAACAGTTGCGGAACATTCTTGACCAGACCCTCAGAATCAACCAAAAGTTAACAGAAAGCGAAGCAAGATTAGCCGAGGCACAACAAATAGCCAGGATGGGAAATCTGGAACTAAATCCGGAAACCGGGCTATTTACCTGGTCTGAAGAAACCTGGCGTATATTTGGTGTGGACCGTGCTGCCTTTCTTCCCTCCTGCGAAAATGTTCTGGAATTAATTCCACCAGGCTTCAGGGATGTTTTCAGCGACTGTTTTCAGGGAAATCATACAACAAAAGAATCCTTTAATATTGAAATTCAGATCAATAAAGGGATTAATTCTCCCGGATGGGTATTAATTATCGGGAAGCCGGTGCAGGATGCCACCGGCATGGTCATTAAAATTGTGGGCATTATTATTGATATCACAGAGCGTAAACTTGCAGAAGAACAACTCAGGTTCCAGAACCAGGAACTCCTCAGGATTAATGCCGAGCTTGACCGTTTTGTTTATTGTGCCTCCCACGACTTACGCGCTCCCCTCTCTTCTTTACTGGGGCTAATAAATATTTTCAAAATTGAGCCGGACGAGGAAGCCAGAAACAGGTACCTTAGCCTGATGCAAAAAAGCATTAACAAGCTGGATACTTTCATACAGAGCATCATCAGTTATTCTAAAAACTCCCGACTGGAAATCAGCAGTCAGACTGTCGATTTTGAGGAACTGGTAAAGGAAGCGGAGGAAACTCTGCAATACATGGACCGCAGTAAAATGGTTGACATAAGGCTGACGACAGGCGGGGATTCAGTTTTTCAATCAGATGTTTTTCGCCTGAAAATAATATTCAACAACCTTTTGTCGAATGCAATACGGTATAGCAATCCTTACGTAACCTCGTATGTGAATATACTGGTAAAAACAGAGGACCAAAAAGCCATTATTGTAATTAGTGATAACGGCTGTGGTATTGCCAGAGAAAACCTGAATAAAGTTTTTGATATGTTCTACCGTGCATCCGAAACTAATGTAGGCTCGGGCCTCGGCCTGTATATAGTGAAGGAAGTTATTCTGGCCCTGAAGGGCAAAATAGAAATACAGTCCGACCTTGGAAAAGGAACTACTGTCAGAATAGAACTACCCAATCTTAACCAGCCGGATGCTGCCCTGACTTCTGCCACCGGACAACAGCAACAGGCTTAGGGCACTTGTTGTTATTCTGTCTGCCCGCTCAAACAACAGCAACCTCCGGTTCAGCTACATATAACGTTCTATAATGTTTGATTTTTACTCCAGTCTTCTTTTAAATATTTCATAGCATCAATCAAAGCAGCTTTTGATGGCTTTGGATTGAATCCAAGTTCAGTTTTGGCTTTACTTATGTCGAAATCCTGCTTCAGCCCATAAAACATTTCTATGAAATGCCTCTGCAGTAAGGGTTCTTTTCCTGTAATTTTACTACCTGCCTCCATAAGTCCTGCTATTGAATACAATATTACCCTTGGAACCTTCAGTGGCATTTTTAATTTTAACTCAGGAAACTGTTCTGCAGCAATTCTTACACTTTCCTGAATGGAGGTATGCTTTTCGTTTGCTAATATGTACCGCTCTCCATTGGTTCCTTTTAACATAGCATTGTACATACCTGAAGCCACATCATTTACATCTATCCAGTTCATAGTTATATTGGTGTCTACAGGTATTTCACCTTTAATTATTTGCAGCACCAATTTACTGGAATAGTTTAATTTATGAGAAACACCACCTATCATTCCGGAGGGCAGTACTAATACTGTCCGGATATTGTACTTTCTCCCCAGTTCCAGGGCAAGCTTATCTGAATCATTCTTGGAGTTGTAATACCAGTTTCTGCGGTCTTTATTATAGCCATTTTCTTCCCTTGCAGGTAATCTGGTGAAATCTAATGCAGCAATAGAGCTTACGTAAACAATATTCTCCACACCACAGGCTGCTGCTGCCTCAAACAAATTCCGGGTTCCTGTTACATTATTGTCGTAAATCTCTGTTTTTGGATTTTCAGACCACATTTTAAAAGCGGCTCCTACTGCGTAAAGATTTTTCACCCCTTCAAAAGCAGATAGCAAAGTATCTTTCCTCATCAAATCTGCCTGAGCAAGTCCGCAATCCAAATCCCTGAATGGAGCCCTGTTCTTCAGGTCCCGGACTGTAGCTCTCACCTCTTCGCCTTGTGAAAGTAACAGTCTCACTAAGTTGTTGCCTAAATGTCCGTTTGCTCCTGTTACTGCTGATAATTGTTTGTTCATCTTTCTTAAATTTGTTTGAACAAACTTCAGGAGTTTTGCCAGCTAAAAAAATAACATTTGTTAGATACTGAGCTGTCTTCGGATACGGCTTAACGACTGAGGTTCCAGGCCCAAAAAGGAAGCAATCGTTTCTACCTTCACCTGTAATGCCAGTTTTGGATAATTTTCTACGAATTTAATATACCTTTCCTTAGCTGATAATGTCTGAAAATCCCTTACTCTTTGAATTTTGCAGTTTAAATGGTCATTAATCACGTCCTGAACATAGTTACTCCATTTGTGGGAGGCACTCTTCCATGATACAAACCCGGGTTTAGAAATTTTGTAAACCTCACACTCAGTGATGGATTCAAAGTTATCCTGAGCAGGGGTTCCCTGCATAAAGCTTTCAAAAGAGGAAAAGAAGTTGCCTTCTTCAATTAATTGTTCAACAATTATTTTCCCTCCAATATTCCGGTATCCTTTTACAACCCCACTATTTAGAAAATAAACATATCTTTCAACATTTCCTTCACACAGGAATAAAGTATTCGGAGCTGCTTTTTGGAAAGTAAACAGACCTTCGATCAGGTTACTGTCTTCTTTACTTAAACTGGTTTTTAATTTAATATAATCTATCAGCTTCTTCATGTTTCTTTAATAGCATAGCGACCTGTTTTCATTTTCCTTGGTCATCGAACTTTTCCTTTGTTGTCAAATCAGATTGATATTGATCAACTGCCAAGTCCTCAATAGTCTTCTTTGAAATAGGTTATAAGCTGGCAATAACTTGTTTGGATACTTGCGGAGCAATATGGGTCCAAACATTATGGTGAAGAAGTTCAGCCTCTACCAAATACCGTTTTTTTTTGGAACCAAGGTCAACTGCAAAACCATCAGGTATTGTCCCAATACCGTCTCCTGTTTTAATAAGTTTTTTGGGTAAATAAATGGAAGTAGGCCCAAAAATATATTCATAGTTGGAAACTACTACTTGCTCAAGTTCATCTTCGTTTTTAAAAGGGGTTTTAATAAATTTAGTTTCCTTGAATATTAGCATTAGTTTCGATTTTTGGCATTATGCACAACGTTATTGCAAAAAGCAGTTGCGAGGTCAGTTTAGCTTTTAAGATACGGGAAATTTTGAGTTATCCAAGGCACTACCAAACTACACGACCGGCAATTGCATTTTACCCGGGTCAGGCACAGCACCTTTATTTTTCAATCACTTCAATTAATTCAAATAAAAGAGTCTGCCCTTTATAATTCATATATTCCATTTTCACAAAGCCATACTCTTCATCAAACCAGAAATTATGCAGAGAAAGTCCAAAAGGAGCAGTTGATTTAGATTCAATTACCCAGCAATCTTCAAATTCCTTAAATCCAGCGTTGAGCTTAGTCCTGCCTACTACCTTGTAATTACTGTTAACTGTTGTATTCTCCCATTCACCCCATCCCTCATTAATAGAAATATTTGATGTCCAGGTTTTTCCAACCTCCAAAGGAAATTTTACCGCAGGAAAAGCAGCTACTTCGGTGAAAATAAATTGGTTAGATCTAAAAGGGTGCATCCAAATCTCCTGAACATTCTCAATTATCCCGGTTGTCACTTGAGATCTGAATCGATTAAGGCTAGCAAACTTCTTATTTACCATCCTCTTTTTTATTTCTGGAATATCACCTTCGGATATCTCAAATTGGATGGCCACTTCATCTTGCTTTTCAGGTTGCCATTCCCACCTCTTCCCCGTAGCCATCATCCAAACTTTACTGTTTGAAATAATGCTACCGCTTTGGTCTTTATAAATTGCATTATAAATATACTGGCGGCAAGGCTTAAAAATATTTCGAGTTTTCGGTATTTTTTCAATCAGTGTATCTTTAATTGGCTTACCAGTTTCATTATCCAATAAGGTAACCACATGCCCGTCAAACTCTGGCATTTCTGCGTTAAAGCATGCAACCTCCTCAAATTTAAATGATTCCTGTCGATTGCAGGAAGTAAAATGAAGTGCTAAAATAATGAAAGCTAATATTTTCATCGACTCATTGTTGTACCTAACGCTTTTGCCGGTTTCAGTTTAGCTTTTAAGATACGGAAAATTCTTTATTGTCCATGGCACTATTAGACTACACGGCCGGCACTTGCATTTTGCTTGGCTTAGGTGCCGTACAACTTTATTTCTTTTATATTAAGTATCATTCTATGGTAAGGTGTATATGTCACAATAAGAATCTGCCCTTGCCCTAATTCACCTAATCTGGAATTGTCATCGTTGAAGTCACTTTCTTTAATTTTTAACCCATTGCTCATCCGGTAGATTTTACCTTCTTTACTATTTTTAATTTTATTAACGGTCAGTGTCTCTGTAATCTTAATTCCTTTACCGAAGTCCTTCTTTAATTGTGAATTAGGTTGTCCAAATACCCAGTACCACATATAAGAAGTTATCAGGGTTAATACGCCCATCAAAATCATCATACCTATAAATGCAAGTCTCCCCATGAGGAACACCAATAACGGAAAAATTATTGAAATCAATAATCCTCCTTTGAGAATTTTGGCTCCAGTAGTTTTATAAAACCTGATTCCCTCTTCTATAAAAAATAATTCTTCTTTTGAAAGCCTGTCTTCCATTATGTTTTTATGGCACCTAACTTGTTAAAAAAACACAATAAACCTGCGTTTTTATTTAGTGTGGCCTGAGTTGCTTCCCCCTAACATAAGAGATAGGCAGGAGCTTTCCAAATTTGGCTGTAACGCCGATAATCCACTCCTGATGCTTTTAACAGCTGTTTTCTCCGTTTTACAGCTTCCAATATAAGGGTTTCTTTCCGGCAGCGCTTCCTGCTCTCTCCTCTGCAACAATGGCCTTTTCACCTCTCTTTTTTCTATCCGCATGTAAACGGTTATACCTGTATAATAATACGGTCGATCTCCTCCGGCTGATCAGTCCGGATGAATCTTCCCCTACACGAAACTCCTGCTGTCCTTCCCCATATGCTATCCCCTTGTGCCGGCACGCTTAAAAAAAACAGGTTAGTACAGGATAGCTGCCTCCCTTTATTTTTGTATGTTTAGGTACTTTTTATTTTTATTTGCATTACCACACCCAAATAATATTTCAGCAGATGTTCAACAGAAAGAACTTTGTAAAGAAGCTCGATTCAGTTAATGAATATGAGCGTGAGCCAATTCCGGCTAATAAACTCAAAAGCTGGAGAAGCTTTGTAGGTACCTACGCCGGTGAACATACCGCCGGTACTGAATTTGTACTCGGCCCTCTCTTTGTGGCACATGGTGCCAGCGCCCCCGATCTGGTGCTGGGCCTCCTCATCGGCAACATACTTGCCGTGCTCAGCTGGACCTTTATGAC
>JAFMYY010000019.1 GCA_017948555.1 Cesiribacteraceae bacterium YIM B00369 | reverse complement strand
TCAGAACTTTAAAACCAACATGTAGTTTGTCAGGCGGATACCCTCAGTTCAAGCATGGCCCTAACCTGAAGACTTGCCTGAGCCTTAGGATTATTGATAATCTTTAACCTGCCACACTGCTATTATGCGGAAATATTTTCAAAGGAAAATTAAACCTGCTCATGCTCCTCACGATATCCCTCTGCCTGCTTCTCTGTTTTTGTTGTTTTCAAAGAAGCGTGAATTATAATTAGATTCATTTCTTTTTGACAGAAACTATTCTAATTATTAGATATTATTATTTTGATTATAAATAATACTAATATTTATAATTTTATCTAATTAACCGGAGGAGATGAAGTTCCTTTTGCTTTGTTGGACAGGGTGATCCAATGAAAGCACAAAAGGTTTTTTACTTCTGTCTGCTTCTTAACAGAATTCTGCAAAGACTATTTCAACAAACTTCGGAAATGTTCCTTTCTGAAGTGTTGAAATATTAAATGCTTTTTCTGATTTTGTACGGCTTTATGCTTATATTAGGCAACAAAGAATTTTATCTAATAAAGGACTTCATTGATGATTTTGACGAAGTGAAAAAGCTATTTTCCTGAAAAAAAATAATTAAAATTTTTGCCAACCCAAGCAAAATGAAATTACCGACCTTGTAGTCTGAAATCGCCTTGAATAATTCAGAATAATCTTATTTTAAAGCTAAATTGAAGCTGGCAACTTTGTTTTGCAAACCCGTTGCCATTCTCAAGAACCCACCGTGGCTGTTGCACAATTCAATATAAAAGATTGCCGTTAACTAAATAGGCTAAATCTTTGACGGCATGCAGGGCAGGAAATCTTTTGAGGATGAGAAGAAGCTGTGCTTTTCGTTCCCGGCACATGTACCGGAACATAACTTTTACCGGCGGCTCAAACAGCAACTCGATCTGGATTTTCTTTATGAGCTAACAGAGGAGTACTACGGCCGTTGTGGCCAGCAGTCAATCGACCCTGTGGTGTTCTTTAAACTATGCCTGATAGGCTACCTGGAAAACATTACCTCTGACAGGAAGCTAATTGAGCACTGCAGTCTCCGGCTGGACCTGCTTTATTTTTTGGGTTATCATNTTTTCTTTATGAGCTAACAGAGGAGTACTACGGCCGTTGTGGCCAGCAGTCAATCGACCCTGTGGTGTTCTTTAAACTATGCCTGATAGGCTACCTGGAAAACATTACCTCTGACAGGAAGCTAATTGAGCACTGCAGTCTCCGGCTGGACCTGCTTTATTTTTTGGGTTATCATCTCGATGAGCCACTACCATGGCACTCCACCCTTTCCCGTACCCGCCAGCTCCTGCCTGAGGCTTTATTTGAACTCTTGTTTGATCGTGTCTTCAGCATGTGTGTCGAGAAAGGAATGGTGTCAGGTGATGCTCAGGCTATAGACTCTGCCCCTGTGAAGGCCAATGCTTCCATGGACAGCCTGAAATTGAAGCAACCGGCCGAATCTGCCGGTATGCATGTGACAAATGATGAAAATAAGCCTGCAGGAGAGCAGAATAAGAGTAGTAAAAGCGGGCAGTACATCACGGCTCCGGACCATCAGCTAAGAAAGCTGGAAAAGCGACAGGAAAATCTTAAGGAATCACCCGGATCCTTAGGAGGCCATCATCAGAAAGCACAACTGCTAAGCAACAAGACCCACTACAGTCCGACCGATCCGGATGCGCGAATTTCTGTAAAGCCGGGTAAGGTAAGAAGGCTCAATTATCATTGTAGCATGGCTGTGGATACTGCCAAAGGAGTTATAAGCCATATTCAGGTAGATTTTGCAGACAGCAGAGACAGCCAGAATTTGCCTGCTATTACCCTGAGACTACAGAGGCGTTTAACCGACAATGAGCTACGCATGCAGGACCTGTTGGCCGATGGGGGCTTTTCCAATGGAAGCAACTACGCATTTCTGGAACAGCAAAAAGTTACAGGATGGATTCCCGTGTTCGGAAAGTACAAGCCGGAGATAGAAGGCTTTCCTTATGATCCGGAAAAAGACCAGTTCACTTGTGCTGCAGGAAAAGTTTTACCCTTTAAAACCTACGACACCACTGCGGATGGAGGATTGCTGAAAATTTACCGGGCTGATTACCAGGACTGCAAAAATTGCCCTCTTAAATCTTCCTGTGTTCCAAGGACCAAATGCAGGCAAATCACCCGGACAGCGTATGATCCGGAATACCGCCGGGCACTGGAAAGGCAGCAAAGCAGAAAGGGCAGACGAATGAAAGGAATCAGGCAAAGCACAGTTGAGCCGGTATTCGGAACCCTTGTAAACTACTACGGGATGAGCAAAGTAGGAGTAAAGGGAAAGGCAGGCGCACACAAGGTGATGCTGATGGCCGCTATTGCCTTCAACCTGAGAAAATATATGAAGTATGAGCCAGTAAAGGTGAAAAGCATGGCCATAGCACTAAAAAGAGAGCTGGCACAGACTTTTGAAGGCCTTTCTTTATTCCTGATACTCCTTTTTCCTAATGAAAATACTGAAAGTCAGGTTCCGAATTACCCAACCTGATGAAAGATTATGAAAAGTAACGTTAGAAGAAGCGTTGTGCAACAGCCACCACCTTTTCTTTATACAAAAAGATCCGACTAAATATACCATTAAATTAAACTCCAGCTTGAGTGATTTACTCCATTTAGCTTTTTCCTACTACCGGTAATGCCGGCATAGAAAAATATTCTTCTGCCATTTTTCTTATCAACCTTATCTGCCCTAGATGATAAAGGGTGTGATGCATTATCCCCATTACCATATATTGATTTGTATAACTTTTACCAGGGGTTTGGCTTTCCAACCAATCTTCTTTTTTACCGGATAGCCAGGTGGTGAGATCTTCCTGAGAAGCCTGTAACTCTTTCAGCAACAGAACCCATTCCTCTTTTCTTTCCATTAATTTCTCTTCCTCCCAATCCTGGCTGTTTAATTCAATGTCGTATTCCTGGTTGCCTTTTAGCTTCTCCAGTACAAATTTTCTCCAGACCAAAAGGTGCTTTACCAGTTCGGCGATAGAATGGAACCCTTTCTGTGGCTTGTAATTAACAAGCCTAAAAGATATCCTTTCCAATGTTCCTATAAGAGATTCTCCATGCCAGGGCTCTCCTTTAAAAACTTCATTATGTTCTTTTACAAATTCCCTGATAGTCATTTTCAATTTGATAAAGATTGTACTAATTTATCTATTGACTTTTTTTATCAAAAAAAAAACCAAAAGAAGCACCTGAGCCACCTTCTTAAGAAGTAAATTTTTTAACTGAAAAAGTAAAGTTGTTTCAGAAGTGTTTTTTGAGACAACCAGTGATCTTTTTCAGTAAACCTCCCAATTTTGAAGTGGCTTTTGTTTTCAAAACAACGAGATTTGATTTCCAATTTAACCGTGGTTTCTCAAGAATTCTAGAAGAAAGGAAATTTTACGGCAATATCAAGAAGAAGTAATTTCCTTTAAGAAATGAAAAAAAAGTAATTTCGCTCACCTAATACATATATGCTCCAGGGATGAAATTTCCTCCGGAATCATCAGAAGAAGCGGTAACGGGCAACTAATTATAAATGTTGATTATAACAGGTTTATTTTCTCATAGATTTTCCCGAACTCCGTCTAATATTAAACTATCAATAGATTGATCATCTGTATCTGTCAATTTATGTAAAACTGAAATGTCTCCCGTGGTTTCAAGAATGACAGCCTTAACTTGATTTAATCGTGATACGTTTGCCTCCCGCAGTTTTGCAATCAGTTGAGATCTTTCAATTCTTGCATATTTTAGATTTTCTTCAAGTATCTGATTTCCCCTCATCAACATAATTGGTTTGTTTGAAATTGTAGAACTTAAAGCCGGGATTATTTTCTGCAATGTTGAAAAAATATAAGTCAAAAAGAGGAGACTTGCGATTGCAACTGAGCCATGGACAATAGATGTACGTGAAGTGAGTGTAGAGGCTATGATACTTCCAATAGCAATTGTAAAGGCAAAATCGTAAACTGTAAATTTTGCAAATGACCTTAAACCTATAATTCTGGTTAATAAAATAATGATCAGGAACATCATAATACTCCCAATCATGGTTTCCAGGAGGGGGTCACTTTTATCAAATATCCATTCCATAGCTAAATTGTTAGTTGAATTTTTCGTGGTTTGTACCTATCTACAAGATAAACGCAAAAGGTGTGTTTATTTGTCATGTTTTACCAGTAACCTAATATGATGTAGGATTAATTTCAAGCAATGGCTTTGATGTTTTCCACGCTTTAACTGGAGACAGTAGAAGATCTTAAGAATTATTCCTCTTTACATAAAAACCACCGCTTTAAAATTGGGTGGTTTGTTGGCCTTAGAACCTATGAACAACCCTTTCAGGCTCTTCCTGTCTTTAGCCGCTACTCTTTGACCAAAGTAATGATCCTGATTTTATGGAATATAATCACAGGAAGCAGCAATAGTTAACTTTGTAGGGCTTATTGATTATAGTATGATGATAATGACATTATATTAAGATAACATGATAAACTTAGCTTTGTGCTTAATTCAAAACATCAAACTTAAACTTTTCTATTGTGAATTTGTACAAAGTTTCATTGTTGGTGATTCTCTTATGGATTGTCAATACCCATCCTTCATTTGCGCAGGAAAAGGTGTATGGAGTTGTAAAGGATGCAAAAAGTAAAAATACCATTCCAGGTGTAACCGTTCAGATTGCCGGTACCCAAAGTGGTACCTCTACCGATGTAAATGGCACCTTCTCGCTGACGCTTGGTCCTGCTACAAACCCAAACAACGGAGTTACGCTTGTTTTTACTGCTGTTGGATATATGCCCGTTAGCAGAATAATAAACAGCGCAGACAGGAATACAGCACTCACCGTTGAAATGAATGAAGACATGGTAAAGCTGGATGAGGTGGTAGTAACAGGGCAAGGGCTTAACGTGAGCAAAAGAAGGATATCTACTAGTGTTACGACCATTTCAGCAGAGCAAATAAAGCACCTGCCTGTTAACAGAATCGATCAGCTTCTACAATCGCAAATTCCTAACGCTCAAATCAAGTTATCGGGTGGGCAGGCTGGTGCCACCACTATCTTTCAAAGCAGGGGGCTCAACTCTGCCTTTGCTAATTCTACTCCTATTATCTATGTTGATGGTGTACGGATGGATAACCTGAATACTGCCGCCACTATAGGCATGAGCCTCTCAGGAGGTATTTCGCAGGGAGCAGCCACCAGTGCCCTTTCTGATATTCCTGTTGAAAACATCGAAAGAATTGAGTTTATAAATGGTGGCGCTGCTACTACGTTATATGGTTCTGATGCGGCAAACGGTGTTTTGCAAATCTTTACAAAGAAAAAAGGCTCCGGGAAGGCATCGTTTAATGCGAGTGCGGATGTAGGCAAGGAGTATGCCACAAATGATTACCTCTACTTCGACAGAACGAAAGAACTGTTGTTCCAGGACGGGGTTTATAACCTGTATAGTGTTGGAATGAACGGCGGAAACAGCGACTTTGGCTACAGCATGGGCGCTTCATACAATAAGTCGACCGGAGTGCTTATCCATGACCAAAACCAGTTGGAGAAGATGGACTTCAGGGTAGGTTTTTCGGCAAAGGTGCTGAATGAGCTGTCTTACGAGAGCAGCTTCTCTTACAATAATCAAGGTTTAAGGCGGGTCAGAAACGGTAACGCTGGCGGTTATACCGGCCTTTGGTTTGCCGAAGACGGTGCCTCTAAAATTATTGGCCCTGGTTTTAACCCGGTTCTGGATGAGCTAACCGATGCTGAGTTTGCCAGAGTAAAATCTTTCGTTGACTCTGCAGAAATGCTCCAGAATAACACCTCAAATGTTAATCGGTTCACTACTTCGCAATCATTAAAATTCCAGCCTCTCAAAGAGCTGCTAATTAAGGGAACGTTCGGCATCGATTTTCGCCAGCAACGAGAACAGTCGGTTGTTTCTATGGCTTTTAACCGGCATATCAGGTCTAATAACGTTGGTTCGCTCTCGAACTTCGACAGAAACTACTTGGGTTTGACACTGGAGCTCACAGGCCAGTATGATTACCGGATTAACGATTTCTCTTTCTTAACCACTCTCGGCGGGCAGGTTTTCAGAACCGAAGACAGGCAAATTGCCTATATCGGCCAGGATATTCGTGATGGAGCATTAACAGTGAGCCAAGCTGCTACCCGGACAAGTTCTGAGTTTTATGCCGAGGTTGCCAATTACGGTATATTTCTGCAAGAGAACATCGGTTTTAAGAACAGATACTTCCTGGACGTGGGCATAAGGGGTGATGGAAACTCTGCTTTCGGAAGTTCTATCGGGGTTCAATATTATCCAAAGATTGGCTTCTCTTATATTTTAACCTCAGAGCCATTCTTTGCAGAATGGGGTCCTAACTTCATCAACACAGTAAAGATAAGAGCTAATTACGGTGTAGCAGGTAATTTCCCTACTCCATTTGCCCACGAGCGCACCATTGCATTCAACGGGTTTCTTGGTGGGCAGGCTGCCACCTTCGGCCAGCCTGGTAATCCAGACCTTCGGCCTGAAAAGACTCACTCAAGAGAAGTAGGAGTGGATTTAGGCTTACTGAACAACAAGGTGTCACTAACGGTGAACTACTTTAATAACAGAACGGAAGAAGCCTTATTCGTAGTTCCTCCGGCCGCATCTTCAGGTGAGCCAAATGTGTTGCGTAACATAGGCGTTATATCCAACAAAGGATGGGAAATTTCTACGGCAGTAGCCTTACTGGAAAGAAAAGACTGGGATGTGCGGCTAAGAGCCTCTGTTAATACCATCGATAATTTAGTGGTAAGTACTGGAGGTGCCCCTCCATTTAACCTGAGCGGTATGACTTCCCGGACTGTACAGATTGTAGTGAAGGAAGGATACCCGGTAGGGTATATAAGTGGCAACTACGGTATTTTCGGACCCGAAGGAACACTGGTGAGTTCTACTCCGCAATCTTTCCTGGGTTCTACACTTCCAGAACTTACCGGAAGTACCGGTTTAAACGTTGCTTATAAAAACCTTTCGTTCTTTGCCAATGCCGACTACCAGGCCGGAGGTTATTTATCTAATTGGGACAAGCAGTTCAGGATTAACTATGGTGCTTCTACCGAAGGTGTACCGGCAGAGGAGATTGCCATAAACAAAACAGCAAACTGGTTGAATTATTCGCAGCTGTTTGTAGAGAAAAGCGACTTCCTGAAAGTAAGAACAGTAGGTCTTGTATATGCAGTTGACAAGCGATTCCTCGGCAACGTACTGCAAAACCTGAGCATCGGAGTTACAGCAGTTAATCCTCTCAACTTTACTGCTTCAGCCTCCGATCCTGAGGCCGTAATGCCCGGAGGCGCCCAAGGCCAGGGTTCTGCCACAACAGGTGGCCTTAATTATGCCGCCTATTCAGCGCCACGTCAATTTATAGGATCTGTTAAAATTAATTTCTAATACCCGAAATTCATTATGCATACATTTATAAAACAACTGCTTTGTGCAGCTATCATAACAGGCTTTACTGGTTGCTCTCTGGTAGAGGTTGATAACCCGAATGTTACCGACGAATCATTTCTGGGGACACCTCAGTCAGAAACAATCTGGCTGAATGGCATGTACCGGCAATTAGCATTAACCCTTAACAGTACTGTTCACTTTGCGGAGATAGCATCAGACAATTATTACAACAATAGCTCGCTTTCTAATAAGGTATTTGATATTCCCAACATACTTTATACAGACCTTGATGTGGATAATATGCAAAGGTCTATTGCCCGCTTAAGTGAGATGGCAGATTACGGCCTGAATAATGTGGCACCTGCCAGCCGCGAAACTACAGACAATATCAAAGCAGACATGAACTTTATAGGCGGATACGCTTATCTGATTGGGGCAGAGCTATATGAATACTTGCCACTTACAGCTGGTGGTCCCGTGGCAAGTGCTGCAGAACGTTTACAAAAAGCTGTAGAGTATTTTAAGGCAGCGGATGCCTTGCAGAATGATCCTGTAAAGAAGCAGCAGTATGCACTGGCATTAGCAAGAGCCTATTATAATCTGGGAGATAAGCAAAATGCTGTTGCGTATGCCGATATCATTGTTAAGAATGACCCCATGCTGCTGCTACAGGTAGTATTCGACGGCATAAACGGCGTATCAAACATTATGCAGACCTATACTTTCAGCAGTTCCACCAATACCTATGCTCCACTGCCAAGGCTGGATTTTCTGGATCCTAAATACTATCATGTTGGCAATGCCAATACAGATCAGAAGCCGGTTGCTATATTAAAAGGTGAGGAGGCTTTTCTTATTCTGGCAGAAGCAGCACTAGGAAATAATAATGTTGAAGAAGCCAAAAAAGTCTTGAGGGACCTGCTGGCAGTGGTGAGGCGCAGGCCTGTTGCCTCTATAGATGCAAAACTGGCTCAGCGAAAAGGAAACAGAAGTGACTATCCACTTTTAGCGACCGTAGACGTGAAATTTGATGAAGCAAGCCCAGCCAGAAGCGGGTTTATCTTAGATAGGCAAGCCGGAAATATAACAGCCTACACCGTTTCAGGAACCTCCGTAACCGAAGCCGAAATAGAGGGTGCCACTACCTCTGATCAGGTGCTGTATTTACTATGCTTAATGCGCCAGGAAATCTTCATGTCGGAAGGAAGAAGAATGACTGACCTTGGCATGCGCTTTCCGGTATCGCAGGTAGAGCAACAGAACAACAATAATGTAAAAGCGGAGCACACCAAGGCTATTATACCTTCTTATATACCGGGTCAACTGGGTATGGACGATTTTACTTATGATAATGCAGCTGGTTTGGTAACAATGGAGGTTGATATGAATAAGGTGCTTGTGCAGAATAAAACGGCAGACAGAGTTCTCCCGCTGCTTAAGTAAGCCATTCTGATCTTTAAACTTAGTAGGATATATGAAAACACAAATAAGATACGGCATTACTGTTTTGCTGCTAACATGCCTGCTGTTACACCAAATGGCTACGGCTGCCGCACCTAAGGATGATGTCCCTTCAGCATTCAGGACTATTATAAAAAAGTATAGTAAAAGCGATAAAATCTCTGGCAGCTTGTGGCAGGAGGTAGAGTCAAACTATACCGGCAAAGACAGGCACTACCATAACCTGGAGCACCTCGATAATTTTTATTCCCAATTATTGAAATGTAAAGACCAGATAATGGATTGGGAGACGCTTGTGTTGGCTATGGTTTATCACGACGTAATATATGGATCTCCTGATCACAGGGATGAGGAAAGAAGCGCTGAACTTGCTGTGGAGCGATTAGAACAAATCAATTTTCCGGAAGATAAAATTGAAAAATGCAGGGAACTGATTTTAGCAACAAAGGCGCATGCTTTGAGCAAAGATATGGATACTAATTTATTCAATGACGCTGATATGTCCATTCTTGGTCTGGAGAGAGGTATCTACAAAAAATATGTGCAAGACGTGAGGCTGGAGTATGCCAGCTCACCTCAGTTTGATGCAGGACGGAAAAGGATCTTAAACTATTTTTTAGGAATGGACAGAATCTTCAAAACAGATGTTTTCTACAACCTTTATGAAAGCGCCGCCCGCGATAACATAAAGTGGGAGCTGAGTACACTGCCTCAATAAAGGTGATATATCAGAACAAATCATTGCATTTAATCATAAAGATGAAAAGGACCTTATTGTTTTTCTTAATCTCAGTACTTTGTTTTGGAAGTGCTGTGGGGCAACAGGCAAAGTATGTTGTACTCATCAGCATAGATGGATTAAGACCGGATTTTTATTTAGATAAATCCTGGCCTGCTCCCAACCTTCACCAGTTGATGGAGGAAGGAATGTATTCGGAAGGCGTAAGAGGAATTTTTCCTACCGTTACTTATCCTTCTCATACTACCATTATTACAGGTGCTCTACCAGCAGCGCATGGTATTTATTATAACATTCCTTTTGAGCCTCAAGGGGCTACCGGGCAGTGGTTTACAGAAGAAAAGCTTATCCGGTCGGAGACTCTTTGGGATAAAGTGAATAAAGCAGGCATGAAGACTGCTTCCGTCTCCTGGCCTGTTTCTGTAGGTGCTCCTATACATTACAACCTACCTGAAAATTTTTCGCTGGAAGCCCCTGGTGATCGAAGAGGGCCAATCAGTGAAGCCGCTACTCCTAAAGGACTATTTGAGGAGGTCATGCAAAATGCAACAGGCACTTTAGAGGCAAATGATTTAAACCTGCGGTACTATAGTATGGATGAGAACATTGGTAGAATGGCAGGTTACATTATCAGGAAGTATAAGCCAAATTTTATAAGTGTTCATATTGTTGGAGTAGATGGCGCTCAGCATGCAGAAGGCCGTGAGGGTAAAAATGTGCCTAGAGCAGTGGCCAATGCTGACCATGCTGTGGGCGCAATACGGGAGGCAGTTGAAAAAGCCGGTATTGAAGACAGCACAGCTTTTGTAATCGTTGGGGATCATGGATTTGTAGATATCCACACCAGTTTGTCTCCGAATGTGTGGTTAGCTCAGCAAGGGCTCATCTCTAAAGTAGGAAACGAGGTAAAATGGAAAGCAATGTTTCATACAGCTACCGGTTCTGCCTTCTTGCACCTAAAAGATAAAAATGACAAAAAAACCTTAAAACAGGTAAGGGACCTGCTTAATAAATTACCTGAAAAAGACAGAAAGCTTTTTAGAATTGTTGAGAAGGAGGAACTGGAGAGGATTGGAGCTGCGCCCGATGCAGTTATGGGCTTAGCCGCTGTTAAGGGAGTGGCCTTAAAAAGAGACTTAGAGGGCCCAGCCCGTAAAGAAGGAAAAGGGGGAGCCCATGGGTTTTATCCTGATTTCCCTGAAATACAGACTGGATTTATTGCTTCTGGTGCTGGTGTTAATAATGTAAAACAAACTTTACCCGTAGGCTTAGAGGACATTGCGCCTTTTGTAGCTGAATTATTAGGAATCAACTTCAAATCACCAGAGGGTGTTTCACTCAAGCATAAGAACAACTGATTTACAAATAGTGCTTTGATTCCCATTAAACAATCCTCCACCAAGACAAAGCAATCTATAGTACTGCCTATTTGCAGGACCACAGGATAGTATTTCTTAGTTGATTTTTTCTTTTCTTAAATGCCTTTTCAGTGTTGGGACAGGTGCTGAGCTAATACTAACTTTACTTTTAAATAGAATGTCAGGCAAGCCTTACAAAGCTTGAAGAAGCTATTGAAAGGCATGGTAAGCCTGAAAGGATCAGAACGGATAACGGTCCGGAATTCACCTCTAAGCTTTTTCAGATGTGGATGAAAAACAAGGACATTACCTGGTCTGCCATACAAAAGTGTAAGTCACAGCAAAATGCCATAGTAGAAAGGTTTAACAGGACTTCCAGAGAGGATATTTTAAATGCATATCTGTTTGATACCATTTCTCAGGCAGAGGCCTTGACCCAAAGCTGGATGGATGAATATTATAGTAAAAGGCCGCATCAGTCACTGGGGTATAAAACTCCACTGGAGTTTGCAGCTTAGAAGAGGGATTTTCCAAGGCATAGGTACTCAAAAATGTAAAGCGGGGATCATAGCTGACCTCGCCGGGCATTTTCTTAATAGTGAAATTTTGATGGTTTCATATCAAAAATTCATGTCGGACATGGTAGGTAGGGAAAAGGTTGTTCACCTTTATCCGAGATGCTTAACCTGGCCATTTTTAAAAGCGCAAAGCCTCTCCGCTGGAGGTGAAATCAGAAGTACCGGAGGTGAAAGCAGCCATCTATAAAACCTGGATTCAGGTGGTAACTCCACCCTTACCACGTAATATGCACATCCTGAACCCAAAGCAGGCATTAATCTGCTTTGGGTTCAGGCGCATTAGCAGCTATCAGTTTTTCTTTTTTCAGCTCCTGCCAGAAAGCCTTCGGGATAATGGCTTCCATGGAAGCCACGTTGGCTGCCGCCTGTTGCCCGTTGCTTGCTCCCGGTATAACAGCCGTGACGATGGTGGGAGCTGCACAAAACTGCAGGGCGGCTGTGCGCAAATCCACATTATGCTTTTTGGCAATTTCTGTTAGCTTATTGCGTTTGGCCATGTACTTCTCCGGAATATTATTGCTATAGTTGTAGCGCTCCTTCCCTGCAAGGAAGCCTGAATTGAGTGGTGCGCCCGAAACAATTGGCACATTTTTTTTCTCACAGGCCGGGAACAGCCGGTTCAGGGCATCTTCGTGCTCTATCAGGGAGTACCGGGTGGCAGAAAGCATAATGTCCGGGTCGGCCACTTCCAGCGTTTTTAAGATGGGGTCAATCCTGTTTACACCCATCCCCCAGGCTTTGATGATGCCTTCTTCACGCATGCGGGTAAGTTCGGGCATGGCACCTTTACGGGCCTGCTCAAAGTAATCTGTCCACTGTTCTCCCATTTCGCCATTATCGGGTGACAGGTCGTGAATATATACGATATCGATGCTGGCAAGGCCCAGGCGCTGTAAGCTGTCTTCTACCGATTTACGCACACCATCGGCTGAGTAGTCGTACCTGTACTTAAAGTTGAGCTTACCTTTCCAAATGTCCTCCTGGTTAATCCTGAAGTCAGGGTCTGGCTCAAAAACGCGGCCTATTTTGGTGGAAAGAATATAGTCTTCCTTGTTTTTTCCATAAAGGAAAAGTCCCATCCTGCGTTCGCTCAGTCCGTAGCCATAAAAAGGGGAAGTATCAAAGTAACGCACACCGCCGTTCCAGGCAGCTTCCATCGCATTTTCAATCTCTTCGTTGCTGTTAATATGAAAAGCATTTCCTGCTGCTACCCCTCCAAGGCCGAAGCTGGCAGGAAGCCTGTAGCCTGCGAGGGCATTATGAGATTCGGGATTGTACTGTAAAGTTTCTCCACTGCTCCCTTGTTCAGCGCCAATCGCGGAGGTCAGGGCAGGGGCGAAGGTTGCGGCTGCAGTTGTTAAGGCAGCCTTAGATATGAATTTTCGTCTTGATAGCATTTTTTAATATTGTGTTTTTAGGTAAACAGATAATCAGGGAATAATCTTTTTATCTTTAAGCGTCTGAAAGGTGCCCAGCATGTATTCGATGCTGTCGGTATGCATTTCGTGGAATCCAAAGCGTCTGGCTTTGTTCACATCCATGAAGGCATCGTACTCGGTGTTGAAGATAAAATCACCAAAGGCCCACTGCACCAGCTGGTTAAGGGAGTAAGGCGCCAGTTGGTATTTCTTCACCATTTCGTTCCATAGCGGTTCTTTGTCGGCCATATACTCCTGCAGCGGGAATGTTTGTGGTTCGTCTGTTTCCACACCGAAAAAATCACCAAATTTTTTCCAGGCCTGCTCCCAGCGGAATACATCGCCGTTCGTGATGTTGAATATTTCGTTTCGGGTGTTTTCGTTCAGGGCTGCCCATTCCATGCTTCCGGAAAGCACATCAACGCCGGTTACGTTCACCAATACTTTATATGCTTTTGGAGTTCCCGGAAAACGCATGGCTATGCCCAGCTCCCTGCACATGCTGGCATAGACTGCAATCAGGTTAGAGAGGTTCATGGGGTTCCCGATGGTGAAACCTATTACAATATCCGGCCGCAGGGCTGTCCAGTTCCACTTTTTGCTCTGCGAGGCCTTGCGCAGGAAGTCTTCCTGGCTATAGTAAAAGTTAGGAGGAAAGCTGCGCAGGTCGGTTTCCTTAGCCGGCGTTTTGTAAATGCCCAGGTGCGCACCATAAGCTTTTCCGCCCTGAATGAACGTGATGTGTTCAAAGCCCGGGGCTACCTGTTCGATACCGGTTACGAGGTTTTCAATAAGTGCAAGGTTGACGCTGGTTTGTTCTGCCAGGTTTTGCTTCTCAATATAAGAGCCAAAAAACACATGCGTTACCGACTTCAGCTCTTCTGCTTTAGCTTCTACCGCTTTGGGGTTGGTCAGGTCCATTGCCACAAATTTTGCAGAAGTTTCATAATGCAGGCCAGAACGGGAGGTAATGATGACATCCCAGTTGCCGGTTTGTATGAGGTACCGTGCCAGGTTACTGCCAATAATGCCGTTGCCTCCGGTAACTAAAGCTGTTTTTTTGCTGCTCATAGGGCTGTTTGTTTTTACTTTATATTCCTGAAGTTGGGGTCTGCCGGTTCCACCATAGCCTCTCCTTCAGTTAATTCATGCTTCTTTTAACCGATAGCAGCTAAAGTGGTTTCAGGAAAGGAGCCTTCAGCTGCTAAAAAGCATCTCCTGCAGAAAGCTGTTGCGGAATTTTCCATGTGGGTCGTACTGGTGAATAAGTTGTTTGAAATCTTCCGGCTTTTGTAAGCGGCTCCGCAGTACAGCAGGCTCCATGGTGAACAGCTTTCCCCAGTGTGGCAGCGGCTTGTATGGTGCCAGAGCTTTTTCAATTAGGGGAAGTAATTGCTTTACCGCCTCCCATTCCTGTTTCCAGGTAAAATGAAAAGCGATACTTGCCCGCTGGTAAAAAGGGCTCATCCATAAATCATCGCCGGCAATAATCCGAATTTCGGACACAAAGAGGTGCGGCGACACCTTTTTGTGCAGTTGCTCTATGGCCATTAAGGCGTCGTAGGCATGCTCAACGGGCACAAAGTATTCCGACTGCAGCTCTTTGCCCGCACTGGGCATGAAGCCCATTTTAAAATGGGGCAGGCGTTCGTACCAGAGACCTGTTACCCCCATTTGTTCTGTTGCATGCTCCGCTGATAACTCCTCCAGCGGATGCATATTCTGAGTGGCAGGCGTTGCACCGTACATATCAGAAGCTGCACCAGATGAACTTCCGCCATCCACCTGCTTGATCCATACCTGATTGATGTTTTTGTTTTGCCAGGTGGTAAAAAGGCTTACGCTATAGCCGCCGGACATAATCGCCAGAAAATTATCCTTTAGCTCCTGCATGGGCAGGTTGCGGTACACTACCTGTTTCATGTCGAAGGAAGGCTGCAGATCGAGGGTTAACTTTGTTACTACGCCCAGGGCGCCAAGGTTTACAACCGCACCTTTAAACACTTCCCCGTCTTTTTCTCCGGACAGGGAAATAATGTCGCCTGCTGCATTCACAAATTCCAGGGCAGAAACTACACTGGCCAGGCTACTGCTGTTTACACCCGAACCATGTGTAGCCGTAGCGCAGGCACCTGCAACCGAAATATGGGGTAACGAAGCCAAATTGTGCAGGGCATAGCCGTTTTCCTGAAGATATGGAGCCAGTTCGCCATAACGCATGCCGCCTTCTATGGTTACTGTCTGTGCTGCCCTGTCCAGCGATATTACCTTATTCAGATGTTTCAGCGAAACCTGATTTTCGGTGCTGTCGGCAATGGTGTTAAAGGAGTGGCGGGAACCTAATGCCCGGAGTTTGCCACACTTCGTTACAAGCTCCTGCACCTGTTCAATGGTGTCAGGGTAATGTACTTTATCGGTGCTGTAGGTCAGGTTTTTAGCCCAGTTCGTGTTTTCCATGTTAAAGTTTTATACTTTCTGATTACAGGAAGGTGAAGCCAAAAGGCTATGGCCACTGTGTGTAATGATTTCTTTTCAGGCTTCCTGAAAAGAAAAAGAGCAGGACCGGTTAGTGCCTGCTCTTTTTCTGAATTGTTAGGGTTAGCTTAACGGTGCAGGACTGAATTTATCGGCAGCAGCGGTAATGCTGTCGAGTTCTTCTGCAGACAGACTGAACTCCAGCGCTTTTGCATTGTCTGCAACCTGCTGTTCGTCTCGGGCGCCTACCAATACGCAGGCTACACCCGGACGATGGATGGTCCAGTTGATGACCATTTGCGCCAGGGTGGCGTTGTGTTTTTCGGCAATCGGTTTAATTTCCTCCAGCAGTTTATGCGCCCGGATAATGTTTTCGTCGGTGTAGAAAAGGTTGCCATCGCGGGTATCGCCCTCGTTAAACTGGTGCCCTGGTTTGATTTTACCTGTCAGCAAACCGCGTTGCAGCGGGCTGTATGGAATTATGCCTAAGCCCCTTTCCTTGGCCTGCGGGATAACGTCTTTTTCAATGCCACGGTTAATCATAGAGTAAGGCACCTGGTTCGAAGCCAGTTGTATTGTTTCCAGCGCTTCGGCAACCTGGTCTGCGTTATAGTTGCAAACACCGGCGGCCCGGATTTTGCCCTGCTCAATCAGGCGCTGCACCGCCTCAAATGTTTCGCTGATGGGCGTGGTATTGTCCGGCCAGTGAATCTGGTACAGGTCGATATAGTCCGTTTTTAGGAGACGAAGGCTCGTTTCGCATTCCTGCATTATTTTTTCTTTAGACGCCCATTTGTACATCTTAAAAGGCTTGCCGTCGTTATCTACAGAATCGAAGAAGTATTCGCCCTGCTCTGTCTGCCAGTTCATCCCGAACTTGGTTAATATCTCGTATTTGTCGCGCGAAACCCCTTCCATTGCTTTGCCTACAAGTTCTTCGCTGCGGCCAAAGCCATAAACAGGTGCTGTATCGATGGTGGTGATACCGGAATGGTAAGCAGCTTTTATGGCACGGACAGCTGCCTGCTCTTCGGCGCCGCCCCACATCCAGCCACCAATTGCCCAGGCACCAAAGGCCATAGGCGTTACCATTACGTCTGATTTACCTAATCTTTTTTTTTTCATATTTTTTGTTTTTGTAGGTTGCTTTGTTGTTTGTTTAAGTTTTGTAGTCTTGCCTGTCAGTGCTATGCCTGCAAGCCAGGTAGCGTGTAAATAACTATGTTGAATTTATTCTTTCAGGAACGTCAGCAGCGGCTTTATAAACCGGTCAAATGATTCGATGCGTGGCAAATGACCAATGTTTTCTAGCTCCACCAGGCGGGCATTCGGAATTTTTTCCTGTGTCTTTTTTTCGGGCTCCTGATACTGGCCCATTGTATTACGAACGTTTTCAGGTGCTAAAGGTTTGCCGGGCCTCGTCCTGTCTCTGGTTCCGATTATGAGCAGGGTAGGGCTTTGTAAGTACTGAAATTCATACACAACGGGCTGTGTAAAAATCATGTCGTAGGTTAAGGCCGAATTCCATGCGATAAGCGGATAGTCTTCGCTGAGCATCCAGCCGGCCAGCAGGTTTACCTATTTGTCGTACTCGGGTTTCCATTTTTCATCATAGTAACTGGTGAGCTGGTATTGTTTGATTTTCACGTAGTTCTGGTCCAGCTCATTTTTATACCACCAGTCCACTGGCTGGTAGGGCACAAAACGCTTATAATCTTCCAGGCCTATCGTGTTTTCCAGAATCAGCTTCTCTGTAACCTGCGGATACATCAGGGCAAACCGGGTAGCAAGCATGCCGCCCATCGAGTGCCCCAATACGGCTGTTTTAACCTGAACTCGGGAATTAAGCAGCTAATCTGGCAGGATTAAATTTGGTTTGCTCATGGTCAAGGAATGTGTAAGCGGCTAATCCGGAGAAGATTTGTACCAGTGCATTAAGCGGATTTCTGTGTCTGGAGTGGTCGATATCACAGACGCTCATCAGGATATCATTGACAGCTTCAATAGAACCTCTTTTCAATAGGTTGAGATTGTCCTCCAGAGTAATGAGCCTGTTTTTCATATTCTTTCTGGCTTTGGTAATCAGGTGGATTCCTTTCGCCAGCAGTTCTTCCAGCATAGCTGTTAAATAGCCTTTGTCTCCATAGCATTTGCCTTTAAGGCCTTTGAAAAGATACTCCAGCACCTGCCGGTTGTTATCAGCCACATTAGCAGGAGTAAGCAGAAAGCGCATCAGCTCTCCATATTGATTGGTTACCAGATGAAGCTTAAGTCCATAAAACCATCCGGTGGAACCTCTTCCTCTGGTGGCGATTTGTTCAAAAACTCTGTTGCTGTGTATCCTTCTGTTATCGCAGACAGGCAGCTTCTTTGAATCTATATAGTAGTGCCTTGTTTTAGAAGAAAAACTACAGCGGTAGTGAGCCAGCAGAAAGACGTGAAAACAGGCTTGTCTGGCAAGGAAAAGAAATTGGGTGTAAGAAACTGCTTTTGGAAAAAAGCTCTTTAGCTCTTTTAGTACCAGCCTTTCATAAAAATACTGGAAACACTTAAATCCCGAAAGGTGATAAAGCACCATTATGGTCAGCACTTCACTCTCTGATAAGGATGATTTTCTTCCTGCTGCTGATTTCTTTTTTTTAAGTCCTTCAGGAAGAGGATGTGTTTGGTAAAATTCCTCTACTTCCTTACAAAAATCATCTATAAAGCAGAACACTTCTATTATCTTAGTAGTATCTATAATAAACATAGGGCTAAAGGTTTAGATGAAACATGTTGCAATATTTCTATCTTACCTTTGGTCCTTTTTGTTTTTTATTACCGGCTGAATATCAATAATTTGAATCGAATCGTACAAATCAATTCCCGAGTTTAGGTTGTTTTAGCTATTCCTCAATGTATCGGGTAAAGCTTTGGTATTGTCGGCCAGCTGCTGAAAACTGTACTGGAAGTTCTGGGGTTTGGTAGACTTCCCAAATCCAATTTGGTCTGGCACCACCACACGATAACCGCTTTTAGTCAGTTCCCTGACTGTAGTTTCCCAGTAAGCACCGTTAAAGTTTTTACCATGCAGCAGCACCACGTTTTTACCATTGTAGTTTTGTGGCATGACGTCCATGTAAGCCATCTTCAGCGACTGGTGCTGGATATTCAGATCCAGGTACTTCACTTCAAAAGGGTATTGGTAATTACTGAGGGTGGCATCAAGCTTCTGCAGTTCCTTTTTCTGGGCAAAGACCAGGAAAGGGAAGCATACATGATTATAGGCCTCATTAAAATCTAAACTTTTGAAGTGTACCCCTATGTGTACCATAGTTAAATGAAAAAAAACCTTAGAACTGAATCTAAGGGCTTTTTTGCAGAGGAGCAGGGATTGTAACTGGGGGCAAAAAATTTTTAGAATAAAGAGATTGTTTGCTCACTGAGTAAAAATGGTTCATAATAATGGAGATTTTCTATTTTATAGAAGTACTCTTAAAAAAAGTCTAATTTTAGATAAATTGTTTTGCTCAAATTCCTTGGGCTTTGATAAATGAAATATGAAGTTTATTTTTAAACCTATAAAATCCAATTCACTTCTCTAGAGAATACTTGTTAATACTCACAAAAAAATAGGTATGAGGGTATGAGAAAACGAATTTTTCCAAAATAGAGTGACAGCTTCCAGTGGAATTTTTTAAGGTTTTAAATTCCACTTTTTTGGCTCAAAAACAACGTTTATTTACAGGTAAAAGGCTTTTTGATAGGGTAGGACGGTTCGGGGCCTGCCACCCAAACTGGAAATAGAAAATATAAAATCCCCTCAATTACCTGTCCCTCTCAAAAGTCACCCAAACCACAGCCGCATTCTTCACCATCCCCGCAGATTGACCCGCCGGCATTGATACCTTCACCACCACTTTTTCTGAGCTTACCTCTTGGAATTCCCAGCTATGCTCAAAACCATTCAGCTTAATCCTTGAGTCATAGGGGAGGTCGAAGAGTTTTGCCATGGCAGCTCCTCTTATACTTACAGCCGCCTTTTTATAGTCAGAAGAGAACTGTAGGAAAAGACCTTGGGGAACATAGTCCGGTTCTTCCATATCACAGGAGGAATTACTTTCATCCACATCAATGGAAGCAACTTCAATAGGTAAATTTCCAAAAGAATAGATATTGTCTTTTCTGCAGGTAGAAAATTGGTCACTCCAAATGGTAGTGCTTTCACTATTAAATTCCCTTTCGGTATCTGCCTCCATGCGGGTGACCGTCCATTTGGAGCTTCCATTGAAGATGTGCGTTTGCAGGAATTCCTGATCACTTATGGTGGGTTCTTTTTCCGGATCCTTTTCACAGCCTGTCACGATTAAAAGGACTAAGGTGAATGTTAGAAGTCTTTCCATTGGTTTAGTAGGTATAGGCGAGGTTTTTTAGTCTTAAATGTTTTTGGATTTGAATCTCTGCTTCCGCTTTCCAGGGATTGCGGCATTCCTTGCTTGCAGCCAGCAGACTGTCGCTCTTTTCTGTAAATTCAAGGGAAAGGGCGAGGTACTGTTCAGCTAACCGCTCAGTCTCTATTCGTTCCAGGTCTGTCATTGTGAACCTTTTATCCCTGAGAACCGACTCGTGTAATTCTATTCCTTTTTGCCTGTATACATCTGCCCAGTTCCGGTATCCCTGGGAGGCGGTTAAAGCACGTTTATTCAGGAATTCCTGCAGGTTGAAAATGAAGGTGTTCCTTGCTTTGGCCTGATCCTTTAAACCCTGGTAATCTGTAGGTAAGTAGTTGCCGGTTCTCATAATATGTATCATACGGAACAATTCATCGGCCCCTTGTTGTACATCAGAGGAAAGCAATATCTGCCCAAAGCGCCGGGAGTATTCATCATTTTCTTCATAATCGATATAAGCCAGCAGGTCCTTCCGGAGGTTTTCCACTTCCTGGGTTTCCGATTGAATAGAGGTGGTTTTAAGCTCTTCCACAGTACGGACATCCAGGAGGGCTTTTTGTATTGAATCCTGCAGACTGTAGAGGTGAATATAGGTATCACTAATCGTGGCCTTCTTTTCCAGGATTCTTTTAGCCATATAAGCTTCCACAAAAGATTTAGAAGCGTTTTTGATCTGGTTTTCCCGGTTTTGTGAATCCTTTACAGTTATGCAGCCTCCCTGGAGGGCCAGTGCCAGGATAATCAGGCAGGAAACCTTTAAGCTTTTTTGCCGGATGTTGTTGTGTTTCATTGTGCCAGGTTTTTTAATCTTAAAATTTGTTGGTACCGGGTCATTTGGGCCTCCTTTTCTGCCAGACCGGCATTCTTTATGGAAGCTTTTAGCAGACGATCCGCTTTTTCTTTATAGCGGAAACAGTCTTCCATATAGTAGTTGACGAGCTGCTGAGCTTTAAGCCGGTCACCATCTGACATTTTAAAATGTCCATCTGTTTTGATGGCTTCCCGGAGATCCAGCCCTTTTTCCCTGGCACGCTCTGCCATTTGAAGATAAGCAAGGGCCAGTGCCTTTCGTCTCTGGTTGATCATTTCCCAGGAGCTTGTCCTGGCATTTTTACTGCTTTCCTCCAGAATTAGAAGGCTTTCCATTCTTTGAGGGATCTCCAAGCTTGTAGAGATGGGGCAAAACTCGGTGAATAGCTCTTTCCCTTTTATATAACTTTCTTGTGTCGACTGATAGATCTGCTGTACCCGGGCGGCATAATTTAACACCCGTTCAGGGAGCAGAATTTCCATGCTCAGGAAATGTTCATAGTCCAGTCCGGCCATTATCAGTAGTGCAATGATGCCTGGTCTTTTTTGATATTCCAGGTCTTCTCTTTGAATCTGATAAATGTCCTGTACTTGTTGTTCCCATTGCTGGTTCAGCCAGTTTTCCACAGCCATTTTGAGCATTGCCTTCTCATTTTGGCTTGTGTTTTTATTTTTTATGGCTGATTTCATCCCGACGTCAATTACCGGGATACCCACAGACCTGGGGAGGCTGGTTTTCAGGAGTCTTTCATAAATTGCATCAAGGTAGTTTGCTATGCCTGTTTCCTCTATTATACTTTCCAGCACCTCTTCTTCAAATCCTTCCAGTAGCTGGTCCGTGATGTCTTCGGATAAGTCATCAAGGATAGTCTGTATATTCCCGGGACTTACCCCGTTTTCCTTTGCATATTCCATTGCTTTAGCAATCATCTCTTCAGGATTATTTCCCTGGTAGTAATTCCGGTAATCCTGATTTCTGTAGATGTTGATCCAAAAGTTTTGATCGGCTTCCCACGCAAACTCTCTTTCAGGTTCAGGTATAGTTTGTCCTTTGCCATAAAGACAGGAGAGCATTAGTATGATGAGCAGGTAAGTTTTCATTGGGAGGCAAGATTTTTGAGACGGAGGTGGTTGCGGTATTTTTGCAGGCCGGAAGACAGTGCCGGGTTTATTTCAGTCGCTTCCCGGATGATCTCATCACAGCGGAGCTTCAGCTCCATAGCTTTCCTGATGTTGGCTGCAGAAACTTCCAAAAGTTCAAGCCTTTCTGCTTCATTCAGCTTAAAGCCTTCCTCTTCCCTCCATCCATTATTGGTGCCCCTTTTCAGCAGTTCGTTCAGCTGTGTTCCTTTGGCAAGTAATACATCTGCCAGCTTATTATAAGAAAGGGCAATCTGAAGAGCCTTCCGGTCGGCCATGACAGTATAGGCTGTTTTATTGCGCTGTTGAAGAAAGTTTAGCTCCTTCAGTCCGAAGAAATCACCAGGCAGGGTTTCATCCATGGGAAATTCAAAAGCTTCCTGTAAAATACCGGCACCAACTGTTACGTGCTGATTATTATAACCTTCCGCCAGGGCAGGGACTTCTGTCATGGCTATCCCCTGCAAATAGTAATGGAAATCATTGGGAAGTAAATCTGCAAAAGCCTTTTCCTGTTGAATATTGCCAAAGTAGAAGTCATCCTGTTCAAATAGTCCTTTTACATCTTTTAAGGCCTGGTCTACATTAATCTGGAGAGTGCGAATATCCTGAACAGTCAACCTGATCACTTTAGAAACTTCATTTACTTCCTCCATTGTGTTCTTAATATTTTTTAAAGCACCGCCATTGGCGATGGTTGCAGCAATATGCCCGGGGTCTACAACCACTGCCACCTGGGCATGGGAGTTGGTAGCAAAGCCAAATAACAGGGTGAGAATGTATAGGGGCTTTTTCATTTTATTGGTTGTTTAGGGTAATGTAAATCAGGTAGCCGTCATTGATGCGGATGATTGATTGCTTCCTTTGCTTATTGCGAATGATGTTCCGGGAAACGTCCTGCAGGATTTCGAAGGGCAGATCCATGGCTGTACCGCTTCCTGTCTGGTAAACTGATCTTGTTACTGCCTCTTCCATACCCTCCCTTTTAGAGGCCGGAATGACAATTCCGGGCTGATAATCCTGGTCGCATATAAATCCCTTTATTTCATGGTTGCCAATCCTGTCGATTTGGATCTCTATCTTGTTTTGAGATATGCTGGCCCTCCCGCGGAAAATGGTATTCCGGGGAATTTGCTTTCCATTCACTATCATATCCTCCCCTAAGCGAAGCCTGATAAAAGCGCCATTCAGAATATCCTGATCACCATAGAAATGGGCTTTTGTGTAGAGGCCCGATGCGGAACCTGATGCCTTCAGGGTGTAAAAAGGGTCGCGGGATTCCTCCTTCGCGGACAGGCTGTCTGCTGTTTTTAAGGTGTCTCTACGGGAGGGAAGAGAAATAGGCTTTTTCTCCCTTTCGTTCAATAGTGGGATTCCGCTTTTTGGTTTTTCCACAGGGGTATGGGCAGGCATGTTGTCTCCTCCTTTCTGTGTTATCTCTTCTGCAGGCTTTATGCTTTCCTCTTCTTCATTAGTTGGACTGCCTTCTGCAGGAATGATCTTTCCATAATCCACTTTTCCCACTATTTCACTGCCTGAAATGATCTTTTCATAGCGTGAGGTAATAGCCTCTTCTTTTTCTTCTTTCATCCTTCGCCGGTAAACCTCCAGCTTTTTGATCTCTTTTTCAGGCTTTTCCGTCCCCTTTATATAATCTTCATATTTTACTCCAGGCATGCCGGGGCTATCAGCCTGTATACTCCGGATCAGCTGCCAGGCAATAAGCAACCCCACTGCAATAGCCAGCAGGGGAAAGACCCAGATAAATTTCCTGATTATTCGCAGGATCTTTTCCCTGCGGCTTTCCTGCCTGGTATACCTGCTTTTATTTTCTATAGCTTCCATTTTAGAAAAGGTCTGCCTGTTCCATGAGCTGTGGGGGAATTTCAAGTTGCAATGCGCGTACACCGGTACTTTCCCTGATGGTGACCAGCACGCTTCCCTGCCGCCCCACCGCATAAGTGGGCAGAGCCAGGTAAAAGTCATGACTTGCATAGGGTTTAATGTCGCTGATGTTGCCCTCAATCAGGGGCTTAACAGGAAGGAGGGTGATCTTCTTTCTGCTGAGCAGCCGCTTGCGGTAATGTTCTGCATTTTCCACACTGATGCTTTCCACCCGGTAAACAAGGGCGGTTTGGTTTTCCAGTCTAAGCTTCAGGTAAATGGCAGAAGGATCTGTTTTCAGGTTGATAAGAGACCATCTGACATTATTCTTAGTATTGCTAACTTCTCCGGACCTGGGGTGCTCATTGCCCAGTGAGAAAAGGCGGTCCCTGATCAGGCGGATATCCACTTCGGGTACATAATGCTCCCGGTTAAAAGTGGCTGCGGCATTAAGGGTTCTCTCCCTGAGATCATACAGGAAGTTCCGGTTGTCTTCCTTGTACTGGATAATGCCGGCGAAAACCTTATTGCCTGCACTGATGAAAAGGGTCGTTCCCCGGGCATGGGGTTTCAGGGCTTTCAGAAAAACCACATTGTTTTCTATTTTGGCCCCGTAATCTGCTGCGGTGCCAAGGTCTACAATAGTAACAGGATCGTCCATCACCACATAGCTGTTCAGCTCGGCATTGACATAAATGGTATCCGGAGTAGCGGAAGTGCCGGCAGTCCAGCCCGGAAGGCAGC
The DNA here is from genome assembly GCA_017948555.1 of Cesiribacteraceae bacterium YIM B00369. Taxonomy (GTDB): domain Bacteria; phylum Bacteroidota; class Bacteroidia; order Cytophagales; family Cyclobacteriaceae; genus Nafulsella. The sequence continues at coordinate 102,186 of JAFMYY010000019.1, read as the reverse complement.
AGCCGGATAAAAAGGAAATGAAAAGCAGAATGGTTTTCATGATCATTGAATTTGAGCTGTTTTTTCAGGGACAGGATAGGGGATAAAATCCACCCGGGTCATCATGAGGCCCAGCGGATTTTGCCGGTGCCGGTGGGTACGGACAAGCTCATACTTCAGGGCAATGGCCAGTTCTGTTTTCTGCTCGTTGCCGATAAAATGCTGCTGCCGGAAGTAAGCTACCATCTGATAGGGAAGGGACTGGTTCAGGATCTTAATGCTATCTGTTTCCACGGCCGTGCGGGAGCCCCAGCGGATGTACTGGTTGCGCACATCTCCATTTTCAAAGGCTTTGGTGATCATAAGCCCGCCCGGCTGGTCTATGAGCTGCAGGGCAGTTTCGGTATGCTCCACATAAGTATCCTGGTCATGGGCAAACATATGCCGGATAAATATTTCGCTGAGCAGCTGGGCTTCAAAAGGATTGATATCCTCTTCCTGCACCATCCTTGCCTGCATTGTTCCCTGTGGGGTGACTACGTATACATCCTGTTTTTCTTTTTGGCTTTTCAGATAATAATAGCTGAAAATATAGACCAGCGTTGTCGCCATAAAGCCAGTCAGGCTGATGATGGTGAGCAGGCGCATGGAGCGGAATGCTTTATTAAAATCTTTTACCTTTTCCATTATAATGCTTAATTAGAGGGTGGTAATAATTTTTGATTTTCTGATTGGTGGGAGGAGGGTAAATAGATCCTGGTTCCGGAAGATTGGTTAGCCGGGAATTGCCTTTTGCGGCTTTGGGTTCCTGTCCGCGGGCTTCCCCATCCATTGCGGCCGTTAATCTTTCCCGACCCTGCGGTCAGGCCTCTTCCGTAGTTTTCTGCGGTGCTGCTTTGTCCGTTCTGCCGGCTTTCTCCATACTCCACAGTTCGCGCGGCCTGTGATGTACCTGAATAGGAGCTCCTGGGGCCTTGCTGAGCACCTCCTCCATACATATGGTAGACATGCTGATGGTAAGAGGGCTGTGCGGCAGCTCCGGCCGATGCACCTCCAACAGTAGTCGCTGCTTTGGCTGATGATTCGCCTGCGGCACTGGCTGTACCGGAGGCGGCTGCTTTACTGCCGGCTATTTTAGCGCCGGCAGCTCCTGCAGTGGCTGCCGTCAGTACTACTCCAAAGACCTTTTGTCCGAAGGATTGCACTGCCGATTGCCCGATCAGGAGGGAGGTCAGGTAGGGAACCAGCAGGTAGGCCACCAGCAGCATCCAGGTGATAAAGGCATAGGTGAACTCATCATCTCCATGGGTGAAGGTATCAACATAAAAGAAATAAATGCTTTGGGCATACACCAGATCCAGCACGGCAATGGTTACGCCCCACATGCCTACGGTGATAAAGCCTTTCAGCCAGTGGCCAATATAATTGCCCAGGCCAGGGAATACGGAAAGTACAATGGGAATAGGACCACATGCCAGAAGGAAGAAATAAGCAATATTTTTGATGCCTACCATGATAAATCGTGCCAGCACAATCAGAAGGCCTGCCCCGCTGATGAGGATATTAGCTAAAAAGTCTTTCATCAGCGCATCCATGCCTTCGATAAAGTCAGACTGCAGCAGGTCCCAGATGGTGGTTCCTTCCGGGATGTCTGCGGCCGCCTGCTGCATTTCGTAGGCAGTGGCATAAATGATCACAAACTCTCCAAAGGGTTCCTCCTGAGCCCGGGCAAGGGCAGGGTCTGCCGCCCGGATGTCCCAGCTAAAAGCATAGAGGGCATTGCCGATCATTTCTGCGATCTCTGTATAGTTGAAAAGGATCAGCAGGATAAGGCCGGTGCGAAAGAAGTGATGAAACTGCAGTACGCTTTTATCACCTCCCACTAAATACCTCCATATCTCTATGGTCACGAAAAGGGCAAAGGCAATACCTGCCAGAGAAAAGCACACCTGCAGGACAATGCCTCTTGCTGCCTGGAGCACCTGTATGGCTCCGTTCCAACCTTCAAAAACTTCCATTTTGGCTAAGTTCAGGCGGTTCTTTTTTCTTCTATGTACTGCTCTATGGCATCGGATACCCGCAGGTATTTTTTCATCAGCCTTACCAGCTGGTTGCGTTCGTCGGGTTTGCTGGACAGGACAATGGCATGATGCTCCGAAGGCTCCAGGGCAAAAACTCTGGACATATCTCCCATTTTTACAAAAAGCTCCCTGAAGCAGGACTCCTTGCGAAGTGAAATGAACTTTTCCATTTCATGGGTGGTAAGGCCCATATGGGTTTCCACCTGGCTGATCATCTTCTGGTCGTAATGCTTTAGGAGTACTTTTATTTCGGCGTTGATCAGGATGGCATTGCCGATCCTGCTTTTTACAATTTCATCGACCCCCTGCGTGATCACCCACATACTGCCCTTGGATTTACGGATGGTGCGGTACATTTCTTCGATGAACTCGGCGAAGGTGCCACTGAGCATGGACCAGGCTTCATCCATATAGATGTACTTCTCTTCTTCCGGAAATTTTTCCAGCTGGTCGAGGGCCAGCTGGGTAATGAGCATGGTGATAATGGGTTTCAGCATGGAATCCCGCTTGATCCGGTTCATATCAAAACACACCAGCGGATGCCGGGAAATATCCGTTTCATATTCCGCATTTAGAATGGAGCTGTAAATGCCATCATAGTAGGGGCGGAGGGTGGTCATGAACTGGCGGATATCAAAATAATGGAAATCATCTCCGTCCTCATGCTCCTTTCTGCCGGCCAGCTGCTGGCAATAGGTGTAAAAACTGTTCAGGCAGGGCCTTAAGCTGCGCTCTTTTCCCAGCCAGACATAGTATTTCCTGATAAGTTCCTTCAGGATAGATTTCTCCACCTGCTCCACTTCTTCGGTTTTATCCCCCCGCCAGATCCGGAAGAAAAGACTCATCAGGAAATTGATCCTCTCATTGCTGACCAGGTACTTTCCCTCTTCGTATGCCACAAGGAAAGGGTTGAAAGCCATGGGCTTTGCCGGATCGTATTCAAAATAAGTCTCTTCGAACTTTTGCCCGTTCAGGCTGATGAGCAGGTTTTTGTAAGATCCGCCTACATCTATGATGATCTGCCTGGCCTTTCGCTCATAGCGCTGGACCAGGAAATAGCCTACCGTAAAGGATTTTCCTGATCCGGAAGGCCCCACCACAACGGCATTCTGGTTGGTAAGCTCGGGATTGAAAAAGTTCACCAGCAGCGGATTGCGGAAACGGTCGCATAAAAGGTCTCCTTTAAGCTCACTAGGGTAGTTGCCCAGGAAGTTGAAGTATTTCACCCCGATCTCACCGGAGGTGCGTAACCAGCGGTAGTTGTTGGCTGCATTGCCGGGGGTATTGGCAAAGTAAAGGGGGAGCGTATCACAGGACTCCACTATGCACTCTGCTCCCGACATGGAGCGAAAGGCTGCCAGGGTGTTTTCCAGGAACTTTTTATTCAGTGGGTAGTCAGCATCATAAACGGCTACATTAACATTGATGCTGACGATCCTGCCGGACTGTGAACGCACCTTATCAGTGAACTCATCTATTAATCTTGCCTTTACTTCATTGTCCTGGGTGGACATCCACTCCAGGTTGCTGTTCAGCCTTTTCTCCCTGTCCAGGCTTTTCAGCTGTTTTTCGGTGTCATCCACCCAAAGAGAAGTGGTTAAGATGTGAGGAACCTGCAGGTGATTTCCCAGCATATAGGTATAGGCGCTGGTGACGCCCTGCTGGTTTCGGACAGCATCATAAATATGCATGCCCTGTCCTTTCATATTGACAAGCCACAGGTGCTTTTCTCCAATCTGTAGTCCGCCGGCGGACTGGCTGATATCCGCATATACGCCCTGCTGAAAAGGTTGCTGAAAGTTAAGGGTATAATATCGGCTGTAGAGCTCCTTTAGTTCGGGCTCTCTTAACCTGCCGAAAGTAATCCCTCCCCAGCCTTGCAGACCATTGATAAATTCCTCTGCTTTTCTTTCGGCCACGTCCAGATTTTCTTCGATATGTTCGAATGGATTTTCAAAAGAATAGTTTAAAAGGGTATTCAGCGGATTCCTTTTTTGTGCCGGCTGCCTTACATCCGGAAAGCTCAGAAAAAGGAAGCCTGTGTGGTCCAGAACAAGCCGGTACATAAAATGCCTGTTCAGCCTGGTTTCAAAGTATTCCCTGCCACTCAGGTCGGACTGGTATTCACGGTCGAAATAAATATCTGTTTTCTGGATTACGGTGCCCGTTGGCAGCATCCCGATCTGGTTGGAAAGAGTTTCGTTTAAGGTTTCAAATTCACCGGAGGACCAGCTTTCCATAACCCCGGGGGCAATGCGGAAGCCTGCAGCCACCCGTCCGTCTTTAAACACCACCTTATCATTTTCGATGGTGTGGATGGGGATGGCTTCTGCCAGATCCCTGCTTTTCTTTTTCCTGGTAAACAACATGGCAAAAAATGTCTAAGGGTTTTTTGATGAACACATGACGGGGAGTCAAAAAATGGTAGGCAAACCAGGAAAAGAGGAATCCCGGTACTTTTTTCTTATTGGCTCTTCTAAGCAGGATGAATGTTGCCAGGATAATGCCGTAGGCCACAAGGGTGATCCATTTTGGCAACTCTATCCATACCTTTAGCAGGTTAAGGGGAAACAGGCTGAGGATAATGACCGCCATCAGGACGGCCATATCCTCAAATCGCAGCCCAAAAATTCCGGAAGGTTTTTCCAGTACTTTGTAGGTGTTCATTATTCCACTACCATTAGGTTACTGCCGCCCATTAAATTGAAAATGTCATTCTTATAGGTGGTAAATCCACCCCAGAGAATGAATGCGATCAGCACGCCGAAAGCATAACCCCAGGCTCCCTGTTCCTGGCGCACGAATTTCAGCACGCACATAATGGAGGCATACAAAATGGCAATGATAAAGATAATGTTGACAATGCTGTTGACCCATACTTTTACCTGCGTCAGGCGGGTGATGGTTTCTGTCTGTGCCATTGCACTGCTACAAACAAGCATACATAAAGCCGTTAAAAACAGGCCTTTCTGCCATAGCGGAATTGCATCCACCTTTTTGAAGAATGACTGTTGTTGTGACCACATGTCAAGCCGGCATGCAGTCAGTTCTCTTGTGAGAATTTCATTGATGTTTTCCATGGTCGGTATTGTTTAAAAAATTATCGGATAGGATTTGAATGCGCTCCCGGATGTGGGCCTTCTTCTGAGTGGCGACCAGTTCAAGTATTTTCCTGCGCAGGCGGGCAGCTTTAGGCTGTTGTTTTTCCTGCTGGTCTTCATTGCCCCAGCGATAGGTCATGGACAGGATGCCCCTGTAATTGCGGCTCCCGGAACCTTTAAAAGGTGAAAAAAGCGAAAAGAAAAGCTGCAAAAGTTTCATGATCCCAAACCCCCTTTCAGGAATTGTAAAGGCCCATAATTAAATAATTAAACTATTATACCAGCTACCAAAAATGAGCTGTTCATCAGGCGAAAAAATCTCTTTAATAGATGCTTTCTTTATAACAATAAAAATATTAAATTAAAAATCATAAAACAATACATGCCATGAAAAATATTTTTCACCGGAAAAAAAGGGAGGAGCTCCAGTGGTACAGGGAGCATGTGGACATTCGCCAGTACCTGGAGCGCAGCGGGTATGTTCTTGAAAAGTCCCGGAATACAAAAAGGTACCAGGCTTATTTTCATGAGGAAAGAGGGGATAAAGTGTATGTACCCATTAGTGATCGCTATCCTGTACCTTCTTATTATGTGAACCAGTTTGATCAGAAGGATAAAGGGACCCTGGTGGATTTTATCATAAGCAGGGAAAAGAAGAGTTTAGATGAAGCAAGGCTGACCCTCCGTACTTTCCATTCCGGCGGTGAGTATATTGGAAGCTCTGCTACAAGTAACCAGGTAAAAGTGCAGAAAAAAGTGAATGAGCAAATTTTGTCAGATGCAGAAGAGCAGCAGCGAAAGCATCGGCTGGTGATGGACAGGATCCTGCGGGAAAAAGGCCTGAAGGATGAAAGCTTTTTGCGGAGCCGGTTCCTTGAAGAGGATACCATAAGGGCCAGGGCTTTTAAGGGGAAGGTGCTGCTGAACGAAGCGCCGGATGGCAAATTCTGGGCTTTCCCGCTTCGGGAGGCAGCCGGAAATAAGGTGGTGGGGATGGCGCTGAAAAATGCGGAAGGAGAAAGAATGCTGGGCAAACGCGGCGGGCTCTGGATCTCCAGTGCCACCAAAAACAGCAGGGCTGCTGTGGAGCAGCTGGTGCTGACAGAGCATCCTATTGACGGGATGAGCTATTACCAGCTCCACAAAAAAGAACTGCAGCAGCTCAATACGGTTTTTGCCAGTACGGCAGGCAATCCTGGCCACGATCAGCTGAATGCAGTAAAGGAGATCATCAGCCTGCATAAAATACCCAAAGTAATCCTGGCCAATGACCGGGATAAGGCCGGGGCACAGTATAATGCCACCTATCAGGAACTGATCATGGAGTTAAATCAAGGAAAAAAGGAAAATCCTGTCCTGGTAAAAGTAGAAGTGCCTCTTTTTAAAGATTTTAATGCGGAAATCAAGGCCGGAAAACTGCTGGAGCTTCGTCAGCTGGAAAATTCAGATATCAGCCAGCCAAAGCACCTGACCCATTTGCACCCCCTGAGGGAGGAGGTGGCAAAGCTGATCTATGATAAGCAATATCCGCAGCTGGCCCGGAAAGAGGTAGTGAAAGAGCTGCAGGAAAGCTTTATTGAAAAGGAAATGGATGGTGTGAAAGTCCGCTTTTCCATCCGTGAAGTGGCACTGATTAATAACCAGCAAAAGCTTTTGCAGTTGCTGGAGGCTTCAGCCAAAACAGGGCAACAACATCGGTCGGCCCCGGCAAAGGAAGAAGCCAAAAAACAGGAGCCATTACGGTTGAAAAAGGAACCGGAGGTACAAGGGGAGGAGGCAGCTGCCAGGGAGAGCTCTGCTTCTGACAGGCCGCCGCTAAAACGTACAGCCGCCATCAAATTAAATGCCGGTGACCAGCAGCTGGAGAAAGCTTATTTTAAAATGATTAAGAGTCTGCAGGGCCAGATAAAAGGAATGCAGGAATACAGGGAGCAGTATCAGCGTTTAGAGCTGTACAGGAAATATCCCCATCTGAACGAGGAAGAGGTGGATACTTATCTGGGACTGATGCAGCGGGGCAGCCAGGGAGTTCATCAACAGCAGGCTATTACAAGAGGGAAGGAAAAGGGCTTAGCCGGGAAGGGATTGACCCCTGAGGATTAGCGAATTATTTCCTTATCACCTTCCGCTCAGAAGTACAGGCTGCAGAGGAATAGGAGAAACAATAAACCTAAACAGAGGATCGGTGATGCCAGGTGCGAGTAGTCCTCCTCCTGGAACAGAAGGGGAAATTGTGTCACGAGATTATGGAAAATCCTGTTAAGCATATTCAAATATAAGGGAATATTTCCACAAAAAGTTAAACGTTTGTGTAAAGGAGATTCTATGGTGCCATACTTGCTGATATTGAGCCGGAAAAATTTATAAGGAAAAATTCATTTGAGTAAAGGAAATTTCCGTATATTTATTGAGTATCAGAAAGGAATTAAATTATGAGCAGCCGTTTAAAAGATGATCTGTTAGTGGTGGAAGGGAACCTGGCCCTGGTGAGCAAGGCCCAGGAGGGGCTGGAGGCCAGCTATTTTATTTCCCTGCAAAAGCATACCGGCTTTCGAAAAGATGAACTGGCTGGTTTTGTAGGTATAGATCCCAAGACAGTTGACAACTACCGTAACTCCAAAAAGAAGTTTAAAAGCGATCCTGCAGAAAAGCTCCTGAAACTACATCGGCTCTTTGCCCTGGGAGATGAATTGTTTGGTTCCACTGCCGAATTTATGGACTGGCTGGAAATACCTTCTCCTGGTCTGGAGAATAAAAGACCGGTAGAGCTGCTGCATTCTATTTCCGGGATATCAGAAGTAGAGAAGCAACTCATGCGGATTGCCCACGGTTATGCTGTCTGAGGATGGAATTATACCGCATCGTATATGAAAAATTTGCAGACCGCCTTTTTGCTCCCGGTTATTCCGGTCGCTGGAACGAAGAAGGCCAGTTCGTGATCTACACTGCCTCGAACCGTTCCCTGGCTTCCCTGGAAAACATGGTCCATAAAATGGGACAGGGCATCTTAGGTGCTTCCTATATTATGATGGTTTTGGACCTGCCTGATAATCTTTCTGTAACTACGATAGACCGCAGGGAATTGCCGGAAGACTGGAAGCTGGAAAGTAGTTATCAAATTTCTCAACCTATGGGTTCTGCCTGGTACGAAGCAGGCAATAGCCTGCTGCTCAGGGTTCCTTCAGCGTTAGTTCCGGAGGAAAACAATTTTGTCCTCAATGCACGGCATTCGGATTTTTCAAAGGTAAAGATAAAAAAGTGGGAGCCTTTTGTGTACGACCACCGATTTGTGAAGATCGATAAGGAACTGGTGAAGGGGAGGAAAGGGTGAGGATGCCAGCACAAAGGTTTTTTTTGGGGCCTACCTTCAAAAAAGCTAAGAGTGCCACTTATATTTTGATGTTCCAGCTAATGCAATTTAAAACACCCCCTTCTTTTGCAATTTCCTTTGAATCAACAGGTATAACTTGTTGACCAGCAAATAAAGTTTCAAACAGTTGAAAGACCTGATCATCTTCTTTTAAGCCAAAAACAGGTATATAGATGATGTTTTCCATTTCCAGGAAGTTGATGTAAATTCCGGAGGCGTCTGTATTATTTTTATTCGGGTAGGGATTATAGGGTATTTCAATATATTGTAATCCGGCATTTTTCAAGGCCATTTCCAATTGCCAATAGTAGGATCCTTTCTCTTTCTTGTAGTTATTGATAAGAACTGTATCACCATTTAAAAATCGAACTATACCATCTGCATGGCCAATCCAGTCTTCGGGTTCAGTAGGAATGATGATAAGCCTCAACCCCAGTAGCCTTTCTATTTCTTCGACTAACCTGTTTTTCTGGTAGTGTGGATTTTCCTGGAAAATTTTGTTGGTCATTATGACCATAGTTTTATTCCTAATTATATTACCGCCATCCAATATAATGTCAGTCCTTCCCGGGTAAATGTGTATTTCCTGGCAAATGATTTCCGGATGGGATATAGTTTTAAGCCATTTTTTATATTTTCTTAAATAATCAGGGTAATAGATGAATTGAATAAAATCTTCTTTGCCAATTTGGATCGGCATATAATCCAATGCCCATACATCTTTGGTAGCTGGCAAAAAACCATATTCTGTCTTATGCTCATTTAAAATGCGAATAAATCTATTGAAAAAAGATTTATAGTTTTGTTCAAGCAAAGGGGACAGATAAAGGAAGTTAGTATCTGAATCCGTTATCATAGTTCAGTGCTTGCGTTTTTTATTCTTTCTTTTTCCGCCCCATTTACATGCTTTATATTCCAGTCTTCAATCCTGGTGAAATATCGATATGGTTCACTTTTATAGATATTGTCCTGTTTGTTTGATAATCCATGCCTTGCAACTTTAAATATAGTTCCTGTATGATTGGCGGATCCTGGAATCAGACCAAAGGATTGATGTGTTTTCGTAACTGGAGCAAAGTTTCTGAAGATTGTTTCAAGTACCCTTTTCGGACCATTAATAAACTGATCTTCTATATTTATGCCCCTAATTAGGATTCCGCCATCACTTTTATCAGTTGATTGAAAAGTGATGTCTATTCCCTGAGAATGAAATCTCCATAAGCCCTGATTATAATTATGCTCATGGGTGGAATTATCTTCATGAAGACCATCCAAAAAGAAATAAAATTCAATTTCAGTGAAGGAGTAAATCTTATCATTTACCCTAAGTGACCAGTTTTCCATTAAATCTTTGGCAATACGATCAAAAGAAGATTGTATGGTGGCAATGGTTTCTGTTTTTATTTCCAGGTTGAGCTGAGGTGGTTTTGTTTGCATAAAAATGTTAAAAAAGAGGAAGATATAATTTGAGAATCATTCTAATGGAGTCAGGAAATGTAAAAGAGCTTTGTAGATTATTAATATTTCTTTTATTAGGGTGGCCAGGTTCTTTGGCTTTAGAATTCCTTATTGAATGGTATCCTATTAATTGATTCCTGCCATTTTGCAGGGTTTGAAAATGGGTGCCGCGAAGGATGGTTTGGCCATGAAATGACCTGGATTCTTTTTCCTTTTTTATTCTTCACATTCCACTTTCGATAAGAATAGTTATCAAATTTTTCTTCACAATCTGGCTTGCTCCAGTCAATTGTCAATCCTTCCGGATGATTCCAATAATCCCTGATTTTGTTGATGTCTGCATTTTTTGTTCGCTTGCTTATTCCGAAAATGCCACTTAATCCAAAAAGTAAAATTATATCCGGCTGCCATCTTGTATTTAATAACCAGGATACCCACTCCGTAATGTCCTTTTCAATCAAATCAGCCGTACCCTTACCAGAAAGACCTGTGCTCAAGTTCAGGTGAGCAACAAGAGATAGCCTTTCATTCTCAGTTAATTCAGGTGCTATTTTCTGTAAAATTTGGCTACTTAAATCCCGGACTTTCTTCCAGTAGCCTTTTCTGTCCTCATAGAAAAGACCTTTATGTGGTATACCAAAAGAAGGTGACTCATTTGACATTTCTTCTATGGTTAAGCCTTTATGTTCTGTGGCAGGGCTGTTACCAGGACTTACCCCAATACAAACAATGGAAGGATCGGCTGATGCAGGCATTCCAGCTGGCCATTTAATAAAATTTTTGAAGGAAAGAAGGTCCTGAAGGCGGGCTTCCAGTTGTTGGATGTCCTCTCCAGTCCTTTTTAATGATTCAATTCTAGGGCTGTATGTTGAGTTCATAAAATGGAATATAGGATAAATTAACTTTCAATTTGATTGTGATCTATGAAAAATGCTTTTTCAAAGTAAATAATTAAGTTCAAAGTTCCTGCAGTTTAGAAAATAACAGAAGGTATGAACCTGGCCATTGAATTTCACAATGAAACTATGTATAAAGTCAGTTTCGGGGTACGTATAGAAAACTTTATGATTTTTAGTGGTATCCAAATGTAAATTTCAATGGAAAAAGTAATTTCATATCGTCAAGCTTGACTATTTTGAAAGTTTGCCGGAAAGTTTTAGATTGTTTGTAAGATGAAAGGAATATCATCGCAATTGAATTTTTTTATATGAAACTAAAGCTTTCCCGCCCTGTATGTGTATTCGATCTGGAAACAACAGGTTTGGATGTTGGTAAGGACCGCATAGTGGAATTGGCGGTCATTAAGCTAATGCCTGATGGTGAAAGGATAGAAAAGCAAGCCTGTTTTAATCCTGAAATGCCCATTGCTCCCGAAGCCACTGCTGTACATGGAATAACAGATGAGATGGTTAAAGATAAACCTACCTTCCGGCAGATCAGCAAATCGTTGCTTGCCTTTTTGCAGGACTGCGATTTTATAGGTTATAACTGCATCCGTTTCGATGTACCCATATTGATTGAAGAGTTTTACAGGGCAGGTTTGCCACATCCATTTACAAATGCCAATGTTATTGATGCTTACCGGATCTTCTGTAAAAAGGAGGAGCGGACACTTGCAGCAGCATTGAAATTTTATTGCAAAGAAGAATTAAAGGGTGCCCACTCCGCCCATGCGGATACCAATGCAACTCTACAGGTCATCCTCGGGCAGCTGGAGTATTACGAAGATCTCGGCAAGGAGGTGATGGGATTGTCTGATTATTGCCGGGAGGAAGGTTTTGTGGATTATAACCGGAAGATTATATGCAAAGAAGGAGAATATCTTTACAATTTCGGCAAGCACAAAGGCAAAAGAATATTAGATGAACCGGGTTATGCTGAGTGGATGCTAAAAGGAGATTTTCCAGAAGATACTAAGGCGCATTTGCGCAGGATTATAGAAGAGGCTTTGCAGGGGAAGAAGTAGTGATGTTTGGTAAGTTGGATAGCCAATCCAGGCTTTATATCAATTCCTGTCCTAATCCGGTTTTTTTTAAATGCCAGGCTTGACAAAAGCAGGTGCTTCCCTCCATTGCCTGGTAAATTGCTCAAAAATTAGCATATGGACAGCCAGCAATATTATTTAAATTCCTTCTCTCATGACGTCTCCCGGATTAAGCTTAGGGAAGGGTCTCCTTTTGTGAAATACCTGTTATTGAAAGATGAACATGCTACTTTTTTTGTGGTGTGCAGAGAGAGACCTGGGAAATGGGTTTGAAGGAAATTGCAGTGGAGAATATATCATCTTTCGTGATTAACCTCTTTTTTATGGTAATGACCGGCTATACTTTGGAAAAGCATTATCCACATTGTTACCACGTATACAGGAGCTTGACCCGTTTTCCTCTATTTGGAGCAGAAAAAGAGGGGGCTAACTTTCTGGAACATCCAATATGGATTTTGGCAAAACCACTGCAGGCAGGAATGTTCTCAGAGCAAAGTTTTCTTCAACAATTATCGGGAATGCTCCCGCGCTTTAAAGCAGACTTCCGGTCTTTTTCAGTGGAATATTTAGAGGCGCTCTCATTTCATAGCCTGGTCCAAAGTTTCTTGCATTCTTTTCCGGAGGAGGAGAAGGATAATCTGTACTCCCGCCTGGAAATTATCCTGAGGGAACAGGCACAGAAGATCATCCATTTTATGGGTAATTCCTTTTTGCTGCAGCTGTTATTTTAAAGCAAGAATAAATGCTTTGGAAAATTAGCCTGTAGAGATACGAAGAGCCCCTTTTTGAATTGGGATCAATTATTTCTATGGTGTACTATAAGCCACTAAAAGCATTTTTTTGAAGCTGCTAATCATCATACTTTAGTGAACCTTTTCAACCAAAGCCTTATCAAATGAGTTTAACGATTCTGCGCGCCTCTGCCGGTAGCGGAAAAACCTATGCCCTCACCATGAACTACCTGCAGTTATTGCTGAAGCAGGATAGTCCTTCTTCCTTCCGCAATATCCTGGCAGTGACCTTTACCAATAAAGCTACCAAAGAGATGAAAGAGCGGATCTTGGCGGAGCTGGAAAAGCTTGCAGCGGGAGAAACAGAGCAAGGGATGGGGAAAGGCCTGTTGGAGATACTTCCTATCGATGCCGCTGAATTGCAGAAGAGGGCAAAAGCAGCTTTAGTGGGTATCCTCCATAATTACAGCCATTTCAGCGTAAGTACCATCGATAGCTTTTTTCAAAAGATCGTTCGCAATTTTGCCCGCGAAGCTGATCTCCCCGCCACTTACAAAATTGAACTGAATACCGCCAGGGTGATGGCAGAGCTTACTGACCAGCTAATGGATAAGGCAGAGAAGGATCAGCACCTGCAGAACTGGCTTATCCGCTTTTCTTCCCAGCAGCTAAGCGAGGGCAAGTCATGGGACATCCGCAAAAACCTGCATAAGCTGATAGGGGAGGTGGTGAAGGAAGGCTTTATGGCACAGGCAGAAGAGTTGCTTGCCCTAAGCAAAAATCCGAAGAGCTCCCAGGCCTTCCTGGATAAAGCCCGGGAAGTGAAAAGGGATTTTGAAGGACAGATGCGGGAATGGGGGCAGCAGGGACTGAAGGCTATTGAAGATAGTGGTCTGACTATTCTTGACTTTACCTATGGGAGGGGTAGTGCCGCCAATTATTTTAACCGGATGGTGACCGGTTCAGATTTTGAACCTAAAAACCGGGTAAGAAATACCATCAGCGGAGAGATGAACTGGTATTCGGGGGGACTGGCAAAGGGTAAAAAAGCGATTATAGACAGTATTGCTGAAAAACAATTGCTCCCCCCAATGGAGGAGGCTGTTCAGCTATATGATAATTTTTTTGGAGAATACAACTCCGCCTGCATCGTGCTGGAGCATTTTACTGCCTGCGCATTGCTGGGGCAGTATATGCAGCTGCTGGAAAAATACCGGCAGGAAAATAATGTACTGCTGATTTCTGATGTGGCAGAGCTGTTAAACGCGATTATCGGGGAAGCAGATGCTCCTTTTGTATATGAAAAGACCGGTAACCGCTATGCCCATTTCCTGATCGATGAATTCCAGGATACAAGCCGCCTGCACTGGCGTAATTTTTTGCCCCTGGTAGAGAACAGCGTGGCCTTTGGCAATAAAAACCTTATTGTGGGCGACCCGAAGCAAAGTATTTACCGCTGGCGTGGCGGTGACCTGCGCCTGATGCTGCAGGAGGTTGGCATTGCCCTCCCCGGTGCCGGCAATGAACAGCTCATCCATAACTGGCGTAGCTGTCCGGAGGTGATTGCCTTCAATAATAACTTTTTTAAAGGAGCCGCGGAAGTGGTTTCCGGGGAAGCAGAGCTGAAACTGGTCGGCCGGGAATTTCCTGAGCAGGAGCATCAGATTATTAACGGTCTCCTGGATAATATCACCGCTGTTTATCAGAATGCCGAACAGCTTTTCCCGGAAGCTAAAAAGAAACCCGGGTGCCGCGAAGGTTTTGTGAAGGTCCAGCTGGTGCAGGACCGGAAAAGGGGCAAAGAGGCCCTGGGGCTTTCTTTTAAAGACCAGGCAAAAGTATTGCTGCTGGAGAATATTAAGGAGGTACAGGCACAGGGTTATCCCCTGAAGGATATTGCCCTGCTGGTACGAAGTAATGGAGATGCCAGGGCACTGGCAGCTTACCTTGCCGGTGAAGGCATTGATGTGCTCAGCGAAGATGCACTGCAGTTAAAAGCTGCCGGCAGTGTGCAGCTCATGGTAAACCTGCTCTACTATCTTCATAATTTTAAGAATAAGCCAGCCCTTTCTGCGGCTATAAAGTTTTACGCCGATAGCGGCAGGGCTGCATCAGGCTTTACGGCTGCCTCCCTGGAGAAAAGCAGCGTTACTGAACTGGCAGATCTTGCCGGTTTGCTTCCCGAAGCTTTTATTGAAGGACACATCAGCTTAAGCCGGATGCCGCTCTATGACCTTTGTCGTCGCCTTTCCCGCATCTTCGAACTTGAAAAGCTGCAGGAAGAGGAGCATTACCTGGAGGCTTTTATGAATGAGGTTCACCGCTACAGCCATGAAGAAAAGGGTGACCTCGGTGGTTTCCTGGAGTGGTGGGAAGAGGAAGGGGTAAGGCAAAACCTGAAAAGAGAAGAGGCTCCGGAGGCTATCCGCATCATCACTATTCACAAAAGCAAAGGCCTGCAGTATCCTGTCGTGATCATCCCTTACTGCAACTGGAAACTGGATGTGGATACGCAGGGGAAAACCAATATTATCTGGGCAGGTACAGGCAAACTGGCGGATGGCAGCAAAAGGATACTTCTTTTTGATGACCTGTCGCTGAGTAAGCTTCCTGTCACTTACAGCAGTAATCTATCCGCCAGCTGCTTTGGTTTCGATCATCTCCAGGAGATGTACCAGGCTTACCTGGATAACCTGAATCTCCTGTACGTGGCCCTTACCAGGGCTGAAGAAGTGCTTATCATTACCGCTGAGGAAACAAAAGGAGACAGCCGGCATATGGGATGGGTGATGCAGGAAACGCTGGCTGCTAAGGAAAAAGTAGAAAAAACGGCCGGGGCAGGGGAAACAGAATTTCCCTTCAGTGAACTTTGCTATGGGAGCATGCAGGAGAGTGAGAGAAGAACAGCGCCGGATGTTCCGCTTGAGAAGGTGTTTACCGAACCCTTGCAGCACTGGGACCAGCTCCTTCGCCTGCGGCGCCATGCCAAGCCCCTGCATATTGAAAAGAACGAAAATATTGCCGCAAGGGTAGATTACGGTACCATGGTACATGATATTCTTTCGTTGGTAAAGCAGGCCGGTTCCCTTCCCGGAATCCTGCACAATATGCAGTTAAAGGGAGAGATCAGCCGCAAAGACAGCGAGGTGCTGAAGGGCAGGATGCAAAAGCTTTTTTCCAACCCAATAATAGCTTCCTGGTTTTCAGACGAATGGGAGGTACTCAATGAGCAATCCATTCTGAGTGATGACGGCCGGATCCATCGGCCTGACAGGATCTTACTAAAAGACAAAAAGGCAATAGTGATCGACTATAAGACCGGGGAGCGAAAGAGCAGCCACAAGACCCAGTTGCGCCGTTATATGGCCCAGCTAAGCCGCATGGGTTATGAGCAGGTGGAAGCGTATCTCCTTTACCTGGAAGAGCAAAACCCTGTGGAGAAGGTAGAACCTGCTTCTTAAACGCAGCCCCGTATCTGCAAATGGAGGAGATGCCTCCGGACAGTCTCAATACCCAATACTCACTACTCAAAACTAAAAATGGATTTTCTTGAAGAAGTAGCCGGTCATATCCTTAGCACCTATGGCAGTCAGCTCAACCGGCTGCAGGTAGTATTCCCTAACCGCAGGGCGGGACAATTCCTGCTGCGCCACCTTGCCGGTAAAAGCAAACAGCCGATCTGGGCACCTAAGGTGATGAGCATGGAGGAGTTTACAGAGCAATTTTCAAATCTACGCCCGGCTGACAACCTGCTGCTCTGTTTTAAAATGTTTCCGCTCTACCAAAAGCTTATGCCGGGGGAGCAGAGCTTCGACCAGTTTTATTCCTGGGCAGAGATCATCCTGAAAGACTTTAACAGTCTGGATCAGCAGTGCGTGGCTGCGGAAAAAGTGTTTTTTCACCTGAAGGATCTGAATAGCCTGGAGGCAGAATCTGCTTTAACCGAAGCTCAGAAGCTGGCCTTAAGCCGTTTCTGGGCTGGCTTCCGGCAGGGAAGTGAAGCTGATTCTACCTTCAAAAAGAAGTTCCTTGCTTTCTGGAAAGTGCTGCCGGAACTTTATAAAGGTTTCAGGGAAAAACTCATAGCCGAAGGAATTGCCTATAATGGGCTTATTGCCAGGATGGCAGCTGAAAATAGGGATCTGGCAGAGCAGTTGCCTGCGGATAAGGTCCTGTTCTGCGGCTTTAATGCCCTTACCAGGGCAGAGGAAAGGGTCATGAAACAATTGTTACACAAAGGAAAGGCAAACATCTTCTGGGATGTGGATGCGCACCTGCTAAAGCCGGAACAGGAGGCAGGGAAATTCCTGCGGCGCTGGCAAAAGGATAAAGAATTTGCTCCCACCTTCCCTGCAGAGATCCCCAACAGGCTGGCAACAAAACTGGCCGAAAAGGTCAGCTTAACGGCCCTTCCCCTGGAGCATGTGCAGGCCAGGGAAGTGGGGCGGCAGCTACAGGAACAACTTAAGGAGGGTCCTGTACCAAACAATGATCAGCTCACACGCACTGCCCTGGTAATGCCCGACGAAAGCCAGCTTTTCCCGCTTCTTTACCAGCTGCCTCAGGAGCTGGAAAATTCGACTATCAATGTAACCATGGGGGTGCCGCTGCGCATTACCCCTGTTTACAGCCTTATGGAGGCACTGCTGGATCTTCAGCGGAGCTGTCAGCAGGGAAAAGAAGCCGGGGCCGATTTCTTTCACCATAAACCGGTAGTAAGCCTGCTGCGCCATGCCTATATCAGAGGGCTGGATCCCTTGCAGGTACAGCAAATGCTCAGCAATATTGAGCGCAATAACCAGAACTATGTAAGTGGTGAAGCATTGCGGAAAAGCCCGAAACTGGCGGCAATCTTTAGCTGTGCAGAAGGAGGGATTGCCCGTGGAAGATACCTGCTGGAGGTGCTGGAACTGGTCAACAGCCAGCTCCGCCAGGAAGAGAAGCGGGAACTTACCCTGGAAGAAGAGTATATTTCCCGTACCCGCACTCATCTGGAGCGCATGTTGGAGATTGCCGAAGAAGTGGGCGCCCGGATGACAACCGAACTGCTGGAAAAGCTGCTGCGCCACCTCCTGCATCAACTGAAGATCCCATTCACCGGAGAACCCCTCCAGGGCCTTCAGTTGATGGGGATGCTCGAAACCCGCTGCCTGGATTTTGATAATGTATATGTGCTCAGCCTCAATGAAGGTGTAGTACCTGCCGCATCTGATGAATCCTCACTGATACCGTATTTCATCCGTACCGCCTATGGTTTGCCTACTACCGATGAGCATGATGCTATCTATGCCTATCATTTTTACCGCCTGCTGCAGCGGGCAAAGAATATTCACCTGTTTTACAGTACCTATCGTTCCGGCGGAAAGCAGGGCGAGCTGAGCCGCTATGTAAAGCAGTTGCAGCATGAATTGTGGCCGCAGCTAAAGGCTCAGCACCTCCATCTGCAGGCAAGCCCTCAAAATCCATTTGGCATTAGTATCAGCAGGGAAGAGCTCAGGGAGGCACTGCTGCGCTTTACGGATAACGGGGAGCCGGCAAAGGCACTTTCTCCCAGTGCCCTTAATACCTGGTTGCACTGCCGCCTGCAGTTTGCCTTTCGCTATCTCCTGAAAATACAGGAACCCGATGAGGTGCAGGAAGAGGTGGATAACTCTGTTTTTGGCCTCCTGATGCACGAGGTGCTGGAAGATTTCTATAAAGAATTTGGAGAGGGAGTTGAGGTGACGAGAGAGGGAATTGAACAAAAGATTACTGACACTCCAATTTTGAAAAGGGTGCTGAATGCATTTGAAAGCCGTTTCGGGCTGGTTCCGTTCCTGGGCAGGAACAGCCTTCCGCTGCACATGGTAGCCAAAATGGTCGGGCAGGTGCTGGATGTAGACAAGGCACATGCTCCCTTCCGGATCCTGGGCCTTGAGAAAAAATATACTATGGCCATAGAGGTGCCTTTCGGAGAAGATCTTTACACCATGCGCCTGCAGGGAAATATTGATCGTGTGGATGAAAAAGAGGGAAGCATCCGGGTGTTGGATTATAAAACAGGTAAGGACCACCGTGCCTTTCAAAACATTGCCGGGCTTTTTGACAGGGAAATTGCCCATCGGAACAAAGCAGCTATGCAGGTATTGCTTTACACGCTCCTCTACACCAAAAATGAGCCCGAAAGTCTGCCGGATAAAAAGCTTCACCCGGCGCTATACAACAGCAAAGAACTCTACAGCAGAGGCTTTAATGGCCGCCTTAGTATGGATGGGGAGGAGCTAAGTTTATTAACTGAAAACATGAAGGAAGCAACAGAAGAGCAGCTAAAAACTATCTTTCAGGATATTCTTTCCGGAGATAAACCTTTCGACCAGCGGGAGGATGAAAAGGGCTGTGAATATTGTGGCTATGCAGGGATTTGTGGGAGGTGAAAAAGTTTGAAAAAAAATTAAAAGAATTTGTGGTATCAGTAAAGGTGAAATTTTAGATATTTATAATTGAAAATGTAAATTTAAAAAAATGAACTATTACAGTATCAGGCAAGCTATGGAAGAATTAATTCATGTTCTAACCCATGGTCAGGCACATTATGCAGGCCAAATAGGAGAGGCTTTAGCTTTTGTGTGGGGGGAACTGCAGAATAATGAAAATGGTCTGGATGGATATGTTGTGGTTGAACAAAACAGTCAAATGGACCAATTATTAAATAGCTTTGCACATAATGCTCAAAGGCCAAATGACGCAGAGGATTTATTCACTTAATGCCCGCGGAATATACAATCACCCATTATTCATTTTTAAGCAAATTGTACTCGCTTGCTTTTAATAGTCCGGGAATTTTTTTTCCTCCAAATAACCAGTTGTAAACCGACTTTAAAAACCAGTAGGGGAAGTAAATAAACAGGAAAAGAAAGAAGTAGTCCAAAATGCTGTGTAGGAGGTAAATTCTGGAAGCATCTTGTACTACCCCCACCATTCCGGGAGTTGCAGGATACAATTCTTCCAGGAAGTTTAACTGATCATTTTCCCAGAAGTCAGTAATCATATAAAAGTGCTGCTCCTTTATTTGTACGAAAAGAACCATGGCATTCTCTTGCTGTCGGATAGGCTCTTCATTTATATAAAAAGTTGTTTTTTCTCCCGGATGGAGTTTTATACTGCTTCCCAGGTGTCGTAAGGGAAAGATTTTATTAATGTGGTAAGGCTTAAAGATTCTATAACTGAGGGTATCCAGGATCTTTGTTCTTTTCTCATATTCTCCATACTCAATTCCGTACTCCCAAAAGTCAAGAGCTTTATAAAGCGGGGTTATGGACATGGTTTCCTCTGTTTGGTTGGTAAAGGTGTAGGTGCTGTTACCTCTATAGACGAAGCCCGCCTGAGAAAGTATGTACAGAAAAGAGTAAATAAAGCATAAGAGACCCAATAGAATAGGTTTGAGCATAGTGAAAGTAGGGAAAAGGTAGTACCTGTTTACTATTTGTGAAATTACTACCATTCCCCCTGAAATTTTCTCAAACGACAAGCCTGGCATTTCAGTCCTGCTACGGTTAAAAGAATGTTTCTTTGTGTAAAATTATCCCTCATGCTTAAATAATTTACCATATGGAAGAACATACAGAAGAGTATTTACTTGCAGCACATCGGGCCAGTGCTATACACAAGACAGTAACTTTAAAAAGTGAAATATGCGGATGCTTTTTCTGTGAGACAACTTTTCTGCCGCAGGAAATTGAGTGTTGGGTAGATGAACGAAATGGGGAATATACCACGGCCATATGCCCTTACTGTGGTATTGATACCGTACTGGGCTCCGCTTCAGGTTTCCCTGTGACGGATAAAAAATTCTTAAAGAGTATGCACAAGCGGTGGTTTGAATTTCACTAACCTGCAGGGGTGTTTTTCTTTCGACGGCGACACGCTTTGGCGCACCCCCTTTTTAACTTTGTACTCAACAGAAGAGATTCCTGATCATTAACCCGCAATCCATAAACCTATGCTAAAAAAGACCGAACTGGCTCAACGCGGATTTATTCCTGCACTTATTGAAAATTACCAGCTACTGATGGAGCATAAGGATATAATTTTAGCAGATCCCTATCTCCGATCCTGTGAAGTAGACCTTGGTTTTGGGTTTTCTTATGCAGGGCCGGTGGATATCAGGTTGGGACAGCTGCTGCACGTTTGGGAAAAAATGCCTGCAATAGGAGGAAAGCGGGCTGCTCTCCTGCACTCTGGAGGAGGATTATCTGGTGTTAATCTTTCCTGCTGGTACAATCTTGATGAGCAACAAATGGAGGAGGGAAATATAAATTACTTTAAGGAATCCGGACAAAGTATGGGAGATTTATTCAGGTCGGCAATCCACTTATTTCCAAAGCAGGACCTGTACGTGAATTTCCCCGAGCTTGTAAAGCAGCTGCAAAACCCGGAAAAGTATCCTTTCAGTAAGCAGCTCAGTTCAACGGTAACCCAATTTAAGGAGGGCATTGAAAATTCAGAGGCAGGATTTACGCAGGAACAGTTGGATAGCATAAGTCTCTATACTCACCATGGGTATCTCAAGCTCGAAGTAAGGGTTCCAGATTTGAGTATAAGGGTAAAATCGTCGCCGGGCCCGGTGGATTACATTTGGGTAAAATACCAGGACCTGATAGCTGAAATATTTCAAGACCTGGCTGCTAATTCCGGCTTTACTTTTGATTCCAGGCATCCTGCCGGGAGTGAAGGTGTACTTTCCCGCAGCTTCAATCCTTATGAGGGAGAGGAGTTATGGGCTCCCGAAAACATTAAAATGCTTCAATCTGTTTTTGCGGAACACCGGAAGGGGATGGAGCAGCTTAATGCCCGTTTTTCCTGAACAGCTCATCATAAAATTTCAAATCGTATCCATAAAAACTCATGCAAGAAAGTTCAAATATACCGGCACAGATTTCTACAGTTGAAATAATAGACCTTATATACAGCGGAAGAATACAGCCTGCACATATTATCCTCCTGCAAAAGGAATTCTTGTGGAATGATCAAGCATTGGCTGACATCCTTCAAGTGGGTATGGAGAAAATAGGGAGCTGGAAACTTTCAGAATCGGGGATAGAGGAGCGCTTCCAGGAGCATATTATTTTGTTGCTCTCACTTTTTGAGCAGGGGAAGGAGGTTTTTGGAAGTGCAGCTGATTTCAGGAAGTGGCTGTACTCGGAAAACTTCCACTTTGAAGGTAACCAGCCGCTTACTTACCTGAAGTTGATCCATGGAATAAAGTTTGTATCTGCCCGGCTGACAGGGATGGAATGGGGTGATAATGCCTGAGAAAAAAGAATTTCCACTGATAAGTTTTTAAAGCAGTTAGTGCCTGTTTATCGGAAAGGGGACTTTTCCTTTCAGGCAACAACAAATCCTTTATTGTTTCTCAAAGGAGTGGCCGCTCCGGCTTTATTTGTTTTTTGCAATTTTTTCTTTTCTTACCATCCGTTTTAAACTTTGCATGATGCGGTCAAAGGCCTCCTGAGAGGAGGTATTTTTCCGGTACCATTCACTAATTTCCCTGTCCTTGAATTTCATGATATATTCAAAATAATCATAATCAGGAAAAGCTTCAATCAGGGCAATTTTACAGGCAATAAAATCATTATTTGTAGCCCAGACATAATCCTTGCTGAACATCATTTCAAGAAAGGCTGATAAGTCTGAATAGGAGCGAATAGTTACCAGGATCTGGTAACTTTCATCTATTTCTCCCTTTTTGAATTTTTCGATATTGAACATAAATTGTCTTCGGGTTTAATCGGACCCACCAATTACGATCTCAAAGCCATCAAACTCCCTTGGTCGCCAGGTTGTCAGCAGCTCCTCTTTGTGGTATACCAGCCGGCCCAGCCATGGATCATTTACATAGTAGTAATCCTCATTCCGGTCGAACACCAGGTACCAGTGCTTCATGCCATCCACCAGTCCACGCAGGGCAAAAACATTACCTTTTGCCAGCAGGGAATCCAGGTAAGCCAGTTGTTCTTTTTCTCCCCCGCCGGTACGGTTCTGGTGGTGCTCCAGTCCGTAATACTCAAGCCCCTTCTTCATTTTAACATCAGTAGTGCCGGTAATGGAATCCGTTCCACAGACTGCAGCAATGTCGGGAATCATTACCTCAGGATAGACAGAGAGCTTGTTCATAACCATCCTGAGTACAGTACATCCACAGCTGAAACCATCCGGTTGGGCCACATAAGGAAACTTTTTTATCAATTTGAAGGGATTACCCCGCAGCGATCCTGCAGTTACATACACATTTCCCTGGTCTTCTATAAGCTTTCTTCTCTTTTGCCAGTCCGGCAGGTTGTTCAGGCCCTTCAGGTGGTTGCCCCATATATAATCGTAATCCAGCTGCTCATACGGGTAGCAGATCAGTCGTTTTCCAAGACCCCTTCCACGGTATTCCTCTTTCAGACCAATGGCTACTCCCTGAAGGCCTTTTCCATGCAGTTCCCGGAGCGGATCTTCATTGAACAGGTAAAAACCTATTATTTCCCCGGTGGAATCTTTTGTCAGTTTTACAGAAATTTCCCAATGGGTCAGGAAATAAACATAGGTACTGGTGTCTTTTTGCACATGTT
This sequence comes from Cesiribacteraceae bacterium YIM B00369, assembly GCA_017948555.1. GTDB lineage: Bacteria > Bacteroidota > Bacteroidia > Cytophagales > Cyclobacteriaceae > Nafulsella. The sequence continues at coordinate 78,890 of JAFMYY010000019.1, read as the reverse complement.
CAAATATTTCATCTGCCAGAGAAAGAATTTCTTCTATTTCAGATTCGTCGATGGGGAGGATGCTGTACATAGCGGAGGGTTTAAGATTACTACTGCAAAGGTAGTAGCCAAAGCTTGTTCTCTTGTTAATATGTCAAGCCTGGCAGATGGAAGCTAATTTCCGGCACAGGATTTTGTTGTCAGCTTTTAATTTACATGCTGCTGTTTTAAAAATTCTATAAAAGCCTTTGTTTCCTCTTCCAGTACAGCAGCGGGTATCTGGTGTTCCAGCTCGGGCAGCATTTTTTCCCTTATAGGGGTCCCCGGGTATTTATCCTCCAGAAAAGCCTTTGTGGAGGCGGGAACAACAGTAGTATCCCTTGCCCCGAAAATAAATTGTTGGTAAGGATTGAGAATCAGCTCCCGGAAATCTTTCGGTACAGGCTGGATCTCATCAATCATTCCTGATTTCAGCGCAGGGTTAAAAAGCAGGGCAGGTACATTAAGCCTGTTGGAGATATAGAAAGCCATACGGCCGCCCATGCTGCTGCCGATCAGGAAACCGGGCTTTTCCATTCTTACCTCTTCAGTTATCCGGTATAGAATATTTCTTTCTTTCCTGAAGTCAAAAAGTGGAGCTATAACCTCCAATCCTAAAGCTTCCAGCTTTTCCCGTTTTTCCTCCGTAAGTCCTTTAGATTCGAATCCGTGTATGTAATAAGCTTTCATGTTTTGGTTTTTAATTGTTTGATGATTAACTGGCGAGGGCATAAAGCTCCCGGAAATCATTTTTATTGAGGTGGTAGAACTGAATTTTATAGGGATAGGGTAACTCTTTTTCCTGTTCTTTCAGATAATTCAGAAAGCGATGGTATTTTCCGCCCATCCATGGGGTTAGTCCCAGTACCCTGATCTTATTCTTCTGGCAAAAAAGTAAGATGTCCTCAAAATGCCCTTTCCATAACCTTTGTGTCTTAGGATACAGTTGTTGCAGGGAATTACTTTCCTCTCCAAAAAAGTTCAGGAACACAGCATCCAGCTGGGCATAATCATCCCAGATGTTTTTTCGCTGGAGCATAATTTCACGTTTGCCTAAAAGGAATTTAGCAGGTTCTCCTGCTTGTTTCCTGATGTGCCAGACAGATGATTCTTTTACATACCTTGGACAACTGCAAAAGAAAGCAGGGTCTACATATCCGGGATCTTCCGGGCCTAAAAGTCTTGCCTGTTGTGGCAGGTTGAACATCTTTTTCCATCGACCACTACCATAATAAGGTGGACAGGCAATGTGGACGTATTCTTCCTTCATAATGGGCATGATAGTTCCTATGCTCCAGTTACTGTTGATCGGATAGTAACCTCCACCTTCACAGAGCCCTTCGTTAATGCATACAAAAGCATCGAACTTTGCGCCTGCTGCCTGCAAAATGCCTGTGGCTTCCACCGCCGAAAAGCCTAAGGTGATCACGTTTTTTTTCTTTCTGAAGGGGAATCTGAAAGTCCTGTCAATGAGCACCACATGATCAAAAGGGAGCGTATAATAGTCCTCTGATATCCATCTGCCTGATGCGTAATATATCAGGTTCTTGCCCTGCTTTAAGTATCCTGACAGGGTATGGATAAGCTGTGCTTTCTCATTCTTCGACAATTGGCTAAGGGAGTTTCTCATGTGGTGTTGGTTGGAGGTAAAATCTTTTGAAATGAAAGTTTTGCAGGGTGCCTTCCTAAGGCCGAAGTCATTAGGGAGTCAGGGGATTTCCGGTAGTTAACTAAGCAGATTATTCACAGACTTAAAAGCCGAGGCTAAAAAGGATGATATGATATTTTTCCCCATTGATTTCCCTGCTGTGGCAGGCAATCCTGGTTTTATATACGTCCTCCTCATATTGTCCTTCCAATTGCATCAGGAAACTGCTGTTGGCCAGGAGAGCATCTAAAAAAGCCTGTTCATCTCCTTTTCCGTAAAATTCCCAAATCAGAGCACCTTCTTTTTCTAACGAATAATCCAGCACTTTTCCCTCCATGCCTGTAAAACCATAAGGCGTGAGAAAATTATTATGCTGTTCCAGAAATGGGAGATGATTTTCAAAGCTTCCTAAGGCTGGGGTGCTGTCGCTTTTCAGGTATTGCCTGAGATGGGGATCTAGCACTGTAAAGTAGCGGTGGGTGGCACTGTAGCCACTCAATTGCCTGTTTGCAGGATGGGTTGGGTCCTGGTGAAAAACCTCTATCTCAGGAATCTCATGAATGGTTTTATTCCGGAGGAAAATGGATGCCCATTCCATATGGTTCCTAATGGATTGTTCTCCTGTGGTATCGGTCATGTAGGGTGAAAGCCCCCGCTTATACCTTTCCTGTTCAATCAGTTCATGAAGCCGGTTACTTGTTTGTGCCTGCAGTTCCAGGGAAACAAGAGGTAGAGAAAATGCCAGGAGGATAGCCAATAGCATAGATGTGGGGAACAGGTAACAGGTCATAGGTAGCAGGGGATAAGCGGTACATTTGGTTTTGGTAATGCAAAGTTATAGCCATTGCCCTGAATTTCTCCTGTTTTGATAAGCTTGACGATTTAAGGCTGATGCAGCCAAAAGTCCTTTCCTTTGCAAAAGTTTTATCAATGATGCTCCGATCCGGGCAAACTACCTGATGCCCGGTTTCATTGATTTTTCAGTACTCATGACTCAATATTCACTACTCAATACTAACTTATGCTAATCCTGAAAAACAGCTTCCTCGATCCGCACAATGATCTGGTAAAAATCCTCCTGGGAGGCTCCTATGGTATATATAAGCTTTCCACAAAGCAGATCGTTGTTCCGCCTGTGTATGATTACATCCATGAATTTAAGGATGGGAGGGCAGTGGTCCGCAAAGGGCCCGATACCTGGTATGAGCATGTTTTCGGAGCAGGAGTCGGTGAGGCCACGCAGTTCCTTGAGATAGATTTCTATGGAAATGAGTACAGGGATAATCCCGGGCTGAAAGCAGAATATTCAGGAATCATAGAAAAAGGGGATGACTGCCCGGACTGTACAGGAGGGGGATGTGCCACCTGCTGTGGTTATGGCTTTATACCCCCGGGAGGAGATCATATTTTGGATTAGGCGTGGGCGGCCAACATGAGGTACTATAAAACAACTATCAAAATGAACCCAAACGAACTACCAACTCTCAGGGAATGCTACTTCCAGACCGATTACCGCTTTACCTATGGAAGGAAAATTATTACCATCCGCCTGGAAACGGATAACCTGGCTTTAAAGAAATTTTTGGAAGAGGAAGGGATTGAAAGCTGGGCCTACATCACTGCCTGGAATCCCCATTCCCTTCCCATGCCGGAATATTTTAACAGGAAACAACAGGGTCTTTTGCGGGAGAAGGTTAAAAGCTTTCAGCTGTATGAAGGGGAAGGAAAAGGGCTCCTTGGGGATTGGCCTCCGGAAGAAAGCTTCTTTATCGCTGGGATAGGCCGATGGGAGGCCTGTGAGCTCGGCCGGGAATTTGGTCAGAATGCAATCCTCCTGGGAAATGAAAAAGGGGAAGCTGTACTGAAATTTTTTTTTCCTTAAAAAATCCTGAAAAGAAATTTTATCAGCGACGCATTCTGGCGCAGGTCAATTTTACTTTTGTAGTATATGAAACTTAATCTATCACGACCCATCTGTGTTTTTGACTTGGAAGCGACAGGCTCACATCCTGTTAGAGACAGAATTGTAAAGCTGGTCGTGAGCAAGCTATTACCGGGCGGGAAGAGAATCGGAACCCATACGTTAATAAATCCCGGAAAGCCCATCACGGAAGAAGCTACAGCTGATCATGGTATTACCGATGAGATGGTGAAGGATGCCCCAACCTTCAGGGAGATAAGTCAAAGTCTGATGGAATTTATTTCCGGAAGCGACTTTTTAGGTTTCAACTGGTATAGTCCGCAGGTAAGCATGCTGGTGCAGGAATTCCATAGGGTGGGATTCCCCAACCCGGTGGCTGAGGTCAGCGTTATTGATCCGTTGAGGATCTTCATGGGGAAGGAGAGAAGTACTCTTACTGCACTCTTTAAATTCTATTGTGGCGAAGAGCTTGAAGAGACAGGCTCCCCCCACAACAAAACAGATGCCATTATTCGTGTACTACTGGGGCAACTGGAAAGATATAATGACATCCCAAACAATATCCAACATATTTCCGCCTTTAGCCATGGGGACGAATTTGTGGATTACCGGGAATTCTTACGGTACAGGAATGGTGGATATATTCATAATTGGGGAGGGCGCAAAGGAAATCCTGTTGTAGAGGAAATTCACACTACCGTTTTACTACATGCGCAGATTCCTGAAGAAACAAAAGTTCATCTGAGGAGGATCTTAGGAAGAGAGGAACCGGAGGATGATGATTGAGGTGCAGAGAAATTTCAAAACAAAAAAATAATCCCAAACAAAAGTAATAAAATGCACTCTTTTGTTAAGGAATGCCTCGGGAATCTATTTCTATTTTGTTTAATAATATATTGGGTTAATCCAATTATTTAGCTTTTTTATTTTACCGGTAATTAGGTGAAAACAAGGGTTTTAGTGCTGTTTATCACTCACTTATAATTTTTCTTAATTAGTGTTGTAACAATTGTTTTAAATATAATAATCCTAAAAATGATCAGGATGCCCGGCTTTATTATTTAAGCAGGAAAAGTGGACATTCCTCTAATTTTTAAAATAATCTGGTCGTAATAAAAGCCACTTTTGTGCTTTTTTATTCGGGTTTACCCCTGCTAAATTTAGAACTCGATTAGCCAACAACATATTGCTTTACGAATGGCTCGAAATATACTCCTCAAATTATAAAACACCTTTCTTCATGAATAAAGATATTAATATCATAAAGCTTTTATCTAAAGACGATAAAGAAGTAATTCATTCTGCCATCATTTCTTTCCTGCTCAACGAATCAAAATTCTTTAGAGAAAAGATACTGGGGGTTGGTTTTGAGGATATAGAAATTCCAAAAGAAGAAGTTTCATATCCGTTCAGGCCTGATGAGGGATCCAGAAGAAGGATCAGGTTTGATATTTTGGTTACGGACAAGGCTGGGGAAAGAATTTGCATTATTGAAAATAAATTTAAGTCACTGCCCACGCGCATTCAATTCAGAGGGTATTCAAGATTTGCAGAACAGAAATTTAAGGGAAAGGATGTTTCTAAAGTTCTTATCAGCTTTTTATCCCCTGCAAAGGGAGTTCTTCCTGCTGACTGGCGCAGCATCACTTATGCTCAGATCCATGATTGGATTCAGGAATTTATGGAGAGAAAGCCGGAATTAAGCCAAAATAAGCGTTTTCTTGTGGAGCAGTATCAGGAGCTCCTGCAGGAAAAGCTGACAGCCTATCAGGAAGCAAAAACCACCAGAATATATGAGATATTTTCAAATCCTGGAGATAATAAGGGGGAAAATAGATTTTGGCTTACGCTATTTCTTTCTGAAATCCTTTCTGAAATGGAAGAATACCAGGAATATTTTTCTGGCTTCTATTTGGGAGGTGGCTCCAGCAATATTCCTCTGCTCAATCTTCATCCTAGGAAGTCCTGGAAGGATTATGAGGCAGAAAGCGAATTTTTAATTCAGCTGCAGGGTGGAACAATCAAATTGTACTGCCACATTGGAAGGGGAATGAACGGGAATGCTATCGTCGGAGAAAAGATTCAATCTCTTCAGAAAAACGGTCTGGAGACAAAAAGCAGTGGTGAGTTTAAAGATACGAAGGAGACAGCCAGAGAGGAAAGAACCAAATATGTTTACAGGGAAAACCTGCTTAAGGAAATCGGAGAGGAGTCATTTTCCATAGAAAGGATAAAGGAATACTTGCTTGACTTTTACCATAGGGTTAATAAGGCAAATGAGCCTAAGCATTTAAAAAAGGAAGATGATATCCTTAATTCTGAAGGCACAATCTTAGGACTCTATAGCTGTGGTACCAAACATTATTTGAGCTCACATTTAAATGATGGGTCAGGTACCCTTTATTACAGAACAAATTGGGATTTGCTGAAGAAATATATGGGTTCTGAAATTTTGCTAAAAGAGCTATTTTTAAAAAGCGATAAATTTTCATTTAAGCCCAGGCAAGGAAAGGTAATAAGTGAAATTGATAAGGAGGATTATTGTAATTTAATTCAATGTGGCGAAAGCTATTATTCAGAATTGTCAGATGGGTTGAAGAATAAGGAGTTTGAAAAAAGCTTTTACGCTTGTTGAATGACTATTTCCCCCTGCGGATTATGGAAAGATGCTATTGTAATAATTATTTTATTGATAAAATTCAATTATGAAGCGGAACGACAAGCTTGGCATTTATATGGAAATTCTGTAATCTCCCCTTAATTTGATACTGGACAAGCCGTAATAAAAGGCACGTAAGTGCTTTTTTATTTGGAGAGTAGCCAGATAACTTTAAACATTATAAATCTCTCAATCAATGCCCTTAAAAATACTCCATACCACCGACTGGCATATTGGCCAGACTTTTTACGACTATGACCGGACCTATGAGCATGAACAATTTCTTTCCTGGTTGGTAGGCCAGGTAAAAGAACTGGATATTGATGTGCTGCTGATGAGCGGGGATGTATTTGATGTAGCTAATCCCTCTGCCAGAGCCCAGGAAGTATTTTATCGCTTTTTAAGGGAAGTTAGCAGTGCTCAGCCTGGTCTGCAAATTATCATTATTGCAGGAAACCATGATTCTGCGGCTCGTTTAGAGGCACCGAAGCCTTTGCTGGAAGCTTTAAATACGACCATCGTTGGGCTGGTTCACCGGAAAGAGGACCGTTCCCTGGATTATGAAAAATTGGTTATTCCGGTGGTCAATCGCCAGGGGGAAAGAAAAGCCTGGTGCATGGCCGTTCCCTTTTTACGTCTTGGAGATTACCCTTCTGTTCCGGGTGCTGTTAACCCCTATACGGAAGGCGTAACCACTGTTTATCAGCAGGCTTACCAATATGCATTGAATAAACGGGAAAAAGGAGAGGCTATTATTGCCATGGGCCATTTGCATGCTGCAGGAGCAGCAACATCCGAGAATGACCGGAGTGAACGGGCAATTATTGGTGGTGTGGAATGTATCCCTGTAACTGTTTTTGATGAAGGGATAGCCTATACTGCTTTGGGGCACATCCACAAAGCTCAGAGAGTAGGGAAGCGTGAAAATGTACGTTATGCCGGAAGCCCCTTGCCTATGTCTTTTTCTGAAAAGGGTTATAAACATCAGCTTATTTATATCGAGCTGGAAGGAGAGCAGGCAACATCCCTGAAAGAGGTTGAAATACCAGTAACAGCTGAGTTGATCCGAATCCCTTCCAGCCCCAGGGACCTGGATCTGGTAATGAAAGAGTTGGGCAAGCTGCCTGAAAAAGAAGGCTCCAACCAATCGGCCCCCTATCTGGAGGTGCGTGTTTGCCTAAATGGGCCTGATCCATCTTTAAAACATAAAATACAATCCGCTGTGGAGAACAAGTATGTTCGTTTAGCCAGAATTGATGTTTCCTATCCGGAGGCGGGGAAAGAGGAGCGGAAGAGGATCATGTCGTTCGATGAGCTGCACAATTTGGAGCCCCTCCAGATATTCAGCGAGGTATACAAAGGCAAATACCAAACCGGCTTACCGGATGAGCTGATTCAGCTTTTTAATGAAGTAGTACAGCAAGTAAACATAAAAGAACCACAGGCATGAAAATTCTGGCAATAAGAGGTAAAAATCTAGCTTCTTTAGAGGGAGCCTTTGAAGTAGATTTTACCCAGGAACCACTCCTGTCCGCAGGTATTTTTGCCATCACAGGACCAACCGGCTCGGGAAAATCTTCGCTGCTGGATGCGATGTGTCTGGCTTTATTTGGAAAAACGCCAAGATTGTTAAGGGCCAATGAAAACGGGGTTACTTTACAGGATGGTCAGAATGGAAACCTTGGACTGGGAGATGTAAGGAACATCCTGCGCAAGGGAACGGCGGAAGGTTTTGCTGAAGTAGACTTCCTTGGACAGGATGAAGTTAATTACCGGGCTACCTGGTCTGTAAACAGGTCATATAATAAGCCGGACGGTAAACTACAATCTGACTCTGTACAGTTAAAGAACCTGAATTTAGATAAAAAGCTTGGAGAAAATAAAACAGCTACACTTCAGGAAATCGAACGATTGATCGGATTAAACTTTGATCAGTTTACCCGCTCAGTTCTTTTGGCTCAGGGGGATTTCACCGCCTTCCTTAAAGCCAACAGAAGTGAGAAGGCAGCGCTGCTCGAAAAGCTAACAGGAACAGATATATATTCTACCATTTCGATAGAAATCTATAACAGATGCAGAGAGGCGAGAGGGGAATGGGCAGCTGTTGTCACTCAGTGGGAGGGGATCAACTTATTAAAAGAAGACGAACTAGCAGTGCTCCAGACGCAAAAAGAGCAGGTAGAAGGAGAACTGAAAAGTTTAATAAAACAGCTTAAGGCATTTGAAGCGGCGTATCAATGGTACCAGAAACAAGATGAACTGCTGGGTAAAGCCAAGGAGGCAGAAGCAGCATATGAGCAGGTGCAGACAACCTATGAGGCAGCAGCGGATCGCCGGCAGCAAATGGAGCTGACAGACCAGGTACAGGATGCCAGACAGCATCACGAAAGTAAAATAAGTTGCCTGAAAATTCAGCAGGAAAAGGAATGCAGGAGAGTTGAGGCGGAAAAAAGAATTCTGGAGCTACAGGAGAGCATTGGTCAAAAGCGGGTAAAGCAGCAACAGGCACAGGAAGCTTTGTTAGCTGCCCGAAAGGCTTATGAAGAAGCGCGGCCATTAATTGCACAGGCGAATCAACTGGATGGCTTGCTGACAGATAAAGGAAAGGAACTCCTACCGGCGAGAGAAAGAGCTTCCGCAGCCAGTAAAGCTTATGAAGATGCCCTGCGAGAGCTGAAGGAAAAAGAACAGCAGGATGCCGAATTGACAGCAAAAATAAAGGAGCTCTCCCAATGGAAACAACAAAACGAAAAGGGGGAGGTGATTGCCAGAAATATAAATTCTATAACAGAAAAGCTGGAGGAATGTGCCCAAACTTTAACAAGCAGGCAATCTGTTACCGCTGTCATGCGTGCCCAGGAGCAAAAGTTGGAGCTAAATACAGTGAATGAACAACGGCTGGAAGAAACACTGGAGGAGCTGGAGAAAGCTGTTCTGGAGGAAAAAAGCCTGTTGCAGCGGCAGCTTGAAGAGAAGAAGAGCTATGCGATTGAAGAAATGCAAACCAGAAAGGAACGCAGTGAGGACAGACTCCGGCAGTTAAATCTGGCAAAAGAAAGCTGGAAGACTTTTCAGGAAGTGCTGACGCAAAAAGAAAAGTGTGCCAAAGCAATTCTGGATGCCTGCCAGGCTTTAGAGCAAAACAGTAGTCAGCTTGAGGAAGTCAGACAGCAACTGAAGGAAGCAGGGATTAAAAAGGAGCAGTCGGAAAGGCTGTACAATGCGGCCGTGCTAAAAACTACGGAAAGTACAGAAGAACTTCGTTCGCAGCTGAAAGAAGGAGAAGACTGTCCGGTTTGTGGTAGCACTACCCATCCGTACGTTCATCAGCAGGAAGGAGTTTTCCATAATATCCTGCAGGAGCTGCAGAAGGAAGTTGCAGAATGCAAGCAATGCCATGAAAACTTACTTGCTACCAGCAGCAGCTTAAACCAGGTAGTGTGCTCTTTGCAGCAAACTGTCGAAGAAAGAAAGAAGGAAAAGGAGGAGCTGGATAAACGGGAGCAGAAGATCGGGGAGGAATGGAGGCGTCTTCCCCTTTATGTGGAATGCAGTGCAGTCCAGGACAGAGCACGGTTTTCCTGGCTGGAAGTGGAACAGCTAAAGCTGGAAACAGCATTAGCAGAGCTGAAGGAAAAAGAAAAGCACTACCAACAGTTAAGCCAGCAAATAGAAACACAAAGATTCAAAGTGGATGACTGTAACCAAAAGGCGCAACAAAAAAGGGAGGAGCTGCAAAGTTTACGTTCAGCAGGCAGCCTTTTAAAGCAGCAGATTCAACAGGCAAAGGAGAAAGTGGAGGAGCTGGAAAAGAAGCTGTATGAAAACAAAAATACCTTAAGCGTGTACTCCAGCAGGGAATGGTGGTTTGAAGAATGGCAGACAAATCCTGAAAGTTATTTAAAAGTTGTCAAGAGTTTCGCTTCCAGATGGGAGGAGAAAACTTCCTTTTTAACAGAAAATGTAACAAGGCAGGGGATTATTCAAACGCAGTTAACAGGACTTAAAGCGCAACAGGCTGATCTGCAGGAAAGGAAAAAAGAAGCTACCCACAGGCTCAATGAGCTGCAGGGGGAAATCCAGCAACTGCAGGTTTCAAGAACCAGCTTGTTTGAAGGCAAAGCAGTAACAATAGTGGAAGAGGAGTTTGCCGTCCTCCAGCAGCAGCTTGAGGGTGCTTTAAAAGCCTGCAACAGAGAGGTAGAAGAAGTAAACACTTCCCTGAATAATGCCACAGGGACGCTGGAAACAATCATGGCGGATATTCAGGAAAACGAGGAGAATCTGAAGAACTGTATTCAAAAACTGGCGAAGTGGATTCAGGACTTTAACAGTAGCTCAGGTAGTGCAATTACTGAGGATGAGGTAAAAGTGTTATTTTCCCTGTCTCCTGACTGGCTAAGAAAGGAACGTCAGGAACTGACTGCTCTTGAAAGAGCTCTGAATGAAAAGGAGCAGGCTTTTAAGCTTCAGAAGCGGCAGTTGCTGGAACATCTGGAAGTGGAGATCATTGAGGTAAAACGATCTGAAGTAGAGGAAAAACTTCAGGTAGCGCGAAATGCCCAGGAATTAAAGGGGAAAGAAAGGGAAGAGCTAAGCTATAAACTACGACTGGATGAAGAAAACAAGCGAAAGTCAGAACATCTTCAGAAAGAGCTGGCAAAGAAAGAGAGGGTTCGTGAGCAATGGGAGAAACTTAATGAATTGCTTGGATCTGCGAGCGGAGATAAGTTCAGGCTGGTAGCACAGGAATATACCCTGGAAATTCTGCTCAACTATGCAAACATTCATTTGCAGGAACTGAATCCCCGCTATCGCTTAAAGCGCATTCCGGATTCACTGGCTTTGCAGGTAATGGATGACGACATGGCAGGAGAAATCCGCTCAGTACATTCTCTTTCCGGAGGAGAGTCCTTCCTGGTTTCCCTTGCCCTGGCTTTGGGACTGGCCTCTCTTTCTTCTAACCGCATGCGGGTAGAGTCTCTGTTTATCGACGAAGGTTTTGGCTCCCTGGATCCGGATACCCTCCGGGTGGCAATGGATGCCCTGGAACATCTGCATAACCAGGGGCGCAAAGTGGGGGTGATTTCTCATGTACAGGAAATGACAGAACGGATTCAGACGCAGATCGCTGTCACCCGGGTAGCTGGCGGGAAAAGTAAGGTAATAGTCCGGCAATAAGTCGCAATAATTATTCAACTTGTATTCATCCCGTTAGCTGGTGAATAGGAGGTGGAATAAGCTTTTATAACTCTCTCATCATGATCAAAAGGAAAATTTATTTTGGCTGGAAAGCAGATGAGGCTGGAGCCTTCACCTGCTTATCCGACCCGGCAGATGCTGAAGCCCTTAAAGTCTGTGGACCAAAAGGCTTGCTGCAGTTTTTTAATATGCAGTTGGGCTTGCCCCTGATGCTGCCTGCTGCCAGAAAAGTGTTGCTTTGGAAAAAGGCATTTCAAGCCAGCGGAGCAGGAGGGCCTTATGTGAAAAGCTTTGAAAGAGACCCTGTAGGCACCTCCGGCCTCTTGTTGCAGAGCTGGGAATTAATGAAGTGGTATGGCCCGGCGGAACTGGAGGATGGGAGAAAGGAATTGCTGGAGAAAATAGCCCGCCACTTACCAAAAGGATTTCTGTCCGAACGAGCCTGTTTTGACCAAACACAGGCTGCTCTGGCAGAGAGAGGTCTTCCTTATACGCTGGAAATTCAATTAATGGAGTCTCTGAAAATGCTGCCCGCCATCTGGCAGTCCTTTTTTAAGGAATTGCCGGAGAACATAAAGGTGCTGGAACCCAAACCGCTGGTCGCAACTGCAGCGGCAGGAACAAACCTGGCTAAGTTCCAGGAAATGGCACTGGCCTATTTTCACAGAACGGCGCTTCCTCTTACTACTTTTCTGCCGGAGGATGATTCCCTGAGCCTGGTGGAAGGGAGCAAAGGCGCTAATATGCAGGCGGCAGCCCTGGCGCTGCAGGAGCAGCAGATCCACCTGATCGCCGATCAGGGAGCAGAAACGGGTCTGTCGGAACTGCTATTTCAGACCTGTAGCCTGAGTTGTGATACGCAAAGTTTAAGTACCGATACGCAGTTTTACCCCCTGATTAAGGCGGCTTTATGCTTTGCCTGGGGACCATTAGATGTTATAGAAGTATTCGACTTTTTGTCCCTGACCTATTCTCCCTTCTCCAAAACGTATGGTCACTACCTGAAGGAAGCACTCAGGCAGTTACCGGGTATTGGTAATGAGGAGTGGCAAAAAGCAATAGAGAAAGCCAGAGAAAAGGCTGAAGGGAATGAAAGTATATCATGGGAAAGTTGGGAGAGGGAGTACCATTTCTGGTTTGCGTCTGCTGGGGAGGAGGAAGAAATCCCTTCGGAATACCTGATTGACAGACTGCAACACCTGGAATCCTGGGCTGAACGCCGACAGCATATTCCCGGCCTTGCACCCGCTTCCAGGGTCCTGCTGGGCCTGATAGCAGAGCTGAAATTATGGATTAAAGAATTCGAGGAGGCATATACGCCCGACTCGCTGATGCAGTTGCTAAACAGCTGGAAAAAAAGCCTGCGCTGCAAAGTGCAGGAACAGCTGGTAGGAGCACCTCCTGTTTACGAGCCCGGAGCAGCCCTGCAGGGAGAGATTCCTGTTGCTTACTGGTGGCAAATTTGCAAAAGCAATAATCAGCAAAGATGCATCTGGCGAAATTCGGATATCAGCCAATGGCAGGGAGCCTGTACTGCTGAAACAGAAAGCAGCCTCTGGCTGTATCAGCAGGTGAAAGCGCTTTGCTCAGTAAGAGATCAGTTAACCTTTTTCAGCAGTCCGGATACAGAGATGCACCCTTTAATGCTGCTGCTGGATCAGGGAAAGAATAACAGCCTGATCAGGTTTAAAGCAGAAGCATTCATAGAGACAGCAGATGCGGGAGAGGTCATTAAATTTCCTGATTATGATGAGCAGAAAGCGATCAGCGGACTGGAAAACCTAAGGGTAAAAGAGAAGCTCTCCTATACTTCTTTGTATCAACTGATTTGTCTGCCCCATTTGTATATATTCAATTATGGCCTGAACATGCAGGAGAAGAAGCATGAGTTGGCCCTGGATGCAGCCATTGCGGGGAAGGCTTACCATAAGCTGCTGGAGCTATTGATAGATGAAGAACGGGTAAGTTTTGAGGATATAATTCAGCTGACTAAAAAAGAAGTTTCCCTCTTAGCTTCCCCGAAATATGGCTTTGAGTTGAATCGCTTTTGCAGTCATATTCAGTATTCATTGAAAAGCCTGCAGCAGCTCATGAAGCAGAATAGTTTAGAAGTACAGAGCAGGGAAGAAGGGTTCGTTCTGGAGGATTATCCCAAAAAGGGCTTTACTTTAACAGGGGTAAAGGACCTGGTGTTGGCCAATGAGCAAATTGTGCTGGTAATGGATTATAAATCAGGGGGAAGTAAGAAGCTGAAGAAACTGCTGAAGGAAGAGATAGACCTTCAGTTAATGCTTTACCGGAAGAGCTTAAAAATGGAAGAAGAAGTTCTTCCGCTATATTTCCTGCCTAAAACGCAAAAATACCTGAGCGTAAATCATAAGCTGAATACTGAAGGTTTACGCTATGAAGTGCCCACCGATAGACTTGTGTCATCTTATGAAAAGCAGGAGGCATGCTTTGTTAATGCTTTTGTGGCGCGTAAGCAGGAGTTTGAAGCAGGTAATGTTCCTTTATTTATCAGGGATGAAGGAAAAGATGCTGTTCCCCATTTTTACGCGGAAGATAAGCTGCCTTATCCCTACGACCCTTATTTATTTCTTTTCGACCCTAACGCTTAAAATCTCATGGCTATAAAATTAATCAGTGCCGGAGCAGGTGCCGGAAAAACCTACAAGATCTGCCAAACTATTATCGAAGCTTTTAAGGAAGGCTACCTGAGTCATCCCAGGGAGCTGATCGTGACCACCTTTACCGAAAAAGCAGCTGCAGAACTGAAAGAAAGGGTACGGACCTGTTTGTTGGACGAAGGACTTATCAGCCATGCGGCAGACCTGGATGAGGCAAGGATAGGGACGGTGCACGGACTTTGCTATGGTTTTATTCAGGAGTTTAACCTGGAACTGGGGCTGCCGGTAAACCTTTCCATCCTGCAGGAGGAGCAGGGAAGTGCCATGCTCAGGGAGGGCCTGGATAACATTATTTCTGATGTGGATTATAAGAAGCTGGTGGAGCTGGAAGAACGGCTTTCCAATAAAACCTTTGACGGGCGGAATAAATTTGCAGAAACGATCCTGGACATTGTCAGCAAAGCAACGGTGAACGGGATCGGGGGAGAGCAGCTTAAATATCTTTGGGAAGAAAACTACCAAAAAACATATACGGCATGTGGTTTCAAAGTTGATCCGATTGAACGGATAAAATTGTCTGTTTTTGATATAAAAGTCACTGACCTTTTAGAGGTAGCAAAGAAATGCCTGGCTTGCGCTACCAAAACAACACAAAACTATGGGGAGGCTCTAAAGGAGATAGCCGGACAAATTCAGGATAAACAGCTAATCTGGTCAAAAGTCCGGTCATTTCTGGATAGTGAGCCTGGGAAAAGAGATTTAAAGGCTGGATTGGAAGGGCCGGTAAATGATGTGAAAGAGCAATTTGGATCTGATGTCATCAACATTCAGGAGTTTTGGGAAGACATCCGGGATTATACCCGCTTTTTATTCACTTATGCGGCACAGGTGATGGATGCTTACCAGCAAACGAAAGCAGATGGCGCCCTGATCGATTACCAGGATATGGAAGTAAAAATGCTGGAACTGCTGGAGGATAAAACATTTCAGGATTACTTTTATGCCTCTTTTAAAATGATTCTGGTGGATGAGTTTCAGGACACCTGCCCCATTCAGCTGGCCATTTTCAAGAAAATGGATCATGAAAACATCCGCACCTACTGGGTAGGTGATATAAAGCAGTCGATTTATGGCTTCCGCGGAGCGGATGCTTCCCTGATTGAAGAAGTGCTGTTCCAGTTTCAGGATCAAATGGATGAGGAGAATATTCTTGGCACTTCCCGCAGGTCCAGAAAAGCTTTGGTGGAGGCAGCCAATGCTCTGTTTGTTCCTTTGTTCGGACAGTATCCCCCAAAACTTGTAAGCCTTGAGCCTCACCGCCAGGAAGAGCCTAAAGGATTACAGGAAGCTTTTCAGCTGGTCAAATATGCGAAGCGTACAGAGTGCCAGGCAATGTTCCACTATATTAAGATAGCCCTGGATGAGCAATGGCAGGTTTATGATAAGCACCTCGAAATATGGAGAGCTATTCAGCCCGACGATATCTGTATCCTCCTGCCAAAGCATAATCAATTGCTTGAATATGGACAGTATTTTCGTTCCAAAGGGCTACCCGTCAGTCCCCGCAAGCAGGAAATGAGTAGGCGAAAGGAGGTCATTCTGTTCAGGGCTTTGCTGGCCTGGTTCATCGATGGGCATGACAATTTTTCCAGAGGGATCACAGGATTGTTCCTCGAAGACCAGCTGGATATCAAATC
Organism: Cesiribacteraceae bacterium YIM B00369; assembly: GCA_017948555.1. Taxonomy (GTDB): domain Bacteria; phylum Bacteroidota; class Bacteroidia; order Cytophagales; family Cyclobacteriaceae; genus Nafulsella. The sequence goes on along the minus strand of JAFMYY010000019.1, from coordinate 63,118 downwards.
TTTCTGGCAGAAACATCTGGCTGCTGAATACCTTAGGCTGGATGATGAACTGGAGAACCGGATGGAGGAGTTAAGGACAAATGCAGCGTATTTGAGCGGAGGCTTAATGGCAGAACGCCTGCTGCAGGCTTTCCGGCTTGAGGAATGGGCAAGTCAGCAGGAAGACGCCCCTGTGCGTTTAGCTGGCCTGGAGTTTATCCGGGATAAAGCAATTGCAGTAGCCAATAGCTGTGAAGATGTGGGACAGCTGTCTTATGCCAATCGGCTTCTGAAGGAACTGAGTGAGATAAGTGCCAATGATAAAACCCCACTGCACAGTCCCGGCCTTCAGTTAATGACCTACCATCAGAGCAAGGGGCTGGAATGGCCGCTGGTGATCATGGGGGGAATGACAGACTACAGGGAGTCAGGTTTTGATGATGTAGTGGTCACAAAGGCCGAAAAATTTGAATTTGAAAATCCATTAGGAGGCAGGAGTATTCAGAAACTGATAAATCCTTTCTCTGCCAATACCCGCAATACAGCTTATGTGCAGGCCCTTCTGGGATATGCTGAAGACCCTGCAGATGAAAAAACACGCCTACTGTATGTAGGCTTTACCCGTGCCAGAGATTATTTGCTGTTAATGGTCCAGGAGAAAAGCAATGGTAGAGAAGACAACACCTGGCTGGAAAAGGTATTTCAGCATAAAGGGAAAGAAATGGGTTTCCTGGAAAAGCAGCTAACAGGGAGCAATATCCACCCAGCTATAGCTTTTGATGAGGAAGCTTATCCGGCAACTGTTTCGACACGGCCCTGGAGAAAGCTTGAAATCAAAAAGGTTGCTTCTGTACCTTACCTGCTGAACCCTTCACAGGCAGCGGTTGAAGATCTGATCTGGCAGGCAGAGTTGCATAGTTTAGGAGGCCGGCTCCCTTTAGGCAGCGTGCCGGAAGCAGAAGAGGCCGATGCGGGTAATCTGCTGCACCATTATATGGCTGCTCTGGGCAATGGCATCCAGTTAAAGGGTGAAGCATTTAGATCCCTGCAGGCTTCTTACTCCCTGAGCGCTGATTTTTACCTATCCTTACAGGAGGCCGGTGAGCGTTTATTACAGTTTGTAGGGGAGATGGGTGAAGGAAAACTGCATACCGAACTGGATATTCAGCTGCAGCAGGAGGACGGAAGACTGGTAAAGGGCATTGTGGATATGGTATATGAGATGGAAGATGGGTTGTTAATCATTGACCATAAATTCTTTCCGGGCAGCCCTGCGAAACTGGAAGGGCATATAAAGGACAAGCAATATGCACATCAACTTTTCCATTATCAGCAGTCACTTGAAAAGCTTTTTGGTAAAAAGGTAAGATCTTGTATGCTTCATTTTCCTTTCTCAGGAAAAATGGCCATTATAAAAGCATCAGTGGGCAGTGAGCAAAATAGCGAGGGGGCTATGGTCGTTTACAAATAGTTTAACGTTGGAATGTCTGGAAAGAGCAAGGGAAATGAATATTTTATATTACAATGAATTAGATACTTCTCCTGTAAAAAAGCAATTTGAGCGGGTAGAGCAATATTTGAGGGAAGGCAATTTCAGCGCGGCGGATGTTAAGAAAATGCCCAATACAGGTGGTTTTTACCGTGCCAGGCTGGATAAGGAAAACCGTCTGTTGTTTCGTTTTGCCGAATACAGGGGAGAGCAATACGTTTTGCTGCTGGAAATTATTCTCAATCATGCCTATGAAAAATCAAAGTTTCTGAGAGGTGCGCTGGTCGATGAGCGCAGGTTCCTTGCCCTTAGCAGTTCTGATGCTAAAGAGGCAGGGGAAGTGCAGCAATTGAATTACGTTAATCCGCAGCGACCTGTTTTTCATCTGCTGGATAAGCCAATCAGCTTTGATGAGGCCCAGCATTCTGTATTTAACCTGCCTGTTCCGCTGGTAATTATTGGCTCTGCAGGAAGTGGAAAGACAGCGCTTACCCTTGAAAAGATGAAGCAGCTGAAAGGCAGAATTGCCTATCTGTCTTTATCTTCCTACCTGGTTGAAAATGCGCAACGTATTTATTTTTCCGGTGGCTTTGAGGAGGACGGCCAGGAAGTAGATTTTATTTCCTTCAACGAGTATCTTCAGAGCATTAAAATTCCCGAAGGAAGAGAAATTACTTTCCGGGATTTTGACACCTGGTATACCCGTTTCCGGCAAAGCTTTAAATTTAGAGAGCCTTATAAACTCTACGAAGAATTCAAAGGAGTGCTAACCGGATCGGTGGTAGAAAAGCCCTATATGGCAAAAGAGGATTACCTTCAGCTGGGGCTAAAGCAATCTATTTTCCCGGCAGAAGAGCGTGAGCGGGTATACGAGCTTTTTGAAAAATATCGGGCCTTTTTAGAGGAGGCTAATTTATATGACCCGAACATGGTAGCCCATAATTACCTGGAACGGGTGAGTCCGCAGTATGATTTTGTGGTAATTGATGAGGTGCAGGATGTGACGAATATTCAGCTCCTGTTGGTACTGAAATCTCTTTTTAAACCGCAGAACTTCCTGCTCAGTGGTGACTCCAATCAGATTGTACATCCGAATTTCTTTTCCTGGTCAAAGATTAAGACGCTTTTCTTTAAAGAGGATTTAGGTGACAGCTCTATCCACATTCTGCAGACGAATTATCGCAACTCGCAGGCTGTTACCCGTCTCTCAAATGATTTGCTGAAGTTAAAAAATGCCCGTTTTGGATCTATTGACAGGGAAAGTACGTACCTGGTTCAAACAGTATCAGCGGAGGAAGGTGCTGTCAACTTCTTTACTGATACGGAGGGAAACCGAAAGGAGCTGAACCGGAAAACCAGTGGCTCTGCCCGATTTGCACTCCTGGCAATGAACCAGGAGGAAAAGGCGGCCATTCAGCAATACTTTGATACGCCTCTGGTTTTTACCATCCAGGAAGCCAAGGGACTGGAATACGAGAATATCATACTCGTGAATTTTATTTCAGGCTCAGAAAAGGAGTTCAGGGAAATTAGCAAAGGTATTCGCAAAGAAGATCTGGCTGATGAAAAACTCCAATATGCCAGGGCAAAGGATAAAGGAAATAAGGAGCTGGAAGCCTATAAGTTTTATGTGAACTCTCTTTATGTAGCCTTTACAAGAGCGGTTAAGAACCTCTTTATTTTGGAAGCAAACGCACAGCATGAGTTGTTAAAGGTGCTGGGCGTGGTGGATCCGAAACAAAAGCTTGACATTGGAGCCGAACAGTCCACAGAGGAAGAGTGGCTGGAAGAAGCCCGAAGACTGGAGAAGCAGGGGAAACTGGAACAGGCGCAGGCCATTCGGGACCGGCTACGGGGGGTGCAGTATATCAGCAGGGAAGAGGCAGAGGAATTGGCTGAATCGATTTTCCTTTCTGAAATGAAGGATCAGAAACAGTGCCAGAAGCTTTTTGATTATGCAACAAGCCGATATGCGTTTGAGCTAGTGCGCCGCCTGAGAGATGAGGCAAATTATGGCCCTGCTAAAACTTTTATGCAGGAATATGAGCAGGCAACTAAAACCTACCAAAACCAATGCAGGAACGGAAACCTGAAAAAGGTGCAGGAATACACCCGTAAATATGGTATGGAGCTGCGGGAGCAGGGGGAGGGGATGACCGGTCTGATGATGGCTGTACGCTTTGACAAGGAAAAACTGATTGAATATTTCCTTGCTCAGGAAGCTGATAAAGAAGCGACCAATGCAGAAGGACGTAACGTTTTGCAGTTATTGCTAATGGGTTTTGGTTTGGGAGAAATCAAAGAACACCGCTTTCAGCAACTCTATCCAAAATTTCTTACTCCATGGATAAAAATTAAGGTAGGAGATCATGTGCTGAAATTCAGCAACAGGACCATGGAGTATTTTCTTATAAATTATATTCTGGCTGTGCGGGATACAATTATTGAACCTGATGCTCCGCCATTCAGGCAGGGCATTCGCATGGATGAAATAATGGAAGATATAGGAAGGATGCAGGATTCTGTACTACCCGCTTATCGCAGGCAGCGGCAATATGTCAATGCCGTTCTGGCAAAACATGAAATGAACAGTAGTAATCCATACAGCCGGAAACTCTTTAAACGGGTTTCCCGAGGGTGCTATAATCTGAACGAAGAGGAAGGAATTCCACTGAGCGAGACACCTGTAATTCAAGGAAGGCCCAGTAAGTTAGCGAATTGAGAAATGGCAGGTGATTCTCTTTTGATTCAAAATATAAAAGGTTAAGGGATTTCAAAAAACAAATTAATAGAATCCCCATATTTATCCTTTTTCTTCCTGGATCAGAGGGAATTAAAAAGCTTTATTTAGTTAAGCTGGGTTTTGTACATTAAACAAGAGGTGAAAAGTGTTATGGTTTGATTGTCAGGGAAAAGTGCTTTTAAAATTTGTATATAATAGTGTTGTTAAATTTCATGATTGAACTATAGTATTAAAAGTTGGGAGAAAGGTAAGTTTTTGATGATAAAAGAATTGTTGTTTTACCATTAAAGTTTTAGTTTAGGATGTCCTAAAGGGTGGATTGAGACGGTTTTTATAACTATCCCAGGCTTTACTAAGGCCATCATTAGCACCTTTCAGGACAGAACTTTCCCCATTTACTTATTTATGGAGCGTCTTCAATCTTTCTTTCCTTACTCATCTCTTTTTCACTACGATGAAAACACCATCACCGCTTATTGGGTGTTGTTGATCCTGATTTTATTTATTGTGTTAACTTATGCAATCACGAAGGTCTCATGGAAAATTAAACAACAAATCCGGAATGTTTCAAAGGATCTTAGTGAAAAGCGCTTCCTGGAGAACCATTATTTAAAAGAGGCCTGGGAAGATTATAAACTATCTTTTGTAAGTTTTCAGGATTTGGAAAAATCAGAAGACTTCTCTTACACCTATTTTAATGAAAGAAGTCTGCTGGAAAATAATACTAATTTTCGTTTACTGAATGCCGGACCCAGTACACTTGTGGGATTAGGGATCCTTGGTACCTTCATTGGGTTAACCTTAGGGATTTCAGGTTTTGAAACCAACTCCACAGAAGAGATTAAACAAAGTATCAATGGCTTGATGGCTGGCATGGGTACTGCTTTTGTTACTTCCATTTGGGGAATGTTATTGTCTCTGATATTTACCCTAATTGAAAGGTCCCGCATAAACACCCTGCACAGGATTGTACACCAGCTTTGTACAAAACTTGACCGTCGCTATAAGCTGACTAAAGATGATGAGCGCAAGAGGGAATTGGACCGCCAGAAAGAACTTATCAGGGAGTATTTTACCTTTGAGGATGAAAATTTTAATCAGGTAAAACCAGGTAATGTTTTAAGGGATATTTACGAAGAATCAAGAAAGCAAACACAAGCTTTAGCTGCTTTTTCAACTGATTTGGCATTGAAGATAGAAGCAGGCTTTGAGCAACTCCTGACTCAGCAAAATCAAACCAATATTCCTTTATTAGAAAAATTAAATGAAAACATCATTGAGCTTGGGCAGAAATTAAAGGACCCTGCCACTGAAATGATGAAATCTGTTATTGAGGATTTGAAAGAGGCTTTGGCCCAGATGACGAAGGACTTCAAGGATTCTGTTTCCGGAGAAACCACAAAAGAACTGGAAAATTTAGCTAAAATTCTGGGTTCTGCAGGTAATAGCCTCAATGACTTTCCTGCCAGACTTGAGGTAATGACAGAAACTTTGCAAAAGAATTTTAAGGACCTTCAGGCTGTGGTTTCAAAAGTTGCCGATGAAACCAGGGCTCAGAATGAAGATTCTCAAAAAAGTATGCGGGAGGAAAATGAAAAGGCCATTGAAAAAACTCGTCAGTTAATAGATCAAATGTCTCAGGCTTTGGGAGATCGTATGGGAGGGCTTCAACAGGGGCAGGAGGCTATAATTGGGAAACAATCCGAAAATATTGAAGCTTCCGTTTTACTTTTAAAGACCCTTAATGGTAGTATCGAAAACCTGAAGACAGCTTCGGAAGAAATTCAGCAGACCCTGGGCGAGTTTTCAAAACTTCAGGGCAGTCTGGGAATGGCAGTAGTGCAGTTGAAGTCTGCCTCTGAAAATGTTTCCGGCTTATCAGGTGACCTCATTAGATCACAGGAGTCATTAGAAACGCATACTGAAAAGTTTAATGAAAAAAATCAGCAGGTAATACGTGAAATTCTTGTGACAATTGAAAATGCAAAAGAATTGTCGAGTGCTTATTCTGAAAAGTTTGATCTTATTGAAAAAGGGTTGCAAAGCATTTTTGAACAGATACAAAGTGGCCTTCTTGAGTATAGAGATACAATTGGGATAAGCCTGGAGAGCTTCTTAGGACAATATTCAGATTCTTTAACCAAAACAGCAGAATCTCTTGCAGAAGCATCCACTAAGCAGGAAGATATCCTGGAGGAATTGACAGAACAATTAAGCAGGTTTATCCCTAATGGGCAAACAGTGAAATGAGAAAACAGCAGGCAGATATAGAGCAGCAGGATAATCCCTTTTCATTGTCCATTGGTGATTTAATGGCTGCTTTATTATTAATATTCGTACTCCTTTTAGCTTCTACCTTATTGCGGCTGCAGGAGGAGTTTGAAAATAAGGCTAAAGTAGCAGAAAGATATTCCGAAGTGAAAGAGGCCCTATACTTAAAGCTCCTGGATGAGTTTGGTGATGATCTTGAAGAATGGAACGCAGATCTTGACCCACATAATCTTTCCATCCGCTTTAAGGAACCTGATATTTTATTTGCAAAAAGCAAGTCTGAAGTAAAGGATGAATTTAAAAAAGTATTAAATGACTTTTTTCCAAGATACATTCGGGTACTAAGCCTTCCGCAATTTATCAATAGTGTTGAAGAAGTAAGGATAGAAGGGCATACGGATAGTGATGGGCCCACAAGAGGAACTAACAGGGACGATGATTATTTTTATAATATGGCATTGTCGCAGGATCGTACCAGAAGCGTTTTGGCTTATGCTTTAAGTACTTTGGAGGCTAATGACACCACCAAAGGATGGGTTCAGGAAAGGTTGACAGCTAATGGATTGTCATCCAGCAAGCCTATCATAAGTGAAAAATCCGGACAGGAAGATAAAAATGCATCCAGGAGGGTAGAGTTCAGGATCAGAACCAATGCGGAAGAGCAGATTCAGGAAATTCTTAACTATAGCCAGGCAGACTAATGGTTTCAGCTAAAGAACTACTCCACTTTAATCTGGATATTGATCAGATTAGGTTACCCCGAAACCCTGGAATCCTGAGAGGGCTGCCTGTGATGCTCAACAAGCATACAACCAGGTTAGAAAGGATCAAAGAGGATATGACTGAAAAAGAATTTCAGTCTTCAGGGACCCTTTCGCTGGCACAAATTGCCATAAAGTTTATAGAAGCATACAAGGAAAATGTTGTCAGCGATACTTTCCAGCAAAGAAGAGAACTCAGGGCTTTATCCTACTGCTTAACGCTTCCTGTTCCAGGTTATACCCCAATTTTTAAATCGGAGGATGAGATACAGGCTTTGCTTAATGTGCTCGATAACGATTGGCGTTATTCTTATTTTCCGGGTTTATTTGATACGGTACTGAAGGAATGGAATAGTGACCATCGAAATAGCCTGATGAAAATTCGTTCTTTTGTTGTGGAAAAGCTTCAGCAATATGACGGGAGAAGATCTACCATTATAGGTTTTAAGGAAAATATCCGGTTTTTTGAACATGACATAGGTGCTTTAAAACTAGGAATAGAAATGGCTGCGGGGAAGGAACCTTTCACGAAGGTAACAACATTTTCATCAGTTCCAGAAAGCCGTATTTCCTACTACTATTTTGCCTATGCTCTTTTTGCTTATTACGAAAGAGTAAAAAAGAATTTGCCAGAGCATCTGGATGATATGCTGGCTTTTCTAAACATTCATGGAAAACATGAAACAAGCCTGATCTTTGTCAGCAAACTCATTATCCAATGTGAAGAACAGCAACTATCTGAGCTACAGCCAAGGATTAAAAATGTTGCTTTGCAAATTATAAGGGATCCGGAGCAAAATGAAAGTTGGAGAATAGTTTACCGAATTGCCACGGAAAAAGACCAGAAAGATATTGCCAGGGCTCGTGCAATTTTAAATGAATGGCTGACAAAGGAATTTATCAGCCTGTTTTTTGAAAAGTGTATCAATGACAGGAGAAGAAAACAATTCTGGTTAAAGTATGCAAGTCATGTCTCCAAGTTTAAAATAGTAGGATCTAAGGATACCAGAAGAATTTTATCTGATGATAAAAGGCTTAAAAAATTTATAGATGCCAGGTTCTGCAATGTACAATCCGGAGGGGGCTTAAATGCCGCCTTGATACTTGTTGTTGGAAATAATGTTTTAATTGAGTTTAGTGATTCCGGAGCTTTTTACGCTTACCAGCTTCAGCACCCTATGGCGAAGGTTCTGGAGTGGAACTCTTTACATTCTTTTAGTGAAATTAAAGATACCAGTTTGGACAGGCTGGCTTATCGTGAAGGGTATCACATATATAAAACTAATCCGCAGGGGAGCCTCTACCATACCGATGGCCATTTAAGCTGGGAGGACGTTTTTAAACATTGGTTAAAAAAATATACAGGGATAGATGTTTAAGTGGAAGTTTGATCAGGTATTTTTATTTGCCATACAAAGTAAAGATGGCGGCCTTTTGCCCATTGTTGAATGGGAACAGGAAAAATCTTATACTGCTCATAAAGCAATTCTGGATGAATTAGCAGAAAATGGCTTTGCAGAAGTAAAGGAGACCTGTTATGAGGTGCACCCAGAGGATATATACCAACTGGCGGATTTTGAAAGGCAGGTGTTGGAGCTTCCTGATTTTTATCCATATGAAATTTATGTGCAGGCAGATGGAATGCTTAACCAGGCTACTTTTAAATATAAATATGGGTTTTATGATTTTGCACCAAACGGCAACCGTTTTAAGGCAAGTCGAAAAGGACCGGTTATTTCCTTTGATTCCAGAACCTATCTCCTCCAGAAGCCACAATTTTTGTTATGCGAAGCAATCGATAAATTCAACAGTCTTGTGGAGAAAGATAAAACCTTCCAGAATAACCTGCTCAATTTTTCTGATATAAAAGACTTGACTTCTCAGGAAGCAGCCATACTGGACAATTACCTCCAGAACGAAACAGTATATAAGCCCGAAAGAATTAAAGTGGATTTGAGCCGGAATGGAGATCTGGTAAATGTGGAGCCGGGTTTTGATGAAGTAGAAGATGAATCTTTTCAAAAAGCTTTTGATCTTTTTCCTTCAACAAGGGAGGTTTATAATGCAAAGGATAATAACGGAAACAAAATGCGGGTAGTGCTTGACCCGAAGCAAAAGGAGCAGCTGGATGTTATCAAGAAGAATTTCAGGAGAGTAAATGTAGGGGATGAGGAAAAGGTAAGGGAACTGATTGAAAATCCACAGCTCTATTTTGATGAGGATCTTGTAGATGTATCTGCTTTTTACAGTGACAGGGTTATAGAAATAGGACTGTACAAACCCAGCTTTTATTCCTTTGTATCTCCCTATCGTACGCAGTGGATTCCAGGCATTGGAGTAGAATCAAAAGTACATGGGACCAAGAAAATCTTTTTCAAGGATGAGCAAGAGTTGGCCGATTTTGAGCAGGAAACAGAAAGAGCGAAACAAGAGGGAAGAGAAGTTGTCGTTTGGAATGATACAGGCATTCCTGTGTTAGAGGCAGAACCCTTTCTGGAGGTAGCCAGGAGGCAATTTCAGAATCAGAATGCTCCTGTTAGGTTGGAGGATTTGCCAGAGGGGCAGGGAGGAAGGGAGAAAAAAGTACTCATCATTGAAGAAAATGCGGATTGGCTGGGGTACCAGGAACATGAGGAAGGGTTGGATGCTGCTCTTGAACATAATTTTTATAAGGTAGATAATCTTTCACCGGCCATCACCCCTAAGGGTCATCAGACGGAAGGAGTAGCCTGGTTGCAGAATCTTTATAATAAAAAGGTGCGCGGTTGTCTTTTGGCTGATGATATGGGCCTTGGAAAAACCCTTCAGCTCCTTTACTTCATCGAATGGATAGCGCAGACTTCGAGTAAGGATAAACCAGTACTGGTAGTTGCACCGGTATCTCTCCTGGAAAACTGGACAAACGAATACAGTAAGTTTTTCGATCCTCAGACTTTACCATTATTACAGCTTTACAGGAATATTCCATTCGGGAAAAGCTTTAACAGTGACGCAGTTAAAAAGCTCCAGCAGAAACAGCTGATCCTGACCAACTATGAAACGCTTCGTTCTTATCAGCTGGTTTTTGGTGCGGTAGATTTTGCCCTGATTGTACTGGATGAAGCACAGAAAATCAAGACTCCTGGTACACAGGTTACCAATGCGGCTAAAGCGTTGAAGGCAGATTTTAAAGTAGCCATGACAGGTACACCGGTAGAAAATACCCTGCTTGACCTATGGTGTATCATGGATTTTACCACTCCAGGATTGTTAGGGAATGCTAAAGATTTTGCCGGGAAATATCAACATCCCTTACAATCAGAGGACACTGATTTACAGGCTCTGGGAGAAGAATTACGCAGGGAAATTGGAGTGCTCATAAAACGCCGGTTGAAGCAGGATGTGGCAACAGATCTTCCAAAGAAGCTTATTGAACGGCTTGAAGTACAAATGCCTCCTGAGCAGCTGGATAGGTACATGGATGAAATCCAATTTATCCAGGAAGAAGGGGCGGATGGCATCAAAGTATTAACGTACCTGCAAAAAGTGCGGGATATTTCGGACCATCCTTATCTGGCAGATAACCAGATTACAAGCTACAGTTCGGAAGAACTTGTTGCTACTTCCGCTAAATTACAGGCAACAACCAAAATCATTGCTCAGGTAAAAGAGCTGGATGAAAAAGCCATTATTTTTGCCGATAGGAGAGAAACCCAGCGAATGCTGCAACAGGTGATGCAGGATCTGTTTGGGATGAATGCCAGTATCATCAATGGAGATACCCCCTCATCAGGAACAGGAAAGAACCGAGCCAAATTAAGTCGCCAACAGACTATTAATCTTTTCCAGGAGAAAAAGGGCTTTAATGTCATTATAATGTCACCCCTTGCTGCTGGTGTAGGATTAAATGTAACAGGGGCAAATCATGTTATTCATTATTCCCGTCACTGGAACCCGGCTAAAGAAGAGCAGGCAACGGACAGGGCGTACAGAATCGGCCAGGTGAAGGATGTATATGTCTATTACCCCATGGCGGTAACACCAGAATTTGATAGCTTTGATATAATCCTAGATAAGCTGTTGAATAATAAGAAAGCCCTGGCTAGCAGCACGCTCTTCCCGACAGAACAGGCGGAGGTACGGCCTTGGGATATTTCAGAATTGGTGTTTTCTACAAATGTTACTTCCTCCAATAAGCCTTATTCTTTTGAGCAAATCAGCCGCCTTACCCAGCCTATGTTTGAAGCTTATGTGGCCGCTGTATATCGGAAGAAAGGATATGAGGTAGTGCTGACGCCTCTAATCAACGACAAAGGAGCGGATATATTAGCTTTTGGAGAGGATGCAGATTACTTGATTCTGGTAAAGCAAAGCAACAACCCCATAGATGTAGGGGATATAGAAGAAATAGATCAGGCTAAAGATTATTATGAATCACGTTATAAGAGGGCCTTTCATCTGGTTCTCTTTACTATTAAAAAGCTAAGTAATGTGACTATTGAAAGAGCTCAGGAAAAAAATATTGAAATATTTGGTATGGCAGAAATGGCGGATTTAGTTGAAGCCTATCCGATATCAAGGAAAGAATTATATCAGCAAGATAAGTTGAGAATACCTATGATATAGAGTAAAATACAGAAAACTTTATAGTTGGTTATCGAAATTTTCTGATAATAGCTCTGGTTGATATTTCTACTAAAAAGTAGTTTCATTTGGTTTAATTATCAAATGAATTCAATACAAATTGATGCCTCACACCTATTTTCTTTAAATAATATACTTTAATGTTAGGCACTGCTTTTGGGATGTAGGATACAACTTGGATAAATTGCTCTAAAAATGAATATAACTCCATATCATGCCCAGTACTTTGCACATGAGTTAACAAAGAGAAGTGCTTCCGATAGTGTGGAAAAGCTAAGTACTGCTTTACTTGATGCAAAAGTAGATCTAAATCCTCATCAGGTAGAAGCTGCCTTATTTGCTTTTAAATCTCCTTTATCGAAAGGTGCAATCCTAGCAGACGAAGTTGGCCTTGGAAAAACCATAGAGGCAGGAATTCTCTTATCTCAATTTTGGGCTCTTGAAAAAAGAAGCTTAATAATTATTGCTCCCTCGAGTTTGCGTAAGCAATGGTCACAGGAGTTAGCAGAGAAATTTTATTTGCCATCTATTATTATAGAAAATAAGAACTTCAAAGAATTTATTCGAAGTGAGAAAAAAAATCCTTTTGAGCAAAAGAAGGTCGTTATATGCTCTTTCCATTTTGCTAACAATAAAGCAGACTACCTACAGCTTGTAAACTGGGATCTGGTAGTTATGGACGAAGCACACAGGTTGAGGAATGTTTACAGACCAGGTAACAAGGTTGCAAATGGAATCAAAGATGCAATTTACCACTCCAAAAAGGTGCTGCTTACAGCCACACCTTTACAAAACAGCTTAATGGAGCTTTATGGACTGGTAAGTTTTATTGATGAGCACATCTTTGGAGATAAAAACAGCTTTCGGTCGCAATTTACAAGACTAGATGGTGAATATGATTTTGCGGATTTGAAAGACAGAATTTCGAGCGTTTCTATTCGGACACTGAGGCGACAGGTCCAGGAATATGTGAAATATACATCCCGACTTCCACTTACCGTTCGTTTCGAACCAACTGAAGAAGAACAAATGCTGTACGATGCAGTATCAGGGTACCTTCAACGCCAGTTTACTTATGCTTTACCTTCCAGTCAGCGCCATTTATTGACTTTGATAATGCGCAAACTGCTGGCTTCTTCAACCTATGCTATTTCTGGAACAATCGCATCTTTAATTAGGAGGTTAGAGAAATTAGTGAATGATAATGATAGAACAGTAGATATAGAAAGGGAGCTGTCAGACGATTTTGACGGAATGGAAGAGTTGGTTGATGAGTGGGAAGAAATTGAGCAGGAGGCCGAATATGAATTGTCATTAGAGGAGTTGGATCAGGTAAAGGAAGAGCTAGATGAATTAAAGCGATACTATGAGCTAGCGGCATCTATCGAGAATAATGCAAAAGGGGAAAAGCTTTTGGTTGCCATTGGCCAGGGTTTCAAAAAGCTGAAAGATTTAGGTGCCAATGAAAAGACAATAATATTTACAGAATCTAAAAGAACGCAGGATTATATTTTTGAAAAACTAGAAAGCACTGAGGAATACAAAGGGAAAGTTATTCTATTTAATGGCTCGAATAATGATGACCTTGCAAAAAAGATTTATAAAAGCTGGCTGGAAAAGAACTATGGAACAGATAAAATTTCAGGAGCTAAGTCTGCTGATATGCGTCAGGCATTAGTAGATTGTTTTCGCGATGATGCACAAATAATGATAGCGACAGAAGCAGCTGCAGAAGGAATTAACCTTCAGTTCTGCTCAATGCTGATTAACTATGATTTGCCCTGGAATCCACAACGAGTTGAACAAAGGATTGGTAGATGTCACCGTTACGGGCAAAAGTTTGATGTTGTTGTGGTAAACTTTTTAAATACACGGAATGCAGCAGATCAACGAGTATTTCAGCTTTTAGATGAAAAATTCAATCTCTTTCAGGGAGTTTTCGGAAGCTCTGATGATGTATTGGGTTCAGTAGAATCAGGTATTGACTTTGAAAAGAAAATTGCTGAGATCTACCAACGCTGCCGAACTACAGAGGAAATAAACACATCCTTTGACACGCTACAAGCTGAACTGGAGGAACAAATTCAGACAAAAATGAAAGCGGCCCGAGAAAAATTAATGGAATATTTTGATGCCGAAGTAGTTGAGAAGTTGAAAGTGCGGCTGGAAGAGTCGAAAGTATATCTTAATCGCTATGAGCAATGGTTGTGGTGGATTACTAAGTTTTATTTACATAAAGTTGCCTCTTTTGATGATGAAAACCACAAGTTCCTTTTGAGAGAAACACCCTCAGTAGCTAATGTTCCTATTGGTACATACACGCTTAATAAGAAAGATGAGTCAGCTTTAAGGTATAGGATAAATCACCCACTGGCCAAAGGAATAATTGGAGCAATTAAAGACTTAGAATTACCTGTTAAGCAGGTTACATTTAGTCTAAGTAATCATCCTTTTCAAATTAATGCGCTGGAATCGCTTAAAGGGAGTTCCGGCTTGTTGCGAGTTTCATTGGTTGAAGTAGAGTCTTTCGATACGACAGATCATATCGTGTTTACTGCGTATGATGAAAAAGGAGTTTTACTAAGCCAGGATCAGTGCTTGCGACTTTTTTCCATTGGAGGATATGAAGAAGAGGTCAAAATTGGTGGGGAGGAGTTAGAAATACTCCATACCTACGAAAAGGATAACCTAAAAAAGCTGGCAGCCACACTTAAAAATAAAGATGAGGAGTATTTTAGTTCAGAAGTGCAAAAGCTAAACCGCTGGGCCGATGACAGAATTTATATGGCGGAAAAAGAGCTTCGCGATACCCGAAAGAGGATACAGGAATTGACAAGGGAAGCTGCGCAGGTGACTATTGGCTCAGAGCAATTGCAGATTCAGGAAAAACTAAGAGAATACACCAGAAAGCAGAAGAGGCAAAGGCAGGAAATTTTTGATGTAGAAGATCAGATTGAAGAACAAAGGGAAAAGATGATAGAAGAAATTAAAAGAAGAATCCAGCGAAAGCTAAAGGAAAAACCCATTTTTACAATCTGCTGGAAAATAATTTAATAAGAGAACATAAAAGTCAAAATGAGCGAGAACTATAAAAAATTGAAAGAAACTCTGGAAGAAGTATTTCAATTAGATCAGGCCGACCTTGATTTTGGTATTTACCGAATCATGAACCAAAAGCGACAGGAAATAACAGATTTTCTTGATAAAAAGCTTCTAATGCAAGTTAAGAACATACTTACCAAGGCAGGTGAAGGCGAGGGAGAAGAAATAAAAAAGCAAATTGAAGAGGCAATTAAAATAGCCAAAAGGCATGGAGCGCCTGATCCGGAAAATACTCCAGCAGTAGCCGAACTGAAGGCGAAGCTAAAAGAGATTGAATCTGATGTTATGCTTGAACAGCAGGTTTACAATCACCTGACCATTTTCTTTAAAAGGTACTACCAGCAGGGAGATTTTATTTCTCAAAGAAGGTATAAAGACGATACATATGCTATTCCATATCAGGGAGAGGAGGTAAAGTTATATTGGGCAAACCATGACCAGTATTATATAAAAACATCTGAACATTTTAAGAATTTTCGGTTCAAGCTTGATAATGGAAAGTATGTAAACTTCGAGCTTTTAGAGGCAAATACCGAGCAGAATAACAATAAGGCTCAGGAAGGGAAGGAACGAAGGTTCAAGTTAATTGAAGAAGACTTTTTGGAGAGCCAGGAAGATCAAGTAACTATTTATTTTACTTATGAACTAACCAATGTAGCTGAAAAGCAGGATAAATTAAATAAGGAATCTTTTGAACGAATTAAGGCAGTGTTGTCAGCAGGCTTTGCTCGTGAACTCCTAAAACCAGTTCCCACGGAAGGGAATCATAATAGAACCTTACTTGAAAAGAAGTTGAAAGAGTATTCAGACCGCAATACGTTTGACTATTTTATCCATAAGGATTTGGGTGGCTTTTTAAGTCGGGAGCTCGATTTCTATATTAAAAACGAAATTTTGCATATTGATGACCTTAATCTGGAAAATGAAAATTCTTTTAAGAAGCAACTTCAGTTGATCTCCGCATTTAAGGCAATTGCAAATAAAATTACAGCTTTTCTAGCTCAACTGGAGAACTTTCAGAAAAAGCTTTGGCTTAAGAAGAAGTTTGTTGTGGAATCCCACTATTGTATAACCATGGATAGGGTTCCAAAAGAATTATATGAAGAGATAACAAAAAATAGAAAGCAAATAGAGGAGTGGGTAAGCCTTTTTTCAGTAGAACAATTAGAGGGTTTTAGCATTCCTTTGACAACAGAATTTCTGAATAAAAACCCATTTTTAGTATTAGATACAAGATTCTTCGGGCTTGAGTTTAAATTTATGCTTTTAAGTTCATTAGAAAATTTAGATGAGCAAACAGATGGGCTCCTAATAAATAGTGAAAATTTTCAAGCACTTAATCTTTTGAAGGACCGATTTAAAGAGCAAATAAAGTTTGTTTACATAGACCCTCCCTACAACACAGAACATGATAGGGCTTCGGGCAAATTTTTATACAAAGATAATTTTGCACATAGTTCTTGGTTAGCCATGTTTCATGATAGGTTTCAATTACAGCATCTATTATGTTCTAACAATGGGGCAATTGTAACTTCACTAGATGATAATGAAACACATAATTTAATTACTTATTTAAAATCTTTTCTTTCTGAAAAGTTTGTTAGTAGTCCATTCATTTGGAAGAAAAAAGCGGGAGGAGGTGATGACAGTTCATTGATTGCTGTTGAACATGAATACTTAGTACCTGTAGTGAAAGACCCTTCTGTTATAGACCTTGGTAAAATTGAGCATGAGAGTCCTTCAATGACAGCAAAATATAACCAACGAGAAGCCGATGGTCGGAGGTTTTACTGGGAGAGGATGGATAAAACAAGTCTGACCTACAGTAAATCCATGGATTATGAGGTAGAATGTCCCGATGGAACTTTTATTAAACCTGACCAACCAGATCCTTCAAATCCTTCAACCATTTGGCGGTGGAGTAAGTCAAAATTATTAAAAGGGTTAGAGGAACCTGATGGAAGCGATGAGAAGGTCCACATAAGAAAAGATAAAAATGGAAATTGGAGAATTTATACAAAAACTTATGCTTCAACAGATGGAGTTACTCCAAGAAGTTTACTAACAGATCCTAATCACGGAAGGAATAGGGAAGGAACTAGAGAGTTGGCTAATATTTTTGGAAAAAAAATTTTTAAAAATCCTAAACCTCTAGCGCTATTAGAGCATCTAATAAAAATATTTCACAATCAAATGGATGGAATAATCGCTGACTTCTTTGCTGGCTCTGCGACCACTGCACAAGGTGTTATAAATTTAAACAGAAAAGATGGAGGTAAGCGAAAGTATATCCTTTCTGAGATGGGTGAATATTTCAATTCTGTAACTAAGCCTAGAATACAAAAGATTATTTTTAGCGAGAAATGGAAGGAAGGAAAGCCTCAAAATTATATAGGTATTAGTCATTGTTTTAAATATATCCATTTAGAAAGCTATGAGGATACACTAAACAACCTCAAACTCGAAAAAAAGAATCAACAACAGCAGTTGCTGCTTGATAAAAAACTTGAGGAAGAATATTTTCTTCATTATATGCTTGATATTGAAAGCCGTGAGAGCCTTTTAAACACTGAGGTTTTCAGTGATCCATTTAATTTTTCTTTAAAAATAACAGAGAATAATGAGTTAAAAGAAACTAAAGTAGACTTAGTAGAGACCTTTAACTACCTGATTGGTTTAGTTGTGGAAAGCTTGCAGTATATACGCGGATTTGTGGTTATACAAGGCCATAACCATGAAGGAGAAAAAATCCTGGTTATCTGGCGGAATGTAAAGGAAAGGGACAATAAAGCTCTCAACGAATTTTTTGAAAAGCTGGATTTTAACCCAAAAAATAATGAATTTGATAGGATTTATATAAATGGGGACAACAATCTAGAAAATCTGAAGACAGATAAAGACCATTGGAAGGTAGTTCTTATTGAAGAAGAGTTTCACAAGCGCATGTTTGATGTGCAGGATGTGTAAATGCGCGAATTCAACTTTAAAAGGTGAAACTTTAATATTATTCAATATGCCATTAAGTAGAAATTTAATCCTAAACAGGTATTTTCTTTCCCTTTTCGGAGTAAGAGGAATTAAAGCACTCAGCGATCATTTAAGTACTTCAGTATTGGAAGGAACCGATGCTAATAATGTATCTAATTTCCATCATGAACTGGTGTTAAGAATGTATGCGAATGCAGGGCTCACAAAAGACCAATTATTAGAGTATGATCAGAATATTGTAAGTCATACCCTCAGTATAAATGAAAAGCGGAAACAACCAATAAGGTGGAAGTATTTCCAATATTTAAGTCTTCTTTTTACAGAGATATACCTGGACCGCTATTTTAATGATAAGGAAGCTCTTTTAGAAAGCCTGAATGAATATGTAGAAAAATGGAACGATCATGAACAGGATGTTAGAGAAGGGACGGATTATGTGGCGGAAATTTTCGAACTAAAAGAACTAAATAAGCTTGCTTTCTGGAATGCAACCGGTTCAGGAAAGACCCTCCTGATGCATGTTAATATAAAGCAATTTCTGCATTATCAGAAGAAGTACCGCGCGCCTAAAATAAACAAGGTGTTATTAGTAACGCCAAATGAGGGCTTGAGCGAGCAGCATCTAAGAGAGTTTAAACTCTCTAACATAGGAGCAGAATGGTTTAGTAAAAAGGCTGGAGGTGTTTTTTCTGGTACCGAAGTAGAGGTAATAGAGATATCTAAACTGGCGGCTGAGCATGGAGAAAAAACAGTTGCGGTAGATGCCTTTGAAACCAACAACCTGGTATTGATTGATGAAGGCCACAGAGGGGTGGCTGGTGATCAGTGGAAAGTCAGGAGAGATAAATTAAGTGAAAGTGGTTTTGCATTTGAATACTCAGCAACATTCGGACAGGCTGTTTCTGCTGCAAATAAAACTAGGAGAAAGGAGTTGGTTGAGGAATACTCTAAAAATATTTTATTTGACTATTCTTACAAATATTTTTATGGAGATGGTTACGGTAAAGATTACCAGATATTAAATGTTCCGCATGATGATCAAGAGGAATTTATCCGAAAGTACCTGACTGGAGCCTTACTTTCCTTTTATCAACAACAATTGATATACAAGGAGAATCCGACAGAAATGAAGATTTTTAATCTGACAAAGCCTCTTTGGGTTTTCGTGGGAGGTAAAGTGAATGCTGTTCGGATAGTCCAAGGGAAAGAAACTTCTGATGTGCTCCAGATATTAAAATTCTTTAGAAGCTTTATTCAGGATTCCCAAGCTTCTGTCAATCATCTTGAGCAACTAATAAATGGAGAAGATGGAATTTTAGATCAGGCGGGGCAGTCAATTTTTACCAATTATTTCAACTACATCCGAAATCGGAACTTAGGAGCAGGTGAGCTTTATCAGGATATTTTATCTACTGTATTCAATACAAATGTAGCAGGAGCCAACCTTTATTTAGATAATTTAAAGGGAATTGATGGGGAATTAGGATTACGCGTAGGGGATGCTACTTATTTTGGTGTGATAAATGTAGGTGATGATGCAAAGCTTTTTAATTTATGTCAAGGTTCCGGTATTGATGGAATAAGTAGAGATTTTTCAAGCTCACTATTTCAGAATATCAATGAAAGTGAATCAACCATTAACTTACTGATTGGCTCTAAAAAGTTTACAGAAGGTTGGAGCAGTTGGAGAGTAAGTGCAATGGGCCTGATGAATGTGGGGAGAAGTGAAGGCTCCCAGGTTATTCAGTTGTTTGGAAGAGGAGTTCGTTTGCAGGGGTATGAATTTAGTTTAAAAAGATCCAGAGCACTGGATCAGTATCAGAAGCCAGCAAACCTTATAGTTCCTGATTTTATTCCTGCTCTTGAAACCCTGAATATCTTTGGTATTCGGGCGGATTACATGGATCAATTTAAGCAGTTCCTTGAAGATGAAGGGCTGCCAACTAATGATAGCCGATATACGAATTTGCAGGTACCGGTTATACCTACCTTAAACCTGGAAAATGAGAGATTGAAGGTTCTTCGGGTGCGGGAAGGCATTGATTTTAAGAAAGATGTAACACTGGATTTAGAATATCAGGAATTGGATGAGCAGTCTAAAGTTACCATAGATTGGTACCCGAGAATTCAGGTTTTGAGAAGCCTAAGTAGACGTCCTTCGCTTCAGGTAAATGCAGAGCAAGAAAATAGTTTAGATGAACGACATTTAGCTTTTTTAGATTGGGATGAGATTTTTTTCGAAATGCAAAGGTTCAAAAATGAAAGAGCGTGGTACAATCTATCGATAAAAAAAGAGGTTCTGCAGGATATAATTTCTCGTAATACCTGGTATACCCTTTTTATTCCGGAGGCAGAGTTGGAACCTTCTTCATTTAGACAAGTATTTCTCTGGCAGGATATTGTAACAGCTCTTTTGAAAGGGTACATAACCCGGTATTACAATTTGCATAAATCTAACTACTTGGGTCAACATATGGAAACAATCGTACTTGGCTCGGAACACCCTAATTTCATTGCGGAATATGAAGTGGCCATAGAGGAGTCGCAAACTAATATTATTAATAATTTAAATGATTTGGTTCAACTTCTCAGGGAGGGAAACTTTGACCAGGATGTAAGGGTTGGGCAGGATTTTACCGCGTTTGAATTTCTTCAGCACCTGTATAAACCATTGTTATACCTTGATGAAGGAAGGTATCGTGATATTATTAAAATAACACCTGTTGCTCTTAACGAAGGGGAAAAACGTTTTGTAGATGACTTAAAAAGGTTTTATCAGCAGTACGATGATTTCTTTGAAGGAAAAAAGCTATTCCTGTTAAGGAACATTAGTAGAAGGGGAGTCGGCTTTTTTGACTCACATGGTTTCTTTCCGGACTTTATCCTTTGGCTTATAGATGGAGAAAAGCAACGAATTTGCTTTGTTGATCCGAAAGGCCTCAGACAAATAACTGGTTTTGAACACCCGAAAATGAAGTTCTACAGAACCATACGGGAGGAGATAGAGCCAAGGCTTAACGACCCTGAAGTTAGCCTTCATTCTGTAATCATTTCTAACACAGCATTCTCTCAAGTACAGCATTGGAGAGGGCAAAATAGCATTATCGATTTTAATGCCAGAAATATTTATTTTGTTCAGGAGCAACAAGCAATGTATATAAAGTATATCCTGGAAAAGATACTACGGGAAAGTGAAGAAATTCTATTAGATGGAGAATAATATTTATTTTCAAAAATACCGGTCGTTTAATTCGTATAGGAAATCTCTAGCTTGCCTGGCCTTTACTATTCAGTATCAAAAAAAAATATAAAGCTGGAGAAACATAATTGACAGCAGGGAAATGATCAGAAAGCGTATCAAAAAGAAAATTTTTGTCTAAAAAGCTATAAAATATGCCTACAAATACAACTTTAAGAAATACTCTAAATGCTCAGTATCAGGAGAATGATACGAGAATTGCAGCAAGACAATCTGCTGTAGCTGTAATTAATTCAATTGTAAATCTGAATAATGTAGAGGATGTCTACAAAAGGAATATGATAAACCATGCTATCTGGATGTATACCGCAACATTTCCAGGAAATAATTGGAAATATGGTATAAAGTTCAGAAGCCAAGAAGCTTTAGCCGAAGAAGTGCACCCTGTGATTCATGAGCATGTTTTCAAGAGGGAGTATCTTGTTAATGCTATTCTTGAGGCAGGTAGCGTTACCCCAGAAATTGAAGGAAAATTTATTGCTTGTGTTGTATCTAGAAACGAGAATATTCGGCTCCGGGAAGTAGATCGTGATATTCCTGGAATCGACGGATGGAAAAGATATAGAGCTGCAAATGTTCTTGTTAAAGATACATCCCAAGGTACAGCTGCGAATGGGTTCGAGGATTATAAATATTGATAGTTTAAGTAACGCAATGAAACAAAGGGCTACTTCATATCTCTTTTATTAAAAAATCTCTTACTGTAACTAAATGAAAAATTCAGATTTGTTTATTGAGGCTTTCAATGAAATTGAACACTTCTTCAGAAGGAGCATAGACTCGGAAAACTATTTGCCTTTTAGTAGCCAAGTAACTTTGCTTAGTTCAAGTAACAGGATTGTAAAGCAAAAGTCTTTCGAATTGAGGCTCTTTGCAGACCTGCGGAATGCAATTGTCCACACACGAAGGGCTGATTCAACAATAGCAGAACCTAATAATGAAACAGTTCAAGAAATTCAGCACATTAGGGATTTACTTATTAATCCTCCGCAGGTACTTCCTCTTTTTCAGGATAAAGTTTTAAGCTTGTCTCCGGATGATGATTTAAAGAAGGCCTTGAAGGATCTATTCTTGAACAGTTACAGTCAATGTCCCGTCGTAAAGAATGGAGTCCTGGTGGGTATGATTACCAATAATTCAATTGCCCGATGGCTGGGTGCTCAGGCAGATGAGGAAGGGGTATGTTCAATAGATTTTTATAAGGTAACCATTAGGCAAGTGTTAGATCACCAGGAAGAAAAAGAAGGATTTCAGGTAACTAGCAGAACAACCAATTTGGCAGAAGTTCTTGAATCCTTTCATAAAGCGGATGAGAGAGGAGAATTTCTGCAGGCCCTTTTCATAACAAAGTCAGGAAAGTCTCATGATCCTCTCTTAGGAATTATTACCCGCTCTGACTTACCTAAAATAGTATCTGAGCTTAGCTTTTAGTTTTAAAAACAGTATTAAAATTATCTTGATGAATGAATTGTCCTATTTAGTGACCCTAACAGAATCCCTTTCTAATGCCGTAAATTCAGCGGGTTCTGAAAGTAAGAAGAAATTCTTAACAAAGATTTTTCAATTATTTATTAATGATCGTCGGCTCCCAAATATGCTTCCTCTAGGAAGGGGGGAAGCCCAGGTATATAAATCCAGCTTAAAATTACTTTTTGCCAGGTACCACTTTGATGATCTGGTTATGTATGTGAAAGAGTTTAGGCGAGATGAAAATCCGGAATTATTGCCCGCTTATGAATTAGTATTATCTTCTGCTGATGTAAATGAGTTGGGGGAGAATGTTATCCAGGGGTTTTTCCGGGAATTAAGAAACAGTTTAGATACTGATGTAGAAAAGAATAAGCTTTTAATACATTTTCTGTTTGGAAGTCATCCTTTGGCATTTAAAGGGTTGAATGATTACCCACTGTTAATTAATCAGGGAGTCTACATTTTTGATAATGCTATAAATGAACTCAGGCGGGAATTAGTAAAATCTTTTGCTGAAAGGTGGCGTAGATTTTATCGGAGTGGAAATCCCCATCCATTTAACAATGTGATAACAGAATTGAGAGGTCATATGCTCCCGGTTATGGAAGAAAATCCAGACTTATTGGAGGGACTAAGATGGTTTTATGACGCATTAGCAAATCGGGAAGAGGAGTAAATCGATAACGAAAAAGCCACTGATGGAAATCGCAAAGAAGGAAATTAAGAGAGAATCATCGAACATTGTAGGCAATATCCTGGAAAAATATTGTCAGCTGGAGCCTTCAGAAGAGGAAGAGAAAAACGGCTTATTCTTGCTGGATATTCCTACCGGCATGGGCAAAACCCACCATGTGCTGGATTACATCTTCCACCACTATAAAGAAAAGCGAAATATTTTCTTTGTTACCAACCTGAAAAAGAATCTTCCGGAAACCGAGCTGCGGGAAAGGTTCGAAAAGGCCGGTAAGGGTAAAGACTTTGAAAAGTATTTTCTCTTTATCGATTCCAATTCTGAATGCGTCATTAAAAATCTACCACTGGTTTATGATGACATTCCAGGGAGTGTAAAAAGCTTACCGGAACTTAAGTCCCTCTGGAAGAATGTTCGCCATGTTCATCAAATCCATCAGAAACAGGAGGTGGGAGCCAGGCTGGACTCACTGACTCTTGATATGCTGGAAAAAATAAAGGAGGAGATCAGGAAAGACCTTGAGCCTAAATTCCGAAAAAAGATTTCCAGTGATTTAAATGAGCATTTTAAACAGCAAGGGCACAAAACCGAAAGTAGTCGCTTGAGGTTTATTCTGGGAAGTCAGGATTATAATTGGCTGCCCCAACTATATCCTTCTATTCAATCGATTCAAAAGCGGATTTTCTTTCTAAGCATTGACAAGTTCTTTGTAAAAAACACCACCTTCCTGCGCCCTTCTTATTACTTCCTTTCTGATAAAATTACGGAAAATTCCCTGGTATTTATTGATGAGTTTGATGCTACCAAACAAAACATTTTAAGTACCATAATCAAAAATGGTTTAACAAAGCGGGTGGACCTGATAGGCTTGCTGATGGCGGTCAGGAAGCAGCTTAAACAGTACCAGTTTCCGGAATTTTTATTGCAGGATTCCCTGGACCAGAAGGAAAGAATCGAGCTTAAAGGCTTTAAAGGTATGCGCTCCATTTTGGATGGTTTTGAAACCAAAGTGGATCGGATCCATGAAAAATACCAGCTGGAGTACTTTATCAAGACCTTAAATGCAGAAAGGAGAAGAAACTTTATTTTCCATGATTTCAGGTACCACCACATCCTTAAAGGAGGGCACACAGGAATAGAATTCACAACTAATGCGAATGATAAGGTAAACTGGATATCCTTTACGAAGAAGGCGGAATTCAGGCAAAAGAGGTCACTAATATTGCTGCTGCAGGAAGTAAAAGGATTTTTTTCCTACTTTAAAAACGGGATCAGAATACTAGCCGAAAACTACAGGGAAAATAAGGAGCAGGAGAGGGAAGGTAAAAAGGAAGAATTTTCTTTGGAAAGCGCCTTGAACACAGTGTTGGATTGCTTTGGACTTGATGGACATCAGCGAAATTTTATTATTGATAGCATTTTACATGCACAATTTAGTAAACTGGAAAAAGGAAGTATTGAAGACCTGAGTTTTTACGAAAACGGTTTCCGTTATTATGATTTCAAAGACAGTGATGACCACGATGCCCATTCAATTATCTACCTTTCAGAAAATGAAAATACACCGGAAAAGTTTGTTCTGCAGTTAGCCGGGAAAAGTAAGGTGGGAGGGCTTTCCGCGACGGCCACCATTCCGACAGATGTTGGAAATTATTGCCTTGATTTCTTTAAGAGCAGGTTACAAAGTCGGTTTTTGGAGGTAAATGCCAGCGAAAAAGAGGAGTTGAAAGCGCATTTTGCAAAAGCGACCAAAGGTTATGAGCAGGTTTCTATTGATGTGAATTTCCTCAACTGCAATGATGTCAGGAATGATGCGCTTTGGCTTAGTATTTTTGAAGTGGAAGAAATTGTAAATGAAGTGAAACTGGAGCTGAACAGCCTTTCCTGTACAGAGCATCAAAAGCTTAGGTACCTTAAGATTGCGCAGGTTTTTAAAGAATTCTTATTAAAAGAAGACATTAAATCTCTTTTGTGTTTCTCCAATGCCATTCCAAAAGGAGCCACAGACTTTTGCTCTCAGGGACTAAATACAGTATTTGATGCCTTGTTGGAGGTATGTGCTGAGAGGGGAAATATTTGCCTATCCGGGACTCAAGCTGAAGGCAAGGATTTTTACTATGTAATCAACAGTGAGAACTTCGATTTCAAAAAGAGTGAAGTCCATAAAAGACTGGAAGAAGGGAAGAAGGTATTTGTCATTTCTTCTTATGCCACGATGGGAGCAGGACAGAACCTGCAGTATGCGGCTCCGTCTGCCTTGCTTGGTTCACTGGTGAAAATCAATGACTTCCCTAATGCAAACAACCTGAAAGATTTTGATGCCATTTATGTAGAGAAGCCAACCAACCTACTGGTCAACAAACGCCAAAGGCTGGATGAGGAGAATCTGAACACTTACCTTTTTCAGTTAGAATACCTGGCCTCGAAAGGACAGATTTCCTTTGAACAGCTTAAAAGTGAAATAAAGAAAGGCTTTGGGAAGTTAGCAGAACCTCATAAGTCTACAACTGATTTCTATGATTGGGGAGAAAACAGTCTTTACAAAAAGCAGGATTATTTTGATAATACCTGCGCTGTACTAATCCAGGCTATCGGAAGAATTACCAGAAGTAATCTGAAGAACTCTACCATCTATATTTTTGCGGATAACGAGTTAAAAGATCATCTGATCCGTTTTAGTCAGACAGAGCTCTTACTGATAAAAGAGTTTGAGGCCCTGAGGAACAAGGCAATTGCAGAAAGTGCACAAAAGCCTGCCAACGATCAGGAGGAGCTTTTAAGAAATAAGGCGGGAATTGTTACCCTTAAATCGAACAGGTATATTCGAAAGCTGCTCTCCAACCTGAGGGAAGACGGGAACTATCGGGGGCAGTGGAAATTTCTGCGACAATTTGTGCTCCAAAACCCTACCCTGAAATCACTAACTAATCCACGCTTATCAGATTATTATATTGAGCTGCCAGCAGAAGGCAATTCCTATTCCTATCAGGAAGAGCATGATTTTGACAAGGTGCAGGTTTCTTTTGCTTCATCTACTGCAAAGGTATCAGTGGAAAAATCAGGGCTTACCAGATATTTAGAACTCCTTCCACAGCTGGCAAGCTACTTTGAGGTACAGCGGTATGCTACTACATTTAATTCTGCCCGCTATATGCTGTCGCCCAGCATGTTTAAGAATATCTATTGCGGGGCCATCGGAGAAGTGGTAGGCGAGTATATCTTCCGTCAGAGTAATATCTTCCTGGAAGAGATGGAAGATGAGCACTATGAGCTATTCGATTTTAGGTCTGCCAATGGGACTGTAATCGATTTTAAAAACTGGAATTCTCCTTTGGAACAGGATGAAGAGGAAGCTCATCAACATATCTTATCTAAGATGAAGACCTGTGGAGCTAGTAAGGCGTTTATTGTCAACTTATATTCAGAGGGTTCGAAAGGAAAAAAGGTTGAATATGATGGGAAGCAAATAATTGAAGTTCCATCCCTATTCCGGGATGGGAAGCCGGATATAAAAACACTTAACTGGATTAGGCAGGAAATAGGCTAACAATATGGTTTTAATAAATCGACTGGGAATAGAGATAAAATCTCAAAGCATCGAAAAAGATTTTTCCATTATAAAGTTTACCTACTCAGGAAAAATAAAGAAAAGCCCTCTTTTCCTCGACAATATATTAGAAGAGCAAAAGGCGCTGGCGGCTTTGTTTGAACCCTATGGTAAAGAGTTTTATGTGCTTTTCAAAAAGATTGAAGACCTGCACCAGTTTAGAGCGGATTTATTTGATAAGGAAGAATTAAAAAGCTATGCAATTGAATTAGTAGTGCCTGAAAAAATTGAAAGAGGTAAGCTGGCCCAGTTAATTATCAATAGCCTGAGCAATTCTGCCAGAAAAATAAGGCAGTTCAATAACCTAACCGGTAGCCTTCTTTATTTCCTTCCCGAATTGTTTAAGCTCAGGAAAATTAACGGGCAATCCCTGGTGTGGCAGATTCCTGTAATTAAGTTTTCAATTAGCCGGGATGTGGCTATTTCGGTGGGACCATGCCAGGGATTCCGGTCAAACAGTGCCACTCTGAAAGATGCTGCAAAGTAGTGAAAATTAGTTATTCATTTTTTAAAATTCCTTTTCTTAATGACTCTCCTTTCAGATCTATTCTGTGAGAGGAGTTTACCAGCCTGTCTAAAATTGCGTCGGCAATAGTGCCTTCCCCAATGATATCATACCAGGCAGAGGCAGGGATTTGTGAAGATACAATGGTAGCCACCTGATTAAACCTATCATCAATTATATCCATCAGTGCCTCGCGAGCATGAGTATCAAAAGCCTGCAGGCCAAAATCATCTAAAATGAGTAGCTCTACTGATGATATTTTTTTGAGTTCTTTGTTATAAGTACCATCTACTTTTGAGAGCTTTAGCTTAGCCAGTAAGCGGGCAGTGTTGGTATACAGCACTTTTTTACCCATTAGGCAAGCCTGGTGGCCCAAGGCTTGTGCCAGATAACTTTTACCTACTCCGGAAGCTCCGGTGAGGATGATATTTTCTTTTCTGTCTATAAAATCCAGCGTGCTTAAGCGGTTAAACATGTTCTTATCCAGGTTTCTGGCTTCAGTATAACTTACCTCTGCCGTAGAGGCTTTCTGACGAAAACCTGCCTGATGAAGCAGACGCTTGATCTTTTTATTTTGCCGGTCCTCCCATTCATGATCAGCCAACAGGGCCAGGTATTCATCCGGACTCAGTTCATTGAGGCGGTTGTTTTTAACATGTTGAAGGTGCAGCTCTGCCATGGCAGAAAGGCGCATTCCTTTTAGTTTTTCTACTGTTTGGTTGTTGTTCATCTGTTTATATTTAGTGATCATTTAAAAGCCTTGGCCCCGCGAATATTATCATGGGCAGGAATATGGGATTTGGTAGTATGCTCTTTTTGAGTCTGTAAAGAATCGTTGTCAAGCCTGTTTTCCAGGATGTTCTTAATTCGGGTGTAGGATATTGCCTGTCCATAAACAGCACGCCTGCAGGCATTATTAAGCCTTTCTGAACCATAGAGACGATGAAGCTGAATAATCCCCATTGCCCTTTTGTAGGCTGTTTCCGGGTAATCACAATTGGCAAACAAGGCTTTCACACAGGCTTCTACATCAGGGCCATGCTTGGCAGCTTTCTTTTGAAAGTATTCCGGACTCCAGTCTGAATAATCTTTATGAGTACTGCTCAAATGTGTTTTAATAGTATTGTACCGGCCCAGGGTCGGATTGCGTGGATGTATGGCTATGCGCTCATGATAGTGATAGACCTCAACAGTGGATTGGGTATAATGAATAAGCGTTGATTTGCCGATATAGCGGTAAGGAGCGGTGTAATAGCTTTTATCAGGTGAGAAGTAAACATATCCTATTTTCTGCACTTTCGCCCTTACGTAGTCCTTCAACTGATATTTTCCTGAAGGGAGTGGCTTTAAATACTGCCGCTCTATGGACTGAAAAAGCTCCTTTCTGCTGGCTGCTTTGCGCTGGAAAAGCAGGTCATTATAAGTGACAAGTAATTTGCGTATCTCTTTATTGAGGTCTTGCAAAGAGAAAAAGATCATCTCCCGCATAGGATAATATATGCGCTGATAGCTTAGCTGAACAGCATTTTCAACCAGTGCTTTATCCTGGGGAGAATAGCTTCTGGTGGGATTGATCACACAGTTGTAATGATGGGCTAATTCTTTAAAAGAGCGATTAATATCCGGCTCATATTTACTGGCCCGGTTTACCGCCGACTTTAAATTATCCGATACAATAGCTTTAGGTACCCCTCCATAAAAAGCCAGTGCATTGTTCATGCAGGTGATCAGATCTTCCCGCTTTTGGCTCATACAAGCTTCCACATAGGTATATTGGCTATTGGGCAGGATAGCCACAAAAACTTCAACTGGTACCATCTCACCGGTTTCTTTATCAGTGATATGCAGTTTTGAGCCTGCAAAGTCAATAAAAAGCTCCTTCCCGGGTTCATGCTCAAGTTTCATGGAACCCTTTACCTTAGCATATTTACGGTTGTAATGCTCCATGAACTGGGTGTAGCTGTAGGGCTTTTTTGCCTGCTGGCTGTATTCATTGTAGTGGTAAAGAAAAGTGAAGCCAGGGTGATTACGTGCCTGGTTTACTTTTTCAAAATAAACCATCAGCTCATTGAAACGATCATTAAGAATGGTAGTGTAGGAAGGAAACAGCTCTTTTAAAGCGGCCTGATCGAAATTTAAAAGCTCTTTAGGATGGTAATCGGAAGCCTCAATGAGCTTCATGTACGAATTAACTGTATTGCGGGAAATCCCCAGAGTAGCGCCGATGGCACGGTTGCTAAATCCATCCAGGTGTAAGGTAATAATTTGTTTTATGTCCATAGGATCAAGTGTATTTGCCATATCGCTTTTTTATTTTACGATATAGACTGTTTTGCTTGATCTTCCAAAGTGGCACAAACCGAACCGAAATCAGGAGAATTAGCCCCCCTGTTTTGGCACAGTTTGAACCGGAAATACTGGCACTAACAAACCGAATTCACTGGCACAAATCGAACCGAATTAGCCAGGATGAATCCTTACAGCTCAGGGTAGTAACTTTCACGAATGTAAAAGCGAAAGATCGGCTTAGCTTTAAGAAAAGGCGCTTTGAAGAATATCCTCAGTACACCTACGTTCCTGCTACACAAACCCTCCGGAGGAAGGGGGAGGAGGTTTCCGGAGAAGCTTTTATCCAAAAGCAGTTTAAGAACACTAAAAGCAATATAGACTTTCTGGATATTTCTTCCCTTAACCAGTTCCAGGCAAGCAAAAGTGGCCTTGCGCAGCATTTTCTCAAGCTGGTGGATGAAAAGCTTGGGAGTTACCTGTCTTTAACTCTAAAAGAGCTGGAAGTGAAGGAGGTGAAAAAATTTGAAGGAGGAAGCTATAGCGGCAGTGATGGTTTTTCTTCTTTTCTCAGGGAGAATGAGTTTACCTTAATTGATTTGATAGATACTCCTGTTTCCGAGCATGCCAGTAATGATTTTCTGCAGGTCGTAAAAGAGAGTTACGGAGTTTCAGTCAAAAAGGCTGCGAAGGTAAACAAGAGAAAAATCAACTTTGTCTTAATCCACAACAAAGAGTACTTCAAAGATTTCCCGGAAGAGGACCATTATCAAGAGTTTCAGAATTCGGATGCCATCATACAGCATACCACTTATGAAGACTTGTTTCTTTCCTCAGACAAGCTTTTCAAGTTACGAAAATCAGATGCTAAAAATGCGGTAATAAATGTGCTGCTTAAAGAGGCTTGTATCAAACACGACCTGAAGCAAAAACAGATTTCCCTGATTGACTGGCAAAAATTTGGTTATAATCGGGATTGGACGTTTGGTCTGCGGGTTGATGAGAAGGTTTATTTTCTCACAGTATCGCCGGAAGGGGGTTTAGCCTTTCGAACATTATATGCTTTTGGCAGTTTGTTTGATAGTTCTGAATATCAGCTGTTTGTTGATCTGATGCTGGATAGTGCGAATGGAGAGGAAAATAATGCAATTCAAGGCTTTGTAAAAAATGAGCATGGGGAAATAAATCTGATTGAAAGAACCGGGCTTTTTACCCTCCCAAACATTACCAGCCTTCATGCCTCTTTAGAAAAAGAAGAATTGCCGGTTTCATTTACTCAGCCTGAGCTGTTGGATTTATTAAATAGCTTTAAAAGCTTGGTTGTGAAATACCAGGAGCCTCTAATTAGTATTATCAGGCAAGTGGAGGAGCAGAACCAGGATACTTTTAGCAGAGAGGACATTGTCAGATTGCTTGCTAATAAATCCTTACTGAAAGAATTCTCTTTTTATGTTTTTGATAAAACAGGCCAGGTGCTTCGAAATTACTTCCGTGATGCTCAGCAAAAATATGAGTTGATTAGCGCCCAACTATCAGTGAACTATGCAGAGGTCGTTCCGGAAACGGAAGCCCTGTACTTCGTTGGAACAAAGGACAAAAATGTAAACCTGAAATTTGCAAGGTCTGCTGTAATCAGAAAGGTTAAGGCACCGGAAGGTCATAAACTTTTCTTTCAGCAACTCTTACCCCTCATGAATGTCGACTTTGTAAAAAACGAAGATCTGACGGTATTGCCTTTTCCTTTTAAGTACTTGAGGGAGTATATTGAATTGGAGAAAAAAAAGGCTTTTTTATAACAATGGTTTACATAAAAAAAGATGTGTATTAAAAAGTTATGGAAAAGATAACCATTTGGCTTAGTATTAAAGCAACATTGAGATTAAGTAAAAAATTAGACCTTTCCCAAGGAGATTTGGGAAAGGTCTATAAACTTGGTATTCCAGACGACTTTCTAACAACAGGGATAAAACCTTGGGCCACAATTGGACCGTACCTTTATTTAGATATAAGCCGTGAAGGAAATTATTCTAAATGTATGCAGACTTCAAAACAGTTCTAAAACGGGAAAGCAGACAGAGTGATGGGGCAGTTGAAACAGGGATTATCATTGAAATAAAACAATAAAAATAGTTATCCACTACAAGCCTTAATGTAGACCTGATTAATTTTCAGTCTAGTAGTGGAATGGTGTTGTTAAAAAAGGAAGTTGATATCAAATAATGCAGATCGTAAAACTAAAATTGTCACACCTGGATTTCTACTGTCCGGCCACAGGTGAGCAGATTATGGGCCCGGATTCGGGAACAGATTTAAATTTGAAGTCCATTAAAGCATATTGGGAGGAAGGATATCTCCAATCACCCATAGTAAAAGATAATGAGCTGGAAAAGGCCTGGAAAGCTTATTCTTCCCGTACAAAAAGGGAAAATGATGGAGATAATCCGGAAGAAGAACAGTTATTAACTTTTTTCAGCAGATATGAAAAAGCAAACTGGGTGGTATTTGAACTTCTGCCCTGGACTATTGGCGAGTTCAACACTTCTATGAAGATATGGTTGGTGCTGGACCTGGATGTCAACAGGGATGATTGATTAAAACCGATCAGGTTGTTTGGAACAGGAGGAACTTTAATCTGGTTTTTTCTTACCAAAAAATTTTACCTGAATGATATATATGTGTTTAAAAGAGATCTGACCATCAGCTACTAAGGAAAAACCTTGATAGCAACTTTTGGTAGATAATTAACATTCCTTACATGTAGGATGAGTTTTGAAGGGGGCCAAAAGAAAGGGAAAAGCTTTAGAACGGGTTTCGGATTATTGGATTTTTGGTATATATTGTTTTCATAATTTCAATGACCCATATGAAGGTACATCTAATCCGGGCTGCAGGGCTTGATGAGGGGGAGTTCGAACAGATATTCCAGATACTGCAGGCTCAGCCGAGTCCTTTATCATTTCAGTTGTATCCGCAGCCTGTTAAACGTGTTCCTTCTTCGCTGAAGGAGGTTGACGGAGCATGGGGAGAACCGGAAGAAGGTTTTGGGGAGGATGTTTTGGAACCCTGTGCAAGCTGGGAAGAGCTTTTTATATGCTGTAATGATTTAAGGACCAGAAGTAATTTAGCTGATGAGGATTTCCTGGTATTCCTGACGCCGCAGCGAAATTCCCTGAACTGGTTTTCTGCCTACGAAGAGGATAAAAATAATATATTTATCCACACAGATGAATGGGAAGAGTACCTGCAATGCAGCTCGGTTTTTCCTGTTACCTACCTTGTTATGGCAATGGTTTTGCAGAAGATCCTATATAATAAACTGGATTTCCATCTGCAGTTTGTACATGCTTCGCCCGTAGGTTGCTTCAATGATTTTTGCGGGGA
This sequence comes from Cesiribacteraceae bacterium YIM B00369, assembly GCA_017948555.1. Classification (GTDB taxonomy): domain Bacteria; phylum Bacteroidota; class Bacteroidia; order Cytophagales; family Cyclobacteriaceae; genus Nafulsella. The sequence goes on along the minus strand of JAFMYY010000019.1, from coordinate 29,963 downwards.
TAAGCGGCAGGTGATATTTAAGCTCCGCACAGCAGATATTTGTCCCAAATGTCTGGAATACATTAAAACAACCGGCACAGGTGTGGATTTGATCAATCAGGCGCTTACCCTTTTTGAAGCTGTGCGTAAAGAGATGCTCTTCCGCCAGCGCTTTAATAATGACCTGCTTCCGGGCAGGCTGCATATTAGCCGCACAAATCAGTTACTTTTGCCCGATTATCAAAAGGAAATAAAATTAGCACCTCTTCAAAAGGTGGTTTATCTGTTATTTTTAAAACATGCCAGGGGGATAGTGCTAAAGGAAAGAGATAAGTACGGGGATGAACTTATTCAAATGTACAAAAAGCTCGACAAGAGGACAGGCAGGGAGGATACAGTGGAGGAAACCATGAACCGGATAAAAACCACAGTGGCAAAGCTTGTGGATCCGCTGGATAACACTTTGCATGAAAACATTTCAGCCATCAACAGAAAGATAAGGCGCCAGCTGGGAGAAGAGATGGCCAAGAACTATGTAATTCCTAATGGAAAAGGGGAGAAAAAGACAATTCCTTTAGATCGCTCTCTGGTCTCCTGTGATAGTGGAATAATTTAGAAATGGCCTGAAAATCTGTTGTGTTTTATCAAAAGGAGCTAAAAGGCGTTGCTTTGCCTTATAGCTCCATAGTACTTTAGCTTAATGCCTAAAGCTTGTTTCATCCGGGAAGGTTTCATGATTTTTGAAAAGGAAATCTCTCACCCTTGAATGAATTTCCCCGGGAGCCTTTTCACTATAATCCCATGCTTTGTTGAAAGTATTAAGGTCCAGGGTGTCCGGATACCTGCTGGCAGACCATCCACTGAGCTTTTCCCCACACACTTCTTCAAAGTTTCCCGGGAGGCTGCAGTAGAGCGCACAGAGAGTGGCTAGTGGAGCATACTCTCTTACCTTTTGCTTTGCCTCTGTTTTCTTACAAAAAGATGAGCATGCAGAGGGAGGGTCTCACAATTGTCAAGCTTGTCAGAAGTGTTACATTTTTTTAGATCGGGCGTATAATTGTGTAGAATCAAACCACCTTTATAAATGGCAGCAAGACAAAAAAGCGAATATGCGTGAATGCGGTATTTGGTATTGGCCTAAAGCAGGAAATTTTAAGCTGGCTGTGATCAGAATTAAAGATCAGAATGAACCTGTTATAATAAAGTATAGCCTTATAAAATGGGGTGAAAGAATAATTCAGTTGAAAGAAGAGCTGGAAATTCCGTTAAAGAAGGCCAATAATCCTTTTTCTCTTAAGAGTGAAGAAGCAAATATCTTGCTGGATAATTATATCAGGCAAAATATGGAAATGCTTGCGGAAGAGGGGGAAGAAAAGTAAAACCCGTTTCTACCACAGGAAAGTTTGCTGTAGCACTATTTTTAACCACCTTAAAATTCTACCATATGAATGCTGTGTTAACTGTTTTGCTCCTGAGCTTTTTACTTTTTACTCAAACATTCTCTTCCATTAAAAAGGACAGGGAGGTGTGGACGAATGCGGAATTGGAAAAAGCAAATACCGCGGCCCGGGTCGACTATATGAGCAGTGATGAAAAGCGGGTGCTCATGTTAATCAACCTGGCAAGGCTGGATGGGAAAAGGTTTTTCGATACCTATATAGATGAATTTCTAAAGCTCCATAATCAAAAGTACAGGAAGATCTGGCAGGATAATGATTACGTAATTTCCCTGCAAAATGATTTGGCTAAGATCCGGAACCTGCCTATGCTGTATCCGGATAAATCTCTGTACAGGGCCGCCTCATATCATGCGGAGGATTTGGGAAAGAAAGGAACTACAGGACACTCTTCCTCTGATGGAACATCTTTCGCTAAAAGGGTTGAACGCTTTGCAGGAAAAAGATATTCCACATCAGAAAATATTTCTTACGGCTTTGCCGATCCTTTAGGGATAGTTGGGCAATTGCTTGTAGATGAAGGTATTCCATCTCTGGGGCACCGTACGAACATTCTCCGGGAAACAGATCGGTTTGTTGGGATTGCAATCCGCAGTCATGCAAGATGGGGAAGTAATTGTGTGATGGATTTTTCCGCTGAACCTTTTGGCGAAAGGAAAATGAGCAGGAGGAAAAGAAATAATTAATTCAGGTTTTAGCGGGCTCATATGCTGGCCGTTGATTTCATTTTTTGCTAACCCTGATTGGTTTAATAACCTGTTGATTTTTTTATACAGTAGCTGGAAATTTTGTATGAATTATATTTTTTATGGAGGCTGAAAATAATTGCACCAGAAAAAAAGCTTTTGAAAGTAAAGAAGAAGCACTGAGCCGTGTTTTGGAAATACAGGAAGAAGAGAACCTGAAGGAGAAAAAGGATAGAGGAAAGGTGCCCCTGAGAGCTTACAAATGTTCGGATTGTCAGCGTTGGCATCTTACTTCTATGCCACGTAAGAAATTTAATAAAGTTCAAGAAGGGAAAAAGAGATGGAACCCTGATAGACAGCGGTTTTACCGGGAAGTGCAGTATTGGATGGAAAAATTGGGGGTTAAAAGGGAGGATTAGTGGTGGAGGGCATTTTGCCTGTTAAGCTTGACAAAAGCAGGCATTATTTTGTGCTTTTTCTTTTCTTTGGAAGACATAGGAACCAGGATTTTTCATTTATGCAATTCAACCCCCAAACCAAATCCCTCTATACTTCAGAAGGCAAACTGCTTAAAAAGCTGCATTGCCCCCTCCGCAAGGAATGGGAGGATTTAAAAGTGCTTCCGGAAAGACAGAGCCGCCTGTGTGAGGCCTGTTGTAATAAAGTAGTGGATACCGCTTTTTATTCAGAAGAAGCATTAGTTGTGCTGCTTCGGGAAAAGCCGGAGACCTGTCTGAAAATTGAGCTTGGTCAGGAAAATATTCAAATTTTGTGAAAAGAAAATATGTTCGGACATCAACAAAATGCTCCTGAGGGGCTAAGGATCATTAAAACCGCCCGGGGTCAGGTGGCTATTAACGAAGCTGCAGAAGAAGGTTGGTTTCCCCTGGTTAAAAAGGTGGAGCCTTCCCCGGAGCTCCGGAATAAATACATCTGTTTTCAGCATTTGAAAAGAGGGCAGGTTGAGCTTATTCACGACTTTAGGGACATGCCTCCTGCAGATTACCAGCTCCTGTTTTATGGAGAATATTATCCAAACCCGCAGGAACATTATATTGCGGCCTACCTGCTGCCAAAAAACCTGAAGAAGGGAGAAGGAGTGTGGCTGGAGGAAGTGATCGGGGACATAGTGGCAACATCATGGAACCAGGGGAATACTTACCGCCTGGAAAGTGCTGCCGCTGTCTGGAACGGCAGGGACTTTGACATTGAAGCGCCCGAAGAACCAACTATTTTTATTGGTTAAAAATATTCGTTTTTGTGATTGTTGGGAAGTTTAAGCTGAATTTTTATCCAACAACGTTTTGGTGCAGTAGAGGTACAGATAAAAATAAATATGCTATTTAACAGCCTGTTCAGGTACCAGGTACGATTAATAAATTCGGGTTATGCGAAGTACCCTTTTCTGGAAATCTATGATAATAAAACAAAATCGGGCTTACAGTATAAAGGATATCAAACCACATGAACACACAGTACTGGTCCCAACAGAAACAGATGAAAATATCAGCCTTTTCACTGTATCTGAAATACTGTACAGGGAGTATATGTGTAACCCCAATTTCAGGAAAGAATTTGAACTAAAGGAAATTATAGAAGAAATCAGGGAGTACAGGCAAAGAAGCTAAAGAAAGAAATTTTGATTCAGATCAGGTAAACATCCCTATAGTTACATTATTTTTTATCCTCCTGCTCATTTTTCTCGTCCTCGTCCTCATCTTTGGTTATTTTAAAATCCATACTTAATATACCTACCTGCGCAAGTATTAATGTTATGACAGACAGGGCCAGGGCCGTTCCTAAAATATAAAGGCTATAGCCTTCCAGAAACATTAATGTGATGCCGCAGATTAGCAATATGGTTATTAGTATCAATGCCCATCCGGGGATATTGATTTCATTTCCTTCCTCTTCCATGAATGCTATTTAACTAAGTTTTTGCTTTGTCCTGAACAGGACAGTAAGATAAGTGTTTTGGTTAAAAAGGTGTAAACAAGCATCATTTAAATCCCCGGCTTCACTTTGGGCTTATACCCAATCCGCTGCCCGCACAGCATATCCAGGCATTGGGCCAGGCTGGCGGTATGGAGGGATAAAACGGAGCTGTAATCATCACGGCGGTAGCCGCCAAAAAGGCTGAGGGCCAGGGGGAAGGGTTTTCCTTTTGCTTTTTCCACCTTATGAATAAACCGGTAGACCATTTTAGCGCATTGGATCCACTGTTCTGTACTGCAGTTGCCGCCAAAGTCATCCCATTCATGCGAGTCAGCGCCGTGGCAGAATACCACATAATCCACCTTGCCCTCCATTATTTTATCAAACAGATCTTCCAGCGCATCACGGAGCTCCCTTATATAAAGGTCGCCGGTACGCAGGGGATTGATGTTGCAGTCTGGCGGAATGGCTTCCTCCAGGATAGGGCAGAAGGCCCGGCTGTCTTCTATTGAGTTGCCATAATGGCCATCAAGGTCCAGGTAAGCTCCCCTGAGTCCGGACTGCCGGTATATTTTAACTGAGGCAATAACCTGTCCGGAGAAGGTGCAGAAGGCATCTCCGGTAACAGGGCTGGCATGGTGGAAACCGGCCGTTGGGCTGAAGGCTACTTCCTCCGGATGCTGTACCGCATGCAAAATGGCATGGTAAAGGCTGGCATTGGTGTATTTAACCGTTTCCGCAAACTGCTCTGACCATTGCAGTCCATTGCTTTCATGATGGGGATATTCCCCCTTAAAGAAGCCTTCCACATATTCCGGAAAGTGGGCGATCAGGAAATCCTCTTCGCGGAAGGGAGGAAAAGTCCTGACATCGAAGTGCTGCAATAAATTTTGCTGCCTCAGGTACTCCATCAGTTTTTTAGGCTTCAGGGGGGAGAGGGACATATTTTTATCAGAATCCTGCTGCAGGACCATTCGTTCATCGTAGAAGGTAATAATTTTGTCTTTTTTCATAGGTGGTTTTGGTTGAGACAGGAATCCCGGGGTTTCAAAAGGCAGGCTGTAGCAGAAAGTAAAAGGACCGCGCTTTAAATGATGAGCCTGTCCTTTTCCAACCGGACGGGCTCATGTACATTAAGGGTTTCATGAATTTCCTGCATCCCTTTTGTGTAGCCTGTAAAGACCTCCAGGATACTTTCCCCTACCCCGGTTCGGTAAAGGCTGTCTCCTGCATAGGGATCAAAAACTTTACTAAAGAACAGGCTCCTTTCAGGGTCTGTTTTATTCATCAGTGTAAAGCCTGTAGCAGCTGTTAAACTTCCTGTCAGGTCATCAGTAAGTCCCTTGTAGTAAACGGCTTTATGGTTGATTAGCCCCGGATAGCTTACGGGCCTGCTGAGGTTCGGTACCCTTAATTCTACCCGCACCATTCCGTCTGTTGTCATATGGAGATAGATGCCATTGAGTTGTTTTATTGAAAGGCCGCCAAGTCTCAGTACCTCCTTTTTAAATTGCTCATGCCCATATTTCAACTGTTTACTAAAGAGGTACTCCTCCGGAAAAATAAGCTGGAGAATTATCCGTCTCAGGTCTACTGATAATCTTTGTTTCCGGAATTTATCCCTCATTCCGAAGATAGGGGTCCTGAGGTTAATGTGGGTTTCCCTCTCTTCTACAGTCTTTGTTTCCATGTTATAGAACCGGCACAGGCAACTTTTTGAAAAGCCGCTTCCTTCACCCTCCAGAATGAGTGCAGGTACACCATCCACTTTCGGCCTCTTTTTCCAGAGCAGGAGCAGGTGGCCTAAGCGCAGGTCCAGTGGAGTAAGGACACCGAACTTAAACCGTAAAGGGATTTTACAGGATCTTAAATACGGGTCCTCCAGGATTTCCTCCGTATGATGCATCAGGAGCTGGTGGTGCTGAATAAGCAGGGAGATAGTGGCTTCTTTGTGTTGTTCCATAAATATTTGTTTTGTTTAGTTGTTCAGCCCGCCCTGAAAGAGCTGGAATGGCGAACAGGATACAAAAGTAGAAAGCGGCTATGCCAGAATATGTCGCAGTAAAAAAAAAATGTTAGGTGGAGCAGATTTTTTAAAAGTCATCGGGATCCTCTTCAAAGCCCCATTCATCCAGTTTCCTTCTTTCTCCGGGGGCATCGAATGGATTAAAATCATCTGTAAAAGGGCTTTCCACCCGGTAGGTAAGCCCCAGGGGAGCTTTAATTTCCCCGTATTCATACATATTAAAGTACAGACTGGTAAAGTCCAGGTTCTCCCCCCAGATTACGTAGCGGTCCAGCACTACTCCTTTAGGCTGACCATCTACCAAAACCGTGGAGTGCAGGCTTCCGCTGCGGTTGTAAAAAATGCGTTGGCCATTGGGGCCCATCAGAGCGTTCAACACCCTGCGCTCATTCCATGGACCTTCCAGGTTTTCCGCACCGCCAACAAGGATGGGGTTCTGTTTACTATAGCCATACAGTGGATCTTCAGAAATGGCTGAAAGCAGGTAAGTATCCCGGTCTAAAAAAGAGGGTCTGTTCTTCATAGATCTTCAGTTTTATTGATTAATTAAAATGGGTGGTAAATGAATAGGAGCGATAGCGGTTAGGCTTTTGCTTTTACAAAGTTAAGCCGGCCATGGGGAGAAACGGGAAGCTCGTCAAGCTTGATATGATACCGGTTTTTGAATAAGAGCCCCCGATCTTTGTGCTATAATTTTGACACAACAGATCTAAGCATTATGAAAAAACAACAAGAAGTTAAAGGTGCCTTTTTAGGTTTGGCTATAGGCGATGCACTGGGAGTGCCGGTGGAATTTGTAAACAGGAGATCCCTGAAAGGAAACCCGGTAAAGGATTACAGGGAAGGAGGTTTATGGGACCAGCCTGCAGGCACATTTTCTGATGACAGTTCCATGGCCTTTTGCCTGGCGGAGAGTCTCTGCAGGGGATATGATCCCGAAGATATGGGGAGGCTTTTTGTCCGCTGGTATGAGGAAGGATATTGGGGCGCACATAATGAATGTTTTGATATCGGCATTACAACCCGCAAAGCACTGGGGCGAATAGAGGAGGGCACACCGGCGGTACAGGCAGGTGGTTTCGGGGAAAGTGAAAATGGAAATGGTTCTCTTATGCGCATCCTTCCCCTGGTATTTTACCTGCAGGGGATAGATCATCCGTTAGAGCGATACCAAAAAGTAAAAGAGGTTTCCTCCATTACGCATGCTCATTTTCGCTCTGTTTTTGCCTGTTTTATTTACTGTGAGTTTGCGCTTGAATTACTAAAGGAAAAGGGAAAGGAGGAGGCTTTCCAGGATGCAATTAACACTGTCAATAAATTTGTCAAAAGCCAATCCCTTAATTCCGGGGAAGTGGGTTTGTTCAAAAGGGTATTGGACGGCAGTTTACTTATGGCAAGGGAAGAGGAAATTGAAAGTGAGGGATATGTTTTACACACCCTGGAGGCCGGCATCTGGTGTCTCTTTACCAGCGAATCTTATGAAGAAGCTGTGCTGAAGGCCGTTAACCTTGGAGGAGACACCGATACGACAGGGGCAGTGACAGGAGGTCTGGCAGGTATCCTTTATGGATATGAAAGCATTCCGGAAGAGTGGATAAAAGGATTAGCTAAAAGGCAGGACATAGTAGGGCTGGCTTTACGCCTTGCTGAAAATTTATAAACACTTTATAAGCTGAGAGGGGTGAACAGGTAAATAGCAGTGTAAGAAAAAGTTTAAAAAAGGCTGAACAATAGCCTATGCTTTTTTACCCTGAAATAAGTTAAACCTTTATATTTGAATCAACCAAAAAAGCATCCTTTCCCGATACTCAACGCTCAATACTCACTACCCAATACTATCTTATGGCCCAGCGCGAAACATTTTTACGTTACCTGTTCATCATTGGGAAACTTCGTAATAGCCGGAGAGCCACTTTTAATGACATCCACTCTTATCTCCGGCAGGAGTCGGATATCCTGGGAGACCGGCTCACTATCAGTAAGCGTACTTTTCAGCGCTATCTGTGGGAAATCCGTTCTCTTTTTAATATTGATATCCAGTGCGACAAGGACTATTATTATTATATAGCCGGCGATGTGGAGGAATCTTTCAACCACAGGGTAATGGAGGCTTTTGATGTGTTCAACTCACTGACCCAGGCCCGGAAGATCAGCCAGTATATTATTCCGGAAAAAAGGCGGCCACAGGGAACAGAGCACCTGCAAAGCCTGCTGAAGGCAATCAGCAAGCGCTATCCACTTGAATTTTCATATCAGAAACATTGGGAAGATGCCCCGAGCCGGCGAAAGGTAAAGCCGCTTGGCCTGAAAGAATTTAAAGGTCGCTGGTACCTGCTGGCAGAGGATCAGCAGGACAGCATCATCAAGTCATTCGGGCTGGACCGGATAAAAGAGCTGGAAGTGGGTACGAAAGAGTTCAGGCAGACTGTTCAATTTGATCCTGATGCCTTGTTTAGCCATTCATTCGGCATTACCAACCCTACAGGACAGGAGCCGGAAGAGGTGATTCTATCCTGCGATCATGTGCAGGGCAATTATATAAAATCCTATCCCCTGCACTCTTCCCAGGAGGTGGTCGGGGAAAATGAGGAAGAAATTCAAATAAAGGTAAAACTGCGCATCACGCATGATTTTAAAATGGAATTACTGTCCTATGGTGAAAAGCTAAAAGTGCTTTCCCCCCAAAGCCTGCGCATTGATATCAGGGAAACTTATTTGCAGGCCCTTAAAAATTACGAGTAGGGGTATAGGGGAAAAATAATAGCCCATCAAAAAATAAAAAAAAATAATAGTTCAGAAAACTGAACGACACGTTCTGGCGCAGGCAGCTGCTACTTTTGTGATACACTTTCGGAACTGAACAAGGTGGATTGGTCTCTTTCATGTGATCATCTAATGTTCATACCGTTAGCTTTTTTTATCACCAAAATTATAATTGCCTTATGAACCCTGTCAGCCGGTTACTTCGTGGAAAAAATGCGGAAGCGCAGCAGCGCCTTGATCAATTATGTACTTCAATAGGGGAGGATCCTAACCTGCTCTGGTACCCGAGTGCAGGGGACGATTACCGGGATATCATGGAATTTTCCCCTGTAAAGGCGGCGCAGAATGGGCTGAGGGTGCTACCGGATCTTTTCATTCACACCGACTATAAGCCTGACTGGCTCCAAACTTACCGGGTGATCCACAAAGAGCAGTTCCTGCCGGTAGAAGGGCAGCGGAATTTTAGTGAAAATGGGGATGCGCAACAGGGAATTGCTTACCATGACAGCAGGACAACTGTTTATATAGAGGCTGCCCATGAGCTGGTATTCCGGAATCCGCGGGCAGTAAGCTACCACGTCAATCCTGCCTTTGTGGACTTCCCTGAGTCAGCTAATCCTGAACCAGAGGTATACCTGCTGGATGTACGCGTAGAGTCAGCCAGACTGGGAGTGTTCAGAAAGCCTGTCCTTTATTGCTTCTTCGAAAATGTGAATTTCCTGGAAAATGTGCTTTTAAAACACCACCTTAAAATAAGCCACCTGCTTAAAGTAAGGGAGGGCTGTGGCTTTGGAGGTAACCGCAAAAGCATATCACTCAGCTATGCTTTTTTATCCGCCCTCCGCACAAGGTACCTGGTGGTGGACGGAGAAGTTCATTTTGACGAAAACCTTAAGGAGCGGATCAGGAGAAGACATCGATTATTGCTTGAACCGGTGAGACTGGAAAGGAGAGGGCAGGTAAGATGCTGGAGTGACTTTGGCAGGATCAATGTTTTTGAGGTTTTACCATGGGAAGGGTTGTTAGTTGATCGCCACCTGGACAGGCTGCTGGAACAGGTGCAGGCTTAATTCTTTTGAATCAACATTAAAACTATAAAAATAACAAGATGAAAAAAGAAGCCATACTGGATAAGATCCGGCATCACCTCTCTGAGTTAAAGCAATACCCACTGGAGAAAACAGGCGTTTCGGAATTTTGGGACAGGGAGAAGGGGCAGCAGAAAACGGTATTACTGCTCCAGTTCAGGGAAGAAGATTCCCTGGATATGGAAGCTTTGCGTGAAACTACAGAATTTATTGAAAAGATCATGGAGTCTCCTGATCTGCACATCATCTTTGGCATTGGAGCTGAAAGGACAGAGGAGATGAAGGACCTGGATGAGGAGGATGTCATTGTACTGTAGCCCTTCTAACCTATCCAGCTGGAGGGGCGAATGAAAGGTTTGGACTTCCTGTAGGGCCTGAAGTAGGGGGAATCCCCGTATGGATGGCTTCTCAGGACGTTTAACAAATAATCCAGGAGAAGCCCGGGCTGAATTCCGTGTTCCTCCAGGGTAGGTGTCATTTTTTCCTCAAACAGCTGTTTTTCCCTCTGAAAGCCAGCAGCTATTCTTTTCTTTTCCTCCATCCGGTCCTTACTGAAGTCAGGATAGATCCAGAGCTCTTTTTCCCTCAGGCGCCTTTCCACCTGTTTGTACATTTCCGTGTAAACATCCTTCTGCTGCAGGAAGTGAAAGACGAAATCAGCAATTTTTTGAGTAGTTTCCTTTAGCTCGTTGAACTGGCTTAAATAATCATAATTTGATTCCGGCCTGCTGAAGTCCGGTTTCCGGAGAGGAATGGGAATGACTAAATTCATTGGATTCTCCTTATCTTCAAAGGATACTTTTACCCCCTCTTTGCCCAGGAGGGTGATTAAAACGCCTACATGCCTTCTCCCTGACTGGACATAGAAATCAGGTTCCTGTTTAAATGTGTGAATGTCAGTTTCCATCCGAATGTTTTTTTGGTTCAGGACAAAGTTATCTTTTCCTGTAATTGAACCTCCTTTTTGTCAAGCTTGACAAGTCCACCAACTCCTCCTGTAAAATAGCTATGATTGTAAAAGCGGGGCAGAACTCTTTCCGCATGATACATAGAAAACAGCATTGAAACCCTCTTGATAAGCATAAAAAAACGGTATGGAAACCTTAGCTGATGACAAAAAAGAAGTAGAATTAGAAGCTGCCAGGGAAATATTTCTAGCCAATTATGAACCGATTATGGACTATAAGCAGCATATCTTTCAGAATACTGCCCTGGGGTCCTCCCCCCTGAACTGGTATATATCGCAAGGCAGAATGACTTTCGGCAGATCACCGGAATCAATTACTCTTGGGCAGCTATTGTTTATTCTTGAAAATCTGGAGGAGCGGAATGGTGGGAAGCGGATCCACAGGAGCTGGCTGCAGGATAAGGAGGCATGGGATGAGTTGATTAAGTTTACCGTTCCGGAGGTAGAACCGGATTTATTGGATTTTAACTTTCCCTCCATGTGGCCATTGGAGAAAACAGCTGTTCAGTTACTGAAGGAGCAGGCGGTAAAAGAGGAGCCGGCATCTTCCCTGTTTCTTTCTATGGAGGAAGTGGTGGAAGAACTAAAATCACCTTTAGCTGGAGAGGAGAGAAGGAGCGAAAAACTACTGCATTTTGAAGAGGCATTAAAAGCAGCAAAGGAATGGATGGGAGATGACAGGTGGTTCGGGATTTATTCAGGGACAGGCAGCAAACTGGTCTTAAAAATGGGGTGTGGCGCCCATAAACTGGATATTCCCAATAGCCCCGGCCCGGTAAATTTTACATGGCGGGTGTATGATGATGAGTGGAAAGCCCTGGTACAGGAGGCTGGATCGCAATTTTCTGTGAGTATAAAGGAAAAAAAGGATAGTGTTCATTTCCGTAAAGCTATTCCTATGGAGGAAGCCCTTTCCCGGGGGCCGGAATCAGTAATGGCCTGGATGAAAGAGGTGCTGGAAACTTTTGACCGAAAGCTAAAGACATTGAATGGCCGCTTCGCCCATAAAATAGATAAAATTAACCGCTAAAATAGAAAAGAGCTTTCCAGCCGCTCCGGTTTTCCCTCTTTCACCCGTTCAGGAAAGTTACCCCCTACAGGTGGAGGGCTTTTTTTAGGAGGGGATCCTGTGCTCTGAAATATTCGGCAGGCAAAAACACTTTCCTGGCTTCGTTGCTCCCTGCCTTGACGGTATAGTGGTTTAGCACCTCGGCAGACACTTTCTTTTTGAAGGCACTGTTGATTCTGGAAATGCATTGGCTTAAGCTGGCATCATCTATTTTATCAATGAGGTCCAGGTATTCTTTTTCACTTTTGTTTCCCCTGATCGCCTTATAGATCTCCAGCAGGGACTTCCGGATCCGCTTGTCTTTTTCCTTAAGCAACAGGAAATCCTGGCTGGTAAGATCTTCCTGGCTGTGTTTCCAGAAAAAGAGGTAAAGTGCTTTGTCCTGGGCACCGTGAAAAGGGATTTTTCCGTTTTTCACCCCTTCCAGTTCAAAAGCGATGCCTCCCTTTGAGCGGTAGATCCGGAGAGGGGTAAGCTCAGTGGCCTTTGAATTCTTCTGACGGTAACTTTCAAGCAGATCCTTAATCATCTGGCTGCTTTTCTTCTTTAATTCCTCCAGGTTTATTTCTTCATCTGACAGGCCATATTGCTTAAGCAGGTCCCGGATATGTTCTTCTATCTTATTTTGGTGGCGGATAAAGATTTGATTTTGCATAGGAATGGTGTTTTGGTGGAAAGAAAGAGAAAAGGTGGCATCAGCCGGAACGGCCGGGAATAGCTCTGTTAGTCTGTTTTTATAGGCAAAAGATTTGTTGTTGTTTTTACAAATAGGAGCAGGGCTTCCCCTGCTTTTAAAAGCCAACCCCTCTGTGCGTGCTCAGGCTTACCTCCACAGCTTCCTGGCCGGCATACACTTCGGCAAGTGTGGTAGGGCGGGCAAAGGTTTGGTTTAAGTTCAGGCTAGCTGATAATTTTTGAGCTTTTTCCGGGGCAAGAGCGGTAAACTCATATTTGCTCAACAGGCGACCTGGACGGAGTAAGGCTTTGTCAACATTCCGCAGATCAGTGTTAAAAGTGCAGATAATCTGCATGTTCAATACGTCAGAAAGCAGTCCATCGGAAATATTCAGCAGTGCGGACACAGCGTTATTATAGCTGCTCTCCCGTGAAATGATTGCTTTTTCAGCATCTTCAATGATCAGCACATCTCCTTTAGCCCTGATGAGCAATTGCAGGAATTCAGGATCAGAAAGTACTTCGGCCATCCCGGACGGGATGTACAGGACATCTTTTTCTATCCTGGAAATAATGTGGCGCAGGTAGTTGGTTTTGCCCGTGCCGGGTTTGCCATACAAAAAATGAAGGCCCCTGGATTTTGGTGCATCCAGTTCCTTTACAAAGGCTTCATGAAAAGCAGGCAGATCATCATTGTAGTTCAGGTCCAGGTCTGTGGGGTAGGGTTCAAAATCAAAGTATTGTAAACTAAGGGATCCATGTGCAGGGATGATCAGTTGAATTTGGGGACTGTTTTTCCTTTTGATAAGGAAATCCTTTGCCTTATTCTTTAGTCCTTCTTCAGAAAAGAATTTTTCCGTTTCGTAGAGGTAAACTAATGTTTCGTCTTTTCCGACAAGTATTTCCCCGCCGGAATAGATTAAGGTAAGCTCAAAATTGTTTGTTTTGTCCTTTTTTCCATTATATGACGAACTGTGGAATTGAATTTGGGGCTTCTCTTTCTGTTCCCTGGCAAGAAAGTCCATGAAAGGCCTGCACTCTACATTAGTAATATAGAGGGTGTTGGGCAGTTTATCAAATAAACTGGTGAATAGCTTAGCTGATAAAACATCATCACTGTTATTGTAAGTATTCAGAAGGCTGTTACTTTTCATAGGCGGCTGTTAGATTTGTGTTGACTGAATTGCTGTTTTAATTCTGATACTACAAAAGTAGAAGCCGCCTGTGCCAGAATATGTCGTTAGTAAAAAATAAGATTAAAAAAATAAAATGGTTTGTTTTATTCATCTCCATGGATGATGCAGAAGCACTCTCCATATCCAGGGGCTACAGACCGGATAAGCGCCTCCTTTTTACGCTTTTTGTCCCCCTGAAAATAATAAGCCTCTGCCAGGGAGTGCCAATAGCCACCATTTTCCGGGGCAAGTTCAACTGCTTTCAGCTGATCCCGGATTGCCTTTTCGTATAAGCCTCCTTCCGCGTAAAAAGATCCGCGCCGGGAGTAGTAGTAAGCATTTCCGGGTGCAAGGGCTATGGCCATGTTTAGGTGCTCCACAGCACAGTCATAATCGCCGTAGGACCAGCAGACTCCACCTGCCATATTATAAAAGCGGGAAGTACCGTCTATTTCAGCTGCTTTCCGGTAAACGGGCAGAGACTCATGCCAGTCAGGAGCAGCTCTTTGGGTTACTTTTGCCAGCGCATGCCACAGGACCACTGAGGCAGGGTGTTTTTCAATCCCTTTTTCCGCCCAATGCAGTGCCTCCGTGTATTTTTCCATTTCATAGTAGTTATGAACAATGGCTTCAAATGTGGTGTCATCGGGATGGATTGCCAGGGCCTGTTGATAATCTTCTATCGCCTTTTCATACTCAAAAAGGTACTGATAGCAGAGCCCCCTTAATTCAAAGAGTTCCTTTCGCTCTTGCCGGTCAAGCTGGCGGCTGATATATTCTATGCAGGATTCAAATTGAAATTCCAGGAATAGCTCCAGTCCTTTTTGTACTCCTGTGGATGATGTATGCCCGGGTAATACCGCACCGGTGGAATCAACTTTAAAAAGATTAGCCCGTGTGGCTACTGCTCCCATAGAGGTTGCCCTGTAGTTCCGGGGATCGAACTTCTGCGCAAATAGGGTGAAGGTAAAAAAACAAGTGGAAAGCAGGATCAGCAACGGTTTTCTCATAAATCAATGTGGAAAGGGTTCAACAATAATATCCACAAAGTTAAAGGTCTGTAAGGGGAGTATATTAAGCTGGTCAAGCTTGACAGGAAAGCCTTTGGCCCCCGCTACAGCCAAAAGGAATATTTCTCCGCTAAAGCTCCGAAACATCCCTTTCCGCTTCCGCTCAAAACGCCACCAACATCCCGGGGAGGTTCTCTTGCCTATGGTGATCATGTTTGCCGGGATGTCCGTGGCTCGTCCGTGGCGTTCAGCCGGTTTTTCTGGTATCAGTAGAAACAGTAAAGCCTGTTAAAATTTACTTCTCATTAT
Source organism: Cesiribacteraceae bacterium YIM B00369 (assembly GCA_017948555.1). Classification (GTDB taxonomy): domain Bacteria; phylum Bacteroidota; class Bacteroidia; order Cytophagales; family Cyclobacteriaceae; genus Nafulsella. The sequence goes on along the minus strand of JAFMYY010000019.1, from coordinate 14,824 downwards.
TCGCCTTTTTCGGGTAGTTGTTTGGCTTTTAATTGACATAATCCCGGGATTTGGCTAGTTTCCTTACTTTTGTTTACTTCCTTATCCGTTCCTTCACAGGTTTGCAAAATCCGCCAAAGCAGAGAGGGGGAGCAGCAAATTATAGTTTGCCTAACGAAAGGGAGGAAAGTGATGGTTGCCGAATTAGTGCTGAAGCCTCTTCATCTTCCTTTATTTCTTTTGTGGAAAAGGGATGTTATTCCCAATCCTACCTTGAGAAGTTATTAAAAGAAAAAAGCGGGCGACAAACGGCAAGGGGCTATAATGTGCTCTACCAACTGAGCTACAATAGCCTTGCGGCCACTGGGCGGACTCGAACCGCCGACCCCACGATTAACAGTCGAAGTAACCCTTGCCTACGGCACCGCTTTTTTTTGTATATCAAATTTAAGAGCGGGCGATAAACGGTAGGAGACTATAATCATGGGCTCTTTCCCTTTGAGCTACAGCAATATTTTTGCTGGCCAGGCTCGAATCGCGCGGCGCCCGCTGGCAACCTCATGATCCCGAAGTAACTCCAACCTACGGCACCGTTCTGTGTTTTCAAAAAGAAACAGGCAACAAGCGAAACGTGTTTCCACTCTATTGAGTGTGAAGGCTGTCAGACCTTCAGTTTAGGGGACGAAGTAACACATTTCTACGGCACTGTGTCAAAAGTTACAAAAAGGGGAGGGCAACAGGCAGCACGTGCTTTCCCTCTTGCGAGGTCGCGGGATTTAAACCCGCATTTCCAATGGAATTACCGAAGTATCCCGCACCTACGGCACCTACCCCTTTAAATTAAATCTCTATTTCTTCAATGGCAGAAAGCGCTTTCCCACCATTTTCTATAGCTTCGAGTACATCAAATACTTTGTCAGACCAGCCTGCTATCAGGAATACATCATCCTGCACCAGGTTCACCGGGCTTTGCCCGTAGCCCACCAGGTCAAACAGGTACAGGCGTGCTGCCGGGGCAATGGCTTTGTAATCCTGCTAGGCAGCAGCCAGACTATTCTGGCCCTGGCTGTCCCATAGCTGGCAGTCGGTAAAAATCATGACTTTGTTGGCCTTCACCTTCCGCCTGATCAGGTCCAGGATCACCAGGTAACCATTGGTGGAATAGCCCACTTCGCCTTCACGACGATAAAACTCCTGCACATTGGCCAGCACTCCATTGCGGGGAAGGTTTATCACTTTCCAGCTATCACCAAACATGCCTGATACCACATTCCGGCAGCGGTGTTGTAACAGCATCCCCGGCATCAGCCCGATGTCGTAGTTCAAGATCTTGCTGCGATGGGAAACCGACTGCTGCATGGAGCCGGATACATCGCAGGCCACCACCACCTGAACATCATAGCCAAAGCCTTTCATGTTCAGGATGCTTGCCTTTACAGCTTCTTCCAAAGCATCCAGCAGCATAGCCGTATAGCCGGAAGGCTGCTCTTGAAGCTCCCGGAAAGCGGCCAGGAAGCGGAAGGGGAGCTGTTTGGCTCTCTGGACTGCTTTAGGATCAGCCAAAAGAGAACATACCTTCCGCATATGTGCAGGTGAAACCTCCGCCTGCAGAATATTCCGCAGGTTCCTGAGCAGCGCCATATAGCCCGGTTTTCCACTGTCGATCAGCTCTTCCCATTTCGCCCTGAAGGCAGCCGCTTTTGCTTCCGCACTTTCAAAAGACTGTTGTCCCAATGCTGAAAGCTCAGTTTCCCAGGTGTAGGGTTCCGCAAGGGTATTGGCAGCGATTTTATCAAACAGCGCCTTTTGCTCCTCGTTTTCAGACTTAGGGTGAGCAAGGAAGAGCGCATCACGTAGCTTTATTTCTGTATCCCTGTTATATTTAGCATACTGGTACTCATCGAACTTCAGGAAAGCCAGCGCCAGCCCTTTTTGGAGCTGCTTCGATAGCCGGTTCAGCTTCTTGGTGTCAGACCGTTCGTTGCTTAGCTGGTAATATGCCAGCAGTTCCGTAATTTCATCAGCACGATGAATTACACCGCTTACCATTCGGCTGATCAAGGTATCTCCTTTATGCAACTTTGCCAGCTCCACACAAAGTACCAGTGGTACAGAGCGCAGGTGCATTTGCGTACGTGCATATACCGCGAGCTTCGCCACAAAAAGAGGATCATTCTGCGCAATCAAAGAACGGATGCGCTCCAGGCGCTGATCTGCCCCTTCGTAAAAGGTATTGCTCAGGGAGGAGGTCATCACCGCAGCATAAAGCTCGGCAGCCGGACCTATCTTCCAGGCAGTAGCCTCTTCGTAGTTAACCGTCTGGTTCTTTTTGGATGCTGAAAAATTGAATCGCATGGCCTTTTGTTTTAATGTATGCTACAAAGGAAAAGGCCATGTGCGCAGTCTTTTTGCGCAGGGGAAGGAATGCTGAAAATATTTTAAAATATTTTATGAAAGGAAACTTTTTCCAGGGCGGAATCATTAAAGCCACCTTTGGGGAGGTGTGGTAATGGGAATATGTAATAATGAGAGGGATTGTTACTTGAATGGTTTTTAACTTCTTTTTAGCTTTAGGATCCTTTGGGAGCAGAAGCGTCACCTTCTCCTAAGGATCTTTATTACTCCAACTTTAATTTAACTTCAAGCCAGATGAAGCAGGAATATGGATATTTCTTATCCGGAGGATGGTCGGTAGTTGCCTGTTTTGCTTGTGCGGCAATGATTTCCCTTGGTGCCTGGTTTGCCGTCATGCCATTTTTTCAGGATTCATTTGACTGGATTTTCCTTATGGCAGCTATGCCAATGGGATTGGCAATGGTAATTTTAACGACGTATTCTTTGATAGATACTTTCAAAAGCAGGCTTATTCTCCTGGAGGACAGAGTAGTAAAAAGAGGGGTCATTAAGGTTAGGGAACTTAAGCTGGAAGAAATAAAAGGTTACAGGGCATTCCAAAGTGGTATCAGGATAGAACCTAAAGATCCGAAACTCCCGGCCTTAAGCTTCAGCCTTTTTTATAAGAAAGCAGATGAGCTGGTGGGTTGGCTGGAGGATAAATATCCGGATTTAGATGAACTGGCTAAACAGAAAGAGGAGCAGGAAATCTTGTTAAAAGATGAATTTGGCAGGTCTGCTGAAGAAAGAACCCGGAAGCTTCAAAAAGCGAGAAAATGGGCTGAACTATTGAATATTTCCGGAGTCTTAGTTGGGCTTTGGATTTTTGTATATCCCTTTCCCTATGTAATCTCTTCAGGAATAGCCATTCTTTTTCCCATACTGGTAATTATAGCTTTGAATAAATACAAAGGATTAATTCGGATAGAGGAGAAGAAAGATACGGCGCAACCCCAACTCTTTACAGCCTTATCAGTGCCTGCTGCAGTGATAGCAATAAGAGGTTTGATGGACTTCAGTATATTGGATTACAGTGGTTTGTGGATTTCTATGGGAACGGGAGTTCTGATTATACTTGGGATTTTTGTTCGGAGCTCCATTGAATTTAATTTTAGAAAGTGGTCGGGCGTGTCTTTGATGCTAGGGTTAGGTTTGTTTGTAACCGCCTATGTTTTTGGCTCTACAGTGATAATAAATTGCTTGTATGACGCTTCCGCTCCGGAGGTTTATCATACAAAAGTGATTAGCAAAAGGATTAGTGCAGGGAAGAGTGTAAGCTACTATTTAGAGTTAAGTCCCTGGGGCCCCAGGCAGGAAGTGGAGGAAGTTTCAGTAGGTTCTAATCTGTATGAGAAAATAGAAGCAGGGGAGCTCGTGGAGGTAAATGTAAAAAAGGGTGTAATGGGAATCCCCTGGTTTTTCCTGAGAGAACCTTTAGAATGAAAAAAAGCGTAACCTGGTTTAAGGCTACGCTTCTCTCTTCTCCTTAGGCGGCTGGCAAAAATGAAGTGTCATTTAATCCACCTCCATAAATTTCTCATCCCCGCACATCCGCACAATTTTAGGTGTAAACTTACCCACTACCTCTACCAGGTCTTTCTGAAAATCCATTACCTCATGGATGTTCTTATAAGCCATAGGGGCTTCATCCAGACCGGAACCGATTAATTCAACTCCGGCATCTGACAGCAGCTTTTGAACATCGGCTGGGGAAATGTTTTGTTTGGCCTTTGTTCTGGACATAAGCCGTCCGGCGCCGTGGGAGGCTGAATTAATGGAAGCGGCTATTCCTTTTCCGCGCACGATAAAACCAGGCGTTGCCATGGAACCGGGAATAATTCCCAGAACCCCTTTACCTGCCGGCGTAGCACCTTTACGGTGTACAATAATGCTTTTTCCTGCGGCATCCTTTTCCTTCCAGGCAAAATTGTGGTGGTTCTCAATCATCGCCAGCGGCTGCTCAGCTAACTGCCCTGCCAAACGCTCATGGATCTGGTGGTGACAGGCGGAGGCATAGTCTCCGGCCAGGTTCATCGCAAGCCAGTATTCCTGTCCCGCTTCAGTATCCAGGTCCAGCCAGGCCAGATGCTTTGCCTCCTGAGGAAGTTTGCAGTTTTCCATCGCCAGCTTAGTGTAATGCCCGGCAATAGCAGCACCCATTCCACGGGAGCCGGAGTGGGAGAGGACCGACAGGTAATTCCCTATTGGCAGATTGAACTCATTCTGCGGATCTACAATTTCCACCAGCCCAAACTCTACAAAATGGTTTCCACCTCCGGAAGAGCCCAGTTGACTGAAAGCACGGTCTTTCAGTCCCCGCATGATCGGGATCTCGCTGAACTCAGGACGGTCAATTACCGCATGATCTTTCGGTTTGTCAAAAGTAGCCCGCCCGAAACGGGTGTTGTCTGTCAGTAATTGCTTTAGAGACTCCCGCTTCTTTTCAATAAAGCCAGCAGGAATATCATAAATGGAGAGTGCCATACGGCAACCAATATCCACCCCAACCCCATAAGGGATAACAGCATTTTCCGTCGCCAGTACTCCGCCAATTGGAAGCCCATACCCCTGGTGAGCATCAGGCATCAGTGCCCCTGCTTTGGCCACAGGCAAGCGCATGGCAATTTCCATTTGGTTCAGCGCGCCTGCTTCAATGCCCTCACCTCCATAGATAGTATAATTCACCTTCTCCGGATTCAGCGCAATGGTCTCATCCATTTTAGGTGCCAGTAAGTCCGCTGCCAGAGGAGCGAGAATAGGATGTTCCTTATACAAAGCCGAGCTTTCCAGTACTCGCCCTAAAAGCTCCAGTTTATGTTCGCGGGTCTTCCCCTTATATGCAGAATTCAGGATAGAAAGCGCAATACCAATAGCTTTTCCTTCAGGGAAGCCCATGGCTAATAAATCTTTTCCGTTTAGTTTAGGTGTATTCATGTTGTTTTGGTTTTTCTGTTTGCTTTGCTACAAAGGAAGAGGGATGCTGCGCAATGTTTTTGCGTACTTAATTTTCTTTATAAAATTTTTTTCTCACCTCAATAAGGGTTTGATTAATCTTCTCTAAATCCGGATTTTCCGGTAGTGGCGATTGTGCATATAGCGCATCCATCGCCGCAATCCGTTCTTCCGCGATCCTTAGGAGTTCCTCGTATTCATAAGCTCCGGACTTGATCTTTAGCAGAAATTCCCTGTTTGGCCTGCGTACGATTATTTGTCCTGTTTGGGCAATCTCTTCAGCCATATCGAGCAGGCGAAAAGTATGCATCATGTTTTTGGCATCGTAGTTTTTGCCATGAGAAAGGGTGTTTTCATAGCGTGCATCGTTGCGCTTTTCAACCCACTCCCAATATTCCTTGTAATCTTTGCAGTATTTGGAATAGCCACTTTTGTTGAAGGACATCACCGCAAGGGGATTCAATCCTTTCGGGATAGAGCTCAGGGAAACATCATTGGCTTTTTCACGCTGAATAATGCCCTTGAAGTTTTCCTCCGGATGATAGTAAAGGCCGTACAACTCATGCATATGCGCGATTTTCGAGAGCCCCATTTCTTCCTGGCTCAGGCCAAGGGTATCAAGGTATTCCTCTACCGGAACGGATCCCTGGTCCTGCACCACATAGCAAAAGTCAAGGACTGATTTCCGATCCTTTTCCACCGGGTTCACAATCTTTTTGTTCAGTCCTTTGGCTTTTTTTACCTGCGTAAGCGCATAGCCTGCAAAGGTGGCCTGGCACTGACGGGATAGAAAATCTTCCGCTTTGAACAATTTGTAAAGCGGATGCTGATAGCGGATACAGTCTTCAGGCATATTCAGTAATTCCAGCATGTTCGGATTATTTTTCGAAAGCAGTTCCACAAAGCGCCTGAGCTCGTAATACACTATATCATTACTTTCGTTGCTCAGCTGGTCTACATAGTTCAGCCCTAAAAACTCCTCTTCCGGTAGTACAAATACTCCCCGGATATCCGTATCGGAAAGGGGTGTATCTAAGCCATAAGCCCTACTTCCGCTGATCGCTTCCAACAGCAGAAGGTTCCTTTTTTTTAGATCATCTATGCTGAGTGACATACCCTTTCAATGGTTTTTCTGAATAATTCATTTAATGCATCCGTAGGTCCCTGGTTTTTCTCCGGTTCTCCTGCCCTGGATTCGCAGTAAAGAAAGATCTTCTCTACAAAAGCTTCTATTTCCCGGTGTTTTGGATGCAGATAGCTTTCGGCTACTTCTGCCTTAAGACTCACAAGTCCTGATATTTTATCTCTCAAATCCTGTTCAGCAACTAAAACTAACAGTTCCTGAAAGGCCAGAGGAGGAATACTTCGGTTCTCCACTATCCAAAGACTGGCCAGAGCTGTCCGTAGCATATAAAAGTAACTTTTCAGCTTTACTTTCTCTTCACCTGCACAGACTTTGTAGTATTTAAAGGCCATGCTCATATAATGGTGCAGGCCAGCCCGGCCTGAAAAATAATCGGGAGCCAATCGCTGCAGTGCTGCAGCAAGCGGGCCCTGCTTCCGGTAAATGATGGGCGACTGAATACGCTCAAACATAGCAGCGTTTGATTTGCGGAACAGGCGCAGACATTTTCGGATATCCCATCCCACCAGATCCAGCTCTCCCTGCATATATTCAATGGTATCCTTTTGGTCGTCAATAGAAAGATACCAATCCAGCGGATGCATATAAATAAAGCGGACATCATAGTCGCTATCCGGAGAGGGGAATCCCCAGGCACGGCTACCGGTTTCGCAGGCAAGGAGTATGCTGACTCCATAATGCTGCTCTATATATTCGAGTTGCCGTTGTATCCGGTTTTCCATCGCTATTTCTTTTTTATTTGTTTCAAAGGTAGGAGGGTAGTGCGCAGCGTTTTTGCGCAGATGAATTTTTTTCTATATTTCTAAAAAAAATTTCATGCCTGTTAACCGCAACGCCCTCATCCGCTATCGCACCATCGATAACTGCCTCAGAAATAAATTCCGGAAATGGACTTTGGAAGATTTAATTGATGCCTGTTCGGATGCGCTGTATGAATATGAGGGCATCGATAAAGGCGTAAGTCGCCGGACGGTGCAGATGGATATTCAGCTGATGCGCAGCGATAAGCTGGGCTATAATGCACCGATTGTGGTGATCGATAAAAAGTATTATGCCTATGAGGATCCGGAATATTCCATCACAAATATTCCTTTAACCGATAAAGATTTAGGAAAACTGAGCGAGGTAGTGGATATTCTGCGCCAGTTCAAAGGCTTTTCCCATTTCAATGAATTGAATGGGATGGTGCAACGACTGGAAGACAGGATCCATACGGCCAAAACCAAACAGGCACCCATCATTGACCTGGAGAAAAACGAGAACCTGAAAGGACTGGAACATATTGATGGTCTTTATCAGGCTATTGTAAAAAAGAAGCCCATAAAAGTCACCTATCAATCATTTCGGGCAAGGGAAGCAAATGCTTTTACTTTCCATCCTTACTTCCTGAAAGAGTTTCGGAATCGCTGGTTTGTGCTGGGTATCCAAAAGAAAAACCAGCATGTAATGACGCTTGCCCTGGACCGGATTATCGCTGTGCAGGAAACGGCAGAGGAATTTATTGAAAATACCTTTTTAAACCTTTCCGATTACTTTGAACATGTAGTGGGAGTGACCGTCAACACCGGGGAAGAGCCGGAAGAGGTGGAGCTATTCATTGATAGCCAAAATGCTCCTTATGTGCTCACTAAGCCAATCCATCATTCCCAAAAGCTGCTGGAAAAATCGAAGAATGGCATTGTGGTCCAGCTAAAAGTGCAGCTGAATTTCGAGCTGGAGCGGGAGATTTTAGGATTTGGCGATTGCATCAAAGTTTTAAAACCCGAAAAGCTGAAACGCAGGATCCAGGAGAAGGTAAAAAATGCAGCGGAGCTTTATGAAAAGGAGCTGAAGCTGTCGGAGCTGGAGCACAGCATGAAAAAGGTGAAAAGAAGAGGCTTTGCGGTGCTGGAAAATATCTACACAAGCAAAGAAGTACGGAGGATGCTTTCCATGATCAATCGTGCCACGGAAGAAGGGGAGCGATTCCCCGGGAATGAAGAAGTTTTTGCTATTCGCAGGCTCCTGCAGGAAATTCCAAAGCTGAAAGAAGTGTTGTTGAATGCAAATCTGCAAACCATTATCCGGGAAGGATTTGGAAGCGACTATTTCCTCACCAAAGCGATCTACTTCGATAAACCTCCTCAATCGAACTGGTATGTGACCTGGCATCAGGATGTGCCCATCAATGTCAATAAAAAGGCAGAAGTGGAAGGTTTCCGTGCCTGGGCCCAGAAGAAAAAAATCACCAGCGTTTGTCCTCCCGAGGAGTACCTGCAAAGGGCCTTTACCATCCGGGTTCACCTTGACGATACCGATGAAAGCAACGGAGCACTAAAGGTGATTCCCAAAACACATTTCACAATTCTATTAGCAGAAGAAATTGCCGAACTGCGGGAGAGCAGCGAAAGCAAATGCTGCAAAGTGCAGAAAGGTGGCGTACACCTGATGAAGCCACTCACCCTGCATGCTTCCTCTAAATCACAGAGTGACACTTACCGTCGAGTAATACACCTGGAGTTCAACAATCAGGAGCTGCCCGGGGAGCTGGATTGGCTGGAAAGAGAGGAGGTTTAATTGTAAACTATAATGGTATTTAACGATAAATAAATTAGGATTGGTGGGCTTTAGCTTACGATATCCTGTCTGGCTCGTGTCCAGTTAAACCCTTGAAGGGCTTGAGGTTATTTAATTTGATTATGCCGGGTGGAGGTTTTAGGACAAGGTTTTTGAATTAGTAAAAGACCACCTACCTCCTCCATTTATCAATAAAAAGATTGATACCACTAAAAGATGGATGGCTGGTGCTGAATTAAGGTAGGTGTCTCTCATATGCACCATTGCAAGAGCTATAAGAAAATTTAGGATCATCAGGGCACTGAAAAACCGAATCCATAAGCCACTTATATAACTTAGCCCAGCCAGGAACTGTGCCACGACTGATACAAAGGCAGATATCAGCGGGAAAGGAAATCCATGGCCTTCCAGAAAGTCGCGGAAGTGGAGCATCTGAAGCTCACTACATTATCAAGTGTTCCGTAAATGAGCCGAAAACCAAAGGCCAGCCGGATCAATAGCACTCCGGCATCCCTGTATTTTTCAAGTATTCCTAACTTCTTTTCCATTTACCTGATGTATGAATGGGGGTTACCATTAGTATATTATTTCAACTGCACATGAATATGATCGTCGTGCCGTACTGCTTGGCATCCGTGAAAGCGAATTTTATCACTCTTTAGCCCGATTCTTTTCTTTAGATGGGGTTCAATGAAAATCTTACCTATTTCTTCATGTGCAGCTAAAAAGTTTACAAGTGCTCCTGTTCTTTGCGCATCGAAGGTAAAGTTGTTTTTGTGCTTCTGCGGTACCACAGCTGTTAACAGGTTGTATTGCCAATATCCTTTCTGTGCGCAGAAAGCAGCGGTGTTTTCTTCTCCTATTAGTGGATCTTCACAAACACCATAACCAATAAAAGAAGGAGCCTCATGAGTATCTATACCTGTTTGACTGTCGTCATAAAGAAATGCCAGGTCCAGCTTTTTGCCATCGTTATGGCTGAGGTGGGGGATAAGGGGGAAGCTGTTCATGAAGGGAAAGTTAGCATCCAGATAATTGACAGAGGTTCCCGGAAACTTTTCCTGCATCTTAATGGCGGCCTCCTGGGCGGATTTCTCTAGTTCAGGCCGAACATAGTGTCTGTTTAAAAGGGGTGTTAAAATGGTTAAAGGCTTAAGATTTCCTTTTGTCGTAATCGGGAGGGGTACCCTTCCGAATTCCGGAGCGATCCGGGGCACCAGGACGAAAGTGATAAGGGAATATAGGACTAAGAAAACCCCCAGCTTTAACCCACCACGTACAATTCGATTCTGGAATTTATTGAGGAATGGATAGCAAGTAATAGCCAACATGTAAACCAGTCCACCTATCTGGGTAATAACGGTTAGGAGGAGAAAGAGAATGATTTTGCCGAGGAGTTTCAAATTAGAAAATAACAATTTAGTCCAACTGCGCTTTCATCAACTGGTAATTCCCTTCATCAAAGCATTGGTAATATCACCTTGAATGAGGTTGATTTTTTTTGCTGTATTTGGCCTGTAGGGGTAAGTTTTTGAAATTCTAATATAATGGTTTATGACTAAAAATTATTGAGGTTGGAAGAAATAAAAGTTTATAAGCAGGTATTGTTAAATATTTCATAATTTGAAGACTTCAAAATGTGTGTTTATTTAGAATTTTTAAAAATTAACCATTTTTTATTTTAATATTTGCATCCTGTTTATTTTTATTTTTACCTTTGTAGCACGTTTAACCCCAAATCAAAAAGGAGGTATTATGTTGGTGCATTATTTCCATATCAAACTCAAGACCAGGAACAGGTAAAGCTTTTACCTGAATAAAGATATATATCCAGCCTGGTCATCCGACCGGGCTTTTTTGTGTCTTTACATTTTTTAAGGCCACCAACAGCCGGTCATACCAATTACTTTCTTATCAAATCCCTTTCCTGGCTTCTAAAAAGTACAGGCAGGGAAAACTACACCCTTAATTTCGATATGGGCAAGATTAAACTGCGCGGGAAAGATCTTAGCGCAATATATTATACCACCAGCAAGACTAAAAGTCTGGCCATTGACTTGGCGTCAAGGCATTTTAAACATTTAAGTAAACAGGAATTATTAAACCTCCTCCAGGAGGTAATGGAAAAACCTGAAGATTATGCATCAGATGAAATATTAAGCGGACTGGCACAGGAATTTTTGCCGGAACCGACGCTAAAAACAAAAGAAGAGGTAGCGCTGCTGCGGGAAACAGGCCGTTTGCAGGTATATGGCAGAAAAGCCATTGCCAGTAATGCACTCCAGCAAATGGAGCTGGCCATGCGCCTGCCTATAGCAGTACGCGGAGCCTTAATGCCGGATGCGCACCAGGGATACGGCTTGCCGGTTGGTGGGGTGCTGGCCACGCAAAATGCGGTTATTCCTTATGGAGTGGGCGTGGATATTGGCTGCCGTATGAGCCTGAGTGTTTATGATATCCGGCATGACTACCTGATGCGAAATGCCTACACTTTTAAGCAGGCATTAAAAGAACGGACGTCCTTTGGTACCGGTGGAGAATTAGGGCTTGCTCAGGAGCATGAAGTGCTTGACCAGGCAGAATTTCAGCTAACGCCCCTATTGCGGCAGCTACACGGAAAGGCAGCCCGGCAGCTCGGAACTTCAGGCTCAGGAAACCATTTTGTGGAATGGGGAATTGCAGCCCTCCAGGAAGGGAATGGACTGGGATTGGAAAAGGGGGAATATCTCGCCCTGCTTTCACATTCCGGCTCCCGTGGTCTTGGAGCTACTGTTGCCAGACACTATACAAACTTAGCCCGGAAAAGCTGTTTGCTTCCACGGCAGGCACAACACCTGGCCTGGCTGGACCTGGATAGTGAAGCCGGGCAGGAGTATTGGCTTTCCATGAACCTGGCAGGAGATTATGCAAAAGCCTGTCATGATCAGATCCATTACCACCTTAGCCGGTACATGGGCATAAAACCTGTGGCTACAGTAGAAAATCACCACAATTTTGCATGGAAAGAAATGCAGGAGGAAGGGGAGGAGTGGATCGTGCACCGAAAAGGAGCAACCCCTGCTGCTAAAGGCGAATTGGGTATTATTCCCGGCTCAATGACAGCCACCGGCTATATTGTGAGGGGGAAAGGGGCTGCGGAAGGTTTGAATAGTGCTGCTCATGGAGCAGGAAGGAAATTTTCCCGCCAAAAAGCAAAAGCTTCTTTTACAGGAAGCGAGCTAAGAAAAACCCTCAGCCGGGAAGGAGTAACCTTAATTGGTGGTGGGGTAGATGAAGCTCCCGGAGCCTATAAAAACCTGGAGGAGGTGATGAAAAGCCAGGCGGAGCTTGTGGAGATGATTGGCAGCTTTACACCTAAAATAGTGCGGATGGACAAAAATTGAAAAAATGAAAAATCAGGATAAAGAATTATTGATTCAGATTACTGCCGGACGCGGTCCGGCAGAATGCTGTTGGGTAGTTGCCCAGGTGCTAAAGTTACTGCTGGCTGAAGCGGTGGAGTGGGAATTAAGTTATACCGTGTTGAGTCGTGAGCCAGCAGTAGAAAATGGCACCCTTTATTCCGCTGCGGTTAAGCTGGAAGGAAAGGGCCGGGAGGAATTTTGCAGCCGGTGGGAAGGGAGTGTCCTTTGGGTTGGGCAGAGCCCTTACCGGAAGTTTCACAAACGAAAAAACTGGTTCGTTGGAGTGAACAGGCTAAAACTGGCAGAAGATTCGGCAAAGCTCGATGAACGTGATATTCGCTATGAAGCCACGCGCGCAGGTGGACCGGGAGGGCAGCATGTGAATAAGGTGAGTACGGCTATTCGGGCCACTCACCTGCCTTCGGGCCTGAGTGTTCTGGCCAGTGATCATCGTTCCCAGCTACAAAACAGGAAATCCGCCAAAGAACGACTGACTAAACTACTGGCAAACCATCGGCTAAAAGACCAACAGGCTACTATCAAGGCCAACTGGCAGCAGCATGAAGAACTTGAGCGGGGAAAGCCGGTGCGGGTGTTTAAATGCACAGATTTTAAACCTGCTCATTTTCCAACGAAGGAAGGGGAAAAGCGATCTGCCCGAAAGCAGGAATGGAAAAAAGGGATTGCAACAGGAAAATGATTAAAATTTAATGCGATGGCTATAACAATGGCAGACCAATATTATATAAAAGCGATAGACTACTTTCCATACAACCTGGAAGAGGCAGTGGAAAACCTGAACTATGCTTTAAGCTACGACGGAGAGCATGCAGGGGCCAACTGCCTGATGGGACGCCTGTACAGGGACTATTTTAAGGATTATGAGAAGGCGGAAATGTATTTTCAAACAGCCCTGTCCTGTGATCCGGCGCATGCTGAAAGTTGTGAACACTATGGCCGTTTATTGCTAAATCTACGGTCTTTTAGTAAAGCACAAAAGCTGCTGGACTACGCCAGTGGCTTATCAGGAGCTAACATAGCGCGAATTTTGCAACTAAAAGCATTGCTGCTGGAGAATCAACAAAATTATACAGAGGCCAGGGAGGTGTTGAAAGAGGCTATGCTTCAAACTTTTGATGATGAGCTGATGTTGGCCCTGGAAAGTGATTTGGTAAGAGTAGAAAAGAAGGAGCGTTTAACAGCTCCCTACCGGTACTGTTAATGATTGAAAAAAAAGGCATCAGTTGGTGCCTTTTTTCTTTTGATATGTGTACCAGGTGGCCATGAGATGATTCATTTTTTGGAGTTTTGTCCATTAAATCACCCCTCGTATTGCTGCGGCAGCTCTTTCATTATCTGGTAGTTCCCTTCATCAAAACAGACGAAAATGACCTTTTTAATTTGATTTGCATCCGATAAAAATGCTGATACAGTATCCAATGCAATTTGGGCAGCTTCTTTTTTAGGAAAGCCATAGATGCCCGTGCTGATATTGGGAAAAGCAATGGTTTCACAGCCATTTTCTATTGCCAGTTGTAATGAATTACGGTAGCATTTAGCCAGCTTCTGTGCTTCGTCCTTGCTGCCTCCATTCCAAACTGGTCCAACTGTATGGATCACATATTTGGTAGGTAGCTTCCCTGCGGTGGTAATAACGGCCTCCCCGGTTTTGCAGCCTCCATGCCGGGCAACAATTTTTCGGCATTCATCTAATATAGCTGAGCCTCCTGCACGGTGAATGGCTCCATCCACACCGCCTCCACCCAATAATGAAGAATTAGCTGCATTGACAATAGCATCCACCTCCACCTTGGTAATATCTCCCTGTAGGAGTTCTATCCTGTTTTTTTGATCTGTCATAAAGATGTATCTACTTTAAACGAAGCTGGTTTATCCGTTTAATTTAATAAATAATATTGGGAACAAAGGGCTAAAATAATCCTATANGTTTGAGCACAAATCCTTCTTTAGTGACAGCATGTATTTTCTTTGGAAAGAAGTTTGTGATCTGAGAGAATATTACTTCAATGCGTTTACGGTAATAGTTTTTAAGAAAGGCCATATAGGTTTCATCAGTGCGTGTAGAATTTAGCTTTCTGCAGACTCTCAGGTCTATATTTTCCAGACTTTGATAAAGGTCTTCCTGTTCATAGTCAGTATATCCGGCATCTGCGTAAAGTTTGCTTCCTTCCGGTAAATCCAGGTTCATAGATTGGAAAGCAGTTATATCTACAAAGGATCCCGCATGAATATAGAAATCAACAGGCAAACCCTCTGAAGTAGTGATTATTTGTACTCTAAAACCATAGAAAAACCGTCTTTTGCTGGCTGATTTTCCCCTGAAGGATTCTCCCTGCAATAATCTACAGGAAGGTATTCTGATGTTATCGCAGAC
>JAFMYY010000018.1 GCA_017948555.1 Cesiribacteraceae bacterium YIM B00369 | reverse complement strand
TGTCCCGAACTTTCATTTACACAGTTTTATAAACGCTGCCAACTGTTCATTATCCTTTAACTTTCCAAAAGTTTCAAACTTTTGGAAAGTTGCATTTGCGCTATAATTTGCCTTCCTTCCAGCGAAAACTCAGGTAGGAAAGCAAGTCTCCAAAAGCATTTACAGCAGGCATCAGACTTTCGTCAATCTTCTCTCCGTTCATTCTGAGCAGGAGGTAGCCATAAATGCCATTTAAGGCTGCCTGAACCGGATCTTTAGTGGCCCCGTTGGGGTGTTCGGTGCTTTTGTGTATATGGATTGCTGTACTGCTGTAAAGATTCCGGTATTGCTGATCCGTTTTTAAAAGTCTTTCATGCAGGGAATTCAGTTGCTTTACCGTTTCCTGTGTTGCTTTCAGATGTCCGCGCTCTTCAATGCCCTCAGCTTTCATTTGGTCTGCAATTCCTTTGTACCAGTCGAACAGGGTTTCCTCATCCACATTTTTAATATGCTTTATTACATACTGTCGGATGTCTTCCATTTTAAACTGATAAACTCTGATGAGGTCCTCCGTCTGGTACATATGGATAATGTATTCGGATATGTTCTCCTTTTTCTTTTTATCGGCAATAATCATGGGTAAGGAAGCTTAATTCTTTACCAAATATCTTAATAATCTTTCGTGAAAACAACAGGTGGTTTTGAGTCATGTATTATTTCGAGCCTTACTGAAGGGAAATGTGCGGCGAATACTGAACGGCGGTTGGGTGAATTCCGTTCTATTTATTACTTTTGTGTTTCCAAATAAGCCTATGAAAAATATACGCAATTTCTGTATCATCGCACATATTGACCACGGCAAGAGTACCCTGGCCGACCGTTTACTGGAACAGACTCAAACGGTTACCGAACGGGAAATGAAAACGCAGCTGCTGGATAGTATGGACCTTGAGCGCGAACGCGGTATTACTATAAAGTCGCATGCCATCCAGATGAATTATAAAAAGGATGGTCAGGAATATATTTTAAATCTTATTGACACTCCCGGTCACGTAGACTTTTCCTACGAAGTATCCCGCTCCATTGCTGCCTGCGAAGGTGCGCTGCTGATTGTGGATGCCTCTCAGGGAGTGGAAGCACAGACTATTTCCAATCTTTATCTTGCGCTTGATCATGATCTGGAGATTATTCCGGTGCTGAACAAGATTGACCTGCCCGGGGCAATGCCCGAGGAAATGAAGGACCAGGTGGTGGAACTGATTGGCTGCGACCGTGATGATATTATTCTGGCCAGCGGTAAGGAAGGTATAGGTATAAAGGAAATTCTTGATGCCATTGTTGATCGTGTGCCTGCCCCTAAGGGTAATCCTGATGAGCCGCTGAGAGCCATGATCTTTGACTCTGTTTTTAACTCCTACCGGGGAATTGAAGTAATTTTCAGGGTTTTTGACGGACAGATAAAAAAAGGCGATAAAGTAAAATTCGTAAATACTGGTAAAACATACGATGCTGACGAAATTGGTACGCTTCGCCTGAAGCAGCAGCCAAAAGACATGATCAACACCGGTGATGTAGGCTACCTGATTTCCGGGATTAAAGTAGCTAAAGAAGTAAAAGTAGGGGATACCATTACCCATGTGGACCGGCCTACAAAAAACAGCATTAAGGGCTTTGAGGATGTAAAACCAATGGTATTTGCCGGTATTTACCCGGTGGAAACCACAGATTACGAAGAGCTGAGGGCTTCTATGGAAAAGCTGCAGCTGAACGATGCCTCTCTTGTGTGGGAGCCTGAAACCTCTGCAGCACTTGGCTTTGGATTCCGCTGCGGCTTCCTGGGGATGCTGCACATGGAAATTGTGCAGGAGCGCCTGGAACGGGAGTTCGACATGACTGTAATTACTACTGTGCCCTCTGTGCAGTTTCATGTAATAGAAAAGGACGGCAGTGTTACTAAGGTTAATGCTCCTTCTGAAATGCCTGAGCCTAATACCATTTCGCATATTGAAGAGCCTTTTATACGGGCCCAGATAATTTCCAAGGCAGAATTTATTGGTCCTATTATCTCCCTTTGTATGGATAAGCGGGGTATCATTAAAAATCAGGTTTACCTTACCTCCGACAGGGTGGAGCTTACTTTTGAGCTTCCGCTTTCAGAAATTGTATTCGACTTTTTCGACAAGCTGAAAACCATGAGCCGTGGCTACGCCTCCCTTGATTATGAGCTTATAGGCTTCCGTGAATCAACAATGGTAAAGCTGGATATAATGCTGAATGGAGAAAAGGTGGATGCGCTTTCGGCTATTGTACACCGCGATAAAGCGTATGACTGGGGTAAAAGGCTTTGCGAAAAGCTGCGCGAGTTGCTGCCAAGGCAAATGTTTGAAATTGCCATACAGGCTGCCATTGGTACCAAGGTTATTTCACGTGAAACTGTTAAAGCCATGAGAAAGAACGTGTTGGCAAAATGTTATGGTGGTGATATTTCCCGTAAGCGTAAACTCCTTGAGAAGCAGAAGAAAGGGAAGAAGCGTATGCGACAGGTAGGGAACGTAGAGATACCGCAGGAGGCCTTTATGGCCGTTCTCAAACTTGATTAAAATATAAGATAATAAAGCAGCTTCAGCTCCCATGGGTTGAAGTTTTGCTTTTTTATAAACACAGTATATTGTTAGTACAGGAATTTACCTGCCGCTCTGCGGGTTATAAATACAATCAGCACGTTAACAAATAAGCACATTAAAATTATGCAAGCAAAACTGCTCCAGGGGAAAGAACTAAGCCAGAAAATTCAGGAAGAAATTGCAATTAAAGTACAGGAATTAAAAGCAAAAGGGGGCAGGGCGCCGCATCTTGCTGCTGTGCTGGTAGGAAATGATGGCGCAAGTGAAACTTATGTAAGCCATAAAGTAAAGGCTTGTGAGCGTGTAGGCTTTAAATCTACTTTACTGCGCTACAGCGACACTATTTCGGAAGGCGAACTGCTGGCTGTTGTGGATGAGCTGAATGAAAATGATGATATTGATGGCTTTATTGTGCAGCTGCCACTCCCGAAGCATATTGATATGGCTAAGGTAATTGAGCAGATCAGCCCGAAAAAGGATGTTGATGGTTTCCATCCGATTAACTTTGGCCGGATGGCGGCAAATATGCCTGCTTATGTTCCTGCCACTCCGGATGGAATAATCGAGATCCTGAAACGTTATAAAATAGAAACCCGTGGAACTCATGTAGTTGTGGTAGGGCGCAGCCAGATTGTGGGAACTCCTGTAAGTATCCTGCTCAGCAGGGCGGCATACCCCGGCGATGCTACCGTTACGCTTTGTCACCGGCATACAAAAGATCTGGCCGACTATACCCGTCAGGCTGACATACTGGTGGTGGCAACGGGAATTCCCGGCATGATAAAAGGCGATATGGTGAAAAAAGGAGTAGTAGTAATTGATGTGGGAATTACCAGGGTTGCCGATACCAGTAAGCAAAGTGGCTTTACCCTTAAAGGGGATGTTGATTTTGATGAGGTAGCTCCTAAAGCAAGTTATATTACTCCTGTACCGGGCGGAGTAGGTCCTATGACCATTGCTTCCCTGTTAAAAAACACCTATTTAGCTTCCCAAAAAGCGATATATAGAAATTAATCAGGAGACCTGAGATGTGAAATTTGAGGCAGGGAGCCTTTTTCCCGTCCCATATTTCCCGTCTCAAATCTGTTTTTAAGCATGACTGAAAAAGAAAAAATAAAGAAAAGTACCACTGAGGAGTATATGCTGCCCCTGATGGAATCCTTTTACACCCTTCAGGGTGAAGGGGCTCATCAGGGCCGTGCGGCCTGGTTTATCAGGTTAGGTGGTTGCGATGTGGGCTGTGTCTGGTGCGATGTGAAAGAGTCATGGGATGCAGCTGCGCATCCGCATAAAACAGTGAAGGAAATAGTGCAGGAGGCAGTTGCCTATCCCGGTCGCCTGGCGGTTGTAACAGGTGGGGAGCCGCTCATGCATAATCTCGATGAGCTGACCGTCCGGCTGCACGAAGCTGGCTTTGAAACAAATATTGAAACCTCGGGGGCGCACCCTTTAAGCGGGCAGTGGGACTGGATTTGCTTTTCGCCTAAAAAGTTTAAAGCTCCCCACCCGGGGATTTATGACCGGGCTAATGAGTTGAAGGTAGTTGTGTTTAATAAAAGTGATTTTGCCTGGGCTGAGGAGCATGCTAAAAAAGTATCGCCAAACTGCGAACTTTACCTTCAGCCGGAATGGGATAAGATGGATAAGATGTTGCCTGAGATTATTGAATACATCAAGTCCAATCCAAAGTGGAGAATTTCCCTGCAGGTACATAAATTCATGAACATTCCTTAAATCTGATGAAGACAATAGCGTATTCTCTTTTTTTTTGCATTATCATTTTGCTCGGTGGTCCTGAAAGTTACAGCCAGTCGCGTGGCAAAGGGCCGGAGTATTCTGTTAAAAACAAAAAGGCAATCCGCTATTTTCAGGAATCAGAAAACTATTTTATCCGCCGCCAGTATGATCAGGCGATAGGGCTCCTGGAGCAGGCAATCGATAAAGCGCCTGAATTCAGTGAGGCGCATATTCGCCTGGGAACCATTTACAGGGCTGCAGGCAGGTATGACAAAGCGCTGGAGCACCTGGAGCGGGCAAGTGAAATAAACAAAAAAGGAGAATTAGATGCTCAGGCCCTCTTCTCTTTAGGAGAGTTGTACTGGCAGCTGGGGCGTTATGAGGAGGCTGAAGAGCATATGAAAGCTTTTCTTGCGCAAAATCCCCGGCAGAAACCTCTTTTAAATATCGCCAACAATATTGTGGAAGATGCTGCTTTTGCAAAAGAACAGCTGAAAAATCCGTTTCCATTTACTCCTGAGCCACTTCCGGAAGAGATTAATGCGCACGAACTGCAGTATTTTCCTGTTTTAACTGTCGATCAGCAAAACCTTATTTTTACCCGCCGTATCAGCGGGGCTCCGCAGCACGACGAAGATTTAGTAGTGGCCCGCCGCAGTGAAGAAGGAAGCTGGATGCAGGCTGAGTCAATTTCGCCCAATATAAACACAGAAAACAACGAAGGAACCTGTACCATATCGGCCGATGGCCGGACTTTAATATTTACCTCCTGTAAAGGAAGGCAGGGATACGGCAGCTGCGATTTGTATATAAGCCGCAAAACAGGAGATACCTGGAGTGCACCTGCTAACCTTGGGCCTGCCATTAACAGCCGTAGCTGGGAATCCCAGCCTTCCCTGTCGGCCGATGGCCGGACTTTGTACTTTGTATCCAGCCGCCCGGGAGGGAAAGGCGGGAATGATATTTATGTAAGCTCCCTTTCGGCTGACGGAGAATGGAGCAGCCCCGAAAACCTGGGCGAAACGATTAATACCGCATTTGACGAGATTTCACCCTTTCTGCATGCAAACGGGCAAACATTGTACTTCTCTTCCAATGGGCACAGGGGAATGGGGGGGTATGATCTTTTTATTACCGAAAAAGAAGAAAATGGCTGGCAAAAGCCCCGGAATATGGGCTACCCCATCAATACCCACGAAGACCAGGTATCTCTTTTTGTAACTGCAGACGGGAGGAAGGGTTACTATGCTTATGAAGAGAAGAGGAGCGGCCGCATTGGCCGGAGCATGATTTACCAGTTCGACATACCGGACCAGGTGCGTGTAAGGAACAGGAGTAATTATGTAACGGGGAAAGTGTATGATGCAGTCAGCCGGAAACCTGTAGGGGCAGATATAACCCTGTACGATATTGTGGATGACGGGATTGTTAATTCGGTGTCGTCTGATCCGCAAAACGGCACCTATTATATGGTGCTCACTGAAGGCTCCGAATATGCGCTTTATGTAAATAAAAAAGGTTACATATTTAAAAGCTTAGCTTTCAATTATGGTACAAATAATACTCTGGAGCCTGTAACTATTGATGTTTATCTGGATCCTGTAAGGCCTGGAGCGGCTACCACGCTTAATAATATATTTTTTAATACCGGCGAGCATGAAATTCAGCCTAAGTCAGAAACGGAACTGAACCGGGTAGTTCAGTTTTTACAGGAGAATCCGGAGGTGAGAATTGAGGTTGCGGGTCATACTGATGATGTGGGTAATGCAGTATATAACCAGCAGCTATCTGAAAGGCGTGCGCAGGCAGTTTATGAATACCTGATAAAAGCAGGGGTATCCTCAGATCGTTTGAAGGCAAAAGGGTATGGACAAACCCGGCCAATGGTAGTAAATGATTCAGAGGAAAACCGCCAGAGGAACCGGAGAATAGAATTCAGGATTCTGTAAAGAAACTCAACGGCCTTTTTTTATTCCTTTTATGTGCAGGTACTGCAGGTGTCGTCGTGCTGGTGCCTGTATGGGTATTTTCTGTTTTCTATTTTTTTCTACAGACTGCTAAAGGGGGTGGGGGCATAGAGCTTTTTATAAACTGTTTCATTTCAGAATCCTTATATTCGTCCGCTGTTAACTGCTCCCTTATAAATACAGCACCCTTACTGTTGTTGCTATTCCCTGATCCTGCGTCTTTTTTTTCTTTCAGTTTGCTGTTTTTTTTCCAGAGTAATTCAACCGTTTGAAAAGGGTATTCTGTGTTATTTTTTAATATTTGGAATGTATTGTTCCGGGTGCATATGCCTGATATTCCCTTCTTTTTTCTTGTTAATTTTTCCAGCTTTGGAAACTCTTACTTACCTTTGTTTGATTTTTATTAATTGAATTGGGTTATATGACCTTAAGTAAAGACTTGGTTTTTATTAAAAAACATGATAAATATAAAAACAAGTTAAAAATATGACCTATATTTGAGATTGATAAATAATTTTATCCCGGTTGTATTCCTTTGATATTAAAGAAGTGTTGGT
Source organism: Cesiribacteraceae bacterium YIM B00369 (assembly GCA_017948555.1). Classification (GTDB taxonomy): domain Bacteria; phylum Bacteroidota; class Bacteroidia; order Cytophagales; family Cyclobacteriaceae; genus Nafulsella. The sequence continues at coordinate 122,989 of JAFMYY010000018.1, read as the reverse complement.
GAAAGCTGATATTATGGTAGTTAATATTGTTCCATATTGTGTGGTGATCAGGGGTGAGAGTTGAAATGGTGGTTTTATCAGTGCTATAATTATACGGAGCGGTAAGGTCAGGGATTAGTACTTTTGGTGATGATGGATTTATCAAATTCATTTAGTCCATTAGTTAGGTGAGCGGAGTGTCTGAGAAATTTTTGGAGCTCGTAAGAATTTGAAAGACAGTTATTTATTATATTAATGAAATGTTATGGTAATTTAATTGTTTTTTAATGAGAATATTCTTGTAATCTGAATCTGTTTTAATGTTTTCGGCTGGAATTGCTTTTCATTCTTATCAAATTTTATTAATTTGCTCTGCATGCATCATTTTTTTCAGAAAATAAGGCGGTCAATTACCTGAATAAAGGTTTTAATTACTGAATCAGTTTTTTTGTTGAAGTTAAGTTCCTGGTGTAAATTCCTTTATTTTATCCAATCCAGGCAGATAATAAATATTGTTAAACACATCTGTGTTTTTTTTGTTGTGCTTCTATTATTTATATACACAGATAGTTAGCCAGAAATTTTCTTTACCAGGAATAAATAGTTAAATGCTTATTTAAACACTAAAACCCCTAATTTATGAACAGGATTTTACTCATTTGTTTTGTGTTGATGTCGGCGCTTATGGGTGAGGCATTGGCACAGCGAACAGTTTCCGGGAAGGTTACATCCAGTGCGGATGGCGAGGGATTACCGGGCGTAACGGTTCAGGTCATTGGTACTAATACCGGTGTGGTGACTGACCTTGGAGGTAATTACCGCATACAGGTGCCGGAGGGCTCAAGTACTCTTGAGTTTTCATTCGTAGGCTTTACAAGCCAGAGGATTAATATAGGTAACCGTTCAGTTGTGGATGTCGTCCTCCGGGAGGATATTCAGAGTTTGGAAGAAGTGGTTGTTACGGCTTTTGGTATTGAACGGGAAAAGCGGGCTTTGGGCTATTCGGTTCAGGAAGTGGAGGGTGAAAACCTGAACAGGACCAATGAGTCAAATGTAATAAACGCATTGCAGGGTAAGGTTGCCGGTGTAAACATCAATAACACAAGTGGCACATTAGGTGGCCCCTCCTATGTTACAATCAGGGGAGCAAGCTCAGCATTGGGTAATAACCAGCCCCTTTTTGTGGTAGATGGTATTCCAATTGATAACTCAACATACAGAGGGCCGTTAAATGTAAGAGATGGTGCTGCACCAGGAAATGCTGCTGCAGATATTAACCCTAATGATGTCGAAAGTATAAATGTTTTAAAGGGTCCTACAGCTGCGGCTCTATACGGTAGCCGTGCAGCAAATGGTGTTATTGTAATTACTACCAAAAAAGGCAGAAAAGATAAAAGATTAGGGGTTGATGTGAATTCATCGGTTTCATTTAGCCGGCCTCTTCGCCTGCCAAAATACCAGAATGAGTATGCGCAGGGTTATGGAGGGGCCTATAGTATTATTGATGAGAGCTGGGGCCCCAGGTATGGAAGTGATGCACTTCAGGGGGTGGAAGACTGGAAAGGTGAAACAGTAAATATTACAGCTCAGCCGGATAATATAAGAGACTTTTATGAAACAGGAGTGAACTATACCAACAGTGTTTCGCTGAACGGCGGGACAGATGTTGCTGATTATCGCTTTGGGTATACAAATGTTTCCGAAACAGGTATTTTACCAAATACTGATCTGAGTAAACATAACTTTACTTTAAATGCAGGATTGAAGTTGCATGAGAAGGTAAGTACAAGAGCAAGTGTTTCATATGTTAAAACAAATGCCGATAACCTGGGAGTGCAGGGGCAGAATGGCTCTTCTATTCCTTTGCAGTTTATGTGGCTTCCCCGTAGCATAAATGTTTCTCAATTAAGGGATTATAGAAACCATGAAGGAACACAGGATGCAACAGGTACTCAGCGCAGGTGGATAAACTATTTCGAAAATCCTTATTTCAGCTTGTACGAAAATACTTTCGGGCAGAACAGAGACAGGGTAATCGGTAATGTTACCTTCAATTATAAGCCGGTTGACTGGCTGGATTTTACCTTCAGGGCCGGAACAGATACCTACTCTGACAGGAGAACTCAGAAATTTGCAGTTGGCAGTGATGCTCCATATTCTCAGGGAGGGTTCTATAATGATCAGTACAACGTAAGTGAAACTACAACAGATTTCATTGCCACTTTAAACAGGGATTTGAATGAAGATTTTAACCTGAATGTTCTTGTTGGCCATAACATGCGGATCCGCAATATGGAAAATCTTTTTCTGGAAGGCCGTAACCTTATTGCTCCGGGAATTTACAATGCATCAAATGCTTTAAACTACCCTGCTCCTGTAAATGACCTGTTTCAAAAAAGATTAGTAGGTGTTTATGGTGAGGCTCAGCTATCCTGGAGAGATATTGTTTTTGTAGGAGCAACAGCCCGTAATGACTGGTCTTCGACATTGCCAAAGAATGACAATTCCTTCTTTTATCCTTCCGTAAATGGGGCAGTGGTAATTACTGACCTTCTTAACCTTTCAGGTTCTGTAGTGGATTTTGGTAAAATAAGAGCCAGCTGGGCGCAGGTTGGTAATGATGCCGATCCTTATCTGCTCAGTACAGTGTACGAAAGACCTATTATTGGTAATTTCCCTGGTACAGATATTTCCTTTCCTTTTGCAGGTACTCCCGGGGTTACAGTAGGGGATAATATTGGTAATGCAGAACTTGTTCCGGAAATTACTTCTTCCTGGGAAATTGGCGCAGATGTCCGTTTTCTTAAAAACCGGATAGGAATAGATTTTACCTATTATTATTCAAACACCCGGGATCAGATTGTAAATGTAAGTATTCCGCAATCCACAGGATTTACTTCCTATACTCTTAATGCCGGTGAAATTGAAAATAAAGGTATTGAGCTGATGCTGAATGTTGTTCCGGTCCGTACTGATAATTTTGAATGGAATACGACCTTTAATTTTAACAGGAACAGAAATAAGGTTGTCGCTTTGGCAGAAGGCCTTGATCAGATTGCACTTGGAGGTGGTCAGGTGCTCAGGCCAGGGTATCCTTATGGTACCTGGTACCAGCAGGGCTGGAACAGAACAGCCAATGGCGACCTGATTATAAATCCGGCGACCGGATTACCAGCTATAGGTGGAGAGCAGAAAGACCTTGGTTCAGCACAGCCTGATTTTAACCTGGGCTTCCAGAATTCGATATCTTACAAAGGCTTTGACTTAAGTATTTTGTTTGACTGGCGTCAGGGAGGGAAATTCCTGTCTTATACGAATACTGTATACCAGTATGCAGGACAAACAGAAGAAACCTTGTTAGGAAGAGAAGAGGACCTAATAGTAGAAGGAGTTATTCTTACAGAAGGGGGAGAAGTAGCTAATAATATCCCTGTATCGGGGCAGAGATTCTGGAAAGCAAATATTTTCCAGATTGAGCCATCATTATATGATGCGAGCTTTATAAAGCTGAGAGAATTAAGATTAGGATATAGTCTGCCATCTGCGTGGTATGGCAGGACACCATTCTCTAATATTCAATTAGCAATTATTGGCAGGAACTTATGGATTGGAAATACAGGGCAGCCTCATATTGATCCGGAAGTATCGACTTATGGTGCCGACAATGCTCAGAATATAGAGTATGGCAGTATACCATCCACCAGAAATTTAGGTGTAAATCTTAGATTTTCCTTTTAATTAAAGACCTATGAAAATTTATATAAAAAAAATCTACTTTGTTTTTACAATCCTTTTATGCTCACTCTTTTCCTGTGAGGATTTTCTGGATGTAAACGAAAACCCGAACAATCCTACAGATTCGGAGCCTGAATACCTGCTGCCTTCTTCACAGGTGGTTTTTATGACTCTTCATCATGGAGCCTACAATAGAACTGCCTCTTTATGGGTTCAGCAGTTAGCGTCGAGTTACAGCCAGTACGAAGAAGAGGATACCTATGATGTGCAACCTTCTTTCTTTTCCTTTGAGGTGTATATGACGGCCCTGGAAGACGCTGCAATGGTTGTTCAGAAAGGTGTTGAAGAGGAAGACCCTAACATAGAGGGGATAGGAAGAATCTGGCAGGCTTATATGTTTAGCGTTGTTACCGATTTGTGGGGGGATATTCCTTTTACTGATGCTTTACAGGGGCGGGAAGTGATTCAGCCGAAGTATGATGAGCAGTCGGAAATTTATCCTGCTATTATAGGTATGATAGATGCAGGACTGGCAAAACTGAACGAAGATGCTGATTCATTTGGAAGTGCTGATTTAATTTATGGCGGGGATGTTCAGTCATGGGTTAAGTTTGCCAATTCCCTTAAGCTTAGAATGTATATGCGAATGACCAATGTAGCTCCGGCAGTGGCAGAGGAAGGAGTGCGTAGTGTAGTGGGGCAGGCATTGATTACTGAAGCTTCGGAAAATGCAGAACTTGCTTTTGGAACAGACCCTCAGAATGAAAACCCGATTTACCAGTGGCATGCTGATCCATCCAGAAGGGGTGACCTGGCAGCGAGCCGGACAATTTATACTCTTCTTTCCCAAAGGAATGATCCAAGACTGGAAGCTTATTTTCAAAGAAACACTCCTGCAATTCCAGGGGCTGATGCTGATGAGATCATTGGAATTCCTAATGGCCTGAAGCAGAATTACCCTGCAGGATTCTCTATTATGAATAGTAATTTAATAGACGATCCCACACGCCCGGCTCCAATTATTACAGCCAGGGAGGTTTACTTTTTGCGGGCTGAGGCTGCAGTAAGAGGCTGGTCAGGTGAAAGTGCTGCAGAATTGTATAATAGTGGTATAGAAGCAGCAATGAATGCTTTTGGAATAACTGATGAGAGTGCTATAGCAAATTATCTGGCGCGCCCAAATGTCGCATTCCCTGCAAATGCAGGTGTAGAGGCTCAGTTAAATGCAATCTGGACGCAAAAATACCTTGCATTATTTTTACAGGGAGTGGAAGCTTATTCTGAATGGAGGAGAACAGGTGTTCCTGCTATTTCTCCTGCAAGAAATAATATCACTGGTGGTGAATTCCCGTTAAGGTTCCTTTATCCCCAGACTGAATCAGAAAGGAATAGTAATTTTCCTGGTGTGGAGCAGATTACAGAGCCTGTATGGTGGGGCTTAAATTTGAATAACTAATTATAAAGAGCATAACGATGAGAAAAAATTATATATTACCAATTTTAATGGTTATGGTTGCATCCTTTGTTTTCTCTTGTAATGATGATGAAAATCTTGGACTGCCTGTAACCACAAATGTTCCTTCTGCTGTGGCTATCATACCTCCGGCAGATACAGCCTTCCTGGAAGGTGAGGCAATAGAGATACCGGTCAGGTATTATGGTGCTGGTGTACAGGAAGATTTTACAGTGAATTATACAGTAACCGGAGATATTACTGATGAAGGGGTGTTAACCTTTTCGGCTGATGATATTAATGCAGGCAATTATACCCAAAACATTGTTATTGATAATGCGGATAATAATGTAATAGGGGGAGATAAAAGGGTCCTGATCAGTTTAACTGCGGCAAGCAATAATGTGCTTGTAGGAAGTGCTGCTTCAGGAGCGGAAACATCTGTTGAGCTAAGCATCAGTGAAGACCTTAAAATACTGAGTCTGGTAAGTGATACAACAAGGATTTTTGAAAATCAGCCTATTTCAATTCCCATAAGTCTTACCAATCCGCTTGATGAAGCCGCAACAGTTTCTTATAGTATATCCGGAGATTTTGGAGAAGGGGACTATACCCTTGGAACCTCTAACCCCCTGGTTTTACCTAAAGGAACCACTGATACAACAATTGAAATTACTCTGAATAATAACAATCTTAGGGAAGATTTAAGGTCTCTTTATGTTACTTTGGAAAGCATTACCTCTGAAAATGATGCTGAAGTGATGTTAATAACCAATACCACAGATATTAATATAGGAAGAGTAAAAGGGTTTGATGTAGTGGATGAAGATAAACAGGTAAATTTTAATATGGAACTGGATTCAATGGTAGTAAATTCTGCCGGGACAATACGTTTACCTGTTGTATTGAGTGAAGCAAGTGAAGAGCCATTTACCGTACAATATTCAATTACTCCGGCATCCAACAGCGATTATAACGATGTAACCTCTGTTGCAAATACCGGTACACTTCATTATTCTGCCGGGGAAACCAGCAGGAATATCGTTATTAATTTTAGTAAAGCTGCTTTTGAAGGTACCGTTGAGGGTGTTTATACTGTAACTCTCGAAAGTATCGGAGGAGAAGATGAAGAGATTATAATCGGAGAAATGAGTGATTTTACAATCTATACCAACGTTCAGGACGAAGAAGGAACTGAATAAAATTGACTTATTTTTTTCTTTCCTGTTTTCAGGGCAGGTATAACAAAAAAGAGGAGCTGATACATCAGTTCCTCTTTTTTGTTATATACACTGTGTTGATGATTAGTTTGCTAACCCCTCCACATACTCCTTAACCCCTTCTTCCAAACTGGTAAAAGGTTTCTCATAACCAATACTCTTTAGTTTGCTCATGTCGGCCTCAGTAAAGTACTGGTACTTATCGCGGATATCCAGGGGGGTATCAATGTACTCGATTTGGGGCTCTTTTTGCAGAGCGGTAAAAACAGCGCGGGCCAGGTCGTTGAAAGAGCGGGCTTTTCCTGTGCCCAGATTATAGATGCCGCTGTCTTTCCGGTGGCGCAGGAGCCACATACATACGTCGCATACATCTTTTACATAGATGAAGTCGCGCTGCTGTTCGCCATCCTTAAAGTCAGGGTTGTGGGAGCGGAAAAGTTTCATTTTTCCGCTTGCGTTTATCTGGTTGTAGGCATGCCAGATTACAGAAGCCATCCGCCCTTTATGGTACTCGCCCGGGCCATAAACGTTAAAGAATTTTAAGCCTGCCCAGTAGAAAGGTTTTTCCTCCTGTGCAAATGCCCAGATGTCGAATTCGTTTTTGGATTCGCCATAAGGATTCAGGGGCTTTAGCTTAGGCGCAAGCTCTTCAGAATCCATATACCCATGCTCACCCAGACCATAAGTGGCAGCCGAGGAAGCATACACCAGCGGAATCTGGTATTGTACACAGCGCTTCCACATTTCTTTAGAGTATTCTGTATTTAATTTCCACAGCAAATCCCGGTCAAATTCGGTGGTATCTGTGCGGGCGCCAAGGTGAAAGCAGAATTCTATGTCTTCGTAATTTGTATCCAGCCAGGAGAAAAATTCATCGCGGTCAATCCGGGCATGGAGCTGTGCGCCCTCCAGATTCCTGTTTTTATCTTCCCTGTCAAACTTATCTACTGCAATAATGGCCTTAAAGCCTTCCCTGTTCAGTTGATGTACAAGCTGGCTTCCGATAAAACCCGCGGCTCCTGTTACTATAATCATATGAATTTGTGCTATTTGAAAAATGTGCTGATTGGCTGATTGGGCAAATCAGGTAATTGATATTATAAAACCATTCAGGTACTGCAAAGGTAGTGGATACGATCCGGAAATCAGATTTAGAAATTGTAAATTCTTGTGGCTCCTTTACCAAAAGTATCGTAAACAGCCGTTAAAAAAAAAGCAGCAACACGCAGCCATGCAAACTAACAACGAACAACTACTAACGAACAACTAAAATCTCTTATATTTGCGGAGAATTTCAGGAAATCGAAGCGCATGATTTATGTAAGCCGTAAAGAGCATTTTAATGCTGCTCATAAACTTTACAACCCTAACTGGAGTGAAGAAAAGAATGCAGCCGTTTTTGGCCCATGTGCCAATGCTAACTGGCATGGCCATAATTTTGAAATGATTGTAACAGTAAAAGGAAAACCCGATCCTGAAACCGGATTTGTGGTTGATCTTAAGCAGCTGAGCAACCTTATCAAAAATGAAATAATAGAAAAGGTAGACCACAGGAACCTTAATATGGACGTGGAGTTTATGCAGGGAAAAATGGCCAGCTGCGAAATCCTGGTAATGGAAATGTGGAAGATTCTGGAGCCGGCTATCCGCACAATTACCAGTGTGGGCCAGCTACATTCCATACGCCTCTACGAAACTCCCAGAAACTACGTAGAGTACTTCGGGGAGTGAATTTAATGAATGAATGAGGGAATGATAGAATAGAGGTCCCGGTCTCAAGTCTCCCATCTTATGTCTCCTGTCTCATAAAAGATTAAAAATGAAGTATTTTTTAGTTGCTGGTGAGCGGTCCGGCGATTTGCACGGCTCTAACCTCATTAAAGCATTAGGGGAGCAGGATGAGCAGGCAGTTTTCAGGGGCTTTGGCGGTGACTATATGAAAGATGCCGGAATGCAGCTGCTGGTGCATTACAACGACATGGCTTTTATGGGCTTTCTGGAGGTGGTAAAAAATCTGCCCTCTATATTAGGCTTTTTAAAGCAATGTAAGCAGGAAATCCTCAGCTTCAGGCCCGAAGCCCTTATTCTGATCGATTATGCCGGCTTTAACCTGCGTATTGCCCGCTGGGCTAAGCAGCAGGGTATTAAGGTATTCTATTATATCTCTCCAAAGGTGTGGGCCTGGAACCAAAAGCGTGCGCTGAAGATTAAGGCTTCTGTGGATCATATGTTTGTGATTATGCCCTTTGAGCAGGCGTTTTATGCCGGCTACGACTATAAGGTTGATTTTGTAGGTAATCCGCTGCTCGATGCCATCCGTTCTTTTTCTCCTGATCCGGATTTCCTTCAAAAGAATGACATAGGGGATAAGCCGGTTATTGCGGTACTTCCGGGGAGCAGGAAACAGGAAATAGAAAATATGCTGAGGTATATGCTGGAGCTGATTCCTTCTTTTCCGGAATACCGGTTTGTGGTGGCGGGAATCGCCAATATGCCCAAAGAATTTTATAATACCGCCATAGATTTTCCGGAGGCAAAAGTGGTTTTTGACCAGACATACCAGCTGCTGTCCCACTCAGCTGCTGCTCTCGTTACCTCCGGAACAGCCACGCTGGAAACAGCTCTTTTTGAAGTGCCGCAGGTGGTGTGTTATAAAACCAGCTGGGTATCCTACCAGATTGCCAGCCGTCTCATCAGTGTGGATTATATAAGCCTTGTAAATTTAATTGCCGGTAAAGAAGTAGTGCGGGAGCTTATCCAGGATGATCTGAGCCTTCCTAACCTCCGGCAGGAACTTGCTGCCATTGTGCAGGGAGGGGAGAAGCGGCAGTATCAGCTGGAGGAGTACAAAAAATTAAAACACCAGATGGGGGAGGAGCGGGCCTCTGCCACTACCGCAAGCCTTATTCTGAAATACCTGCAGCAATAAACTTCCGGTTAAAAAAAAAGACCTCCGGAATTTTTGAAAATCCCGGAGGTCTGAAGCTTTATATCAAAAAGGGTTTCCGGTAAAATTTTCAGATTTCCATATTCCCCCACTTTCAAATCAATGCTAAGCTACCCTTAGCTTTTTGAACTTCGATTTTTCTATTTTCTCCTCTGCATATTCACGGGTAATTACCAGTTCGTCACTTTCCTTTTCGGAAGGAATTTCGAACATAGCATCGGTAACAATGGATTCGCAGATGGATCGAAGACCACGGGCACCTAACTTATTTTCCATTGCTTTCTCCACAATGTAGTTAAGTGCATCCTCGGTAAACTCCAGTTTTACATCTTCCATTTCGAACAGGCGGCTGTACTGTTTCACCAGTGCATTCTTCGGCTTGGTAAGGATAAGCTTAAGCGTTTCCGCATCCAGCGGGTTGAGGTAAGTTACAATAGGTAGCCTGCCTAACAGTTCAGGAATAAGCCCGAATGATTTAAGGTCCTGCGAAGTAACATACTGCAGCATATTCTCCTCATTGATTTTAGCTTTTTCTGTTGCCTTGTCAGCAGCGGAAAAGCCAAGCTGCCGGGTGTTCAGGCGGTTGCCGATAACCCTGTTAATGCCATCAAATGCACCACCGCAAATAAACAGGATGTTCTCTGTATTAATGCTGATCATCTTCTGGTCGGGGTGTTTACGGCCTCCCTGTGGCGGAACATTTACATGTGTTCCTTCCAGGAGCTTCAGTAAACCCTGCTGTACACCTTCACCACTTACATCGCGCGTAATGGACGGGTTGTCAGATTTACGGGCAATTTTGTCAAGTTCGTCAATGTACACAATACCTCTTTCCGCAGCTTCCACCTTATAGTCGGCAGCCTGCAGAAGTCTGGTAAGGATGCTTTCCACATCTTCACCGACATAACCTGCTTCGGTAAGAACGGTGGCATCTGCAATACAGAAAGGTACTTCCAGAATTTTAGCCAGTGAGCGGGCTAAATAAGTTTTTCCCGTGCCTGTTTCGCCCACCATAATGATGTTCGATTTTTCGATCACAACATCATCATTTTTGCTGCGCTTCTTCTGCATCAGCCTTTTGTAGTGGTTGTAAACAGCTACGGAAAGAATTCTCTTCGCCTCATCCTGACCCACCACATACTGGTCCAGGTGTTTTTTCATTTCTACAGGTTTTACCAGCTTAAACTCAGGAAGTACATCCTTGCTTTTTGTTTTCAGCTCTTCAGTTAAAATCTGGTTTGCCTGGGTAATACATTTGTCGCATATATGAGCGTGGATACCTGATATCATCAGGTCCACGTCTTTTTTACTTCGCCCGCAAAAGGAGCATGTTACTTGAGCCATATGTTAGCCTTTCTTAGTCTTTTTTCTTTTCACGTATCAGCACCTCGTCAATAAGGCCGTATTCTTTAGCTTCCTGAGCTCTTAACCAGTAATCACGGTCAGAGTCACGTTCTATTTGTTCGTACGATTTTCCGGAGTGCAGCGCCAGTATTTCGTATAATTCCTTTTTCAGCTGCAGGATCTGGCGTGCAGTAATTTCAATGTCAGAGGCCTGTCCCTGTGCGCCGCCCAGTGGCTGGTGAATCATGATGCGGGAATGTGGCAGGGAAGAGCGCTTGTTGGCAGCTCCGCCGGCAAGCAGCACAGCACCCATTGAGGCAGCAAGTCCTGTACAGATAGTTGAAACATCGGGACTAATGTACTGCATTGTATCGTAAATACCTAAACCTGCATATACAGAACCGCCCGGGCTGTTAATGTAAAGCAATACATCTTTTTTAGGATCGGCAGATTCCAGGAAAAGAAGCTGCGCAGTAATGATATTAGCTATATTATCATCAACCTGCATGCCAAGGAAAATAATACGGTCCATCATCAGGCGGGAGAATACATCAATCTCACGGAAGTTGGTAGGACGCTCTTCAATTACCGAACGGGTCATGTTCTCGACACCGGTAATATTTTCCACACGCTTGAAATATGTATCTATAGTAGAGCCGCTGATGCCTTGTCCTTTCACAGCGTATTTTCTGAATTCGTCTTTGTTTAACATTGCTGATGGATTTTTTTGTTGGTATGGTACAAAAATAAAAAAAAAGTCCTTTGTAGAAAGGACTTTAATAATAACTATAAAAATTGAATTTTAGTTTTCTGTAAGTGATTTTCTGAACTCATCGGCCGAAACTTTTTTCTTTTCAAGAGATATTTTCTCTTTTACAATATCCATTACCTTTTCTGCATGTACCTGGTTGTACACTTTCATGTAGTTCTGGCCATTTTCGCCCTGTATGTAGTTCTGAGCAAAGGAATCAAGGTGTTCATCCATGCCGGCCATGCCTGAACCTGCAAGCTGCTGACTGATCATTTCTTTTACCTTTGTCATTACCTCTTCATTCTCCACCTTTACTTCATTTTCTTCAGTAATGCGGGTCATGATCAGGTTCCAGCGCAGGTCTCTGGTGTACATTTCGTACTCGCGCTCAATATCGGCAGGAGTTACTTTGCCCTGGTTGGCTATCAGTAACCAGCGCTTCAGAAATTCGTCAGGCAGCTCAATGGTAGTATTTTCCAGTAAAGTGTCCTGAATTTTCTGGTTGGTATAATTTTCCGCTTCGCGGTTATAATTCTCGCTGATGGTTTCCTTTACCTTCTGAAGAAACTCTTCTTCTGAGCTTACAGCATCCTTACCGAAAATCTTATCGAAAAGCTCCTGGTTAAGCTCAGCAGGCTCACGGCGGTTAATATTCTGAACCTTAATGGTGTAAGTACCTTCAAGTTCTTTTGCTTCCTCAGCAGTTTTGCCTGTGGCTCTTGAAATACCGGTTTCGTCCTTAAAGGTGGCTTTAATATCGAAGCTAACAGTATCTTCTTTCTTCAGACCGATAAATTTCTCCTGCTCTTCTTCTTTAATTTCCTCGATAGCAATAAGGCCTGTGTGTTCAAATGAACCATCTTCAGACTTAAGCTCGGCATAGATCATATCACCGGCTTCAGTAGTTTCAGGATTGGTCATTTCTCCGAACTGCTTCTTCAGGTTGTCAAGGGTCTCTTCCATTACCTTGTCGTCAACCTCAATATCGTAAGCTTCCACCTTTACATTGTCCGACAGGTCGAAAGAAAATTCTCCGGCAGTACCAATGTCGTAGGTGAAGTTAAATTCTTTTTGCGTATCCCAGTCCACTTTGTCAGCCTCTTCGGTGTTAGGAAGAGGATCGCCCAGGATGCGGATATTATTTTCTTTAATATAGTTGGATACAGTGGAGGAAAGGAGGTTGTTGATTTCATCCACCAGAATAGCTTTGCCATACATTTTGCGGATCATGCCCTCCGGTACTTTGCCCGGCCTGAAGCCTTTAATGTTGGCTTTCTTGCGGTAATCTTTGATTTTTTCTTCAACCTTAGGTTGGTAATCAGCTTCGTTTAGCTTAATTTTAATGGAGGCCTCGGTGGCGCTTTTTTTATCGAGTGTAATGTCCAAAGCTATATAACTTAAAAGTGCACAATATATACTGTATTATCAATAACTAAAAACCCTCAATTACGATACAAAAGGTAATCATAACTGAGGGTTCGTTTGTGTGCGGATGGAGGGACTCGAACCCCCATGCCTTGCGGCGCTAGATCCTAAGTCTAGTGCGTCTACCAATTTCGCCACATCCGCTTGTTTTAAAATTGGTGATGCAAAGGTAAAGAGTATTTTTAAAACATCAATACCTTGGGCGAAATTTTTTTTATTAATTTTGGTTTGAAAAGAAAAATAAAGAAGAGTTGAATGATAGCCATAGATCTGGAAGTAGAGAAGCAGGAAATAATACGCAGATATAGAAAGTTACTCAGGCATGCTAAACCTTTCCTTAAGGATGGAGATGCCAAATTAATAAAGAAAGCATTTAATACCTCCAATGAGGCGCATAAGGAGATGCGCCGGAAGTCGGGGGAGCCATATATTTACCACCCGCTTGCCGTAGCCCAGATTTGCGTCGATGAAATAGGGCTTGGTACCACCTCTATTATTGCAGCCCTGCTGCACGATGTGGTGGAAGATACCGATATGGAGCTGGAAGACATCCGCCGTGAGTTCGGGCCAAAGGTTGCCCGTATTATTGACGGGCTTACTAAAATCAGCGGCGTTTTTGAGCATGGAAGCTCCCAACAGGCCGAGAACTTCCGTAAAATGCTGCTTACGCTCTCCGAAGATGTGCGGGTAATCCTGATAAAGCTTGCCGACCGCCTCCATAATATGCGTACCCTGGACAGTATGCAGCGCAACAGCCAGCTGAAAATCGCTTCTGAAACGATGTACCTATATGCACCCCTGGCACATCGCCTGGGTCTGTACAGTATGAAATCGGAACTGGAGGATTTGTACCTGAAGTTTACCGAGCCGCAGGTATACCGGGAAATTGCACGGAATATCAGTTCCACCAAAGCATCAAGGAATCGCTTTATCCGGCAGTTCATCAGCCCTATTGAAGACGAACTCAAGAAAATAGACCTTGACTTTATTATTAAGGGAAGGCCTAAAAGTATTTATTCCATCTGGAATAAAATGCGGAAGAAGAACATTCCCTTTGAGGAGGTTTTCGACCTGTTTGCTATCCGCATTATTATTAATGCCGATATTGATCAGGAAAAAGCAGCCTGCTGGCAGGTATATTCTGTGGTAACAGACTATTATAAGCCTAACCCCGACCGCCTCCGCGACTGGATCAGTACACCAAAGGCAAATGGCTATGAATCTTTGCACTCTACGGTAATGAGCAGCACCGGCCAGTGGGTGGAGGTGCAGATACGCACCCGGCGGATGGATGAGATCGCGGAGAAAGGATATGCTGCCCACTGGAAATACAAGGAGCAGAAAGTAAATAACAAAGAAGTTGGTCTGGAAAAATGGATATCGCGGGTGCGCGAAATGCTGGAATCGAACGAAGCCCCTGCTATTGAGTTTGTCGACGATTTCCGCTCCAATCTCTTTAATGAGGAGGTATTTGCCTTTACCCCGAAGGGGGACCTGAAGCCGATGCCTAACGGAGCCACCGCACTGGATTTTGCTTTTGAGATACACTCCGAGATTGGTGCACACTGCCTGGGAGCCAAGGTAAATCAGCGCCTGGTGCCGCTAAACTATGTCCTCAAAAACGGCGACCAGGTGGAGATACTTACCTCCGATAAGCAAAAGCCAAGCGAAGACTGGCTTCGCTTTGTGGTAAGCTCCAAGGCCAAAGCAAAAATTAAAGACTGCCTGAAGGAGGAGAAGAAAAAGGCAGCCACAGATGGAAAGGAAATTGTGGAAAGAAAGCTTCGCCAGATGAAACTTCCTATGAACCAGGAGGTGGTGAATCAGCTGAGAGCTTTCTTTGAGACAAAAACCTCGCTCGATTTCTTCTACAAAGTAGGTAAAGGCCTTATTGACGCTAAAGAGATTAAGCGCTTTAAGGAGTTTAAGCAAACTGCCCAGCAAACGCAGAAGCCGCAAATTTCAGATGCCAAATCCTTTGAGCGGGAAATGTCCAAGGCTAAAAGCCAGGAGCCGGACTTCCTGTTAATCGGAGAGGATATGAATGAGGTGGATTATAAGTTTGCGAAATGCTGTAATCCCATTCCGGGCGACGATGTTTTTGGCTTTGTAACTGTAAATGAGGGTATTAAAATCCACCGTACCAGTTGCCCGAACTCCGTGGAGCTGCTCTCCAATTATGGTTACAGAGTGGTAAAAGCGAAGTGGACCTCGCAGCAGGAGATCGCCTTCCTTGCAGGTTTAAAGCTGGATGGTACCGACAGGGTAGGTCTGATCAATGATATTACCAGAATTATTTCCGATGAGCTGCATGTAAATATGCAGTCCATTTCCGTGGAAACAGAGGGAGGCGTTTTTGAAGGGGCTATAAAAGTTTATGTAAATGATACCCGCCATCTTGAATACCTGATCAGGAAGCTTGAAAAGGTTAAAGGCATCATGAAAGTATTCAGGTTCCATTAAATATTTTTCACGTATCTTTGCTATAATGTGATACTGAATAGTTCCCGGATTATATGGCGCTCAATATAGAATTGTTTGATAAAGTAAAGAAGATATTTACAGCCTACCTCGAAAGTAAAGCGTTGCGCAAAACACCTGAGCGTTTTGCTATTCTGGAGGAGATATATACCCGTGCGGGGCATTTTGATGTGGAATCGCTCTACATCAGCATGAAAAATAAGAACTACAGAGTTAGCCGGGCTACAGTATATAATACGCTCGACCTGCTGGTTGAGTGTGATCTGGTGAGCAAACATCAGTTCGGGCAGAATCTGGCCCAGTACGAAAAGAGCTATGGGAATAAGCAGCACGACCACCTGATTTGCACAGATTGCAGCCAGGTTGTTGAGTTCTGCGATCCACGCATTTATAATATCCAGAAAATGGCAGGGGAAATGCTGAATTTTAAGATAATGCACCACTCCCTTATCCTTTACGGTTCGTGCATGAAGGAAAATTGTGCAAACCGGAAAGAAGTCCCGGAAAGCCCGAATGAATAAAGAATCCTTTTTTCCGTTTTAGCTTTGCATTTTAGTTTTTACTTTTACGCGTCGCTGTAAAATAATTATGCGATTTTGTTAATTTCAATTATTGATTGAACAAATTTTAACTCATGAAAATAGATGTTCTGCTCGGCCTCCAGTGGGGCGACGAAGGAAAGGGGAAGATTGTAGATTTCCTTGCGCCAAAATATAATATGGTTGCCCGCTTCCAGGGTGGGCCTAATGCGGGTCATACCCTTGAATTCGATGGTATCAAGCATGTTTTGCACCAAATCCCTTCCGGTATATTCCGGGCAGATATCAAAAATGTAATAGGCAATGGTGTGGTGCTGGACCCGGTTATCCTTAAGAAGGAAATTGAAGGGCTGGAAAAATATAATATAGATACCAAAGCCAATCTTTACATATCTAAAAAGGCACAGCTTATTCTCCCAACCCACCGCCTCCTCGATGCCGCTTATGAAAAAGCCAAGGGAGAAAGCAAAATTGGCTCTACTTTAAAGGGGATAGGACCTACTTATTCAGATAAAATAGCCCGCCAAGGGCTTAGAGTTGGTGATTTGCTGGCAGGTAATTTCAGGGAAAGATATGAAGAGCTTGCTGAGAAACACCGTACCATTCTCGGTTTTTATAATTATCCTCTGGGGCTGGCCGAGGCAGAAGAGGAGTTCTTTGCAGCGGTTGAATTTATTAAGCAGTTCAATATTATTGACAGCGAGTATCTTGTAAATGATGCGATAACATCTGAACAAAGTGTGCTGGCCGAAGGAGCACAGGGTTCTTTGCTGGATATTGACTTTGGCAGCTATCCTTATGTTACCAGTTCCAATACTATGGCGGCAGGTGCCTGTACCGGCCTTGGAGTGGCTCCCGGTAATGTAGGAGAAGTGTTCGGGATATTTAAAGCTTATTGTACACGGGTGGGTAGCGGACCATTCCCTACTGAGTTGTTCGACGAAACCGGAGACAAAATCCGGAAGGAAGGCAATGAGTATGGCTCCACCACCGGTCGCAGCCGCCGTTGTGGCTGGCTGGATTTGCCTGCTCTTAAATATGCCATCATGCTTAACGGAGTAACTCAGCTGTTTATGATGAAGGCAGATGTGTTGAATATTTTTGAGGAAATTAAGGTATGTACGCATTATAAGCTGGAAGATGGTTCTGTTGTGGATACCCTTCCTTTTGATATTGATGCAATAAAAATAGAGCCTGTTTACAAAACCCTGAAAGGCTGGCACACCAGCCTGGAAAATATACAGGATTATGCTCAGTTGCCGCAGGAGGTGAGGGAGTATGTTGATTTCCTGGAAGCTGAGCTGAAAGTGCCGGTAAATATTATTTCAACAGGACCTGACCGTACCGAAACGATCATCAGGGGTGAGTTGGTTACGGCTTCTTAAAGAAAAAGCTGTTTTTGTTGATTTTATTGCAACGAAAGCTTGCCTTTATTGAATAGGATTCTTTTCTTTGCTGAAGAACAAGATAAAGTTTGCAATGAACGCGGAAATCAGCAATAATGATAATCTGAATAATAACCTGAATAATAATTCAGGAACAGGAGGGTTATTGTTGATTATCTGAGTACTTTCTTACCAAAAGATAAAAATGCAAAGCCTTCCTGATTTATCGGGAAGGCTTTTTTTATGACAGAAATTTAACCAAACTAATTTACCCGATGAAAAACAATGTATTTTCCGCAGCTGCTGATGCTCAGTCCTTGTTGTCGCCGCTTGAGTTGGAGAAAGCAATTGAGTTTGTGAAGACTGAATTTTCTTCCATGCTGGCAAAATCGCTCAGCCTGCACAAAGTAGTGGCTCCAATGCTGGTAAAAAAAGGCACAGGAATTAACGATGATTTAAATGGAACCGAAAGGCCGGTAAGCTTTAATGCACCATCTTTGGGGAACTGTTCAGTAGAGGTTGTGCATTCGCTTGCAAAATGGAAGCGGATGAAGATTGGTCAGTTAGGTCTGGAGTCGGGAGAAGGTATTATTACCGATATGAGGGCTCTGCGGGCAGATGAAGAGCTAAGCCCGATCCATTCCCTGTATGTAGACCAGTGGGACTGGGAAAAGCGAATCCGGCCGGAAGAGCGGAATCTGGAAACGCTCAGGCAAACAGTAAAAACAATTTATGCTGCACTGAAGGCCACTGAGGAAAAACTATGTGCTTCCTTCCCTGCTATTACGCCTGTTCTTCCTTCTGAAATTACTTTTCTTCATACCGAAGACCTTAAGAAAAAATATCCTGAGCTTTCCTCAAAAGAAAGAGAAGATAAGGTAGCGAAAGAATACGGAGCAGTTTTTATTATCGGTATTGGCGGCCAGCTGGAAGGTGGGGAACCACACGATGGCCGTGCTCCTGATTATGACGACTGGACCACCCCGACAGAAGGGGGCTATAAAGGTCTTAACGGGGATATTGTTGTCTGGAATCCTGCCCTGGAAAGAGCTTTTGAGCTTTCTTCCATGGGAATAAGAGTAGATGCAGAAGCGCTTAGCCGCCAGCTGGAAATAGCCTCATGTGCTGAGCGGGCAGAGTTACCCTTCCATGCCGCACTGCTTGCCGGAAAGCTGCCTCAGACAATGGGAGGAGGAATCGGGCAGTCAAGGCTCTGCATGTTTATGCTCAGGAGAAAGCATATTGGCGAAGTACAGGCAAGCCTGTGGCCCGATGCAATGATGGATGATTGCCTTCAGCAGGGAATAGGCTTGTTGTAGTAGTTGATTGAAAAAGTTTGCATTTTGAAATTGAATTAATTATATTCGCTATATGAGTATGATAGCTAAAAATCATCATTATTATCATCATGCAATCCCTGCAACCGGTTTCGGTAATGGTAATTATGAGGTTTTGTCTGTCAGCTAGAGAGAGAGTAAAGAGAGAACTAAGCCCCATTCCCTTACCGGAGTGGGGTTTTTTTGTTTTATCTCTGGTGCTGTTTAATGGTTTTTGAAGACAATGCAGTAAAAGTACTGTAAGTGGCGGAAGGAGTGATTCCGGTTCAGGGCCCGTATTATATCATATAACCATATGAGGGGGAATAAATTTTAAACGCTGCCTGAAAAATGAGGACTGCACAGCTGAATTTTAAAAAAGAAACTATTTAAAGGATTAAACAGGCAGAAAGCAGGTTTAAAAAAGAGCTGCTTTTTGTATCTTGCACATCTTATGAATATCGCTATTGTAAAATACAATGCCGGAAATGTCCGGTCAGTAACATACGCCCTTCAGCGTCTTGGTATAGAGCCATGCATCAGCGATGATGCTGAGGTCCTGCATGCGGCTGACAAAGTTATTTTCCCCGGGGTGGGGGAGGCAAGTACAGCTATGGCCTATCTTAAGCAAAGAGGGCTGGATAAGCTTATTCCTGCTCTGCAGCAGCCTGTATTAGGCGTTTGCCTTGGGTTACAACTGATGTGCAGGCATTCAGAGGAAAATAATACTCCCTGCCTTGGTATTTTTGATGTGGATGTAAAACGCTTTCCTCCAAAGGATAAAGTGCCGCACATGGGCTGGAACAGGGTTGAAAAGATGCAGGGGCCTTTATTTGAAGGCTTATCACAGGAAGCTTATTTATACTATGTACATAGTTATTATGCTGAAGAGAGCCGCTATACTATAGCCAGTACTGAGTATATTTTGCCATACAGTGCCTCGCTGCATAAAGATAATTTCTACGCTCTCCAGGCCCACCCGGAGAAGAGCGGTAAAGACGGGGAGAAGATTTTAGAGAACTTCCTTAAATTATAGNTGCATAAAGATAATTTCTACGCTCTCCAGGCCCACCCGGAGAAGAGCGGTAAAGACGGGGAGAAGATTTTAGAGAACTTCCTTAAATTATAGAATGATAGAATGATAGAATGATAGAATGATAGAATGATAGAATATTTTTTAACAGAAAGATGAAATTCATTCATTCAATAATTATCTCACTGTATCATTCAAAATTTCATAAGACTCAATTCTCACTATTTTCGACTCAAGACTCAAAACTCACGACTCAAGACTAAAATATGCATCTCATTCCTGCCATAGATATAATAGACGGTAAATGTGTTCGCCTTACTCAGGGCGATTACAATCAGAAAAAAGAGTACAACAGCAATCCGCTGGAAGTAGCCAAAGCCTATGAAGATGCAGGCATTGGCCGCCTGCACCTGGTTGATCTTGACGGGGCCAAACAGAAAAAAATTGTAAACCTGAAAGTGCTGGAAACTATTGCTTCCGGTACAGGATTACATATCGATTTTGGAGGTGGTGTGCAGTCCGACGAAGATTTACAGGCCGCTTTTAATGCAGGAGCCCGGCAGGTGACCGGAGGCAGCATTGCAGTAAAGCAACCCGCCCGGTTTGAAAAATGGCTGCAGGAATACGGCAGCGAAAAGCTTATTCTGGGTGCCGATGTAAAAGACGGTCAGATTGCGGTAAGTGGCTGGCAGGAATCGTCGGACAGGGAGCTTTTTCGCTTCCTGAGCGATTATAAGGCTAAAGGAGTAAGTTATGTTATATGTACCGATGTAAGTAAAGATGGCTTGCTGCAGGGGGCTGCAGCAGATCTTTATACACAAATAACAGAGCAGTTTCCCGACCTGAAGCTCATTGCAAGCGGCGGCGTGGCTGCTCTTGAAGACCTGAAGGAGCTGAAAGCCATAGGTTGCTGGGGAGCTATAATAGGAAAAGCCATTTACGAAGGAAGAATTACCCTGAAAGAGCTGGCGGAATTTAATGCCTGAATGATAGAGTAATAGAATGATATGCTTTAGTTACCAGTATTCCTTATTCTATCATTCACTCATTCTATCATTCAAAATTTTCACGACTCAAGACTCACGACTCAATACTAAAAGAATGCTTACCAAACGAATCATACCCTGTCTGGATATTAAGGACGGAAAAACAGTGAAGGGCGTTAATTTTGTGGAATTGCGCGATGCGGGAGACCCGGTGGAGCTGGCTAAGCTGTATGCAGAGCAGGGGGCAGATGAGCTGGTATTCCTGGATATTACGGCTACCGTAGAGAAGCGTAAAACCCTGGTGGAGCTGGTAAGTCGTGTGGCCGCCGAATTAAATATCCCTTTTACAGTAGGAGGTGGTATTTCTTCCAAGGAGGATGTGTCGGCACTTCTTGCAGCAGGGGCAGATAAAATATCCATTAACTCCTCGGCGGTTAAAAATCCTGACCTGATCAACGAGCTGGCCCTGGAGTTCGGGAGCCAGTGTGTAGTGGTGGCAATCGACACCCGTAATATCGATGGAAAAGATATTGTACACACCCATGGCGGAAGAACGCCAACCAATCTGGAAACCCGTGCCTGGGCCCGTGAGGTTGTGGCGCGTGGCGCCGGAGAGATACTGCTAACCTCTATGGATCATGATGGCACCAAAGCAGGTTTCGCCAATAAGCTCACGGCAGAGCTTTCTGCTGAACTGGCCGTACCAATCATAGCTTCAGGTGGTGCCGGAACCATGCCTCATTTCAAAGATGTATTTACCACCGGAAAAGCGGATGCCGCTCTGGCAGCAAGTATATTCCACTTCAAGGAAATTGGCATCCCCGACCTTAAAGGATATTTGAAGGAGGAAGGAATAGCTATGAGGCTGAATAATGTGAAATAGAGGTCAGACAGACATTGGACAATCGACTATAGACAATAGACCCGGTCACCAGCAACAATCGAACAACGAACAACTACCAACGAGCAACGAAATAACGCAATGACTCAAGACTCAAAACTAAAGGCTCAGGACTCCTTCAATCCTGATTTTAAAAAAGGAAACGGACTGCTGCCTGCGGTAATCCAGGATGTTACTACCGGCAAAGTATTGATGCTGGGTTATATGAACGAAGAGGCGCTGGAAAAAACCCGGAAAGAAGGGAAAGTAACCTTCTGGAGCCGGAGTAAAGAACGCCTCTGGACCAAAGGAGAAACTTCCGGTAACTTTCTGCTTGCAGAGGAGATAATGATCGACTGCGACAGGGATACAATTCTTGTGAAGGCAGTTCCTCAAGGACCAACCTGCCACACCGGGGCCGATACCTGCTTTAATGAAAGCAACAGCAGCAGGACAGGTTTTATTGACCAGCTGAGGCAGATTATAAAAGACAGGAAAGAAAACCCTTCGGATAAATCTTATACTGCTTCCCTTTTTGCCAAAGGAATTAACAAGGTAGCCCAAAAAGTAGGAGAAGAAGCTGTAGAGCTGGTTATCGAAGCTAAAGATGATAACAAAGATCTTTTTATGGGCGAAGCGGCGGATTTGTTATTTCACTATCTTGTTTTGCTGGAAGCCAAAGGTTATTCTCTCGACGAGGTAATTGGCGTGCTTGAACAAAGACATCAGAAGAAATAAAATATTAAAGATGAAGCTACCATTTTCCTTTTTCTCAACAATAGTAAGGTTATTTCTGTTTGTCTCTTTTGTTATTTCAGCTTTTAATGGCCATTCTCAGGATCTTGAATTGGTAAAAGCAGAGCATCCTGGTAATAAGTGGGTTATTGAAGAATATTCTGTTTTAAAAGAAAACCCTTCAGTTAAGCATGGCCAATATAAACGAATCTATTTTGAGAAGGTTGAAGTGACAGGGCAGTATGATAATAATATTAAAACTGGTGTGTGGGAGTTTTATGATAGAAAGGGGGAATTGATGCAAAGGTATGATTACTCTAATAAGCAATTATTGTTCAATGAAGGGTTTATTCATACGACATCTGAGGCTGATACAACTATTGAGCAGGCTGTCCTGATAGGAGGGGTATCTGAATTTTATGGAATAATTGGAAAAAATTTGCGCTATCCGGCCTCCGCAAACCGGAAAGGAGTGCAGGGAAGGGTATATATCTCTTTTGAAATTACTGAAAAAGGAGAAATGGTGAATGAGAAAATTTTAAAAGGCATTGGTGAGGGCTGTGAAGAGGAAGCCCTGAGGGTAGTGAAATTAATACCGGATGAATGGATTCCCGCAAAACTGAACGGGGAGCCCGTAGTCACCTCTATGGTAGTGCCGATTAACTTCAGGCTGGATAATAGAAAGAAAAGTAAGAAATAGAAAAAAACAAGATTCATATTGAATATTTTTTCTGATTAAGGATTGTTTGAATTTATTTTAGGCATTGAACAAAAGTTTAGTTCTGTTTCACTATAAACATAATTGACAAAGCCGGTAGACATACTTAAAAAAGTTTGGGGCTTTTCAGCCTTTCGTCCGCTGCAGGAAGAGATTGTTCAGGCAGTGCTGGAGGGGAAGGATGTGCTGGCGCTCCTGCCTACCGGGGGCGGGAAATCAGTTTGTTTTCAGGTGCCGGCCTTGGCCCGTGAAGGAATCTGTATTGTGGTTTCTCCTCTCATCGCCCTGATGAAGGACCAGGTGGAGCAGTTGAAAAGTAAGGGCATTCCTGCCTATGCCATCTACTCCGGCATGGGGAAACGGGAAATTGATATTACGCTGGATAACTGCATTTACGGGCAGGTAAAATTTTTGTATGTATCTCCGGAGCGGCTGAAAACAGAATTAATGCAGGAGCGGACGAAGCGGATGAACGTTTCTCTGATTGCTGTTGATGAGGCGCATTGTATTTCGCAGTGGGGCTACGATTTCAGGCCTCCCTACCTTGAAATTGCAGCGTTTCGCAAGCTCCTGCCCGGTGTAAACTGTATTGCCTTAACCGCCACTGCTACAGAAAAAGTATCCCTGGAAATTCAGGAGAGCCTTGCTTTTTCGAAGAACAGGGCATTTTTCCGCAAAAGCTTTGCCCGTGAGAACTTATCTTATAATGTACGCTTTGAGGAGAATAAAGAAGCAAAGCTGATTGAAATAATTAAAAAGGTGCCCGGCTCAGGCGTTATTTATGCCCGTAGCAGAAAACGCTGCCAGTTAGTGGCCAAAGAGCTGAGGAGGCAGGGAATTTCGGCAGACTATTACCATGCCGGCCTTACCAACGATGAGCGAAGCTATAAGCAGGAAGCCTGGCAGAAGAATAAGATCAGGCTGATGGTGGCTACCAATGCTTTTGGAATGGGAATCGACAAACCCGATGTACGGCTGGTGGTGCACCTTGACCTGCCCGATACGCTGGAAGCCTATTACCAGGAAGCCGGAAGGGCCGGACGGGATGAGAAGAAGGCCTATGCCGTTGCCCTGTATCAGGCCAAAGACCTGGAAGAACTGGAGGAGCGGGCAAAGCTGCAGTTCCCCCCTGTGGCAGAAATTAAAAGAGTATACCAGGCACTGGCAAACTATTTTAAAATAGCAGTAGGCAGCAGCCTGTTAACTTCCTACGATTTCGATATTGATGATTTTTGTAAAACCTACCAGCTGCATCCGCTTACTACTTACTATTGTATAAAAAAGCTTGAAGAGGAAGGGTTTATTCAGCTGACAGAGAATTTTTATGCTCCCTCAAAGGTGCTTTTCCGGCTGAGCAGTCAGGAACTATATGCTTTCCAGATCGCAAATTTTGCACTGGAGCCGGTTATAAAAGGACTTTTAAGGCTGTATGGAGGAGAGCTGTTTTCTGTTTTCCAGAAGGTATCTGAAAGTGGTCTTGCGGGCCTTTTAAAAACCTCCGTGGCCGATGTAAAGCGGAAGCTTGAAATGATGCACAAGATGGAGGTGCTGGAGTATGAGCCACAGAAGGACAGGCCACAGCTTACTTTTCTAACCTCCCGTTATGATGCAGCACGTCTGCCTCTTCAGCAAAAAAAGCTTGAGGAGCGGAAGGAGATATACCTGAAAAAAGTAGCAGCTGTAAAAGCCTATGTGCTGGATAATGAGCGCTGCCGGACAAGTATGCTGCTGGATTATTTTAATGAATATGATTATGAACGCTGTGGCGTATGTGATACCTGCATCCGGAAAAAGCAGCCCGACTGGTGGGAGGAGGATGAGGTTTTCAGGATGAGGCAACAGGTTTATACTGCGCTTAAGCTTCAGCCTTTTCCTGTGGATGAACTGGTAAAGAAGCTGAGCCTGCAGAAAAGAAAAGAGAAACTGTTGCTCCACACCATCCGTACAATGCTCGACGAAGAATCGTTGCAGTATAATAAGAACGGCGTGCTGGAGTTAAAGCAGTGAGTATAATCCTGAATGAAGGAATGAAATAACAGATGAGAGACAGATTTGCGGACAGGCACTTCTGGAGATAAAAAATTAGCGCATTAACAAATGGACATACTGGAACAAATAAGGCAGGAAACACGGGGCGATCATGATGCTTTGGAGGCTGTAGGTTTATCGGAGAAGATCGTGGACGGATCTCTTACACCGGATGAGTACAGGAAATTAATCAAGGTTCATTACCTGGTGCACCGGGCTCTGGAGGAGCGGCTGGAGCAGGCAGGAGTGGGCGATCTTTTTCCCGACCTTAGCTATGCTGAGCGCAGGAAAATGCCCCTGATCCGGAAGGATCTGGCAGAGCTGGGAATTAGCGAAGAGGAGCTTGATGAGCTGCAGCCTGCAGGTTCGGGGCCTGAAATCGGGCTGCCATTTGGTCTTTTAGGCTGTATGTATGTGATGGAGGGCGCTACTCTGGGTGGAATGGTAATTGTAAAAGCATTAAGGAAAAATGAAAACCTTGCGGGTATTGATAACTTTCATTACTTTGGCTGCTATGGCGGAGAAACCGGAAAGCAGTGGAAAAGCTTTTTAACGGTATTACAGCAGGAGGGAAATAAACCAGAAGCACAGGAGCAGGTGGTGTTGGCTGCAAAGGAAACTTACCAGGTGTTCAAAATTAATTTTGAAACATATTTAGAAGACTGATAGCAGGATTAAAACAATTGATCTTCTTTTTGCTTTTCAGGTATATTAATTAACGGTTAGAATATTATATGAGAACTATCGGAATAATTTTATCGGTTATTGGTGCTATTGGAGCCGTTGTATTTGGAATACAGGCGATGCAGGATTCAGAAAGCTTTAGCCTGCTTGGTGTTGATGTGGCTGTAAGCTCAGCTAACTGGACGCCGGTAATTATAAGTGTGGTTGTGCTGGTTGTGGGCTTAATAATGGCTGCTGCAGGAAGGAAGTAAATTCCGGAAATAAGCAAAAAATACATTTTACACCTGACAGTTTTAATGCCTGTCAGGTGTTTTTTTATGCACAATAGGGCAGGTATTATTACCTCCGGACTTTAAAGTCCGTCTGTGGAAGGAACCTGAGGATGCCGAATACTATCTGGCTTTTAAAGCCTGTGCTGCTTCGGCTTCTTTCAGAAACCGGCGGTCGATTATAAAAGGCCCGAAGGGTATTACCGATGCCACCACAGCAAAGAATACCTGCTTCAGCGACCAGTTTAATATAAATTTTGCCTGTGCCACAACAAGCAGGTACAGGACAAACAAAAGGCCGTGTGCCCAGCCAACATATTTTACCATTTCAGGAATGCCGGCCATATATTTAAGTGGCATGGCAATGAGTAAAAGAATCAGAAAGGAGGCTCCTTCCAGTGTTCCTATTAAACGGAAGCGTTTAATGAAACCGGCAGTGGATTTAGTGCTCATTATTATTGCAGGTGTTAGGTTTAATTTTGCTTTTATAATGCTAAGCTAAGGCCAAACGTTCATCTTCAAAAGAATTTTTGTATCAATTATATTACTTCCTTCAGGCTGAAAAAGCAAACAGGCTTTGCGGCTTTAAAGGCGGTATAACTTAAGCAGTTAGGAGGAGTAGTGGTAAGTGGCTTATTCCTGTCGTCTTTTATTTCCAGCTTCCCTTCCTGCAGCAGTTGCAGGAGCCCATCCATTAGCTGTGCAGGCAGCAGCCCGGCTTTCAATCCTTTCACATACAGTTGCTGATTATCTCTTTCCTCCGGCAGCAATGCCAAAACCTCCTCTCCAAAACCGGATTGATTTTCAGTGGGCCGGGCAAGTCCGAAAATATCCAATTGCTGTCCCGGTGGAGTGGCGGCGGCAGGCCGTAACTCCTGAAGCGCCATAAGCATTTTTTCCATCATAAAAGCATCGGTGCTTATCGCCAGCAGTGCCGTTTCGGGTACCTCAGTGCCGGCAGGCTCAAGGGCTGTAAACAGCTTGTCGTCTTTGCTGAAAGCCTGCTTCAGATAATCCATATAGGCAGCTGCCTCCGGCTCAGGCGACCAGTAAGGATGGTCGGCCGGAAAGAGCTGGTCCAGCAGCCCTTTCAGTTCCGCTACTTCTGCTGATGGAATTGTTTTTTCGGGCTTTGCATGCAGCTGCCATAATTGGGAAAGGGGCAGGCAAATAATGATGTCAACTTTCTTTTCTGCCAGGTTAGGCACATCCTGAAAAAGGAATTGCGGCAGGCCCAGAGGATCGAGCATCAGCAGGTGTTTTTCACTGGCAGGCTGCTGCTGACTTTGTCTGCTGACTTTGCCGGCTCCCTGATTGAATGGTACGGCCCAGCTGTCGAGTTTGCAGGTATTGCTGGCAGCATTATTTACCTGGAGGTATTCCAGCGCATTGCGGTAGGTTTTAACCTGCTCCGGCGGATGAAGTAAGGTTAGCGATACTGGTTTGAGAGGTAGTCTTTTGCGCAGCTGGTGCTGCCGTTGTTTGCGCAGGGCCTCAAATAAAAGAGCAGGGCTTCCCTGGCTGCCGGACCTGTCGGTGCCAAAGCGGCCAAAAGCATCATAAATATTCAGGCGGGTAACGTATGATAAAGAAGTTATCCGGGGCAAATAACGGAACAGGAAACTTTCGTAAAGTTCCAGTTTCCTGCGAAGATATGTCGCTTCCTTATTTATTATTTTTTTCTTCATGTAAGCCGGGCCAGCTCCTTCTCAAATTCAGTTGGCAAATATACGGAAGCCGTAAGGCTATCGGGATTATCTGCAAAAGAAATAAAAATTTACTAATAATTTTGGTTTTAAGAAACCATTTACTAAATTTATGAGTATATAAAACTAATAAATATAGTAAACAACTTCTGCTATGAACTACCAGCCAACACTCACAAGCTATTCTGATATCCGTGTAAAACTTTCCAGCAAACGTCTGAGCGGTACCCGTTGCCAGGTTCGCTTTTCTGCTGAGCAGCCTGAGCTGAAAAAAAACACCCGTGGCCACATGCTGGTAGATGCCAGCCTTACCCTGAAAGAAGTGGTGGGTATAATCAAAGAGCGAATTTCTTTAATGGGGAACCACAGCTTCCAGCACCATTCAAGCTTTTACACTATTGGCAAAGAGGCCTGCCAAAAAAGCGGATTCATTTTTTTTGAAGGTTAATCATCAAAAGGAAGCTAATTATATTAGTTTTAATTTTTTATTTAGCTTTCTGTAATTGATTTGAAAGGCAGGAAAAATAGAGTTGGTAAAAATTTTAGCAAACCGCCAATTTTTTTTACCTTTATGGTGTTAGTAATGAAAAGGATTTGAAGTCTGAAAACCGGGTTTTAGTTGCCGGCAATAATACTGATACTGTTTAATTTACCATACAGGATACTTTCATACAATGAGCATCGTAAGCAACAATATAAAAGCACTGCGTAAGCAACTGGGATTTACCCAGGAGCAGTTTGCGGAAAAAATAGGCATCAAGCGGTCTTTGCTGGGAGCATATGAAGAAGGCCGAGCTGATCCCCGCCTGAATAACCTTCAGAATATGGCCAGGGAGTTTGGGGTTTCTGTTGATATCCTGATCAGCAAAGATGTAAGCAACATGAGCAGACAGGAGTTGCAGAACCTTGCTGAACAACAGACTAAAGCTCAGCCTCCTGCAGAGAAGTTAAAGGTCCTGTCTATCACGGTTGATAAAGAAGAAAGAGAAAATATTGAACTGGTACCTCAGAAAGCTGCTGCAGGCTACCTTAATGGTTTTTCTGATCCTGAATACCTGGAGGAGCTCCCCCGCTTTCAGTTGCCAATGCTCCCCGGAAACGGCACTTACCGTGCTTTTGAAATCAGCGGCGATTCAATGCTGCCTATGCAGTCGGGTACTGTCGTTATAGGCCAATATGTGGAAAGTTATAAAGATATCCGCAATGGAAAAACCTATGTGATCGTTTCAGGAAAAGAAGGGGTGGTGTATAAACGGGTTTTTAATTATGTGGAAGAGAATGGAAAGCTGTTCCTGGTTTCCGATAATAAAACGTATTCTCCTTTTGAAGTATCTCTCGAAGATGTGATGGAAATATGGGAAGCAAAAGCCTTTATCAGCCTGCAGTTTCCGGATCCTGAAACAAAAGCAGATATGACCCTGGATAAACTTGCCAATATAGTAATGGACCTCCAGCAGGAGGTAATAAAACTGAAAAGCAAATAAGATCCATTACCGGACTGATTAACAAAATTGCCGGACTTAAATTCTTACAGCAATGTTTTGCTGCAAGAATTTAAGTCCGGCAGAAAATGTATCAGGGGAGGGTAATATAGGGGGAAAGAGTAGCTCTCCTGCTTCTCTTTAAAACAACTCCTTGAGTTCCTTTTCAAGCCGCTCAAGGCTATCAGAATTTTTGTTTGGCTCCTTCAGACCTTCTCCAAACTTAAACCACAGGCCTTCGCCTGTATATAAATATTTACCACGCTTTTTAGGTTCCTGTACGCGGGCCTGGTCATAATCATAATCCGGTAAATAAATAACTTTCATTAGCTGTTTGAGCTCTTTCCAGTCAGGCGTTGCAGTACCCGCTTCCTTTCCATCCTGAATTTTTGTGGCCACAATGGTACGTTGCGCAAAGGAGGCCTCCATCTGGATTGCCAGCTCTCCTTTTCCGGAGCTTATTTCCCTGTACTCTAAAAAGAATGGAGCTTCTTTTTCACCAATTTCGAATATGGCCTGAATCAGTTCCTGGAGAAAATAGTCCCAGGTGGAGGGGTCGGCAGGACTGCCTTCAAATATTTCTTTGTTGTCAGCATCCAGCAGTCTGATGATCAGCACAGGTTCGCCGGCATCGGGCAGTTCGGGTTTTTTTGGCCAGCTTTGTTTCTGAATTTGCGTTTTTATCGCTTCCCTCCAGTTTTCAGGCAGGCTGCCCTGCCATTCCCAGTCATCTTCCAGAGTGAATCCTTCATCAAAAATCTCCTCTTCAGTCAGTTCTTCGCGATGCAGGTACTTTATTTCATATGTTCCGGGAGTTCCGTTTTCTGCCAGGTTTACTTCCAGCTGGTATGCATAATGGTAGGGTGGAGGTACATGGCTGCCGGCGTCAAAAGTTACCCGAATGGAATGAACCTGTTGTGGATCGATATTCATATTAGTCAACAATTAAATTTTATCCGTTTACCTGGCCCTGTTTGCCTTTAATTAGCATGGTGGTTGGAACAGGCACCAAAGTTAATCATCTGCTTTGTAGAAATGCCAGAAAACAGCAAAGAAACATTTTTTTAAAAATGGGGTAAAATATATTGTATGAGAACTTTACAACTTATTTTGATTATGGCGGGCGTGCTGCTGTTAACCAGCAGATGCCGGCAAAAAGATGACAGACTGGAAACTTTAAAAAACTGGTACGACCGGAAAGACCGGCAGGCTGAGTATGTTACTGTGGAAGGTGTGCCGGTGGCGCGAAAGGTGCGCTTTGTACGGGAAAAAGATGAGGTATTGCAGAACTTGCCACCAATCCGGCAGATTGCTCTTGTGCGTCATGGAGAACCTGATTTGCATAAAACCGGCCGGTTCAATTATGAGGAAGCAAAGGAGTATATAAAGAATTATGACAGTGTAGGTATATTGATTCCTGATGAACCGTTTTTTATGGTGGAAGAGGAAGAAGATATTCTTTTTTATACCAGTACCCTGAACAGGGCGAGAAGTACCGCTGAGTATCTCTTTGGTTCAGATACTGAAATAGAACAATCGGCTGATTTCAGGGAATTTGAGCGGAGCCTTGGGCGCAGGAGCATTACCCGTGGCTTACCGCTGAGGTACTGGACTGTAACGGCACGGATTGAGTGGATGCTCGGGATAAACCGCGATGGAGTCGAGAGCTTTCAGGAGGCAAAGCAACGGGCGCTTGCCGGAGCCCAGAAGCTGGATGAGGTAAGTAAGGAAACCCCAAAGGTGGTTTTAGTGGCCCATGGCTTCCTGAACCGCTACCTTACCAGGTACCTTGAAGATATGGGGTGGGAAGTAGTCCGTGACGGAGGCAGAAATTACTTTGCCACTACCATACTGGCAAAAGTGGATGAAAGGGAGCAGCAGCTTAGTATAAACGATTGAAAAAGACCGGGGCAGCGGTATATGCTATGCTGCAGGGTTCAGGAAAATTGCTCAGTTCCTGAGGTGAATTAATATTCTGTCTGGGGATGACTGGTGTTGAAAGTGTGCATCTTCATATTTGGGCATGCTGAATCCCGGATTTTTGTTGTTAGAGATTCCGTATCCTTCCTGGGGGTAGCCAACAAAATTGGTGTCCATTTTACCATTTTCGTTTTTATCGTGGAGAAGGGAAATGGCATATTCGCCATAAGGTACATTTTCAAAAACAAAGGTGGTTTTGCCCTTTTCTGCGTCTACGGATAAACGCTTAAATGCTTTTTCATTTTCGTCAGGAAAGCCGTCGCGGCCCCGGAACAGAACGGCTCTTATTTTTCCTTCTCCGGCTTCAATATTGGTTACGGTAACTTCGAGGTCGCCGCTTTTTTGTGTTTCCTGTACTTCTTCAGGAGTAACTATTTTTAAAAAGAAAAGGGAAAAAATTAAAACGAAAAAAGTTTTCATGTATCAGGTTTTGCTAAATAACGAAGCAGTAGCTGCTTTTTGTATTTTGCCGGAAGGAGTTTGCTTAAATTTATTCAGATAATAAAATGCCCCGGGTTGTTCATATTTAACAAGTTTTTGCGCAAATAGTTTTCTCCAGGCATTCTCCACCTCCTGTGGAAGCGGATCGCCTTCGATAAATAGCACCAGTTTCTGGCCAAGGCGTTCATCGGGCATACCCCATGCAAAAACATTTCGCTGATGGCCGGATTGTAAAAGGTACTCCTCCGCCAGGGAATCTATTTTTTCCAGCTGAATTTTTACGCCTCCCGAATTAATGATGTTATCAGCCCTGCCCGACCAGATAAACTGGTGAGGACTTAATAGTTGAACAACATCATTTGTAACCACTTTATTACCTCCGGTTACTTCCCCTTCTATAACCAGGCAACCACGCGCATCCTGGTTTAGCTTTATTTCAGGGAAAGCGATAAACCTGTCTGTTGATTCAGGGCCATTCAACCGCTGCAGGGCAATGTGCGAAACAGTCTCGGTCATGCCATAAGTGCTGTAGAGAGGAGCTTCTATGTCCGCCAATTGTTGCCTGAGCTTCAGGCTTACCGGTGCTCCTCCTATAATTACTGCCTTTGCTCTTTGTAGTATTTCTTTGCTGCGGGGGTTCTGCAAAATGGAATCCAGCTGTAATGGAACCAGGGCTATAAAATCGAACTGACTGCCTTTAGGGAATGCAGCAAGAGGATCAGCCTCCGGAGCTACAGCTGTCAGCTGCATTTGTCCTTCCATGGCTCTTACCAGCATCATTTTGCCCCCGATGTAAGCGGGGTTAATGCAAAGCAGAGCGCCTGCCCCGGCTTCGAGTTGTAAAGCTTTTATGGTTTGTCTTGCGCTGGCCTCCATTTGATGGCGGCTTAAACGGATAGGTTTTGGCTCCCCTGTGGAGCCTGATGTATGAACTGTAAAGCTATCCTGCCCGTTTAGCCAGCTTTTGCAAAACTTAATTATTTCGATATCCCGGGGTGTTTCGGAGCAGGAGCCCGGGGTAAAATGCTTAAGCTCTTCTGCTGAAAAGCTTTTATCCGGGAGGTGTAAAGTAAAGGATGGTGCCATAGACAACTGAAAAATAAAAAAGCTATTTAGAAATTTCAATCTTTAAGCCGGCTTTCCGGTCCGATATCAATTCTAAATAGCTTTTGATTAACTAAATATTTATATGCCGGCATGGTGACCGGAAATGCAAAACAGAAAGGGGAATGTATGAAAATTTCACTTCCGTTTTTTTTAACAAGCCAGCTTACAAACTCACTACACAATACTCATTACCCAATACTAATTCCTATGGTATCCACTTGATGTCTTTGAAATCAGGTTTTCTTTTTTCAAGGAAAGCATTTCTTCCTTCTTTGGCTTCCTCTGTCATATAAGCAAGGCGGGTAGCTTCACCGGCAAATACCTGCTGCCCTGCCATACCGTCGTCGGTGAGGTTGAAGGCAAACTTGAGCATCTTTATGGAGGTTGGCGATTTAGCCAGAATTTCCTGAGCCCAGTCATAGGCAGTGTCTTCCAGTTCAGCATGCGGAATAACTGCATTTACCATACCCATATCATAAGCTTCCTGAGCAGAGTAATTTCTTCCGAGGAAGAATATTTCACGGGCACGTTTCTGCCCCACCATTTTTGCCAGGTAAGCAGAGCCATACCCGCCATCGAAGCTGGAAACATCGGCATCGGTTTGCTTAAAAATGGCATGTTCTTTACTGGCAAGGGTAAGGTCGCAAACCACATGAAGGCTGTGGCCACCGCCTACTGCCCAGCCGGGTACTACGGCAATAACTACCTTGGGCATAAAGCGGATCAGGCGCTGTACCTCCAGTATGTTGAGGCGCGGCATGCCGTCATCATCCACATATCCCTGGCTCCCGCGGGCATTCTGGTCGCCGCCGCTGCAAAAGGAATATATACCGTCTTTAGTGGATGGGCCTTCAGCTGAAAGCAGCACAACTCCTATTGAGGTATCTTCACGTGCATCGAGCAAAGCTCCGTAAAGTTCTGCAACCGTTTTTGGGCGGAAGGCATTCCGCACATTCGGGCGGTTAAAGGCGATGCGGGCTACTCCATCTGCCTTTTTGTAGGTAATATCCCCGTATTCCTTAACTGTTTTCCAATTTACTTTACTCATATTAATTTTTTTAAATTCTCTAAAAGTCCTCATCCGGGGGAGCTGCCTGAAAATCAGGTAACTCAGGAATTATATATCAGCAGTCAAATCCCGGTATCTGGTTGCAATCATTCCATGGTATATCCATGGATCCTGCTTTTGTAATCCTTCAGAATGGCTGCATTGGTTTTGCTGTCTGTTTCTGCTTCCAGTAATTTAGGTCCTCCTTCCGGAGAGAGGAAGCTTTTTAATGCTGTTCTAAGCTCCTCCTCATTGGTGCAATGGAAGTACTCCAGCCCGAACTCCCTGGCGGTTGCTTCGGCCTTAAGAGGCTGGCGGGTTTCAAAATATTCTTCCAGCTCAGGCTGGTCCCCCGGGCCTTTAATGAGCCTGAAGATACCTCCGGCATGGTTGTTCAGCACCATAATGCGCAGGTTTTCGGGCAGGTAATTATTCCAGAGTGCATTGCGGTCGTAGAAAAAGGCCATATCTCCGGTAATGAGCAGGCTCAGGTCCGGGCTTATCAATGCACAGCCAACTGCAGTGCTTGTGCTGCCGTCGATACCGCTGGTGCCCCTGTTAGCAAACACTTTAACTTTGTCCTGAAAGGGCTGCAGACTTATATAATTTGCATAGCGTACAGCAGTGCTGTTGGCCAGGTGCAGGTTTACCGGGCCTTTAAGCTGCTGCATACATTCCCGTATAGCTGCAAACTCCCCCCATGCCGGAGGCTGGCCGAAAAACTCTCCGGCGGTGTGCCCGGCTGCCTTCTGATGCGCCTGCCATAAGCGGAAATATTTTTTTTGCTCCGGCATTGCTTCATCAGCCTTAATGCTGCGGTTGTTCAGCTCCCGGAAAAACCAGGCAGCATCTGCCGGTATTATGCGTGTAAGGGACTGGTAGGGGTCTGCCACAGCGCCGGAAATTTGCAGGTGCCAGTGTGCTTTAGGTTTGTATTTTCTTAAAAACAGCTTCAGGTTTTTGCTGATCACTGACTGGCCGAAGGTAATGAGCAGGTCGGGCTGCAAAGCCTCCATTTCCTTTGTATCCGGGCGGCCCAGGAAGCTGTCCTGTAGTTTTATTGCATTTTCAATACCATGCAGATTGCTGATGACATCTGCTATAACAGGTATTTTCTGCTGCCTGGAGGTTTGTTGCAGGTGGCGGATCAGCAGCTCATCCCCGGGGTGTTGTCCTCCCACAATTAATTTTTTTCCATAGGTTTCCCATTCCCCCGAAATGGTTTCCCACTGGCTCCCTGAAAGGGTGGGAGAAGTGGGCCAGTTTTCCACTACCCGCAGGTTTTGGGAATACTTCCACACCTCGCCTCCGGCAGGGTAAAAAGGTTCGCGAAGTGGAATGTTCAGGTGAACAGGGCCGGCAGGATATTCGCGGCAAAGGTTAATGGCTTCGTTCATTGCTCTGTGCACATGCCATTCCGCATCGGGGTGGCTGTACTCCGCAGGCAGCTGATAACTTTTTTTAGCATGGCCTCCATAAATGTTCTGCTGCTGAATGGTTTGCCCGTCGAGCTGGCCTATCCATTCCGGAGGGCGGTCGGCAGTAAGAACCAGCAGGGGAATTTGCTGGTAATAAGCTTCAGCTACTGCCGGGGCATAATTGTAAGCAGCAGTGCCGGAGGTGCATACAAGTACAACCGGCTGCTGCAGTGCCTGAGCCATGCCTAAAGCAATAAAAGCGGCAGAACGCTCATCGCTTATAGTGCGCGTATTTATTTGAGGGTGCCGGGCAAAGGCAAGGGTAAGCGGTGCGCTGCGGGAACCGGGAGAAAGCACTGCCTCCCGTACCCCGTGCAGTGCACAAAGTCCGGCTATATCATTTATAGGTTGTAATATCAAACTTCAAAAAATTAGCTACAGGCAAATATCGGGCATGGAGGGCAATATTAAAAATTTTGCTGTTTTTCAGGCGCAGTGAATCTGCTGCCAGTGGCTCTTCTGTTTCTTTCTATGATGCTAACTAAAAAAGGCTGGCTCAAAAATTACTTTTGAATCAGCCTTTTTAATATTGTAAAATTTACCATAAAGGGCAAAGATGCCCTGCATTTGAAATAAAGTTACCGGTTTCTGTACTTCCGGTATTTTACATTCTGCCGTACTGGCGGCTATACCTGGAAATCATTAAAACCATGCTTCGGGTCGAGGTCAAGAACTCTTGAAGGAGTATCTACGATCATGCCTCTCTCGCCTAAAAATACAATAGGCGTATAAAGCATATCCGGGTTTTTAACCAGGGCATCAATCCATGCTTCTTCTTCCAGTTCAACTTCACTGAAAGTCGATTTGAAAGAATCGGAATCTTTGTCTACCAGATCTTCTGCACGACGATCCAGTTTGCTTATAATTTCAATCAGTTGTGTCTGAGAAATTTTATCTTTCCTTATATCTATTTCCCTGATGTGCTCTGTAAGCTGCTTCACCATATTATAGGTGTTCTTATCGCGCTTTTCATCAGGGTTCCAGAATATGAGTGCTTCTCTTTTATTTAAGTTTAGTTCCATTTGTTTCTGTGTTTAACCTGTTATGGAAAAACACACAATTGGACTAATTGTTTTAAGCATTGTTTTCTGAATATTCCTTTCCGGCCAGGTGCTCCATGTTGCAGGAAGCTTCCAGTTCAAATTTACCGTCCTTCAGGTTCAGGATATAAAGGGCTGTATTATCATGCTCAAAACGGTCCATTTCAGAAATAGGGCATTCCAGCATAATACATAACAGAATGCGCATGGCCCTGCCGTGCATACAAATCAGGATATGTTCAGCTTCCTCTTCATTCTTAATAAAATCCAGCACTATCTCCTGTTTTTTCTTAAGGTCAAGGGGACTTTCCCCGCCTTCGATCATTACATGGAGCTCCCCGTTTTGCCAGGCTTTGGTAACTTTCATGTAATCGTCATGATCTTCGGTAGTAGTTACCTTTCCTTCTTTTGTGCCCCAGTTAATTTCATTCAGCCCTTCAAACTCCACGTGTGGAATGCCTTTTTCAATGAAGCGGGCAACAGTCTGGTGGGTCCGGATAAGTGCAGAGGTATATACCTTTTCAAATGGATAGTCTTTGTAATGCTCCCAGAATTGCTCTGCCTGCCATCTTCCTTTGGCGTTGAGGGGGGCATCAATGCCGCTGCCCTGCACCATTCCTTTTTTATTATATTCGGTCTGTCCGTGTCTGATCAGAAATATTTTTTTGCTTTTCAAAATTGCTGTATTTTTAGGCTTTTAATTAAAATCCGGGCGTGTTCCTTTGCTTCTTTCAGCACAGGTGCTCAGGGGGGCGGTACTTGTTCGGGTTCCTGATTCAGGGCAATGAAAATACTGACACCCTGCACGCTGTTTCAAAAATACAAAAAAATATGGTATTCAAACCCGGAATTAGCATCGAAGCGCTTAACAGAATGTGCAGAAACACCCTGGTGGAGCACCTTTCCATTGAGTTTACAGAGGTAGGCGATGATTATATAAAAGCACAAATGCCGGTAGATTCACGAACCCGCCAGCCATTTGGCCTTTTGCATGGCGGAGCCTCTGTGGTGCTTGCGGAAACACTGGGAAGTGTTGCTGCCAATTGCTGCCTGGATCCGGACAGCTATTATGCTGTAGGTCTCGATATAAATGCCAATCATTTACGGCCTGTAAAAAACGGACGGGTAATTGGAACTGCCTCACCTGTGCATATTGGCAAAACAACGCAGGTTTGGGAGATTCGTATCACAAATGAGGAAAAGGCTCTGGTATGTATCAGCAGGATAACCATGGCAGTGCTGGAGAAAAAGAAGGCTTAGAAAAAACCGGTACTTCAGATCACTACCTGAAAGGTCATGCCTGCCTTGAGGAGTTGACAGAAGCGGAAGATAAAATATGAAAAACGCTGATATTTTAACGCAGGACTGGCTGCGGGAGCATACAAGTGAAGAAGTGATTGAGGTATTATGGCGTGAAGCTTTTGCTCTGGGCTGCCCGCTTGCTTTGTGGAGTTCGCCGGATGAAGATAGCCGCCACCTCCTTATAGATCTTTCGGATAAAGTGAGCAGGGTGCATCCCGTGGTGGAGGAACTTCCTCCCGGATTTCTGTTTACACCTTATGAGGCCGATTTTACCTCTCCCGAAGCCAGGGATGCAAAACATAGCTTCCTGCTGAAGGCGCATTTATATTATGCTACCGATAGCAGCTCCATGCTGCACCTGCACACCGGACTGAGCGGATCTATGGCGGAGCGGGCGGAATTGCTGTTGAAAAATGCCAAAACAAATATTGGGGAATCCCGCGATCCGCTGCCGTTTTATGTAAATAAGGAGGTGCCTGCCAACAGTACCGGAAGGGAGGATTATCTGGCACTGGCAGGGGCGGCCATAAATGAAATAAAGGAGGGACGGGTACAGAAATTAGTATGTGGAAGAGCAAAATCGCTTCCGCTCCCCGAAAATTTCAAGGCCCTGGCGTACTTTAATAAATTATGTGCAAACTATCCGAATGCTTTTGTATCATTCGTAAGTATTCCGGGAACAGGAAGCTGGATAGGGGCCACACCTGAAGTGCTTGTTCAGATCAGCAGCGATAAAATTTTCCGCACCATGGCTCTAGCGGGTACACAACCGGCAACAGCAGTGCAATCGCCATCGGATGCTGTATGGCGGCAGAAGGAGATAGAGGAGCAGGCTCTGGTAAGCAGGTACATCATTAACTGCTTTAAAAAAATCCGTTTACGGGAATTTGAAGAATGGGGTCCCCGCACAGTATTGGCCGGTAATCTTATGCACCTGCGGACTGACTTCTCCGTGGATATGGAAGCTGCTGATTTCCCCCGGCTGGGAAGTACAATGCTGGAGCTGTTGCACCCTACTTCAGCTGTTTGTGGTATGCCACGTGCAGAAGCCATGGTTTTTTTAGCAGAAAAAGAGCAATTGAACAGGCAGTTCTTCGCCGGTTTTCTTGGTCCGGTAAATATACGGGAGGAAGTCCATCTGTTTGTGAACCTCCGCTGCATGCAGTTGCTGGAGAAGGAAGTGGTGTTGTATGCAGGGGCGGGCATTACCGGCGATTCGCTTCCGGAAAAAGAGTGGCAGGAAACTGAACATAAGCTTAACACACTGGCAAGCCTTTTATAAATTAAGAATCAAGATGCATATCGTAATAGTGAATAAGGGGGTAATTCCGGTTAGCAAGTACGGGGGCACCGAAAGAGTGCTCTGGTACCTGGGGCGGGAGCTGAGCAGGATGGGGCACACCATCACTTACCTCGTGGAGAGTGGTTCCAGCTGCCCCTTCGGGAAGGTGATTTTTCTGGATAACACCAAAAGCCTGTCTGCCCAGATTCCTGCGGATGCCGATATTGTTCACTTCAACTTCAATATTAATGAGGCTGTGGATAAGCCTTATATTATTACCATTCACGGGAACAGCAACGATAGCCGGGAGTTTGATATCAATACTGTTTTTGTTTCTCAAAATCATGCGCAGCGTTATAATTCCGGGTCCTATGTGTACAATGGTCTGGATTGGGATGATTATGGAAAAGTGGATTTAAAGGCAGAAAGAAAGCATTTCCATTTTTTGGGTAAAGCAGCCTGGCGGGTAAAAAATGTGGAGGGGGCTATAAAAGTTATTGCCAAAGCAAAAGGGGAAACCTTGAAGGTTTTAGGTGGACATCGCCTGAATATCAAAATGGGCTTCAGGTTAACCTTAAACCCGAATATTAAATTTTACGGTATGGTAGGAGGGGAGGAAAAGCTTACTGTTTTGCGCGCTTCGAAAGGGCTGGTGTTTCCGGTAAAGTGGAATGAGCCTTTTGGCCTTGCCATTACAGAGAGCCTTTACTTTGGGTGTCCTGTTTTTGGAACTCCCTATGGTTCGTTGCCGGAACTGGTGAACAGCGAAGTAGGCTTCCTGTCTGATAAATCATCAGAGCTGGCCAAAGCAGTAAAGGATGCGGGAAGCTTTAGCAGGAAGAGGTGCCATGAATATGCCGTAGAAGTATTCAATTCAAAAAAAATGGCAGAGGCTTATCTGGAGAAATACCTTACTGTTCTTAATGGAAAAACTTTAAACAAGGTGCCGCCAAAGCTGAAGGAAATTCAGAAGGAAAAGTTTTTGCCCTGGGAATAAAGAATAAAAAAAAAGCTGTCTGTGGAAACAGGCAGCTTTTTTTCTATCGGAAAAATCTGTCGTAATTAGCGACGGATTTTTCTTGTTACTTTGTTTTCGTCTTCAATATCGTCATCCACATCGGCAAGAATTCTGCCGCAGTGTTCGCAAACGATAAGCTTCTTGCGGTCGCGGATATCGGCACGACGCTGTGGGGGAACAAGGTTAAAGCAACCACCGCAGGCACCACGCTTTACCGTAACAACTGCAAGGCCGTTACGTGCGTTCTGGCGGATACGCTCATAGCCTTTAAGGAGGCGGTCTTCCACTTCCTTGGCAGCCTTTTCACGGTCCTTCAATAGCTTTTCTTCTTCGTCGGCACTTTCCTTAGTAATTTGCTCAAGCTCTTTTTGCTTGGCTTCAAGGTCTTTTCTGCGCTCGTCAAGGCGTTCCTGAGTTGCTTTTACCTCTTCCTGCTTACGCTCAATAAGGGCATAAGCTTCTTTTATTCTTTTTTCAGAAATCTGTATCTCCAGTTTCTGTAACTCCACCTCTTTGGTAATAGCATCATATTCGCGGTTATTGCGAACATTCATTTGCTGCTCTTCATATTTCTTGATGAGCTTTTCTGAATCTTTTATACCAACACGGGTATTTTCAATGCTGGCCTCTATATCCTTTTCCTCGTTCTCGTATTTTGTAACCCGGGTTTGGTAACCGGCTATTTCGTCTTCCAGGTCGCTTACTTCTTCTGGCAGTGCACCTCTGATTTTTTTGATGGCATCCAGTGAATTATCAATGTTCTGAAGCTCCAGTAATGCCTCTAATTTTTGTGATACGGTACTTTCCATGTATGCTTTTATACGTAACTTATTGGGTTAGTGCTTATCTTGCTCAAATAGAGTGCAATATTACTAAAATTTTCTCTTATTTTCTCATAAATTAGCTCTTTTGTAAAAATCTCACTTTCGTAGTGCCCGATATCGGCTATTACAATCTTTCCTTCGGCATCAAAAAACTCATGATATTTAAAATCTGCAGTGATAAAAATATCGGCGCCAACCCCCTTAGCTGCTGGTAATAAGAAACTTCCGGCTCCTCCGCAAACGGCAACCTTCTGAATTGTGCCTTCAGGGAGAGCGGTGTGGCGGATGCAGGATAATTGCATTTTTTCTTTGAGCGTCAGCAGGAATTCTTTGGCATCAACAGGACTTTCCAGATAGCCCGTCATACCGGAGCCGGTTTCCTGGTATTCGTTTTCCAGGTTGTGCAGGAAGTGGGCCACCTCTTCGTAAGGGTGGGCATTTAACATTGCATGCAGAATTGCCTTGCTCCGATAGCCCGGGAAAACAACTTCAATGCGCTCCTCTTCCACCTCTTCCTGCCGGTTTTGCTTTCCAATGGCCGGGTCGGCTTCATCGTTTGGTTTAAAAGTTCCGGTGCCCTGCACCCGGAAACTGCAATTGTCGTAATTACCAATTTGCCCGGCACCTGCTTCGTAAACAGCAGAAAGAACCTTTTGGGTGCTTTCCTTTGGAACAAAAAAAGTAAGTTTCTGCAGCAGGCCTCCTTTTTTATCGAGTATGCTAAGGTCTTTCAGTCCTATCTTTTCTGCTATTTTCCTGTTAACGCCGGTATGTACGTTGTCGAGGTTAGTATGAATGGCATACAGGGCAATATCATTTTTAATGGCCTTAATAACAGTACGCTCCACATAATTTTTACCTGTAAGCGATTTCAGCCCGCGAAAAATTATGGGATGGTGCGAAATGAGCATGTTGCATCCCTGTGCTATGGCTTCATCCACTACTTCCTCTGTCATATCAAGACTGATAAGGGCTCCTTTCAGTTCCTGTTGCGGATTTCCTGTGAGCAGGCCTGAATTATCATAGCTCTCCTGGTAGGGCAGGGGAGCCCATTTTTCTAAATAATCAATGATATCTTTAATCTTAAGCATAATTTACGAAATTTGCAGTCGTTCAAAAATAAGCATTTCGTTTGCCAACACCAGAAAGTGCGGCAAAAGCTTTAGCTCCTGAATTTATGAAAGCGCATCAAGTTGCCTTATATCCATTTTCTATATTGTACGATGGTGCAACCCGTTTGCGGAACCGCTTGTTTGAGCTTAACTACAGGAAATCGTATGGCTTTGGTCCTGTTGTAATTAATGTGGGAAACCTCTCGGCAGGAGGTACAGGAAAAACTCCTATGACTGAATACCTGATCCGCCTGCTGCACAGGCGATATAAGGTAGCCACGCTCAGCAGAGGCTATGGGCGAAAAACAAAAGGCTTCAGGCTTGCGGGATCACAGGACAGTGCTGCTACTTTAGGCGATGAGCCTTTTCAGCTTTACAAGGCCTGGAAGGAAGATGTAGTGGTGGCTGTAGGGGAAAAGAGAGCGGAAGCAATCCCGCAAATAATGGCCGCCCACCCCAATACAGAGGTTATTCTGCTGGATGATGCTTACCAGCACCGGGCAGTTAAGCGGGATTTGAATATTTTGCTTACTACCTGGGAAAAGCCTTTTTTTCAGGATTATGTGTTGCCTGCGGGCCGCCTGCGGGAGTCAAGGAAAGGAGCTGAGCGGGCAGATATGGTGGTGGTAACTAAATGTCCTTCGTCCCTT
The DNA here is from genome assembly GCA_017948555.1 of Cesiribacteraceae bacterium YIM B00369. Lineage (GTDB taxonomy): Bacteria > Bacteroidota > Bacteroidia > Cytophagales > Cyclobacteriaceae > Nafulsella. The sequence goes on along the minus strand of JAFMYY010000018.1, from coordinate 80,612 downwards.
ACGCCTGAAATGATCCTGCATTACAGAAAAAACATACAATTTTATGCAGGAAATGATGTGCCTGTATTTTTCAGTACGCTGGAGTATGATGAGCCGCAGCTCTTTAATCCGGTGCAGGGCGGGCAAAGTAAAATGCCTGAAAGGCTGGTACTGGTGAGTGGACTGGCGAAGGCGCAGCCTTTTGAGGAGCAGGCCCGGAAAAAAGGAAGTGTGCTGAGGCATTTCCGCTATCCTGATCATTATGCTTATAAGGCAGAGGATCTGGAAAAGATAGTTGCTTTTGTGGGTAATGAGAAAGGATGTGGTATTCTTACAACAGAGAAAGATGCGGTTAAATGGGCGGAGCCCCGGTTAAGGGATTTGTTGTCTGAGGTTCCTGTATTTACACTGCCTGTCCGGCATCTTTTTATTGAGGGGAAGCAGGCTTTTGAGGGCCTTGTGCTGAATATAATTACTGAGCAGACCTGACACTTTTTTACCTGAAAAAAAGAAAGTTTAAGCCTAATTACTAATTTTGAGTGTGCAAAAAATAAAATATCTAATCCTTCCTTTGTTGTTGCTGTTGTGCTTCCTGCCGGAAAGGGCACTGGCCCAGATCCTCGACGACAGTACCAAACTGGTTTACGGTCCCCTTACCACCAATTTTATCAATGAAGATGATCTCCTCTTCAATACAGATAAGGTTTATAATCCGGATACAGCTATAACACACTTCCACAGGTTTACTGAAATAGAAAACAGGGGGTACCGCTACCAGAACCTGGGAAACCTGGGTACCGCAATGGCTCCCATCTTTTACCAGGCGCCGGAGACAATAGGTGAGCGCAGCGGGTACTATGTTTATGACCACTGGTTCAGAGGGCCGGGGGAGATCAGGTATTATAATACAAAATCGCCATACACCAGATTAAAGCTGTTTATGGCGGGAAATGGACGGTCGTGGCTTGATGTTACCCACACCAGAAATATTAACCCGCGCTGGAATGTAGGCCTGGATTTCCGGAGGCTTACGGCCGATAAGCAGATAGGGCCCAGCCTCAGGCGCGACGACAAGCAGGTGGTGTCTACTGCCTATGATCTTTTTACCTATTACAGATCCACCGATAGCAAATACCATTTAATGGCAAATTTTTCGAGGATCAGGCATAATGTAAAAGAATCGGGTGGTATTGCAGTGCGTGGCAACACGCCGGAAGATATTACGGAAATTATTGAGTATGAGGATTCTGAAATAAGGCTGCAGGCAGGCAGCGGGCAGGAAGCTGCAAGTGAATTGTTTCGGATCAATTACCATGTTTACCAGCAGTACCAGGTAAATGAACTGGCAACAGTTTATCACCGGCTGGACCGCCAGAATCAGCGGGATTCTTATGTTCACAACCTTGGAAGAACTCAGAATTCCTTTTATAACACAATTCTTATCAGCCCGGACTCAACGGCCGACAGGCTGAGACAGGTGTTCTGGAAAAACGAGCTGGGGCTGAAGGGGGATGTAAATAATTTTTATTACCGCTTGTATTATAAGCGTCGCGACATCCGCTTCGACCCTAAATACCTTTTTAGCCAAAGGGAAAGTGAAGATTATGCCGGTTTTAACCTGCGCCTTGCGGCCGATAGTACACTCATGCTTTCCGCGGAAGCTGAATACCTGGTGGGTGGCTTTTACAATGCAGGGGCCTTCCTGCGCCTGAAGTGGCTTGAGGGAAGTGTGAAAAGAATAAAATACAAGCCTGCTTTTATACATGAAACCTACTTTGGAAATCATAATGAGTGGTACAATAATTTTGAGGCTCCTGTAAGTAATGAGCTGGATGCTTCGGTAAATATTCCTTTAAATAGACTGCACTTTAAAGGAGGCCTGCAAGCAAAAGTGGTCGAAAACCATATATACTTTACTGCAGACTCTTTAACGGAAAGAAGGAGGCCGGTAAATGTCCGTCCGCAACAGGCCGGTGCCGGCGCCCAGATCCTGTCGCCCTATGCCTCTTTGCGCTGGGAGTTTGCGCCAGGTGTTTTTCTGGAAAATGAATTAATCTATACGAAAGTAACTGGTAAATCGGCAGAAGTCTTTAATACTCCCGACTGGCTGTATAATGGATCGCTGTACTTTGAGGGGCCTCTTTTTGGAGGTAAACTGCACGGGCAGACAGGGGTGGATGTGCACTGGAGATCAGCCTATTATGCAAATGCATATGATCCGGTAACCCGGCAGTTTTTAGTTCAGCATGAGTTTGAAGTTCCTTCCTACCCGGTTGTGGATGTGTTTTTTGGTTTCCGCCTGAACAGAACAAGGGTTTTTGTGCGGATGAGTCATGTTAACCAGGGAGCACCTGCAGAGGGCTATTTCATTACTCCCTATTACTCAGGGGTGCAGCGTACTTTCGATTTAGGTATTGACTGGTTATTCTTCGATTAAAGATGATTGATTATTCTAAAAATGTACTGGGGCTCCAGCTTCCTTCAGACCCCCGCTGGGTAAATATTGCAGAAAAGAATATTGAGGATATTCTGGTGGATCATGCCTATTGCGAGCAAAAAGCAGCTTCCTCCTGTATATCTCTCATTATAATGTTTCCTGAAAAAGATAAGCTGGTTGATATGTTAACGCCGGTAGTGGCCGAGGAGTGGAATCATTTTGAGCGGGTTCTGGAAGAACTCAGGAAAAGAGGTATGAAGCTGGGTGCTATCCGGCGCGACGAGTATGTTATAGAGCTGATGAGGAATGAGCGGAAAGGAGGGGCCCGTGAGCGCCAGCTAATGGATAAACTGCTTATCAATGCCCTTATAGAAGCGCGGAGCTGTGAGCGTTTTAAGCTCCTGTGGAAACATATAGCTGACCCTGAGCTTCAGAAATTCTACTATGAACTGATGGTTTCAGAAGCCGGGCATTATAAAAATTTTCTTCAGCTGGCGAAAGAATATATGCCGGAAGATGTTGTGGAAGAGCGCTGGCAGGAGTTGCTGAAAATTGAGGCTGATATAATACACTCCCTGGAAGTGCGGCCGGACAGAATGCATTAAGGGAAAATTTTGAATGGTAGAATAAGTGAATGATAGAATCTGAGAAGGGCAAAAAGATTGAAATCCGGAGATATTGGCATAGTCACGGCATTCTATTATTTTTCTGACCTCCGGTCTTTATTCCATTGTTTATAATCTATTGTCTTGCTTTCTGGTCCGGATAAAAACTTTTTTTGTGCTGAATTTGCGTTTTTAAGGATTAATCCTTTATTTTGTGCCATCAATTACCTACAAAGTAGTTGATTTATATAGAAGAGGTGAGAGGACAGGCTCTGTGACCCTCTGGCAACCTGCAGCTTTGCAAGGTGCCAACTCCTGCCCAAATTAATAGGGAACTATAAATTGACTGAACTCTATGCACTTTACCTACATACAGACAAATCAATTAAACAGAAGCCTTCTTGCTTCCGTTTCTGCCTTGCCCCGTTTTACTTCCACTGTCACAGCATATTGCTGTTGTCGTTGCTGACCTGTGTCAGCGCCTGTCTGTTATTCTGCTTTTTTACGGAAAATACTTATTCCGGAGAGCATCAGGCAGGGGCGTACCCTCTTTGCAGGGCCAATCGTATATTCATTTATCAATATAATATTTAACTGAAAAAAAATCATGGCTATATATATTACAGACGAATGTATAAACTGCGGGGCTTGCGAACCTGAATGCCCTAACACTGCTATTTACGAAGGTGGCATGGAATGGACCTGGGCCGGAGGCACCAGCCTGCAGAATGTGGAACTGGAAGATGGTTCAGAGGTTGATGCCCAGGAGCCACAGGAACCTGTTTCTGATGAGTTTTACTATATTGTAGCGGGGAAATGTACCGAATGCACCGGTTTCCATGAAGAACCACAGTGCGCGGCGGTATGCCCGGTGGATTGCTGCGTGGAAGACCCTGACTATAAAGAGACTGAAGAAGAGCTGCTGGCCAAGAAAGAATGGTTACACGCAGAGGCATAATTTTTTTACGGAAACAGACAGATAAGATAAATGGAGAGCAAGCATTTTGAAACACAGGCAATAAGAACCCAGGCCGATAACAGCCTTTACAGAGAGCATTCAACGCCTATTTACATGACCTCCAGCTTCACATTTGATGATGCGGAGCAGGCAAGGGCTTTGTTCAGCGACGAAATTGAAGGAAATATATATACCCGTTTTTCCAATCCTAATAATAACGAACTGGTGAGTAAATTGTGCTTACTGGAGGGCACGGAAGACGGAATACCTACTGCATCCGGAATGTCGGCCATGTTTTCGAGTATGGCAGCTCTCCTGAAGAGTGGCGACCACATTCTGGCTTCCCGCTCCCTGTTTGGCTCTACCCACCAGATCCTGACCCAGATTTTTCCTAAGTGGGGAATAGAGCACACTTATGCGGATATTGAAAAGCCGGAAACCTGGGAGAGCCTGATTCAGAAGAACACAAAGATGATCTTTGTGGAAACCCCTTCCAACCCGGGGCTTGACCTTGTTGACCTTGAGTGGCTGGGGAAATTAGCTGAAGCGCACGGTCTTATCCTGAATGTTGATAATTGCTTTGCCACTCCTTACCTGCAGCGGCCTGCAGATTTTGGTGCGCACCTTGTAACCCACTCCGCCACCAAGTTTATGGATGGGCAGGGGCGAACCATTGCAGGAATGATCCTGGGCAAAAAGGACCTGATACAGGATGTCCGCTTTTTCGCCCGCCATACAGGGCCGTCGCTCTCGCCTTTTAATGCCTGGGTATTATCGAAAAGCCTTGAAACCCTGGCGGTAAGAATGGACAGGCACTGCGAAAATGCACTTAAACTGGCTGAATACCTGGAGGGGCACCAGGAGCTGGAGTTTGTGAAATATCCTTTTCTGAAGTCGCACCCGCAATATGAGCTGGCGCAGAAACAAATGAAAAAAGGGGGTGGAATAATAACCTTTTGTGTTAAGGGTGGTATTGAAAGGGGCAGAAAGTTTCTTGATAGCTTGAAAATGCTCTCCCTGACAGCTAACTTAGGGGATACCCGCACAACGGTTACCCATCCTGCATCCACTACACACTCTAAATTAACAGAGGAAGAAAGGCAGAATGTTGGTATTTTGCCAGGCCTGGTAAGAGTAAGCGCAGGCCTTGAGAATGTAAATGATATCCTGGAAGATATTGAAAATGCTTTGCGGGCATCTAAAAATGCAAGCCAGGTAAAGGTAGATTAAGCTTAATGAACCTAAAAAATACACAAATCGTTGTGGCAGAAAGGGCCTGCTTTTTTTTGTAAATGATTGATTTGTGTAATCAGCTGAGTATCTGAAAGCAGGTATCAGATTAAATATATAAGCCGGCCTCAATGCTGTATGGGTTTCTGTAATGGAAGTTCAGAGAGGCTTTTAATGAAACTGAAAATATTATCGTATGACACTTAATACTATTAAACTCCCGGAAACCCTCAGCGAAAACGCTCGTGAAGATGTATTGGAGCTGAAGGACAAGATAGAGAAATTCAAATCAGGCATTATTCCTGAAGATCGCTTTAAGTCATTCCGCTTAACACGCGGCGTGTACGGACAGCGTCAGCTTGGAGTACAAATGTTCCGTATTAAAATTCCTTACGGAAAGCTTAAAGCAGATCAGCTTGTGCGTATTGCCGAAGTTTCAGAAGAATTTACAAACGGAAACCTACATACCACCACCCGCCAGAATATTCAGCTGCATTATGTAAATGTGGAAGATACTCCACAAATGTGGGCTAAACTGGAAGAGGTAGGTGTAACTACCCGCGAAGCCTGTGGTAATACGGTTCGTACCGTAACCGGTTCATCCAAAGCCGGAATTGATCCTGATGAACTTTTTGATGTTTCTCCTTATGCGGAGGCAGTAACCCGTTATACCCTGCGGAACCCAATTAACCAGGATATGGGGCGGAAATTTAAAATGGCTTTTTCTTCAAGCGATAAAGATTCGGCCTATACTTATTTCCACGACCTTGGCTTTATTCCAAGAGTAAGAATAGAAAACGGCGAGGAAGTTCGCGGCTTTAAAGTAGTTGTGGGCGGTGGCCTTGGTGCTCAGTCTAAAATTGCTGAAACCGGTTTCGAGTTTTTGCATGAAGATAAAGTGATTCCTTTTATTGAGGGAGCTCTGCGCATTTTCGACCGTTATGGTGAGCGCGAAAAAAGAATGAAGGCACGTCTTAAATTCCTTCTGGATGAGAAGAGAGCCATGAGCCTTCAGCAGTATATGGAGCTGATTGAAGGTGAATATCCGGCTCTTGCCAATAAAACTTTCAAAATAGACCGCAATCTGGTTCCTGAAACTGAGGTACCGGCATCCTTTGTGGCTCCTGAAGTAACTGTTGCCGATGAAGCAAAATATGCTCTCTGGCTGCAGACCAATGCTTTTGAGCAGAAACAAAAAGGATTCTACGGTATCCAGATTAAGCTTAAACTGGGAAATATTTCTTCTGAAACAGCTAAAAAACTGGCTGCTCTTATGGAAGAAGGAGTATGCGCTAATGACCTGCGCATTACTGTAAACCAGGGAATTCTGCTTCGCTTTGTTAAAAAGGAATCTCTTCCTTATATTTTTAACCGCCTGAATGAGCTTGGCTTAGCTGAGCCTGGTTTCGGAACCACTGCCGATGTAACAGTTTGCCCTGGTACAGATACCTGTAACCTGGGTGTTACCAACAGTACCGGCGTGGGTGAGATCCTGGAAGAGATGATCAAAACTGAATACCCTGAGTTGGTTACCAATAACCAGATTCATATCAAGATCAGTGGCTGTATGAACTCCTGCGGCCAGCATATGGCAGCGAACATTGGTTTGCACGGCAGCTCCATTAAAAACGGTAAAAAAGTAATTCCTGCCATGCAGGTGGTAATAGGTGGCGGTGTGGACCCTGAAGGAAAAGGCTTTATTGCAGAAAAGGTAATTAAACTGCCTACTAAAAGAATGCCTGAAACTTTCCGTACGCTTTTTGACGATTACGAAGCCAATGCTACCGAAGGTGAGTATTTTAACGAGTATTACTACCGCCAGGGCAAAATGTACTTCTACAACCTGCTGAAGCCGTTGGCAGATGCAAGTACTCTCACAGATTCTGATTATATGGACTGGGGTTATAATGAAGATTTTATTCCTGAAATTGGAACAGGTGAATGTGCCGGTGTAATGTACGACATGATCAGCATTATTATTAACGATGCTGTGGAACGCCTTGCCAACTCTGATAAAGCCTTTGATAAAGGCCGTTATGCAGATTCAATTTACTATGCTTATAACTCTTTTGTAATTGGAGCCAAAGCGTTGCTTTTAAGTAAAGATGTTCAGTGTAATACCCACCAGGGCATTATTGCCGACTTCAATACCCACTATTACGAAACCGGTGAGGTTAAGCTGGATAAGAATTTTGAAGAGCTTGTATACCAGATGAAGAATAATGAGCCCACAAAGGAGTTTGCTGAACAGTATCGTTCACAGGCAGCTTCTTTCGTTGCTCAGGTAAAGCTTATAAGAGAGCAGCAGCAGGGTAATGAAGGAACAGATAAAGAAGTTGTAGATAATTATTATAAGGCATAAAATGGCAGGTAAACTGACATTGATAGGAGCGGGGCCCGGGGATCCGGGCCTTTTTACGCTTAAAGGTGTAAAAGCACTGGAGGCAGCAGATGTGGTATTATATGATGCCCTGGTGCACCCTGAGCTCCTTAACTATGCCAGAGAAGGTGTGGAAAAAATTTTCGTTGGGAAGAGGGCCGGAAAGCACAGCCTGATCCAGGACGAAATAAACAAACTTATTGTAGAGCATGCAAGCCAGGGGAAGCATGTAGTGCGGCTGAAAGGGGGAGACCCTTTTATTTTTGCCAGAGGCAAAGAGGAGGCTGAATATGCAGGAAGCTATGGTATTCCTTCGGAAGTAGTGCTGGGGATATCAAGCATAAACCTGCCCGGCTATTATGGAATTCCGCTCACGAGACGTGGGGTAAATGAAAGTTTCTGGGTAATTACCGCTACCACCCGAAACGGTGAGCTTTCTCATGATGTTGCGCTGGCAGCACAGTCATCTGCTACTGTAGTGTTGTTCATGGGGCTGAAGAAGCTGGAAGAAATAACCAGCTTGTATATACAGCATGGAAAAGCCGATGTACCGGTGGCAATTATCTCCAAAGGCTCTCATGCCGATGGAAAGGTATTCTTTGGTACGATAGAAACAATTGTGGCTATCCGCGACGGGCAGGAAATACCGCCTCCGGCCCTGGTAGTAATCGGCGAAGCGGTAGGTACACATGAAATGTTTTACGAAAAGTTACAGGCATTGGATTTTAATTCCTCCAGAACTTAAATTTACCAGGGTTATGAATACGCCAGAAGAAGAAAAAGGAAATCTCCTGTTTCCAATATTCCTGAAAGTAGATCAGATAGATATACTGATCGTGGGTGGAGGGAATGTTGGTTTGGAAAAGCTGGAGGCATTACTGAAAAATAATTCCAGAGCAAAAATAACCCTTGTAGGAACTGTAATCAGGCAGGAGTTAAAAGAGGTGGCTGCAAAACATTCTAATGTTATCCTTATTGAGCGGGCTTTTGAACCACAGGATCTGGATGGCAGGGAGTTGCTGCTGCTGGCTACTGATTCGCCGCAAACCAATGCCGAAATACGTGAAATGGCAAAAGAGCGCGGGCTGTTAACCAATGTGGCCGATACACCAAACCTGTGTGATTTCTACCTCGGATCAACAGTTAAAAAAGGGAATCTTAAAATAGGGATTTCCACCAATGGACAATCCCCAACCTTCTCCAAACGCTTTCGTGAGCTTTTGGAAGAAACCCTGCCCGACGATATTGATGAGTTGCTGGATAACCTGCAGCAGGTGCGGAATATGCTGAAGGGGGATTTTCAATATAAGGTTAAAAAGCTTAATGAATACACAGCGGGCCTTGTTGCCTCCGCTGATTCAGATAACAAAAAAGAAGATGTGGAATGACAGAAGATATTGGTTCGTTAAATCATAAATTCACCTCATTAAATGCCGCCGACAGGTTGAAGGCCTTATTTGAGGAAACAGATGAAAAAGATGTTCTGGTAACTTCGTCCTTTGGCAGTACCTCGGTTGTTTTGCTTCACATGCTAAGTAAGGCAAGGCCCGGCTTTCCTGTTTATTTCATAAATACCGGTTTTCATTTCGATGAAACCATTGCATACAGGAAACAGCTTGAGGAGCAGTTTAATTTGCAGGTTATTGATGCCGGAGCGGAGGAAAGGAAGCACCGCTTTACAAGCGTAAATGAAACCTGGCGCTATAATCAGGACCTTTGCTGCTCAATTAATAAGGTAGGCCCCGTGGATGAACTGAAAAAAAATCATAAAGTATGGATTTCCGGCTTACTGCGTTTCCAGAATGCCAACAGGCAAAATATGCAGGTGTTCGAAAAGAAGCAGGACATCATCAAATTCCATCCCATTATAGATATGACTGCAGAAGAGGTAGCGCTTTATATGCAGATTTACGACCTTCCTGTCCACCCCTTAGTTAAACAGGGATATGACTCCATAGGATGTGCTCACTGTACAGCCAAAGGTACCGGCAGAACCGGACGCTGGATGAATACCTCCAAAATCGAATGTGGGTTACACCTTTAGTCATTTTTGAATGAGTGAATAATAGAATAAGTGCAGTATGTCTTATTCTATCATTCAGTCATATATAATTTTTAATTTAATACTGATCACCAGCCTGATTACTCAGGACTCAGGACTAATATCTCAGAACTAACTCAGGTCTTCTGCTTTTTCTTTTTCGCTGCCGGGAACAGGATATTATTCAGAATCAGTCTGTAGCCCGGAGAGTTAGGGTGAAGGTTGAGGTCGGTAGGTTCTTCTCCCACAATATGCTGGTAATCTTCCGGATCATGCCCTCCATAGAAGGTCCAGAAGCCCTTACCGAAAACTCCGTGTATATACTTCGCTTCATCTGCAGCTTTATTTTCTCCCATTGTTACCACATCGGGTTTAATAAGATGGTTTTTGAAAGCGGTGGTTTGCCCCATAAAGCCCTTTACACTGGTGGCATGGTTTTGGGTGAGCATAGTTGGGATAGGATCCCATTTGGCTGAAAATTCAAAAAGCTCAAAGTAATCGTTGTTTTCTGTGAGCCTTCTTTCCTGCGGCTGTACATCAATATTGGAGTACTCATATACCAGCGCATTTTTTTCCAGTTTAAAATTCTGGAAGGCAAAGGTTTTACTGAAATCCAGTTTTCGCTGGGCTGCCGGGTCTGCAGGGTCCCCGTCGTACATTTCAGCAGCTATGTCCACACCCTCAGCAGATAAGGCAATGTCGTAAGTGTCCGTGGCCGAGCACATAGCAAAAAGAAAGCCTCCGCCCGATACAAATTCTTTTATTTTTTTTACGACAGCAAGCTTTAACTGGGTCACTTTCTGAAAGCCATGCTTTTGAGCTACTTCTTCATACTCCCGCTGTTGTTCTCTGTACCAGGGCTCATTCCTGTAAATGGCATAAAATTTTCCATACTGGCCGGTAAAATCTTCGTGGTGCAGGTGGAGCCAGTCATACTTGGGAAGTTCGCCATACATCACATCATTATCGAAAATAATATCGTACGGAATTTCGGCATAGGTAAGAACCAACGTAACAGCATCGTCCCAGGGCTGTTTGCTTTTTGGTGAGTAAACTGCGATCTTCGGGACCTGTTCCAGTTTCATAACATCCTGGTTGGTTGCAGGGCTTGCAATTTCATTAACAATCTGGCCGGAGCTGGCGTCGGATATAACCTCGTAGCTGACTCCCCTGATGATTAATTCATTTTCGAACTTCTGGCCCCACTTAAACATAAAGCTTCCGCCCTTGTAGTTTAAGAGCCAGTCAACCTCAGTTCCGTTTTGCAGAACCCAGTAAGCAATACCATAAGCTTTCAGGTGGTCTTTCTGCTTTTCATCCATAGGAATGAAAAGGTAAGAGGCACTTGCTAAGTGCATACAAAATAACAGGCTTATGGTAAGAACTAATCTTTGCATAGAGAGTTAAATTTATTAATAACCGATTATCAGAAGTATAACGATATTTAAATAAAATTCATTACAAAAGGGAATACTTTAGTGTACATTAAAGTGTTTTTTTAACTACCCGAAATTTTACAAATGCATTTAAAGGAAAATATTCTGGAAGGACTGCGGTCGGTAAAAAGTAATTTGCTTCGTAGTGTACTTACTGCATCGATAATTGCTATTGGAATTACAGCTCTTGTAGGAATACTTACAGCTATAGATAGTATGGAAGCCTCAATTACCAATAGCTTCAGCAGCCTGGGTGCTAATTCTTTTACAATCCGTTCTGTTAACCGGGACCGGCGGCAGCAGGTGGAGGGCCGGAGTAATAAAAGCTTTGAGCCCATAAGCTATACTGAGGCCCGCAGGTTCAGGGAGTTATTCAGCAAGGCTTCGCAGGTTTCTGTTTCCACTTTTATTTCCGGAGGAGCAGAGGCTAAATACATGTCAAAGAAAACCAATCCCAATATGGTGGTTTCCGGAGTGTCTGAAGAGTACCTGGGGCTGAAAGGGTATAATTTAACAGAAGGGAGAAATTTTTCGGCAGTAGAAAGCCAGTTCGGCTCTAATGTAGCTATTATTGGCCCACAGCTCGAAGAGAGTCTTTTTGAAGGAAATATTGATCCTGTTGGTAAGGAGATTTCTGTGCTGGGGAATAAATTCAGGGTTATTGGTGTGCTTGAATCTGCCGGATCGCTGGGAGGGAATTCAGGTACAGACCGTGCAATACTTATACCACTGGCAGGGGCGGGGCGCTATGCCACATCAGGCGCCCTGCAGTATATGATAGAAGTGCAGGTGGATAATCCTGTGGAGCTGGAAAACGTAATGGGAGAGGCTACAGGCCTTATGCGCAACATCCGTCAGGATCGTTTAGGGCAGCCGGATTCTTTTGAGCTTAAACAGAATAAAACTGCGGGTGAAAGATTATCTGAAATCAGCGGCTACCTTAAGATAGGTGGTTTTGTAGTAGGTATCATAACCTTAATGGGGGCTTCCATTGCCCTTATGAATATTATGATGGTGTCGGTAACGGAGCGGACCCGTGAAATAGGAGTAAGAAAAGCTCTGGGAGCAACCCCTGTTAAAATACGGCAGCAATTCCTTATTGAGGCCATTTTAATTTGTTTGTTCGGAGGTATAACCGGTATTGTATTAGGCATAGTAATAGGTAACCTGGTTTCTTCCTTAGTGGGCGAAGGTGCTTTTATTATTCCATGGCTGTGGATTACCATGGGCGTTAGTATATGTGTGGCAGTAGGTTTATTTTCCGGTTTCTACCCTGCTTATAAAGCATCAAGGCTTGATCCGGTGGAGTCTTTGCGATTTGAATAAAAATGCATTTAATGGCGGCCTGGTAAAAAAAAGAGCAATTATTATTCGTGTATCTATTTAATTGCTAAATTATAGCGCTGTAGGAATTCCTCAACGGGAATATTAAACCCGGAGGGCTGATACTTTTATGTCGTTAAATAAATTATATATACCTCTTTTCTTTTTATTTCTGCTGTCGGCGCCCTTAATGGCGCAACAGGAGGAATTTACCTTTACCGGCGTGTACAACGGTAAAAATTTATTTGTGCAGAATCCTTTGAGCAGTAATATGAAGGATTACTGTACAAGGGAGGTATGGGTAAATGACTCAAAGGTTCTCACCAATCCACGCTCCAGTGCCTTTACCATAAACCTGAGCGGGCTATCCCCAAAGTCTCCTGTTACTGTGCGTATTGTTCATAATAATGGCTGTACACCAAAAATTATTAATCCGCAGGTGGTAAGAACGCAAACCGATTTCAGGTACATTTCAATTCATCTGGACGGAAGCCTGCTGGAATGGGTAACAAACGGGGAACTGGCAAGTGGTAAATTCTTTGTGGAAAGGTGGGAAAACGATAAATGGAAAACCATTGAAAGTGTAGGTGCTAAAGGCGGAGAAGATAGCCGCTACCGTCTGGAGGTGGATCACCTGCCGGCGGTAAACAGGTACCGCATTAAATATTTGCAGAGCGACGGGGAAACTTTTTATAGCAGCGTGCAAACCTTTGAGGAAAGTGTTGATCGCATCACTTTTGCTCCTACAAGAGTATCTGACAAAATATACCTCAGCAGGGAAACTGACTATGTAGTGAGCGACCCAAAGGGAAATGAACTCCTGAAAGGCCACGGAAAGGAAATACAGCTTGGGCACCTTACCACCGGACTTTATTACCTTACCATTGATGACCGCAGGGAAAAATTTTTTAAGAAGTAAGCTTTTTCCTTCTCCGGTATCAGTATCTGACTTGTAACTATCTTATCAATAAGGCGTTTGTTGTGGAAGCAGTGGGGCTCCTTTTTTTCTTTGGCAGAAAAAAGAGGAGCATGTGCTGTATTACAGATTGCCCGTGTATAGGATTTTTAATGAGATTAACAGTAGTTACAGGAATGAAAAAGGATACAGTTACATTAGATTTTGAAGAGGCAGTAGTTGAGCAGCTGATCGATAAAAATATCAGGGACGGAATTTCTTCCATTGCCCGTACGGGTAAGTACCTTTGGGTGGCAGGAGATGAGAACATAAGCATTCAGCGGCTGGAGCTCCTTGAAGATGGGTCATATGGCAAGGCAGTAAATTTTTTCCTGAAGGATTATATTGAGCTTATTTCTAAAGAAGAGGAGGCGGATATTGAGGGAATGGATGTTGCCGGCGGATACCTCTGGCTGGCAGGCTCGCATAGTTATAAGCGGAAAAAGATGAGGGAAGGGAAGGACGACCCGCGGAAGGAAATTGACCGCTTAACCATCACATCCCTTGGGGCGAACAGAAATCTCCTGGCGCGGATACCCGTCATTGAAAATGAGAATGGTGAGTTTGTGCTGGTTAAAGAATGCCCTGACCCATCTGATAAGGAAAAGAAATTAACCGCGGCCAAATTAAAGCATACCCGCAGAAAGTGGAGCCAGTTAACCAAAAAACTCAGAAAAGACAGGCACCTGGGGCCGTTTATCGGGCTGCCCGGTAAAGATAACGGGCTGGATATTGAAGGACTGACGGTTATTCGCGATAAAGTGTTTCTTGGGTTGCGGGGCCCTGTACTCCGGGGATGGGCCATCGTGTTGGAAATAGAGCTGGAGGAATCTAAAAACAATCTTTTAAAGCTTAAAAAGGATAAGGAAGGACGCAGCTATAAAAAGCACTTCCTGAACCTGCATGGGATGGGAATAAGGGAGCTGGCTTCCGACGGGGATGATTTAATTATACTTGCAGGCCCCACCATGGACCTGGATGGTACAATGGAGATTTACCGCTGGGAAAATGCTGCGCAGCATGAGGGAGATATGCTGGTTGAGCGAAGTGAGCTCCGGAGCGTTATCGTGCTTCCTTATTATGCAAGGGAACATGGTATAAACAAAGCAGAAGGAATAGCAATACTTGACGATAACTCCATTCTTATTACTTATGACAGCCCGGGTGAAGGCCGGACGCAAGGTGAGTACAAAGTAAAAGCAGATGTTTTCAGTGCAGAAGAAGAGGAGGAGGGAAGTTAATAAAAAGCCCCGGTTTTTTTTCCGGGGCTGTAAATTTTATCAGGCATGTACAATGTAATCTGGACTTTCGCTTACTTCCATCAGCCCTTCATCATTAATTTCAGTCAGCTGCACCCGCTTAAGTTCATTTACCAGTAAGGGGTCGTATTTGGCTGTTACGCGTACATAGTTCTCTGTAAAACCGTGCATTTTTCCGTCCTGCACATCATCCTCAAACAAAACGACAGCCTCCTTTCCTATGTTTTGCTCATAGAAATGGCGTTTTTTCTTTTCGCTCAGGCTGCGCAGCATGCGGCTGCGGCGGTTACGTTCCTTTACAGGTACTATGCCATCCAGCTCAATGGCAGGGGTATTAGCTCTTTCAGAATAGGTGAATACATGCAGGTAGCTTATATCCAGCTCGTTCAGAAAGCGGTAGGTTTCAAGGAAATCTTCTTCTGTTTCGCCGGGAAACCCGACAATAACATCCACCCCAATGCAGGCATGAGGCATCCGTGATTTAATGTGTGCTACCCGTTCAGTATACAGCTCCCGCTCATAGCGGCGGCGCATGCTTTTTAAAATTTTGTTGCTGCCCGACTGAAGCGGTATATGAAAATGAGGAACAAACAGCCGCGATTCAGATACAAATTTTATAATGTCGTCGCTGAGCAGGTTTGGCTCAATGGAGGAAATCCGGAAGCGCTCGATCCCATCCATCTTGTCCAGCTCCTGCACCAGGTCCGTAAAACGTTCCTGACGGCGCCCCTCCTGTATACCAAAGTCGCCAATATTTACCCCTGTGAGTACTACCTCCTTTACATCGGTAGCTGCAATTTCGCGGGCCGATGCCAATATATTTTCAATGCTGTTGCTGCGGCTTTTTCCCCTTGCAAGCGGGATGGTACAGAAAGAGCAGTTATAGTTACACCCATCCTGTACCTTTAAAAAGGTGCGGGTACGGTCGCCATAAGAAAAAGCATTGTGGAAAGTATTTGCTTCACTTATTTCGCTTGCAAAAACCTTTGCCTCCGGCTGTTTAACAAAGCCATCCAGTAGCTCAATTAACCTGAACTTTTCGGCGGCCCCTAAAACAGCATCCACACCCGGAATCTCCGATATTTCCACAGGTTTAAGCTGTGCATAGCAGCCAATGATAGCCACATAAGCATCAGGATTGATCTTTTGAGCTTCCCGTACTATTTTCCGGCATTTTTTGTCGGCATTATCAGTAACGGAGCAGGTGTTGATGATGTAAATATCCGGACGGTCCTCAAAATCCACTTTCCTGTATCCTTTTTGTTCAAAAAGGCGGGAAATGGAAGATGTTTCCGAAAAATTCAGCTTACAACCCAGGGTATAAAATGCAACTTTCCTCATTACTTCCAATTACGGGTTTTATCAATGTTTGTGGTAAGCCCGGTGGTTTTGTTTCTTTACTATAAGTGAAACAAGCTCATGAACAGGCTTCGCCTGCAAAGATACTTATTTATTAAGATAATCGCCATAGCTCTTTTGCAGGTAAGCTCTGGAGAGTATTAAGTGGGTACTGTCTGTAGCTCCCTGTTCTTCAATCAGTTTCTTTCCCACATTGTCGAAGCTCATGTAGCTGCTGTCGGTTACAAAACCTACACCATCTTTAAAGAAATAAGGAGCAAAATGGGATGTGCCGGGCTGGAAAATGTCTTTGCTCCATGGGAATTCCTTTGCCGGAATGCCCAGTTGCCCGAGCAGGGTGGAGGCCAGGTCGGTTTGCGACATGGTGGCTGTAACCGCAGCGGGTTCTTTCGTAAGGGCTCCTCCAAACCATAGCATAGGAATATGGAATTTGCCTGTTTCAAAAACCTGCGAGTTTCCGGGGTAGGTATGGCCATGGTCGGCAATAATGATAAAAAGGGTGTTATCGTACCAGGGCTTCGTCTTTGCCTTTTTAATAAACTGCCCTATGGCACCATCGGTGTAATGGAGAGAGCTGAGGAACAGGTTAGTAACATCTTTGCCGGGGAATTCCGGTTCTGCAGGAATTTCAAAGGGCTCATGGCTGCTTAAGGTAAATATGGTCCTGAAGAAAGGTTCCCGTTTTTTTTCAGTTTCGATATCATACAGCAATTTTTCGAGTACCACATGGTCGTGAGCACCCCATTTGGAATTAAGCTGCTCTTCTTCAAAATCCTGCACTCCCACCAGTTTGTGGAATCCTCCTGAAAGCAGGTATGTTTTAAGGTTTGCAAACTCCAGTTCCCCGCCATAGTAAAAGCTGGTATAATAACCTGCATTCCTGAGCGTTTTTGCCAGGTTAGGGAGTCCCCTCGTTTTTTTAGGGTCTTTTACAATGCTGGTGGCAGGTTGTGCAGGAAACCCGCTCAGGATGGAAACCAGACCTTTATCGCTGCGGTCGCCACTGGAGAATACCCGTGTAAAAAGCATTCCTTCCCCGGAGAGGCTTTTGAACTGTGGTGTAACACCCGGTATCCCTCCCAAGTCTTCCGCTACCTTTGCAGTAAAACTTTCCCATATAATGAGCACCACATTAGGCTGGCCGGATTTTATCAGCTGTTTTGGCGCCTCGCTTTTTTCCGCATAAAGGGTATTTACCAGGCTGTCGGCCACGGGTTCTTCCACAAAAGTATAGGGGTTATTCCTGTCCGAACCGTTTTTGCTGATGGAATGAAAGAAATTCCATGGCACATTAATGGCTGCCTGGTTGGCATACAGGCTCTCTGAAAAATAAACGCTGCTGTGGTTAATGGGGGCCAGCTGGAAACCTCCCCGCATAAGGATGATCAGTGAGAGGGTGGCGAGCAGGTAGGCAGGTGCAGTATAATACTTAGGCGCGGGAAATTTCAGAACCAGGGGGTGTAGTGTGTAGCGGTATGCAAAGCAAAAAAACAGGTTTACCAGCGTATTCAGGATTACCAGAAACAGAATAGGGGAGGCTCCCACGGAAATAAGCATTTCTCCGGGGGTATTCAGGTACATCAGGGGAGTGGCATCGAGCCGGAAACCCCAAATCCTGAACAGTTCAAGATCTGTACTTGACAGGATGGTAATAAAAATAAGGATGACCGTAGTATACACCAGAAGGGACTGGCTCAGCCATTTCCCCGGTTTTATAAACGACGAAAGAGTAACAAGAAGGAACGGAAGAACAGCGATATAGGCTGCAAAGGCCAGGTCAAGGCGGCTTCCGTAAAGGAAAATACCCCCAATTACAGAAAAGTCCAGCTCAGCTGTTAATTCCGAATTGTACATGAGAAAAACAATCTTAAAGAAAATAAAATAGACAAGCCAGAATATCAGATAGCCTGCCATGTAAATACCTCTCCTGGTCATATAAAGCCCCTCTTTTACTTAACAAATGATATCAATAAACCCTGCAAATATAAGAATGATTCCCGTTCGGTTCAGGTTTGCCCGGCCATAAAATGGTGTTTTCAGGATTTATGCAAATTTGGGTTTGGGAATAAAAGAATTGGGGGTAACGCCTTATTTTTTTGCTTAATATGATTGATTTTTCCGTTAATTTTATAAATTTGGGTTAAAATATAAACTCACAACTGTTACACATGAATTTACGATTTAAAGCACTGGAATTGGCGCTGGAAAGAAAGCCTGTGCCAGTTAATCTAGTTTCAACTAAGATCTCTGACTACTTTGGCGAAAATGTCTTCGATAAGGAGACAATGCGTGCCACGCTCTCTTCCGATATTTTTGAGCAGTTGATGCAGACTATAGAAAAAGGAAGTAAAATTGAGGCGCACGTTGCCGAATCAGTAGCTTCTTCTATGAAATCATGGGCTATTGCTAAAGGTGCTACTCACTATACACACTGGTTCCAGCCCCTAACCGGAGCAACTGCTGAAAAGCATGATTCTTTCTTTGAGCCTGGCGGAAGTGGCCGTGGTCTGGAAAGATTTAAAGGTTCTGCACTTGTACAGCAGGAGCCTGATGCATCTTCATTCCCAAGCGGAGGTATCCGTAATACTTTCGAGGCCCGTGGTTATACTGCATGGGACCCTACGTCTCCTGCTTTCATCATGGAGAATGGCAGCGCTAAAACCCTTTGTATTCCTACTGTATTTGTTGCTTATACAGGTGAGGCACTTGATAATAAAACCCCTCTTTTAAAATCTCTTGCTTTTATTGATCGTGCTGCTACTGCTGTTGTGCAGGATTTGTTCGATCGTAATGTTACACATGTAAAGGCAAGCCTTGGTATTGAGCAGGAATATTTCCTGATCGACCGTGCTATATACAAATCCCGTCCTGACCTTGTTGCAGCCGGCCGTACTGTATTTGGCCATGCTCCTGCTAAAGGACAGCAGCTGGACGACCATTATTTTGGATCAATCCCTACCCGCGTTCACAATTTTATGGTGGACTTCGAGCTTGAGGCACACAGATTAGGTATTCCTATCCGTACACGCCACAACGAAGTTGCTCCAAAGCAGTTCGAATGTGCTCCAATGTTCGAGGAGGCTAACCTTGCTGTAGACCACAACCAGTTGTTAATGGACCTTATGGAGAAAGTGGCAGAGCGCCATAACTTCAAGGTATTGTTGCATGAAAAACCATTTGCTAATGTAAACGGTAGTGGTAAGCACAATAACTGGTCGTTAATTACCAGCACCGGCCGTAACCTGTTAGGCCCGAGCTCTAAAGCAAAAGAGAACCTGCAGTTCCTTACTTTCTTTGTAAACACCATCCGTGCTGTATATGAGCATAATGGTCTGCTGCGTGCTTCTATTGCTTCTGACAGCAACGACTACCGCCTTGGTGCAAACGAAGCGCCTCCTGCTATCGTATCAGCCTTTATTGGTTCTCAAATGACCAAAGTGCTTGATGAGCTTGAGAAAAATGCCACTATCGAGATCGAGAAGGGTGATAATATGTACATGAAGTTGGGTATTAATAAGATTCCACCAATCCTGCTTGATAATACCGACCGTAACCGTACTTCTCCTTTTGCCTTCACCGGTAATAAATTTGAATTCCGTGCTGTAGGTTCTTCTGCCAACAGTGCAACGGCAATGACGGCTCTTAACACTATGGTAGGTCAGCAATTACTTCGCTTTAAAGAAGAAGTGGACCAGCTGATCGCTGAAGATGAAGAAAAGAAAGAGCTTGCCATCATCAAAGTACTTCGTCGTTACATTCAGGAATCTAAAGCTGTTCGTTTCGAAGGAAACGGTTATAGCGAAGAATGGGTGAAAGAAGCGGAGCGTCGTGGTCTTCCAAACATCAAAAATACTCCTGAAGCACTTGATGAGTACCTGACTAAAAAGTCAAGGGATTTATTTGCTGAGGCAGGTATTTTCACTGAGGTGGAGCTTGAGGCACGTCATGAGATCAATCTTGAAAGCTATATCATGAAGGTGCAGATCGAATCCCGTACTATGGGAGATCTTGCCCTGAACCACATCATTCCTGCCACCCTTCGTTACCAGCATGAGCTGATTGAAGGACTTAACGGATTGAAGAACATTGGTTTGGATCATGAAAATACCGTTGCTTTTGAAACAGTTACCGATATTAACAGGCACCTGAAAGTGGTTAAAACCAAAGTGCATGAAATGATCGAAGCCCGTAAAAAAGCAAACAAGATTGAAGATACCCGCGAGCGTGCAATCATGTATAAAGATATCAAGGAAACTTTCTTCCCTGAGATCCGCTACCATGTTGACAAGCTTGAATTCCTGGTAGGTGATACCTTCTGGCCACTTGCCAAATACCGCGAAATTTTATTCTAACAGAATAGTACAGCATATATAGAAAAAGCCCTGACCTCACAGTCGGGGCTTTTTTTTGTGTCTGTGCCTGTCAGCAAAAAGGTATATGATGCTGCCGGATAAATATGGTAAGCCCTGTTTCTTTATGAGCAGTGATTAAATTCCTGAACTTACGGGTGCCGGATCAGTGAAATTAAAGCACGGAGGAGAGGCCCTTCAGTGAGTTTATAAATCAATGCAGGGTATTAAAACCATGTACTACTTCCCCTCTGGGAGTTTTATGAACTCCTGAAAGCAGCTGGATGCAAAGCGGGGAAGATTGTTATAGTGGTCCAGCTCCATTTTTCTGCTGATCTTTACAAAATCCCGATCCAGCAGGTCGCTGATTTCCCGGTGCTCCATTTCGCTTAACAGCTGGTAATTATCAGGTTCGTAATGGTACTCCCAGGGAGTGCTGTTTACACATATATATGTGTCTGGAGAAAAGTGACCCGACCTTATTCCACGGTTAAGGGCAAGGCGTAGTTGTTGGAGAACGGTTCCCTGTAAATGTAAAGTACAGCTGAAGAAGTTTCCCCACCAGCACATTGTCCGGAAGGTAAAAATATCCTTTTGCTTAAACAGCCGGGGGTAGTCGAGTACCAGGTATGGAAGTCCGCGATAGTTTTCACCTCTCGAAATTTTTCCAGCAGCTGTTTTGCAGTCATCCGGTACAGACGAAGGCGCCTCTTCCCGGATTATTTTCACCAGTTCACGTTCACTGACAGCTAAAAGGTGCTGCAGCCTCTTCAGGATCTCCCTTTTGGTTAATAAAAAACTCGTGTCGTGAAAGTATTCAAGTTGCTGTTTGCTGAAAGGAGGAATTTTTTCCATAAACTGAGCTGGGAAGGGCCTCTGTATACTGTGAAGGCGGAAGGCCTGCATTAAAAAAATAGCAGAAGGAGGGCAGTTATATCTGGTCCGGCCGCTGAATTATCTTTATAACCACTTCATGCGGATCACCATCATTGTCTTCAAGGTGAAAAATAACCATAGGGTTATCGCGCTCCATTCTGTCGTCTGTATCCACTATTTTAAAATCATTTCCCAGTTTTTGCTGTATCTGGTCTTTGCAGGCAACAATGGCCGATGCCAGTTTAACTTCAAAAGTGCTTGGGTTGTAATTATGGGTTTTCATAAGTAGTTTTTCTTTTGCGTTAAATGTTAAGTTTCAATCAGAAGCGAATAAGCGCAGAGGCCCAGCTAAAGCCGCTTCCAAATGCCGCAAGGCAAACAAGGGTATCCTCTTTCAGGAGTCCTTCGGCCCATGCTTCACTTAATGCAATAGGGATAGAGGCAGCTGTTGTGTTGCCGTAGCGCATAATATTATTATATACTTTACTGTCAGAGAGGGATAATTGTTCCTTTAAATAGTTGCTGATGCGCAGATTAGCCTGGTGAGGAACCAGAAGATCAATATTTTCCCGGGTATAACCATTTGCATCCAGGGCTTCCTGTATTACCTCCTGAAACCTGACAACCGCATGTTTAAAAACAGTGTTTCCATTCATGTGAGCGCGCACAGAGGGGCCGTCAAGTAATTCTTTGTTCATCCGCTCTTCCGGAGAACGGCTGCTTCCGGGGTCTTTAACATATAATTCTTCCGCAAAACGGCCGTCGGTGTGCAGGTGGGTACTTAAAATACCTTTGCCCCTGTTGTTTGATGCAGAAAGAACTGCTGCTCCTGCACCATCTCCGAAAATAACCGACACATTTCTTCCACGGTTGTTCATTTCAAGCAGCGAAGACTGAATTTCTGCTCCCACCACCAGTATGTTTTTATACATTCCTGTTTTAATAAACTGGTCGGCAACTGATAATCCATAAATAAATCCACTGCAGGCATTCCGGATATCTATAGTCCCAATGCCATTAAGCTCCAGTTCCCGTTGCAGGAGTACACCGGAGCCCGGGAAGAAATAATCAGGGGTAATAGTTGCAAAAACAATAAATTCGATGTCTTCCACCCGGAGGTTTGCTCTTTCTATAGCCATGCGGCTGGCTTTGGCAGCCATATTGGCAACAGTGTCCTTTTCAGGGTCGAAATACCGGCGTTCTTTTATACCGGTTCTTTCAGTAATCCAGGCGTCGCTGGTATCCATCAGCTTTTCCAGGTCCGAATTGGTTACTATTCTTTCAGGAACATAATGGCCGATACCGGTAATTTCGGAGTGGTACATATATATAAAGGTTGTTTCTAATCTGATTAAAGCCTGTTAAACTTAACTAATTAACAGCAGGTTTGTGTAGCTTTTTCTGAAAAATATTGGTAAAGTGTGCCTTCTGCCAATTTATATTCTGCCGGAGGGAGGGGGGCAGGAGCATGAAAAGACTACCCCTGAATGCAATCACTTATATTGAAAGATAAGCGGGGACGGGAAGCCGGCAGGACAGGTTTTTATTCAGAAACGGGCGCTATAATAAAGTAAGCCCCATAAAGCCAGGGATGGTTACAGTACAGTTTTCTGTCTGGTTCAGGAAAAAAGAACTTTATTTTTCATGTTTAGCTGAATAAGGTGTAGTTACCGAACTGGTCGGCAGCCGGGGCCGGTTTTATAAGGGATGGCTCATCTTCTGATGCATGATTTACTTTGGCTGATACAGTATAAAAGCGTGTGGCATCTCTGTGGTAAGGTTGCAGAACCTCCTTCAGGGCTTCAGGACTTGCTTTCTGGTCCAGCCACAGGGCTTCAGAATCTCTTGTCAGGATTACAGGCATCCGGTCATGGATGCTTTGGAGGGTTGAGTTAGCCTGAGTGGTAATAATGGTAAAAGTGTGTACTATATCTCCTTCGTCATCTTCATACTCCTCCCATAAACCTGCAAAAGCAAAAAGTTCTTCGTTCAAAAGGGTAATCCGGTAAGGAACCTTGCCTTTTTTACTTACCGGCTTCCATTCGTAAAAACCATCTGCCGGAATAAGGCAGCGCCTTTTCTGGAGGGCAGTACGGAAGGAAGCTTTTTCTTCCACTGTTTCGGCCCGTGCATTAATGAGCTTTTGGCTGATCGATTTGTTCTTAGACCATGAAGGAATTAGCCCCCAGTAAAACCAGGAAACTCCTTCGGGTGAATCGGCAGTAATAACAGGCAGCAGTTGTGTGGGAGCCGCGTTATAGCGCGGTGTATAGGAGGGTCCTACATCAACTTTAAATCTTTTTGCTATTTCATCAGCTTTTTTAACAAGGGTATATCTGCCGCACATAAAGGATTTCCTTTTTTAATTGGATGCAAATTTAAAAATTTATTACATGTGGATGAAGTGTATGAGCCTTTAAGTTGATGAAAATGATTTGCGGTAGCCTTCCGGGGCTGATGTATGTGAAATTTATCCCTTTGGAAGACAGGTTACAGATTCAGTAAACTAAACTGCCGGAAATTCCGCCCCCCTCCGGTAGGCTTACCTGCAGGTTCCCTGCCTGCCCGCTCTTTCATTTTTGTCTTATGACCATAGTAACACCTGCGGCATATTTTAGTATATAGTTGAGGAGATAATGGTAAATATTGAAAATTTCAAGGCAGGCCGGCCTTGTTCAGGATCTGATAAAACAAACTGATATGAATATTTTGATAGCCAATGACGATGGAATATACAGTCCAGGCCTTTTAGCTTTGGCAGAGGTGGCTTCGGAATTTGGAAACGTGAAAATTGTAGCCCCGGATGTGGAGCAATCATCAATGGGCCATGCTATTTCTGCCCACACACCTTTAACTTATAAACGGACTGCCATTGAGGGCTTTGAGGCTTACAGAGTTAATGGTACACCGGCAGATTGCGTGGCCCTGGGCATGTTTCACTGGAATCAGGAGGCGGATGTGGTATTATCCGGCATCAATTCAGGGACCAACCTCGGGAACTCAGCCTGGCATTCCGGAACCCTGGCGGCAGCCAAGCAAGCTGTGTTGTTCGGGTGCCGTGGATTGGCCTTTAGTACTCCTGTTACCCGCGAAGAGCCCGATTTTAGTACTATCAAGCCATTTGTAAAAAAATCATTGGAAACACTGCTTCCGGAAAAAGAGCTTTCCCTTATTAATATTAACATTCCTGCTAATGCAAAAGGAATGCGCTGGGCAAGGCAATCTGTAAGGCATTATGATGGTAAAGTGATTCCGGGAAAGGATCCTTTGGGGCGGCAACATTTTTGGTTTACTGTAGTGCCTGTAGAAGAAACAGAGGAGGGTACCGACCGCAGGGCAGTTGAGGATGGGTATGTGTCCATTACACCCCTTAGTCTGGATTTAACAAATCATGAAGAATTGAGCAGGGCAAAGGACCGGGTTAAGCTATAATCCCGTTTCTTCGGGAAAAAGCAAAACCGCCGGCTTATGCAGGGGGAAGGGTGGAATTTCCGGACTCTTATTTTTAGCCCAGTACAAATTCCAGCGCCTGCTGCTCGGAATAGTACAGCTCCCCGCCGCCGGCAGGAGCAAAACCTACATGACCGCCTTCCTCCGGTGCTTCAAAAGTTATATAAGAATGCCCTGCCAGCTCCTCTTCAGGAAAGCATAGTTCAGAAAGAAAAGGATCATTCTTTGCATTCATGATGAGGGTTGGAATATTAATTCCCTGCAGGAAGCGCAGAGAGCTGCAGTGGGCATAGTAAGCTTCTGCACTTTCAAACCCATGCAGGGGCGCGGTATAAGCTTCATCAAATTCCCGGAGGGTTTTAATTTTGTCCAGGGCATTGATATTAAACCTGCCGGGCATTTTAGCCGCTTTAGTCCTTATTTTCTCCTCCAGGCGGTTTAAAAAGCGTTTATTGTAAATCCAGTTACCTCTCTGACTTATTTTAGAGGAGCTGCCGGAGAGGTGGAGAGGAACGGAAAATACTGCAGCTTTACGGATTTCAGGGTGGAGGGCTGCGCCCCTTTCGCCCAGATATTTCAAGGTAAGATTACCTCCCAGGCTAAAGCCGCTGAGAAAAATTTCCCTGTACTTTCCCATGTTCCGTACATAACGGATAACCTCTTCGAGATCTTCGGTTGCCCCGCTATGGTAAAAACGTTCAAGTAAATTGGGCTCGCCGCTGCACCCCCTGAAGTTCCATGCAAGTCCATGGCAGCCCTTTTGGGCAAAGGCTTTAATAATGCCTTTTACATAGGATCTCCCGCTGTCGCCTTCGAGCCCGTGAGAGACGATCAGCAGCCTGTCTGAGTTGCCGGGGCGGTACCAGTCGAGGTCCAGAAAATCCTTATCCTCCGTACGGATGCGCTCCCGCTCATACTGTATATTGCTCACTTTCCTGAAAAGTGACGGAATAATCGTTTGCAGGTGTGCATTGAAGAGGTAAAAAGGTGGTTTATACGAACTCATTTTGTAATTTTGTCTATAATATCAAAGATAGAAAAATATTTTGCTGCCACCCGAATTGCAGTGCAATGCAGCAGCTAAATCCTGAGCAGCAAGCTAAAATAAAAGATCAGGATATTAATAAATTTTTTAAACCGGTATTAAATAGGATTCAGTTTTGGCGAATAAACAAAAATAGCTTTATTTTACGGCCGGAAACTACCTAATACATATATACGCACGCTAAAAAAACATAATATATGGCTGAAATAATCAGAATGCCCAAGATGAGCGATACCATGGAAGAAGGGGTAATCGCCTCCTGGCAGGTAAAAGTTGGAGATAAAGTTGAATCCGGTGATATATTGGCCGAGGTGGAAACAGATAAGGCCACCATGGAATTAGAATCTTATCAGGATGGTGTATTGCTGCATATTGGCGTGCAGGAAAAAGATGCAGTGCCGGTAAATGGCGTAATTGCTATTATTGGCGATGAAGGTGAAGATATCAGCAAACTTCTGAAAGAAATAGAGAATGAAGGAGAGGGTGGCGGAAGTTCTGCGGAAGAAGAAGCTGCTCCTGCAAAAGAAGAGAAAAAAGAAGCTAAGTCTGCAGAGAAAATCGACGTATCGGACATTAAGGCCACAGTAGTGGCTATGCCTAAAATGAGCGATACTATGCAGGAAGGTACCATTGCTGCCTGGCATAAAAAAGTAGGCGACAAAGTGGAAAGTGGTGATATTCTGGCTGAAGTTGAGACAGATAAGGCCACTATGGAGCTTGAAGCTTACGAAGATGGTACTTTATTGTACATTGGTGTGGAAGAAGGCGATGCTGTTCCTGTTGATGCCGTAATTGCAGTAATTGGCGAAAAAGGAGCTGATTATAAAAAACTGCTGCAGGCGCATGAAGCTAATGCTTCAGGGGAAGAAGAGGCATCTGCCTCAGATGACGCTCCTAAAGCTACTGCAGAAAAGCGTGATACTGTTGCGCAGCCATCTGACAGTGCTGCAGCCGAAACCGGCAGCAGCAGCGATGATGACAGCCGCATAAAAGCTTCGCCGCTTGCCCGCAAAATGGCCGAAGAAAAAGGATTTAAGCTCAGCAGCATTAAAGGATCAGGTCCGGAAGGCCGCATCGTGAAGAAAGACGTTGAGGAGCATAAGCCATCTGCTCAGTCACAGCAGGCTGCTCAGGGTGGCGCTACAGCCCAGGCTCCCGGCAAAGAAGCTGCAGCTCCGGCTTATACTATTCCACAGGTTGTTGGAGAAGAGCGCTACGAGGATAAGAAGGTATCGCAGATGCGCAAGACTATTGCCAAGCGCCTTGCAGAAAGCAAGTTTACTGCGCCGCACTTCTACCTGACCATGGAAATTAACATGGACAAAGCGATTGAAGCAAGGAAGAGCATGAACGAGATCTCTCCTGTGAAGATCAGCTTTAACGATATGGTGATCAAGGCAGTGGCATCGGCCCTTCGCCAGCACCCTAATGTAAATGTAAGCTGGCTCGGTGATACTATGCGCCACAACCAGCATATTAATATTGGTGTCGCAATGGCGGTTGAAGAAGGTCTTCTGGTGCCGGTAGTACGTTTTGCCGATAATAAGTCGCTTGCCCACATCTCTGCAGAGGTAAAAGATTTTGGCCAGAAAGCGAAGAGCAAAAAGCTTCAGCCTAAAGACTGGGAAGGAAGTACCTTCACAGTATCTAACCTTGGTATGTTTGGTATTGATGAGTTTACAGCCATTATTAACCCGCCGGATGCATGTATACTTGCAGTAGGTGGTATTAAGGAAACCGCAATTGTTAAAAACGGACAGTTAGTGCCGGGCAACCTTATGAAGGTAACCCTGAGCTGCGACCACCGTGCCGTGGACGGAGCAGTAGGCGCAGCCTTCCTGCAAACTCTTAAAGGCCTGCTGGAAGATCCGGTTAGAATTCTGATTTAGTCATGAGTATTGAGTAGTGAGTAGTGAGACAAGGTCATGCTACTCACTATTCATTTTTGGGCTGATCACTTTCAGCGATTAATGAATTTATTTTTTTATTCAAGACTCAAGACTCATGACTAAAAACCTGAAAATAAGATCCACTACGGTTTGTGCTGTATTGCATAATGGCGAGGTTGCCATTGGAGCAGACGGGCAGGCCACTATGGGAAATACAGTAGCAAAGAGCAATGTAAAGAAAATAAGGAAGCTGCAGGACGGTAAAATTGTTACTGGCTTTGCGGGTTCCACAGCCGATGCTTTTACTCTGCTGGAAAAGTTCGATGAGAAACTTAACAGCTACGGCGGTAATATGAAGCGGGCAGCAATTGAGCTGGCCAAAGACTGGCGTACCGACCGCTACCTGCGCAAGCTGGAGGCCATGATGATTGTGGCTGATAAGAGCGAAATCCTGATTATTTCCGGAACAGGCGATGTCCTTGAGCCGGATAACGGAATTGCCACTATTGGTTCGGGCAGCATGTATGCAAATTCTGCGGCTATTGCCCTGAAAAAGCATGCAGGAGAAAAGCTTACTGCCCGTCAGATTGTAGAGGAGGCCTTACATATTGCAGCTGATGTTTGTATCTATACCAACCATAATCTGGTGGTGGAAGAAGTGAAATAACGCGGCATTGCCCATATAAAATAATAGCCCCGGCCGGAAATGGCGGGGCTTTTTTGTTGAATTGGAAGTGGAAATTCCGCTGTTATAGCCTGGCTTGAAACAGGGAATTAATCCGGATGATAGATACTGCTTTTATATAGGAAACAGGAATTAAATTTGTAGATTTAGAACAGTAAAGAAAAGAATGTTATGGTTCTGGACTGGGTTATTGTCATTTTCCTCGTTTTGTTCGGTTTGGGATTAATCCTGGCAGAGATAATTTTTGTGCCGGGCACCACTTTCGTTGGCATACTGGGGATTTTCCTTACTGTGGCAGGTGTTTACATGGGTTTTACTACTTTTGGAAACACTACAGGCTACTGGTTGCTGGGTTTGTCGGCAGTGGCTGGTCTGGCTGCAGTAGTATATGCACTCCGGAACGATACATGGAGTCGTTTCTCCCTGCAATCGTCGAATAAAAGCCGCTTTAACGACGATTTTCCGCAACAACTTACGGTGGGAATGACAGGGAAAACAATGTCAGAACTCAGGCCGCAGGGGAAAGCAGTTTTTGGAGATACTATTTCTGAAGTACGAACTCATGGGCAATACCTTCCGGGAAATACAGAGGTAAGGATTACCAAAATAGAATTTAACACTATTTACGTCGAACCAATTAGTCTTTATAAATAAATGGAAATGCAGTTAATTATCCTCATTATTGCCGTTGTAGTTGGCATCTTTGTTTTCTTCTACTTTGTGCCTATCAACCTCTGGATTACCGCCCGCTTCTCAGGTGTTAAGATTAATCTTTTTGAGCTGGTGTTCATGCGCATCCGTAAAGTGCCGCCGAGAATTATTGTCGAATCCCTTATTACCGCCCATAAAGCGGGCCTGAGCGAAATTACATCGCAGGAGCTGGAAACACACTACCTGGCAGGCGGCCATGTGCCCTCAGTTATCAAGGCTCTTATTTCTGCCGATAAAGCAAATATTAACCTCAGTTTTAAGCAGGCAACAGCCATTGACCTCGCCGGCCGCGATGTGTTTGAAGCGGTGCAGATCTCAGTAAATCCTAAAGTAATTAACACACCATCAGTAGCTGCAGTAGCCGCCGACGGTATTCAGCTTATTGCCAAAGCCAGGGTAACGGTGCGGGCTAATATTCAGCAATTAGTAGGGGGTGCCGGTGAAGATACTATTCTTGCAAGGGTAGGTGAAGGCATTGTTACTTCCATTGGATCGGCACATTCTCATAAAGAGGTGCTGGAGAATCCTGATAAAATCAGTAAGCTGGTACTGCAGCGTGGCCTGGATGCCGGTACTGCCTTCGAGATTCTTTCCATTGATATTGCCGATGTGGATGTGGGTGCTAACATTGGTGCAAAGCTACAGATTGATCAGGCTAATGCCGACCTGAAGGTAGCAGAAGCCAAGGCAGAAGAAAGGAGGGCTATGGCGGTTGCCGAAGAGCAGGAGATGAAGGCTAAATCGCAGGAAGCCCGTGCTAAAGTAATTGAAGCAGAGGCGGAAATCCCTAAAGCCATGGCCGAAGCCTTCCGTTCAGGCAACCTGGGTATTATGGATTACTATAAAATGCAGAACATACAGGCTGACACTGATATGCGGGAAAGCATAAGTGGCAGTGGTGATGGTTCTAAAGGCAGTAGTGGCAAACAAAACCGCGGCCAGCAGGGAGAAGACAGGTAGTGCTGGTGTGGTGATGTATTGTTGAAATACTGTGCGAATTCATAAGAATTGAAGATATTGATATTAAAGTTATCCCTGCATGATGGAAGGAAGTGAAGCAGGAGCAGATATATGATATTTAAACAAGTTAGCTGCAACCAAAAGACACTTATCTAAGAATGAATGGTATTGAGATAGTAAAGGTAATGCTAAATGATATAGACCAGTTACAAAGGATTGGTAAACAGACATTCTATGAAACATTTTCTTCAGGTAACAGTGAAGAAAATATGAAAGGGTATTTAGATAATGGATTTTCGACAGATAAATTGAAAATCGAATTATCTGATAAAAGATCTGAATTTTATTTTGCAGTACTTGATGATAATGTAATCGGCTATTTAAAAGTCAATTCCGGACAATCACAAACCGAAATAAAAGATGATAATGCCCTTGAAATCGAACGGATTTATGTTTTGAAAGAATTCCAAGGAAAAAAGGTTGGGCAATTGCTTTACGAGAAGGCAATGGAAGTTTCAAAGCAAAAAGGTGTAGACTATGTTTGGTTAGGGGTTTGGGAAGAAAATCCTGGAGCGATTCGATTTTATAAGAAAAATGGGTTCGTGGAATTTGATAAACACATTTTCAAATTAGGGGATGATGAGCAGACCGACATAATGATGAAACTACAGATAAAATAAATGGCAGCAGCTAACAATAACAAAGAGCAAACGCAGGTCGTGCAGTTTAATAATGGCCTGGATAATTCAGAATTTTCCGTATCTTAAAAACTAAACTGAAGCCAGTATCTGTGTTTTGCAGGGACGAAAAGAAAAGGTCCGGCTAAATGCCGGACCTTTTCTTGTTTGTATGAATTGTAGTTTTCCTGATAACTGAGGATCTTTACTTCACCACAATCCGCTCAATTGTTTCCCCTTTTTCGGAGCAGAGGAATACATTGTTGATTTCGTCCCACACAAGTATATCGTAAATGAGGGGAATGGTGCTTACTCCCTGATAATTGATCAGGCCTTTTTTGCCATTTCGGGTGGCGAGGAAGTAGCCGTTTTTCAGGTCCTGTATGGTGTCGTATTTTGCAGTAACCAAAGAGTTGGCATTCTTATCTGTAATTCCCTGCCTGCCATTCTTTACAATAAGGTAGCGGCCGCTTTTAAGTGCTGTAATGTCTTCATACTCGGGGCGGATAACTTCTTCTCCTTTTTTATTGATAAGGCCTTTAAGTCCGTTTTTTACAATAATGCCCATGCCATCCTCAAATGGTCCGGCATGGTCGTACAAAGGCTGTACCCGGAGGCGCTCAATCTTATCTACATAACCCCAGCGGCCCAGGAGCTGAACTGCTGCAAAACCATCGGAAAAATATTCCACACTATCGTAGCGGTTGCTGATGCGGAGGCGCCCTTCGGTATCCACAAAGCCCTGCTGCCGGTCAATTTCCACGGCAAGAAAGTCCTCATGCATATCGAATAATCTGTCGAATGTTTTAGGCGATTCTGCAATAAACTGTTTGCCGTTCCTGCTTAATATGCCTTTACGCCCCTCTTTTTTCGCCAGATAAACTTTCCCTTCCTTCAGTTCCGATATCCATTCATATTCTGTTGGAGTTAATCTTTTGCCGTTTAGGTCCAGGAGACCGTATTGCTTTTTGGCGTTTATTTCCAGAATTCCTCCTTCAACCGGATGAAGTGCAAAAGGAGAGTTAAATAGTACCTGTCCCTGCTCATCCAGCAGCTGAAAACTGTTTTGGTTTCTGGCAATAAAACGTGTTGGAGATAATATAGTAATATGGTCGGCACCCGGGCGGATCTGCCAAAGCCCTTCACGGTTAATTATGCCCATGCTGTTATTATAGCGTACCTGAGCAAAATTGCCCTGGAAGGCATAAGTAGTATCATAGCGGCAAATCAGTACTTCTTCGCCATTGCTGTTAATATAACCCCAGCGGTCATTTAATTTGGCAGGCATGAGGTCGTCCTGCTGAGGTACAATAGCCTGGTAAGTATTCCTGCTCTTCTTCTTTCCCTTCAGGTCGAACAGGTGCCAGTACCATTGGCTTTCCAGTCTTATTCCTGCAATTACAGCCCCTTTTGTAATCGCAACAGAGTCAAACTCAGCTGGCAGTACATAAGTACCTTCGCGGTTAATTACACCAAAACGATTCTTTTCCCTTATTTTTGCTACTGTTCCTTCATAATCATAGATGTACATTGGCCGGTATTCGATAAGCTGGTTTCCCTGCACATCATTAAGGGCTGTCATGAGGGTGGGCTGGCCTGCAGCATTGTAAAATTTTATACTGGTAGCCCAGCGGTTTTCCCCTACAGGGCGGATGCTGTCGAAGTGAAGGTTGTTAAGTTCTTTATTGCTGCCATCAAGAATTTTCCAGTTGCGGAGGTGGATAACATCAACAGTGGTATCGCTGCGGATAATGATGTCTTTAAACTGAGCGTTAAGCAGGATATTTCCATCCCTGTTTATAATGCCTGCTTTTCCATTTTTATAAAAGCGGGCCAACTGGCCTTTATAGGCAGTAATCTGGTGGAAGATGAAGTCTGTTTTCTGTTTTCCTTCGCTGTTGTACAGAGCAGTATTTCCTGTAAAATTGGTAACAGAGTAAAGAGTGAGTGCTACAGAGGTAATGTTCCTGTACCCAATAGGGATTACCTTTTTATCCCTTTCCGTAATAATGCCGGCTTCCTTTGTCCCTTTCAGGTTCGTCAGGAATGCCACATACTGGTCATCCAGTTCGGTATAGGACAGGCTGTCGTATTTTGGTGGCAGTACTTCACGGCCTTTTTTATTCACAAGGCCATACTTGCTCCCTTCCCGTTTTATGATAACTTTCCGCTCAGGGTTATAGGTAATATCGGGAACCAGTTCATAGGCGGGGACCACATTTGCTGAGAGGCTGCCCGTGAACAATAAAAGAAACAAAGAAGACAAAAACGTTAAGCTCCGTAAAATTTCCACAAATATAGATTATAAGGATTAATGCTCCGGCGGCAGGTAATGAAGCCTGCAGTGCCTGAAGATCAGAGATTTGGAGAAGAGGATGAGCTTATAAAATTAAGGCAGATTGTTGAGAAAAACAATCTGCCTCTTTTTTTTATTCGTGGTCTGCGGTGGTAGTGGCCTGGTTTTCAAGGTTAAACAAATCGTTCAACACATCTATCAGGGTCTCTGCCTCTCCGCGTTTGCAGGCTGCTTTTAGCTGAAGTACCGGCAGCTTTATAATTTTCTGCATCATACTTCGTGTTACCTTGTCCAGAACTTTCGCTTCCTCTTCATTCAGGCTTTTAAGGTAACGTGTAAGTTCTTCCTGCCGTATTTGTTCGAGCGCATTTTTTAATTTGTTGATGGTAGGAGATACCATCATTTCCCTGGCCCAATCGTTGAATTCCGCAATTGATTCGGCAATAATTTCTTTTACTGCCGGAATAGCTGCTTTGCGTTTTTCCAGTGCGGCAGTGGCTTTGTTGTTTATATCATCAATATTGTAAAGCAGGAGGCCTGGCACTTCTTCCACGGCAGGGTCAATGCTGCGTGGCACCGAAAGGTCTATCAGGAATTTATGGCTCAGGATCTCGTGGCGGGCCATAACCTCTTTGGTAATAAAAGGCTGTCGGGCTGCAATGGAGCAAATAATCACATCTGCCTCAGCCATGGCTTCCTCCACGTGGTCGAACGGAATGGTGTTAAAGCCACATTCTGCGGCGAGCTGTATTGCTTTACTGTCTGTACGGTTAGTAACGGTAACTTTCTGCTTGTTAAAGTTCAGGAGGTTCCTGCAAACATCAGCACCAATTTCTCCAAGCCCTACCACCAAAATATTTGGCTCCAGGAATTCAGAGGTCAGTTCTCCTATTAATTCTGCTGCTGCATAAGAAACAGATGCAGCTCCGTCGCGGAAGGAAGTTTGCTGAACTACTTTTTTGCTTGTGAAGAAGGTGGCATGCATGAGCCGGTGCAGGAAAGGACCAGCCATTGCCTCGTCGGCAGAGAGCTGGTAAGCTCTTTTAACCTGGTTAGAGATCTGCATATCGCCAACCACCTGTGCTTCCAGTCCGATGGATACATAAAACAGGTGGCGCGTTGCCTCCTGAGCATCAGTTATACAGTTAAAGTATTCAGCATAATCAGTTATGTTGCCAATCTGGTTTTGTACACCAATCAGCCGTATAATCTCACTGCTCAGGTCTTCTTCTGCTGAATAATAAACTTCAGTACGGTTGCAGGTAGAAAGCACCAGCACATCCGTAGCACTTGTATAGTCCCTGAGAAGATGTAAAAGGCCCTTGCATGACTGCTCACTAAGTGATAGCAGCTCGCGTATCTGCAGCGGCGCCTTTTTATATGATAAACTTACTACTTTAAAATGGTTTTCCATACCTGGTAAATTCGCTCACAAAATTAAAGTATTAACTATTGAAAGTAAACCTATAGCCAATACATTGCAGTTATTTAGAATTGATATAAATAATATCCGGTGTGCTTTCTGTTTTCTTAACAGCAAAACAGGGGCTTTTTGTTCGTTTTCCCTGTTAAAGCTTTATAACCAGGTTATTATCTACTTTTAATATGTGCAAACTTAGTAAGGATGTAAGGGTAAAAATATGATTAATGTCACCCTTTTAGTTAACATTGGTCAGATTAACGGATATAATAAAAGAACCCGGAATTTATATATGCTACCGGTTCGGGAACAAAGGTGTTTAGCTGGTGCCGGATACTAATTATTTTACATTCTTTGGTTTACAATTTAATACAGCTTATTTTCGATGTTTTCTGTCTCTTATCCGAAACAGGAGCCTTCAATTGCTGATAAGTAAAAAATTGGTAAGTTCTTTACCTGATAGAACTGTTATATAGTAAATGAGTACAAATAAAGAATCCTGGGGCACCCGCGTGGGCCTTATTCTGGCAATGGCCGGTAATGCAGTAGGGCTGGGTAACTTTTTGCGGTTCCCTGTTCAGGCAGTGCAAAATGGTGGCGGCGCTTTTATTATCCCGTATCTGATCTGTTTTCTGGTAATGGGCATTCCCCTTCTCTGGATAGAGTGGTCCACCGGACGTTATGGCGGCAGGTTCGGTAACCACTCCACTCCCTTTATTCTGGACCAGATGACCCGCCGGAGGTTCTGGAAGTATTTTGGTGTGTTTGGTATATTTACCAATATTGCTGTTGCTTCCTACTACTGTTATATCGAAAGCTGGACACTTGCCTATGTGTTCCATTCGCTTATGCAGACTTTTGCAGGAATGTCGCAGGGAGAGGTAGCTGCTTTCTTTGACCGCTTTACTACCGTAAGCTCTGCAACCACCGGTATTCCCTATGAATCTGTGGTGTTTTATATTCTTTGCCTTACCCTGAACACTTATATCCTGAGCAGGGGCCTGAGTGGCGGGGTGGAGAAAGTAGCCAAAATAGGAGTGCCTGTTCTTATTCTTTTTGGAGGTGCACTTGCACTCCGTGGCTTTACCCTTGGCGATTCAGGAGCGCCTGCAGGTTGTACGGACTGTAATTCGTACCTTGGGCTGAATTTCCTGTGGGAGCCGCAGTTCAGCTCTTTGCTGGACCCCAAAGTGTGGCTGGCAGCTGCAGGGCAAATCTTCTTTACGCTGTCCGTAGGTATGGGTACCATTCAGTGTTATGCCTCTTATGTAAAGAAAGACGAAGATATTGCCCTTAATGCAATGTCGGCAGGCTGGATGAATGGCTTTGTGGAAATTGTATTAGGCGCTTCCATTGTAATTCCTATTGCGGTAGGATATCTGGGGCTGGATTGGGTAAAGGAAAATGCAGGATTTGCCATGGCCTTTCAGACAATGCCGTTTTTGTTCAGCCAATGGGGTACAACCCTGGCTACGCTGGGCGGAGTGTTGTGGTTTGGACTCCTGTTTTTTGCCGGTATCACCTCCTCGCTGGCCATGGGCACCCCCTGGATGGGCTTTATGGAAGATGAATTTAACTGGGGCAGGAACAAAGCAGCCTGGTCCTTTGGTGGCATTGTGTTGCTGATGGGATTGCCAACTGTTTACTTTTACAACAGAGGCGTTTTCGGAGAATATGATTACTGGGCAGGAACAGTTTCGCTGGTGGTTTTTGCACTTGCACAAAGCATAATATTTGCCTTTATTTTTGGAATCAACAATGGCTGGGACGAGATAAACAGGGGTGCGGACATTAAAGTACCAATTATTTTCAAACCTCTGATCCAGTTTGTAACCCCATTGTTACTGTTAATAGTATTCCTGAGCAGCCTTATAACCCCGGTAGACGGGGACTGGGGCAGGGCTTTTGCCGGAAACTGGGAGTTTGATGCAAACAGTATTATAGGCAAGATTCAGAACAAGGGCTATGTGGCAAACCGCGATTATTTTGCAGAACACTTTGAGGCCACCGTTCCCGGAGAGGTAGTGGCTATAGAGGAAGGCGCGAAAGGAAAAAAAGAAGTTGCAGTAGCACAGAACCGCACGTATTATCTCAATGTACTGAAAAACAGGGTGGAACCTGTGGTGCAATCCAGCATGTTGGGAGATGTTGAAACCTTTGACTCCCTTACTGTAGTGCAAACTTACAGCTTTAATGCTGACCAGGAAATAGTGGTAAACGTTGGGGACGAGGTAGAGGTAAAAGAAACTATTGCAAGAGGAGAGTTTACAAATGATATTTTTTATATAGACCTTGCCAAAGGTTTGTTAACCCTGCTCTTTCTATTCCTCTGCGGCACCGTATATGTGGCTACAAGTAAAAGGGAGAAAATGGAAAGGAAAGAAATATGACTACATCAGCAATAATAACAATGGTACTGGTTCAGGTAACCGTAACCATTATTACAGCTTACTTTTTTATAAAAGTGCTTCGCACCCCTCCAAAGGAGGATGATCCGGAAAAACAGAATGTTTAGCTGAGCATGCGCTTTGGAGCTTCTTAAACGCGCCTCCTTTTTATGTAACAATATAAAACAGAAGGTGTTTCTAAGGTATGATTAAACGCCTTATCCGCTTCATCCGCTCCTTTTTTAGTTTTTCCTATGCGGAAGCAAAAGGTTTTTTAGTTATGGCGGCAGGTATAGCGCTTATGGCTGCCGGTTATATAATATATAATGCACTCCCTTCTGACACTTACAGTAGTTATGCAGAGGATAAGGCGAAACTGGATAGTTTGGTGAGGTTAATTGAGGCCCGTGAAGGTGTGGAAAAGGAAACGGGGCGGGAGAAAGGGCTGCCTGCTAAAGTGGTGGAGCGGAAAGAGGCTGTTTACTTTTCTTTTAATCCTAACCATTTATCTGCAGACAGCCTGCAGCTCTTAGGCGTTCCCGGATGGCTTGCTGAAAGAATTTCCAGATACCGGCAAAAAGGAGGCGTATTCAGAAAAAAGGAAGATTTGCTGAAAATTTATGGATTTGAGGAAAGTCTGTATGCACAGCTGGAGCCTTATATTAATATTCCTGCAGTGCTGGCTGCCGGTCGGGAAAAATTGCCTCCGGAAGAAGGGAGCCGGAGAATCAACAGCCCGAAAGATGAAGGGGAGAGGGTTCCGGTAAGCAGGCTCCCAATAAATATAAACAGGGCAGACAGTCTGGAACTGCAGCAGTTAAAAGGCATTGGTCCTGTGCTTTCTTCCAGGATAGTAAAGTTCCGGAATAAGCTGGGTGGGTTTGTTCACC
This sequence comes from Cesiribacteraceae bacterium YIM B00369, assembly GCA_017948555.1. Lineage (GTDB taxonomy): Bacteria > Bacteroidota > Bacteroidia > Cytophagales > Cyclobacteriaceae > Nafulsella. The sequence continues at coordinate 43,015 of JAFMYY010000018.1, read as the reverse complement.
TGGACCAGTTGTATGAGGTGTATGGCCTCGACAGCAGTTTAGTAAAAGAGCTGGTAAATGTGCTTCATTTAGATCCGGATTTTCAGCCTGAACCAATTGCAATAAATACTGCTTCCGTTGAGGAACTTGCTGCGCACCCTTATATCAGTCCCGCACAGGCGCGGCTGATTCATAGTTATAGAACGCAGCATGGAAACTTCACATCTTTTAACGAATTGTTGAATATACATACATTCAATTCTAAATTTGTAAATAAAGTAGCACCTTACATACGGTTTGATTAATCCGGAACAAATTCCGGTTTTTTACGTCCATTACCGGACATAGCCGTTTACATTTACCCCTCCGAAGCAGCTTGCAACAGAAAGGAAGCGCGACAAAGAGACAGGAAGTTTATTTATAAATATGCAACAACTGCTGAAGTTATACCTTAAGAGGCTGACGAACTTAACAGGAAACAACCGCTCTATTCTCTTGCGGAGACTTATTGCAGAGCAGTTTCTGGATATGAACGAGCTCAGTTTTGTACAGGATAAGCAAACGTCTTTTCAGATTATTGAGCAGCTTATTGCCCGTAAGCCCGAAATAAAAATAGCGCCTCTGGCCGACAGCCGCGATAGTGCTGCTAATATAGTAAGCAAAAAACTGCGGAAGCTGCAGCGTATCAGCCGCTTCATTTACGATGAAAGAGGCTCGCAGGATCTTTATGTGGGCTGGCCGTTCATTCGGGGTAAATTGTCTGATGGTACGCTCATACGCTGTCCGTTACTGTTTTTTCCTGTGGACATAATGGAAGATGGCAAGCACTGGAAGCTGGTGCTCCGGCAGGATGTAAATATTACCCTCAATAAAAGTTTTTTACTGGCCTATGCCTATTTTAATGATGTAAAACTACCCGAAAAGCTGTACGATAAATCCTTTAATGAATGGGAGGCCGACAGCCGGATATTCAGAACCAAGCTGTACAAGCTTTTCAGGGAGGAGCCACTGGAAATAAACTTCAACCAGGAAATATTTATTGACCAGCTGATCTCTTTTCAGAATTATACTGCAGCGGAGCTGAAGGAGCAAACAAAAGAAGGAGAGCTGAAGCTATATCCTGAAGCAGTGATAGGCATATTTCCTCAGGCAGGTTCTTTTATTGTACCTGACTATAATTACCTGCTGAGCGAAGATAAGCTGAAGAGCATGGAAGACCTGTTCATCAGCCGCTTTCAAAGGCGTGATTCCAGTCTGGAACTTCCGGCACCGGCAACAGATGCTGCAGGCCTGCATGAAGAGCTTAGCAGGATAAGGGAAGAAACCATTTTTGCACCTTTCCCCATGGATTACAGCCAGGAGGCTGCTATAAGGGCTATAAAGGCAGGGCGTTCCCTTGTGGTGCAGGGGCCTCCGGGTACAGGAAAATCGCAGTTAATTGCCAATGTTATGGCCGATGCCATGGCAAAAGGCAAGAGGGTACTGCTGGTGTCGCAAAAAAAAGCTGCACTGGATGTGGTTCATAAGCGGCTGGACCAGAAGATGATTGTAGATTTTGTAGCCCTGGTACACGATTTTAAGTGGGACAGGAAGAAAATTTATGAGCAGATTGCCCGGCAGATTGACCGCGTGCCTGAGTATAAAACCAGTAACAGCGGACTGGATACCATTCAGCCGGAACGAAGGTTCCTGCAGGCAAGCCGGCGCATAGAGCAGATTAAAGAAGAGCTGAGAGAATTTAAGCATGCCTTGTTTGATGATTCTGAATGTGGTATATCTGTAAAAGACCTCTACCTGGACTCCGAAAGAAAAGGGCCTGCAGTAGATTTAAGGCAGGAGTATAAGTTTTATCCGCTCACAGATATTGAGCCTTTCCTCCGGAAGCTGCGCAGTTACCTGCGCCTGGCTTCGCGTATCCAGCTCCCGAATTATCCATGGCAGGACCGGCTTTCTTTTGCCGGATTCGGGGTGGCCGATCAGCAGAAAATAGCAGATGTTATCGGGGAAATATATCCTTTCCAGGAAAGACTCAGCCAGAAGCTGAATGATTTGCTGCAAAACAACTTAACGTTTGAATCGGCTGAATACCTCTTGTCCAGAAAGGAAAGCATAGAAGAAATGCTTGATCTTGTAAAAGAGCCGGAAGTTTACCGCTTCTTTCAGCATATGACAGGCTTTAAGCCGGGAGCTGCGGATCCTCACTGGCTGCTGGAAATGGAAAGGAGCCTCCTGCAGTGCTATGAAGGGGAGGGGCCGGAACTGAGCCTGAAGGCTGAAAACCTCGGGGTTTTTCAGGAAATACTGCAAAACAGAATGGAAGCAAAACGAAATGCTGTAAAATGGATTTCGTGGCGTTACTTCTCAAAGGAAGACAGCAGTGTGCGCCGGGTAATGGTTAAGAATAAGCTGAAGGATACCACCCGGGATATGGAACTGCTGGAACAAAAAGTAGACAGCCGCCTGAACCTGGAGCATAATCTTACCCGCCTGAAAGAAAATGAGTGGCTTTTGGATGTTCCGGAAACTTACGCAAAACCTGATTTTCAGCAATGGTTCCTGCTCCAGAAGAAAGCACTGGCTGCACTGGAAATATTTTACCAGATCCGTGGCCTGAGCCATTATTATAATGTAAAGAAGCTGACATACCAGCAGCTGAAGGAGAAGTTAGAACAGTTTTTTGAAATAGTTTCTGAAATACCGAAGGCAAAAGAACGCTGGTATGGCTACCTCACCACCGGTCAGGTGGAGCAGCTTTTACAGGTGGAGAGTTATGCACGACAGTTAACAGATACTCTGGAAGATGATTTTGACAGTATTTCGGAGTTCGACCGCATGAAGGAAAAGCTGAGCAAAGAAGAATTTGACCTGCTTCAGAAGCTGATATCAGTAACAGGGTTTTCCGGGGAAGAGGAGGTGGTTAAATTATTTCTGAACAGTTTAAAGCTTGCCTGGATCAATCATATCGAAGCAAAATATCCTGTTCTGAGGGCTGTAACCACTATGAGCCTTCAGCAGCTGGAGGAGGAGCTGCGCAGCTGTGTGGAAGAAAAGGCTGCTATAAGCCAGGAGATGTTGCTGATGAAGGTGAGGGAACAAACTTATCAGCAGCTGGAGTACAACAGGTTAAACAACCTTGTTACTTACCGCGACCTGCGGCACCAGGTGGAAAAAAAGCGTAAGATATGGCCTATCCGGAAAATGGTGTCCGCTTTTTCAGATGAGCTTTTTCAGCTCGTACCCTGCTGGATGGCTTCACCTGAAGCTGTTTCAGCTATCTTCCCGATGGAAGAAATTTTCGACCTGGTTATATTCGATGAAGCTTCTCAGTGCTTTGTGGAAAAAGGAATCCCTGCCATGTACAGGGGAAAACAAATCGTGGTAACCGGCGACAGCAAACAGCTGCAGCCAAACGATTTGTACCAGGTGCGCTGGGAGCAGGATGAGGCTGATGAGGAACTGGCCGAAATGGAGGTCGATTCATTGCTGAGCCTTGCCGGACGGCACCTGATGCAGATAGAGCTGAAAGGGCATTACCGGAGCCGGGCCCCTGAGCTGATTGACTTTTCCAACAGACAATTTTACGGAGGCCGCCTGCAGGTAATTCCGGAGCTTGAGGTAACGAACCGCAGCACACCTGCTATCAGGTACCGGAAGGTGGAGGGCATTTGGGAAGATCAGGCAAATCCCCTGGAGGCTGAAAAGGTAGTGGAACTGGTGTTTGAAATTTGTAAGGAAGAAAAGGAAAAGGAGCTGCAGTCGGGCAAGGGGAACCTGCCCTGGTATGAAGCCAGGTCTGTCGGGGTGGTTACATTCAATGCAAAACAGCAGGGGCTCATTCAGGATATGCTGGATGAACGCGCAGGAAAAGAGAGCATAATGCTCCCTGACAATCTTTTTGTGAAAAATATTGAAAATGTGCAGGGCGATGAGCGGGATATTATTATTTTCTCGATTGGCTATGCTCCTGATAAAAAAGGAAACATGAGCATGCAGTTTGGCAGCCTGAATGCTATGCAGGGTGAAAACAGACTGAACGTGGCCATTACAAGGGCGAGGGATCAGATTTATGTGGTGAGCAGTATAATGCCCTGGCAGCTTACAACCGATGAAAGCAAAAATGAGGGTCCGCGCCTGTTCAAAGCCTATCTGCAGTATGCCCTTGATGTATCTGAAGGTAAATATCAGCCGCAGCCTTACCAGCCGAAGCAGCACAGGTTTACCGCTTATCTCAAAGAGAGGCTAAAGAATTTTACATCCGGATCTGAATACTCCCTGGAAGAGCGGCAACCTTTTGCCGATTTAACGGTATTTAAGGAGGGGCAAAACAGTGGACTTATCTTTACTGACGATGCCCGCTATTTCAGCATGCGTTCTGTTAAGGAAGTGCATGTATACAGGAAGCAGGAACTCGAAGAAAAGAAGTGGAGAAGTCTTTTTGTTTTCAGCCGTGAGTACTGGCACGATCCTGTAAAACTAAAAGAAAAGCTGAACCGGTTTGTTCATCACCTGTGAGTAATGGATGATTGATAGAATGAGTGAATGATAGAATTAAAAATAGGGGGCAGGGCAGATAATTCACTTCTTTTCTTCAATCGAATATCAAAATCCGGTATTCATTATTTATTGTCCATAGTCAAGAGTCCAGTATCTCATGTCTCACATCTCACGTCTCAAATCTCAAATCCAAAGTTAAATGGAAAAGCTTATTGGTCTTCTGCTCTTTGGCTACACTTTAATATGTAACTGTGGTACAGAGCCGGCGGGTAATGGTTTCCGGAAAAACAGGAGGGAATATAAGGTTGATGCTTATGCGCGTATGCCCCGTGAGTTGAGAGAAAGCTCGGGGCTTATTTTAGCGTCAGAAGGTACTTTCCGGACTATGTCTGATGGAGGTAACCCTTCTCACCTTTACAGAATAGGGGCCAATGGAGAGGTGCTGGATACCATGCAGCTGGCTTTGCCGAACCAGGACTGGGAAAGTCTGGCTAAAGATCCTGAGGGGAATATTTATATTGGTGATTTTGGGAATAACTTTCATAACCGCAGGAACCTCCGCATCTTCCGCCTCAGCCCCGGCAGCCTCCTGGCCGATACTATTCTGTTTTCATATCCTGAACAAACTGAGTTTCCTCCCGCGGACAGGAAGGAGCGTAATTTTGACTGTGAGGCATTTATCTGGCACCAGGGGCGACTGCATTTGTTCAGTAAATCGTATGGCGATAAAATTGTAAGACACTACAGCCTGCCTGATAGCTCCGGGAATTATGAGCTCAGACTGGAGGAACAAATTAAGCTTAAGGGGCTGGTTACAGGAGCAGCTCTCCGTCCCGATGGCCGGCAGCTGGCCCTTCTTTCATACGGACGCTTATATTTGTTTAATACGGAGGGTGGAGATGTGTTTTTTAATAACCCATATAAGTGTATCAGCCTCGCAGGCAGGGCCCAGACTGAAGCCGTCGTTTACCTCAATAATTCAAATCTTCTTATAACCAATGAACAGGGCAGGCTTATTTATGTAAACCGGAGATAAAAAAAGCAGCGGTCCCCGGGAGCGCTGCTTTATAATTTATTTGAAGGATTTGGTGCTCTCTTACTGTTCAGCTGGTACTTCGCCGGCCTTTTCCACCCTTATGCCTACAGACATCACGTCAGGAAGGTGGTTGTCTACCATAATCTTGTCCCGCATCCGGTGCTGAACTTCTACCTGGTACAAGCCGGTGTCAGGAAAAATAAAACGGTCCAGTACTTTTATCCTGTGATCGAAAATATCTCCTAAGCCATCGCCATAGGGCTTCCCCGTTTTAGGGTCGAAAAGCTCTATATTATTAAGGTCGCTGGTAAGTACATGCCCGGCCGTATCCTGTATCTCAATTCTCAGGTACAGGTTTCTGGCAGGATAGGAAACCGCATTCCGGATATTATAATACACATTATACGGAATAGTGGGATTTTGTATATCCACCTGAAAAAACAAAGTGGAATCCTTATGCCAGGCATGATTGGGGATATCTTTGTTTTGTTCGAAAACCCTGTTTTCGTCGCAGGCAATAAGTCCGGTTCCTATCAAGATGGTAAATAACAGCTTTCTGGCACTAATTATCATTCTTTTTCCTTCCGTTAAACTTCACATCCTTTTGTTCTGGTTGTCCTTGTTTTTGCGAAGAGGGTTTTCTTTTCTTTCTCTTCTTACTTCTGGATTTTTTCTCAAATCGCTTATCAAGCTTTTCAAGATCGTGGTTCAGGCTTTTAGATTGCTCGTCCGGTTCAGGCAGAGCATTTTCAAGGAGGTTGGCAGGTACAATATTATTTGCATTCATTTCCAGTATTTCCTGAACCCTTTTGGCCGGAACCGGATGCCACTGGTCTTCATGAGCAAAGCCAAACCACATCGTTTTGCGGAAGATGTCGGTTTTCTGTAGCACTGCTTCTCCTTTTGCAGTGCGGAGAGGCTGGTTTACCGATGGAATATCTTCCAGGGCATCCATATACGTCTCCAGCTCATAATTAAGGCAGCATTTAAGGCGCCCGCACTGGCCGCTCAGCTTGCTGGGGTTCAGCGAAAGGTTCTGGTACCTGGCCGCAGTGGTGCTTACACTTTTAAAGTCGGTGAGCCATGTTGAGCAGCACAATTCCCTGCCGCACGATCCTATGCCTCCTAAACGGCCTGCTTCCTGCCTCAGACTTATCTGGCGCATTTCAACCCTTAATTTAAATTCGCTGGCAAGGATTTTAATCAGTTGCCTGAAGTCCACCCTGTCATCTGCGGAATAGAAAAAGGTTGCCTTTGTACCATCTGCCTGGTACTCAATGTCGCTGAGCTTCATTTCCAGCTTCAGCTCACGAATAATTTCGCGGGAGCGGTAAAGAACCGTTACTTCTTTGTTTTGCTGTTCTTCAAATTTTTCAAGGTCTTTTGCGGTGGCTATCCTGTAAACGCTGCGGATCTCATCATCATTCTTGATCTTTCTCTTTTGCATTTGCAGTCTCACCAGCTCCCCCTGCAGGGATACATGTCCCAGGTGGTGGCCATTAGGAACGTCTACCACCACGGCATCGCCGGTGGTAAGGTCCAGCATATTAATATTCCTGAAAAATTCCTTACGCCCTCCCTTAAAACGGACCTCTACTATATCAAATTTATCCACAACCGGCAGGTCCATATTCGACAGCCAGTCAAAAACGTTCATTTTATTGCATCCACCACTCTGGCATCCGCCATTGCTGCGGCAACCGGCCACTTTTTCCCCACTGCCGGTACTGCATGTTTTACATCCCATTTTATATATATATATTTAAAATAAACCTGCCGGAACATTCCGGTGTGGCTTATTGAAGTTTGGTAATTAAGTAAACAGTTTCCGGTGCAAAGTATTCAGCTAAGTAACAGGGCTTCGGAGCTTAAGCTATACCTGCCAAAAAGAAGGTGTTTTAAACTTATCCTGCCCGGAGACTTTAGCCCTGCCTGGCACAACAGTCTGTTATGCCTCTGTTTTTTTATGCTTTGCTTATTAAAAGCCTGTTTACCTGTTATTATAGCGCAAATTAATCAAACATTTACAAGTGTGGCTAGGCACCAGCTGTATAATAATACTGCAGCGCCTGCTAATACCTGTATATTCTTATGAATAATACCCGGAAACAGAATAATAAATATATTTCCCGGTTTATCCAAATTATAGTATCACGTCCTGGCCAATGTCGCGGCGGAAGTACTTATCTTTCCAGTTGATCTTCTCTACCTGCACATAAGATCTTTCCAGCGCTTCCTTCAGAGAGTCGCCAAGGCCGGTAATGGCCAATACACGACCACCATTAGTTACTACCTGCCCGTTATTTTCTTTTGTACCTGCATGGAACACCAGGGTATCTTCAGGAGCGGTTTCCGGTAAGCCGGATATAGGATCTCCTTTTTTATATTCCTCAGGGTAACCACCTGCAACCATTACCACGGTAGTGGCGGCTCTTGGCAATACCTTTATGCTTTTTTCTCCCAGTTTTCCTTCTGCGGTAGCTACAAATAAATCAACCAGATCATTCTCAATCCGGGGAATTACCACCTGTGTTTCAGGGTCGCCCATCCGTACATTATATTCAATTACATATGGCTCCCCTTTTACTTTCATAAGGCCTATAAAGAGAAAGCCCTGAAAAGGCACATTATCCTGCTGCAGTCCGGTAATGGTACGTTTTACCACACGGTCTTCCACCATCTGCATAAAGTCTTTGTCGGCAATGCGCACCGGCGATACAGCTCCCATTCCGCCGGTATTAAGGCCGGTGTCTTTTTCGCCTATACGCTTGTAATCCTTGGCTTCAGGAAGGATCAGATAATCTTTTCCATCCGTTAACACAAAAACAGATAATTCCGTGCCATCCAGATACTCTTCTATTAAAACTTTTTGGCTGGCTTCGCCAAATTTTTCATGGACCAGCATTTCTTCCAGTGCATTTTTTGCCTCACCGCGGTCGTTGCAAATCAATACTCCTTTGCCGGCAGCGAGGCCGTCGGCTTTCAGTACAATTGGCGATGGAATTTCGTCGATATAGCAGGATGCCTGTTCGAGGGTATCTTTGGTAAAGGTTTTTGCTTTGGCGGTAGGAATCTGGTGGCGCAGCATAAATGCTTTCGAAAAATCCTTGCTGCCCTCCAGCTGCGCACCCACCTTACCCGGTCCGATCAGGTAAACATCCTTTAGTTTGGGGTCGTTCTCAAAAAATTCGCGGATGCCCGCTACCAGCGGAGCTTCCGGACCTACAATTACAAGCTTAATGTTGTGCTCAAGAACATTTTTTTTGATTCCTTCAAAATCCTCCACCCCTACAGGAAGGTTGGTGGCCAGCTCAGATGTTCCGGCATTACCGGGTGCCATAAAAAGCTGATCGCAAAGCGGGCTTTGCTTCATTTTCCATGCAAAAGTATGTTCGCGGCCTCCGGAGCCTATAATTAAAATATTCATGGTATTAATGTTTCGTTGTAGGTTGATAGTTGTTCGTTGTCGGGTTGCCTTTAGTGGCAGTTGTCTGGTGGTATTTCAGGCCTGCCTGCCGGGACTGGTTTTCCGGTCCATATCCCGTTTCTTAAAATTAAATTTTTGCGTATTAAAAAAACAGGCTCTAATATAAATATCAGAGCCTGCTTCAAAAATACGCTTTATGGCTTAATTAGCATATTCTGAGAGAAATTTAATTCGCATCAGCCTTAAATCTTCCTCGGAATAATCCTCATCTCCCAGTTCGTCAAGTGCCGTACGGATGTTATCAGACTCAGCACTCATAAAGTAATCAAATACTTCATCCTGCCGGTCCTCATCCATCATGCCGTCGATATAATAGTCGAGGTTGAGCCTGGTGCCGGAGTAGCAAATGTGCTCAATCTCCGAAAGCAGCTCATCCATGCTCAGGTTCTGGGCCTGTGCAATTTCCTCGAGGTCTATTTTTCTGTCGATCTGCTGAATGATAAATATTTTTGTTTTAGATCTGTTTACCGACGACTTTACCACTACATCGGATACAGTATCAATATCGTTTTCTTCAACATATTTCCGGATAGCCTCAATAAAAGGTTTACCAAACTTAACGACTTTACCCATTCCAACCCCGTTTACATGGCTCAGGGCATCCTGCGTGGTAGGGAAAACGGTGGCCATTTCTTCCAGTGAAGGGTCCTGGAAAATAACGTAAGGCGGAAGCGATTTTTGTTTTGCAATCTGCTTACGGAGGTTTTTCAGGATATTAAACAGGACCTCGTCATGCGCTTTAACAACAGGGGCTTCCTTTTCAATTTCCTCTTCCTCTTCGGTAGTGGAATAGTCGTGGTCTTTGGTGAAGATTACAGAATAAGGAGCATCCATAAAATCGCGGCCTTTGCGGCTTAGCTTAAGGATTCCAATGTTTTCAATATCTTTTTCAATGAACTCATACAAAAGGGCCTGGCGTACCACCGATTTCCAGAACTCATGAGTTTCGTCGTTTCCGGTACCGTAAACGGGTAGTTTATTATGGTCGTAGCTGAGAATGTACTGGTTCTCCGATCCGCGGATTACATCAACCAGGTGGTTCAGTCCAAAGCGCTCTTCGGTTTGCTTAACAGCCTGCAGGGCCTTAAGGAGGTAAGTGTCTGCATTGTATTGCTCGCGGGGGTTTTTGCAGTTATCGCAAAAGCCGCAATCTGTATCGAATGACTCGCCAAAGTAGTGCAGGAGCTGGCGGCGGCGGCAAACGGAGGTTTCTGCGTAGGATGATATTTCCTGCAGCAAAAGCTTTGTATTGTCCCGTTCGGTAACAGGCTTGTCCTTGCTGAATTTTTCCAGTTTCAGGATGTCGTTATAGCTGTAGAACATGAGGCAGTTGCCCTCCAGTCCGTCGCGCCCTCCGCGTCCTGTTTCCTGGTAATAACCTTCCAGCGATTTTGGAGTGTCGTAATGAACAACAAAACGAACGTCCGGCTTGTCAATTCCCATACCAAAAGCAATGGTTGCCACAATAATGTCGCAGTCTTCATTCAGGAAAGCATCCTGGTTTTGCATGCGCACGGCGCCATCCAGGCCGGCATGGTAAGGAGCAGCCCTGAAGCCGTTTACCTTCAGCAGTTCAGCTATTTCCTCTACCTTTTTACGGCTCAGGCAATAAACAATACCTGATTTTCCTTTGTGCTGGTTAACGAAGCGGATCAGCTGTTTTTTGATGTCTTTTTTTGGCCGCACCTCGTAATAGAGGTTCTTCCTGTTAAAGGAAGATTTAAAAAGATCAGCATCTTCCATTTGCAGGTTGCGCTGAATGTCCTGCTGTACCTTTGGAGTAGCGGTAGCTGTAAGCGCAATAACCGGCAGGTCGCCCAGCTGGTTTATGATCTGGCGTATGCGGCGGTATTCAGGCCTGAAATCGTGGCCCCATTCCGAAATACAGTGAGCCTCATCAATTGCAACGAAAGAAATTTTTACTTTACTGAGGAATTCAAGGTTGTCTTCCTTGGTAAGGGACTCCGGAGCTACATACAGGAGTTTCGTTTTCTTGTCAAGCGTTTCTTTTTTTACCCGGTTGATCTCTGTTTTAGTAAGAGTGGAGTTTAAGAAATGCGCATTTATGCCGAAGGCATTCAGCTGATCCACCTGGTTTTTCATCAGGGCGATCAGGGGGGAAATTACGATGGCGGTACCTTCCTGTACCAGGGCGGGGAGCTGGTAGCAGAGGGACTTACCAGCGCCGGTCGGCATTATAACGAAAGTATTTTTTTTATCTAAAATATTCTGAATAATGGCCTCCTGATTCCCTCTGAACTGGTCGTAGCCGAAAATTTCTTTCAGCTTATCTTTTAGTATCTCCTTTTGGTCTACTAACATCTTTCGCTTCTTACAGTTAACCTATGATTTTTATATATTTGCAATTTAAGTAAAAAAGTAAATCAATTTGTTAAAACATAAGAATTTAACGCAAATCGCCAAAAAAGTATTGCAGCAGGAAGCTGATGCACTGATGCAGATAGGAGAATTGCTGGACGAAAGCTTTGAGGCCTGCGTTATGGAAATAATGCAGCTGAAAGGCCGGGTGGTAATTACCGGTATTGGAAAGAGTGCTATTATTGGCAGTAAGATAGTGGCAACGTTAAATTCTACCGGTACGCCTGCTCTTTTTATGCATGCCGCCGATGCCATACATGGCGACCTTGGAATGGTGCAGCAGGAAGACCTGGTGATTTGCATTTCTAAGAGCGGAAGTACCCCGGAAATAAAAGTTTTAGTACCTTTACTCAAGAGGACAGGTGCAAAACTGGCTGCCATGGTATGCAATACGCAGTCGTACCTGGCGCAACAGGCTGATTTTGTGTTAAATGCAACAATTGATGCAGAAGCATGCCCTAATAACCTGGCTCCAACAACAAGTACTACGGCCCAGCTTGCCCTGGGCGATGCACTTGCGGTTTGCCTGGTGGAGGCAAGGGGCTTTACAAGTCAGGATTTTGCGCGCCTGCACCCTGGAGGTTCTTTAGGAAAGCAGTTGTACCTGAAGGTGTCGGATATTTATCCGGATAATGAAAAACCGGTAGTTGGGGAGGACGATCTGCTGGAGAAGGTTATTCTGGAAATTTCCGGCAAAAGGCTGGGGGCTACAGCAGTAACAGATGCAACAGGCCGGCTCACAGGTGTTATAACCGATGGAGATTTGCGCCGGATGCTCACCCGCTTCGATAACCTCCGTGGCTTAAAAGCAAAGGACCTGATGTCGGCTAACCCTAAGACTGTATGTCCGGATGATTATGCAGTAAAGGCCCTGAACATAATGCGCGAAAATAATATAAGTCAGCTTATTGTAACAACGAACGCAGGAGGGGGAGAAGTAGCAGGCTTTGTCCATATACATAATTTAATTAAGGAAGGAATCATCTAACAAACTGATATGAACCCAAACTGGTACGTGGTAATTATGGCTGGCGGCATTGGGAGCCGTTTCTGGCCCTACAGTCGCAACAATTATCCCAAGCAATTCCTTGATGTTTTAAATACCGGCAAATCCTTGCTGCAAATGACGGTTGAAAGGTTTAAAACCATTTGTCCGCCGGAAAACATCTACATCGTAACTAATAAAGATTACGAAGAGCTGGTAATGAAGCAATTGCCCGATATGAAGCAGGAACAGGTTTTATGTGAGCCTGTTAAGCGTAATACCGCTCCCTGTGTTGCGTATGCGGCATATAAAATCAACCGGAAAAATCCTGATGCCACCATGGTAGTGGCTCCTTCCGACCACCTTATTTTTAATGAAAACGAGTTTGTGCAATCTATTGAAAAGGCACTTACTGAAGCAGATAAAGGTGATAAGCTTATAACGCTGGGAATAAAGCCTAACCGCCCGGAGACCGGCTATGGTTATATTCAATATATTAAGGAGGAAAACTCAGCTATTAAAAAGGTAAAAACCTTTACAGAGAAGCCTGAGCTTGAACTTGCTAAAAAATTCCTGGAAAGCGGCGATTTTGTTTGGAATGCGGGTATTTTTATATGGAAGGTCAGTGCCATTATCAGCGCTTTCGGGGAGTATCTGCCGGAGCAGGCCGAAATTTTTGAAGAAGGGAATGATGTTTATTACTCTGCCGGGGAAGAGGAGTTTATCAAAAAAGCATATTCACAATGTAAGAATATTTCCATCGATTATGGAATTATGGAAAAGGCAGAGAATGTGCATGTTATGCTGGCCGATTTTGGCTGGTCTGACCTTGGCTCCTGGAACTCTCTGCACGAAATCCATCCAAATAAAGACGGGAAAAATAACGTAATAGATGGAAATGCACTTCTTTTTGATAGTAATGAGTGTATGATAAAGGGAGAGGATGACAGGCTGATTGTAGTAAGCGGGCTGGAAGGTTACCTGGTTGCTCAATGCGATGACGTAACCATTATCTGTAAGAAAGATGATGAAAAGCGTTTCCGCGACTATGTAGCGGAGGTGAAATCTAAAAAAGGAGATAAATTTTTATAAATATAGCGACTTGCTTAAGCCATTAAGAAAACTCCGGGGCCTTTAAAAAGCCCCGGAGTTTTTTGCGTTTACCTGGCGCGCGTCAGGTTTATGACTGCAGCTTACGCTGCCTGCTTACTTCATACAGGCATACAGCAGTTGCTACCGATACGTTCAGGGAGGCAATGTTTCCCTGCAGGGGAATTTTAAGCCTGGCATCTGCAAGCTTCAGGTACTCAGGCGAAATGCCATCTTCTTCAGATCCCATGAGGAGGGCAACGGGGCCGCTCAGGTTGCTTTCCCATATGCTCTGTTCTGCTTTTTCAGTACATGCCATCACCATTATACCACTTTCCTGCAGGTAACGGATGGTATCTTTAAGGTTGTTTTCACGACAAACAGGAATAAAATTAAGCGCTCCTGCTGAGGTTTTCATTGCGTCGGAACTGATGCGGGCACCGCCACGGCCGGGAATTACAATGGCATCTGCAGCCATGCACTCAGCTGTGCGGGCAATGGCTCCGAAGTTCCGCACATCGGTAATACGGTCAAGCACAACCAGCAGGGGCATCCGCCCTTCTGCAAAGGCAGTATTTACAATATTGTCCAGCGAAGCATAGGTAATTGGAGAAAGGAAGCATACCACTCCCTGGTGGTTTTTGCGGGTAACGCGGTTAAGCTTTTCCACGGGCACCTTTACATAAGTTACGCCATGTTCAGCGGCGGTATCCTTCAGTTCCTGTATCAGCTCGTTCTGCAGGTCCTTCTGTAACAGCAGGCTTTCAATTTCCTTGCCGGCACGAATAGCCTCCATAACTGCACGGGTGCCAAAAATCATGTCTTTTTCTTCTCCGGTGGTATAATCCGGCCGGTCGGGGGTGGCTTTTACAAAATGTTTTTTCCTTTTCTCCATTTGCTAACTGTCTGGTAATGGCTTTTTGCGTAATTTTTGTTGCGAATTAATACAAAATGCCTGTCTGTAAAGGGATTTTTTACGTGCACAAAGTTAAACTTAATTTCCGGTAAATCGCTGGATTGGCGGTAAATCCATTGCTCCCGGCCGGCCTCTGCAGTAACCACATCCGGAGGACCATAGAGAATAAAGATCATGCCCTGATCGGTTTTCCAGCCTTCTTTGTAGTTGGTAAAGAGCTGGTTGGCCCTGCTTACCCTTTGGTAATACTGTTTTATTACACGCTTAGCCAGCTCTTCAGACTGTACCACCCTGAGCCAGAAGCGGTCAATTTCCTTTTTATCAAAATTACTTTTTTCTATTTGCTGCCACTCTTCGCTGGTGCTTATATAACGGATGGGGCCTGCAAAATCTTCCAGTGTCCCTACTTCCGGAAAGTAAGGGTTGGTCCGGCGAAAACTCTGGCCGCTGAGCTGAGTTGTATCGTGCTGGATAAAGTACAGGCCTTCTCCCCGGGGTTGAAAGGCAGAATCAGCTCTTATAAGGCTGGTGTTGGTAACCTCCAGGCCGGCATCAGGCGTGGAACCGGCCGTCATGGGAGGGGATGCTATTTCAAAGGATTTATCGTAGTAAAATATAGTGTAGGTGGAAGGTGAACCATGGATGCTGAACCTTTCCTTCTCATTTGCATACTGCCTGAAGAGGGGCATGCCATCGGCCAGGCTGCTGATGTAAAAGGGGGGAGGGGGAAAGGAGTTGTCCGGTGCAAGGGTAGCCATTGCCCAGAAACTGTTGCCGGCCTGCGCAGTATCCTGCACTTCCAGAAGGAAAAAAGGGGCGGGGGCTCCATCCTCCGCATTTCTTTCAGGCAGGTCAGTCTTTAGCAGGTATTTATTGCCTGTTTTGCGAAAGGGCTGCAAAGGAATGGGTGGAGTGGTTCCTGTAGTGGAATCAAGCTGATTTTTCCGGTGCAGGAAAATGCGGTACGCCTCCGGCACGGCAGGTGCATTAAAAGTAACGGCAGCAATTACCTGCAGGGTGTCAGGGCTCTTTTTCCACACCATTAATTTATTATTAACCGGCGATCCGGCCTGGTACCAATAAGCGTGATTGGTAGCTGAGAAATCCTGTGCTGAAAGTGCCGCGGAAATAAACAGGAATAATCCTGTAAAAAGCGGGAGCTTCCATTTGCAGAAAAAGTGGAGCGTATGCATGGTTTGAAAAATAAATTTATGATTTGCCCTTATCCCGGGTTATAATTTTTAATCTTAATACTAATTACTTAATACTGAATACTATTTTTGTGTTTAAGTAAATATTCTTAAAAAATGGCATTTTTCAAAACCGAGGTAACTTCCGAGAACATCCAGTCCGATAATCCTATTCATCAGCGGTTATTGAAACCCTACATATATGTAAAAGATAAAATAGCAGGAACTGTTGTGGAAACAGGCTGTGGCGATGGCAGGGGTATAGAAATGCTGGCGCCCGGTTGCGACCGTTATATTGCCCTCGATAAAAATACTGCTGAGATCAGGAAAAGAGCTGCCGCGCATCCAAATCTGGAAATAATTGAGGCTAATATGCCACCCATCAGCCAGATAGGCGATAATACGGCAGATGTCCTTATTTCTTTTCAGGTAATAGAACATATACTGGACGACAGCCTGTACCTGGAGGAAGTGTACAGGATACTGAAGCCGGGAGGTACCGCTTATTTCACCACTCCTAATATAAAAATGACACTGAGCAGGAACCCCTGGCACATCAGGGAATATACTGCAAGGGAGCTGGGTACACTGGCCGGAGCAATCTTCGACGAGGTGGAAATGCTTGGCATAGCAGGCAATGAGCTTGTAATGGAATATTATGAGCAAAATAAGCGGTCGGTGGAAAAAATTACCCGTTTTGATGTACTGAACCTTCAGCACCGCCTTCCCTCCAGCCTGCTCAGGATTCCTTATGAACTGCTGAACCGCTTTAACCGGAACCGGCTGCAGCACCAAAACGACAGCCTGGTACACGGCCTGAGCCATGAAGATTACCTGATAAGCAACAGGCCTGATGACAGCCTCGACCTGTTTTTGATCGCACGAAAAAAAGGATGAGGAGATTTTACAGGGTGTTAATGTGCTGATGAAATTAAAAAGCCCGGAAGATCTGCTCTTCCGGGCTTTTTAATTTTTGTTTACGGGTCCGTTACCTGAGTCTTTGTCCCTGGGCCATGCCTCCGTAATATTTTGCAAATATTTCCTGGTACTCCTGTACCTTATCGCTTAAGCCTGCAAATTCCATTGCGCGGGAAAGCTGGTTCAGGATAATGAGGTTCGTCTGTTGCTCCCTGCCAATCTGTTTATTCTCCCGTGCCATATAACCCAGGTTCTCATCTGCGCGGGTGCTGAGCAGGTCAGCTATCTGTACGGCCTTTTCTGTTTCGCCAACTTCAAGCAGCAGTTGTACCGTAATGGAGGTTACATAATCGAAAGGAACACCTTCGTCCGGCATTACCTGCAGGCTTCTGTTGAGTACCTCGCGTGCTCTGTCTTCCTGTCCTTCATCAATTAAAGCCTGAGCCAGGGTATTAAAGCTGGAACGGTGGTTCAGTACAAAGCTGCGGTAGTCCTCGGAATAGTATACATCAGGGTTGTCCAGTTCGCGCCAGAAGAAGTTGTTCATCAGGTTATCATACATTACCTCGGTATTCACCAGCTCTACTTTTGGTTCCGGATTCCGGATTGGGAGCAGGCGGTAGGTGGTTCCTTCATGAATTACATATTCCGAAATATCGAAATTGATGCTCTGGAGAGAGGTATTATTGAAATATATCGGCCGAACCCAGTTATTTGTGCTGATCAGGTCCAGGATCATCAGGTCGTTTTTGTACAGGGCACTGCCTTTAACCTGTAACAGCATTCTGTCCACCAGCAGATCTCTTTTTGCTTCAGGAATAATTCCAAGTGCAAGAACTGCTTCTCTGTCAATGTCCACAGCAATTGTTTTGCTTGGAATGGTATTTACCTCATCGGAGCCGCTGCTGACGCGAATGGCCGGATGGCTCTGCCTTACCAGGTTAATATACTGGTTCAGGGGTAAAGCGCCTTTAACATTTTTGTTTTCAACGTAATAAATAATATCATTCAAACCGCCCTGCTGGTAGTTTTCTTTGGTAAGGCTGAACGGAAGCGGCTCCGATTCATATGTCTGGCGGGTCATCTGCTCTATATACCAGTCGGTGTTAAAGTAAGTTAACA
Source organism: Cesiribacteraceae bacterium YIM B00369 (assembly GCA_017948555.1). Lineage (GTDB taxonomy): Bacteria > Bacteroidota > Bacteroidia > Cytophagales > Cyclobacteriaceae > Nafulsella. Next base: position 25,420 of record JAFMYY010000018.1, on the reverse strand, counting down.
CAATTACCCGCACATCTGTCCGGAATCCTTCCACTTCCTGCGCGTACCAGAGCGGGAAGGTATCGTTATCGCCTCCGGTAAATAATATTGCGTTAGGGGCACAGGAAGCAAGCATATTCCTTGCAGAGTCAACAGAGAAGAAACGGTCCGAACGGTCATGGTCGTCCCAGCCTTCGGCAGCCATAATACCCGGTACCACTAAGCAGAGCGCTGTGGCGATGGCCGGCATGGCAATGGTTCTCTTTTTAGTAATGAGCGCAAGCCCTTCTCCAATGGCATACACCCCAAAACCTATCCAGATGGCAAAGGCATAAAAAGAACCTACATATATATAATCCCTTTCGCGCGGTTCCACAGGAGGAGAGTTCAGGTACAGGATAAGGGCAAGGCCTGTGAGGAAGAAAAGAAGTGCCACAATGCCGAAGCCTTTTACATCCCGCTTATAATGAAATACCGCTCCTATTATGCCCAGAAGGAGAGGAAGGAACAGGAAGTTGTTCCGCCCTTTATTGCTTTCCAGCATATGGGGCAGGTCCTTTTCAAAGGCATCGGCAGGGGTAAGCCAGCCTGCATCTTTAATATCACTTTCGCGGCCTGCAAAATTCCACATAAAATAGCGCCAGTACATATGGCCCATCTGGTAACTGATCATATAACTCAGGTTGTCGCCAAAGGTAGGGCTTTGGTCGGGGCGTAAGCCCACACGCTGGCGATACAGCTGTTTGTGGTTAGGCTGAATGCTGTGCATACGCGGCAGGATCGTCTTTTTGCTGTTCTCTGAGTACTTATACTCCTGCTTGTAATAGGCAATCTCGTATTTGTCTTTCCCTTTCCTGTATACAGGATCTCCCTTTTCGTAGCCGGTAACTTCGGCATCGAAATAATGGCCGTACAAAAGAGGGCGGTCACCATACTGTTCCCTTTTAAGGTAGGAAACAAAGGAGATGAGGTTTTCAGGATTATTCTCGTCAATTGGAGGATTTTCATTAGAGCGGATCAGGACAAGCACATAGCTGGAATACCCGATCAGGATAAAGGCAAGAGATAAAAGAGCGGTGTTAAGAAGCTCTTTCCCGTTTTTATGAGAATAGATGATCCCGTAAATCAGGGCACCCAGGAATACAAGCAGGAAAAAAATCATGCCGGAACCGAAAGGCAGCCCCAGGTTATTAACAAAGCGGATCTCAAACCAGCCTGCCACCGAAGGAATACCGGGGATAACCCCAATCATGATGATGCCCACAATAACAAGACCAATGGCCATGGCGGCTATTATGCCCTGTGTACTTATTTTTTTGTACTTTTTAAAGTAGTAAATAAGCGCCATTGCCGGAATAGCCACCAGGTTCAGAAGGTGCACCCCAATGGACAAGCCGATGATGTATGCAATCAGGATCAGCCATTTATTTTCCAGCTGTGCATCAGTAATCACTTCCCACTTCAGGGCCGCCCAGAAAACGATGGCCATGAAAAATGAAGACATTGCGTAAACTTCAGCTTCTTCGGCCGAAAACCAGAATGAATCGGAAAACGCAAAGGCGAGGGAACCAATAATGCCGCTGCCGATGAGCATTGCCGACTGATAAGGAGTTTCCTTGCCAATATCGATATTGCCCACTTTGCGCCCCAGTAAAACAATGGTCCAGTAAAGGAACAAAATGGTAAGGCCACTGCTCACCACACTTACCATATTAATCCAGAAGGCCACAGAGTATACATCGGCAGCCAGGAAGGAAAACATCCGGCCGATCAGCAGGAAGAGGGGAGCTCCCGGAGGGTGGGGAACCTGTAGCTTATAAGAAACAGCAATAAACTCGCCTACATCCCAGAAACTCGCCGTTTCTTCCACGGCCAGTGTGTATGCAATAGTGGTAAGCAGGAACAAGGCCCAGCCTGTAATGTCATTCAGAATTTTGAAGTTACGCATAGGTATGGTATTAGCAGCTGAAGAGTTTAAACCAGTTGTTTACCCTTTTTACTTTCGACTCTTTCAACGGGAAAGAAAGTACCAGCTGTATAAAAAGGCTTATTTACTTTATGTTAAAGTTTGTTAAATTTCGCCGTTCAAGATACTGGCTCCCCGGCGAAATTCCCACAAAAATATTTCTTTTAAGCAGAATATAAAATTTCCGGCGTTTTAAGAAAAATAATGTTGCTCCGGAAGGGAGGAAGTAAAGATGTGAAAGGGTTCACGCAAAGGGCGCAAAGCTTTTTTTCGCAAAGGTCGCGGAGGGGGAAGAGGTATTGGTATAGGCGCTGTTCTCCGGCGGGAATATTTTCGGGGATGTATCCTAACGCAATGAAACAGAATTAAAACGTTAGAAAAGAAGGTGGCGGGAGAGTGAAGTGGCTGTAAATAAATGTGTTGCATGTAAGGAATAGAGTGGAATAAAATGGTATGGGAGAATTTTTTTTATGAAAATTTGATTTAGCTAAAGGAATTAATTAGTGTGACGGACTTAGTTTACTCATAAATAGCCCGCTTTGTCATAATAAGTTAGTGGCAGGATCTTTCCAGATAAATGACCTTTTTGAGGCTTCAGACCTGGTAAGATGCCTCCTGAGATCGGCATGACAATGCTGGTTGTTTGGTTGAAAACAATTGTGTGGGCTTACTTAAACAAAGTCCGGCACTTTCTCTTTTCGTTCGCTCTTTTGATGAAAATTAAGCCGGAGGATTTTAGCACGGTTGTTGATTATAGGGTTGATATAGTTGTTGATACAAAAGGAGGAGAGCTGAGCGGGGTGTATTATTCTCCCCGTTTAATGCTGTTAATTTGCAGGAGAAATCGGGTATAGTCATTAATGAACAGTATGTATAAAAATGTGATTTTCCTTATCTGCTGGCTGGTGCTTGGAACAGGTGTTGCACAGGCGCAGTGGATAGGTGAGGCAGACGGACAACAGAAAAAAAGTAATTTATTGCTGCTGGATATGAATCTCCAGATTGAGACTACCCAGGCATTAAATGATATGTATAATTTTAAGTTTGCACAGGCAGAGCAGCAGTTTCGCTGGCTTAAACAGAAGTATCCTGCCCACCCACTACCTTATTTCCTGATGGGGATGAGCGAGTGGTGGAAGATTATGCCTAACATTGATAATAAAAGACATGATGCGCGCTTCCTGGCTTATATGGATACGTCCCTTTACCTGGCTGACAGGATGTATAAGGCAAACCCTGAAAATATAGAAGCTTCCTTCTTTTTGTCAGCTGCCTACGCTTTCCAGAGCCGCCTGCACTCTGAGCGGAAAAGCTGGCGGAAAGCAGCATCGACAGGGAAGAGTGCGCTCAATTACCTGGAAATGAACAAAGAGAAAAAAGATCTTGGTCCGGAATTCCTTTTTGGCGATGCGCTTTATAATTATTATGCCGAATGGGTGCCGGATAATTATCCGCTCCTGAAGCCTGTGCTGATGTTCTTTCCTGACGGGGATAAAAAGAAAGGCATGCAGCAGCTGAAAGAAGTGGCCTATAATGCATTCTATACAAGAACGGAAGCACAGTATTTCCTTATGCGCATTCTGGCGCTGGATGAGAATAAACCATTCGAAGCGCTCCGGATGTCGGAGTACCTGCACACCACCTATCCCGACAACCCGTATTTCCACAGGTATTATGCCCGGATGTTGTATAGCACCGGAAATTATAATAAACTTGAGCAGGAGTCGAAAAGCATCCTGGCCAAAATAGACAGTGGCATGCTCGGCTATGAATCCATCAGCGGGCGATATGCTTCCTTCTATCTGGGGCAGATGTATATGAACTTTAAAAAGTACGATCAGGCAAAGCCTTATTTTGAGCGCACGGTTGTGTTTGCCAAAAGCGACGAAGCCTACGATTCAGGCTACTTATTATATGCGCTCCTTTCCCTTGGAGATATAGCCAAAGACCAGGGTGACACAAGGGAAGCAAAAAAGTATTACAGGGAAGTAAAAAAACATGCCAAACGAAGCCACGACACTCATGAAAAGGCTCGTTTAAGGCTGAGGGAAATGTAAGTTGTAGAATGTAGAATTAAGAATGATGAATGAAGAATTAAAAAGAGACCTCGATTCTTCATTCATCATTCTACATTCTTCATTCTCAAACACAGCACCAGCCACTAACAAAAAAACGAGCCACCAGCCACATATGGACCTTTGGGATGTTTTCCTTACGCCACTTTACCTCCTGCTGATTTACATGCTGGCCTATGTAATCCGGCCATGGGTGAGTGATGCGCATACCCGAAAGTATTTTCTCCCCGGCCTGAGTGTGAAAATTGTAGGGGCGCTAGGCGTGGGCTTGGTTTACCAGTTCTATTACGGGGGTGGCGATACCTTCAATTATTACCATGATGTAGGTTTTGTATGGAAAGCATTTCAGGAATCTCCTTTAAGTGCATTAAAATTGATATTTGGAGAAAACAGGTATTTGCCTGATACCTTTGAATATGCCTCCCAGATGTGGTTTTTTCGGGATTCCCATTCCTATGGAGTAGTCCGTTTTGCCGGTTTTTTTTCTCTTTTATCCTTTAATGTATATGGAGTAATAGCCTGCATGTTTGCGGTATTAAGCTTTAGCGGGCTGTGGGTTTTGTACCTCACCTTTTATAAGCTGTATCCCTATTTGCACAAACACCTGGCTTGGGCAGTGCTGTTTATTCCTTCTGTATTCTTCTGGGGCTCGGGGCTGTTAAAAGATACGCTCACTCTGGCCGCTGTAGGCTGGGCCACTTATGCAGTTTATAAGATCTTCTTCAGAAGGGAATGGGTGCTACTTTTTAGTATTGTATTGTTGTTGAGCTGCTGGCTGATCTACAGTATTAAAATCTATATCCTGCTCTGTTTTCTGCCTGCCGCCATTTTGTGGGTCTTCCTCTCCAGGGTAGGTAAGATCCGCTCCTTTGCCCTGAAAGCAATGGTTACACCATTAGTATTAATAATTGCAGCTGGTTTGGGTTATATGGCTATAATCCAGGTAGGGGAAGATAGTGGGCGATACAATATTAATAATATTTCTCATACAGCGGAAGCAACCGCACGTTGGTTAACCTATGTGAGTGAGCAGCAGGGAGGTTCCCTTTATACCCTTGGCGATTATGATTATAGCCCTATGGGAATGCTCAGGAAAACACCACTTGCTATCAATGTTACACTTTTCCGGCCCTATCTGTGGGAGGTGAAGAATCCGGTGATGCTGCTTTCTTCCCTGGAAAGCCTGGTTTTGCTGGTGTTTACCTTGTATGTGTTCTATAAAAGAGGGGTAAAGAATACTTTTAAAAATATTGCAGGGAACCCTTTTTTGGTATTCTGTCTGCTGTTCAGTCTGAGCTTTGCTTTCGCTATCGGTATTGCCACCTACAATTTTGGTTCGCTGGTGCGCTACAAAATCCCGATGTTGCCCTTTTATGTGGCAGCTCTGGTAGTTTTATTTCCCTATCCATCAAAAAGGCCCAGAAAAACGGGGGTATTGGCTTCAACGGAAAAACGTTCTGTTACTGCCTGACGGGCTTTTAAACCTATTTCTTTGCGTAATTCAGTGTTTCTGATCAGTTCTTCAAGATAAAGAAACCATTCCTCACGGGTGTTGGCAATATACCCTGATGCTTCGTGTCTAACAATTTCAGTATTGACACCTACCGGGGATACAACAGGCGGGATTCCTAAGGCCATATACTGCAGTGCTTTAAATCCGCACTTTCCGGCCGACCATTGATCTTCTGTTAAAGGCATCAGACCAATGTGAAAGCTCAGCAGGTCCTCAATTTCTGTGGTTTTATTCCATGGGATGAATTGGAGTCGTGGAACTGATAATTCAGGAGCCTGATTGGAGATGACCCTGATAATAATTTGCGGATATTTTTCTGCCAGCTCGCGGAGCACCGGCTCGAGGGGCTTCAGGTATTTAATGGTTGAGTGGGTGCCGGTCCAGCCTATTACCACAGGCTCACTGTTGTGGTCCTTCAGCTGTTTGTGGTGCTGTAGTGCATCGATGGTTGTAGGGTTTACTGTTACCCGGGCTTTTTTTGTATTTTGCTGTGCGTAATCTGCCAGAAATTTATTGCCACAGCTGATGGTATGACTCCAGCGACATATTGCAGCCGTTTTTTGGTGAAATTTCAGGCTGGCGGCTATGCTGTTTTGGGCAGAGGTGTTTGGCAGCCAGATGGCATCATCAAAATCAAAAATAATTCGTTTCCTCCACATTTTCGCAATCAGCCATTCGAAGACCGGTGGTCCGACAGGGCTTGCCTCCCTGTGAATAAAGACACGCTCATACCGGTGCAGCTGAAATAAAGTTTTTATCCTTCTTCCAAAACCCTTCAAAATACCCCGGGCTTTTTTTACAGTATTTCCCTCCTTATATAGTATTTCCCAGGTGTCCTGCCCCAGGAAAGGCTCAACCCTCACCTTATAACCTTTTTCTTTCAGGACGGGCAGGTACTGCTCAAACCTGAACCGCTGCGAAGGTGCTTTCCCTTCAGGATAAGGAACCAGGAAAAGGATACGCATTTTAATTAATGAAGAATTATGAATTAAGAATGAAGAATAAGGAGCCGGTTGTGTGGGCCGGGTAAATGTTAAGTACTAAGACAGGCTAATTTTGAGCATAAATAGCCGCTTTGTCATGCTGACGTAAGGAAGCATCTTTCCGCGTTTGAGGCCTCAGAGGAGCAATCATGTGGAAAGATCCCTCCTTCGTCGGGATGACAAAGCTGGCTTTTTAGGTGTGAAATAAATATGCCCCACTATTTATCAGTACACTAAAACCCCCTGCAGATGAAAGACTCATTCCTTAGTACTTCCTTATTATACCGAAGGGGTTGGGCTCCGGAGAGTACTTTGCCTCCGGCTGCTTCGAGGATCGCCTGGCCGGCAGCGGTATCCCACTCCATGGTCGGGCCGTGGCGGTAGTACAGGTCGGCAGTGCTGTCGGCTACGAGGCAGAATTTTATAGAGCTGCCGGTGGTTACGTACTGCTTTATTGAAAAAGAACGCAGAATATCCATTTCTTCCTCCGATGTGTGGGAGCGGCTTTGTACTGCCGTCAGGTCTTCTTTTTTGCCGGATACTTTTATTTTTTCAGCCTCACTGTCTGTTGCTTTTTTGAAAGCACCTTCCTTCTTGCTGCCATAATAAAACAGGCCTGCTTCAGGAATATATATAACGCCCAGGATCGGCTGCTGGTCATATACTAAAGCAATGTTAACGGTAAACTCTCCGTTGCGCTTGATAAATTCCTTTGTTCCATCCAGGGGATCCACACACCAGAAGGCCATCCACTCTTTCCTGGTTTCATAGGGAATTTCCTTTCCTTCCTCCGAAATAACAGGGATCCGGGGATATTTTTCCTCCAGCCGCTTCTTTATTACTTCATGGGAACGCTGGTCGGCCAGTGTAAGGGGGGAGTCATCTGTTTTATAATCCACCCGGTCGAAAAGATCTTTACGGCTGTACACTTCCATAATGGCATCGCCGGCCATTTTGGCCGTTTCCACAAGGAATTGCATATCTGTATTCTGAAGAAGTTCCTGTTCGTTCATCTTTAAAGTGCTTAGTGGTTAGTGGCTGGTGGATAGTAACTTTATTGTTAAAAAATATAAGGTCCTGATATCTGACTTCTCAGGTCTCATATCTCCCGTCTAATACCCGCTTTTACTTTTTTTCTATGCAAATTTAAAGAAAGTTTCCGGCTTAGGTGAACAGTTCGGGTAAAAACCTTATTTTTGTGGTTTTTAACGGACAAGTTAAAATTCAGCAGTGGAAAACATACATCCTATATTCGACACCGTCCTCCAGAGAGAAGAAAAAGAAGCCTTACTGAAGCAGAAAAGCGTGGTGGTATGGATGGTGGGGCTTTCCGGTTCCGGTAAAAGCACTATTGCCCGGGCGCTTGAAAGGAAGCTGCATGAGTCGGGTCGCCTGACTCAGCTGCTCGATGGCGATAATATGCGCACAGGTTTAAATAATAACCTTGGCTTTTCAGAAGCCGACCGTACTGAAAACCTGCGCAGGTCTGCAGAAGCCGCTAAGCTTTTCCTGAATTGCGGAATCGTGACGATCTGTTCCTTCATCAGCCCTGTGGCCGAAGTAAGGGAGCAGGCAAAAAATATTATCGGGGAGAAGGATTTTCTGGAGCTTTCAGTAAAATGCTCTTTCGATGCCTGTGCGAAAAGGGATGTGAAAGGATTGTATAAAAAAGCACTGAACGGAGAGATAAAGAATTTTACCGGCCTCGATGCTCCCTTTGAAGTCCCCGAAAATCCATGGCTGGAAGTGGATACTGAAAAACAATCCCTCGAAGAATGTGTGGATATCATCTACCGGGAATTAAGCAGGAAGACAGATTACAGACAATAGAAAATAGACGTGAGACAATAGATTTGAGACATGAGATAAAAGAAATGAGTATTGGTTCTTAAATTCACTCATTCTATCATTGAATTAAAACATTAGTACATTAATATATGGCATCCTATAATTTAACACACCTGAAGCAGCTCGAAGCAGAAGCTATTTTCATTATGCGCGAAGTAGCTGCCCAGTTTGAACGCCCTGTTCTTCTTTTTTCAGGAGGAAAGGACTCTATTGTGATGACCCGCCTGGCGGAAAAAGCTTTTTATCCTGCTAAAATGCCTTTCCCTTTGATGCATATCGATACAGGCCACAACTTTAAGGAAACAATCGAATTCCGCGATAAGCTTGTGAAAAAGCTGGGCGTACAGCTGTTAGTGGGAAGTGTGCAGGAATCCATCGACCAGGGCAAAGCTCAGGAAGAAAAAGGACCAAACCCAAGCAGGAACGGACTGCAGACCATTACCCTTCTTGATAAAATTGAGGAATATGGTTTTGATGCCGCTTTTGGTGGCGCCCGCCGCGACGAGGAGAAAGCACGTGCCAAAGAGCGGTTTTTCTCTCACAGGGATGAGTTCGGACAGTGGGATCCTAAAAACCAGCGTCCCGAGCTGTGGAATCTCCTGAACGGCCGCAAGAATCAGGGAGAGCATTTCCGTGTATTCCCGATCAGTAACTGGACTGAAATGGATGTGTGGCAATATATAGCCATGGAAGGGCTTGAAATTCCAAGTATTTACTTCTCTCATGAGCGTGATATCGTAAACCGTGGTGGAGTACTGCTGGCAAAATCAGAATTTATTACCCTGATGGATGGAGAGGAATATGTGAAGAAGGTAGTTCGTTTCCGTACCGTTGGCGATGCATCCTGTACAGGAGCTGTGGAATCTCCCGCCAAAACGCTGGAAGAGATCATCCAGGAAGTAGCCTCAGCAAGAGTAACCGAAAGAGGAGGCCGTGCCGACGACAAGCGCTCCGAAGCCGCCATGGAAGACAGGAAAAAGCAGGGATATTTTTAAATTGGTGGTTAGTGGTTGGTGCTTAGTGGCTATGCCGTTTTATACCAATCACCAGCCACTATTCTCTGGCCACCAGGCACTTAAATACTCAATACTCACTACTCAATACTCAAGACTAACATTATGTCTGAAAAAAATATAGCTCAACCAATCGAAGCCGATAACCAGTACCTGAACATGGACCTGCTCCGTTTTACCACTGCAGGAAGTGTGGATGATGGAAAGAGTACCCTCATTGGCCGCCTTTTATTTGATTCCAAGGCCATCTTCGAAGACCAGATGGAGTCGATCGAAGCCAGCAGCAAGCAACGCGGAACAGAGTATGTGGACCTTTCCCTCTTAACAGATGGTTTACGCGCCGAGCGGGAGCAGGGCATTACTATCGATGTGGCTTACCGCTACTTTGCCACTCCGCGCCGTAAGTTTATTATTGCCGATACTCCCGGCCACATCCAGTATACCCGTAACATGGTAACGGGAGCATCTACTGCCAACCTGGCCATTGTACTTGTGGATGCACGCCATGGAGTAGTGGAGCAAACCCGCCGCCACGCTTTTATTGCCTCCCTGCTTCAGATCAAGCACCTGGTGCTGTGTGTGAACAAAATGGACCTGGTGGATTACAGTGAAGATGTTTTTAACCGCATCCGCGCCGACTTTGAAGATTTCAGCTCTAAATTAAGCATTTCAGATATCCGCTATATTCCTATCAGTGCGTTGAAAGGCGATAATGTGGTGGATAAATCAACAAGGATGGACTGGTATAACGGAGCAACCTTGCTTTATACGCTGGAAACAGTAAACATAGGCAATGACCAGAACCATGTCGACTCCCGCTTCCCGGTACAATATGTAATCCGCCCTCAGTCAGACAAGCACCATGATTTCCGTGGGTATGCAGGTCGTGTGGCAGGAGGAGTATTTAAGCCGGGCGATGAGGTAATGGCCCTTCCTTCCGGATTTACCTCTAAGGTAAAAACGATAGAGGTGTATAACGAAAAGCTTGAAGAGGCTTTTGCGCCTATGTCCGTAACCGTGACCCTTGAAGATGATATTGATATCAGCAGGGGAGACATGCTTGTAAAGCCAAATAACCAGCCGGAAATCGGGCAGGATATTGAGCTGATGGTGTGCTGGCTGAACCAGAAGCCTGTGCAGGAGCGCGGAAAATACATTATCAAGCATACTACTAAAACGGCTATGTGTATTGTAAAAGATGTGCGCTATAAAGTAAACATCAATACCCTGCACCGTATGGAAGACGATAAGCATATAGGCCTGAATGACATTGGCCGCATCCTGCTCCGTACCACCGAGCCGCTTTTCTATGACAGCTATAAGAAAAACCGCAATACAGGAAGCATCATTATCATCGACCAGTTTACTAACGAAACCGTAGGTGCTGGAATGATTATTTAGAAGTGAGAAGATAGAAGTTAGAGGATAGAAAACAGATCCCTGGCGTGTGTTTGCAACGCGTGCCCAATGGTATAAAAAGCTAAAAAAGCATAAAACATAAAAACATCATTCTTTAAAAGGATGATGTTTTTTATTTTGGCTACTTTTAAGGAGTAAGACAGATTGATTTTGAGCATAAATAGCCGCTTTGTCATCCCGACGAAGGAGGGATCTTTCACGGTTTGATGCCTCTCAGGAACTAGACTTGGAAAGATCCCTCCTGAGGTCGGGATGACAATGAAGCTTAACTATTTATTAGATGTTTCTGTCTCATTAACCAGTCAAAGCAATTTCTCAGTACAGACTATGTCCCCCGAACAACCAACAACTAAAAACGAGCAACTAAAAAACAAAAGTATCCTCATTACAGGCGGGACAGGTTCTTTGGGGCGCGCTTTTGTGGAGAAGGTGCTGCAGGATTTTACCGGGATCAAAAGGCTGCTGATATTTTCGCGTGATGAGTTGAAGCAGTTTGAAATGCGGCAGGAATTCCCGGAAGAGGAATTTAAAGAACTCCAATTTATGCTGGGCGATGTTCGGGATGAGCGGAGAGTAGCGGAAGCCTGTGAAGGAATAGATATCAGTATTCATGCCGCAGCCCTTAAGCATGCCCCCCTGGCAGAATCTAATCCCATGGAGTTCGTCAAAACCAATATCCTTGGCACAGAAAATATGGTGAAAGCAGCATTACAGCAGGGCGTGCAGCAGCTGATCGGAATTTCCACTGATAAGGCTGCTTCACCTGAAGGAGTTTACGGAGCTACTAAATTATGTAGCGAAAGGATTATCATGGAGGCAGACGGGAAAAAGAATCTTCAGGCCAGCATACTCAGGCTTCCTAACCTGCTGGGGTCCAGTGGGTCTGTGGCGGAAGTCTTCCAACGTAAGAAAAACACCAAAAAGCTACCAATTACCCATCCGGATGCCTGGCGTTACTTTATCAGTTTCGGTCAGGCAGTGCAAATGTTGCTCCTGAGCCTGAGGGAAAGCAGGGGAGGAGAGATATTTGTATCCAAAGGAGAGCAAAAAAAGATTACAGATCTGGCCCGCGAAATATGCCCTGACTGCGCCCATGAAACTACCGGCCTCCGCCCCGGGGAAAAGCTGGGAGAAGAATTGCTTACCCAAACAGAAATGGCCAGAGCGGAGGAGTATGAGGGGTATTGGGTAATCAGGAAATTTTAGCCAGCATCAGGATTTGCCGGATTCTTTAATTAGGCTGTGTCTGATGAATACCTTTAAGCATGATTTTGTCATTTCGACGACAGGAGAAATCTTTCCATATTTGAAGTTCTGAAGGATTATCATACTTGGAAGGATGCTTCCTGACGTCAGCATGACAGCAAAATTTGATTCATTATACATAGCCTAACAGGAAAAGACCTCCGGCTGATCCACTGTTGCCTTTTTATCAATGATCCATTTTAATATTACCTTAATTTATTCTCATCATTATTCCGCCATCAAACAGATGTTAATTTAGCAGGGCTTCAGGAGGCATTATTCAATGTGAATTAATTTTTAAATACCGCAACCCATTAAAAATCAATCAGCTGCAGTGCTTATAGATTTTTTAGTGCATGCAAGTTCTTTTTTCATTTCGGGGTTTTTTTGTTGGCCGAAACTCCTATTTTTGAAGCTGGAATAATGCAAACCAAATTACCATGCATAAGACCGTTGTCGATGCCGACAAACGCAAATTAAGTTTAAACCTTCGGGAGCTGTTCAATTACCGCGATCTTTTCCTGATCCTCGCCTACAGGGATTTAAGAGTCCGCTATGCCCAAACTTTCCTCGGATTTCTATGGGCCTTCCTTCAGCCTGCGGCAACACTGCTTATCTTTACAGTTGTGTTTGGAAAAGCTGTCAAAGTAGATACAGGCGGTGTGCCTTATCCGCTCTTTGCTATTACAGGAATGACTGCATGGTCCTATTTTGCCTTTGTACTCAACCAGTCAGGGAACTCTATTATTGGAGCCCAGGAAATGGTGAAAAAAATATATTTCCCCCGTTTGGTTATTCCACTTTCCAAGGCAGTGGTAGGTTTTGTCGATTTTGCCATTGGCTTCCTGTTTCTGGCTGTATTAATGGTAATATATAAATTTGTGCCGGGGCCGAATATCGTATACCTGCCGGTTTTTATTCTTTTGACAATTATATCCGCCCTTGCAGTAGGGGTATGGCTTAGTGCCCTCACCATCCGCTACCGCGATTTTCAGCATGTAGTGCCATTTCTGGTGCAGTTTGGCCTTTATGCCACCCCAACCGCCTATCCCGCAGAGACTATAATCAATAATTTACCAGATTGGGCAGTCATAATTTATTACCTGAACCCTATGGCAGGAGTAGTGGAAGGCTTCCGCTGGTCCATTTTAGGCGGTGCAGCCCCATCAGAGTTCGCATATGTTTCCTTTGCACTAATTGGAATTTTGTTTGTAAGTGCGCTCTTTTATTTCAGAAAAGTAGAGCGGGTAATGGCTGATATAGTATAAGGTATGAGTGATATAGCAGTACGGGTAGAAAATTTAGGTAAATGCTACCAGATAGGCCAGGCCAAAAGCGGCGACTTCAGGCAAAGCTTCGGAAGCTGGATGGATAAACTGCGAGGCAGGGGCGGTGAACAGATTGCCGAAAGCAAAGAATTCTGGGCGCTAAAGGATGTTAGTTTTGAAATAAAGAAAGGTGAGGCTGTAGGAATTATCGGCCGGAATGGAGCAGGGAAGAGTACGTTGCTCAAAATTTTGAGCCGAATTACTGAACCCACAAAAGGTCGTTTTGAAATAAATGGGCGGGTAAGCTCTTTGCTGGAAGTAGGTACAGGGTTCCATCCTGAATTAAGTGGCCGTGAAAATATCTTTCTTAATGGCACAATTCTCGGGATGAAGCGCAGGGAGATTAAAGCAAAGTTTGATGAAATTGTAGCCTTTAGCGGGGTTGAGAAGTTTATCGATACACCGGTAAAGCATTACAGCAGTGGAATGAAGGTGCGGTTGGCATTTTCAGTTGCAGCTCATTTGGAACCTGAGATTTTGATAATTGATGAGGTATTGGCAGTGGGTGATGCTGAATTTCAGAAGAAGTGTTTAGGGAAAATGGATGAGGTGAGTAAGAGTGGAGGGCGGACAGTGTTGTTTGTTAGCCATAATATGGCAGCAGTTGAAGGGCTTTGTGCAAGAGGAATTCTGTTAGGTGAAGGAAGAGTGTCAAAAATAGGATCTTCAATAGAAGTAATTACCTCTTATCTTTCTGTAAATGAAAATTATGAGGCTAACTTATCGAAGCGAGTCTCTACTGGAAGTAAAAGAGTAATATTCACTCAGATGCAGGTATTAAACGAGGAAGTCGAATTTAAGATTGTAGAAGGTTGTTTTCAAGTTCCTTTCTATTCTAATATTAAATTTATTCTGCAGTTAAAAAAAATAGAGGCAGGTGGTATACTTTATTTTGCAATTACTTTGAGGGACATAAGTGGAGTGAAAATAGTGACCTTTGATAATCTTTATTCAAATACAGGAATTCATATGAATGATAGGGGTAATGTTCAAGTGGTAGAGTGCTTCTGTGAAAAATTGCCCTTAAACCCAGGGAATTATACCGTTGATCTTTGGTGTTCTGATGGATATGAAACTTTTCACAACATTGAAAATGCATGTTCTTTAGAAATAGTGGCAAATAATTTTTATTCTACAGGTAAGATGCATACTAGAGAAAAACATGGTTTTTTAAATATAATAAATACATGGAAGGCAGCGAATACGGAACATTAAAATGGAATAATCAAAATATTTTTTATAGGAAAGACACAGAAGATGAAAAGGTATTAAAACATAGTTTTGATAATGATATTTTTTATAAGGAGATACCTTCATTTAAATTATCAGCCAATGCAGTTTTTTTTGATATAGGAGCGCATATTGGAACCTTTTCTTTATTGACATCATATCAATTTCCTGATTCAAAGATATTCGCTTTTGAAGCATGTAATGAAACGTTTAAATTACTTAAAAGTAATATTGATTATAATGATATAAAAAACATCAATGCCTTTCACAAAGCAGTTGCGGCAGTGGATGGAGAAGTTAAATTATACCATAGTAAAGACGCAGGTAATTGGGGGCACAGTATTACCAGTCGCTTATCAGATTCCTTCGAATCAGTTAAGTCTGTAAATTTGTCACAATTTATGGATGAGTATAATATACAAAAAATTGATCTCATTAAATTTAATTGTGAGGGAGCAGAGTTTGAAATCTTAAATTCTTTAAGTGATAAGCAAATTGCCAGATGTTTGAAAGTCGGGCTTATTCTCTATCATCAAGATCTTGTTTCTGATTTAAATCAATTAGATCTTCAAATAAAAAGGTTTGAACGTTTGAACTTTAGAGTAAAGGTCATTAAGAAGTCAGAAAATAGAGGATGGTTAATTGTTTGGAACAGGAGGGATTATTCAAAAAGATACTTTTTCTTAAATGCTACAAAGAGGAGAATTGCTAAATGGTTCAAGTAAACCTTTAGTATCTATTTTAATGCCAACGTACAACTCTGAAAAGTATGTTGCTGAAGCGATTCAAAGTATTTTAAAACAAACTTATACGAATTATGAATTTCTGATTTGTGATGATGGATCGACTGATTCAACTTTAAAAATTATTAAAAAATTTAATGATGACCGAATAAAAGTTTTCAGGAATGAAATAAATTTAGGTGAGTTGAAGACACGTAATTTTTTACTTAGGAACGCTAAAGGTGAGTTTTTAGCTTATCAAGATGCAGATGATTGGTCAAGTCGGATTCGAATAGAGAAGCAGGTTAGCGAATTAATAGGTAATAGTGAGGTGGGGTTAGTTGGGTGTCAGGCAGTTTATGTAGATCAATATGGGAAATTTATTCGTTCCAGTAAGCACCCTGTTACTTATGATGAAGTTCTTCTAAGTATTTATAAAATAAATGTTTTTGGAGGAGCACTAATAATGTTTAGAAAAAAAATAATTGATGAAGTTGGACTTTACAGGCTTTATTTTGATCGGATGGCTTTTTTTGATTACGATTTTGTATTTAGAATTGCTGAAAAATATAAATGCTATAATATTGAAGATGGCCTCTATTACTATAGACAAATTAAAGGATCTGCCTCAAAGGATGTGAACCTTAATAAGAGTTTAGCATTTTATGTTGTGCAGTATTTGGCTAATCAAAGGAAGGTTTATGGAAAAGATGACCTTGAATTAGGAGAGGTAGAAAGGGTTGATTCATATTTATATAAGTTAAAACAGCCCTACCTAATTGATCCGTCTCTTATTTATAGAGAATATTCAAGTAACTTTATGTACAATAGATTATATGGTAGCGCAATTGTATCTTCGTGGAAAGCAGTAGTACTGAGGCCTAAGATATTGAACAACTGGAGAACATTCCAATATTGTATTCGACAATCACTTTTACAAAGTGTTAAAGAATATTTTGAATGTATTTTTTATAAGGTGTGTAGTAATTAAATATATGGTTGTTTTGTATGTGGCTGATCCAAATTCAATTCATGATCGGCGTTGGATTGAAGCTTTTTGTAGAAAAGGAATTAAATGTATTGTAGTTCCACGATGGAACCATTTTCATACATGGCAAAATAATCATTTAAAAAATGAAGTTTCTTTCAATGTGGAGCAGCCCTTACCTGATCCATCAGTTTTGCACCCTCTTAGAGAGGCAAAAGGTGCTTTACATATAAGAAAACTTATTAAAAAGTATAAAGTAATAATTTTGCATATAATTTATGCAGAACCAAATGCTCTCTGGTGTAGGTTTAAATATATATTCAAAATACCTATTTTCATTACTACCCATGGTTCAGATATATTAAAAACTATTCCTTCTTTTGATCAAAGAAAAGGGATATTAAATAGAATAGTTTACGAGAGGTACAAAACTTCATTTACCTATGCCGATCAAATTACGTGTTCTTCAACCTCACAGAGAAATTCATTGCTTCAGATTTCCGCTGATCTTAAACCTAAAATAAATGTTATACGAGTGGGAGTTGATTTAGGTTGTGTATACCAATCAAATTTTTCTCCATTGGTTGACGGCAGTCCATTTATTTTGATGCCTCGCAATATGCAGCCAATTTATAATCATGAATTTACATTGGATGCAATAAAACTATTAGATGAAAAATATAAAAGAGAATACAGTTTTGTGTTTCTTAATTCTGATACAAAGAATATTGAGTATTTCAATAAAGTAAAAAACAAAGCGAATAGTATTGACACAAAATTCATATTCTTTCCAACGTTAGAACATAAAGCACTAATAGGATTATATAAGCAGGCTTCTTTGGTAATAATGAACCCACTCTCTGATGGAACACCAGTTTCAGCAATGGAGGCAATGGCGTGTAAAGTACCTGTGATCTTAGGACCGGTAAAATATGATAGTGAAATATTTAATGATTCTGTATTCAAAGTGGAACGATGGAACCCGATGGATTTAGCACTATTAATTACAAATTTACTCGCCAATAGAGATGATTTAATAGGGAAGACAGTTGATAATGCATTTCATGCAGTGTCTGTATATGGAAATTTTGAGTTGGAAATATGTAAGGTAATTAATTTGTATTATAAATATGTTGATTAATAATAAAACTATTTTACTGATATCGCCGGAGTCTTGGAATAGTTTATTTGTTTCCAAACATCATTATGCAACACATTTAGGTCAAAAAAATAATAAAATTTATTTCTTAAATCCACCAACAAAAAGCAAAGAAGTTGTATCCACAATTTACGAAAATGTTTGGCAAGTAAATTACAATGGATTTCCCAAAGGGATACGATTCTACCCACCATTTCTTCAAAAGAGGTTTATTAAGAGAGTTTATAAGCAACTGGAGGAATTATGTGGCGTGCAGTTTGATATTGTTTGGTCATTTGATAATTCTGTATTTTTTGATTTTGCTGCACTACCAGCCACAGTTTATAAAATTTCTCATATCGTAGATTTGAATCAGGATTTTCAAATTGCTAAAGCAGCTTCCACTGCTAATATCTGTTTTGGCTCTAGTCAACCAATTGTAAATAGGTTAGCCACTTATAATAATAATTCACATTTTATTAACCATGGTTTGAATAGTTTTAAGGCGCTGACTGAGGATGAAAAACAAAACTTTTCCCTTAAAGAAAATGGAATTAAAGCATTTTATGCAGGAAATTTAGATAGTAGTTATATAGATTGGGATTTATTGTATTTAATAATAAAAAAGCATAAGGCTGTTAAATTTTATTTTGCTGGAAAGTGGGAAGATGTAAAAAGAAAGAGACAAACATTAGAGTTTGAAAATGTTCATTATTTTGGGGTTTTGTCTTCTAATCATTTAAGTCTGTTTTATGCAGAAATAGACATTTTTCTTGTATGTTATAAAAATTCTGTAGACCCGGATCAATTAAGTAACCCTCATAAAGTTATGGAATATTTAGGTGCTGGTAAAGTAATTGTAGCTACTTGGACTTCTGAATATCAAAATTGTACTGACTTAATACTAATGAGTAAGGAGGCTGATGAATTTCCGATTTTATTTAATGCTGCTGTAAATAATCTTCAGTTTTATAACTCAACTGCTTTACTATCTAAACGAATTGCCTTTGCAAAGGCTAATTCATATGAAAATCAAATTTGCAGAATTGAGCGTTTGATCCAACTTTGAAGAAGATTAAGTTCTGAAAATATTCTTCTGACTTATTGGTATACTTCAGGTTAGCACTACTTTGTATTTATATTATTAACTAGGAAATGAAATACTCCTTTGATGAACTAAGGCGGCCATTAAATATCCAAGGTAAAGATGAAATTTATTTTAAAAAGGCTTGTGAAATACCATTGTTTTATTATCCAGATCTTTTATATGAACAAGATGTCTTCGTGTGTAGGAGTGGGATTGGAATGAAGAATTTTCAGTTAATAAATGCTACAATCCCATTATATCCGGGAAAGAAAAAGCATTTTTACAAGTATTCTTTATTTAATTTCTTTTTTAGAAAAAAAATAAAAATTTCTGAATCGGCTCTGTTAATTCATAATCATTGGAGTTCAGGATATTACCATTGGTTTGGAGAAGCTCTTCCTCGATTAATTTTAGTTGAAGAATTGTTGAAAGACCATATTCTTCTTGTTCCGGAAAATTATCCTGATTTTGCTTTTGAAAGTCTTCGCATGTTTAAAATAAAAGAGATTTTTAAAGTTCCGGTTTATCGAAACCTAATTGTGAAGAATCTGAAAATACCAGAAAATCCGCCTTATACAGCAGTTTTTGATGAACAGGCAATTTTGCAACTTCGAGAGCGTGCTCATGATTTTATAAAGGAGAATAAATTCAATAATTTAAATTTAGGGGAGAAAATCTATGTATATCGTGGTCGAAGTACCAATAGGCTTATTTTAAACAGTCAGGAAGTTGAGAACTGCCTAATGGAAAATGGGTTTGTTGCTATAGATTTAGAGGAATACAGCTTTTGGCAGCAGGTCTCCATTATGTATCATGCTCGGATTCTTGTTTCAGTACATGGGGCTGGTTTAACTAATCAAATTTTCATGAAGGAACAAGGATATGTTTATGAATTTCAGAAAATGATATTTGGAAATGAAGAATACAGTAGTACTTATTATAAGCTTTCATTAGTACTAAATCACATCTATCTTTATCAATTTTGCGTCCCAGAACATAGAAAAGATTCAATCTATATAGCAAATATCCACGTAGATCTAAGTGAGCTTGAAAAAAATTTAACCTTGATTTTACATTAGTTTATTATTTCTTTAAATGAATCTATTATTTGTTAGTATAGCTTTTCCCCCAAAAAGTGATCCTGAATGCTTACAAGCAGCAAAATATTATAAATATTTGAAGGAAGAAAGACTTTTAAAAGTTGAGGTTGTTACTTCTAAAGTACCTACTCTTTTCATGCCTGTTGATGAAAGCCTTCGGTCTTTTGATTTTGGTTTTTCAAATAAAGTGGAAGTGCCAGTCTATGAAACAAAAATTACTAACTTTTTCCTTAGGAAAGTGGTACCTGAGGGGATTGATTGGCCAGATTCTAAGTTTACATTTCATTTGCAAAGTGAAAAAATCATCAAATTATTAAAATTTAAGCCTGATATAATTTACTCCAGGTCTTACCCACTTAGTAGTACAATACTTGCATTTAAATTACACAAATATTTTCAAGTACCATGGATTTTACATTTAAGCGATCCATGGAGTATTTCTCCAATTCATAATTATACTTTAAAACAGAGCAGGTATCATTCCACTTTAGAACATGAATGTTTTAACGCTGCATATAAAATATGCCTAACCTCAGAAAAGTTGATTGAGAATTATAAAAAAAAATATAAGCAGTTTGAAGATAAGTTTGAATATTTTCCTAATGTATATGATAAAGAAGATATAAGTGACAACATCTTTTCTTGGGGAAATAAGTTAAGAATTATTTACACTGGTGGTTTGGCTGGTGCAAGGGGTCCAGATGCCTTCTTTAAGGCTCTACTTCATCTGGAAACCCAGGTAATTAATCTTGAGGAAAAATTAGAAATAATTTTTGCAGGACCAACGGATCGAGAAAATAAAAAAAAAATTGATGCTTTTCAATCAAGAGTAGGATATTTTAAACATGTTGGTGTTTTAAGCTAT
This sequence comes from Cesiribacteraceae bacterium YIM B00369, assembly GCA_017948555.1. GTDB lineage: Bacteria > Bacteroidota > Bacteroidia > Cytophagales > Cyclobacteriaceae > Nafulsella. The sequence continues at coordinate 4,921 of JAFMYY010000018.1, read as the reverse complement.
ACTCAATGTCTTGAACTGCAAAAGGAAGCACATATTTTATTGGTTATTGATAACCCAATTAAGCACCCTCATGATGCTGTTTTTTTTCCTTCTAAAATACTTGATTATTTATTAGCAAAAAGAAAAATCATCGCAATTACAACACCAGGAGGAACTACTAATTTGGTCTTGAATTCATTAAGAGGAGATGTTTATTCATTTGAAAATTGTGAAGGTTTAGTCAATGGTTTGCTTCTAGCTTTGAAGGCATATGAAAGAAAGGATCTGAAGTATTTCCTTGTAGAGGAGATTTCACCAGTATTTGAGGCAAGTTTTAATGTAGAACGGCTAAAAAAACTATTTATATAAAAAGAATGAAAGTAATTTTAGTAGTAGGGACTAGACCTGAAGCAATAAAACTAATTCCAGTTTATAATGCACTTAAGGCGCATCGTGATGTAAAGGTTTACTTACTGAGTACAGGGCAGCATAAAGAAATGTTGGATCAAATCTTTGACTTCTTCAATGTTGCCCCTGATGTAGATATTTCTTTGATGACTCAGAATCAAACTTTGCCAGGGTTAACCTCTCTAATTCTTCAGGATGTTAGTCTAACCTTAGAGAAGCTAAAGCCTGATTTAGTAATAGTTCAAGGTGATACAACAACAGCTATGGCTACTTCATTGGCAGCTTACTATCTTAAAATAAGGGTAGCTCATATTGAGGCAGGTTTAAGGACTTATAATAAATATGCTCCATTTCCAGAAGAAGTAAATAGAAGAATTATTTCAGAGATTGCTGATTTTCATTTTGCACCCACTTGTGAGGCAGCCATTGCTTTAGAAAAAGAGAATGTCAAAGGGAGGATCGAAACAGTTGGTAATACGATCATTGATAGTTTGCTATATGGACTTGAGCTCACAAGGAAAAATGATCAATACTATGCCAATGAATTTAAAAATATCCTAGATATTCAATCAAAACTTATCATTATTACAATGCATAGACGAGAAAGTTTTGGAGGTGGGTTTGAGAATATTTGCGAAGCAATCAAACACTTAGCGGATTCTTATCCTGAATTTACCTTTGTTTATCCTGTACACCTTAATCCTAATGTTCAGTTAGTTGTTAGGGAAATATTGTCAGGAAGGCAGAATATAAAATTAATTGATCCGCTGCCATACGGAAGTATGATTTATTTGATGAGTAAATCGTTCTTGATTTTAACCGATTCAGGAGGAATTCAGGAAGAGGCTCCTACTTTAAAAATTCCTGTAATTATATTACGGGATACCACAGAACGAAATGAAGCAATTGATGCTGGTTGTGCTGTTCTTGGTACTACTTCCAAAAATAAAATAATTGAGGTTTTTAAGTCCATTGTAGACAATATGAATATATATATGAAAATGCGAAATTCTCCAAACCCTTTTGGTGATGGAAAAGCTTCATCAAGAATTGTTGATGTAATCTATAATGAGTCGCCTACATATTCATAAAAATGATAGGTTTAACATTTTAATATTTATTTAAAATTATTTACAAACTGTTGCTTTATCTTTAAAAATGCCTTTTTATTCGAAAAAATCTGTAATTGTTTATGTTTACAACAGTTTTAATGATCCATTATTTAAAAATTTAATGTACGAACATCTTCTTACATTAAGTAAAGAAGGTAAATATATTTTTCATCTTATAACTTTTGAACAATCTGAGTATTATCTTTCTCCTTATGAAAGGGATGCAATAAAACAAGAACTGCAAGAAAAAGGTATTTATTGGAATCCACAAATATTTCATACGGGTAAGTATCTCTTGTTGAAAAAACTCTATGACTTTTTATCAGCATTTTTGTTGATAATGTATTTGAAGTTTTTCAAGAAGGCATCTATTATTTTTGCCTATGCAAATGTTGCAGCTGCACAATGTGCTATTTTTTCAAAAATTTTAAACCTTAAGTTTATTGTACATACATATGAACCACATTCTGCCTTCATGCTTGATTTAGGTCACTGGAATGAAGGGTCATTAAATTATCGGGTTCTGAAAACGTTAGAAGATTATGCCTCTAAAAGGGCTGATGTAATATTTACCGGAACAAAATATATGGTTGAGTTCCTTCAGAGGAAGAAAATAAAGGCTCGCATTTTTCGAGCACCAACTAGTGTTGATGAGTTTAAGTTCATTTTTTTGCCTGATGCTCGCAATAAGTTAAGAAAGAAGTATAATCTCGAAGGGAGAAAAGTAGTTGTTTATCTAGGAAAATTCGGAGGACTTTATTACGATGTTGAGATTATTAGATTTTTTAGAGTTCTTCGAAATATAGATCCTAGTTTTTTCTTTCTTATAGTAACAAGAGATAATAAATTTTTAATTCAAAGCTGGATTGTCCAAGAACAGATCAGCGGTGACTCTTATATCATAGTTTCATCCCAGAACTACATGCAAACTAGAGAATTATTATCTTTAGCCGACATTGGATTAAATGCTATACCCCCAACGCCTTCCCAGAAATTTAGATCTCCATTTAAAATTGCAGAATACTTATTGTGTGGATTGCCTTACATTACCTGTAGGGGAGTGTCTGAAGATGATAAATATGCAGAAGATTTTAATGTAGGAGTAGTTGTCGATGATTTTTCAGAAATCGAGATTGAAAAGCAAGTTCCTGCAATTCAAAAATTATTAGGGGAGGGGCAAGATTTGAGAATTCGTTGTAGAGAGGTAGGTTTAAGATATAGAGCAAAATCGAACATTGACAAGTTATTCTCAGAAGTCTTTGATGGTATTTCTTAAGCATTTTGATGAATTGCAACTTAATATTTCATGAAAAAAAGAACAATAAAGATATTACATAAAATAGGGCTTTTAAGAAATTTAAATATGAGCCTAAAAATTTCTCATGGTGGGAAATTAGTTAAAATACCAATATTAGGGGGTGTTGGAATAAATAACCTTTATAGTTCTGAAATTTGGCTTTTGGAAATAATAAAGAGATTGTCTGAAATCAAGAAAGGTGCATTTTTTGACATTGGCGTAAATATAGGGCAGACTCTTATCAAGCTAAAATCTATAGATTCAGAAGTTGAATATTTTGGTTTCGAACCAAATCCATCCTGTGTTTATTATGTAAACAGGTTAATAATTGAAAACAGCTATAAAAATACTAGATTGTTTCCTGTTGGGATCCATGAATTTACAGAAATTTTAAAACTTCATTTTTATCAGGATGATCAGGCAGATTCTAGCGCATCAATTATAAAAAACTATCGTGCAGGTAAAGAAATAAGAGAAGAGTTTGTTCCTTGTTTTAATCATGAGACCCTGATTAGGTCCATATCTTTTAAGAAGATAGCAATAATGAAAATTGATGTGGAAGGTGCTGAGTTAGAAGTTTTGAAGGGCATTCAACCCTTTTTAGTATCTGACAGGCCATTTATTATTGTTGAACTGTTGCCTGTATATTCCCTTTCTAATACAGGTAGATTAATTAGGCAGAAAGAGGTTGAAAAGCTACTTTTAGAGATGGGTTATACCATTTTCAGAATAATTAAAAATAAACAAGGTTCTTTAAAAAAAATTAAATTAGTAGAAGAGATTGGAATTCATTCAAATATAGACCTTTGTGATTATTTGTGTAGCCCTAAGGAGTTCAGTAATATTTTTAATGACTAAGTAAATAATTTGAAGCAGGCTTATTAGTTATGTTACATTTATATTTTGTATTTAGTGAAGAGTTATATTAAAGAAAATTATGCAGCAAATTTTTAAATGGATTTATTATAAGATTCCTTTCAGGCTTGCGCTTTTCCATTGTATTAAAAATGCGTATTCTGCACCTGCAAAATATGCAGCCTATTTAAAGTTTCAAGGAATTTTTACATTGTCCTTGATGAATGGTAAGTCTTTAAAAGTTTACAATGACAATTCGACAATACCAACATTGTTGTATTGGAAAGGAATAGAGGGATATGAAACTCAATCACTTTTATTATGGACAGAGTTATGTAAAGGAGCAAGCAATGTCATAGACATTGGAGCCAACTTTGGCCTATATGGGCTTTTAGCTCAAAAGATAAATGAAGAATCACAGATTATTTACTTTGAACCTATTAAAAGGAATGTTGATAGGATCATTAAAAACTTGAAGATAAATGATTTTCAGGCAAAGGTAGAACAAATCGCACTTGCGGATTTTAATGGGTTTTCTGTTTTTTATGACATGGATTCTGAAGAAAATACAATAGGTTCATTTAGCAGGAAATTTGTTGAAGCACATTTCCATCATAAGAAAATAATTCCCATTGAGGTCAAGGTTCTAACTTTAGATAGTTATGTCCAAAATCATAAAATACTAGGAATAGATCTTATCAAAATTGATGTAGAGGGTGCAGAATATGAGGTTATAAAGGGAGCCCAGAGAACAGTAATTGAATTTAAACCAAATATGCTTATTGAAATTACCTCTGAGGCGAATTCTAAAAAGTTGGAAAATCTTTTTAGTAGCTTAAGCCTTGACTATGAATATTATGAAATTGATGAAACTCTAGGATTAATCAGAAGAGAAAGTATATCGAAGCTTGGAAATAGAAACTATTTAATTTGCCGACCAGGGTTGATAGAAAAAGTTTCACATTTGATACACGTATTTCATTAAATATCATTTTTAGATATCAATCATAAATGAAATGTAAAGCACATATTACATGGGTACGGTTAATTAGTAGGATGTTAAGTGGATTAGATAATATTGTTGTACTATTGATGTGATTACGGAATTAGTAGATATGTCAACCAAGGTGTGAATTGAAAGAGTCAACTATAATTATATTATTTCTATTAAAGAGTGTCCTGTCCTTTTCTCAAGGTGTTCCAATTTCTGAGTTTAATTTTTTTAAATCAGAAATATGTCAAGAGGAGAACTTATTAATAAGTAATCAAT
>JAFMYY010000017.1 GCA_017948555.1 Cesiribacteraceae bacterium YIM B00369 | reverse complement strand
TTGCCAATTAACATAATATTGCGCAACTTGAATTAATTATATCCGGATTTCCCCGGAGGCCGTGGCCATCCTCCCCTGTAGCCTGTATACCAGCCACACTACAATATAACTATTTTCACTGAAAATCTGAAGCTTAACCCTGTTGATCACGGAATAATCTGCAGTCTGATTAAACCTAGGGGGAGCCGTCTTTATCCTGTAAAATTCAGGACACAGGCAATGATGGCATTCAGGTTACCATCAAAAAAAACGGCCCTCGTTAAATAAGCCGTTCTTTAATTATATGTGCCTGAAATTTTTTATGAGGCAGGATTTTTAATATAACCTGCTACTCTGTTTCTTTCATCGATAAGAGCTCCTTTTCGCGATACATAAAAATATTTTTCCCCCACTCTTTTGTCGTAAACCTTCAGCACATATTTATCATTGCTTTTTGCAAGATTGCCATACACTGCAGGCCCTTCGTCTGTAAGCGCCACAAGCTTTAATTCCTTTGTCAGGTAAAAAGTAAGGTCGGGAATGAGGTTAAAATGCACCTCTTTGAAGATACTTACTTCTGCCATGGCAGGTTTTGCCGCCCGATTTTGCTCCTCTTCCTGCGGTGCAGATGCTGCAATTCGAACAGCCGGCTGCTCTCCAAAAGCTAATATACGTTCATTGGCTGATATATAACCTTTTTCAATGGCTGCCAGCCTTTCTTTTCTGCCAGGATGGGAAGCTGATGCGTTCACGCTGCTCATTATTCTCATTGCTTTCTGCGCATCTTCAAGTGAGGCTCCCATTTGCCTGAGGATAAAGCCTGAAAATTCATCTGCTTCCAGTTCAAGAACAGGATTATCGCCGCTCTTCCCGGACATGGTATGCCCGTTTAAATGATGGCCGATTTCATGGGCAAGGATGCTTACTCCGGCCCAGTCAGTCTGTGCTGCATCCTGAATCTTTTTTATAAACCCGGCATCATACAAAATAAAACGCTTACCCTTGTATGTAACAGCAGCCGCATTAGCTATTTTAGCTTCTCTTATTTCAAAGTTTGGCTTCAGGCCCACGCTGCTAACAATGGAGTGAATAATTTCTTTCGCTGCATCTGATGATTCTCTGGTATCAGGAGGAGCCTGCGCAAACATGGCAGGTAATTCAGCAGGATTACCTGCAGAATACATTGCTTTACCTGAAAAAGAAAAACAAAACAGTAATATTAACAGAAAATTATATGGCATAGATGGTTTAGGTTTAACACACAAACCATTGATACACAAACACTTTGCCAGATTTTTTAAATCATCAGTCTATACCTTCAGTTTAACCTTATTTTTGTTAGAAATAAAAAAATTACTGAACAGATTTATGGTATACTTCCTTAACTCCTGCCTGGAAAAAGCACCCTGCTGATGGTTAAAATGAGTCAATTCAGTTAAACCTGCCCCTTTTTAAGGCAGCTTAGCCACAAGATTTTCGGGGAGCCTTTTCAGGACCTGGTATATGGCTTTCCATTTCATTCCCGGCACGATTACAAATCCGCTGCCTGCCTCAACAATTTTTTCCGCTACAAACTCAGGTTCCATCAGGAGGGTTTCCGGCAGGTCAAGCCCGGCGTTTATTTTTGTACGGATATAGCCTGATACAATAACATTTACCACCACCTTCCGGGAGGCAAGGTACTGCCGGAGTCCGCCCAGGTACTGGGTAAAAGCCGATTTTGTACTGCCATAAATAAAATTACTTTTCCTTCCTCTTACACCGGATAAAGAGGAAATGCCAATAATACGTTTCAGCCGGGTATTTGCAGAGTCGGTGGCCACAATATTTAAAATGGAGACTGCCCCGCTATAATTAACGTTCATCATCCTGAAAGCCTCCTGCCAGTTTTGCAGCGCCTCTTCATTAGCAACTAAAAACCCGGCAGCATACACTACAATAGTGGGTTTGGCCGGTAATTTATTATAAAATTCCTGGTGCCCTTCAAAAGCTGTGGCATCGAAATACAGCACCCGTATCTGCTTCCCGGAGGGGTCAAGCTCTTTGGCAATTACCTTCAGCTCCTCAGTACTCCGGGAAGCAGCAAATATGGTATATCCTTTTTTGAGGTACTTCCTGATGCATTCTTTCGCAACATCAGAATTGGCACCTAAAATAAGTACTGTTTCAGATGAATTTCGGGTCATTAATTTTTTTATGATTTAATCCAAAACCACTACTACTTTACCCTTTGTTTTGCGGGTTTCAACCTGCCGGTGCGCTTTGGCCATTTCAGCAAACGGAAAAACATGCGACACATGCGACTGCAGGGCTCCTTCCCTCATCAGATCCGCCAGTTTCGTCTGGTCCTCACCACTGGACTGAACAAGGTAATTTTTTGCTTCAATATTCCGCTCTTTTGCTTTTTCCTGAACGGATTCCTTAGCTCCTCCTAGAATAGAAACAAGTGTACCTCCGTCTTTAAGCGTTTTCAGGGACCGGAGCGAATTTTCCTCCCCCAAAGAATCCAGTACTATGTCTATGTCCTTCACTTCCTCTTCAACCTTTGTTTCCCTGTAATCTATCTGCTCATCGGCTCCCAGGCCTTTTATAAAAGCATGTTTGGCGGCAGATGCTGTACCAATTACATAAGCTTTAAAGTATTTAGTAATTTGTATGGCATAATGACCAACCCCACCGGCAGCTGCATGGATAAGTACGCGCTGTCCGGGTTGTATATTTGCCTGCTGTACAAGCACCTGCCAGGCTGTAAGGGCAGCAAGCGTGGCCGCAGCCGCCTCTTCATGGGAAACACCGGAAGGTTTATGGGCTAAGTGGCTTTCAGGGGACAGCACATATTCCGCATAAGCTCTGCCATGCCCGGGAAAATTTACCATTCCGAAAACCTCATCGCCTTCTTTGAAGTATTCAACATCATCTCCCGTTGCAACTACCTCACCGGAAATATCCCAGCCGACAATTACAGGGGGCTCATCTTTAATGGCCCCGTAAAAGGCTTTTCCATCGCGTGTTTTGGTATCTACCGGATTAATGCTGATCGCTTTAACTTTTACCAGCACCTGATTTTTCTCCGGTTTTGGTTTTTCAATGTCCTGTAAATGAAGGTTCTCCGGTGCGCCCGGCTCATTTAACACATATGCTTTCATAAAAAGAAATATTTAGTTTTCGGGTAATTAATAGGAAACACCTGAAGAGGCATATAGTTATTAAATCCTTTCTTTACAAAAAGGCTTCTTAAATCCACCCTACCCACTCTGTCATACTGAAAATCAGTGCCTTAAAATGACTGGCTTAACCGGAGGAGCTATGGAACTCTTGTAAGAAAAATACCTTATTTAAAGCCTTTCTGTGGCAATTATTAAATTTTTTAACGATTTAAATTATACTGGCACAGTAGATGTACACCCATTAAATATAAAGCTATAAAATTTTTTTAATCCTGACTTTTTACAGAAAGGCCACTTTTTTCAGACATGTTTTTTCTTCATAATAGCTATTTTTTTAACTCCCGAGGCCCGGCTGAATGTAAAAATTCTTCCGGGCTTTTTTATTTCCCACTACATTTTTCCTGTAAACCTGATACTCAGCAACAGAACAGCGGAATTCCAAATGGACAAGGCTCAAAATGACAATCAGTAGTTCAAAATGATTGAGTTATAAAGCCTGCTTCCATTAACCGGTAATTATATAATGTATGTATACTGCTCAATTTACTCCTTTTCCAATCTTTTTCGCAGTAAAGGCTTTCTTTGGCATAGAAGATGTAATAACGGAAATCAGAAACCTGATTTATTTTTTCAACTATTTTTTTTAACAGGATCGTTACATTTTTTTGATATTTATTTTTAGACAGTAGCAATTTTTTTTAACTCCCGAGGCCCGGCTGAATGTAAAAGTTCTTCCGGGCTTTTTTTATAAAAAAAAGAGGAAGCATTACACTCCCTCTCTTTCATTTCCGCATTACGGAAGTTTACTTTAAATGGAAATTTCTTCCACTACTCATGCCCTTCCAGCTTTACGATCTTGTTGTACATTCCCAATAGCAGGAATGACGGTGCCCACTGGCCAATAAATAAAGCTTCCTCGTCTTTTTTCAATATTTTTAATGTTAATGAAGCTGCCATAGAGCCTAATGCCGCCCAAAGAAATACATCTGAAGGTACTTTAGCGGTTTGTTCCTCGATCATTCTGGCTACAGGGCCTTCTCTGTGTTCAGGATTAAAATTTTTTGCCATCATTTAAAAATTTAGGGTTATAAAAAAATTACATTAAGTAAAGCGGGAACATGCATTTCATCCCTTTTGTTACTGATCATTAAAAATTAATGCTCAGTAATCGAAATTTTTATCCGGTCAGGTCCCTGTACATCAAGCTGCATGGATCCGCCAAGCGGGAGGGTAAGCATGGGAGCTGTATGGCCAAAATCAAGATTCCCCACTACAGGCACATCTTTTAACTCTTCCTTACTCCTGATCATTTTTGTAAGCAGCTCACGGGTTATACCTGTTTCACGCTGAAAACGGCCAATGAGCATGCCCCGGATCCTTCCGGCACCAGGCTGGTTCAGGATGGACTGCAGCTCGTTATGCACATCTTTATAATCCAGCAGGTGATTCTCTTCCAAAAAAAGAATCTTATCATTGAAATCAGGAGCAAACTCACTGCCCAGAACAAAATTAGTGGTCAGAAAATTACCTCCAACACATTCACCTTCCGCCTTACCTTCATTGATAGCCCAGTAACCTTCATTCACAATCAGGTCACTTTCTCCGAGGGCATTATTGTAGTGTTCAGAAGGTCTGACATCAATTACTGCATCAGACATCAGTACTTTCTGCATATATTCAAATGAATAAGCGGTTTGCCTGCTGGTAGCTAACATGGTAAAATGAGGGCCATAATAATTAACCACTCCTGTTTTAGCATAAAGGGCATAAGAAAGCGCAGTAATATCGGAGAGGCCACAGAGGATCTTAGGGTTGTTTTTAACCAGCTCATAATCAATATGCTTCAGGAGCTGTGTTACACTGGACCCGCCCCTTGCCGGCACTATGGCCTGAACAGCAGGATCTGCATAAGCCTCATGGAGATCCTCCAGCCGGTTTTCAATGGTGCTGGTATCGAAGTCGTTCAGCTCCTCCACATGCTTTCCAAAGCTTACTGTCAGTCCCAGTTTTTCAAACTCTTTTACTGTCCTGTCTCTCATTTCTTTGGTAACCGCAGGAGAAAGACTATGTGAGGGAGCTATTATCCGCACATGGTCTCCTGCTTTTAATTTTGGTGGTATCATATTTAAGCGCTTTAAAGGTTAAGTTAAAAATGTAATGTATTATGGATTTACCTCAGCTTCAGTGGCTTTGCCTGATTTTTCCTTTTAATTAAAGGCTTAACGGGACCTATTGTTTAAGCAATTTTTATAATTAAAAAAGGGGTTAAACCACCCGGGAGGCAGAAAACAATTATAAAATGCAGCTGTTATGCAAAGGATTTCAGAAACATAAAGTTAAACCAAAAAGCTATGGCAAGAATCATCAGTGTGACTTCACCATATGAAAAAACCGATGAATTAATTAAGGAGCTGAAAGAAGTGGAAGGATTGCTGGAGCTACAGGTTTTCAGGAAGGTTTCGGTGGACCCTCCCGGCGATGTCATTAAACTGGCCGTACCTAATACTCAAATGCATAAGGTGATGAGGATTATGGATGGCTACCAATTAGGAAAGAAAGGGGGGCTTTCCTTATCGTCCAGTGAACCGGACAGTTATATCCCAACCAAATCCTCCTACCGTATTGAGCGCGATAATAACGAAGGCAGCTGGGAGGAAATGGAAATGACTATCAGCAACGACAGCAATACCTCCATTAACACCCTTGCTATCATGTTCATTTCCGGATCATTATCCACCATAGGAATTGCAACCAATTCCCTCCATATTGTAATTGGAGGTATGCTGGTTGCCCCCGGCTTTATGCCTATTACAAGAATGGCGCTTGGCCTTATTGCTAAAAATAAGAACTGGTATTATGGCGGTTTTGATTTCCTTAAAGGATATCTCTCACTCATAATCGGGGCTACCTTAACGGCCGTAATTGTAAAAAGCATGGGCCATAACCCTTTAAATGCCTCCTCCGGTTATTATGTAGTTAACAAGGAGCTACTCAGCTACTGGTCGGGGGTAACCATGCCTTCCATACTTGCCTCTGCGGTGGCCAGTATTGCCGGTGCTTTACTGGTGGCCACTAAAAAGTCGGTATTCACCTCCGGTGTAATGATCGGGCTGGCGCTGGTACCTACTGCTGCTATTGTTGGAATCGGCCTTCTTGCAGGTGATTATGATCTTGCCGGAATGGCATTTCTTCGCTTTGCACTGGATGTGGCAATGGTATTTGGCTTTTCCCTGATAGTTTTCCTCTGGACGAAGTTTTATTACCACAAAAGGGACATCAGCCTTTACCAGAATGAATAAGCAGGGCAGCCCCCGGAGGTCCGGTAAAATAAAAATTATCAGGGAAAACTATTACTTTTTGCTGATTATCAGTTATTTATGTTATATTCACACAACTATTGTTTAAAGACGGGAGTATTAACTGTTTATATAATTGAACAGAAAATTTTAAAACACCATTTAAAAGAATTTTTTTTTATAAAACCACAAAAGGAAGGCTTTTGCAGGACATTTTTAATTTAAACCTAATGAAAAAGGCTGAAATACTATTGATCGATGATGATGAACTATTCCTGCGGCTGACAGAAAGCTCATTGAAGAAAAACTCCTTCCTGAAAAGGATAAACTGCATCAGCCATGTAAAAGATGCACGGGAATACCTTGATACCCGCATGGTGGAAGAAGAATCTTTTCCGGATATAATTTTTCTGGATGTCAATATGCCGGGAATAGGTGGTCTGGACTTCGCTGATTTGTATAGCCGCAGGTATGCAGATTATTTCCCTGATACAAAGCTTGTGATCCTTACCTCCTCCTGCAGCCGGAAAGAAAAAATAAAAGCCATGCAAATTCCCGCAGTGGATGAGGTGGTGGAAAAACCCCTGACAGAGGAAAAGTTATCCCTCCTGCTGAGGTAATAAAAGGCTGATGGCCTTAATCAGGACACCAGCCTCTCCTCTTTTTAAGGTTTCAATACTACCTTCAAACAATCATCGGTTTTCTCATTAAAGATTTTATAAGCGTGAGGTGCTTCGCTCAGTGGCAGTTTATGCGTAATAATATCATCAAGCACAATTTTCTCATCCTTTACCAGCTGTAAAAGCTTATCTATATAAGCCTGCACAGGAGCCTGACCGGCCCGCATAATCAGCCCCTTATCAAAAAACTGCCCTAAGGGAAATTTATCGTAATAAGATCCATAAACGCCTACCACCGATACAACACCACCACGCCGTACTGCGCTAAAGCAGTTTTCAAGTACAGTGGTGGATCCTGCCTGCAGACGAACTGTATTAAGAATTTTCTCCAGCACTCCCCTGTCAGATTCCATTCCTACCGCATCTATACAAACATCGGCTCCACGGCCACCGGTCATATCCCTTATAATTTGAATTACATCTTCTTCAGCTGCATTAATTACTTCAGAATTTGCAGATTTTTTTGCCCTTGCCAGGCGGTAAGGCTGAATATCGACACCAATTACCCTGCCGGCTCCCTGCAGCCAGGCCGATTTCTGGGCCATTATACCAACAGGACCGCAGCCAAAAACAACTACTGTTTCACCTCCTTTTAAGTTAGCCCAGTCAACAGCAATATAGCCTGTGGGGAAAATATCTGTCAGGAAAAGCGCTTTTTCATCCGAAAGGTTATCAGGAATTTTGCGGGGACCTACATCTGCAAAGGGCACCCGCACGTATTCTGCCTGTCCGCCATCGTAACCTCCGTATAAATCGGTATAGCCAAAGAGCGCTGCCCCTTTGCCATCCAATAAGCCACCTTCAGGCCCGTAATGTTTTTCATTTGAGTTTTCGCAATGCGGGTGCAGGTCGTGCTGACAAAAAAAGCATTGTCCGCAGCTTATAGGGAATGGTACTATTACCCTGTCCCCTTTTTTCAGGTTTGTAATGGCTTTTCCGGTTTCCACTACCTCACCCATAAATTCATGGCCTATCACCATGTTCTCCACCTGCGGAATTTTACCATTATAAATATGGAGGTCGGAGCCACAAATGGCAGTACTTGTAACTTTTATTATTGCATCCCGCTCATGAAGTATGCCAGGGTCAGGTACATTATCCACCTGCATTACTTTGGGCATATGGTATCTTACTGCTTTCATTAAAAGTTCATTTTAGGGTTAAAAAATTATCTTCTAATGAATTAACAGGCGTTTTCCCGGCATTGTTGGCAGGGCAAAAAGAAACCGGAACGGTTGGCCTACAGGCCGTTACCTGCAAAAACCGGTAACAGTTTGCAGGAAATCAGCCGTCCGGCGGCATCCTTTTTCCTGCTTTTATTCCTTCTTTTTTCCTTCAGAATATTTTAAATCAGCACTTATCCGTTCCTGTTGGAAAACAGATTCATGGACAATCCGCGCCCTTTCCGCAGTTTCATTTGCTTTCCTCAGAAACCGGTTCGCAACCTCATGGTCACCCCCATCCATAATATGCTCTCCCATGTGCTGAAGTAACATGGTTGTTTCTTCCAGTCCGCGCATTGCCGCCCAAAGGGTTTCCTCCACAGATTCAGAAATTCCCGCCAGAAGAGCACTGGCCGTAAAGGAATGTCCTGTGTGGCAGCGGTAGCGCACTCTTTTACCTTCCTGAAGCCGCACGAGTGCACCATGACAGCCCGGGCAGGTAAAAGGCGCCAGATCGCCCATCTCCATAATTCCTTTTTCAAAAGCATTGTCGGCAGTGGCAATCTCAACCTCTAATTTCACCCGGTCCAGGTCTTCCTCAGGTATTTCCCTGTTTTGGCCGGCCGGCTCAGACACAAGGCGGGTTAACAGGGCCGGCATTTCTGCAACCGGCAAAGTATAATCCGTTTCCACATATTCCTGTACCGAATTGGGCATTTCCGGAAAAGTAGCTTCCTCAGGATCCTGGCAAACAGCTACCCCACCCAGGCGCTTTATGGTCCATAAACCGGAAGTACCATCATCAAGCGCCCCGGTAAGTATCACTCCCACCACACGTGTCCGGTAAATATAAGCCGCTGAGCGGAAAAGGGCATCAACAGAAGGGCGGAACCGGTTTTCTTTGGGGCCTTTTTTCACCGCCACATGCTTTTCCTCCAGAAGCAGATGATGGTCGGGAGGGGCAACATAAATCATTCCCGGTTCTATCTTCACGGTTCCTTCCGGATGAATAGCTTTCAGGTGCCCTGCCCTGCTCAATATTTCCGGCAGTTTACTTGGAGAGAAAGGCGGGGTATGCATTACAATAAAAATTGATCCGGGAAAATCTTCAGGGAGTTCTTTTACCAATTGCTCCAAAACAGAAACCCCTCCTGCCGATGCTCCTATCACTATTAATCCTTTTTACCCATGAAATTTTGTTGTTGGTGGTTATTTTAGTGCCCCGACAGAATTATTTTACTAATAAAAACTAGCCTTGTCATCCTGAGGAACGAAGGATCTTGCGCCTTTTGATAGCTCCATAAGGACATAAAATAGCGAAAGATCCCTCCTTCGTCGGGATGACAAAGCGGGCTATTTATGGTTAAAATAAATATGTCACACTACTTAATAGTTGCCCGTTGGCAGTTGTAAGTGCATGCAACTGGCTTCATTCATTCAGGCCCATCAGGCGCTTTAAATGGGCCGCATGCTGCTCCACCTCTTTTAATTTGCCCACATTAGACTTTGCCAGCATATCAAGCCCTTTTCTTTCATAGTCGTTAATCATCTTTTTGAGCAGCACCAGGCGCTCATCCAGTATGCGCAGGGCAATCCAGAGGGTTTCTTCCAGTTGCTGCCCCTGACTCTCATTAAGGGACTGCAGGGTATAAGAGTGGCCGGTACGGCAGCGGTAGTGCACTACCGTTTCATTTGGCATTACCGTAAGAGGACCTCCACAGGCAGGACAACTAAGCGGTTGATCTCCTTCTTTTTCCTTTTCATTTTCCCCGTCGATCAGGCTGCCAATGTTGCCGGTTATGCCCACTTCTCTTTTTAATACAGCCGGAATTTCTTTTACCGGGGGAAGAGGATCATCTAAAAGGCGGTTGAACAGATTAGCCATTCCACTTAATTCAATAGTAAAATCAGGGTCAACTGATTTTTGGGCATAGAGAGGCATATCGGCATATTCAGCAGAAGCAGGATCCTGAATAACCGTGATCCCTCCACACCTTTTTACCGCACCTAAACCAAGTGTGCCATCTGTTAAGCGGCCGGTGAGCAACACTCCAATAGCCCTGTTTCCGAAACTTACGGCCACGGAACGGAAGAGCACATCTATGGAAGGCCTGAACAGGTTTTCCTTCGGGCCGTTGGTGAGCAGGAATTTACTCTCCTGCACCATTAAATGATGATCAGGAGGTGCTAAATAAACCTGTCCGCCTTCTATCACTCCTCCATTCCGGGCATATGAAACCGGAATTTCTATCAGGTTACCCAGGTGTTCATCAAGAGTGGCAGGAGCTTCTGAAAAACCATGGAGCACGACTAAAACAGCTGTATCCTTCCTGCTATTAAATCCGCCCAGGCATTTCGCCACTGCTTTAAAACCTCCCGCAGAGGCCCCGATTAAAATCAATCTGTATTCAGAATTATTTATCATAAAAAAGATGGCTCGTACTTTATTGGCTCAAACCCGACAGAGCATTTAGCAAAAAAACTTTACTCAGTGCCAGTTGGCTAATAGCTAACCCTTTATATGGGGAATGGTTTATTTATAACCCTGACCCGGTAGGCCCTGGCTGCACCTAAATTCCTTAACCTTTTATTTAAAGATGATATATAACAATAAATAAATGCCTAAACACTGGCAGGCTTATGTAATATTTACCATCTATTGGAAACAAAGCCAGGTAAAACCATTAAGAATCCCATCTGATTGGCTAACTTTAGCTGTTTAACAGCTGTTATCAAAGGGTGTTTTTCAGCCATTTAACAAACAAAACAAACTGTCGGGCTTTTTGCCTTTTTGGAACAGTAAAATATAAAACCGGATTTAATGAGTAAGCAGAATAATTTTTGCGTGGTGGGAATAGGTGCATCCGCAGGTGGTTTTGAGGCCTTAACCCGGTTTTTTAAGGTCTTACCTGAAAACACAGGTGCTGCTTATGTTGTTATCCAGCATCTTTCACCAACTCACGACAGCCAGATCCACAAAATCCTCTCTGGTTTCACCCCTATGCCGGTAATTAAGGTAAAGGAAAACAGGCAGGTGGAGCCCAACCAAGTATATGTAATTCCGGAAAATAAAAAGCTTAAAATAAATGGGGAAGGCCTTTACCTGGAAGAACGCGGTTCAACCAAAGCCCCGAATTTAACCATCGATGTTTTTTTTGAATCGCTTGCTAATTTTTATGAAGATAAAGCCATTGGGATTGTGCTTTCCGGCACCGGCTCCGATGGTGCCCGGGGCGTACAAACAATTAAAGCCCGTGGCGGAGTGGTCATGGTCCAGGATCCGCAATCGGCCAGCTTCGACAGCATGCCCAATGTTTCTATTTCTTCCGATCATCCTGATTATATTTCCACTCCTGAAGAACTGGCTAAAGAACTGGCACATTATTTAAAAAACCCTGATGTACTTGATAAGGAGCAGTTAAAAAAGGACGCCACTAATAATCAGCGTGACACCCTGAAAGAAATTATACATCTGATCAGCGCCTACTCAGGGGTTAATTTTAAAAATTACAAACCCGGCACCATTATCAGGCGGATCGAAAAACGAATGAAGGTGAACCACCTGGAGAAGCTGGATGAATATGAACGTTTTCTGCAACAGCACCCTAAGGAGGTGCGCCATATATTCGACGATCTTCTCATTGGTGTTACGCGTTTTTTCAGGGATTCTGAAGCATGGTACAGCCTGGAAAAAAATGTAGTTCCGGCGCTCTGCAGCGACAGAACCACTTTTGAGCCGGTACGCATCTGGGTTACCAGCTGTTCGACCGGTGAGGAAGCTTATTCCCTTGCCATTTTGTTCGATGAATACATTGCTGCTCATAAGCTGAACATTGAATTTAAAATTTTTGCCACAGATGTAAACCAGCGGGCTATTGATATAGCCGGCACAGGAAGGTATAGCAATGCTATTGAAGAAGATTTAGGTCAGGAGCGGTTAAAAAAGTATTTCATTCCTATGGGCGACTTCTTTGAGGTAAAAAAAGATATCCGCCGCCGGATTATTTTTTCTAAACATAATCTTCTTAGCGATCCGCCATTTATCAGGCTGGACCTTATTTCCTGCCGTAACTTATTCATTTACCTCAATGACGAAACCCAGGACAAGGTTTTGCATAACTTCAGTTATGCGCTGAATGAAGGAGGAATTTTGTTTTTAGGCGTAAATGAATCGAATAATGAGCAGGAAACCCTCTTTGATGCGGTGGATGCCAGGAATAAAATTTTTAAAAATAAAGGAAATACCAGTTCAAGGGTTTTCAGGCCGGTAACACACCTCTTCCAGGAAACACAACAAATGCAGGTTAACCAGCCCGGAGGTTTCCGGCAGCGTTTTTCCGCACCTGCTACAACAGAAGAGCAGTACAGCGACCTGATAGCGGAACGCTTTGCCCCTCCCTCACTCCTGGTAAACCCGCAGGAAGATGTGGTTTATACCACCGGAAAACTGGATAAATACCTTCGCTTCCCCAACCGCCGCTCCGACCTGAACATCTACAGTATGTTAAGCGGGAACCTTTTGCTCGTATTCAGGAATGGCATCAGGCAGATTCAGGATAATAAACCCAAGGTAATTTTTACTGATACCATAATAGAAAACGGGGACCGGAAATATGTGGTGGATATTATTTTCAGCCGGATAGACAAAAAGCACCCCGAGGCCGGCAGCTTTTTAACCCTTGTTGAATTCAGAGAAAAAGGGAATCCCGGGGAAAAGGATGAGCGTGTTGAGATAATTACCCGCGACAAATACTCCCAGGCAGAGATTGAGAACCTGGAAATGGAACTGAAACTCGCCCGCAGGGAACTGCATTTTACAGCCGATGAACTCGAAACCATCAATGAAGAACTGCAGTCCTCTAATGAGGAGATGCAGTCGGCCAATGAAGAGCTGCAAAGTACGAACGAAGAGCTGCAATCATCGAACGAAGAGCTACAGACGGTTAACACTGAGCTGAAGAATAAAATTGATGCGCTTACCACTTTGCATGATGATATGCTCAACCTGTTTAACAGCACTCAGATTGCCACCATTTTCCTGGACAGCTCACTGAACATACGGAAGTTTACACCTCCGGCAAAAAGGTATTTTAACATCAGGGAATCAGATATTGGCCGCCCCATTAACCACTACAGCTATAATTTCAGTTACAGCAGTATGGAGGATAACATCCGGGAAGTGCTTGAAAATCTGCAGCCGGTGGAACATGAAGTGGAACATAAAGAAGGTAATTACAGCATAATGCGGGTACTGCCTTATAAAACCGAGAGCCGGCAGATTAAAGGTGTGGTGATAACTTTTACTGATATTACGGAGCTAAAACAGAAAAACAATAAACTCAAAAAAATATCGGAAGAACTGGGGGCAAGCGAACAGCGTTTAAAATCGCTGCTGGAAAATACGCCTGACCTTATTGCCCGATATAATAAGGAGTTCAAAATTATTTTCGCAAACAAATCCCTGCTGGACCTTAACCAGGTATCAGCAGAAGAAATTACGGGAAGGAGTTCCCGTGAGCTCCATATGCTTGACGGATCAGACAAAATAGACCGTTTACTGCAGGAGGTTTACCACTCCGGGGAGGAGCGTGATTGTTATTTAACACATAAAACCCCTGCCACAGTAAAACATTATTATACCCGCCTTATCCCTGAATATTCCAGAGAAATGGACGGGATACAATCTATTTTGTCGGTTTCCACAGATATTACAGATTTAAAAAAAGCAGAAAGAAAAATAGTTTCCAACAATAAGCAGCTTTCAGAGATGTTTGACCGTATGGATAATTTTGTCCATGCCATTGCCCATGACCTGCGGGCCCCTATAGTTAACCTGAAGCTCCTCTCCCAGTTACTGGAAACGGAAAAAGACCCGGAAGAACAAAAAACCTTTATTGCAGAAATTGGGAATGGGGTCCGTAAGCTCGACTATACCCTCAATGGCCTGGTACAGATTATTGAAATGGATAGTGAAAATGAAACCAGATCTGTGAAGGTAAATTTTGAAGAGCAGCTACAGGAGGTTAAAAATGAACTTGCAGGCAAAATTGAACTTACCGATGCTAAAATTGAATATGATTTTTCAGAAATTCCATCCATCTTTTATATGGAAGCCTATATGGAAAGTATTCTTAAAAACCTGATCAGCAATGCAGTAAAATACAGATCTCCGGAACGGGAGCCCTTAATTTTTATCAAAACAGAATTGCAAAAAGATTTTGTTTTACTCTCAGTGTCTGATAATGGTGTGGGCATTGATATTGAAGAATATGGCCTGGATCTTTTTAAACCTTTCAAGCGCTTCCACAGGCAAACAGAAGGGATGGGAGTAGGCCTGTATGTAATTAAATATATGGTAGCGAAAAATGGTGGCCACATAGAGGTGGAAAGTAAAGTCGGGGAAGGCACCTGCTTTCGCATATTTTTAAAGCCTTACCACGAAACCCGGGCCAATGAGCTTCCTGCAGGGGCAAAATAAAACAGGATTGCTCCTTTTTTTAATAAGTTAATTTGTAAAGCACTTTTTTACCGGAAATAATGAGAATACTTTTAATAGATGACGATGATCTTTTTTTGTTTTTAACAGAGAGGACATTGAAAAAGGCAACATGCCTGAAAGAAATAAACAGTATTGCCAATGTAGAGGAGGCAAAAAATTATTTAGATTCCTGTGTGAGCAGGCAAATACCATTGCCTGATATTATTTTTGTAGACATGAATATGCCTGGCATGAACGGGAAAGACTTTGCCCACTATTACAACCAGAAATTTGCCGGCCTTTATCCAGGCACAAAACTGGTAATCCTTACCTCTTCCATCAGCAGGAAAGAAAAGGTAGTAACTATGGAAATTCCCTCAGTAAAAGATTTTATCCAGAAACCATTAACAGAGGAGAAGCTATTGAGCCTGATTTAGCCAAAGCCTCATGCATTTTTAGTAAGGAATATTTAAAATAAAAGCTATTTTTAACCAACTGCCACTGCGGTTGGCCGGAGTACCGGAGCAAAGAAAAAGTAAGTATGAAAATCCTGCAAAGTGGTGTGCCTAAATGCGGTAATTTCTGGCTGCACCAGATAATCCAGCAAATCCTGAACAGGAGCAATATCAGCACTGACAGCTTTATAGAACAGCAGCCCATTTACAGCCTTGCAAAGGAATGGGAGCTGAACTTTCCGGGGCAGGCCCGTATTAATGTGCTGGATATTACAGACTTGCAGGACAGTTACCGCATCAGCAGCATCTATAGAATGCCTGTGGATGATATGGAAAAATATGTAGCACAAACTAACCATGTATGGACCCACTCCCCCATATGCAAAAGGAGTGGCGAAGTTTTCAGGCATTTTGATAAGATTGTTTACATAATCCGTGATCCGCGCGACCGCGCTATTTCGGCAGCAAAATACTACTGTTCCGACTATATGCTCAGGTATTTCCCTCAGGAGGAAAAAGACCCAGGCAAATTCCTGGAGAAGAATTTTGATCAGCTGATGCATGAATGGGTATGGCATGTGTGGGACCACCTGCGGTTAAGCAGGGAACACAATATTCATATTGCTTTTTTTGAGGGTTTTAACATGGATTTCCGGGAAGAGCTGAACCGCCTTTTAACCTATTTGGGAACTGAGCTTCCGGAGGCTGAAAAAACCGCACTGGAAGAAGCTGTCAGCTTCAGAAGCCTTAAAAAAGAAAATCCGAAGCACCTCAAAAAAGGAGGATCAGGTTATTGGATGGAACAGCTTGGCGATGAGCACTTCCGGAAAGCAGAAATTATTGCAGGACCCCTGCTCCGTTACCTCGGGTATCCCAGGGATAGAAACCAGGCCATGTCCTTTAACCGTGACCTCCCCCACCACAACTTCGAAAGCCTGAAACAGGAAATAATAAAATCGCAGCAGGATGTAAACTAACTTACCATACGCCCAGCTGCCGGCCAATGGCTTTTACCTGCCCTATGGTATAAGCATTGTGGTGAAAAGTGGTCATAGCTGCCCAGCTCAGGCTTTTTCCATTCTCCTGTACTTTAAATAAGTCACTCCCCGGGTCCTGCACTATCCTGATCATTTCCCGGAGGTCGCTTTCAAAACTGTTAATTGCCTCATTCCAGGCCTCCTGGCTTTCAGGTACCGGATTATCGGGCCAGTAAGCAGGGGGCCATACATCCTGATTATTCTCCGGATCCTTCATAAAACCGAGCAGTATATTTTGCCTGTGCCTCATATGTTCCAGCAGGCTCCAGGCCGAAAAAGGAAGACCATCCAATACTATTCCTGTTTTTTCATAGTGGTATTCCCTCAGCAGGATAACCACCGGGGCAAAGCCTCCTTGCAGCAATTCCACTATCTGATCTTTTAAAATGTCTTCAGTTTGCATTTCTTTTCATTTACAGTTTCCTGAATAATAAATAAACACTTCCTTTTTTGTTTGCGCTCCCTGCGGTAGCGGTAAAATACTTATACTGCTCATTTTAGGATTTTACCATTCTGCTGTGGTGAACAGCAAAAGAATAAATGAGCGTTTTGTATACAGGACGATCAATTTAATAAATTAATAATAAAGCAATTAATTCCGGGAAGTCTCTCATTTTATGTAACAATTCCGGCTTAAACCCGATTAATATAGCAGAGGTAAATAGAAATATTCCTCTATAAATTTTTTACAGATAACCCAGGTAAAACAGGTACCTACTATTATAGTAGCTGAGTAGACCAGATCCGGATATGAATGAAAGATTTGATTTTTAGCCTCAGTAATGCACTTACCTGAAAGAAATGAGGAGTGTTATAAATGTTAACCTATTTTTTAATCATTTTATTTATTTAACCTAATCTATTATGAAAAAGAGAAACCTATTAGGAGCGGGCTTGCTCCTCCCCTTTATTGCCTTTGCTCAAAATGAGCAACGAATTGAGCAGGAGGGAGAAGACCTCAACACTGAAATCACTCAATCAGGAGACCTGAATTACGGAGCAACCATACAAAGAGGCGAAGGCCTGAATGCAGTGGTTGGTATTACCGGAATGAGCAACTATGGAGCCATAAAGCAGGATGGAACCGGCCACGAGGGAAGTATAATGCAGGTGGGCGACAATAACACTGCAGCCCTTGAACAAATTGGTAACGGATCCAGCGGTTATGTTGATCAGGCGGGTAATGATAATGATGCTTATATCTACAAAGTCGGAGACTGGAACAGATCCATGATCCACCAGATTGGTAATACTAACTTTGTTGACCAGCAGATATTTGGTAATGGCAACAGTGTAACCACCCACCAGACGGGTACTGAAAATATAATTTACCAGTACCAGGACGGGGACAATAATAATTCTTATCACCTGCAGGACGGACACAGCAACTATGCCAGTGCTGCCCAGCGTGGTGAAGGAAACCTGTCCCGTAATAAGCAGTACGGAACTGACCACCACCGGAAAGTAACCCAGATTGGTGAAAACAACAAAGCAATTACTGATCAGGATTACACCGAAAACGTATCCATTTTAAGGCAGATTGGCGATAACAACACCATTTACCAGGACCAGCGCGGCCATGTAATAATGGGAATGGCCACACAGGAAGGTAGTAACAACTTTGTTGACCAGCAGCAATATGGAAATGATCTTCATACCGAAGCTATTCAGACAGGTATGAACAATATTATCTATATGTACCAGAGAGGAAATGGCAACTATGCATACCAGCTTCAGGAAGGTAATAATAACCGCGGTAATGGCTCTCAGGTAGGTAACGACAACCTTTCCCGTAACAAGCAGTACGGCGACAGACACAGACGTTATATTACCCAGGAAGGTAATGGCAACAAAGCCATCACTGACCAGGATATTTACCTGAACGTTTCAAATATCGAGCAAATTGGTGACAGGAACACCCTTTACCAGGACCAGCGCGGAAGAAATGTATCAGGTTCTGCCATGCAGCATGGTAACGATAACTTTATTGACCAGCAGCAGTATGGTAACCGCAACAGTACTGAAGCTATTCAGGCAGGTATGAACAACATCATTTATATGTACCAGAATGGTAACAGAAATACTGCTTACCAGATGCAGGAAGGCAACAATAACCGTGGTAATGGTAGCCAGGTTGGTAATGATAACCTTTCCCGTAACAAGCAGATTGGTGACAGACACAGACGTTATATCACTCAGGAAGGTAATGGAAACAAAGCTGTTACTGACCAGGATGTTTACCTGAACATTTCCACTATTGAGCAAATGGGTGATGACAACATTCTTTACCAGGACATGCGTGGATCTAATGTGCAGGCTGTGGTTATGCAGCATGGTAACGGTAACTTTGTGGACCAGAGACAATATGCTGACCGCAACTATACAGAGGCTCATCAGTATGGTGAAGGCAACATAATCAACCAGAACCAGATGGAATATGGAAACACCTCTTACATTATCCAGCAGGGTACCGGAAACCTTGGTTTTATAAACCAGTTAGGTACAAATGGTAATGCTTCCATAGACCAGATGGGTAACTACAATGAAGCTAATATTACCCAGACAGGTAACGGAAACGCATATCACCTGATCCAGCACGGTAATAACATGAAAGCTAATATTACCCAGTATTAAGATTAAGCTGAAAGGAACATCATTTTTATGAGGTGTTCTTTGGGGAAATCTGCAAAAAATGAAAATACGCATCCTTTTTAATAAAACGGATGCAACAAATAAGACTCCCGGTAAAATGGCAAAACTTACGTTTTCCTTTTTCCGGGAGTTTTTTTGTTATCCACTGTAAAAGAGAGAACTGGCTTTTGCTATTCTGTTTTGAAAATTTGAGTTAATTAACCTCTTTTTTCCAAACATCCCCTCTTTAAGTCCGTTCCCTATAAAGAAATAACCATTTTTAATACCATTTTAAAATTTTTAGAACTATGGCAACTAATTTAAATCCGGAACACAGAGAAGGACCAGTGGCAACCGCTATTGAACACCAAACTGCAAAAGTACCATCTGATATTTTCCTATGGGCTGCATTAGGTTCAATGGCAGCATCATTAACCTTAAAAATCTTAAAGCAGGATAAACCAGCCCTTTTTGTAGGCCAGTGGGCTCCTTCCTTTTTAATTTTAGGCATGTACAACAAGATTGTAAAGCTGGAAGGCCACGACTGATCTGACCACCTTTTTAAAAACAACTAACTTTAGCAGTAAGGTTTGATTATAGAAGAGGAAGCCTGAGGGCTTCCTTTTTTTACTCCTGCTGTACCGGGACTTATGCCGTCTCAAACATCACCAAACCCTGTTATTACCAGCCACGTTTTATAAAATATGGATTACCAGTCTCTTATTGAAGAAGTTTATGAAGAAGTACAGCAATTAAACCTCCGGGGTAAACTGGCAGATTATATTCCTGAATTAAGCAGGGTAGACCCCGCCAATTATGGGATTTGCCTGATAGACATGGAAGGTAATGTTTTTGGTACAGGGCAATATCAAAAAGGCTTTTCCATTCAGAGCATTTCCAAGGTTTTTACCCTGAGCATGGTTTACGATCAAATGAAAGGAAATCTGCGAAAAAGGGTAAATGTGGAGCCTTCCGGCGATCCGTTTAACTCCCTTATTCAGCTGGAGCATGAAGACGGGATTCCCCGTAACCCCTTCATCAATGCCGGTGCACTGGTAATTACAGACGCCCTCATTTCCCTCTTCCCACAACCTGAAGCGGCTATAAAAAAATTTATCAGGGAAATTTCCTGCGAAAATGTAGTTACTGTCAATCAGGAGGTACACCAGTCGGAAATGGCCCATTCTTCCCGTAACCGTGCCCTGGCTAATTTCATGAAGTCATATAATAATATGGATAACCCAATCGACAGGGTTATTGAGGTTTACACCTACCATTGTTCCATAGAAATGAGCTGTTTTGAACTGGCTAAAGCCTTTCAGTACTTTTGCAATAATGGATATTCCCCTTACTGTAAACGGCAGATACTGGATGGAAGCAGCACGAAACGCATCAATGCCATGATGCTTACCTGTGGCTTTTACGACGAAGCAGGTGAGTTTGCCTATAAAGTCGGCCTGCCCGGAAAAAGTGGCGTGGGAGGCGGAGTAGCCGCTGTACTGCCGGGGCGTTTCAGTATTGCAGTATGGAGTCCTGAACTGAACCCAAAGGGCAATTCTGTTAAAGCCATTAAAACCCTGGAGCTTTTAACAGATAAATTAAAAGTGAGCTTGTTTTAAGTAAAGCAATTTATTGTGCTGTTTTTCGGCTACTTATACCCGGAAAGGTAATGGCGCATTTCTTATAAACACCATTTTTATATGCGTATCAGGCAAAAATCCAACAGCTTGAAAAAGCGAAAGCAGTCCCGCTTACAGGTACACCGAACGAAACAGGTACAGGTCCGTAAATAGAAACAGACCTGTTTTTTCTTTATGAATTCAAATTTACAACGCACCCTTGTTATTTTAGTTGCGGGGGCTTTATTACTTATAGCGGCATGGAGCAGCTTTCAGGTGTACAAACTCTCATCAGCACGGGCAGAGATCAAAGCCGATTATAGTGAAGTGAATAGCTTATCATATAATTTGCTATCGGTAAGTATGTAATAGCTATTTTTATGGCTTATATAGGGTTTCAGGGCATTCCTGACAACCAGCTGGAAATCCTGAATGTGGAATCAGAATCGCTGTTAAGTATATCCACCAACAAAACTTCCTTACAGCCCGGCTTCCTTCTTTTTAAAGCAGCTCCCTTATTACCTTCCATGTGTTCCGGATTATATTTGGCAGCTATGGAACGGTTAGCTGCCGGAGGGGGAATTAAATACTAAAGAAAGAACCATCCCCGGCTCTGATTATGGAATCAGCGGCCGGGGATAGAAATTCTTTACCTTTATTCCTTTGTTCAGACTTTTACTTTCCTCTCTCCGGAACTTGCAGAAACTACCCTTCTGACTGGCACCTCCTTCCGCAACTCTGCATTTCCAGGAGGAGTTTCCTGCTGCCCTGCTGCCCCGGCCCCATCCTGCTTATTTTTTGCCAGAACAATTAAAGAATATCCCCCGAAAAGACTGGCAGATAAATCCGGATTGGAAGAATAAGTTACCCGCCTTAAAAAATTAAACAGCTGCCCCATTTTACTCAGTCCTTTATTATATAATTCCTGACTGTATTTTGTATAAAACCAGTCAACTATTTCGTGCCCTGAATCTTCTATGGTGGCCAGTGCGGTATCTTTGGTAAAATAATGGATGTGGCCTACTGCTTTACGTTGCTTCATCAGGCGGTTGGTTAATAAATTCAAATGAGCAATATCGAGAGGAATATGGTAAATTGTATAAGCGGCTCTTTCTTTGGCCTTTCTGATAAAACCATAGCAATCTTCCACATGTTCAAACACATCTATCATCAGCATCAGATCAAATTTTTCTTTTGACTCCAGAAGATCTTCCTGAAAAAAGCGAAGCCTTCCTCTTCCCCTTTCCCTGCAAAGTTCATAGGCATCCGGTGAAATTTCATAACCGGAGAATTCCACATTTTTATCCCCCATCCTCATGTCCAGCTGATTTAAAATTTCGCCTGCCCCACAGCCAATCTCCGCCACCTTTTTGGGATTTAAGCGATTCCGCTCCATCATCTTTAAAATCTGGGTTGCTTTCCATTCAGAATCTTCAACATGCCAGGTGGGGTTCTTTTCTTTATACCTGCTGTTTGTCTCCGTATAAATCATCTCCGCCATAAAAAAGTATTTTTAAAATGAAAAAAATAGATAATTCTGATTTATTGAATTTAATGTAGAAAAAATTTCTTAAAAAGACCAGAATAATTTTCATAAAAATCTCAGAACCTCCTTTTCTGAAGCAAAATTTTGTTTCGCCAGCTAAAGGATATAAAGAAAAAAGCAGTTTCTCCTATCCTGGGCAGATCAGGCAGTTGCAGATACATTCTTTATTATTCCTGTAAGCGTGGAAGCTTTGGAGGCTGCTCTGTCAACCGCAGAACAATAAAAAAATTCAGATTTTTATCCTTTAATGATACTATGAATTTTCAATTGAAAAAGAAAACCCCCGGAACATACCATTGATGTGTCGGGGGTTTTTATTATTATCTTATCTGTTTTACTTTCTTACTACCTTAATCAGCTCCCGGTAAGTACCATTCTGGTTCTGCAACTGAATAAAATATACTCCGGAACGCCAGTTTCCGGCTGGCAGACTCAGCGTATATTCCACCGGCTTCCCTTCCCTTGTCTCAAAACTTCCCCGGAAAAGCTGCCTGGAAAGAATATCAAACAAGGTAACAGTAATCCTTTCCTGTTGTGCCGTTTCCACCCTCAGCTGGATATCCTGCTCAAAAGGGTTTGGAAAAGCTATTGCAGCAACGGATTCAGCTCCGCCCGGGTTTACCGCACTAACCATTGGGGCTTTCACCTCTATGGTTATTTCATCCGATCCTGTAGCTCCTTCGTTATCTGTAGCTGTAAATCGGAAAACATAAATGCCTTCCTCCAGCCGGGCCAGTTCCATATAGGAAGAATCCGCATAACCCATTCTTACATCCGGTCCGCCAATTTGTTCCCACAGGTATGAAACTATGGTGCCGTCGCTATCCAGAGCTGTACCCCTGACCACCAGGTAATCCAGAGGCAGGTAAACGGTGGTATCCGCGCCGGCATTGGCTACCGGCTGCCGGTTCCCCGCCGAAGAACCGAATACAGTAAGGTTTACATCATCAGATGCTGAACTTCCTTTATTATCTGTTACAGTAACCCTGAAAGTGTAAGCGCCCTGCACAAGGTTACTCAAAGTAACAGTTGCTGAATTAGCACCACTTATAGTAACGGAAGGGCCGTTCACTTTTTCCCATTTGTAGGAAGTAATGGTTCCGTCAGGATCTGAGGCCGTTGCCCTGAGAATTGCTGTATTGACAGGCAGGGTAATGCTTACATTTTCTCCTGCATTTACCTGAGGGGCTATATTCGCCGGCTCTCTTACTGCCAGGTTTACCTCATCGGAAGCCCTTGCTCCCCTGTTATCGGTAACTGTTATTCTGAAAACGTAATTTCCGGCTACTACCTGGCTCAGTGTAAGCGTGGCCGTATTTGAACCGCTTAATGTTACTGCAGGCCCACTCACTTTTTCCCACTGCCAGGTGGAAATCGTTCCGTCAGGGTCTGTTCCGCTGGCCTGTAAATTAACAGTATTTACAGGAAGGCTTATAGTCCTGTCGGGCCCTGCATTTACTGAGGGTGACTGGTTAGGCCGTGGGTTTACTGTTAGCTGAACATTATCAGTTGCTGTTGCTCCGTTATTATCTGTTACTGTTACTTTGAAAAGGTAAATACCTTCCATTGCTTCTGTTACCGAAAGAACGGGCGTAGCTGTTCCACTTAAACGGGCCACAGGACCACTCACTTTTTCCCATTTGTAAGAGGCAATATTCCCGTCAGGGTCAGAGGCCTCTGCTGTAAAGGTAGTGCTGTTGACTGGCAGTGTAATGGTTTTATCAGCACCGGCATTTACAAGCGGCGCCTGGTTTATGCGGGGTTTAACAGTTAACTTTACCTCAGCGGAAGCTGTTGCTCCTTTATTATCTGTTACTGTTACTTTAAAGATGTAGCTTCCTTCTTTTAAATTACTTACAGACAGTGAGGCAGTATTTGCTCCGCTAAGATCCGCTGCCGGGCCACTCACCTTTTCCCAGTTGTAAGAGGCAATGTTGCCGTCAGGGTCTGAAGCTGTGGCCGTAAAAGTCACCTTATTTTCCGGCAACGTAATGGTTTTGCCGGCACCTGCATTTACAACAGGTGCCTGATTTGGCCTTGGGTTTACAGTTAACTGTACCTCGTCCCGGGCTTTGGCTCCTTTATTATCTGTTACTGTTACTTTAAAAGTATATACCCCCTCTTTAAGATCCTTCAGGTTAAGAGTGGCCGTATTTATATTGCCCATGGTTACCTCCGGTCCTCTTGCTTTTTCCCACTGCCAGGAGGCTATGGTACCGTCCGGGTCGGAGGCCGTGGCAGTAAAACTGGCTGTATTAGCCGGCAGAGTTATTGTTTTATCAGTACCGGCATTTACAATCGGTGCCTGATTAGCTGCAGGATTCACCACCACCACCACTTCGTCGGAAGCTGTGGCTCCCTTGTTATCACGTACAGTAATTTTAAATCTGTAAGTACCTTCCGTTAAACCCGAAAGGGAGAGTGTAGCGGTAGCAGCCCCACTTAATGTAGCAGCAGGTCCGCTCACCTTTTCCCAGGCATAGGAACTGATAGTCCCGTCGGGGTCATTTGCGGTGGCGGTTAAAGTTGTGGCGTTTGCCGGTAAGGTCAGGGTTTTATCGGAACCGGCATTTACTACAGGAACCTGATTTGGCCCTGGTTTTACAAGCAGGCTTACTTCATCAGTTGCTACTGCTCCTTTATTATCTTTAACTGTAATCCTGAAAGTGTAAGCACCTTCCGTTAAACCGGAAAGGGAAAGGGTAGCCGTAGCCGTCCCGCTGAGGTTTGCCGCCGGACCACTCACCTTTTCCCAGAGGTAAGATGCTATATTACCATCAGGGTCTGAGGCTGTGGCTGATATAGTGGCAGTATTGGCCGGAAGAGTTATCTCCCTGTCGGCTCCTGCATTTACAAGCGGTGCCTGATTTGGGGCAGGAAGTACAGTAAGCACCACCTGGTCAGAAGCCCTTGCTCCTTTATTATCCTCCACTGTTACCTTAAAAGTATAAGTTCCTTCCACCAATCCTGCCAGTGAAAGCGACGGCACTGTTATTCCACTCATGGTAGCAGCGGGCCCGCTAACTTTTTCCCACAGGTATGAGGCAATATTTCCGTCAGGGTCAGATGCCGTGGCCGTCAAAGTTGTGGTGTTCGCAGGCAAAGTAATGGTTTTATCGGAGCCGGCATTAACCACAGGAGCTTCGTTTGGTTTCGGATAAACAGTAAGCTGTACCTCATCCCATGCTTTGGCTCCTTTATTATCAGTTACTGTTATTTTGAAGGTATACACTCCCTCTGTCAGGTTCCTGAGATTAAGTGTTGCTGCAGCAGTATTGTCAGCCACTACCTCCGGCCCGGCAGTTTGTTCCCATAAATATGAAGCAATGCTTCCGTCAGGGTCGGAGGCGGTAGCGGTAAAGGTTATGGAATTCACCGGCAGGCTTATCGTTTTATCTGAGCCTGCATCAACAACAGGCACCCTGTTAGCGGCAGGATTCACAATCAGTACAACCTCATCCGAGGCCATTGCTTCTTTATTATCCTTAACATCTACCCTGAAGGTATAAGTGCCTTCCGTTAAACCGGACACTGAAAGAGTGGCCGTGTTTATACCGCTGAGGTTAGCTTCCGGACCGCTCACTTTTTGCCAGGACCAGGAGGTAATATTTCCGTCAGGGTCAGATGCCGTGGCCGTAAAGGAAGCGGAGTTTGTGGGCAGTGTAATTGATTTATCGGCGCCGGCATTTACTACCGGCGGCTGGTTAGGGGAAGTGGTATCGATTTTACGCTTCCCTAACATCCACTCAAAAAAATCACGTTCCCGGTAAGCTCTGTTCCAGGTATTATGCTCCACATCTTTATATTCCGTATAGCGGACCTCCCCACCCGCCGCAACTACTGCATCAACAGTCTGCCTTGTTGCCCATGCACGTGGATTGGTATCAAGTTCACCCTGAAAAACCCAGAGCGGAAGCTTCTTAAGCTGATGTGCCATGGCAGGATCTCCGGGGGCAGACATAGGCAGGGCTGCTGCAAAAAGGTCAGGGCGTTTATAGGCAGCCATCCAGGTACCTAAACCTCCGGCAGATAAACCCTGGATATAAATCCGGGCGGGATCAATTTTTAAATTATTTACCAGATATTCCACCAGTTCAACGGTTTTTTCCAGATCCTGGTGAAAGGTTGAAGCTGCATCGCCTTTTCCTTTTACCCATGTACCGTAAGAGTTCTGCGGAAACAACACAAAGCCGGGGAAACGGCCGGACTGCACTGCACTCAGATGTTCTCTGCCCCCAAAAAGTAAATGATGATCATTATTGTCCCTGCGGGGGTCATCGGCAGGATATGGCGAATTTGTTTTGGTGGAATTATTCCATTCCATTCGGCCCGATTCTCCACCACCATGCAACAATATAATCAGCGGATACTCTTTATTGTCCATGGCAGCTGAATCATAACCGTTGGGGTACAACAAGCGGAAATTAATCCACTCCCATGAAGCCTCAGCCCGCGTAAAGCGGAAGGATTTGTAGGGAGATGTATCCCAGTTGAGCATGGGGTAGTATCTTACAGGTTCAACCTTTTGAGCCTGAAGGTTGCTATGGCACCATACTCCTAAAAAGAGAAATATGGAGGCAAACATATATTTCATAGTATCAATAAAGTTAAATCAGTTTCCTGAGGCCCGCAGCTTCAATCCTTTCCTTACGGTGTGGCAATACAATACAGTGAACAAAGAGGCCGGAAAATCAATTAAAGGTGTATGGTCTTATAAATTCGCGCAATTTTATGCAAAAAATATTGATTTACAGCCATTTAAGATATTTATATTCAATACTCCACCTGTATTTAAAAAAAATTGCAGAACCGGAAGAAAATGAATACCTCCTCTAACGGAAATGGAAGCATAAAAGATGCATATTTTACTTTTGAAATTACTTCCGGAAAGGGAAACAAGACCCTAACCCATTTATTTTCAAGTACATAACAGTACTTCAAAAAAGCAAAAAAATTGATGTTTTTTTTTAATCCGGGAACCCCTTCTTTAAAACCTGAACAAATTTTCACATGCCCGGCTTTACTTTAGGAACAGACACTAAATTCAAGACTGCATTAACATGAACAGCACCGTAATCCTGATTCTGGCGAGTATAATCCTGCTGCTGCTTATTTTCCCTTTATTATTCTTTTTAAGAAAGCGGGTGGAACTGAGGCTTGAGAATGATATTTTATATTTGGACTACCCCCTCAGTACGAAAAAAATTGACCTTAGTAAGGAGCTCTATAGCTGGAATGTTCAAAAATCATATTATATCCGTTGGGGCATGTTCCATGCCATTACAATCCGGTTAAAAAATGGCAAAAGAGTAGCTGTAAACTCTCTCTTCAATCAGGAGAATTATGACCGCCTCTATGCCCGCCTGAGCAGTAATTTCCCTGACCAGAGGAAATCCGGCACAGAAGTGGTTTAAGAGACTGCAACTATTTTTCCTTTATTATATTGGAACAAAAAAAAGCGGTGCTGATCAATTCAGCACCGCTTTTTTTTGGTTATAAAATGGGTTCTATAACCTTATTAAATTTTACTCATTAAAATGAGCGGTTTCCACTTCTGTTGGTATAAAACCGGTCTTCATCATAAAATCTGTTTTCATAAAAGTCCCTGTCTCTGTTTTCAGGAATGGCTTTATCTACATTCCTTCTGTCAGTTTCAGCATCTCTTTCTCTTCTGTCAATACCATTAAGGCGTTCCACCACAGCATACTCATAGTCTCTGGTTATTACTTCTCCTCTGTGAGACGGGAAGGAATTCAGAAGGTCACGGTCAAGATCGTTCATTATTACTTTATCTTCCCGCTCGTCTAACCGGGCAATACCAATAGGAAGCAATAAGTGATGATCTCCGTCCTCTCTCCTGTCAGCACTTCCACTGGTACGGGAAGCAGATCTGTCAACTGCATCGGTTCTGTCAACAGTATCTCTTCTGTCAACCGTATCGGTTCTTACTGAATCGGTTCTGTCAACAGAACGGGTATCCCTGCGGTCGTCAAAGCGTGCATTAGCACTTCCATCGTAAATGCCTGCTGCAGGCGTAACATCAAGGTATCTTACTCTTTCTTTATCCACATCAACAATTAATTCGCTGATGGTACCTAATTCGCGGTTATTTCTGTCAACAATAGTCCATCCGCGTACATCAGGATCGTCACTGGCCACTTTATAATCGTCCAGCTCTCCCAGGCGGAACAAATGCTTATTATCATTTGCTCTGTCACCTACTCTGTTATGGTCATTATATCTATCGTCTCTTATATTATTATCTCTTCTGTTATCCATTATTTACTCCTTTTAAATTAAAAAATTAAACTTTCAAAAAATCAAATTTAACTTTGATTACATTGAAGAATTTCCCTTCATTTCCTCAACAGCATCTGCTGCTTTTTCAAAAAATGTATCCACTTCTTCCTTCTGGTTCAGCAACTGCTCATCATTCTTAATTTTATCAGCTGCATCCTGAACATCATTTACACTGGATTCTGCATCAGGAAAACGATCCTGCTGGATTTGGTCCATTACATTTGCAGCCGATGAAAAAGCACTGTTTACTTTGTTTGCATGCTGAAGAGACTGCGGGTCTCTCTGAATCTCATCTGCTGTTTGCTTTACCTCATTAATTTGCTGAGAATACTGGTCATCGTTCTGCGACAATTCGCTCAGTGAATTAGCAAGTTTGGTAAGTGCCTGTGAAGTTACCTGGTGATCGATGCCCATTTGCTCCTGTACATCTTTCTGATTTACGTAAGAAACAAAATCTTCATTTTCAGCATTAACCACATTGGATTGCGGTTCAGTTACCACAGGTTCATTATATGGCTCTTCAACCACAGCTACTTCATTACTTGCCGGTTCAGGATCTGAATCCATAGAAGCAATTGCCCAAATAATACCGGCTACTAAAAGCAGGCCTAATATCCAGGGCCAGATAGGAGTGTTGTTATTCTTCTTCTTTTCAATTTTAATGTCTGCCATAACAATTTTTAATTTTGGTTTAAAAAATTTTTGTTTATTAAAAAAATAGATATTGAATTATTCTCCTTTCCGGAGCCCTTTTTCAATATCCTTTCACAACTGGTCTATTATACTGAATAGAAATAAAAAGGTTATAAATCAGTCATTTCTGTTTCACCCTTATCATTAATTTTTTCTGCAGGTAAAGCAGAACTATATATAAATAATTAAAGGTTATCTATATTTAAGGGAATAAACACCCGCCTGAATTCCTTTTAAAAATAAACAGACATGGAAAACAATGGCCCATTTACCGTACACACTGCAGAGCCTGCAAAAAAATCAGCTGTTGCCACTTTTTCAATGGGATGTTTCTGGCATCCTGATGCTCTTTTCGGGGCTACAGATGGCGTGGCAGGAACATTGGCAGGCTATGCTGGGGGAACCACACCGGCCCCTTCCTACAGGACAATGGGGGATCATATTGAAACCATCCAGCTCCTTTATGATCCTTCCGTAATCAAATACCCGGAATTGCTGTCTGTTTTTTTCGCTAACCATAAGCCGTTGGGGAAGCCCTGGAAAAGGCAGTACAGTTCTGCAATATTCTTCCATTCCGCTGAGCAGAAAGAGCAGGCACTTGAGGCAAAAGAAAGAAGCAGCACCTTTTTTGGGCAGGAGGTTTATACTCCTGTCATTCCTTACGAACATTTTTACAGGGCTGAAGACCGCCACCAGAAATATAAACTGCAGCGCCACCCCCTCCTGCTGAATTGGATTCAGGAGCGCTTCGGGAATTTTCAGGAAATGGTGGATTCAACGGCTGCTGCCAGGCTTAATGGCTACCTTTATGGATTTGGAACAGAAGAGGCCATAGTACAATTTACTGATAAATACAGGCTATCTGCTCCGGCCACTGAGGTGCTGCTCAGCACCACGCGTCTCCAGCCAAAAATATACTGCAAAAGCTAAATCCTATGACCCTGAGGCAGGAAATACACCAAAAGAAAAAAGCGGTCGCTGAATTATCAGAAACTGCCTTTTTTAATGTTTTACAAGCTGTATAGAACCGGCATTTATGCAGTACCGCTTCCTGGTGGGGGTTCTCTTATTATCGAAAAGATGCCCGAGGTGCTGGCCACACTGACTGCACAGGAGCTGGATTCTTTCCCTGCCGTAGGTATCCAGGAAATTCTCTTTCACATTTTCCCCTATATGGAGCCAGAAACTGGGGAAACCCGTCCCTGAATCGAACTTTTTAGATGGCTCGAAAAGGCTGCTGCCACAGGAAGTACAGGCATAGACCCCCTGCTCCTCTTCAGCCCCCCTTTGCAATATGGCCGCTCTCCTGTTCTCCTTCCTTTGCATCCTGTGCAGGAAACAACTCATTTTTCTGTCAATGTTACTTGTTCAAAATATAACTCTGCTATTTAGCGGGAATAAAATCCATGGAAACAGAATTCACACAATGCCTCACGTTTTTATCGGTTAAGTATTCTCCTTCAAAAACATGGCCTAAATGACCTTTACAATTGGCACAAACAATTTCAATCCGGTGTCCGTCGGCATCAGGCACTCTTTCCACAGCGCCTTCTATCTCATCATCGAAGCTCGGCCAGCCGCAACGCGATTCAAATTTATCGGCTGAGTTGTAAAGAGGAGCATTACACCTTTTACAAATATAAGTTCCTGTCTCTTTATGGTCGTTGAACTTTCCGGTAAAAGGATATTCAGTTCCTTTATGAACAATAACCCTTTCTTCCTCTCTTGTGAGCGGGTTATATTTTGTTTTATCTTCAGTAGGTTTCATCATTAATTGATCCTGTTTTAATTTAATTTCCGGGTTCAAGTACTATAACATATTTATTTTGCACTTAAATAGCATCATTGTCATCCCGACCTAAGGCGGCCGCCGCGCGGAGGGATCCTTCCAGGTAAATGGCCTTTTTGAGGCTTCAGACTATGTAAGATCCTTCGTTCCTCAGGATGACAAGGCCAGCTTTTATCAGTAAAATAATTCTGTCAATCTACTTACTAAATCTTTCTGTTTTTCTTCCGGTACAGAAACAACAAAAATAAGGTGCGGGTAATTCCCCACAGCTCATAACTGCATACTTTTATAAGATTATTTTACCTTCCTTTAGTTCGCGCTGTATTCCGGTTTTATTCTTTCTCTGAAGGCTTTGCCTAATTTCTCCACCTTTGGCTTTATCAGATAGTTGCAGTACGGCTGCTGGCCATTCCGGTTAAAGTAATTCTGATGATAATTTTCCGCCACATAAAAATCCGGAAGAGGATCTATTTGTGTTACAATCGGGTCCTGAAAAACGCCGGAGCTGTCCACTTCTTTTTTACTCTTTTCTGCCAGGTTCTTCTGCTCTTCGTTATGGTAAAAGATAACAGACCTGTACTGAGTCCCCACATCATTACCCTGCCTGTTTAAAGTAGTCGGGTCATGCGTGGCCCAAAACACATCAAGCAATTCACTATAAGTAATTTTTTCAGGATCGAAAGTAATCTGCAGCACTTCGGCATGGCCTGTTGTTCCGGAACAAACCTGATCGTAAGTTGGCTTTTCAACATTACCTCCGGCATAACCGGACTCCACTTTCTCAACTCCTTTTAATCTCTGAAAAATGGCTTCTGTACACCAGAAACATCCACTTCCAAACGTTGCTGTTTCCATTTGTTTTCTCTTTTTAATTTTTCGGTCAGGGTTTAACCCCTGCTTCTTATTTAATTATAATTCTGCCGGTTAATTGCTCCTCTTTTAAGCCAGCTTCTTAACCATTTCCCCGCCTTACCGGGATAACCCGATACAGACAAACTCTGTTCATCTATTTGCAGAATTTAAAGCTACAACTGTTTAACGAAAAGGCTGATACAATTCCCAAAGCAATATTCCAGCCGGAATAAGGAGCAAAACCAGCGTCTACCTCCATCTGCAGGAATCATCTGTACTAACAACATACAGGCGCTCCCCTTCAGGTAAACAATTATATATGGTGGAAATAATAAACCAAGGCTGTGAAACCAGGTTATTCTTTAAAATAAATACATAACCTGAAAATTTATACTAAAATGGCCACAGATCATTATGCTAATAAAGCCGTTTGGGAATCCGGCAGTAAGCCCACTCAATTTTCTCAGCTATCAGGAGATACAGAGGTAGATGTTGCAATTGTGGGTGGTGGAATTACCGGCATTACTACTGCATACCAGTTGCTGAAAGAAGGAAAAACAGTAGCAGTGCTGGAAGCGCTGAAGATTGGTATGGGTACGACCGGCTCCTCCACAGGAAACCTCTATGCCTCCGTCGATGAGCACCTGCACAAGATTGCCGGCATGCACAGCGATGAAACCATGAAAGCTGTAGCGGTCTCCAGAAAAGCTGCCGTTGATTTTATTGAAGAAAGGGTAAAGGAATTCAATATGGATTGTGAATTTATAAGAGTTCCTTTTTACCTGTTTACCACTCAGGATGACACCTCCCGCAGCAGTGAGGTGGAAAACGAGCTTGAGGCCTTAAAAAAAGCAGGTCTTGAGGCAAGCGGAGTGGCTCCTGAAAACTTCCCCTTCAGGGTAGCTGCAATAAGCAACCTGCCCGGCCAGGCCCAGTTTAACCCGCTGAAATATGTGCGCCAGCTGGCTGCAGGGATTTCAAAAAATACCCGGTGCCGGATTTATGAAGATTCCAAAGTGGTGAAGATTGAAGACGGGGAGCCATGTGTGGTACATACCGAAAAAGGAATAGTAAAGGCAAAACAAGTAGTGCAGGCCACCCATTCCCCAAAAGGTGTTTATGCAGTGCATACGGCCATGGAAGTATACAGAGAGCATGCCCTTGCTGTCCGGCTGAAAGGCCATTTACCGGCCGGAGGTGTTTACTGGCACTTAGGTAAATCGCAGCTATACTCTGTGCGCCCTTACAGCAACGAAAATGGCAACTTTCTGCTGGTGCTTGATGCGGCACAAAAGGTCGGCCATGTAAAAAATACGGAAGAAAGCTTCAAAAAAGTGGAGGAATACCTGCGGCAGCATTTTGATGTGGACAAAGTTGAATATGTATGGGCAGCTCAGAATTACAAAGCGGCAGATAAGATGCCGTACATTGGCACCAGTCCAATGGAGAAGAAT
Organism: Cesiribacteraceae bacterium YIM B00369; assembly: GCA_017948555.1. GTDB lineage: Bacteria > Bacteroidota > Bacteroidia > Cytophagales > Cyclobacteriaceae > Nafulsella. The sequence goes on along the minus strand of JAFMYY010000017.1, from coordinate 109,220 downwards.
GTTTATATAGCGACCGGTTTTGCTGCCGACGGCCTTACCTATGGAACCCTGTCAGCCATCATCATCAGCGACTTAATTGCAGGTAAAGAGAATCCGTGGGCCGGAATTTACGACCCTAAACGCTTTACCCCTGTGGCTTCCGCTCCACGCTTTATAAAGGAAAACCTCGATGTAGCTACCCAGCTGGTAAAAGACTATATATTTAAAGGCACAGAAAAGGAAGTACAGGAAGTTAAAGCCGGAGAAGGTAAGATTGTGGAAAAAGACGGAAATAAAATGGCCTGCTACCGGGATGAGCACGGGCACCTGCACATGGTATCCCCTGTCTGTACCCACATGGGTTGCCTGGTGCACTGGAACAACGGCGAAAAAAGCTGGGATTGCCCCTGCCACGGCAGCCGCTTTTCTGTGGACGGAGAGGTTCTTGAAGGGCCAGCTATTAACCGCCTTGCAAAACCGGGCGAAGACAGGCCGAATGAAGGACTCCCTGAATCATGGGATAAGAAATAGATCAAATACACTACCTTAACCTTATTATTCCTGAAAGCCCCTTGTCTCCGGCAGGGGCTTTCAGGCTTTAAATTATACCGGCCATTAGTGCTTTCTCCTGTAAAAAGATATTTAAACGGTAAGCAATAACTAAAATCCGTTTTCACGGTTTCAGGAACAGGTATAATTCAGGTTTAATCCATTAATACTAGTAAATGAATTCCATTCCCGGTTACGTTAAATATTTTTTCATCCTATCCAGTCTGGTTCTCACCACCTATATTCTCATTTTGGGCAGGAGCCTGATCAGCCCTATAGTAGCTGCCCTTATTGTGGCATTGCTCCTGCACCCCCTGAGCAGCCTGCTGGAAAGGGTTCATATTAAAAGGGGAATCAGTTCCCTGCTTTCTATTCTGGTAGTGCTGCTGGCATTAACCGGATTATCCTATTTTTTTTCCGCACAGGTAGGGAGCATTTCCAGCGATTTAACCTCTATAGGCGGCCGGTTTAACGAGCTTATCGACCGCGGGCATGCCTGGATGGAAAATACTTTTGGCGTGGAACAACAGGAACAGACGCGCTACCTTAAAGATTCTCTGAACAGCTTCCTGGAAAACAGCACTTCCACGGTAACCCGCACCCTTTCGGCCACAGCAGGCTTTTTTTCAGGCTTTTTCCTTTTCTTAATTTCACTGTTCTTTTTATTGTACTACAGGAAGTTCTTTGTTGTATTCCTTTTCAAGTGGTTCAGCAGGGACAAATATGCAACCGTAAGCCATACTGTTTTTAAAATTGAAATGGTGGTAAGAAGCTATATTGTTGGTCTTTTTACCGTTATCCTTATTGTGGCTGTTTTAAATTCAGTTGGCTTAATGCTGCTGGGCATAGAACATGCAATATTCTTCGGAGCCCTGGCTGCTGTGCTTACCATTATACCGTATATCGGTATTCTGGTGGGGTCTCTGCTACCTATTCTTTTTGCACTTGTTACTAAAGATTCCCTGTGGTACCCTGTCGGGGTGGCGGCCCTGTTCTGGGGGGTACAGTTCCTTGAAGGTAATTTTATTACTCCCAACATTGTTGGCGGTAAGGTAAGCATCAATCCTTTTGCAGCTATTATTGCCCTTTTCTTCGGAGGCATGATCTGGGGAGCTTTAGGCATGATCCTGGCCATTCCTATACTTGCCATCATAAAGGTAATATGCGATGCCATTGAGCCCCTGAGGCCCATTGGATTTGTGCTGGATAACCCACCCGAAGAACAGACAAATGAAAAAAAGAGAATTCCGTTCCACAGCATTTTAAAAAACAGGAAGAAGAAATAATATAACTTATAAACAGGTTCCATTTTGGGGTAAATGTAACCTGTTTTATTTCCTCCCTTCCGGTAAACCAGTGCGTTTCAGTGCTAATGATTTTTATCCTCTGAAAACATTATCAATTCTGTTTCCACTTTCCGGCAACTGCCCTCTTACAGGATTTTACAGTTCCGGAACTATTTCCACAGGATCCGGTGCCTGACCGGCCGGTAAAAATCTTTCTGACAGCGCTATTGTATATCCTTACAGTTTATTATGTATGCAATCCGTCAATTCTTCATTTTTCTCCAAACATATCGCAAAAAGCCATGTTCATACTTTGAATCTCCCTATTTTTTATCATTTACTTAAATGAAACTATTTTTTAAGAACCTCATTATCCATCTTAACCGTGTTATGCCTTATGATTACTCTTTACCCAAATCTAAACTTCTGTCAAAAATATACTTCCTTTTTATACTACTCTTTCCGGTAGTTTTATATGGACAAAAGGTTCAGCTTAGCGGAACAATAAAAGACATCAATGAGGAAAAACTACCTTTTGCACATTTATTAATTTTACCTGACAGCACTGTTACTGTTACTGACCCGGAGGGTGCTTTTTCGACAAAGGTTGATGGGGGCATAAAAAGATTCAGAATCCTTTACACCGGCTACCAGGAACTGGTAAGGGAGGTTGTAATTTCTAAAGACACCTCTTTTACTTTTATTCTGGCTCCCCTTATCAGCCGGCTTAACGAAGTTACCATTACCTCCAGACGATATTCATCGGAACACATTGTTCACTCTGCCGGCCTGGGTACAGCTATCTTAACCAAAAAAGACTTAACAGCCATTCCTGTATGGGGTGGCGAAGCCGATGTAATAAAAACCCTGCAGCTCCTGCCGGGCACCGCACGTGGCGTGGAAGGCAGTTCCGATGTTTTTGTCCGCGGAGGAGCAGCTGACCAGAACCTGGTAATGCTCGACGGGGCAGGCATTTATAATACAGGCCACCTGTTCGGGTTTCTCTCGGTCTTTAACCCTGATATTATTGAAAAGGTGGAATCGGTAAATGCGGGTTTTCCTGCTGAGTACGGGGGGCGCTTATCCTCTGTTCTTGGGGTAACCACTCACAACCGGCTGGCTGAAAAAACCAGAGTTTCAGGAGATATCGGCTTAATTACCTCCCGCCTGTATGTGGAACAACCAATAGTAAAGGATAAACTAAGCATCTGGCTCAGTGGCAGAAGAACCTACTTCGACCAGGTATTTAAAGAGATCAGTAAAAACATCCCCTACTTTTTTTATGACATCAATGGAAAAATAATATACAAACCCACAAAAAGAGATTTACTTGAATTCAGCTATTTCGGAGGTAAAGATAAATTTAACCTCTCCATTACCAGAGAAAACGACGGTTATAAGTTTACATCAAAATTTAACTCCGCTAATAACAGCCAGACAGTCCGCTGGCACCACCGGTACAAAGGGGCATGGAACAGCAATTTAACCTTAAGCAGAACTTCTTTTGATTACCATATCCTGAATGCATTCAAGGATAACCAGCTGACTTCTTTTTCTGACATTGAGGATTATGGGGCAAAGGTGGCCTTCAGCAACGACTCATTCCTGGAAAACATGCGCCTTACCACAGGCATCGACTGGGCAGTACACAGGGTGAGTCCGCAGGTAATGAATACTTCCGGTTACTTTTCTGATTTAATGGATGGAAGCTCTCACAAGGGCCGGCAATTTCAGGAGGCTGCCGCTTACCTGCAGCAGGAATGGAGGGTTACAGATAAGTTTTTAGCAAGCACAGGCTTCAGGGGGTCTATGGCTTTTCTCCGGAACAGGACCTACTTTGTGCCTGAACCGCGGGTAGCGCTCCGGTATTCGATAAATGAGGAGCAGTCGGTAAAACTCAGCTATTCAAGAATGGCCCAGTTCATGTACAGGATATCCAACTCCTTTATCTCCTCCCCTACCGACATCTGGTATCCGGTTTCAGATAAAATTCCTCCGCAGCGTTCTCACCAGTATTCGGCTGCCTGGCACAGGTATATGCCGGAGCACAGCATATTTTTCAGTACCGAAGCTTATTATAAAACACTTGATAACCAGGTGGGCTATGAGGAAGGTACCAACCTTTTTGTTAACACCGATTTTGAATCAAAATTAATTACAGGAAAAGGAAAGGCATACGGTCTGGAATTTTTAATCCGCAAAGAAGAAGGGAAATTTACAGGCTGGCTCAGCTACAGCCTTTCGTGGGCATGGAGGCAGTTCGATGAGTTAAACTATGGCCAGTGGTTTTACTCCCGCTACGACCGCAGGCATAATACTGCCCTTGTTACACAATACAAAATCAATGAGCGCTGGGAGGCTTCTGCCGTATGGGAGTTTATGTCCGGCTCACGGTTTACTCCTGTAACCGGACAGTATGTGGTAACAGCACCCTCTTACACAGGGGTTAACCTTATTCCGGAGTACTCCGGTATTAACCAGGTAAAAATGTCGGACTCCCACCGGCTCGACTTAGGAATAAAGTACAAATATAAAGGCGGCAACAGGTTTAAATGGCATGCTTTTGCCGGGGTAAATAACGCTTACAACCGTGCCAGCCCTATAGGTATTTTCATTATTCCTGACGATAACGGCACCTTGCAGTATTCCCAGCCGGGCCTCTTTGGCCTGCTCCCCTTTTTTAACTTTGGCTTTGAACTCTAATAAGTTTTTTTTTAAAAAACAAACGAATCATTTTTTTTATGAACTCATCATTACTTAAAAACAGCTTTTTCTTTTTTATTGCCTGCCTGCTGGCCGCCTGTATGCCCGACCCCCTGGAGGTGGAAAACCTGCCTTCTGCAGAACCCCGGGTGGTCGTGAATACTCAGCTTATACCCGACAAACATGTGGTGGTTTGGCTTACTAAAACCTTTGGAGCACTTGAAATAAGCGACAAAACCAGCGGGGACAGTACTGCTCAGCAGGAGAAATTACTAAACAAAATCGCCCTGAACGATGCTACAGTAACCATTACCGGCCCCGGAGTTACTGATACTTTAAATTTTATCAGCTATGGGGTTTATGGCGGAATATACCTTCCTTTTGAAAGCGGGGAAACCTACGAATTAAAGATACAGAGCGAGCTGGGGCAAGCAACAGCCTCCACTAAAGTTAAAGATCAGGTAAAGTTTAAAGAAGTAGTAACCGAATCTTATATGGATTCTTTTAACGACCTTCATGTACAGGTAAATTATGCCATTTCCGATCCGCTGGAAAAAAACTGGTACCTGGTAAATGCCCATAAAATAAACAGTAAAAAAGAAGACCTCATCAGGAATACCATAAACCCTGTAGTATTTACGCACCTGCTGGATGATGCCGGTTTTAACGGCACAGATTTTACGCACGAATTTGAGGTACGCCTGGAAGGGTACCAGCCGGATGATTCCCTTGTTGTATCTCTTTTTAACATAAGTGAAGACTACTTTCACTTTATGAAAATGCGCTCTGAACAGCGGGCAAGCTTTCTTGATTTCCTGAGCGAACCGGCTAATTATCCCACCAATGTAGCGGGCGGCAAAGGCTTCTTTACCCTGTTCATTCCCGATGTACGGATAATTTCCCTTAAGGAAGAGGAATAAGAAAAATCCGGACCCATTCCTGTACAGAACAGGAAAGCATTATGCGGGCGGCCATTCAGGGAAATGGTCGCCCTTTTAATTGATTATTATCGCAGCAAACCGGTGCATAACATTTTGTGCCTGCAGGGGTTAGAAATTATTGACCATCAAACGAATTATAAACAAATAAAAGATATGCAAAACACTATAGGAAAAACCCATTGGGCAATTGCTGAAGGATATATTCCCGGAAAAAGCACAGGACCGGAACCTCAGATGACGAGCCACGAAACCTGCTGCATACTGAATGCAGGAGATAAAGATGCAAAGGTGGAGATTACCCTGTATTTTGAGGACAAAGACCCCGTTGGCCCATACAAAGTTACAGTGCCGGCAAAGCGCACCAGCCATGTCCGTTTTAATGATTTGAAAGACCCTGCACCGGTACCACGGGATACTGACTATGCCTCCACCATTATATCTGATGTGCCCATAGTAGTACAGCATACCCGGCTCGATTCCCGGCAGGCCGAAAATGCCATTATTACCACCATTGCCTATTCCGGCAACTCCTGACCATATTCCTTAAAAAAAGCGCAGCCGCAGGAATCTGTTAAAATCCTCCGGCTGCGCTTTTAATTCCCTCCTGTACTTTACTTTATTCCCTGTCCCGGTTAAGGGCCCGCAGGTTATCTTCAAGCCTTCTTAAAGCCTCTGAGGCGCTTCTAAAATCCTTTTCCCCTGTGTACCTCAGGTAATCCTCAAATGCCTGATTCGCGGCCTTTATCCGCTCATTAAGCTCAGGAGATACTGCTCCTGCTTCCTGCTGCAGGGTGGCACCTTCCTCTTCCCCTGCCGCTGCTCTTTCACGGGCTATGGCCGACCTTTTGGTATCCTGCAGAATTTCCTGTAAAGCGCCCTCAAATGTCGGGGCATAGGCAATATCATCGTTGTGCATAATAACCACCAGCCGCAATTCAGGATAGGCCGCAGTCTCAGACTGCAGGTAGATAGGCTCCACATAAAAAAGCGTTTCGTTTACAGGAATAGCAAGCACGTTTCCGCGCAGCACACTGGATCCCCGCTGGTCCCAGAGCGACAGCTGTGAGGAAAGATTTGCATCCTGATCAATCTTGGTTTCCACCTGCTGGGGACCCAGCACCCGCTTATCTTTCGGGAAATGGTAAGCCAGCAGTTCTCCATAATGTTCAGGATCACACATTCCCGCCAGCCAGCCTATCAGTACCTGCCGGTTTTTGGGAGTAAACGGCATCATCAGCACAAATGAATGCTCTTCCTCCTCCGGCAATTCCCACATAATATAGTAAGGCTCCACAGGCTGAATTCTGTCATAATATTTTTCTGTTGCCCGAACCCACAGGTCCTCCTGGTTGTAAAAAACCGTAGGGTCCTGCATATGATATTTGGCATATACCACCCCCTGGATCAGCAACATGTCTTCCGGATAGCGGATATGTTCCAGTAAACCCTGAGGCATTTCCTGCCAGGGTTTTAGAAGCCCCGGCACTACTTTGTTCCAGGTTTGTATAAGCGGATCTTCCCCGTCGAACATATAAAAATCCACCGATCCGTTATAAGCATCCACAACCACCTTTACAGAGTTGCGGATGTAGTTGACTCCCCGCACCGATGGACCTGTACTGCCACTTGCCCGGCTGCCCGGGTGCTGTCCCCGTAAAATCACATCATCCAGAGCAGAAAAAGGCTGGCTGTAAGGATAGCTATTCGATGTTGTGTAAGCATCGATCATCCAGTACAGTTTACCTTCTGAAAGAACAATGTAAGGATCGTCATCAAAATTAAGGAAGGGAGCGAGGCGCTGCACCCTGTTCATGATATTACGGTGGAACATAATCCTGCTTTCGGGCCGCGGATAGCCGGAGAACAATAATTTGGTTTCATTGAACTTATAAGCATATAAAAACTGCCGCCAGAAATTACTTAACTGTACTCCTCCCCTGCCTTTATACTGCACATAGGCATTATCATCTCCCCGGGGGTAATCAAACTCTTCTTCGGCAGAATTAACCACCACATACTCATCAGCTCCTTCCCCGTAATAGATCCGGGGTTCCTCCACCTCCAGTTCAGGGTAGCTGCTTACGGGCGGAATGTTCCGGATCAGCAAATCGGGCAGCCCGCTCCTGGTAAACTTGCTTACATCGTTCATTACCACGCCAAAGCCGTGGGTGTATTTGAACTTTCTGTTTACGAAGGTCTGGCTTTGGGCCGGCAGGTTGTTTACATCCATTTCCCTGGCAGAGATCATTACCTGGTTATATTGCCCGTTATAGCGGTACCTGTCAATATCAATATCTTCAAATTCATAATACAGCCTGAACTCCTGAAACTGCTTATAAACGGCATCGAGTGCCCGGTGGTCCCACAGGCGTATATTTGAAAAAATTCCCTGGTTTTCATTAACCGTTTCGCTGGTAAAACGATCAGAGGCAGGATACTCCCTTTCCTGAATTTTAGTAATATTATAAGCCTCGCGCGTATATTTTATATTATTAAGAATGTAGGGCTGCTCTAAAGTAATTTCGTTCGGGTTTACCTTAAAATTCTGGAACATCCCCGGAATAACGCCTAAAGCCACAAACCATACCAGTACTAAAAAAGCAATAATGGCCACAAGAAAACCGGCCTGATTAGATCCGATAATACTCATAAAGCCGCCCAGCCAGTAGCGGAACCTGTTCCGCAAAGCAGGAATCAAAAGCAGAATTCCGGCAAGGGCAGCTATCCCAAGCACAAACCAGATCATGGGGAGCCTTACGTTTACATCTGTCCAGCCGGGCCCGTAAACCACTCCACTCCCTGACAGCATTAAATCGTAACGGTCGAAGTATTTACTTACTGCCAGGAGAAGCAGGAATATTCCCGCGCCTGTAAACAGAGGGTTGTACAGTGCCGGATCGACATAAGCGGTAAAGGCTCTCTGGTTCCAGTTGAATTGCCTCCACATATCCGGCTCCACAAAAACCACCAGCAGGGAAGCAATAATAGAAAGTACAGTCAGTGCAAATAAAAGACTTACAATTGCCTTGTAAAAAGGAAGGCTAAAGAAATAAAAGCTCACAGACATTCCGAAAACAGGATCTGCTGCTTCTGTGGGTACTTTATTGATAAAAAGAAGGATCACCGACCAGTTTCCATAGCCCCACATCATGGAGAACAAGGCTCCCAGGGCCATTGCCACATACCGGATCCACCTCCTGTCGCGCGGTAAACCTGAAAGGAGCAGCCATACAACTAAACCTCCCAGCAGGAAACCGGCCAGACCAAAACCATATCGGGCCAGTTCCAGAACCCAGAACCTGCTGGTATAGCCAAGAGCATCGTACCAGAGTTTTTCCCCCCAGAAATTAAGCGACTGAAAAAAAACTGTAACCAGCAACAGCAGAATAATCCCGAAGGTAATCCGGGCGGTGCTTTTTTGTTTAACTCCTGCCACCAGAACGGCTCCTGCGCCAAGTAATAAAAGTAAAAAAATGAATGTAAACATAAATTAATAAAATTGTTTGGATGTGAAGTTAACATTATGGTGCAGGCTAAAGTTAAATATATTATTCAGCCCTTTGCACAAAAACAGGAAGTGTTTGCCTTCCATTTTACCGGAAAACCAAAAATCAGGCTTTTTTTTTCAGCCCGGGAATAAAAAAGTACGGCTTTCAAACTCTTTGCCCACTCTGTCATAATAGAAATTACCATATCATTATGAACCGGTATATTCTAAAACCTGAATGTACCATATAAACTGAAAACATCAATAAACTGCAGTCAGGCAGGTGTTTAGAAAAAACTTTAAGAAGAATTTCCTTCCTGGCACAATAAATGTCTGAAGGTAATCAGAAACCCGAAAGAATTTTTTAAACAAAATTATTAACAGGGTTTGGTTGCGGACTTTTTAGACAGAAACTTTTATATACTGTAACGATATTTTTTAAATCCCGATACCCGGCAATGTGTAAAAACACTGCCGGGTTTTTTTATGCCAATTATTCAAACTCCCGGAAGGATGGTTAAACAATCATTCATAAGCAGCGTATTAGTAACAGGTATTGCCTTGCGGACGGGGAGCATTTTTTACCCGACTACAAAGCATCCTATATTTATGAAAATTTTTAAACCGGCCCCGGCAGGCTTCCGGATCGATTTGCACAAAAGCAGATCAGGAAAACGTAAGAGGGTCTCATAAAAAGAAACTATGGCAAACACAGAAAACACATCTATTTCAACAACTTATACTATAGGCAACGACCTGGAAATTAAAAGGATGGGTTATGGTGCAATGAGAATCACCGGAGATGGTATCTGGGGCCCGCCTAAAGACAAAGAAGAGGCCATCAGGGTATTAAAAAGAACCGTTGAACTGGGCATTAATTTTATTGATACTGCCGACAGTTATGGACCTGATGTTTCTGAAGAATTAATAGCAGAAGCATTGCACCCCTACCCTGCAGACCTGGTAATTGGAACCAAAGGGGGCTTTGAAAGGAGCGGACCAAACCAGTGGACAATAAATTGTGATCCTGAGCGCCTGCAAAACAGACTGGAAGGGAGTTTAAGGCGGCTTAAAACAGATCAAATTGATCTTTACCAGTTGCACAGGATAGATCCTGACGTTCCTTTTGAGGACCAGATGGCCTTTTTGCAGAAGATTCAGGAAAAAGGCCTGGTAAAGCATATCGGACTTTCGGAAGTAAGTGTGGATGATATAAAGAAGGCCAGGGAATATGTGGATATTGTTTCTGTACAAAATAAATACAGTGTTGACTACCGTAAATGGGAGGATGAGCTGGAATATTGCCTGCAAAATAATATTGCTTTTATTCCCTGGAATCCCATCAATGCAGGAAATGTAAAATCGCTGGATAAGCTGAATCAGATAGCAGAAAAATATGATGCTTCCGCCCACCAGCTGGCCCTGAGCTGGTTGCTGCACCGGGCACCAAACATCCTGCTGATTCCCGGCACCTCAAAAGTTAAACACCTTGAACAGAATTTCCGGGCGGCTGAAATTTCCATTTCTGAAGAGGATATGGCTGAACTGGATAAAATCGGGAAGGAAAAATAAAACTGATTTTTTCTGACATATAGTAAAAAAAAGAGCAGCCCCAGAGTTTCCGGGGCTGCTCTTTTTTTTTATTTTCCTACATCTGAGCGGATTGCTTATCCCAACAGTCCGAAAAATTTCTTTTTCTTTTTCGACTCCGGCTTTGTAAAATAAGCAATTGCCAGTTCCGAAAGTCCCAAAGCCACATGTGGTAACCAGCTCCTTTTCCGGAAGCCAAATAAAAAAGGAGAAGCTGCCATTAAGGCCCCATTCAGGTAGTCCATTTTCAGGTGATTTTCCATTTTCAGCGATTTTTTGGCGCCTCCCTCATAAGCGGTCAGTAAGCTCTGCACTAAAACCCCGCCTCCTAATATTACCGGTATCCAGGTTTCTGCTCCTTTTTTCTTTCCGCTGAAAAGAAAAGGAAGTGTGAGCAAAGAGGCGGCAGTACCATAATCGATGAAACTATGGGTTTTTGCAGGAATAATATTCGAATTCATAATTATCTGAGTTTAAAGTTAATACATACTTATAGTACCATTTTTACTGCCGGAGGTTTGAAATTTATTCGTCAAATGAAAATAAATTCAACCCCATTCCAACTTTTTATCAAAAAAGTGCATCATCATACTGAACAAACAATATATACAGTATGAAAATACCCTTCATCGCAAACATAGTTTTGGTTTCCCTCCTCTTATTCGGGTGCGAACCGGAGCTGGAATTTCCGGCTGAAGTTATGGGACTGCGGCCGGTTTACGGCAAAGCCGCTGACCTTGAAGTACGGAAGCTGCCGCCACGGGAATTATGCCGGCCCGGGAAAATTTATATTTATGGCCCTTATCTTTTTATCAATGAGGTGCACAAAGGCATCCATGTCATAAACAACAGCGACCCATCCAAACCTCAGCCCCTTGCATTCCTGCAAATTACCGGCAATGTAGATATGGCTGTAAAAGATGGTTTTTTATACGCCGACCATTTAACCAGCCTGGTGGTTCTTGATATTCGTGAACCTGAAAATGTAAAGTTTGTAAAAGCGGTGGAACAAACTTTTGGTATAGGCAACGGCCTTTATCCGCCTGAACGCAACACTTATTTTGAATGTGTGGATCCCTCAAAAGGACCGGTAATCGGCTGGGCGGAAGCTCTGTTACAAAACCCTGACTGTTTCAGATAAACGATAAAAATGATGATGAAAATAAATATCCCAATCCCCCTACTAACTATTATCAGCTGTTGCTTTTTTGCCCTGATGTCGTGCAATGACAGTAATGAGGCTGCCAGCCCCACAGGCACCGGAAAAGGAGGCTCAATGGCGCGGTTTACAGTAGCCGGCGACCATTTGTACGTAGTCGACAGCAGGAACCTGCATGTATATGAGGTAAAAGATCCGGCCACTCCAAAAAAAGTAAAGGAAGTCAGGCTGGGCGTTGACATAGAAACCATTTTCCCCTATCAGGAAAAACTTTTTATAGGCTCCATGAATGGTATGCACATTTATAGTTTAGCTGATCCTGAAAACCCGGTTCACCTTTCCACCTGGTCCCATGTTACAAGCTGCGACCCTGTAGTGGTACAGGATACCCTCGCCTATGTTACTTTAAGAACCGGAAACAGTTGCACGCGCGGCGAAAACCAGCTGTATATCCTTAACGTAAGCGACCCTGAATTTCCGCGCCTGATAAACCGCTACCAGATGACCAACCCATTCGGACTGGGCATAGATGGGAATACCCTGTTTATTTGCGAGGGCACCCACGGCTTAAAGGTGCTGAATGTGGAAGATCCGCTGAATATCCGTGAAATAAAATCCATTCCGGATATGCACGCTTTTGATGTAATTCCTTCCAGCAATAACCTCATCCTTACAGGTGCAGACGGTATATTCCAGTATAATTATGAAGACCCTGAAAACCTGAGCCTCAACAGCGCAATGACCATTTCAAATAATTGTGAATAATATGCGGCTACTGCTTATATTACTTTTGGCTCTTTCCCCTTTTAGGCTTTTAGAGGCACAGGAAACCGATCCTTTCCGGGATTTCCCTTCCCCCTCCCCCATTCTGAAGTTCAGCCCCCTGAGCCTGGCTGATCCGCTGGGTTCTGTGCAGTTTGCACTGGAGTACCCGATTGGCAGCCGGCAGTCCCTGCAACATGAAGTGGGCTATATTACAGAAATCGGGTCCGGCTCTGAAAAAATAAAGAACAGAGAGGGGATAAGATTGCGTAATGAGTACAGGTATTATATTGATGCTGATGACGGAATATATGGATGCGTTTACCTTGCTCCTGAGTTCCTTTACATTTATTATAACTACTCCCAGGCCGGTACTTACGGCATAAACTGCTCCGGATCCGGAAACTGTGACTATTATCAGAGAATGTATGCAGGAATGAACAAACAGGTTTTTGCCTTTACTCCCAAAGCAGGGTATCAGCTGGTATTCCGGAGAATGGTACTGGATTTATACGGAGGCCTTGGCTACCGGCATGTAATAGTTAAACAAACCCATAAGGTTTCACCCGGAGAATACCGGGATCCGGATTTTTTTAATGTTCGTAAAACTCCGGGTTCCTATAATTTACCAAACCTGAGTCTGGGCATGAAAATAGGCTTTTTATTAAAGAAACAAGCTCCGGAGGAGTTTCCTTACTATCGCGAAAATTAAAAATTTATAGCATAAATCATTTCCGGAATGAACTTTGCTATCGGGTACCTGAAAAACGGGGATGCCGAAAACCGCTTCAGAGTAGGCTTTTTTCTAATATGAGACGCTTCTGTCATGAAAGGTAAAATTATTATTCTGTTCCTGGGTCTGGTTCTTGCTGTTGCTTCCTGTAGCGTTCAGGACGATGAGCCTTCACCACAGGTAAGCAAAGTAAAGCTGGTAAATAAAAAGTGGTACTTAAAAGGAAAAAACGGAAAGAACTGGATCCTTTACCAATCCGATGGAAGCTGGAGTAATCATGCAGGAAATAATGGCACCTGGACGCTTTCAGGTGGCAACATGCTGTCAATGAGGGATGAGGAGGACTTAATGCATACCTGGGAAGAGGAAATTTTGGAGCTGAGCGACTCTTATCTGAAAAAGAAAATGAAAGGGGTAATTATTGTACAGGAATACAGCACCGCTCCATAAAACTAATAAGAGGCTGTCCCTTCTGAGACAGCCTCTTCATTTAATTTCTTTATCTGAAAGCTTCCTACTCCCCCTGCACCAGGGCAAGCACACAAAAGGCATCTATAATCAGCAATGCAGGGCTTACCTCCTCTTTTTTCCCTGTAGCTAATTTAATAGCAGTCCAGCTTAAAAAGCCCCAGATTATCCCCTGGGTAATTGAATATGTAAAGGGAATGAGCACCATTGCCAGAAAGGCAGGAATGGCCTCGTCGAGCCGGAGCCAGTTTATCCGTATTACCGGCTGAAGCATAAATACACCTACAAGCACTAAGGCCGGGGCTGTTGCAATGGCAGGCACTACTGACAGAAGCGGGGCAAGGAACAAAAATGGCAGAAACAGCAAACCTCCCACAACTGCAGTAAGACCGGTACGGCCTCCCTCCTTTATTCCTACCGCCGACTCAATATAGGCCGAGCCCGGGCTGGAACCGGCCAGGCCCGATATAGTGGTGGCTACTGCATCCACCACCAGGGAACGCTTTATATTTTTAGGCTCCCCTTTTTCATCCAGCAGACCGGCAGCTTCTGAAAGACCTACCAGGGTGGAAATACTGTCGAACATATCGGTAAATAAAAAAGCAAAAACCACCGGCACTACCGACCATTGCAGGGAATTTACAAAATCCAGCTCCAGGAGAAGGCTGAAATCAGGAGCAGCAAAGGCTCCCTGCCAGTTTACCAGTGGCACCGGCAGGTTATTTACCACCTCTCCTCCCCACCACCGGCCAATAGGGTAAGCCGCAAGCGTGGTAAATATAATGCCCAGCAAAATAGCTCCTTTAACATCCCTTACCAGGAGAACAGAAGTTAAAAGCAGGCCCGCAAGGAAAGTCAGCAGGGTGGGATTAAGCGGACTCACGCCTATAATTGTGGCAGGATTGTGTATAATAAAACCGGCATTGGAAAAACCGATAAGGGTAATAAACAAACCTATGCCTGCCGCAATAGCAAAACGCAGGGGCCGCGGAATAGCCTTTACAATATGGGTCCTGATGTTAAAAACCGAGAGAAGCAGAAAAATGATGCCCGACCAGAAAACAGCCCCGAGCGCAACCTGCCAGGTAACCCCCATTCCTAAAACGGCAGAAAAAGTAAAAAAGGCATTTAACCCCATACCCGGAGCTATAAGAATTGGATTGTTGGCAAAAAGCCCCATCATGGTGCTGCTGAAGAAACATACCAGCACAGTGGCCGTTAATACCCCGGCAAAAGGCATGCCTGCCTGGCTTAATATGGCAGGATTAACTACAATAATATAAGCAGTTGCAAGAAACGAAGTAATGCCGGCAATAATTTCAGTTTGCACTGTGGTGCCGTTTTTCTTCAGATCAAAAAATGCATTCATCAATCAGGATCTTTTAGGGATAAGGAAAATAGTTCTGTTTTAAACAGACCATAAATCTGCCTGCCGGACAGCCTTTACAAATCTGCTCACCCGGTTCATCAGAACAGGAAACTACCCAAAAAGGTTGAAAAATCCCTTAAGCCTGAAGATAATCCTTAATAATTAACCCTCTCCGAAAAGCCAGCCATAAGGAGTCTTTACATAGCCATGGCGGGCAAAAAAATAATTACGGCCTCTGGTAAGGCTCCTTTCACAGCTTTCCGCCTCTGCATTCCGCAATGCTTTTCCTTTCCTGATTTCTGTTTTAGCCATCCCTTTCAGGTTTTTAAGGTTAAGCGTCCTCATAGAAAGGACGGTAAATTCATGATCGATCAAAACATCCATTGGGTCTGCCCCTGGTTTTACAGGCCGTGCGGCAGATACAGAAAGACTGACCTTATCCCCGTTTACCCCCTGACCGCTAAAGACAGAAAATTCATTGCCATTGATGGAAAATTCGCAAAAACCATCTTCATTGGTGAAAATCAGAAGCGATAATCCATTCTTCATGATTATTTCATAATAATTCTCCATAAAATTCCTCCGTTCAACCTGAAAATAATGGTGCCAAGGTAAAACCCCTGCTGCTCCAAAAAAATACCCACTTCCAGGTATTTTTCACCTCCTTCATTAAGGAAACTGCTGATTATAAGGTTATAATCAGCCAAACATTATTCCTGCCATTTTCCTTTATTACTAAAGGAATCTTTTAGAGATTATATCAGCATTGTTTTTATGAAAATCAGCAATATTATTTTACCCTTTCTTTTTTTACTGTTTCAGGCCTGCAGCACAGTTAATGTTCTGGAAACAGAAGCAGATGAAAGTTTTGACCTGTCGCAATACAAAACCTTTAATTTCTTTGAGGCCGATGGTATTGAGGACCCCATTCCTCCTGCACAGCGTGAAGGAATGGATATACTGAAGGAAAAAATAGCGGATGAATTACAGGAGAAAGGCCTTACTATCAGCAATAATCCTGATTTACTGGTAAATATAGGTGTGGTGGTGGAAGATAAAACCCAGACAAGGGAAACAAACATTATGGAAGCCCCGAGGTACATCGGGCAGAGAAGATATTCCTGGCAGAGCGAAGAGGTGGTAACAAACAGGTACCGGATGGGAACTGTAACCCTTCACCTGGTGGAAAGAGAGGAAAACAAACTGGTATGGAGAGGTGTGGCCGAAGGAGTAATCCCTGAAAACAATAGAAGGCTCAGGAACAGGATTGAGCAGGGAGTGGAGGATCTTTTGAGTGAAATCCGATAGATCGCACCAAAATTATGAACCAATAGTAACATTGTCAGCTTATAGATATGAACCATCTTTCCCCGGAAGAGCAAAAAGAAATCAAACTCTCCTTAAATGATATTCTGGCCATGGAAAGAACCTCTATGGCCAACGAAAGAACCTTCCTTGCCTACATAAGAACCTCCCTGACCATGATTGTTCCGGGTGTAACGGGTATCCAGCTCGCCGATACGCCCCTGCTGAAGGCTGTTTCCATTTCGTTTATACCTGTGGGAATACTTATTTTTCTCATCGGAACTGGGAGGTTCATAAAAAAAAGAAAAACAAACCGCATGGTGAAAGGTAATAATAAATAAAAAGCCACTCCTCTGTTTTGTTGAAAATTAATTAATATTTTAGAAGAATGAGCTTATACCTGAACCGGCTTAAATTATATTTTCTCCTGCTGTTTTTAATAACAGCTTCCTTTGTGCATGCACAAACAATGGAATATGATATTTACCGCGATGATGACAGAATCGGAGAAATAACAGTTAAAAAAAACACGAATGGCGACAGGGTTTCCTATTCAGCAAATTCCCAATCGAACTTTCGCGTAGTATTGTTCAGCAACGAGCTGGAAACAAACCTTTCTGCTGATTATGAAAATAATGAGCTGGTTTCCTGCAGCTCAAAAAACATCCTGAACGGAAAAATCAGGAACCATGCCAGCATGAAAAAACAGGGAGGGCAGTATAGTATTTTTAAACATCCGGATGAAAAGTACCTTAAAAAAGACAGCCCTATCCGGAACAGCACTGTTCTCCTTTACTACAGCGAGCCTGTAAATATTAAACAGGTATATTCTGAAAATTATCTCGAACTATGCCCGATAAAACCTTTAGGAAACCACAGCTACGAATTAGTGCTGCCGGGCGGAAAAATAAACCACTATATCTATGAAAACGGAAAGCTGGTGGAAATTAAAGTATTCCGTTCTTTTGTGGATTTATCCTTCCGCCTGCGGCAGCAGGGGTAGGAGGCCTTACCTCCTACCCCTTACCACTGCCCTTTACCACTGATTATGCACCTGTGGCTTGAGGTATTTTTCATAGATCTCCTGTACCCTTTGCATCTGAGCCCCTGAAAGCGCAGGCAGTTCAGCAGCCCTGCTGTTCGATTCTATCTGCTCCACCTTTGAGGCTCCCGGTATTACCGTACTTACTTCCGGAAACATCAGTACCCAGCGGATTGCATGAGCCGCCAGCGGTTCCTGCCCCGGAAACGCCTCCTTCAGTGCTGCAACTGCTTTCAGCCCCAGCTCAAAATCCACCCCGGAAAAGGTTTCCCCTTTATCAAAAGCCTCTCCGTTCCGGTTAAAATTCCGGTGGTCTTCCGGACCGAAGGATGTTTCCTTACTCATCTTTCCTGTAAGCAGGCCGCTGGCAAGTGGCACCCTTGCTATAATGCCGCAATCTTTTTCAACAGCCCGTGCAAAGAAAGCTTCAGCTGGTTTCAGGCGGAACATATTGAAAATGATCTGCACTGTTGCAACATTGGGGTACTCCATAGCCATCATAGCTTCCTCCACCCTTTCCACACTTACGCCCATATTCCTGATCTTACCCTGCTCCTTTAAGCGGGCAAAAGTTTCGAAAATTTCCGGTCTTTTATATACCTCCGTTGGCGGGCAATGCAGCTGGATCAGGTCAATCGTATCCCGCTTCATATTCCGAAGGCTCTCCTCCACATATGCGGTTAATTGCGCCGGTGTATAACCTTCTGCCACATGAGGGGAAATCTGCCTGCCACATTTTGTGGCAATAAAAACTTCTTCCGGCCGTGCATTTACCACCCTTGCCACAGCAGCCTCACTATCCCCTGCACTGTATACATCTGCAGTATCAATAAAATTTATCCCCCTGTCTATAGCAGTATTAATAATGCTGTCCGCTGTTTTATCATTAAAAGGCTCCCCCCAGCGGCCTCCTACCTGCCATGTACCGAGGGATACTTCTGAAACATCAAATCCTGTTTTTCCTAATTTCCTGTACTTCATCTCCTTTATATTTAAATTATTCGTTTTGCGCTGCTAAATAACTGCAGGGCCAAAGCCACCATATTTAAAACCCGCAGGATCCTTAATAGTTATACCTTTCATGAGGTACAGAACATCTCTGGCAGGCAAAATAATATAAATTAACCTATTCTTCTTTCATGTTTTTAAAAACTATCCTCCGCTGTCTGTTACTGGCTTTACTCCTTTCAGGCTGCAGAAGTTTTTCAGAAAATGCAAAATTCGGGCTGAATTCCGGCTATTATACTGCATCCACTAAAAATAAAATAAAGCACAGGGCTTATGTATATGTCCAGGAAGATACCCTTAATGCTTTTTCCGCAGACTCTCTTATTATCCCGTTTCCGGAAACAGTGCCTGTTCAGAAAGCTCCCCCTGTATACCACTTTCAGGAATACTCCTTCGATCTCGATGTGTTAGCGATACCGTTTAAGTACCGGCCAACGGCGGGAGAAGTGCCCCGCCAGCTAAGTACCCAGTTTAACGGGGCCTTTTACACCGGCTTAAGAACAGACAGGTTTACTGTTCATTACCACCCCACCCCTCTTGGTATTGCCAACCGCGACATTACCCATTTTGGATTTTCTGTCGGCTATTTCACCGGTGTGGGCGCAGAGCCTGTTAACCCGCTGGTTACCGGCCATAATTTTGCGGATGAATACGACGGAGTGGTCTGGCTGAACGGAGTCGGGGCATTTATCGGCATCAACGACTTTACCTTTGGGGTAGGAGTTGGAATAGATTACCTGCTGGACAGCAACCGCAAAATATGGGTCTACCAGGGCCGCCCGTGGACAGGCCTGGCTGTAGGGCTTAATATTAACTAAAGGTTAAACTTTTTCCCGTTCCGGATTATTCTTCTTTATTTATTACGCAACAGCAGGTATTTCCCATACAAACTATAAATTTGCAGTGGTTTAATAAACCGGCAGGTGGTTATTCATTAACTTATAAGTAAGGGGGGCAGAATTATTTTACCAATAAAAGCCAGCCTTGTCATGTTGACGAAGGCGGCCGCCGCGCGGAAACATCTTTCGCANGTAAGGGGGGCAGAATTATTTTACCAATAAAAGCCAGCCTTGTCATGTTGACGAAGGCGGCCGCCGCGCGGAAACATCTTTCGCAGTTAGAAGCCTTTAAGGAGCAATTAATTTGCAAGATCCGGCATCGGTCCCGGCGGGGAACCGCGTCCGACTCCTGTCGTCGGGATGACAAAGCTTAGCTGTATGCCGCATCCTTAAAAAATGGGGCTGAATAACCCGGCAGGGAATGCTGAAATTTTAACATTTAACAATCATAATAATTATTATGGGTTTTCTTGAAGTACTAATAATTGGCCTGGTGGAGGGCGCAACAGAATTCCTCCCGGTTTCATCCACAGGACACATGATCCTGGCTGCTTACCTGATGAAACTGGAAAGCACCGATTTCCTCAAAACATTTGAAGTGGTAATCCAGCTGGGGGCAATTTTGGCCATTGTGTGGATTTACGCCAAACGTTTTCTCAACAGCTTTACCATCTACCTGAAGCTGCTGGTAGCATTTATTCCCACAGGCGTTATCGGGCTCCTGGCCTATAAAACGATCAAGGCTTATTTATTCAGTCCCCTGGTGGTGGCTGTTTCCCTTATCCTTGGAGGTGTAATTCTGATCCTGCTGGACAATTATGTTGAAAAGAAAGAATCTGCATGGGAGGATGTGGAGGATATATCCTATAAAAACGCCTTTTTCATTGGTCTGATCCAGTGCTTTTCCATGATCCCCGGAGTTTCCAGAGCGGCAGCCACAATTATAGGGGGCGCCTTTAACGGTTTCAATAAAAAACAGGCTGCTGAATTTTCTTTCCTGCTGGCGGTTCCCACCATGTTTGCGGCAAGTGGTTACGATCTGCTTAAAACGGAAATGGCCTTCAGCCAGGAAAACATTTTAATGTTGCTGGCGGGAATGCTGGTGGCTTTCCTCTCTGCATGGGTGGCAGTAAAAATATTCATCAATATCATTAACCGCTTTGGCTTTAAACATTTCGGATACTATAGAATTGTAATAGGCCTGATCTTCCTTGCCATGTTCTTTTCCGATTCCCTGACAATGTAATCCGGAAAACCCAATTAAATATTTAATACCCTCAGCCGGTAAAGCATTCACTGCCTTACCGGCTTTTTTTATGCAATGGAGTAGCTTTAAAAAATGACAGGATTATAATATGGTCAATATAATGTTCACCATATTACCTATCATATGTGTGTTACTCATGTTACATAAAAATACTATACCACCTATATTCATCAGTAATTTTCAGGAGAATGTTTTTAATTTTCTCCGGAGGAGTAACTTTCTTTGAGCAACTGGCAATCCGGATGACCTGAATAAAACCGCATCTCATAGAGGGATCATGTGAAGAGAATTAAGCCTTCTTCCTGAAGGTTTTGTTTTCCCTAAACTTAAGAAGCATGCTGCCAGGGAACACCTAAATAACGGGAGGCTATCAAAGTGGGTTTGCATGGGCCTTGGCCAGCTGAACAGGAAGTTTTATTTTATAAAGGATTTGTCCGGGATAACAAATGAAAGCTATTTCTCCACCGGACCAGTTTCTGAAAAGCTAACGATCTTCTGCCGGGTTATTATAGTTACCTCCCAATATTAGTAACATCATATTATAATGGTTATTAACAAAGAAAGTAATAAGAATAATAGGGTAAGTAGTGTGGCACAATTGGTTTTAACTTTAAAGCCAGCTTTGTCATGCCGACGTTAGGAGTCGGACGGCCGATGCCGGATCTTTCCAAATAAAAGTTCCTCTGAGGCTTCAAATGGCGCAAGATGCTTCCGCGCGGCGGCCGCCTTCGTCAGCATGACAAGGCTAGCTTTTATCAGTAAAATAATTCTGTTATACTACTTAAGCTTTCATCCTGGATTAATTAAAATTTTGATGCTGTTTAATGGGTTTCAATTAAAAAATCAGCTTATCCGGCTTTTATTACAAATTTTCTGTCGCGGGCGGCTAGCCTGAATGACAAATAGATTTTATATGACATGCAAATATGTAATACTCAGGTTACAAGGTAACACAGTATTTATATAATTATTTAATAATATGAACAGGAAGGCCCTTCTCCCCCTCAGAAAGTATTTACCGGGAATTGTCCGCTGATAACTTAGAATTCAAATATTATCATTTGGGGAGCTGACAACGCCTGACGCTGTGGGTGGCATGATAGTACCAGTACGGGCTTACCTTTGAAATAAAACCGGCTTATGAGGTGTTAGGAGAACTATGAACACCGCTTGATAAGGACA
Organism: Cesiribacteraceae bacterium YIM B00369; assembly: GCA_017948555.1. Classification (GTDB taxonomy): domain Bacteria; phylum Bacteroidota; class Bacteroidia; order Cytophagales; family Cyclobacteriaceae; genus Nafulsella. The sequence continues at coordinate 87,551 of JAFMYY010000017.1, read as the reverse complement.
AGCTTCGCAGGAGATCCGATAAATATTTAATGACCGTTAGAACTTCCCCTATTGAAAAATGCCGCTTCGGCGCAATGTCCGCCTTAGCCCTGTTCCCTAAATCTGCTTCCGGCAAAAAAGGGAATCACCTAAGCACAACCTGACAGATTGAAAATCTTCTCCATAACATGAGTAATATCCTTAACACCCATAACCCATAAAATACCAACAATATCTATAGTATTAGTAACACTTATCCGAAAAGCTCCAAATACACCCACCTGTACCTCAGGAATTCCTTCTATCTATAGTTTTTCATTTCGACGGCAGCCGCCGCCTCACTCCCCATAATTTTCGCTGCCAGTCATCAGTTCCGGGAAATAAAAAAAGCAGGACAAGCTATTAGCTTTCCTGCCTTAATTTTATTTCCCTTCCGGAAGGGAACTTATTTCCCGCTCTATCTTTCAGGTCATCCTTTTACGGCTACACGAAGTTATTACTAAGTAACACGATAAATATTTAAAACAATGATAACTATATTAACCTGCATCATATTTACTTCCTGAGCAACCTCATAATATCCGGACACTTTGACTTTAATTTGCTCTGCCCCGGCGGATCCGCTGAGCTCTTTCCTGCTCCCGCTCCTTGAGCTTGTCCGGCCGTGGTTTGATCTCGCCCGCTTTTTCGAAGAGCATATCCATAGCTTCATGCATGGCATCCTTCTGGGTATAATAAGAGTCCTCCGTTATCCTGATCATGTGCACATAATCCTTCAGCTTCTCCAGGTAATCCTCCCTCACCACAAAGGTCTGCCGCACATCTTTCGGCGGCTCATTTTCCTGCTGCTCCTGTTTCACCAGGGGCACTTCAGAGGTTTCTTTTGCCGGAGCCGTTCCGGAAACCAGGCTTTTCAGCCCCCCTTTTTCATTTAAGTTAGTTTTATCAATAGCCGATTTAAAGCTTTTCCTCTGTGCCATTTTATATTAATTATATTTTTGATGTTACTCTTATTCATTATAACACCAATATTACTAATATTTATTAATAATAAAGACATAAGACACAAGATATTAGATTCAAAATCAGGACTCCGACATATCCTATCTTCTCATTTTCTCCCGTCCAACACCCCTGGTCCCAAATCTAAAATCCCATGTCTGCCGTCTCATGTCTCATGTCTCAAATCTCAAGCCTCAATCCCTCTCCAGAATCTCATCCACAAGGGCACCATAATCAGCGGCGCCATAGCTTTTAGGGCTATAGGCAAAAATATCCTGCCAGTGGCTGGGTGCTTCCGCCAGGGTAACATTGTCGCGGATCATCGTTTTAAAAACCTTCCCCTTAAAATTCTCCTGCACCAGGTCTGCAATATCCCTGTTCAGCACTTTCCGGCCATCGAACTGGGTGGTAAACACCCCGCTGATATGGAGGTTCGGGTTAATGTTCTCCCGCACCAGGTCCACTATCTCAAATAATTTATCCAGACCATGCAGGGCAAGGAACTGAGCCTGCAGCGGAATATAGATCTCATCTGCTGCCGCAAAAGCGTTAATGGTAATGAGTCCCAGGGAAGGAGCACAATCCAGCAGCACATAATCATACTGTGGCCGCACTTTATCCACCAGCTTTTTCAGAATTGTTTCCCTTGCAATCTTCGAGGCCAGCTCCACCTCGGCTCCCGCCAGGTCCAGCGTGGAGGGCACCACATGCAGGGTATCCCGCAGCTCATAGGGCTTCAGGTCATGCTCCCCTACCAGGGAACCATAAACGGTAAATTCCGGATCCTGAATACCAAAGCACTGGGACAGGTTCGCCTGCGGATCCATATCGATTACCAGCACCCGCTTACCTTTGTTTGCCAGTCCCGCACCAATGTTAACTGTTGAGGTGGTTTTCCCTACGCCTCCTTTGTGGTTACTTAAAGCAATAACTTTTGCCATACTATTAATCCTGTGTTAATACGAAATATAAAATTACCACATCACACCGGTAATTGCAATAACTAAATACACACCTTGTTATTGGTATTACCCGTGTTACTTCTATTATTTATATTGCTAAGTTTGCAATTTCCTTCACCACTTACAATAGCTCCCCTTATATTCAGGAAAACTTCCAATCCTGCAATGGAAATATGAAATGGATTCCGAACCAGATCAAAATACTTTTGTCTTTCAATCAGTTTCCACATAAAAATTACTTCTATTTTTTTACCTTCACGAAGAAAGCTATATTTGTATATATACTCAACCTACGTCTTTATGTCCTTCAGACTAATACCTTTTTTTCTGCTTTCCATGCTGCTCTTTTTTGGCAGCAGTGCTGAGGCTCAAAACAACCGCCTGCGACGCTTTAAGAGCAATTATCAGAAAAGGATGTACCGCCATGGAGAGCTTTCCTTTACAGCCGGAACCGGAATCAGCTCCTATTTCGGTGACCTGAAGGACAATTCCCTTAACCTGTGGGGGAAACCTACTTTGCAGCTGGGCGCCCAGTACAGGGTAAACAATAATTTATATATCCGCTCTGAAATAATGTGGTACCGGATTTCAGGAGCCGATTCACTGAATGATATCGATAGCCCTGTCCGTACCCGTAACCTTTCTTTCCGCTCCGATAATGTGGAGCTGAGCGCCGTGGCCCTCTGGCAGCTTTTCAATAAGTACAGCCGCAATAATCGTCCGATTCTGAACCCTTACGCTTTTGCGGGAATTGCAGCCACCACTTATAACCCTAAAGCACAACTGGACGGTGAATGGCATGAACTGCGCCCGCTCCAAACCGAAGGAGTGGAATACGGCCGCGTTACCCTTGCCATTCCCTTAGGCCTTGGACTTACCTACCATATCAACAACAACTGGGATATTTCCGCTGAATATGGCTACAGACTAACTTTTAATGATTACCTGGACGATGTGAGTGGTGCCTACCCCGGGCTGGATGCATTTGAGGACGGCTCAGTGGCACAGCGCCTGTCGGACCGCCGGCCGGAGCTGGGACTGGAACCACGAAGGGCAGGATTCCCCAAAAGAGGAAATGCAAAGGTGGATGACTGGTATTTAATTACCGGAGTAAAAGTAATTTACACCCCGGGCCTTTCAAACAGGAAAAGATATAAAGCTCCGAAGAGAAGGTAAGAAAGGAGACGTGAGATTGGAGAATTCAGATTTGAGACGTGAGACGTGAGACTTGAGATTAAAGCTAAATACTAAGCGGCGGGGAAACCTGTTGCTTTTTTTTGTGCCTTCATTTTTTAAAACAGGATTTGCAGGATTAGGGAAATAACATAATTGGTATGCCGGAAATTTATGGAATTCCAATGTTGACTAAGGCTGTGTCTGGAAAATACCCTTAACCTTTATATGATAACAGGATTTGATTCTTCAGACATTTCCGTTTAAAAGCAGGAATGGAGTTAACTCCTTTTTTTCTTTGCCCTCTTTGCGAAAGAACTTAGCGAACTTTGCGTGAACGAAAACAAACACTACCCTTTAATATCCCAGGCGTTTGAAGAAAGGAAGAAACTGCGGGAGTTTCCTCAGGGGTTTTAAAATGCGGGTATAGAAACGGGGGTTCAGGTTATTTTTCTTCCATGCCATAAAGTCTTCTTTATTGGCACGGATCCTGTTCTTCAGGCTCCTGTTACTTTCTCCCCCTACCCTCATTTTCACCAGGGTATCGGGAATATAAAGTGTTGAAACTTCATGCTTATATAAGAACCTTAACATCAGCTCATAGTCAGCTGCGCTTTTAAAGCTGGTATCATACAGGCCTAAGCGGTCATAAACCTCTTTCCTAACATAAAAGGTAGGATGCGGAGGCATCCATCCTGTGGTAAAGCGATCTCTGTTATACTCGCCGCTTTTCCAGTTCCTTATGATCCTGCCGGTATCCTTCTGGTCCACATAATGCAAATCGGCATACACACTTTCCACCGGACTGGCTTTAAATGCAGTGGCAATAGCAGAAACTGCTTTACGGCTGTAAAAAAGGTCGTCAGAATGCAGCAGACCAACCACTTCCCCGGTGGCCATGCGTATTCCTTTATTGATAGCATCATACAGACCACCATCGGGCTCCGATATAAATGTACTGATCCGGCTGCCATAGCTCTTCACCAGCTCCACAGTACCATCAGTTGATGCACCGTCCACAATAATATATTCAATATCCCGGTAATCCTGCGACAGTACAGATTCAATAGTATCCCTGAGGGTACCAACATTATTGTAAACGACCGTGATGATAGATACTTTCATATATAATATAGTATATAGAGCGTTCCCCTTCCCCGCTGTTTCAAAACCTTCTGCCAATGGGACGATACAAATATAAGGTTTATTAGTGAAAATCAGTCCGGTAGAAACGAGCAATGTTTTAACATAAAGTACATGCTACCGAACTAACCCACAACCCGCTTCCGGACAGCTACTGCAGGATTCCCCTGATAAATAGTATAAGGTTCCAGATCTCTGGCAGCCACGGAACCCACCGCCAGAACCGCATGGGAATGTACTTTTACGCCAGGACAAACGGTGGACTGCGCTCCTATCCATGCACCATCTTCGAGCACTATTTTCCCCACCATTAAATCAAACTTCCGGCTTTTAAAGTTATGGTTCCCGGTCAGCAGCATCGCTCCCTGCGAAAGGCAGACGTTATTGCCTATAGTAATGGTTGTAAGGCTGTCGATCCAGACCCTTTCCCCAATCCAGCAGTCGTCGCCGATTGCCAGGTGCCATGGGTATTTTATGTTCACCCCCGGCTTTATCAGCACCCGCTCTCCCACCCTTGCACCAAAGAGCCGTAACAGCTTTACCTTGATACCACTCAGCGGATTCAGAGGATTGATAAAGAACAAGGCATTCACAAAATACCAAAGCAGCTGCTTCCCCTTTCCGGCTCCCGGAGAGTACCAGCTGTTATCATAAGCACGTAAATCAACAGGTATGTTTTGAGGCATTATTGTTCAAATTAAGCAAAACAAAAGGAGCCCGAAAGTTGGTAAAAAAAAAATTGCCTTTCCAAGAAAAATGAGCAGCTGTTTTTCACTGAATAAGGTGACTTTTACCAGCCACCTGAGCGAAAATAAGTATTGTCAATCAGGCAATCCCTCAACTACCACCTTAAAACTGCAGAAAAGCTTCTCCCTTTCCATTTGCATATGATTCAGGCTAAAAAAAACCTGTGCAAGTTTTGCGGACAGATTAACAAATTATCATAAAGGTAATGCCGGTTTTGTTTGTAATTTTGATGGATCAAACAAATACCCTAAAATACTTCTATTATTGGTAAAATTTTTACAATTATGAAAGCAAGGAAATACCTGTTTTTAGTTTTATCCTTTGTGTCCTATCTCCCTTTGCTTGCTCAAAATGCAGGGGATTTCAAGTCTGTGGCCAGCGGAGAATGGTCAGCTCTATCCACCTGGCAAACCTATAATGGTTCAGGCTGGGTGGCTGCCACCCATTATCCTGCCGCCAGTGAGGGGTACATCATAATAGGAGGTGGTCATAATGTTACTGTTCCCAATGCTATAACCATTATTGCCGATCAGGTACTGGTACAGGAAAATGGGCAGCTTTTAATAGATGAAGGAGGGACACTTGAATTAGCCAACGGTCCCGGAACAGATCTTGATATTTCAAACGCCGTAAACCTGGCCACGCCTGGAACAGTAAAAGTACGGGGGCTTTTAAAAGCCAATAACGATGCCTTAATTGCTTCGACAGCAAATACGCTAATAATTGAGAACGGAGGAACTTACCAGCATCATTATACAATGAGTAAAGGTGTCATTCCGTCTGCTGCCTGGAATGAAGGGTCCAGCCTGCTGATCAGTGGCTATACGTCCAATGGATCCGCACCCGATAACCTTGGACAAGCTTTCCACCATGTTGTATGGAATACACCTGATTTAAATAACAGCCAGGGATTTATAAACCTTGGGGGAGCATTAAAAACCATCAATGGCAATTTCACGGTCAGGAGTACCGGCAGCAGCCAGCTTTCCATTGCTTCTGAAAACACCTCAGATATATTAAACATTGCTCAAAATTTCCAGGTAGAAGGCGGAAGCAGAGTTCAGATCAACGCTGCTATATTGGTTTCAGGTACTTTGGCCTTATCGAATAGCAGCCTTCAGAACATTTCAGGTCTTTCACTGGCAGATGGGGCAACTTTTATGATAGAAGGTATGGTGGAATTATCAGGTGAAAGACCTGAAGCCATTGGATTTTACAGTTTATACTTTAAAGACCTCAATAATAGTACTACAGGCCTTGAATTACCTGAAACCGAAAATAAGCTTGCTGATTTAAAAATAGAAAACAGTACAATTATTATAACAGATCCGGTTACTGTCTATGGCGACCTTATTCTCGAACCCCATGGTAACCTTAGGCTTAATAGTGCAAACATATCCATAAAAGGAAATTTTGTTAACAATGGCACTTTTGTACCAGGCACAAATAGAATAACCTTTAATGGTTTAAGCCCGCAGGAAATAAGTGGCTCCTCCACAACAACTTTCTACAATCTGGAAATTACTAATACAGCCAGCCCTGGTCTTACAGCCCATGCTCCTGTAAATATTGAACATGAAATCCTTTTGGGTGAAAATGTTACTTTCGACCCTGACGGTGGCGATCTGGAAACAGATGGAGGTGTTAATGTCACTCTTATTTCCACCGCATTGGACCAGGCGGCTTACCTTGCTCCATTACCTGTTACCGCTCGTGTCGAAGGAAATTTAGTTCTACAACATTTTATTCCTGTAGGTAAAATGTACCGGTATTTATCTACCGCTACTAAAGGAATGACGGTTGGACAATGGACAGACGATTTTATTATCTACGGAAAACACCAGGGAGGTCCGGGTGGTAATGCATCAATGAATATTTATGATGAACCTACAGCCAAATGGCCTGAATACCCTGGAATTACCGGTTCCCTGGAATCTCCCATTCAGGTTGGAAAAGGGTATGCCGCTTATATGTATGGTGAAGTACCAACTATAATTGATACCCGGGGAGAAGTTACAACTGGTGATTTCCCTTTCCCACTATCTTATACAGCAAATTCTCCAATCCCCGGAGATAATTTCTATGGAAATCCCTATCCTTCTAAAATAGAATGGTCATCACCTCATTGGCAGAGGGAAAACGTAAGTGCTACAATAGAGTTATATAAAAGGGTAGCTGGTAAAAATGTATATTCAGCTCTCAACTCTGTTACCGGTATAGGCTTAAATGAGAAAGGTACCGAAGTGGCCAGCGGGCAAAGCTTTTTTATAGAAGCTCTTGGGGCAGAGGCCAAACTAGTAGCGACAGAAAAAGTAAAAATAGCCACTGCTGACAAACCTGCCATTCAGGATGTAATAGTTATTTCTTTTTCAAATAAAACTTTCAAAGATGAAACTGCTTTGGCTTTCAGAGAAGGAGCTACAATTAATTACGAAGCAACTTTTGACAGTAAAAAGAAGAAGAACGCATCGATTAATTTATATTCTAAAGCTTCTGACGGTAAGCTGCTGGCTCAAAACCTTCAACCATGGTTTAACTGCAGCTTAACCTTCCCATTAATAATTGACCAGGCCCCGGCAGATGTTTACCAGCTAAGTTTTAGTCATTTAGAAAGTTTAAGCAGGGATTTAGACATTGTGCTGCATGACAGCCATGAAAATAAGAATATCTCCGTAACCGCATCTACCAGTTATACATTTACTATTACATCAGATCCTTTAACGTACGGGCCAAACCGTTTTGTATTATTATTAAACTATAAGGTTCCTGAAGTTGCCTCTGTAATTTATGAGGAAAGTTGTGGAGAGGAAATACATGTAACGGTTAATGGTACTGTAGCTGGCAAAAATTACCAGCTCTTCTCCGGTAATACAGCCTTAACAGATCCTGTAGCTGCTACTTCTGATGTAACCTCCTTTATGGTACCGGCCACCAGCCTTACTGAAGGAAATAATACCATTACCATACAAGGCTTTCATCCCGGTTGTGAGCCTGTAACCATGGCTACAGTGCTGGAACTGGATTACAGTGGCAAATATACTATCAGCAGCACAGAAGGTGCTACTTCATGTACTGCAGCGGCATTAATTCTGACAGCTACTGCTTCCGCTGAAAGGGCAGCTTATAAATGGTATAAAAGTCCGGAAGCGACTGATGCGGTATTTGAAGGAACCTCAGGCACCTTTACCACGCCGGAACTGGAGCAAAACACTACCTACTATGTCGCTGCGGTAAACGCCTATGGATGCGAAAGTGAAAGAGTAGCTGTGGAAGCGGTGATTCTTACTACCCCGGAAATCAGCGCTGTTAGCTATGAAGAATCCTGCGAAGAGGAATTACCTGTAACAGTAAATGGCACTGTAGCCGGCAAAAATTACCAGCTCTTCTCCGGCACCACAGCCTTAACAGATCCTGTAGCTGCTACTTCTGATGTAACCTCCTTTATGGTACCGGCCACCAGCCTTACTGAAGGAAATAATACCATTACCATACAAGGCTTTCATCCCGGTTGTGAGCCTGTAACCATGGCTACAGTGCTGGAACTGGATTACAGTGGCAAATATACTATCAGCAGCACAGAAGGTGCTACGTCATGTACTGCAGCAGCACTAAGCCTGACAGCTACTGCTTCCGCTGAAAGGGCAGGCTACAAATGGTACGAAAGTCCCGATGCAACTGATGCAGTATTTGAAGGAACCTCAGGCGCCTTTACCACGCCGGAACTGGAGCAAAGCACTACCTACTATGTCGCTGCGGTAAACGCCTATGGATGCGAAAGTGGAAGAGTAGCTGTGGAAGCGGTGATTCAACACCAAACACCTGTTATCCGGATCGAAAATGGGACAATAATCTCCAGCTTTACAGCAGGAAACCACCAATGGTTTTTAAATGGCACCTCAATTGCTGGCGCTACCGGCAGCTCATTTACGCCAAAAGAAAGTGGTACCTATGGGCTGGAAGTTACCATAGATGATTGTATCTTGCAGGCTGAGGATGTTGAATTTGCAGTTACAGGAATTGATATGGAAAACCAGGACTATTCCGTTTCTATTTATCCAAATCCAGCAAAAGCTGCTATTGAAGTAAAAGGTTTACTTTTGGAAAATATTTCCGGAATTTCGTATACTATTTATCAGCAAAATGGAACTATAGTACAGCAAGGAAGCATTACTGGTTCAAATTCTTTTATCAGCATTGAAAACTTGGCTCAGGGTTTTTATCTTGTCAGGATATCTGCAGGCGCCAAAATTCATTACGGAAAACTGATTAAAATTTAATGAAAAAAAAAATTGTAAAAGGAGGAAAGTTAGCTTGTCTAATTTTCCTTTTTAATATAGCTTATTTATATGCTCAGCCAGGCGAAGAGGTTGGTGGTGACCCAAATGCTAAAATTCCTGTGGATGGTGGTGTTTCTCTGCTTGCTGCCGCAGGTATAGCCTATGGGGCAAAAAAGATGGTGGATAAGCGAAAAGAAAACAAAACAGACTGAAGTAGGCCTTCATGAAGCAATACAAATTTCTAACCAGGTTTATGATAAGTGCATTTATGCTTTATCTGGCCTGGTTTTTCATTTACGAAAGCTGGTTACGGCCCTTGGGGATTCCCGACCGGCAGTTAACCAGGAGCACCACCGAGGCTGGTGCATGGGTCATGGGGCTGATAGGATATGAGCTTTCCTGGTTTCATAAACCGCACATGAGCCTGCTGTACCTTGACAGCACCATGTTACTGGGAGTAGCCCATGAATGTAACGCCCTGGTTCTTTTCGCCCTTTTCAGTGGCTTTATTATTTGCTTCTCCGGAAAATGGATTCTAAAAGTTGGTTATATATTGGCTGGCATTGCTGCCATCTGGCTGGTAAATATCCTGAGGGTGGCAGGCCTGACTCTTATTCAGATTCACTTCCCCGGAGCTTTGGATTTTAACCATAAATATACCTTCACCCTACTTGTATATAGCTTTATTTTCGGGCTCTGGATGCTTTGGGTAAAAAGGTTTTCCGGTACGGAAAAACAGGAACACTCACCCGCAGAAGTTAAAAAAGAATTTCATTTTGGGGAGTAAAAAAGCCGGTGGATTTCAGACTGTACTGCTTTTAATTATAATATTTACAGCGCTGACCGGGCTGGGCTTTCTCCGTGATCAGTACATCCTGAACCTTCATCAGCCCGCTTTGCCACTACTGGTCAGCCGTTCAGACAGTGGATTAGCTGTTAACGCCCTGGCGCAACTGGAGGCCAGTGACCCCAGATGGTTAACCCTTCCTGCTTATATCATACTATACTGCAGCCTCAGCACTGCAGCGCTTTACCTGATCTTCCGCAGGAAAGAGGCAATAGTACTTTCGACAGCAAGCTATGGATTTCTGGTACTCCTAAGCGGACTGCTCCTCGGCATATACTTCCTGATTGAAGGAAAGAGCAAAGCCGTTGTTTTCATCCTCGCACAGCAGCTAAAAGAGTTTATGCTCTCCCCCTTCATTACGCTCTTGCTGATAGCCATCTATTATGCTGCACTGCGGAAGGGGGATTGAAAGGAAAAAAGCCAGCCCTGGCAGGTTTAAGTAATGCCCTGAAATAATAAAAAAACCTCCGCGACCTTTGCGTAAAAACTTAGCGCCCTTTGCGTGAACCCTCAACACCTCCCAGCCCAAACATCTCCCGGTAAGCAGCCAAAGTCTTCGGGTCCTCCCTTACCTCCTTTGCATAAGAAAAGGCAGCAGTTGACCATTTGTTGAATTCCTGATGATCAAAGCCGGCAGCTGTTATAATTGCCTCCCGAAACTTTTCCTCAGACAGCGGCAGCTCAAAGCCAATCCCTTTTTCTTTCAGCTCTTTCCATGGAGTCTGGTCAGAAATTATTACAGGTATACCTGCACTCAAAGCCTCCAGTATACTATGTCCGAAGTTCTCTCCCCTGCTGGGCAGATAAAAGAAATGATAGGTCGACAGGGTATCCGGGACCTCTTCATTCGGAAGATTTCCTTTATAGGTTACCGAAATATTTGAGGGCAGGCTTTCAATTGCTTGCAGGCATTCCTTCCAGTAGTCTTCGTCATAAACGGGACCAAAAATATTGAGCTCCAATTTAATGGAAGAAGGTAAGTCTTTCAGTGCTTTAATAGCAAAAAGCGTGTTTTTTTCCGGAGATACACGGGCGATATTCACCAGCTTAAGTTCCCCTGCTTTTTTCTGAGCTGTAATCAATTTAGCTGCTCCGCTTTTAGCCGAAAGATTGGTGGCAATAACTACCGGCACCCCCTGCCCCAGCTGGTCCTGAATATCCTTCTTTTCCTGCAGGGAGGTAGCATGAAACTGTACACCATTGTACAATTTCATAAACCTGGCAAGCCCTAAAAATAAACTTTTTTTCAAAACCTTTACTCCAATAGCACTCCGGGCCAGCATTCCTCTGGGTGCCACAATCGTTTTTTCCTTTTGTTCTATGGTCATAACCAGTAAAGGAAGAATGGAAAATTTATAGGAATAAATGCCGTTCAGGTAAATCCTATGGAAAGGAGCGGAATTAATTGCCTGCTGAATTACCCTTCTATTAAGTTTAGCCGGAGATGCATACCAAACCTTTATGTTTGGCTCAACAGCAACCCACTGGTCCGTCTGCAGACCTATGTAAGCTTCATCGGATTGATAATCCCTGTCCCTGGTAAAAATGTAAAAATCCACCTCGCCTTTCAGCTGATCCACCAGATTCTTTACAGAGCGGATCGGACCACCCGCTTTATAGCCTGGTTCATACCAGTCGATGAAAATGAGGATCTTTTTCATTTATTTTGATTCAGAATTTCCCTGTAAATCTCGGCATACTGAGCAGCGACCGCTTCCGGCCTGAAGCGTTTCACATTTTCCAGGCCTTTCGCCACCAGCCGTTCCCTTACCTCCTTATTTTCAATTACAGTCAATATCCCTTTACGGATTTCAACAACATCACAAGGATCAACCAGCAAAGCACTTTCCCCTGCAACTTCAGGCATGGAAGAAACATTTGAGGTTACAACAGGTCTTCCTGTCGCCTGGGCTTCAATAATAGGAAGCCCGAATCCTTCATACAGCGCTACAAAACTAATTAAGTCAGATTCCCTGTACTCCTCTACCACCTGTTCGGAGGGTAGGTTAAATCCGTTAGAATAATCAACATTATGTTCAGTAAGCATTAGGGTTTGCTCAGGACTTAACTTTCCGATTATTCGAAGATGGCACGGAATTCCTTTAATGGCCATGATCAGCCGTTCCAGGTTTTTATTTTCTTTTGTGCCTAAATGGAGGATCCGTGGTTTCTCCCTGTTAAACTCTTTAGCACTGAAGATAAACTGGGGAAACAAGCAATTAGGGATTACCCTAATCTTTTCGGGTTTTACCCCAACTTCTTTGATAAGCTCAGACTTCGTTGCCTCTGAAATAACCGTTATATATTTTACTGAACGGACAGGAATGGTAAACCAAATCAGTTTAATCAGCTTCTTTTTCAGCAGACTCCCACGAAAGAGCGGACGCAAATCATGGATCGTCAGGATAGTTCTTTTTTTAGGAAGAAAGGAAGCAATATAGTGAACATCACCGGTAATATGATTGACTAGCCCCTGGTTATTGGCAGCCTTTTTCCCATTTGCCAGCAGCAACTGAGGTTTTACCCCCACCTTGCTCATATAACAATTCTTGCTCTTCAAATCCGAAGGTAAAGCCTTCTTGATAGCAGTAAAAAGCTCTTCTATGCTATGGATTCCTGGTTGAGGTTTACGAAAAAAATAGGTTATCAATTTGGCTAAAGTTCAACTTTAAAAACTTTACGGCTTATCCAATAAACACCGAATACAAATATACTGGCTTTAACCATATGATTAAGTACAACCACTAATTCTGTTTCTGCTTTTACTACTTGAAGAAAGATAAGTGGCAGGAACAGAATAAGGGTTGGATGTTGCTGCGATACAGCCACAATTTTATTATAAAAAAGAACAAGAACGAAACCCCATATTAACATAAATACCGCAGCACCAAAAGAACCAAAATTCGCATAAGCCTCCCCAATGACACTCGTTCCCATAGAGGTTCCTGGAGCAAGCTTTAAGCCGGTAAAACGCTCAAAGTTCTCAACTCCTCCTGCTTTCTTCTTATCAGGGGCGAGAAAACGAGGCAGAAAGCTGGCACTAAGGGCATCATAGATAGTTTCTCCTTCGGCATATGGTTCTCTTTCTGGCACATTATAAATTATAGCACTAATAATCCAGCCCTGATTATATCGTACATTGGTTTTTTCCAGCTCTTCATTCGATTCCTCTTTCTCTGCTTCAGAAAAAGCTTTATTAAAAACCATATCCACGAACAGGTCTACTCTACCCCCTCCTGCAGCACCTGCCTGGATTATGGCCCGATAATCTTCTTTTACCAGTTGAATGAGTGTGAGACAAAAGAAACCACCCAGTATAATAGCCAGACTTTGAAGCTTCCCAATTCGATATCTATAAACAAAAAAGGAAAAGAAGAACACGCCCCACAAAATAAGCTCATGGAACATTCCTGCTTGTATAGAATGAACCACCTGGTGTAACAGTACTCCTACCACCACAGTTAATTCCATTTTGTTATTATTTTCTTTAAAGAGTAGAAAAAGAGCACCAATAAAGCGAAGCTGGCTGGCAAGAAAAATAATAAATTGTAGGGCAGGCGGAAAATAAAATCGTGTGTAAAAAGAAATAAATCCTATCGCAATCAAGGCATAAGGAAATTGTGGATGTTGGTTAAGGAAGGTTTTTAGAGGCTCCAGGTACTCTTGGTAAGAAAACCGAGCCTGTTTCACAAAAAGTATGGAGGAAAAGGCGATGAATGCAAGTAGGACTACTCCCATATAAACAGTTTCTTCTACATACATGAAATATTTGAAATGCTGAAGATCAGACCTGTACTCAACGATAGGTCCTACAATCCACTGAAGCGCAGCAATAAGCAAAATCAACTCAACAATAGGCAACCGAAGGTGCAGGGTATCCAGGAAGTAGAAAAAGATAAAAGCAGTCAATCCAAGCCCAACGGCTGAAAGAACATACAAGTCTAAGAAAAAGAAAGACAGTATAAAGACAAGAAAGGCTATGAGAAAATTTTTCATCCTATCAACTTCCGAATCATAGTAATTAGCGGAGAAAAAGCCTGCTCGCACACATAATCAGGCATAGCCACAGCATTATCTCCTTCATTTCTGTTGGCATCTATATCAATTGAATCCAGATCTTTAAAGTTCACATTTATAACCCTCGTGATTGTATTCCAGTTCAAATAGGGTTTACATCCCTCCATTTCAATCGGAAACCAAACATCTAAACCGCATGCCAGGTATTCAAAGAGCTTATTGGGAGCATTATAAACATAGTTTTGAGTATTTGCTTTATACAATATTAACCCTATATCATAGCTGCTCAGGATAACCGGTATATCCTCATAAGCTATTCCTTTATCAAAGAATTGGATATTATTAGCCACTAAATTTTTCAGGTACAGCTTTGTATCTGAATGCAGGTTATAAGCATAGATATCCAGGCTACAGTCGGTTTCATTGGAGGCAACCCATTCACAAAATTCCTTTATGTATGTATCCTGTAAAGATAAGGAGCCGACATAGACAAACCGGATTTTACCTTCTGCAAAATTAGCTATTCCCCTTTTCCTTTTTACCTTCTGGTTCATCCAGGAAAGAGGTGGGTAATTTGGCATGACAAAAAGTGGTGCTTCCTTCAAAAGCTCCCTATTATCTGCCTGAAACATTTCTAGGCGCTCTCGGTTAGTATGAGATATCCAACAGGCTTTACTGTACAGGTAGTCTACTTCATAATTGTGATAACGTTTTACCAAGCGCATACCATTCTGATACCAGTCTTTAGATGAATATTCGTGGTAATGGATAAATAAAGCTGGTGCATTGCCAGAAAGTTTTAAATACCAATACACTGGCCAGACAGAATAACTTTCATAGTATACAATAACTTCTGGTTTTAGCATGAATAAAGAAGCAAGCGTCCTGAAATTAAATTGTATATACTTCGCTAAACGCTTGAACTGACTTTCCCCTACGGCTGGAAATGGAGCTCGATTAATAGAAATATGAATGTTTTTAAAGCTTTTTCTCCCCTTATTATTCTTTGTAGAAAAAGTAAATATTTTAATTCCATTGCTCAACTCCTTTGATAAAACATTCAGGAAGTTAGTAACAGGCGGATAAAACTCCAGCGGTAAATAATGAATAACAGCTATCTTTTTCACTTCCTGATTCCTGCTATTTAAACGTTTGAACTTTTAAGGGAGAAGCCAGTACAAGCTCCAACACCTTTGCCATAATAGATTCATAATCATATCCCTGTGAATAAACCTTCCCAGTTCCCGCGAAGGTTAAACGTTTCAACTCTTCCGGGTTAGCCTGATAAAGCTTAATTTTATCCACTAACTCTTTGGCTGACTGAAAAAATATGGCTTCCTCCTCAGTAAAAAATCTGGCTGTTTCTACATTTTTTTCTGTTAAAAGAGCGGTTCCACAAGCAGGTATTTCAAAGGTACGGGTAGTATGTAATTCCGGTACCCATTTGGAAACAAGTCCTAATCCAAACTGGTAAGAACTTAGGGTAGATACATAAGCCTCTTTATATATTCCTTCACCATAATAATTTAAAGATGAATTTGTAAACTTACTGGCAAACTTATTCCATTTAATTCCAGCCAAGCCTACAGGAATGTTTGCTTCCAGTAAAGCTTTTACCAACTCCCCTCTTTCCTTTTCGTAATGCCCGATAAAAATGACTCCTTTCTTTTTATCCTCAAAAGAAACGAGCGGAGCATGAACTCCTTTATCAAACCCCTGTGTCACATATAAAACCTTATCTTCCGTTACATACTTTTTATAGAAGTCCATTTCATAACTCTTGGTAGTAACCAGGTAATCGTAGTACTTTAAAGACCGAATAAAGTGTGCTGACTTGTGAAAAGTAAAAGCCGGGTCAGGTGTATAATGAACCAGAACGTTTGCTTTTTCTCTCAGGATTTTTGTTGTGTTCTCCTTAAGAAAAACACCTTTATCTACCCATATTAAATCATAGGAGTTCTGGAGGTCGTTCAATACAAACTTGTTGATGGCTCTTATAAGCGGACCTGTTTTAAACCGAAAGCCCAGTGAACGAACCAAGACATTTGATTTATAAAAAGGGATGTGCGTATCAATAGTATCAAAAGAACTGCCTGCAAGGAGGTTTCGAATTTTACCTGCACGCATGTGGGAGGTTGTACCTCCACTGTTTTGGCCAATATATAAGACTCTCATTCTAAGTTAAAACAACCTTCCAAATTTCGATTGTATTTTTCCTGGCTTAATTCAGTGTTAATTCTTCCTTTTGCTTCTTTAATGATATCTTCAACGGTTGTTTCATTTTTTTGCACCCACTGTATAATTGATGCCATTTCCTTTTCCCAATTTTCTACATTTTCGCACATGAATCTTTGTATTTCCATGATTTTAGCTTGTTCTCCAACCCCTCCATCATTAAAACTAATTAAGGGAATACCAAAAGATATGGTTTCAAATGATATCCTGGGAAAAGGCTCTTTATTGTTAAAGTGTATAATCATATTCACCTTCCCATATATATCCTCTTTCCGTTTAACAAAGCCATGAAATTTTAATTTAACGAAATTAAAATTTTCGGCTTCTTTTCGTAATCTCTTTACCTGATGATCATCTTCTACAACATCACCAAAAAAATTAAATTCTATATCCTTTTTAACCTCTTCCTCCCAATATTGACATATGGATAGTATTTTAGAAACTCCTTTTGCAGCACAAACCCTACCTACGACACCAATAGAGATAACATCATACATATTAAAAAAAGGCACTTTTTCTTGAAGTTGAATATTGTATGCATCCCAAATTGCTTTTACATTTTTCCTAATCTTTGCTGGTTTCGGATGGTTATTAATTATTTCATTTGCTATAAACTCAGAAACACAAATAAGCTTAATATTATCTGGTAAATTCTGGCCTATTCTTTCATGTTTTGTGTCTTCCACTAAACGAATGTGAACTACAAATTTTTTCTTGGGAAATATCTCGGCTAACTTTTTAATATATTTTATATGCCCCCCTTCATTGACATAAACTGTTGTAATTTTGTTTCTAAATAAAAGAAACAACACTTTTACATACAAAAAAATAACTTTTTGGAACCCTATAATTTTATGCTGGGGCAATTTATTAAGTTTGCCTTCATAAATAGAACCCTTTGGTACAGCAACGACATACGAGTTCTTAGTTGATTTAAGAAAATCTAGTAACACCTGTTCACTACCATACATTTTCCCAGAAGGGCTTATAACAAGCGTTTTATTCATTGTTCTAATATTAGATTTTATCAGTCTTTTGTGATACGCTTAAAAAATTAGCATCAATTACAGACAGATCTATGTTCGAAATCTCTGCTGCTTCCTTCGAAAAAGAAGAATTTGCACTGCCAAATATTTTTTTTGTGGCAGCCAAACAAAAGAAATCAACAACAGCATCTTTTATCCCATCTTCTGTATTCCTGGCTAAAGTCACATTCCTTTTTATCACTCTTTCTCCAAAATGACGTATTAAGTGAGTGGTTACCTGCTTTGAATCTGATGCTAAAAAAAAGGTAGTGTTGCTATTTTTAGAAATTTCATTTTCCATAGCTTCCACAAAAAAAGCTGTTTTACTAAGCTTTATGGAATCTGAATGGTCGGTTCTGCGAATATGGATTCCTACAGTATTCGAAGAAAATTTTTCTGTTACCTTCAAAACCATATCCTCAATAAAAGGAACTGGCTGAAATAATTCTTTCATCCTTCCTGAATGTCTAAACCTTTCACAAGATTCAATAAAAATATTTTTCTCACTCAAAATCCCTAAAGAAGGTTGTTCTTTTTGAATAAAATCGAGAATATCTTTATTATTAATTGTTTTATCAAAAAAAACAGTTCTTTGCCATTTTGAAAATTTTTTAAATAATGAAGCTTTCTTGAGCAGATAATTAGGATAAGCGTAGAACTTAAAATAATTCAAACCAACTACTTCAAAATGATCGGTGGATTTAAACAACGAATAAAAAGGACAATTTAATTCACTATTACTATTCCAAATTACTTTTAATTTAATACCTAAATCCTCTCCTAATGCGACACAAGAATCTATTACTCTCATTCGATTTGCTAACCCCCCACCCGGATAAACATTTATCATTTTTTTATTTATTTAGCGTAATAACCTATTAAGGGAACTTCTTATCGAAAGCACCCAATTCCAACCCACCAGCCTTACTAAAATCCTGAACTTGAAAGAAACCAGCACAGGTTCTTTTTTATGGCTACTATAGCTTTCCAAATATTGCAATGCCAGCTTATCTAATTTAGGATAAGCACCGCCAAATAAATACAGAAAGTTATACATTTTCTGGTACATTACCTCTCTTAACTGCTGAACGTATAACTTTTCTTGTAAATTTTCTCCTATATAAATTAAGGAATGGAGCTGTGATTTTATGGCTTTATAACTTTTTCCCTTGCTTAAGCTTTCATAGTTATCAGTTCTGTAAAACACTTTCGCTTTATTTACAAAAACAATTTTTTGAGCTTTAATTAAAACCCTAGTAAAAAATTC
The DNA here is from genome assembly GCA_017948555.1 of Cesiribacteraceae bacterium YIM B00369. GTDB lineage: Bacteria > Bacteroidota > Bacteroidia > Cytophagales > Cyclobacteriaceae > Nafulsella. The sequence continues at coordinate 68,877 of JAFMYY010000017.1, read as the reverse complement.
CCCATCATCATTCAAGGTCAAGTCTTCTCGCCAAGGACCTGCTTCCGCAATCAATCGCCTTGGAACTAGCCACACGCCAGTCTGGGCCATACCACCGCCATTCCAGGAATCCAGCAGCCAGTTTAAAGGAATATCATATGACCTGTCGATTGGTTGATGTTCCCATTTAACTGTAGAAATACTCTCTTTGTATTTCCCCCACCTTCCATTTATAATAGCTTCCTGCTCCTGAACATCCCTAAAAGCCTTCACCTGCTCTTCTACTTTGTGAGTATCCAGGATATCATCTGCATCCAGATACTGGATTAATTCTCCTGAACTAAGTTTAAATGCTTTATTTCTGGCAGCTGAAGCCCCTTTATTGAGTTGTGAAAATACTTTGACTTTATCAGACTCATAATCCCTGGCAATAGAAAGGCTATTATCAGTAGAACCATCATCCACTATTATAATTTCTATGTTCTGGTAAGTTTGTTGTAAGGCTGACTCTACAGCTTCTGCTATGTATGCTTCAGCATTGTAAAGTGGAATAAGTATGGAAACTTTCACTTTCATTTACTCATCACCTCCTCATAAATTTGAAACAACTTTTCGTAAACGACTTCCTCACTATAATGTTCTTTAACAAACAAACGCCCTTTTGTCCCCATTACTTTAATTTGTTCCGGATTCTTTTTAAAGTAAAGGATGGCCTCAACTAACTCATCTATACTATTCTCTTTTACTACTAAGCCAGAAACCTTATCTAGCATACCTTCAGGTAAGCCACCGCCATTTGAAACAATGACAGGTAATCCAACCGCCTGGGCTTCCTGCACTACTGTTCCCTGAGCATCTATATTCCCGTATTGATCTTTTTTTCCGAAAAGAATAAAAACATCAGAAGTTTTTAATAGCTGAGCAACCTTCCCATGAGATAATGCTCCGTAAAACTTAACAATTTCTTGTAAGTTTTTATCCTTTACCAGCCTTTCTAAGTCCTCAGATTCAGGCCCGGCACCTACAACATGATAAACAAATTTAAAGCTAGGGTCTAGCTTTTGAACCTTCTCAAAGGCTTCGATTGTCTCCTTTTGACCTTTCCATGAAATCAACCTACCGACAGTAATAAAATTCATCACCTTAGTTTCATCATATTCTTTTCCATTAAACTTTTCCACGTCCACACTTACAGGTAGTTTGTATGTTGGGAATTTAGGTTTAAATTGAGCTAAAAATTTATCTTTTACATAATCAACTACAAATATAGCCCCATCACATCTGTTTAGTAAATACTTGTAACAGAACTGAGCATCAACTTCCCTGTAATCATTCACATCATGACCGTGAAAGGTGCATATATGATTTCCACTTATAACCCCCAGCTCTAGTAAAAAAGCTGTTTTTCCAGCATTTGGACCGAAATGGGAATGGACAATATCAAAACGAGGTTTTTTCTTTTCTAAGTAAGGCAGGAGCTCAAAGAAGAAATATCCTTTCCTGCCATAACTTCCATAATATTTTGTACTAAAGGATTTAAGTAATAAACTGACAGAATACTTGTATTTTATCAATGCTTTTAAAATTACTCCAAGTCTTTTGTACCCAATGTGGGGGTTTGGTCGGTAAACAGTTTTATCTAATATATTATATTCCTCAACAATATCGTGTATATTTTCTGCTGCAGAATAATCAGTAGAAAACACTGTAACATCATGGCCTGCTTTTAATAAGGCCACAACGTGATTAATAATAAAAGTTTCTGAAATTTTGGGAAACTGACCAACAATCACTGCAACTTTTAACCTTTTCATTTAGGCTTTCAACTGTTTAATTTTTCTTAAAATTCTTATACCAGAAGGCCCTAAATATTTTACCCTGTTTAAAATCCTGCCCAAACCAGCCTCCCTTAACATTAGCACAGCACTTTCAGTCTCAAAAAATGTAATAATTTTATTTAAAGCTTCAAATTTTCCTTCATTGTAAAACCTTCCTGCATAAAAGGAGATATTGTGAGCCATCATCTGGAGAATCTCCTCACGATTAAAAACAATATTAATTATATACTTTTGATTAGGCTTTTCATACAATTCCAGCTCATGAAGTAAAGCAATAAATTTATCTATTACTGAAAAATTATTATAACTTTCCAAAAATGTAATGAAAATCTTTTTGTTGTCTTGCCTGCAAATTTCATGTAAGGTGGACGATTTGCTTTGGTCGTGCCACCTGAATTTACTGAATATTTCATTTGTTCTTTTTGTTTTGCTTCCAAACAGAATCATTCTTTTAAACAAATCATTATCCATTGAAAATTTTAAACTTTCATCAAGGTACCCAATCTTGTTGAAAATATCTTTTCTATAAAAAGTAGATGGTTGTGCGTATAAGGACGAATACATCCACTTAACATTTGAAACTTCTAAAGGATTAAAGTTTTTTGGTCTATTTCCTTTTGAATCAAATTCCTGCCATTGACCAAACAGCACCTCAAGTTCAGGCTCACGATTGAAGAATGAAGCAATTCTTTCCAGAGCCCCTTCCTCTAGAAGATCATCGCTGTTTAACCAACCAACAATTTCCCCGGTAGCTAATTGAAAACCTTTATTTATGGCATGCGATTGCCCTTTATCCTTTTCACTAATCCAATACGTGATGTGCTTTTCATATTTTTTTATAATTCCAACTGAATCATCAGTACTACCACCATCTATCACAATATACTCTAGGTTATTGTACCCCTGATTTATAACAGAAAGAATAGTTTCTTCGATAAATTCCCCCTGATTAAAAGAGGGAGTAACTATAGAAATTTTACTCATAGTTCTAAGGCAATATATTAGCTGAAATACCGGAACCTCCTTTATAAAATACTCCAAGGGGATTTTCTTCAATTGGTTTCATCCTCGGGTTGGTTACATCATGCTGAGGAAACAGCTTTTCCTTGTGCTTTTTAATTAGGAAATCAACAACACTCAATTTTATGGGAACATTTTTAAGGTAAAACCGTGCATCAGAAATCTTTTTTTTCTTAATTAATTTTATAGCCGTTCCTATAGCATCTTTTTTAAAATTTGCAAAAGCTAATTCTGTTTCAGATTTAGAAAGAAATGCTTTAGATTCAAGGAAGTAGGCATAATCATACTTCACTGAATCGACTAAAGAATAAATATCATTCTGAATTCTTTGGGAAGCTTGATTAGGTGTTTGTCTCCACCAGGTTAAATCTCCATTAATAATTAAACTGGGGTACTTAATACCTAATTTCCTTCGCAAAATGGTATCTCCTGCTTTAAATTCTGTGGGTATGCCACCAACTTCTTTTAGTTTTTCAACATTAAAAATTAAACTTGTAAAGCCTACTTTGCTAAACCCATCTCCAAACCATTCCCCTTTAACATATTCCTTAGGCTCAAGTACAATAGGATATATTACATCAGTTCTGTAAGTACCCATAACGGCCATTCCACAATCAGGGAAAGCATCTAAAGTCTTTACAATAATATCTAATCCAAACGGGTAGATAAAATCATCGCCATCTATAAAAATAAGGTATGTACCCTTTGCTTTTTCAGTTATAAATTTCCGGTTTTGATACTCTCCTTTATTTTCCAAATTTCTACCGGCAAAAATTCGTTTGTCATCAAAGCTATTAATGATTTCCCACGTATTATCAGTTGAACAGTCATCCTGGATAATAAATTCAAAATTTGTAAATGTGGAGGACAACACACTTTTCATAGCAACATCAACATATTGACCCGAATTATATGTCACCATTGCTACCGTAATCTTAGGAAAATTAACATTATTATAATCCATTTTTTTTAAATCATCAAATAAAAGGTTTTTTTTTCTTTCAAATCAAACAGCAATTTTATTGTATTTTACTTCTAAATTAATTTAACAGAGTCAAATCATTCCTATTCAAGTAATAAGGATAAAAGGCTAACAAAAAATGATGTACTACAAAAATTTAGTCCGCCAAGCCCATCTAGGTGTTATAGATTAACGGTTATATTATGGATTGAACGCTTTATTTTCGGATAATTGCCACTTTAATTCGCTTTATCTATTTTTCCAAGCTCAATAATATCTTTTACACTTTAATCTTGTACCTTTAATTTTTTTACCTTTTCTTTTTTGAGATCTTATTTCATTTAACCTGAGGCCATGTATCTGCCTTATTCATGGCTATAAAACTGCCCACATCATTAAAATACTCTTTCACCTTTTCTAGTTGGTTTAAATTCCAATTCCACCACTGTACCCTCTCAAGTTCTTCTATCTCTTCTTCAGTAAAGCGATACTTGATTATTTTTATGGGATTTCCTACAGCTACTGCATAAGGTGGCACATCTTTAGAAACAACCGATCCTGCGCCAATAACGGCTCCATTACCTATCGTTACCCCATCTAACACTGACACATTCATGCCAATGAAAACATCATGTCCAATGATGATTTTTTTGTTTTCCTCTATTCTATTTCGGTCTACTAAGGTGAATCCGTTTTGCTTTTCTACTGAATAGAACATTGGTGAGGTTGATATCCCATTTATTGGATGGATTCCCCAACCGCACAGAAAATTAGGTCCAATTGAACAAAATTTTCCTATTTCGGTAAGAACTATAGTTGAATTTTTACTTAAATAACTGTAGTCACCTACAGTTACTGACCGCAAGTTGAAGGGAGGATAAATTTTTGCTTTTTGAGAAATAGTTGAATCTTTAATAATATCAGCATAGTTACTTGAATATTTTATGACATTTTTTAATTCGGGAAATAACTTAAATAATGCAACTTTAAAATATTCTCGTAATGGACCTAAAAGATAGTATGAAACATGTTTCTTTATACGGACAGCTAAGGTTTGCCCATTTACTAAAACCTGAAACTTGTACTTATAAAATTTTATTAATGCTTTTCGTGCAGCTTTATTTTCTTTAACTTTTCTAGGCTCTTTTCTTTTTTCAATTTCTAACCTCTCTACCGTTTCAGAAAAAAACAAATTATTTACTCCGCAATGCACTCCAGTACCATCATGACCAATGTTATTAACTAATGATTTCTTTGGAAACAAGCAGAGACCACCGGCAATGTACCACGAAGCATACCATTTAACAGCCCATGTATTTAAAATTTTACGGTGGTTTAACTCTAATTGGCGATAAAAATCTGCCTCATCATTTAAATTAAATTCTTTCTTTATTTCAGGCCTATTATCAAAATAATTATATAGATAAGATGAATCTGTTATTAAAGATTTCCAGGCCCGGTTCCAGGTTGCCCAACCCCAACAAGCTAAAGTTTTTAAAAAATATACATTATCCTTATCCTTCGGTACAAAATTGATAGGGTAGGCGTAGCCACTAACTTGCATTACCTTTTCTTCATTTTTAAATAAATCAAGAGACTCATTCATAAACTTAAGAAAACCCCTCTCAGTCACAATATCATCTTCCAGCACTATTATTTTACCATGCCGTGATACTGTCTCCGTTACACCTTCGATAATTGATTTTGCCAAACCAGCATTTTCCACCCGCTCAATCATTACCACCTCCTTACACCATTTTTTTTCCTTTACTACCTGCCTAGTTTCTTCTATTTTTTTCTTTTCATCTTCCGAGGCTTGATGTTTAGGACCATCTGCAAATACGTACAAAGTGGACTTCTCTGCAAGTTCATTTTGCTGAAGTGCCTCTAACGTTTTTCTGGTGTGTTTAGGCCTGTTGTAAACAAATAGGGCTATTGGCGCTAATTCTTTATTTTTCACTATTCACTACTTCTTTTATTTCCTCAACTAACTGTTTTCCAACTACACCCCAATTTAACCTGTTTTTATATTCATTATAAGCGTTAAGTGCCAGACCATAATATCGGGCAGGATCTGAAAAATATCTTTTAACAACATTGGCATAATCTTCTATAGAGGCTTCTGGGTCAAAGATAAAACCGTTAACACCATTTCGTATGATACTGGGAATTCCACCAGTATTTGTCGCCAGAGCGGGAACACCAAAAGCATTTGCCTCGCAATAAACTAACCCATAAGCTTCTGCTCTTGATGGAACTATTAAAAAATGAGCTTTTTTATACAAACATTTAAGCATTTGGCTTCCTTCCTGTTCATTCTTATTTAAGAACCCAATGTTTATTATATGCTTAGAAAGTTTTGGTGGTACCTGTTTTAATCCTACTAAATATAATTTTGCATTTATATTTTCAGCTCGTAGCCTATCCATTACCTGTACAGCAATATCTGCCCCCTTTCGCTCCCATTCCACCCCTACAAAAAGAAGATTACACTCTTCGGTCGATTTGTCTTTTACACTGCTCAAAACCTCATCTTCACTCAACCCTTCAGCTATATTAGCACCAAAACCTATTGTTTTTATACGGCCAGGATATACCCCATAATCCTCAATTGCTGATTTTGCTGCCCAGTCTGAGGTAAATATAAGTTTCTTGGCCTTATTAAAAGCCATTCTTTCTAGTCTATTACCTCTTTTTATAGTTCCAGAAGAATATTTACTGAAGGAACTGTAGTAATTAACTGTCTGGTTAAAGGTACAATCTGTATAAATTATTACTGGGATGGAAGAAGTCAGAAATGAAACGGGCAAACTCCCTAAAGATAATATTAAATCAGTTCCAGGCTGAATATTATCTTTTACTTCCTCTGAAAATTTTTTAAGGGTATACTTTTCTCTATTTAACGGAAGTTCTTTTTTCAGAAATTTTTTATGGACCCTGAACCTTACTTTGTATGACAAGTCAGTTTTTATTTTTAAATTTCCTATATAGTATAAATCTATTCCAGCATTTTCTAAAGTTTTGGATATAAAAAACCCAAGCCCTGACCAACTTAATATATTTTCACTATCGAATGTCGAAACAAAAGCAACTTTCATTGTTGTATGGTTTTTCTCAAAGAAAATGAGTAAACAAACTTTAAATTATTTTGAATAATTCAACAGCAAAAGCTTAAAAAACGACGGTTTATAAACAGGCACATCTGGTGGAATGTATAATTGTTTAACTGCATTATTTTTTATACCATCAATAAATTGAGTTGGTTCACTGGACTTTATAACTTTTAAAATTCTTTTATAACCAACTTCCGGGATCCAACTCATATTTATTCCCCATAAAGGTTCATATTCCTTCAAGCCTAAATTCTTTATATAAATATTATTAAACTTATCAATAAAATATTTCTTGAGGGTATAATGCTGGTACATAAAGGTATATGTTGCATGATTAAATCTATTCTGAGCCCAACATTCATCAAAAGAGTAATTCAAAATTTTTGTTGAACCTATGCGAGGGGCATTAAAATTATTTTTCTCTGATGTCTGAAAGAAAGCTCTCATCATCGTATACCCAAAAGGACCAGACAAATACTGAAACCCATGTTCTCTGAAAATTGATTCTTCATCAGAGTTTGAATAAACCTCAATTATGTTTTCATGAAATTTATCTAAAATTGCGAGATTCTTGATGTACCCCTGTGGAATAGAAAATTTATGATAGCCCAGAAAGTCAAACTTTGACAAACTATTTAGTTCATTTTCAAGCACCTCTAGATCCTTCAGTAAGAAAAGATCAGAATCAAAATACCAAATATTTTGAAAACCTAAATTTTGGCAGTGGTTACGGAGGACTTTGAATTTTATAAAATTAAATTCAGTCCAGTCATACTCACCGGTTTTGGCTTTATTTACTTTAAGCCATTCCTTATTTCCAATTGGTTTGTACAGGCTCCTGAACTCTTTTATTGAGTCATCATTTAAATAATCCTTGAAAAGGAAATGTTTCCAGCCAAAATCTGTAACCCATTTATTTGATGCATCTCCAATTAAATGGCATTCTCTGTTTGGGTTTGTGAATTGAATTGATTCAAGCACATACTTAAGATAAAAAGGATTTCCGTAATGTATAAATATAAGTGGAGCCATAAATTACCGTTACTTTGAATTTAAAAATAATCCCCATCTAAAGAAAACTGGTCGCCCATATTTGAATAAGTACAATCGGAACTCTCTTTTTATTAAACCTTTAACCAAAAAAGGAAGAATTTTAAAAGGAAAGTCTATTGCTTCTTTAATAACAAACTTAAAACGGTTCGATTGAAATTTTTCCATGTATGCTTTTTTTCGTCCATGAGCATACGAAGCTTTTAAATGCCAAGAAATATGTAGTTTTCTCTCATTTACAAGGTGCAGAATTGATAGGGAGGGAACATAACCAATTTTTTTTCCGGCTTCAAGCAATCTTAATTGCAGTTCCGTTTCCTCGCCATACCCAATGCTTTCCCCGTTCATGCCTAAATCTGTTCGGAATCCATTAAATGTTTCAAGAACAGCCATTTTGAAAAACATGTTACCACCAGAAATTTCAGGAGCATATATGCGGGCAACAGCATCTCCTTCAATTTCTTTGGTCCCAAAATCTTCAGGTAACCAATAAGGTCTTAATTTAGAAAACCAAGCATAATAAGGCCCTCCAAAACAATCAAAATCATAATTTTTAATTGTTGATAAAGCAGTTGAAATATATTCCGAGGTTGCCTTTGCGTCATCGTCGAGATATCCAATCCATTCACTGTCAGCTAAATCGTATCCAACATTTCTGGAATAACTCAACCCCTGTTTTTTCTCGAGATAATAGCGGATATTTTGGTGACTTTTAGCGTAGCTTTCTACCAACTCCTTGGTGTGGTCTGTCGAGTTATTATCAACAACAATAATGTCAAATTCTTCTAAGCTAATAGTTTGGTTAACAAGGGAAGCCAAACAGTTTTGAAGAATTTCCGCCCTATTGTAGGTACATACTACAATTGAAATTACTTTTTTTCCTTTTTTCACAATTAATAAGAAAACAATTCAAAATCCTTCGAATACGCTTTTCGTATAATACTTTTCATTTCATCATCCATACATTCTTCTGCGGTCTTTTTGAAACTAGAATTTAAATGTTGTAAAGTGTAGGGCACATTCATTTTGTTACAAACAAAAGAAAAATCTTGATCCATATTTTCAACCTTTCCTATGAAGTCTAATGGAATCGTCCCATCCTTACTTATTAAATACTCAAACTGCGGGGTAAAATGGTTTTTCCTGTAAATATTTTCCGGGTTAACCCACTCTTTTACGAAAGCTTCAAAGTTATTAAATTTTGAAAGATAATCTTTTGACCATAAGGCATCTCGCTCATTAAAGCCACCCTTCTTTAAAAAACTAAAGGCTGAGAAAACTCGTTCGTACGGATTTCTTACGAATGTAAATTTAAAGTACCTCTGAAAAGTTTTCTTTGGATAAATATCTTGATATTCTCTGATACTGCGATGCCCACCACCTAAATTTCCAAAAAGGGATTTATTTACAGACACTCCAGCTGCTTTTGGAATATGCACAAATATACATTTATAGTAATCGAAAGCATTCAATGAATAGTAATCTCCAAATTCCTCTTTCTCTTTCTCTTTTAAATAGATTTCTTTCGCTTTACTTCTTCTCTGGAACTCCTGATAATTATTTAATATTTTTTCGGGAAAAACTTTTTTAAGAAAAGGTTTCATTGATTATATCTGTTCATAAATCTTATGAAAAACAAATTTACTGTTTGGTTAAATGATCTCTATAAAACAGACCAGTTTAGAAATAGTCCCTTTTAAACTACCTTATGTAGCTACACAAAGACGCCCATTAGAGAGCTTCTATTTTACGCAAAAACAAACGCTTTTGAGACTTCACTTCCCTCTTTTTGTCATTCATTTTAATTAATTTCCTTTTTATTTAACCTTTATTTTAAGTCTATCGTTTTGATTGTTCTTTCAGGTTTCTTTTTGAAATATAGAAGCACTTTATTTCCTAAATGAATGCCGGGTTTTTCAATCAAAGGTGAAGAAAGGTTAGCAACAAATGCAGAAAGCAAGACACTTACTGTAAAACAAATGAAGAGGAGCAGATTGGAATCAAGTGAACCTTTAAGAAGTTCCACAATAACCGATGATAATACCCAGGCAAAAACAAAATGAAAAAGATATATGGAATAAGACAACCTTCCAAGATTCTGCAACCATTCAAAATTGAGGAACTTAACAGTCCTGAAAACAAATAACAAAGAAAGAAATGCAACACCAGAAATGAATGGTTTCATCGTTATGTCTCTGGTCCTTGAAAAAACAAATACTGCCACAAACAAAAGAAATATTAGTATGGCAAAGGCAACAATATTATGAAGGAATTTCTTAGGCTTAAAATTCAATGGCATAAAGTAAAATGAAATTCCAAGAAGGAACACAGGCAGCTGATTAATTAAGTTAAAATAGTAAAACGAATCATTGTTTATATTTTTAATACCCAAAGCCGACAATAGCAAGAAAATTGAATAAGTAATTAAAAGGCCTGTGACAGGAATTAAGAATAATGCAGCTTTATATTCCCGGAACCTTTTATACAACAAAAAAAGAAACGGAAAAATAAGGTAAAATGCCATTTCGGTACCTATAGACCATCCTCCAGGAACAATATTATTGTTTGCTGGAGGGTAAAATCCGTGAAAGAAAAACAAGTTTGCGCTTATATTTAAACTTGTATATTGGTCTGTTGAAAAAAAGTAATCATCACTGAAAAAATTTATAGTAGAATAAAAAAATAAATAGAATACAATTCCAAAATAATAAAGAGGAGCTATGCGAAAGAACCTTCGGTTGTAAAAACTTCCCAACCCACTTTGACCACTCCTCCGCTCCATTGAAAGGCAAAGAGTAAAGGCTGAAAGAACGAAGAAAAGTTGCACTCCCATTTGCCCGAAATTACAGACCGTCTGGATATAGGAATGAAGCCCAGATACCGTTTGTGAGGTATGTACGAGAATAACCATTAATATAGCAACTCCTCTTAAGCTATCAATATATTGCAAGTTACTACTTACTTCAACCTTTTTAGTGCTACCGAATTCTCTCAACATTTCTTGCTTTTTCTTTTCTTTTTTTCATATTAAACCTTCATTAAAGGTGCTGGCACAATCTTTTTAATAATTTTTTTATTTACATTTATTGCGATTGGTACAAGCTCTTAATGCATTTGGCTGGAATCCCTGCAACAACAGTATGAGGCTCAACATCTTTGTTCACTACTGCACCTGCTGCTACAACAGAGCCAAAGCCTATTTTTACACCAGGTAAGATAATTGCACCAGCTCCTATCCAAACATGATTCTCAACAGTAATAGGAAACGTTCTTCCTCCTCTTAAGCCTTCCTTTTTGTAAAGAAGATTGTGATTTACTGTCTCAAAGCTAACCCTAGGTCCAATTTCCACGTAATCACCAATTTTTATTTTACTAAGAGGGCATCCAAACCTAACTTCAGTATTAATAAAAGTATGTTTACCAATTTCAATATTTCCTGCCCTACCGATTGGCCGAATAATCAACGGTCCTAAGATGGTGCATTTCTCCCTTACTCTAATTCCAGCTAACCTATAAATCTTGTAGCGCTTTTTATCAAAAAAGCTCAATCTCGTACAATAATTTGCCAGAAGCAGAAAAAAAGACTCTTTTAATTCACGTAAAAACTTCATTATCTTCTTTCCAGATCCATCTTTGACTAGATTCTCAAAGCCTTTTATTATTATTTCTAAACCTTAAGGTTATTATCCTTTTGTAAAACTTAATTTTTATTGTTAATCCTTGAATATCCTTTTAGCAATTGAAAATGGTCTGTTAATTTTTGTTTAATTCTACTTATTTTCTAAAAAATGTATTTATCACTTCTGCTAGCTTTTGATGGTCCAGATGATGATCTTTAGGATCAACGTTCATAAAATATTCTTTAACTGTGCCCGTTTTTTGATCTATTAAAATTTCATCTAAATCTAAAAACATAAAATTATTCTCAGCACAAAACTTTTTTAGCTCTTGATTAAATTTCCTAGTTAAATCCGTCCTGTCTTTTTGGCTAGCCTTAACTATCTTTCTTAGGTTTGCTACCTCACCTAAAGAAACTCCATCTTTTATTGTAGGAGGTATAGCACTGCAAACAATTATTCTTTTGCTTTCCCCTTTTAAGTTCTTTATGAAATTAAAATAATTTCCAAGAGTTGTTTTTAATTGACTTGTTACACTTATTCCATGCTTTTCGGCTCTTATCCAAATAGCAAAACCACAATCTACTTCACCAAGTAGTAAAATAATGTAATCTTTTTTGAATACAAAGGATTCTAAATGATTCATAAACAAAGGAAAAGCCTGTGTTTTAGAATTTGGGTTTACCAAACCTGAAGCTGTTGCCCCCGGAACAATACAATATTTTGGAAAAACATCATTTCCCAAGCTAGAAAAAGAAACATATTTAAACACTTCTCCATGGCTATCGCTTAAAATATGGATCCTTTTCCTCCTGAACAAAAGGATATAATTATAGTAAAAGAATTTAAATTTTTTTCTCAAAACTTCCATACAGGATTGACTCTAATTACTCCCCAACTTCCATTATGCGGAACGACACCTATATAAGCTTCCTCAGTTATTTCAAACTTTAGGGCATTAAAAATAACATCAAATTGCTGCGTTTTTCCTGAACGTAATGCCAATACCAGAGAATACTCTCCGGGTACTAAAACCAAATTATCAAAGAAAGCCTCAACCTCCACCGATGAATCCTTTTTTACTGAATAGCTCATTCCCTGCTCTCCACTCGAACTAGTAAAAACCCGAATTTCATTACTTGTATCAATTGCAATTAGAGGCTCCAGATTAGAAACATCTATATTACATTCTACTTTTAGTTTAACAGAAAATTTTTCTCCAAATTTAAGTTTACTTGTTGTTTCTTTTTGTGAATTTTTTAACGTAATACTGTGAACCCAGGCTTCTTTACCTTCATCTTCAAACTCTTCATATCCAGTAGAAAGTTGTTTCTGGTTGATGCTCAAATACTGTTTTACAATTTCATTCGTATTTCCAATATTTAAAACCGTTCCATTCATCAACAGTAGCCCATGAGTACACAAATTTTGGACTGCGGCCATGTTATGACTTACAAATAGAACAGTCCGTCCCTCTCCTTTACTAACTTCTTTCATTTTGCCAATGGCTTTTTTCTGAAACTCGGCATCACCGACAGCTAAAACCTCATCAACGATAAGAATTTCAGGCTCCAAGTATGCCGCAACCGCAAAGGCAAGACGGACCCGCATGCCACTGCTATAGCGCTTCACCGGGGTATCGATGTAGCGGGCAGCACCGCTAAATTCAACTATTTCATCAAATTTGCTCTTTATTTCAGCCTTTGTCATCCCAAGTATAGCCCCATTAAGGTAAATGTTATCCCTTCCGGTTAGTTCAGGGTGAAACCCAGTCCCAACTTCAAGCAAGGAAGCTATTCGTCCCTTTGCTTTTATTTCACCCGTTGTAGGAGTCGTAACTCTGCTCAGCAACTTTAACAGGGTAGATTTACCCGCGCCGTTCTTCCCGATAATCCCTAGCACCTCACCCTGCTTTACCTCAAAATTTATATCTTTCAAAGCCCATACATAATCACTTTTTCCTTTCGTAGCCCGGTCATTTGTCTCACCAATTTTCAGGTAGGGGTCTTCTTTACCTCTTACCTGGTGCCACCAACGGTTCAGGTCATGTGTTAGTGTCCCTGTACCGACCAGGCCAAGCCGGTATTGCTTCGAAAGATTTTCTACTTTTATTGATGAATCCGACATTTTATTTTTTAAACTTAATATTTTTTTCCCACACAAGGCAGGAGCGTAAACCATCCCTCCTCACCATCCTTTGAGCTTATTTCTTCGTTATACTCACCGCACAGACGATTGGTGTTAAACGGTATCCATAAATGAACGCTGTACCTTATTAAAAATAAGGGTGCCCATATACATGGCGATAATACAGAAAAGCGTACTATAACCTAAATACACCCATTCAAAAGTACCTTCACCAAGGAAACCATAACGGAAAGTTTCTATGATGGCGCTCATTGGGTTTAGGAGAATTAACAACCTGATGTTTCCTTCCAGAGTGGAGAGCGGATAGATTACCGGCGAGGCATACATGGCCAGTTGTACCCCGAAAGTTAAGAGGAAAGTCAAATCGCGATATTTAGTAGTAGCTGATGATATAATCATCCCAAGCCCCAGGCCAAGCCCAGCCATCAGGAAGAGCAGAAAAGGAAAGAGCAAGGCATATAAATTCGGTTCAATGCCAGCTCCTTTGGTTATAAAGTAAATCCAAGCGGCCAGAAACAAGAGGAACTGCACCCCAAATTTCATCATATTGCTTACCACAATAGAAAGGGGCATAATAATTCGCGGAAAATACACCTTACCAAATATATTGGCATTAGCGATAAAGATTGTAGATGTTTTATTGATACATTCCGCAAAATAGCTCCAAAGTACAATTCCGCTGAGATAAAAAACTACGTGCGGAATACCGTCCGTAGATAGCTTAGCCACATTACCAAAAACAAAGGTAAAAATAATGGTTGTCAGCACCGGCTGCAGAAAGAACCAGATAGGACCCAGTACCGTCTGCTTGTAAAAGGTCACAAAGTCCCTGCGTACGAACAGCAAGAGCAAATCACGGTACCGCCACACCTCCTTAAGCTCCAGATCAAACAGGCTGGACTGGGGCTTAATGACCATCGTCCAATCTTCTTCCCCATGAGTAAAACCTCTTGAAGATTTAATTTCTGCGGAAGAGTTTTGCAAATAATCCTTTTCTTTCTTCCTTATCCTCGTAGTATCCATAACCGTATCCATATCCGTAGCCATAGCTTTTTCCATGGGCTTTTAAATCATTGAACAAAATGCTGATATTGGTAATTTTCCCTGCCAGATATAGCTCCTGGGCATTTTTAATTAAGTCTGTTGGCGTATAATTTTGCCGCACCACAAAAACAGAATGTTCTGCATAAGGCATCAGCACCAGTGCATCGGTTACCAGTCCAATAGGAGGTGTATCAATAATGATTACATCATACCTCTTCTCCAACTCCTCCATCAATTCCTGCATCTTCCTGCTCATCAGCAGTTCTGAAGGATTTGGAGGTGTTATTCCACCGGATATTAAATCCAGATTCTGCACTTTTGTCGACTGAATAATTTCCTCCAGCGGAGCTTTCATTGCCAAATAGTTACTCAGGCCTGTTTCATTTGACAGCTCAAAATCCTGCCATATTTTTGGTTTCCTAAGGTCGGCACCCAATAGCAGGGTCTTTTTCCCGCTATAGGCAAAAACTGTTGCCAAATTAATGGAACAAAAAGTTTTACCCTCCCCACTGATGGAGGAAGTGATCAGGTATACTTTTTTTTCCTTTTCACCATTCCCCCCGAAGAATTGCAAATTAGACCTTATAGACCGGAAAGCTTCCGAAACAGCTGATTTAGGCCTGTTTATTACTATAAGGTTATCAGACTTTCCTTTATGGCCGACCACCCCTAAAAGTGGCATATTTGTAAACCGTGCAATTTGCTCCTTATCCTGCACCTTATTGTTCAGGTAATTTTTCAGAAAAATAAAACCTAATGGAAGCCCCAGCCCAAACAGGAGCGCCATGGTATAATTTTTTTTAGTATCAGGAGTAAGAGCGCCTCCCACCTGTTTTGCAGGGTTAACAATGGAAATATCCGGCACAGCAGATGCCTGACTAATGCTTGCTTCCGCCTGTTTTTCCATCAGGAAATTGAAGAGCCCTTCGCTCAAACTATAAGTCCGGCGGATATTAACATATTCCCTTTCCGCCCGTGGCAGCTTTTTCACTTCACCTTCAATGCGGTTCATGCGCTGCTGCAGGCTTTTTTCAGTTATGCGGAGACTTCCCTTTTGTGTGGCAAGGTTCTCGAGAATGTTCCTGCGCAGGTCACTTAAACGCTCCGCTATTTGCTGTACGAAAGGATTGTCCGGTCGTGTATTGCGTTTTAGCTCTTCCTGCTGCAGCTGCAAACTTACCATTTCCGCAATCAGCGTATTCATTACCGGATCACTGATACCTAAAGCAGAAGGAACCACCAGCTCACCTTTTCCACCTTCTTCCTGCAGGTATTCCTGCAGGTAGTTGTAATACTGCCGCTGAATCTGGAGCTGGGTCTGCTCTGCAACAAGCTCCTGCAACTGCCCGTACATCCGGCTGCTTTCACCGCTCAACCCTGCATTTACGTTATTTTCTTTAAACTGCTGCAGCTCCCTTTCAATAAGGCTTAAGGAATCGGAAATCTGTCCCAGCTGCTCCCCGATAAAACTAATGGTACGACTGGCATTAAGGTTTTTTATCTCCAGGTCCTGCTCAATATAGGTACGTGCAAGCGTATTCAGGAAATCAATTTCTTTTTCAGGGGTTTCCCCTGTGATGGCTAATTTTAAAACGGCCGCCCCTTTCTCCACCCAGGAAACATTTAACCGGCCGCCATAAGAAGCTCCAGTGCCGGCAGAACTGCTGAGCTGTAAGAAAAAAGGCTGATTGTAAAAGGGCTGATAAGCAAATCCCTGTTTTTTAGTAACAGAAAAAACATGGTTCCCTATCCTTACCTGATCTCCAAAGGCATATAAATTTTCATTCCCGCTAAACACAGGAACCTCTTCCGTTTTAGGAGTGAGGTAAAAATGCTGCGGACTGATCAGCTGAATCCAGTAGCGGCCATACGGCAGGCCCCCTCCTTCAGCAGCATTTATTTCTATTGGCAATCCCGGATAAATTTCTGTTGTCCGGATATTGCCTTCCAGGAAAAACCTGATGTGAAAGCCCAGCTTTTCAACCACCTTCTGCATGAGCGGGTCGGCCTTTAAAAGGATGGGCTCATTATAAGCATTGGTGGGAGATTTTATGAGGGCATTCTGGTAAAGCATGGCTGCAGAATTTTCCTGTCCTGAATTCTCCTTCACCAGTATAGTCATGGCAACCGGATAGATCCTGGGAGTGTACTTATTCTCATACCATGCCCAGCCTAAAGCAATAAGTACCGAAACCAGCACCAAAGGCCAAAAACGGAGTACCTCAAAGAGGAACTTTTTGGCTTCGGCAAGGCTGTCCTGCGTATTATTCAGCTTATTATTTGGTGTTTGTAATTCCAATGGAATTTATTCTGTTAACTAATATTTAATTTTTACTTATTAATTAGAGGACAATCTTAATTTTAGCGTAACAGCCTAATTTGTCATCCCGACGTAGGAGTCGGACGGCCGATGCCGGATCTTTCCGAATTAGATACTCCTGAAGAGCTATTTATTTGGAAAGATGCTTCCTTCGTCAGCATGACAAGGTGACTATTATTGGTAAAGGTAATTCTGTCGTGGTACTTAGTACTTTTTTTATTATCCTTCCCGCCCTTTGCGCAAAACCTTAGCGAACTTTGCGTGAACCCCCTCTTATTCGTAATAGTTAAAGGTATTATAACCTGCATCCATCAAATGCTTTTCGCGCTTCATTAGTTCCAGGTCGGAAGCTGCCATATCTTTCACCAAAGCAGGAAGGTCATACTTTGGTTCCCAGCCCAGCTCAGTTCGGGCTTTGGTGGCATCGCCAATCAGCAGTTCCACTTCTGTAGGGCGGAAATAAGCAGGATCGACACTTACGATTTCCTGTCCGGCCGGAAGGGAATGCTCCTTGCTGCTGCTTTTTACATAACCTTTCTCATCCACTCCCTTGCCTTTAAATTCAATCTCTATGCCCATTTCAGCAAAGGTCATTTTGATGAAGTCACGCACCGGTGTGGTAATCCCAGTAGCAAGTACATAATCAGCTGCTTTATCAGCCTGCAGAATGCGGTACATGCCTTCCACATAATCCTTGGCATGGCCCCAGTCGCGTTGAGCGTCGAGGTTACCGAGGAACATTTTTTCCTGCATGCCCAAAGCAATGCGGGCAGCTGCACGGGTAATCTTACGGGTTACGAAAGTTTCACCGCGGATGGGTGATTCGTGATTAAAAAGGATGCCGTTGCAGGCAAACATATTATAGGCTTCGCGGTAGTTAACCGTGATCCAGAAGGCGTACATCTTGGCTACTGCATAGGGAGAGCGCGGGTAGAAAGGGGTGGTTTCTTTCTGAGGTACTTCCTGCACAAGTCCGTATAACTCTGAAGTGGATGCCTGATAAACACGGGTTTTTTCTGTTAATCCTAATAAGCGAACTGCTTCCAGAATACGGAGGGTACCCAAACCATCGGCATTGGCAGTATACTCAGGCGTATCGAAGCTTACCTTTACATGGCTCATAGCCGCCAGATTATAGATCTCATCCGGCTGCACTTCCTGGATAATCCTGATCAGGTTCGTGGAATCGGTAAGATCGCCATAATGCAGCTTCAGCCGCAGCTGCTTTTCATGGGGGTCCTGGTACAGGTGATCGATCCTGTCTGTATTAAAAAGGGAAGTACGGCGCTTGATGCCATGCACCATATAGCCTTTCTTCAATAATAATTCCGCCAGGTAGGCGCCATCCTGTCCGGTAATCCCGGTGATAAGTGCAACTTTCATATTTATTTTGGTCAGGTCTGTGCAAAAGGGGTTCACGCAAAGAGCGCTAAGTTTTTTTTATTTTGGTTATAGTATCGCCTCAATTGTGGTTTCGTCGAAAAAAACCACTCTCCTTGTCATGCTGAGGAACGAGGGATCTTTCTTCATTTCGGTTACCCATTTGAACCTGTTACTCTGCAAGATCCCTCCTATGGTCGGGATGACAAAGCTGGCTTGGTTTGACAGTAGTTACTATTTTTGTCCCACTAAGTATCATTGTCATCCTGACGAAGGAAGGATCTTTCTTCCTTTCTATTATCCTACTTAACCTCCTACTCCGACAGATCTCTCCTGAGGTCGAGATGACAAAGCTGGTTTATTTTGGCAATACCGGGTTTCATCTTCTAATTCCTGCCTTATTTCTTTACAGGAAAAAGATTTGATACTGATATCTATACTTCCCCGTTCAGGAACTTCCAGTCAGGGTTAAACTCTTCTATTAATCTTTCCTTTTTCTTTCTGCTCCACCCCTTGATCTCTTTTTCTCTTTCTATGGCATGCTGTACAAACTGATGCCTTTCCCAATAAACCAGATTATAGCAGTGGTATTTTCCTGCAAAGCTTTCCTTTGTGCCACGCTTTTCCAAATGTTGCGCTAACCTGGTAGTTATGTCGTTAGTCATTCCGGTATACAAAACTGTTTTAGCAGGATTTGTAAGAATGTAAACGAAATAATTATGATCAGCCATTTGTAATTTTGTCCAATCGTTTCTTTCGTTCTTAGCGAAAGAACTTAGCGACCTTTGCGTGAACCACTCTATCGTTTCTTCCCGATCTTTGCGAAAGAACTCCGCGCTCTTTGCGTGAACCCTTCCTCTCTTCCTTTCTCCACACAAAAGTAACAAATCCGCGCACTCCATCCGCTTTAGAATGAGAAAATTCGGGGATAACTAACTCTTTTTTCTTACATGATCAGTTACCGGAGGTAGTGCTGCTTAAAGTCCTGATAGGCAGCCTGAACCCCCTCCTCAAGCAGAGTAAAGTGTTGCCAGCCCAGCTGATGCAACTTACTCACATCCATCAGTTTACGCGGAGTGCCATCGGGCCTGGTGGTATCGAAGGAAATTGCACCCTTATAAGCGGTAACCTTACTTACCAGGGCGGCCAGCTCGCCAATGGGGATGTCTTCGCCGGTACCAATATTCACCAGCTCCCGCTCATTATAGTGCTCCATCAGGAAAAGGCAGGCATCTGCCAGATCATCTGCAAAAAGAAATTCGCGGCGCGGAGTCCCGGTACCCCAAACCACTACCTCCGGCTCCCCTTTTTCCTTCGCCTCATGGAAGCGGCGGATCAGGGCAGGAAGTACATGGGAATTCTGCGGGTGGTAATTATCGCCATAACCATATAGGTTGGTGGGCATAACAGAGATAAAGTTGCAGCCATACTGGTCGCGGTAAGCCTCACATAATTTAATGCCCGCAATTTTTGCTATGGCATAAGGCTCATTGGTCGGCTCCAGCGGCCCTGTTAAAAGATAATCTTCCTTCAGGGGCTGCGGAGCCATTTTAGGATAAATACAGGAAGAACCCAGGAACATCAGCTTTTTCACGCCCTGCTGATAAGCGGAATGAATGATGTTGGCCTCGATCATCAGGTTATCGTACAGGAACTCTGCCCGATAGGTATTATTGGCCATAATGCCTCCCACCTTTGCCGCTGCGAGAAACACATATTCCGGTTTCTCCAGGGCAAAAAATTCCGCAACACTCTCCTGCTTCCGCAGGTCCAGTTCAGCAGAAGTACGTGTTACTATAATAGTATAGCCCCTTTTCTCAAGCGCTCTTTTAATGGCGCCTCCCACCATACCCCGATGGCCGGCGATGTATATTTTTGAATCTTTATTCATGATTGTTTTGATGATGTGGTTCACGCAAAGGGCGCTAAGGTTTTTCGCGAAGTTCGCTAAGTTTTTTGTTTGATCTAAATCTTTGCATCCTTTGCGAAAAAACGCTGCGCTCTCTGCGTGAACCCCTCTTTCTGTGAGTCTTTCTTTTTAATTCCCTAATCTTATAAATAATAAAGTAAGAGCACTTAAGATTCCAATTCCAAAAGTTATATTTCGGGAGGTAAATGTACTGAAGGTTTTAGCCTGTAGCGGTCTTACCACGATAAGATCATTTGGCTTCAGGTAATAGTAGGGGGATTCGATGAGGTTGTCGTCCAGCAGATCCACAAAAGCAATATCCACCCTTTCACCATTTCTGCGGACGATCTTTACATTGGCCCTGTCAGCAAATTCAGACAAGCCCCCGGCATTCCCTACCGCTTCCATAATACTGTATTTAGGATTGAAAGTGGTAAAAGTTCCCTGGCTGCCTACTTCCCCTAAAATGGTGAAGTTAAAATTGAGGAGCTTAATATTTACTGTGGGTGATTTAAGGTAACCATCGACGGCTTTAAGTATCTGCTGCCGTGCCGCCTGCAGGCTCATACCTGCCACAGGAATTGCCCCGACTACCGGAAGCTGTATGGTGCCGTCAGGCTCAATTAAATAACCTGTCAGCAGCGGGTCCTGTCCAGTTCCTGATGCACCCCCGGTACTGCCGGCCTGCCGGAAGAAATCATACTCCTCGGGGGTAAGGCTGCTGATGCGCACAGAAAGGATATCCCCGGGCTGGAGGGCATATTCATAATCCTCCACCAACAGGGATTTCACCACCGTATCTTTAGGGTAATGCTTTAACTCCGGGGAGCGCTCCTGCAGGTAAGTTTGCTTCCTTACAGGCACGCATTGGGCAAAAAGCAACACAAAGAGGAGTACTGGTAATAACCTATACATATAGTTAATCTGATTTAACCCCAAATATATAAAAATAATGATAGAATGAGAGAGGACCGGGAGGATTGAATGAGAAAGGATATCTCCTAAGTGATATTAAGGTTTAATCGTTCTTATTTTCGGGGAAATCAGCTAAGGACTAAGACAGAATTATTTTGAGCATAAATAGCATCATTGTCATACTGACGAAGGCGGCCGCCGCGCGGAAGTATCTTTCTTTGCCTGAAGCCCCTTAGGAGCTATTTTATTGGAAAGATCCCTGCTTTGTCGGGATGACAAAGCAGGCTATTATGGAAATAGAATCCTGCCATGCACTTAAAGCAAGAGAACATAATCAATTTTTGGCTTAACAGCACGCTTTGTCATGCCGACCTCAGGAGGCATCTTAATCAGTCTGAAACTTTCAAAAGACCCTTTATTAGGAAAGATCTCTCCTGAGGTCGGGATACTCAAATCAATTTTTCAGAGCTTTCATCAAATCCGGAAACAAATTGAACAAATTAAGTATATATACTTTATTTATTAACATACATTATGTATTTCTGCAGCATTTTCCCTGAACCTGCATAATTATCATTTAAAAACATGCAAATCCAACAATATTTCAGGCACATTCCGCTAATTCAAAAGCCACAACAAAATTATTTTACGCGCATGAGAAAAATTTTTTTTCATGTTTAAATTCCGCACCCTCAGCATTTATACCTGCAGGAATGATTTTTTAAAATCACTGTCCTGCAAACTTTTAGTTACTGATTAACCCCTTTTCAGGGAGCCCTGGAGAAGCAGAAACAGAGGCTGCTAATCCGATTGAAATGGCCTTAAACAGGATTATTTTTTGTTTGAACACCAAAACTAATTCATTAAACCCATTTTTTGTATTATATTCGCGCTGAAAGCAGAAAAATACAGCAGGTTGTATAAAGTGTTGAAAAAAAATAAAAGAGGGGGCAGAAACAGCCAACCCATTTTTCCCCATGGAGGACTAAAACCTTCAGGAACTCAATACTCACTACTCACTACTCAATACTAATTTAACATATATAAACTTTTCAATCATGTCCAATACCGCAGAGATAAAGTTTAACGGGAACACCTACGAACTACCGGTTACTACAGGCTCCGAAAATGAGCAGGCAATAGATATCAGCAAACTCCGGGCTGAAAGCGGGCTGATTACCCTTGACCCTGGCTTTAAGAACACAGGATCCACAAAAAGCGCTATTACTTTTTTAGATGGTGAACAAGGCATTCTACGCTACAGAGGATACAGCATCGAAGATCTTGCAGATAAATCTTCTTTCCTGGAAGTAGCATACCTGCTGATTTACGGTGAGCTTCCTGATACGGAAACCTTCACCAACTTTAAAAACAGAATTTCAAAGCATACTTTCGTTCACGAAGACATCAAGAAGATCCTCGACGGTTTTCCTTCCAAAGCTCACCCGATGGGCGTACTGTCTTCCCTGGTGTGCAGCCTTACTGCATTCTATCCCGGCTCTCTTGCCCCTAACCGCAGCGAGGACGATATTGACCTGAGCATTATCCGCCTCCTGGCTAAACTGCCTACCTTTACTGCATGGGCATACAAAAATAAGATCGGCCATCCGGTTATTTACCCTGACAACAAACTGGACTACTGCTCAAACTTCATGAAAATGATGTACGGCCTTCCGGGCAATGAATATGAAGTGGATCCTGTAGTTGCTTCCGCACTTGATAAATTACTGATCCTGCATGCAGATCATGAGCAAAACTGCTCCACCTCTACCGTTCGTATTGTTGGTTCGTCACAGGCCAGCCTTTACTCTTCTATATCTGCAGGCATTAACGCCCTCTGGGGGCCTCTGCATGGCGGAGCAAACCAGGCGGTTATTGAAATGCTGGAAGCGATTAAGGAAGATGGCGGCGACACTACCAAGTTCCTGAACAAGGCTAAAGACAAAAATGATCCTTTCCGCCTGATGGGCTTTGGCCACCGTGTTTACAAGAACTTTGATCCGCGTGCCAAAATCATTAAAAAGGCTGCCGACGATGTATTAGCTAAACTTGGTGTTAATGACCCTGTGCTTGACATTGCCAAAGGACTTGAGGAAGCTGCCCTTAAGGATGACTATTTCGTGGAGCGCAAGCTTTATCCTAACGTGGATTTCTACTCCGGCATCATCTACCGTGCAATGGGCATCCCTACTGAAATGTTCACGGTAATGTTTGCCCTTGGCCGTTTACCGGGCTGGATTGCCCAGTGGAAAGAAATGCGCGACAACAATGAGCCAATCGGCCGTCCCCGTCAGGTTTACGTAGGCGCAGAACAGCGTGACTATACTGATATTTCAAAGAGATAGTTTGAGGGGAGAGACCTGAGACTTGAGACTTGAGACTTGAGACTTTTAGTGTACATATTTTGAACTCCGGGGTTTTGAGGCTCCGGAGTTTTTTTATGCCGATATTTTAGTATGCATGCAGACTATTTCTTATATTTAGGGACATAAGTAGTCCGGCATACTTTAATTTTAGTTTATGAGCCCGCATTGTCATGCCGACATCAGGAGGCATCTTTCCAAATAAATAGCTCTTTGGTTTTTTAAACGGGGCAAGATCCTTCCTGCGTCAGGATGGCAATGAAACTTTTTATGTGTTTATGAAATAAATCGGAGTTTTTACCTCAAAACAAAAAAAATAAATATATGGCAACACAGGAACAGTTCGACCAGGCAGTAAATAGATCTAAATCATTAACAGAGAGGCCTTCCAATGAGGAGCTCCTTTCCCTTTATGCGCTGTATAAGCAGGCTACTGAGGGTGATGTAAGCGGGGAGCGCCCGGGCGGGTTTGACTTTAAGGCTATTGCAAAATATGATGTATGGGCCGCATTAAAAGGCAAGCCACAGGAAGAGGCTCAGGAAGAATATGTGAATTTTGTAGAGAAGCTTGCAAATAATCAATAATATTTTCATACATTTGCAGTGCGAATGAATTAATTTAAGTCCGGCCTGGTTATCAACCTGTCGGACAGTTTTATGCAGAGCGGCTAATCCCTATAGCATTGAACTGTAAGCGAAATAGAAGCAGATATTAAGCGCCTGTGTTTTTTACTAAGCAGATCTGAGCGGGCCATATGATATCCTTCGGAGTATTATGTGTGAAAACGTTCCAGCAGCTGGTACAGGCAAAGCCTTCCGGATTATCCTTTCCGGGCAAGCAAACAATTAGCAGAACCTTTTACCATTCAGTTTTGTCCTGTACCTCCTGGTAACAGAATAAAAAGGTGTGTTTTCCCATCTCTGATTCTCCAAATCAACAAAAAAAATTATAATTTAATATACACAATTAGATGAGTAACATCACTTTCGAGGAACTTGGCCTGTCGTCGGCTACATTAAAGGCGCTTACTGAAATGGGTTTCACCCAGCCATCGCCTATTCAAGCCCAGGCTATTCCTGAATTATTACTGGGAAAAGATGTAATCGGTCAGGCCCAGACGGGTACCGGTAAAACTGCTGCTTTCGGGATTCCGCTGGCAGAAGGCATCGACGTCTCTAACAAAGCCATTCAGGCACTTGTACTTTGCCCTACCCGCGAGCTTGCGGTACAGGTAAATAATGAACTTAAGAAACTCCTTCAGTTTCACACCAAACTTAACACCCTGGCAGTTTACGGAGGAGAATCTATTGATAAACAATTCAGAGCACTTAAGCGTGGCGTACAGATTATTGTAGGTACGCCAGGCCGTGTGCAGGACCACTTAAACCGTGGCACCATTCAGCTGGACAATTTAAAGATGCTCGTTCTTGACGAAGCAGATGAAATGCTGGACATGGGTTTCCGCGAGGACATTGAAGCCATACTGGAGCATGCTCCAAGGGGAATTCAAACGATCTTCTTCTCGGCCACCATGCCAAAGCCTATTCTTGAGCTTACTAAAAAATACCAGAATGACCCGGTATTTGTAAAGATGGAAGCGAAAGAGCTGACTATGCCAAGCATTGAGCAGATCTATTACGAAGTTAACCGTAACGATAAATTCGATCTTTTACAGATCGTTATAGAGCTTCACCAGCTAAACCTGATGCTGGTATTCTGTAATACCAAGCGCATGTGCGATGAGCTTACTGAGAAACTGCAGGCTGCAGGTCTGGGGGCGGAAGCACTCCACGGTGACCTGAGCCAGATGCAGCGTGACCGCGTAATGCAGAAGTTCCGTGGCGGCACTGCCAATATTCTGGTAGCAACCGATGTGGCTGCCCGTGGTATTGACGTTAAAGGTGTTGATGCGGTAATCAATTACGATATTCCGCAGGAAACTGAGCAGTATGTTCACCGAATTGGCCGTACCGGCCGTGCAGGTACCACCGGTAAGTCTTTTACTTTTGTAGATAAAAGAGAACGTGGAAAGCTAAAGGATATCGAACGCTACACTAAGGCAACTGTTGCAAAACATGAGCTGCCTTCAGGTAAAGAGATCATGGATCTTCAGCGCCAGAAATTCCTGGAAGAAATACGCCAGGTACTCGACAACGAAAAACTGGATCCCTATACCTCCCTTTTGGAAACTCTGGAGACAGAAGGTTATGATTACGCAAGCATTGCCGCTGCACTTACCAAAAAAGTGCTGGCGAAAAATGAGGGCCGCATGAAAAACCTTCAGCTTGAGAAACCATCTGCCGGCAGACAGAGAAGTGAACGAGGCGAACGTGGTGAAAGAAGCGAGAGAAGCCCGAGAGGCGAGAGAAGCGAAAGAGGAGAAAGAGCCTCTTTTGCAGGAAAAGGAAAAGGAGCAAGCCTTGACGGTGATGTAGCCCGCCTTTTCTTCAACCTTGGTAAAAAAGCAAAAGTAAGCCCCAGCGACTTTTTAGGAGCTATTACAGGCGAAACCGGCTTACCGGGCAAAAAAGTAGGGGATATTGATATCTACGATAAATTTACCTTTGTGGACGTTCCTGCCGAAGATGCTGAAAAGATCATCCGCATCATGAGCCGCAGAAAGATCAAAGGAAAAAGCGTAAATGTAGAGCTGGCAGCTAACTAATCAGCTGTCTGCCCGAAGCATACCATAAACCACCGGAGTTTTTAAAAGCCCGGTGGTTTTTTTATGCCTCAATAATTTTTCCTGTAAATTTGTTATAATTTGTTGTTTTTCAAATTAAACCAAGCGCATGCAAATATTTTACCAGCCCCATCTGCCCGATGCCATTGAACTGCCTGAGGAAGAGGCAAAGCACTGTTTAAAAGTTCTCCGCCATAAGGCCGGCGACACCATTCATATTACAGACGGAAGAGGAAATTTGTATGCAGCGGTTTTAACCAATGAGAACAATAAAAAAGCAAGGTTTCAGATATCGGAACAACTGCAGAAAAGTGAACCAAAGAGTTACGGAATTCATATTGCCATAGCTCCCACCAAAAACAGCGACCGCATAGAGTGGTTCCTTGAAAAAGCCATTGAATTTGGAATAGACAGGATCACCCTTTTGCAGTGCCGCAACAGCGAACGCAGCAGGACCAATTTGGAGCGCCTGGAGAAAAAGGCGGTAAGTGCCATGAAGCAGTCCCTAAATCTGCAGATGCCCCTCATCAGGGACCTTACCCCTTTCAGGGATTTCCTGAAGCAATTGAGGGAGAGTAAAGACAGTAAAGACGAAGGGCAATGCTTTATTGCTTATGTGGACTTTGAAATTCCCCGGCATTTAAAAGATGCCGCTGCCGCAGGAAAGGAAATATGTGTGCTGATAGGCCCCGAAGGAGATTTCGCCCCCGAAGAGATTGAAGAGGCCCGCGAAACCGGCTTTATTCCCGTAAGCCTGGGCAAAAGCCGCCTGCGCACCGAAACCGCCGGCATAGCCGCCTGCCACATCCTCAACCTGATTAACGAATAACTTGAGTGGTAAGTGGCTGGTGGCTGGTGGCTGGTGGAAAACTCTTCATTCTTAATTCTTAATTCTTAATTGCTACTGCACTGCCTGGTATTCTTCAGTTGCAACAATCTTTCCTCCCTCTCCGGCCACATCCAGCATCAGGCGCTGGCTTGTAAGGAGGCGAATTGTTTTTATGACAGTATCATTAGCAGGGCTGATAAAAAGAAGGCTGTCGGTGGTTTTATAAAGGGGCGAAACTTTGATTTTCACCCTCTGCCTTGGCTGCTGTGCCCTTCCTGCATTACAAATTGCTGCATCAGGAATATAGAAAACAAAGAAAGCGCTGTCCAGCCTGTTTGTGGCATTGTCTTCAAATCGTATTCTGTACCCGGTCCTGCAACTATCGTTCAGGTAATATTCCGAGCGTTGCTGCCAGGTTTTGGTGAGGTTGCTTAATAATAAGCGTTTTATTTGTGCCGGGGTATAAACAGCCGGTTCTTCCGTATCGTCCTCTCCACAGCTGAAAAGAACACCTGCCAGAAGGGCTAACATGAGCCCGGGGATTAAAACACTGCTTTTTCTTATCTTTTTCATCTCACCCTAAAATTAAAACTAAAGACAACAGTTCCCAAATTTTCCCACATATCCTTAAAAGCCCGCAGGCTGAGCGGAAGGTAAATCCGCTGTTGCATCCTTTTGGCTATGTGAGAAATAAGATAAACATGAACAATCCAAATCCTTAAATATTTTTACCTTTACAAAACCTGTTATACTATTACGCTCTGTATGGTTTTAAATTACATCTGGATTGCTTTCTTTGTTATTGCTTTTGTAGTTGCCCTTTTCCGGGTCCTTGGCTATTACTTCAGGGAAACCTTACTGGAACAGTTTGGCTGGGTATTTGACCGCGCAGATCTGGAAATTTTCAGCGTGATTGTGAAGAGCACCTTTGAAATGGCGGAAACCAGCGTAAGCATTTCCATTTACCTGATCGGGATTATGACCCTGTGGCTGGGGATTATGAAAATAGGAGAAGCAGGTGGTGCCGTGGATGTACTGGCCAGACTGGTGGGGCCTTTCTTTAACCGTCTGTTTCCGGAGCTGCCGGCAAATCACCCTGCATTCGGATCGATGCTGATGAACTTTTCAGCCAATATGCTGGGACTTGATAATGCCGCCACCCCTCTTGGCCTCAAAGCCATGACCCAGTTGCAGGAGGCAAACCCGAGTGAAGATTCAGCCTCCAATCCGCAGATAATGTTTATGGTACTGAACACTTCCGGCCTTACCATAATACCGGTAAGTGTAATGGCGCTAAGGGCTGCTGCCGGAGCTGCAAACCCATCAGATGTGTTTATTCCTATTCTGCTGGCAACTTACTTCTCCACTATGGCAGGCCTTATTGCAGTTTCCCTTTACCAGCGCCTTAACCTGCTTCAGCCTGTAATACTTGCATACCTTGCCGGAACAACTTTAGTGATCAGCGGGATCATTTATTACTTCTCCCGACTTTCCTCTCAGCAGGTGGCGGATATTTCCAGCCTTGCCGGCAATGCTATCCTCTTAGGAATCATTGTTGCTTTTATTCTGCTCGCCTGGCGCAGGAAAATTAATGTTTTTGATCATTTTATTGAAGGAGCCAAAGAAGGCTTTTCCACAGGTGTGAAAATTATTCCTTACCTGGTCGCAATGCTGGTAGCAATAGGTGTTTTCAGGACCTCAGGCGCCCTCGGGTATTTAGTGGAGGGAGTCAGGGACCTGATATCCTTTACAGGCATGGATACGCGTTTTGTGGATGCCCTCCCTGTTGCATTTATGAAACCGCTCAGTGGCAGTGGCGCCAGAGGCATGATGATAGAAACCATGAGCACTTTTGGCGCCGATTCCTTCGCGGGCTGGCTTGCCTCTGTATTCCAGGGATCCACGGAAACAACCTTCTATGTAGTAGCAGTATACTTCGGTTCTGTAAACATAAGGAATACCCGCTATGCAATACCCTGCGGGCTTATTGCAGACCTTGCAGGAATTATTGCAGCAGTTTTGCTGGCTTACTTATTTTTCAATTAATTTCTGTTTTCTTAAATATAACAGAAATTAATTTGTTGATGGAAAGGTTTTTTAATGAAAATTTTAATAGATTTAAAAATAAAGCAAATATAGTTTCGAAACCATAAGGTTTCTTTTTCTTACATAAAGCACGTTTAAATGGAGGCACTTAACCATAAATCATCACCCCTGGATAAAAATATTTACGACAATGCAAAAAATCACTTCTTAGGAAATTTCCCTGAATCACTCCCCATTGAACAGGCTTATGTGCATATAGGCATGTATTTAGGCTGGGTAGTTGACAATGAGCTTTATTCGGAGTTTTTTGAAGATGAAGCCGGAGTCCAGATCTTCCGCTTCCAGCGGAGGGAAATGAGCTGCACCATATTAAGCGAGGTCTGGGATGGCTACCTGGGGCATGAGCTTTTCAGCAAAACGGGAAATATGTTTACCTACTATTATTATGGTGGTGGTATTTATAAAAAAGATTACGAAAAATTATTAGCCGGCAGCCTTCCCTCCCTCTACCATGTGCAGGATACCTGGGAAAATTATGACAGGATGGCTGAAAAGATTTCCGAACGCTATGAGGAATGGAAAAAGCTTGTGGAAGATTAAATAATTGAAATATAAAAAAGGCTGCCGTGTTACCACAGCAGCCTTCTTTTTTCAATTCTACATTCTTGATTCTTGATTCTTGATTCTATATTCTAAATTCTTAATTCTAAATTCCCTCTACCTTCCCCCGAATTTATTTTTCAGGTTTTGCAGCATTGAGGCCATATCTCCCTCCGGTTCTTTTTCCTCACGTCTTTTTTTAGTGCCGCCTCCGGATGATCCTTTTGGTGCCGGCTGCGCAAAAGGATCTGTTTTCATAGATAAGCCAATCCTGTTCCGCGCAATATCAACCTCCATTACAGTTACCTCCACCTGCTGCTGAACCGTAACCACTTCGGCCGGATTGCTTACAAAGTTATCGGATAAATGGCTGATATGCACAAGGCCATCCTGGTGAACGCCTATGTCAACAAAAGCACCGAAATTAGTTACATTCGTCACGATCCCCGGCAGCTTCATTCCCACTTTTAAATCCTCCACAGTATTTACCCCTTCGGTAAATGAAAATGCCTCGAACTTTTGCCTCGGGTCACGGCCAGGTTTTTCAAGTTCTGCCATAATATCTTCCAGGGTAGGCAAACCTACTGTTTCTGAAACATATTTTTTCAGGTCTATCTGTGCTCTTTTTTCCTTGTCGCTGATAAGCTCAGGAATCGTACAGTTCAGGTCAGCAGCCATCCTCTGTACAATATTATAGCGTTCCGGGTGCACGGCACTGGCATCGAGCGGATTGTTGCCATTGTGGATCCTGAGGAAGCCAGCGGCCTGCTCAAAAGCTTTGTCTCCCAGACGTGGCACCTTTTTAAGGGCATTTCTTTCCCTGAACGGACCGTTCTCATTACGGAAGTCAATGATATTCTGCGCAAGGCTTGGCCCAAGTCCTGAAACATAAGTTAACAGCTCCTTACTGGCTGTATTCACCTCTACCCCTACCCTGTTCACACAGCTCATTACCGTGTCATCCAGGCTTTGCTTCAGGTTACCCTGATCCACATCGTGCTGGTACTGGCCAACACCAATAGACTTAGGATCCAGCTTTACAAGCTCTGCAAGAGGGTCCATAAGGCGGCGGCCAATAGATACTGATCCTCTTACGGTAAGGTCCTGATCCGGAAACTCCTGACGGGCCACATCTGAAGCGGAATAAATAGAAGCCCCGCTTTCATTTACCATTACAATCAGAGGATTCCCCGGCAGCTTTAGGCTGCGGAAAAAGCTTTCCGTTTCGCGGCTGGCTGTACCGTTACCAATGGCTACGGCTTCAATATTGAATTTCTCGCAAAGGTCAAATACAATATTGGCCGATTCCCCTATTTTACGCTGCGGCTCATTCGGGTAAATGGTTGAGTGGTGCATTAAACGGCCCTGTGCATTCAGGCAAACCAGCTTACAACCGGTACGGAAGCCCGGGTCAATGGCCATTACATTCTTCTGGCCCAGCGGGGCTACCAGTAACAGCTCACGCAGGTTCTCAGCAAATACCCTTATGGCCTCCTCATCGGCTTTCTTCTTCGTATTCAGGCGCACTTCTGTTTCCATTGAAGGTTTCAGGAGCCGCTTATAGGCATCTTTTATAGCCAGCTGCACCTGGGAGGCAGCAGGGCTGTATCCTTTTACAAAATGCTTTTCAAGGAGGGCAATGGCACGCTCTTCTTCAGGAGCAATATCCAGCATCAGTACCAGTTCCTTTTCTCCCCTGCGCATTGCCAGCACTCTGTGTGAGGGAGCTTTTGCAACCGGCTCTTCCCACTCAAAATAATCCTTAAATTTCGCTCCCTCTTCTTCCTTTCCTGTCATTACGCGGGAACGGAAAGTGCCTTCCTTCATAAACAGGTCACGCATCCTGCTTCGCACCTCTGCGTTCTCGTTTATCCACTCAGCAATAATATGGCGTGCGCCCTCAAGTGCTTCCTCGGCAGAGTTTACCTCCTTCTCCTGATCCACGTAAGCTTCTGCTTCTGCCTGAAGGTCGAATGCCTCCTGCTCCATTATTCTTGTGGCAAGGGGTTCAAGTCCTTTTTCACGTGCAATGGTCGCTTTGGTACGGCGTTTTGGCTTATAAGGAAGGTAAATATCTTCCAGGCGGGCCATGGTTTCGGCTTCTTCAACCTGCTTCTTCAGTTTATCTGTTAAAACATTCTGTTCTTCAAGAGATTTAAGAATGCTTTCCCTGCGCTTATCCAGCTCTTTTAACTGCTCATTCCTGTCGCGGATACTGGCTATTTCCACTTCATCCAGGCTACTGGTCATCTCTTTACGATAACGGGCAATAAAAGGTACTGTAGCGCCTTCTTCTAATAAGCCTATAGTGGCTGAAACCTGCCGGTTGGTTAAACCTAATTCGGCAGCAATTTTTTGAGAATAATCTTGCAACATTAGAAATAAAATAGTTTCTGCTTAATACAGCTGTACCTCAAATTTAGCAAAAAGCCTGCTGCAATAGTTGCTTGATTTTTAAGTTTTTTGTTCCCGGCCAAACTTTTTCAGAAGAACCGGCCTGTAAATGATATACAGCAGCTGCCGGCCCGGAAAAATAAAAAAAGCACATCCCGGCCTGATGCAGAATGTGCTTAATTTTCAGAATATTTCTTCTTATAGTTAATGGTGATAAGTAGCCTGACGGAATTATTTTACCAATGATAGCCTGCCTTGTCATGCTGAGGCACGAAGCATCTTTCTCCATTAGAAGTCCTGGAAGAGCTGTTATTTTGAAAGATCCGGCATCGGCCGTCCGACTCCTGCCGTCGGGATGACAAGGTTGGCTTTTACCGATAAAATAAACCTGTTCAGATACTTAATTTTTTTGGAAACAGGAAAATATTCCTCCTACCTGAATTTTAATAAACCATTGGAAACACCTGCAAGGTTAGCCATGCGGTATAAAACCCTTGCCCCCACATTTCCATTCCACTCACTATTACCGGGGGCCACTTCGCAAAGGTCTCCCCCCACAATTGTCCTGCCGCTCTCCACCACGGCTTTAATGAGGTACATAGCTGCTTCATACTCAAGCCCGCCTGGCACCGGTGTTCCAGTGGCAGGGCATAGTTTCGGATCAAGGCCGTCTATATCAAAACTGATATAAACCTGATCAGGCAGATTTTTAATAATTTCCTGTGTCTGTTCCTTCCAGCTTATTCCTCCGAAAGCAGATTCTTTAAGGCGGGAGTCATAGAAGATATCAATGCGGTCAAAGCTTTCGGCCATTTCGGCTTCGCCTTCACAAATATCCCTTATCCCTACCTGCACAAGCTTTTTTACTTGCGGTATCATTGTAAGGGCATTGTACATAATGGAGGCATGGGAATAAGTAAAACCCTCATAAGCCTTCCGTAAATCGGCATGCGCATCGATCTGCAAAATTCCAAAGTCACCTTTTTTAGCCGCAACAGCCTGCATAAGGCCCAGCGGTGTACTGTGGTCGCCTCCTAAAACAAAAGGAAGTTTCCCTGCCTTTAACTGCTCCTCTGCTGTGGCCTTTACCCATGCGATCATTTCTTCCGCAGCTTTATTTACAAGCTCCGGAACCTGGCGGATTTCCTCATCCTGTTCTGAAATGGTATTTTCTTCCAAAGCCCGGATATAAGCAAATGCTTTTTCCCGAAGCGCATCACTTTTGCTCAGCCACTCCTCTGAAACAGGCAACATGGCGAGCTTCATTTTCCAGGCTTGCGGAATATCGTATTGGAAAAGGTCCAGCTGCGGGGAAGCATCCAGAATGGCCTGCGGACCACGTGCAGTACCGGCACTGTAGGATACAGTTACCTCCCATGGAACAGGAATTACCACTACATTACATTCCTCCACACTAAAAGGCAATCCGAAAAGGCTCCCCAAAGCACCCACCCCATTCGGGTCAAAATTATTTACTGACATCAGATTTTCGTTGCTGGTTTTTAGTTGTTAGTTGTCAAACGGGAAAAAGGCGAAGCATATTTATAAATCTTCTCCCTATAAATGTTCTTTTTTTATTTTTCCCCTATTCTATCATTCAATCAATCTATCATTCTCTCATTACAAAATTACTCACTCTTTGCAATATACGCTTCCGGCGATATATACTCAACCAGTTCCATTGTTTTGCCGGACACCTCAGCCCAGTTATCAGTGGAAGCTCTCAGGTGCATTACGCCTCCCGGTTCCAGCTCATCTGCAATGGTCCCCGTCAGGTACTCCACAGTATAGGGCAAAATAGGGTTATGGCCTATCATTACCACTTTTCCAAAGCTGTTATCAAGACTGTTAATGAGGGAGAGCATTAAGCGTACAGAAGATTCGTACAGATCTTCATGATAAATAACTTCCAGATTGTTCGAAAGTACTTTTTCCGACACTAACTCCGCAGTTCTCCTGGCCCTGTTGGCCATACTTGAAAAAAGAATATCGGCCTGAACTCCCCTGCCATGCAAATAATTTCCCAGCTGCATGGCCCTGATTGAACCTGTTTCGGTTAATTCACGCTCAATATCCGCCTGACCCCTGAAAGCCTCCTGCGCTAGGGAATGCCGTATTAAAAACAATTCTTTACTCATTTTTCTTATTTTTGTTCAATATCGTATTCTTTGTATAGAAAGCCAAAATTATATAAGCTCAACAGTTAATAAAGCCCGGCTTTTGCAATTTTCCATTTTATTTACGGATATTTGAAGAAACGACCGAATAAAAAAATTTTTTTTATGTCAAAGAACCTGGTAATAGTAGAGTCACCTGCCAAGGCCAAAACCATTGAAGGGTACCTGGGAAAGGATTTCAAGGTAACCTCAAGTTATGGTCACGTACGCGACCTCCCCAAAGATGATAAAGCCATAGATATAGCACATGGGTTTAACCCGACCTATGTAGTAAGCAGTGATAAGAAAGAGGTAATAAAGGAATTAAAGAAATTAGTAAAGGAAGCCGAAATGGTTTACCTCGCGAGTGACGATGACCGCGAAGGTGAGGCCATCAGCTGGCACCTGAAAGAGACCCTTAAGCTTAAGGATGAAACAACCAAAAGAATAGTATTCAGGGAGATCACAAAATCGGCTATCCTTAATGCCATTCAAAACCCGAGAGGAATTGATATTGACCTGGTGAATGCCCAGCAGGCACGGCGGATCCTGGACCGCCTTGTAGGTTTCGAGCTTTCTCCTGTACTATGGAAGAAAGTTAAGCGTGGCCTTTCCGCCGGCCGGGTGCAATCGGTAGCTGTCCGCCTGGTTGTGGAGCGGGAGCGTGAAATTGAACAGTTTGAAAGCAAAAGCGTATTCAGGCTTACTGCAGAGTTTTTGCTGGATGGCGGAAAAACCCTGCAGGCAGAGTTAAACGAGCGTTTTGCAACAAAGGAAGAGGCTGTTGCTTTCCTTGAAAAATGTAAGGGAGCTGAGTTTAAAATCGACAGTCTGGAGAAAAAGCCGGGCAAAAGAACACCTGCAGCGCCTTTTACCACCTCTACCCTGCAGCAGGAAGCCTCCCGTAAGCTTGGCTTTTCTGTAAGCAGAACTATGTCGCTGGCCCAGCGCCTTTACGAAGCCGGTAAAATATCTTATATGCGTACCGACTCCACCGGACTTTCTGAGGAGGCAATTCAGAAGGCAGGAGCCGAGATCCGCTCATCCTATGGAGATGATTACCTGCAGACCAGGCAATACAAAACCAAATCGGAAGGCGCCCAGGAGGCTCACGAAGCCATCCGCCCTACCGATTTCAGCCAGCAGGTGGCCAGCAGCGACTATGCAGAGCAAAGATTGTACGACCTGATATGGAAGCGCACCATAGCCTCGCAAATGGCTGAGGCGAAGCTGGAAAAAACAACGGTAAAGATCGGGATTTCCGGAGTGCCGCAACAATTAGTGGCAACCGGTGAGGTGGTGAAATTTGATGGCTTCCTGAAGGTATATACCGAATCGAGCGACGATGAACAGGAAGAACAGCAGGAAACAAAAGGAATGCTCCCTCCGCTGAACGAAGGGCAGATCCTGGAACTGGACCAGCTCAAAGGCAGGGAAACATTCAGCCGTCCGCCTGCACGCTATACAGAAGCATCGCTGGTGAAAAAGCTTGAAGAGATGGGCATTGGACGTCCTTCCACCTATGCACCTACCATATCGACCATTCAAAAGCGTGGCTATGTGGCAAAAGAGGAGCGCGAAGGGAAGGAAAGAAAGTATATGGAGCTCTTCCTGAAAAACAACCAGCTGAAGGAAAAGGAGAGCACTGAAATTACGGGAGCAGAAAAGAATAAGCTTTCGCCTACTAATATTGCCATGGTGGTAAATGACTTCCTGGTGGAGCACTTCCCTAATGTAATTGACTTTTCCTTTACCGCAAAGGTGGAAAAAGAGTTCGATGAAATTGCACATGGCACCAAAGAATGGGCTAAAATGATCAGCACTTTTTATGGAGGCTTCCATGAAAAAGTGGAAAATACTGAAAATATTGAGCGTGCTTCGGTAGGCTCGGCCAAAGAACTGGGGAATGATCCTAAAACCGGAAAACCGGTAATTGCAAGGCTTGGAAAATTCGGGCCTATTGTGCAAATGGGAGCCACTCCGGAAACAGAAGAAGATGAAAAGCCGCAGTATGCGAGCCTGCGCAAGGGCCAGTATATTGAAAGCATTACACTGGAAGACGCGCTGGAATTATTTAAGCTTCCCAGAACTGTTGGTACCTATGAGGAAAAAGATGTTGTTGCGGCAATAGGCCGTTTTGGTCCTTACCTGCGCCACGACGGCAAATTTTACTCACTTGGCAAGGAGTATGATCCTTTAACGGTGGATGAAGCCACAGCAATTGAGCTGATAGACGCCAAACGGAAGGCCGATGCTGAGAAAATGATTAAAACATTTGATGAAAACCCTGACATTCAGATACTGAACGGACGCTGGGGGCCTTACATTAAAGCGGGCAAGAAAAATGTAAAAATCCCCAAGGACCGCGATCCGCAGGACCTTTCTTTAGAAGAATGTGTGGAACTGGCGGAAAAAACTCCTGAAAAGAAAAGAGGAGGCTTTGCCCGCAAGAAAAAATAAGCACCGGACAACCATATCCGGAAATAATAAGCCACTCCTGCCTCGGGAGTGGCTTTTTTGTTTAATAAAACTGAAAGAAGATGCCGGAAAAAAGGAACAAAACCTGCCTCTGATTCGTCAGAGTATGAAATTAACAGAAAATCCTGCCACAGTGGTGAAGGAGAACAGGAGCAGTAAATTTATTTGCTGCTGAGGAGATGCCTGTAGCAAATTATTTTAGTAAAGCTGTTATGCCTGAACAACAAAAAAAGAAGAAAGTAGCATTTATATTAGGAGCCGGATTTTCGAAATGTGCAGATGTACCTGTTCAGGCAGAGATGTCTCCCCTGCTTACTTCCCCTGATTTCGATACTCCCCTTGATCAGAACATCACCCGGATTATAGAGGATTTCCTCGGTTCTTCTTTTGGATGGAAAAAAGGAAGGGTTATTCCATCCCTTGAAGATATTTTTACATTTATAGATCTTTCTGTTTCAAGAGGCCACTCTCTCGGCAGATCCTACACTGCTGAAATGCTGACGGCTTTAAGGCGATTCCTCATTTACCGCATCTTTCAGATTCTGGACCAGCAGTTTTCGATATGCCCTGAAATTATCAGCCTGCTCAGGCATTACCAGGATGCAGATAATTCATTCATTGTCCTCAACTGGGATATTGTATTAGAAAAACATCTGCTGGAAATTAACCCGGATGCCCGGGTAAATTATGTGGCTCCGGCAGAAAACCGGAACAATGAAGAATACTCAAATCCTCCGGACGGGATTAAAATTTGTAAAATGCATGGGTCAAGCAACTGGGTTTATTGCGAAAACTGTAAAGCTTTGTACTACCAGGTCGATGAAAAGCTGAGCCTGCACAGGAAGGTTGGCTTA
Source organism: Cesiribacteraceae bacterium YIM B00369 (assembly GCA_017948555.1). Taxonomy (GTDB): domain Bacteria; phylum Bacteroidota; class Bacteroidia; order Cytophagales; family Cyclobacteriaceae; genus Nafulsella. The sequence goes on along the minus strand of JAFMYY010000017.1, from coordinate 31,179 downwards.
TCTGCCAGAGACTTTAAATTATTCGACCACATAATTTCTGTTCCTGCTGAGACACGGCTTACCAATCCACAAAAACCCGAAGACGGATGCTGTAAAAGGTGCCATAATGTGCTGAGCTCCCATATTGCCACTTTCAGTTACCGTAAATCCTTCAGGACAGCTGCCTACTCTGCAATATGGTACGAAGCAGAAAATTTACTCGCCAATGCTGACCATTGGGTTTTTATCGGTTATTCCCTTCCGGAAGCAGATTTTGAATTCAAGCACCTGATAAAAAGTGCAGAATTAAGAACCTCCCGTTCAATCCCATTAAGAATAGATTCGGTGCTGTACCGTGACGAACATGCAAAACAGAAATTTGAACGTTTTTTTGGAAACGAAAACGTAACTGTTTATGAAAACGGCCTGAAGGAATATGTAGAAAAAACGGAGGGCACCGGCACATAAATTTGAGCGGGACGATAATGTTTATTACCTTCAGAGTATGAAAAAGATTGTAGCATTAACAGGAGCAGGAATAAGTGCTGAAAGCGGCATAGCTACCTTCCGCGACGCAAATGGCTTGTGGGAGGGCCATAATGTAATGGATGTAGCCACTCCGGAGGCATGGGAACGGAACCCTGACCTGGTACTGGAATTTTATAACCAGCGCAGGAAAGCCGCACTGGATGCAAAACCTAATGCCGGCCACAGGGCCCTTGCTGATCTGGAACAGCATTTTGAAGTATGCGTTATTACCCAGAATGTTGATAACCTCCATGAGAAAGCAGGATCCACTAATGTGATCCATCTGCATGGGGAGCTATTTAAAAGCCGCAGCACAGGAGACGAAAGCCTCGTTTACGATGTAGAAGGCTGGGAATTGAAAAAGGGTGACTGCTGCAGCAGGGGAACCCAGCTGAGACCCCACATTGTATGGTTTGGAGAAGCAGTGCCTATGATGGATGCAGCCATTGAAGAGGCTCTCCGGGCAGATATATTCCTGGTAATCGGTACATCCCTGCTGGTTTACCCTGCAGCCGGCCTGATCAATTTTATAGGTGAGGAAGTTCCCAAATATATTATTGATCCTGAACTGCCGGGGATTCCTGAAAGAAATAACCTCCACCTGATTGCTAAAAAAGCAGGTGAAGGAGTACCGGAACTGGCAGAGAAGCTGATAAAGGAATACACCTCTTAATCCTCTTTTTTTCTTTCGTATTTCACCAGTTTACCCAACACTGTACTTGTAAGGCCAGCCGGAAGATGTTTGCTCATAAAAACACCCAGTTTATTGGAGATTCCCGGAATAACAACTGCTTTACGGGCAAGCATAGCAGCAACCGCTTTGGCGGCGACCTCCTCCACCGGCATCTTTATCCCTTCCGATGTATCAAGTTTATGGTTGAACTGAGCTTCTGAAAAGAAAGAAGTATCTGTAGGTCCGGGGCATAAACAGCTCACATTTATATTATGCTCCTTAAGCTCATACCTTAAGCTCCTGGAGAAGGAATAAATAAAAGCTTTTGAAGCTGCATAGGCAGCAAAGCCCGGGAAAGGCTGAAAGCCCGCTGTGCTGGCCACATTTAAAATATGTGCATTGGGCATTTCTTTAAGCACGGGAATAAAATAATGGCATAATTCAAGCACAACCCGCTGGTTCAGCTGCAACATAGCAAACTGATCATTAAGGTTTGAGTCCGCAAAAGCCCCCCATAAACCGGAGCCTGCATTATTTACCAGTACCCTTACAGCTATTTTATTTGCGGCACAAAAACCGGAGAGCTCCCCCGCTGCTCCTTCTTTTAACAGATCAAGAGGAAAGGTAACCACCTTAACCTTATAATCTTTCTTTAAAAACGATGCAAGGCTTGTGAGCTCCTCTTCTGAGCGGGCTGTTAAGAGTAAATTACAATTATGCTTTGCAAACTCTTCTGCCAAAGCTTTTCCGATCCCTTTACTGGCACCGGTAATTAATACATAACTCATTTTTCAATAATTTCTAAATTCCAGTACTCATTCGTATCATACTTCAGTTTACCCTTGATTATACGTAACGGGGAGGGTATATTGTTGTGGTAAAGCTGGCCTGTTCCCAAGCCCTGAGGGGCGGTAATATTCCAGCATGCAGTAAACTGGCTGATAGCATTCAATCCTATATTAGATTCCAGTGCGGAGGTAATCCACCAGCCAATACCCAGCTCCTCTGCCAGTTGAATCCACTGCCGGCAAACACTGAAGCCTCCCAGTAAACCGGGTTTAAGAATTATGTACTGAGGCCTGACCCTGTCAAGAAGCTCCCTGCCCTGCTCTTCCACAGATACTCCGATTAACTCTTCATCGAGCGCCACAGGCACCGGCGATTTCCGGCAAAGCTCATACATTTCTCCCACCTGCCCTTGCTGAACTGGTTGTTCTATTGAGTGAATAGAAAATGTAGCCAGACGGTTCAGCTTTTCCATTGCTTCCTCAACTGAAAAGGCTCCGTTTGCATCTACTCTGAGGGTAATCTGCCCCGGCCCGAAATGCCTGCGCACCTCTTCCAGTATAGCACATTCCTCATTAAAATTAATGGCCCCGATTTTCATTTTCAGGCAGGTATATCCTTCCTCTGTTTTTTGCTGCATCCGCTGCCGCATAGTTTCCCTGTCTCCCATCCAGATGAGGCCGTTTATAGGAATTTCTGTCCTGCCATAAAAGAAGTCATTCCCGAATATCAGCCTCCGTCCTCCGTTAGCCAGGTCAAGCATAGCTGTTTCCAGTGCAAAACGAATGGAGGGAAAATGATTTCCACATAGTTCATAAGCAAGATTTTCAATCCCGTTTCTTTCAGCTGGAAATTCTTTTCTTTCTAATTCTTTACAAATCCGGGCCAGCTGCTGTTCAAAATCAGGCCGGTCATCGGGACTTAAACCCGGCAGAGGTCCGGCCTCCCCTATTCCGGAAACCCCATTCTTTTCCAGTATTACAAACCAGGTTTTTTTAGTGTGTAACACTCCCCTTGATGTGCCTGCAGGGAATTTAAAATTTAACAGGTGAGCCTTGTAACTGATTTGCAGCATTATATAAACATTTTTATTAAATATGCATCCTGTACAGGAAAGCTTTCCGTAATAAAGATTAAAAGTATTTAGAATTCTTTGATAACTATTAAGAAGAATGTATTTATTTTTGCAGAATGGCTGGTTTAAGAAAAAACATAACTTTAACCGGATGATTGCTTTTTTTTCCTGTACATTATAACAGTAAGCCAGGTAAAAATATTTTGAACTACAGTTCTTCTGAATTAAGGAAAGGATGCCGGAACAGAAAGTAAGAATTTATTTTTTTCCGGAGTTTTATAATTTTTATCCCTTCCGGCTGTTCATTACCCTCAATTTCAGGACGTGAAATAATCCTGGAAAAATAAAATCAACATAAAGAGGCAGTGTCTGTTACTTAAAGTAAAGAAAGGCTACCGGATAAAATTTATGAATTATTTTAATAATAAATAATAAAACTTTAATTTTACCAGCCAATTCGAATATTCATCAAACAATCCAGATCTACCAAGATGAGTGACCTAAATGATTTTACTATTGATGTAGTGGTTGAGATTCCGAAAGGAAGCCGTAACAAGTACGAGTATGATTACGAGCGGAAAATGATCCGCTACGACCGCATGATTTTTTCATCCATGCACTACCCCAGCGACTATGGGTTTGTGCCTGAAACACTTGCAGAAGACGGCGATGCCCTGGATGCTCTTGTACTGGTATCAGAACCAACATTCCCCGGCTGCCTTATTGAGGTTCGCCCTATTGGCATTTTCAAAATGCGCGACGAAAAAGGTCCGGATGCGAAATTGCTTTGCGTTCCCACCACTGACCCTATCTGGAATTCCCTTACAGACCTGAGCGAGGTGAATGAGCACCTGAAAAATGAAATTGAACATTTTTTCCAGGTATATAAGGATCTTGAAAAGAAAAAAGTTGGTATTGAAGGATGGGATACTAAGGAAAAAGCCCTTCAGATTATTAAGGAGTCTCAGGAAAGATACCTTGATACCAAAAAGAAATAAACGTTTTTATTAGCACATTTTAGCTGCTTTCCTTTTTTTCCCTTGTCCCCCGCAACTGACAGATCAGTAATATTCCGGGGCAGTTCAGGAAACAGAAGAAAGCAGCTTTTTTATTTCTAATTTCTGCCGAGCTATGCCAAAAAAGGACGTAAACGTTTTTTCCTCCATTCATCTGGAGGATTATATTTACCATTTACCGGAGGAGGCAATTGCCAGACACCCACTGCCAAAACGCGATAGCAGCCGGCTTTTGCTTTACAAAAAGGGCGTAATTGAACATGAGCAGTTCAGGCGCATTCCCGACCTTATTCCGGCAAACAGCCTTTTATTCTTTAATAATACCAAAGTAATACCGGCACGCATTCTTTTCAGGAAAGAAACAGGGGCACAGATAGAAATATTCCTGCTGCAACCTGTTTTCCCGAACTCTATTATAAGTGAAGTGCTCTCCCGGACCGACAACTGCGGATGGTTATGCATGATCGGGAACGGGAAGCGCTGGAAGGAAGGGCAAAGCCTGGAGCGGACACTCCTTTATAACGGACAGGAAATCATTATAACTGCCACCCTGGAAAACAAGGAAAGCGGACAGGTAAATTTCAGCTGGAAAGCTGAAGGCGTTTCCTTTGCTGAGCTGGTGGAGGCTGCCGGAGAAGTCCCCCTCCCTCCTTACCTGAACAGGAAGCCTGAAGAAACTGATAAGCCCCGCTACCAGACGGTGTACAGCAAAGCCGATGGTGCAGTAGCAGCTCCCACTGCCGGACTCCACTTTACTCCTGAAGTATTAGCTGAACTGCAGGAGAAAGGAATATCTATGGATTACCTTACCCTTCATGTAAGTGCCGGCACCTTCCGCCCCATCAAAGATAAAGTGGAGGACCATCCAATGCACCGGGAGCAGCTTATCATTAACAGGAAAAATCTGGAGAACCTTATAGCACAAAAAGGATTGGTTATCGCAGTAGGCACTACCTCTATGCGCACGCTCGAAAGCCTGTACTGGTATGGAGTTAAGTTGATAAAAGATCCTGAAGCCCCTTTTTTTATAACTAAAGAGGAGGCTTACTCCTGTCCGGAGGACAGCTTACCACAGCCTGAAATTGCTTTTACCGAAGTATTGAAAAGAATGGACAGGCTGGAAAAAGAAGAAATATGGGGGGAAACAGAAATTTTTATTGTTCCATCTTACCGGTTCCGGGTTTGCAAAGGGATTATCACCAACTTTCATCAGCCGGAAAGTACCCTTATACTTCTTATTGCTGCTTTTATTGGCGATGACTGGAAAAAAGTTTACCGGGAAGCCCTGGAAAAAGGATACCGGTTTCTTAGTTACGGAGACTCCTCTCTTTTACTCCCTGGTATTTAAAACAATCTCTGTTATACTTAATTTTATATCTTAAGTATATGGAACAATTAAATGACGTCTGGGAGTACATTAAATTTCTTGCTTCAGAACTTTACGGAATTCTCAACACCCCCTTTGCCCACTTAGGCAGCTCTGCGATAAGTGTAAATTTTATAATTTATCTGGCTCTTTCTGTTTTCCTGCTGCTGTTCCTCGCAAAAAAAGCACGGCAGCTGCTGGTAAACAGGATACTGGTAAAAGCTAACATCAATGAAGGAATCAGGCAATCTATCGGCACAATTGTCCGCTACGTTATACTTATTCTCGGTCTTGTAATTATTTTCCAGTCTGCAGGCCTCGACCTCAGTGCCCTGGGAGTAGTGGCGGGTGCCCTTGGTGTTGGTATTGGTTTTGGTCTGCAGAATATTACCAACAATTTCATTTCAGGAATCATTATTTTATTCGAGCGGCCAATTAAGATTGGCGACCGGGTTGAGGTGGGAGAATCTATCGGGGACGTGGTAAAAATTGCCGCCCGTGCAACTACAATCATCACCAACGACAACATATCCATTATTATCCCGAATTCCGAATTTATATCCACCAAGGTAATTAACTGGAGCCATAATAACCGGATGGTCAGGTTCCGCTTTCCTGTCGGGGTATCCTACAATGAGGACCCTGAAAAAATAAAGGAAATTTTGCTGAAGGTAGCCTCCGAACATGAAGGGGTTTTAAAAAGCCCGGCTCCTTCCGTTATTTTTATCGCATACGGAGACAGCTCTCTGGATTTTGAACTTTGGGTATGGACAATTAAATATACTAACAGACCAACCGTACTACAAAGCGATCTTTACTTCGCAATTTTCAGGCAATTTAAGGAGTATGGGGTGGAAATACCGTTCCCGCAGCAGGACCTCCACATCCGCTCAGGCCTTGAAAAATTAAAGCTGCCTGATCATAAATAAAAATGAGCAATCTTTAAAGCACCCCCGGTAACCTCTTTTATTCTTCCCCGTTAAATACAACAGAAATAAATTTTTTCATCTTAAATTTAATTATCATGGAAGACAGAAATAAAGAAATAACAGGTGTATTAAATGAACTTCTGGAGCGTAACTATGATGCCGAAAAAGGATATAAAAAGGCTGCGGAAGATATTGATAATTCATTGCTGAAGGATTTTTTTACTGATTACTCCGGCCAGCGGTATAACTTCGGGCATGAGCTTAAAGAAGAAATAATTAAATTAGGTGGTGAGCCTGAAAAAGGAAGTGCAGTAAAAGCCGACCTCCACCGTGCATGGATTGATATTAAAAGCATTGTTACCGGTAAGGACACTGAAGCGGTAGTAAGCGAATGTGTGCGTGGAGAGAAAAAAGCCCTTGAAGATTATGAGGATGCTCTCAGGAGAACAGACCTGCCTGCAACCTCAAGGGAAGTGGTACAGCGCCAGCACGACCAGATTATGGCCGCTGTAAACCGTTTGAATGAAATTGAAAAGTTAGCTGACTAAAAAAAGGTGGGTTGCTGATAACACAGCAGATAAAATACCATATATTACAACAGCCCCGTGAAATCCTTTTCCGGGGCTGTTTTTTTTTAAAGGAAATCCTGCCCCCCATTTATTCCTTCCCGCCTGACAGTTAAAAACACCCGCTCCGCCACTATTACCCGGATGATTAAAATCCATATTGAAAACCCCTCATTTCCGGGGTAATGCTTATATTTGCTGCTTAATTTTTTACATAAGCTAAAACAAAAAATATAAACACAGCATGAAGGATTTAATTTCTGAATTAAGATGGAGAGGTATGATCCATGATATGGTGCCGGGCACTGAAGAACAACTCCAAAAAGAAATGACTCATGCCTATATTGGCTTTGACCCTACGGCAAGCTCTCTCCACATCGGAAATCTGGCTACTATAATGATTCTCAAGCACTTCCAGCTGGCCGGCCACAAACCTTATGCACTTGTAGGAGGTGCAACAGGAATGGTGGGGGATCCTTCCTTTAAAAGTGATGAGCGCCATCTCCTTGATGAAGAAACCCTTCAAAAAAATCTTAAAGGCATTAAAAACCAGCTTTCCCGCTTCCTTGATTTCAGTGGTACTCCTAATGCTGCCGTAATGCTGAATAATTATGACTGGTTTAAAGATTTCAGCTTTCTCGGCTTCCTGCGGGATGCAGGAAAGCATATTACAGTAAATTACATGATGTCGAAAGACTCTGTAAAGAAAAGACTTGAAACAGGCTTGTCTTTTACTGAATTCTCCTACCAGTTACTGCAGGGATATGATTTTTACCACCTGAATAAAACCTACGGAATAAAACTGCAAATGGGCGGTTCCGACCAGTGGGGTAATATTACCACAGGAACAGAAATGATCAGGCGCATGTCAGGAGGAGAAGCTTATGCGCTTACTGCTCCCCTTGTAACCAAGGCTGATGGCACAAAATTCGGAAAATCGGAGTCCGGTAACGTTTGGCTGGACCCTGAAATGACCTCTCCTTACCAGTTTTACCAGTTCTGGAGGAATGTGCGGGATGAGGATCTTTCGCGCCTGTTAAGGGTTTATACTTTATTCAGCAGAGAAGAGATTGAAGCGCTGGAAAACAATCCGAACCCGAACGAAGCTAAGCTAGAGCTTGCCCGTGAGGTAACAACCCGCGTTCACTCCGAGGAGGAATATGTAAAAGCCGTAAAAGCCAGCAATATCCTTTTTGGAAAATCAACCCTTGAAGACCTTGTAGGTATTGATGAAAAAACCCTGCTGGAGGTTTTTGATGGCGTACCACAGGTAAACATCAGCAAGGATGCCTTAAGCGGGGCACAGGACGTAGCTGAATTGCTTTCCGACACCACAGAAGGTGCGATCTTTACATCTAAGGGTGAAGCACGCCGGATGATTAAAAACGGCGGCGTAAGCATTAATAAGGTAAAACTGGAAAGTGACAGTAACCGACCTGACTTTGACCTTCTTCAGGAGAAATATTTATTGGTACAAAAAGGAAAGAAAAACTATTACCTGATCTCTGTAGTTTAGGCTGTATCGGGAAAACTTTATTTTTTTTCATATATTTAAACCGGATCAACTCAACCATCCCGCCCGCCTGGTTAGCTGATCCGGTTTGATATTTAACTTTTAGCCATTTTGGTGACTTATAAAAAGTGCCACATTTTTTATGGAGAACAAAACCAGGGTAGATCAATTAAACAGATTCCTTTTTATTATTAACCCTATAGCCGGGGAACGCGATAAAGGTACATTCGTTAAACTTATTGACAGGGAAAGCCTGCATTATGGATGGCAGTACCAGATATATAATACCACCGGCAAAGAGGATGCAGAAAATATAAAAGGCATATCAGAAGCTTTTGACCCTGATGTTGTATTTGCAGTTGGAGGAGACGGCACCGTAAATATGGTGGCTGAACTACTGGATGGCACGGGTAAAATATTGGGCATAATACCTGCAGGATCCGGAAACGGCCTGGCAAAGGACCTTAAAATCCCTCACAATAATATGGAGGCTGCATTTGAAGCTCTGTTGCATGGGCAAATTCAGGAAATCGACACCTTAAGGGCAAACGAACATTTTTTTATGCACCTGGCAGACATTGGTTTTAATGCCCATATAGTAAAGCTGTTCAGCAGAAGTAACAGCCGCGGACTCACCACCTATATAAAGTTTGTTTTGAAAGAATTTTATAAGTATTCGACTCACTATTACAGAGTGGATACTGATAACGGCAGCTTCAGAGGTAAGGCATTTATGATAACAGTGGCTAATTCAAACCAGTTTGGCAGCAACCTTACCATTAACCCCGATGGAAACTGGGCAGATGGAAAATTTGAAATTATTATCATTAAGAGATTTCCAAAAAAACAGGCCTTTATGGTATTCTGGAGGCTACTCACCAAAAGAATCAAGTTTTCTCCTTACTGCATTATATTAAAATGCACACAGGCACGTGTTATTTGTGCTAAAAGAAGAACCTTACAGTACGATGGGGAAATAGCAAAAAAGGTAAGAGCGGTGGACTTTAATATCAATCACAGAAATTTAAAGATCATTGTTCCCTGAGCCAGTCTCAGCCATAATCTTCCTGATTTACAATACAATTACAGTCTCCCCCGCAATTTAGCCCCCGGCAGCCCCTGCACCAACGCAAATTATCCGGCAGGATCAGATACTGAATTATTACTTTTTGAGGATCCGTAGTTAAGATCCATGCGCTCCATTACCACACCTTTTTCAGGGTATTTGCCGGGAATTTCATTGTAAAAGCGAAGTATGGTCATCATATCTTCCTGCAGATCACCACTGGGGTATACGACAGGACCAATACCTGCATGTTTTTTCTCATAATCAAGATACCCTAATGCAATGGGAACGCCAGCCCTTAAAGCTACCTGATAGAAACCTGTTTTCCATTTGCGTACAAATTTCCTTGTAGCTTCCGGTGTTACCATTATCACAAGCTCCTCTCTTTCTTTAAAAAGCTTTGCCATGGCATGCACCATACTGCCCTGCCCAATTTTATGCGCTCTGGTTTTATCCCGTTCAATAGGAATAGCACCCATCCACTTCAACATATAGTTTAAAGGGAAGTAATCCATCATTTCTTTTTTGATGGTATATTTAATAGGAATCCCCAGGATATAAAAGGCAGTGCGTGCAAAAAAAAGATCCCAGTTGCTGGTATGAGGAGCGGCAATCATTACACACTTCTTTACATCTGCCGGCAAACCTCCCTGCACCTTCCATCCGCTGAGGGTAAAAAGAAAACGGGCAACATATTTTAACATAATATTGAAATCCTATTGTTCTGTGTTTTTCTACTTATACTAAACCAGCTTAATCTGTTTTATTATATATGACTGTAATGGCTCATTCCTGTGACAAAGTTGAGCTGAAAATCAGCTCAACTGCTCTTTTATAGCAGGCAACTGCTGCCTGGTCCAGGTTCGTGTGTTTTCAAAAATGGTGTTTATTTTTTTTAAGTCGAAGACTTTTAGGCCCTTCAGGCAATCAGGCTCCAAATATACATCGCAAAGTTGTTTTCTTTGCGCAACATTGGCATTAATTGTTAAAAGAAAAGTTCTTTCGAGAAGTGTTTTCATATTCATTCCGGTATCTATCCTGCCGACAGGGTTTGTGTTTACCCCTATTACCTTGGCGCAGGATTCCCTTATTGGCCCCGCCGGCATATTATCCAGCAAGCCGCCATCAACATATAACTGCCCGTTAATGCTTACAGGTTTGAATATTACCGGCATACAGCAGGTGGCCAGCAGGGGCTCTATCAGGGGGCCTGATGAAAAATATTCTGTCTGTCCGCTGTTCATATTTGTAGTTCCTATCGTTAGCGGAAACTCCAGTTCCTCAAAGGTAGCCGGCAAATATTTTGTAAAAAATGACAGGGTCTTTTTTATATCCAGCAGTCCCCCACGGGAAAAGGCAGGTTTTAAGGCTGTTAATACCGGTGTTCTTTGCACAATCTCCATGATCCCTGATGGCTTTATTCCGGCACCCAATAATGCCGCCACAAGTGCTCCGCCACTGGTTCCTGAATATACCGAAGGAACAATACCTTCTTTGCCAAGCTCCTGAATTATTGCTGCATGAGCGGCGCAGCGTACACCTCCTCCTGATAAAGCTATTCCCAAGTCCATATCTACAGATCGGAGAGTGAAAATGTACTGTCCAGTCTTACACCTTTTTCAGTATGTTTAACTGTACAACACTCATTTACCGGATCATGCTCCAGGAAGAGAACCCAGTGCTCATCTGCTGCCTGCTTCAGGATACGCTCCTTTTCCTCCAGGGTAAGCAAAGGCCTGGTGTCATAACCCATTACATAAGGCAGAGGTATATGCCCTGTGGAAGGCAGTAAATCGGCCATATATACCACTGTTCTTCCTTTGTAAGTAAACTTTGGCAGCATTTGCTTTTCGGTATGGCCGTTTACATACAATAATTCAATTCCGGGAAAAGGAGAATCTTCCTCCGGATCTGCAAAATGTAAATGACCGCTCTCCTGCATTGGCAGGAGATTCTCTTTCAGGAAAGAGGCCTTTTCCCTTGCATTTGGCGCTGTTGCCCACTGCCAGTGCTCCCGGTTCGACCAGTAGCGGGCTTCTGGAAAAACAAGCCGGGGTTCTTTATTATCTCTGTTTTTGTATTCCACACCGCCTCCGCAATGGTCAAAATGCAGGTGCGTCAGGAACATATCAGTTACATCTGAAGGATCGAATCCGGCTTTTTTTAAAGATCCGTGTAATGAATCGTTTCCATGCAGGTAATAGTGACTGAAAAACTTAGCATCCTGCTTATTTCCTATCCCGTTATCAATCAGGATCAGTCGGTTTCCGTCCTCAATCAGGAGACAGCGGGTGGCCCAGGTACAAAGATTATTCTCATCGGCAGGATTTGTCCGCTGCCATAGTGACTTTGGCACTACTCCAAACATTGCCCCCCCGTCGAGCTTAAAAAATCCGCAATTAATGATATGTAAGTCCATAATTTTAATTTACAAAAAAGTACATAGCAAAAAAACCACATAAGGATCTTATGTGGTTTTCAAATATGAAAAAGAAATTTTCAGTCTTATTTTCAGTCTTTATATGCTCCCATTGAAGAGAATTTATCTATCCGCTTATCAATCCTGTCCTGCTGGTCCAGCGCATTAAGTTCTTTAAAATGCTTTTGGATTTCTTTCTTTACGGTCCTGTACATTTGCTCAGGATCAGTATGTGCGCCTCCAAGAGGTTCTTCCACTATACCATCCACAAGGTTAAATTGAAGCATGTCCTGGGCAGTAAGCTTCAAGGCCTCAGCAGCCTGCTCTTTATAGTCCCAGCTGTGCCAGAGAATGGATGAACATGACTCAGGTGAAATAACCGAATACCAGGTGTTTTCCAGCATCAGCACCCTGTCTCCAATGGCTATACCAAGGGCACCACCTGAGGCTCCCTCTCCAATAATGAAACAGATTACAGGAACTTTCAGCATAAACATATCCCTGATATTCCTGGCAATAGCTTCTCCCTGCCCTCTTTCTTCGGCCTCAAGGCCCGGAAAGGCACCGGGAGTGTCAATAAACACAACAATGGGCTTATTGAATTTTTCGGCAAGTTTCATTAACCTGAGTGCCTTTCTATACCCTTCAGGGTTGGCCATACCAAAGTTCCTAACCTGCCGCTGCTTGGTGTTACGCCCTTTTTGCTGGCCAATGAACATATAAGACTGTCCATCCACAAGACCAAAGCCGCCTACCATTGCTTTGTCATCACCAAAATTCCGGTCGCCATGCAACTCGATAAACTCATCGGTGATACTATAAATATAATCAAGGGCATAAGGCCTGTCTGCATGCCGCGATAACTGAACCCTCTGCCAACGGGTAAGGTGCTTAAACGTATCTTCCTTAAGGAGCTTAATTCTCTCTTCTAATGACCTGACTGCATCGCTGACATCAACATTACTCTCCTGAGCAAGTTCCTTCATGTCTTTAAGCTTTGCTTCAAGGTCCGCTATGGGTTTCTCAAATTCCAAAAGCATTGTTCCTTAATGTTTTTTTGGACGGAAATATTAACTAATAGTCCGTAAAATTATCAAATTGTGTGAGAATACACGATTTATAATACAATTATTTACGCCTTGATTTTTTTTTCTTTGATTTACAGTCAATTACAAATTTCATTGAAAAATATTTACTGAATAGGTTGCAAAGTACATTTAATGCGCATACTTTTGCATCACCTTAAACGAAAGAGTAGAGGGAAAAAGAAAAGGAGCGGTAGTTCAGTTGGTTAGAATACCTGCCTGTCACGCAGGGGGTCGCGGGTTCGAGTCCCGTCCGTTCCGCCAACAAGTATTGAAATAAATTAAAAGCCTGGAGCGGTAGTTCAGTTGGTTAGAATACCTGCCTGTCACGCAGGGGGTCGCGGGTTCGAGTCCCGTCCGTTCCGCCAACAAGTATTGAAATAAATTAAAAGCCTGGAGCGGTAGTTCAGTTGGTTAGAATACCTGCCTGTCACGCAGGGGGTCGCGGGTTCGAGTCCCGTCCGTTCCGCCAACAAGTATTGAAATAAATTAAAAGCCTGGAGCGGTAGTTCAGTTGGTTAGAATACCTGCCTGTCACGCAGGGGGTCGCGGGTTCGAGTCCCGTCCGTTCCGCTTTAAAGCCCTTAGATTAAGTTCTGAGGGCTTTTTTTATGCTTTGTATAAAAAAATTATACGTGTAATACTGTAACTCCGGAATGCTGAATCCGACTTACTTTATATTATAACACTTCAGCTAATACAACCTTCCTGATTTTTCCATCGGCCTGGAAGTGGCAAAACCTCTACCCCCCCATAAACCTTCCAAATCATCCTGTTCTCTGTCAGGTTTACCTGATTCAATTACTCTTACTTATTAAATCATTTACTCTTACTGACTTCAAACCTTCAATCACCACTTGAAATTCAGTCTGGAGTTCTTTCAGCTTTTCTTCAATCAATTCCGCATCATTCTCTTCATTGTCGACAAGTTCTCTTGCCTCCTGAACAACTTTATCTAACTTCTTTGCCTGAATATAATGAATGGTCATTTTACTTTTATGAACAAGGCCGGCAAGCTTTCCTGTATCCTTTTCGTCAATGGCAGCAGAAAATTGATCTTTATATTCCTCAAAAGCTTTTATTGTTTTAAAAAGTATTTCCTCTAAAGAGGCTTCCTTTTTTTTCGTAACCTTTACATAATAAGATAAATCAAACGGCTCTGCAATCAACTCTGCAAGCCGGTCTCCCTCTTTACTCTCCGGTTCCTCCTGCGATAGCGCAACAGAAAAGTCCTGTTTTGCTTCATTTTCAATATTTCCTATATGGCTAATTAATACTTTATATAAATCAGCAGGATCAAATGGCTTTGGAACATAATCATTAAAACCGGAAATCCTGAGCTTTTCCGAAATATCACCTCTTGCTGAAGCAGACAGGGCAATAATAGCCGGTTGTTTAGTTAAATCTAATCGCCTGATTGCTTCCGTGGCTTCATAACCATTCATTTCAGGCATTTGTAAATCCATAAGAATGAGATCGAATTCATTACCGGAGACTAACTCCAGGGCCTCCACCCCATTGCCTGCAGATTTACAGGCTACATTCCATTCTTTTAAATATTCCAGAATAATAGTAATGTTTACCGGGGTATCATCCACAACTAAAACTTTGGCAGATTCAAGTTTCCGCCGGTAAATGGCGGGGTTTTCTTCAACTTCAGCTTTTGGTTTTTCTCCGCTGATTTTATAGCTGATACTAAAACTGAATTCAGAACCCTTTCCTGATTCACTTGCAACCTCCATGTGGCTTCCATGCAACTGAAGAAGCTTTTGACTTATGGTTAAACCCAGTCCTGTACCACCATACCCTAAATTAATTTCATAACTTGCCTGCGAAAATTCTTCAAAAATCGCTTCAAGTTTATCTTCAGGTATCCCTATACCCGTATCAATTACCCTGAACTGCAATAAAGCTTTACTTCCTTCTTTCTCTAAAAGTGAAATTACCAGTTTCACAAACCCCTCCCTTGTGAACTTGATAGCATTCCCTATTAAATTGGTTAAAATCTGGTTCAGTTTGAGCGGATCTCCAAGCAATGTCGCAGGAAGGTTGCTATCCATATCAAGCTGCAAATCAATATTCTTTTCTCCGGCTTTAACAGCCAGAGTGCTTACAACCATATGAACAACATCCTTTAAAACAAAAGATTTTTCTTCAAGCTTTATTTTTCCTTTCTCTATTTTACTAAAATCAAGGATGTCATTTACAAGGCCCAGCAAACCATCCGAAGAAAGTTTTAATATCCGGGCATATTCCTTCTGCTGGTCATTTAAGGGGGTCTTCTGAATAAGATTGGCAATACCGATTACGGCATTCAGAGGAGTTCTTATTTCATGGCTGATGGTTGCAAGAAACTCTGCTTTAGCACTGGCAGCACCTTCTGCCTTCTTTCTTGCGGCCATGAGTTCTTTTTCATACTTCTTCCGGTCGGTAATATCAAAAATAGTTGCCCTGTACACCTTTTGGTTTCCCTCAGGTCCGGCAACTTCATTAACATTTAAAAGAACAGGTAAAGGAGATTTGTCCTTTCTGACCAGGTCAAAATTTATTTCCTTAACAAAGCCCTGCATTCTTATTAAAGGAAAAAAATGGGTTTCAAAGAATATTCTCCCCCCTATGCTTAAAATGCTTTGAATTTTTTTCACAAATAAAACCTCTTCTTTTTCATAGTTAAGCCACGAAAGGAGGGTCTTATTTATTTTCACAACAGTTCCGTCCCCTACGAAGGAAAGGTATCCGCAGGGGGCATTTTCATATAGTTCTTCAGCAGACTCGCCCGGTATTTTTTCATAATTGTTTATACTCATAGTAAAACTCCCGCCAGATAATCTTCAATGGCCTGAATGGTTTCTTCAGGTGCGCTCAGGTTTGGGCAATGACCTGTCGCTTTCATTAAATAGAAGGTACTGTTTTTCAAATTCCTGCACACATATTCGCCAACCTCTCTGGGGGCTATAACATCTTCAGAGCATTGCAGAATCAAAGAAGGTGTTTCTACCACAGCAAGATCTTTCCTGTTATCCGATAAAAAGGTTACCCTGGCAAACTGTTTTGCAATTTCCGGATTCGTCCTGCAAAAGCTGTTAGTTAACTCCTCCCCTAATTCCGGTCTGTCAGGATTCCCCATTATAACAGGGGCCATATTTGCTGACCACCCGAGATAATTACTGTCAAGGGCTTCCATTAATCCTTCAATATCTTCCGGATTAAAACCTCCTATATAACCATCTCCATTTATATACCTTGGAGAAGGGCCAATTAAAATCAGATTCTGAAACCTTTCTGGCTCCCTTCCGGCCGCAAGCACTCCCATTATGGCACTTACAGAGTGCCCAACAAATATCACATCCTGTAAACCTAATTCCGTGCAAATTTCAAGAATGTCAGATACGTACCCATCCAGGGAATTATACTTTGCTGTTGAGTAAGCAGTCTCGTCAGAATTCCCTGCACCAACATGATCAAATAGGACTATTTTATAATTATCTTCGAAGGCAGGATATATAAATCTCCACATATTCTGGTCACATCCATACCCGTGAGCAAACATAATAGGTTGATTACCTTTACCTGAAACCCTTACGTTATTCCTTTTAATTGCAGACATACAGATAACAATTTATTTATTGAAGATATGGCTAATTGTGCCGGACAAGAAAGTGTAAAAATATAAAACATCCTGTTTGTAACCTCCCCCCGGTATAAATTTGTTGAAGATAAAAAGAATCTTTTAATTTTAACAATTTACATCCTCTGTTTCAAAAAGGGCCTTTCCAGCGGAATCTTACCGGCTATTTGAATGGTTAATACAAAACCATTCTTAACCAGCACCTCCTTCGCCTTCCGAAAACTATTGCCTTGATATTTTGAGGAATTATACGAAAAAGTAATAAAGTTAGCTTTTCAGATAAATGTAAAAAGTGGTTCCCTTCCCTTCCTCACTTTCCACCTCTATTTTACCTCCGCTATTGTCAACTATTCTTTTAACCAGGAATAGCCCTACACCTGTACCTTTAACGTTTTTATGAAGGCGGGTAAAAAGATTAAAAAGTTTCTTCTGTTGGTCAGGTCTTAGCCCTAGCCCATTATCCTTAACTGAAAGAACAGTAAAATCGTCTTTTCTATAGGTTTTTAACTCTACCTTAGCAGGTATATCCAGCCTCCGGTACTTAATGGCATTTGATAAAAGGTTGTATAAGATACTTCTAAGGCTACTCTTTTTACAGACAATCTCCTCTGCTTCATAATCCTCTGTCAGGGTGACATTACTTTGCTGAATCAGACTGTATATATCCTCTTTCACTTCACCGGCCACCTCTTTTATACGCAAAGGTTCCTTCACTTCCTCTTCCAGCTCCTTTTGAACCCTGGTAATTTCAACTAAGTCACTAATGGTCTTTTGAAGCTTGGAAACAGAGGTCTCTACCATTTCAAGTATCTTCCTCTCTTTTGGCTCAACCTTTTCGTAAACTGTTTTCCTTAAAAGAGACATCAGGCCTTCCATATTTGAAACAGGAGACTTCAAATCATGTGAAGCAGTATAAATGAAATTATCTAAATCGATGTTTATTCTTTCCAATTCATCATTCTTCCTTTTTAACTGCTGTAGTGCTTCCTCCTTTTCTTTATTAGCTTCCCGGATTGTGGCAAGGAGTTCTTCCTGTTCCTGGTGAATAACTTTAAATCGTGTGATATCTTCTGTCAGAGCAAAAGCACCCACAACTACATTTTGCACAACATGAGGAATTAAGGAAAAACTCATCCATTTCTTTCCTGCTTCTCCATAATCCTGCAGAGCTTCTGATTTCACAAATTCACCTTCAAACACCCTGTCTAACAGTGGTTTTACGTTATTAAACGCTTTCTCACCAATAACCTCATACACAGGCTTTCCAATTATTTCATTACTCTTTACACGAAATAGTTTTTCATAGGCTTTATTAACAAAACCGTAGGTGTAGTCCCTCTTTAAATAAGAAATCAGAACAGGTACTGCATCTGTTATTAAACGAAGCTGTTCTTCACTTTTCTTTAACTTTCTTTCACTTTCTGCCAGTTCTCTTGTCCTGTTTTCTACCCGATGTTCAAGATCATCGTTAATGGTGCGAAGTTTTTCTTCTGCAGATTTCAATTCTTCATTAGCTGATTTTAACTCCTTCTGCTTTATCTGAAGATTTAGATTTGCCTCTTCCTTTTCCTTAAAGGCTTGTTTCCTTTCCGTTATATCCCTTATAATTCCGGAGAAGAAATATTTCCCCTCTTCCTTCCAGGCCGACAATGAAAGTTCCAGCGGAAATATTGTGCCATCTTTACGTAAACCTTCTATTTCAACAGTGTGGCCAATGATTTTTGGACTGCCAGTGGAAATAAACCGATGGACCCCATTCCTGTGGCCCTGCCTGTATTTTTCCGGCATCAAAATCCCAAGATCGGAACCTGATAAAGAACCTTCAGAATACCCAAAGGTCAGGTAAGCCTTCCTGTTAGCAAAAACTATGGCAGAGTTTTCATCAGAGATAATAATAGCATCTGAAGCTGTTTGGGCAATAGCCTCAAATCGTGCTTCATTAAATTCTATTCTGCTTTTGAATTGTTTGAATTGATCCATTGAAAAAAAACAAGTCAAACTATGTTTGAACTATATAAAATTTATTAATTCTTTTTGCAGTAAAATCGTAGTTTAAAAAGAGACGTAAACTTTAAAAAAATCAATACTGGTGTTTACCATTAAAGTTGCAACAATTATCGCCAATGGCGTTTTTTTTTAATTTTTACCTGAAAGGTAACCATTTATTTTTTACCACTCCGGCTTCAGTAGATAATTTCCAAACCCCCTCCTGATATACAGACTCATTCTTTCAGGGTGTTAAGACAATCAATACACAGGAAACTGAATATATAAGCATTTGCTGTATATTGTTTTTTTCTTTATGCAATTAATTTCCTAAAGTCGGCAGGTAGGTCTATATTTATAAAAACCGAAACCGAAAAGTTTCCTAACCCTAATTATATGTCATCAGATATCATTATAATAGATGAACCTTTTATCTGGATTGCTAGCATAAAGAATCCAAACAGGGTAATTGAATTGACCAAGGTAACCACTGAACAACATTTTCTGATCGGCAAGGACCCTAAAAGAATGGTGGATTATTTTCACCAGATTAATGAAGAGGAAGTAAGGAAAGTTGACCAGCTTACGAAAAACACACCATTTACCAGGTTTGGCACTATGGATCTTTTACTTATTACCTTAAATTGATTCCAGGGAAGGAGCATCATTTTTATTCCCTTTCAGGAAAACTTACCGGTACTTCAGCAAATGCAATGTACCTCCCGGAGTTCATTTGCAAGCAAATTTAACCGGCTGTAGCCCGCAACCAGATGACTATTTAATAAACTCCAAAGCTTTTAAATAGAAAAAATGGTTCATGGACTGTTTCAGATATTCAGGAATAGGCTCCCCATTCAGGGACCGGTAAAATATAATAAGGTTCTGCTGACTTCCGGTCAGATATTCCTCCCAAAAGTGCTGTCTGGTTACAGCATCAAGTCTTCCATCCACGTCAATCAATCCATCAAATTGCTCTTTGCTGAAATTAACCGTTGCTATGTAATCAAATATACCCATACCTTCTTTTTAGTATGTTAATGCCATGTGAGGCCGAAAAGTAAACGGTTTACCTATAATTTTCTACCTGAAGAATTTACTTTGCCCGTGAAAAATAATCATCAGGTTTTCAGGATTACTTACCTAACCCCCTGCTGCTGCTTGTTTTACTCATATTCTGCATTGTTTTAAGGCAGATTAACTACCTTTGCAGAAAAAAACAGGAGAATGCAAAAATCACTTGAACAGGCAGATAATTTACTCCGGCAAAATAAATTTCAGGAGGCTGCGGCACTTTACGGCGAAGTAATAAAGAGCAATCCGGAAAATATTACTGCTTTAGCAAGGGCTGCTACCTGCCACATTAAAACAGGTAATTTTCCTGAAGCTGTAAATTTGCTGAACAAGGCAATCAGCCTGGCTCCGGATAATCCTCATTTATATGGCGAACGGGGAGTCGCTTATTTTTTGAATTCTTCCCTGCAGGAAGCGCTTTCCGACATGGATAAAGCGCAGGAAATGGAACCGGAAAACCCCTATCGTTACAGTAGCCGTGCTTTTATACGCGACAAGGCAGGAGACACTACCGGAGCCATTAACGACTACCGGAAAGCTGTTGAACTTGATCCTGAAGATGCCGTATCCTTCAACAATCTGGGACTGATACAGGAGAAGCTGGGATACAAAGAACAGGCAAAAAACAATTATGCCAAAGCAGATGCTCTTGAAGGGAGACCACCCATGCCTGAGGTAAAGAAGGATTCGAAACCGGAGCCTGTAAAGCCGGCAGCCCCTGAAATTAATGAAAAGAAAAAGCCTTCCGTCAGCTTTTCCCATTACAGGGAGGTTGCCCGTTCTGTTTTTACCACAAAGGAGGGCTTCAGGGAGTTTTTAGATTTTTTAATAAAAAAAAGGGTAACTAATAATTAAAAGGCTGTTTCCCGTAAAACATTATTTCCTGAGAGGAGGAAGCTCAATTTTAAAGGTGGTTCCTTTATACAGCACACTGTAGAGCGTCACCTTTCCTCCCAGCTTTTCCACTGCGTTTTTTAATGTATACAACCCAAGCCCCGAACCACTGGAGCGTTCATTCCCCCTGAAAAACATATTGTAAATTTTATTTTGAATAGCACTGTCAATCCCGATTCCGTTGTCCGATACCTTAATTATTATACGGTCGCTGTCTTTAATCTTTTTTACCTCTACCCGCACAAAAGAGGTTACCTCCTGGCGTTTGTACTTTATTGAATTTTCAACCATATTCTGGAGGATAACGAAGAGCAGATGTTCATCACTCACATAGCCTTCCACGGGCTCAATATCATACTCAAAAAGCATGTCTTTGCTTTCGGTCATCCCCTGTAGTTTGTTAAAAACATTGCGGACAGTCTTTTTAAAGTTCACAACTGATGGCTGGAATTCACGCTCTTTTATTTTAGTCAGTTCAATGAGGGTAAGGATAATAGTATTCAACCGGAGAATCTGACCGTTGTACATATCAAACAGGTTCAGCGCCAGTTCATCCTTCACCTCATACTGCACCAGGTTGTACAGGCCCATGAGGGTGGCAATAGGCCCTCTGAGGTCGTGGGATGCCCTGTACACAAAGGTGTCCAGTTCATTATTCTTAAAAATAAGATCCTGCTCAATTTTTTTCTGCTGCGAAATATCCCGGATAATCGTGGAATAACACTCCACATGATCCTGCACATTCTTGTGCGCCACCACTACCTGCGAAACAGGAATCTCCGCTCCATCATAACGAACATACTGGCTTTCCCCACTCCAGGTCCCGAGCCTGCCTGCTTTCTTTAATACTTTCCCCGCCTGTGCCCTGTATGCCCTGAGTGGCTGGAAATCGTAAAAAGTTTTATCGGCCAGGTTTTCTTCTTCTTTCAAACCAAAGAAATCTCTTCCGGCTTTATTCAGGTAGGTCATTTTCCCTTCCGGCTGAACGATAGCCACAATATCGGAAGTGGCTTCAATGATTGCATTTAACCTTTCCTTCTCAAATTCTGCATGCCTGATTTCAGTTATATCCTGCAGGGTTCCATAAAACTTTACCTGTTTACCTGAACGGCTTATTTTAATGCTTAAATAAATATACCGCATTTCACCGTCTGAGCGGAAAATCCGTAGTTCCACATGGTCAATATAATCCATATCGGAACTTTCCTGTGCACTTAATACAGACTCCCGGTAAAGGGGATAATCTTCCTGATGAAGAATTTCTTTTATGCGGGAAACTCCGATTACGTTCCCTCCTTCAATTTCCGAGGTTGTACCGGCTATTTCAAACACCTCTTCGCTTACCAAAAAGCTTTCCACAACAGGGTCGAACTCCCAGGTACCCAGATTAGCTAATCGCAGGGCATCGGCCAGTTTTTCCTCACTCTTTTTTAGTTCCTGTGTTCTGGTTTCAACTAATCGTTCAAGGCTGGTCCTGTATTCTTCCAGCTCCTGTTCGGTCAGGCGCAGCTGTGTAATATCCTGGGTTGTTCCATAGCCACGTACTATTCTGCCATTTTCTCCTATCTCCAGGCGTACACTGGCCAGAATATGAACTATTTCTCCTTTAGGGGTTTTTACTCTGAAGTCTAAAACTTCCTGAAAATCTTCACTACAGGAAGCAATGGCAGCATCAACCACATTTTTAATTTTCCCGTGATCTTCCTTCAGAACAAATTCCTGAATAAACTTTGCTGCTGGCAGCCTGTTGTTTTTTACCGGAGCATTTAAACCTATAAGGGTATTGAAGTTATTATTTGTACGGATTTCATCTGTCCTGAAATCGTAGGACCAGCTGGAAAGTTTAGTTACTTCAAAAGCATCATTCAGTTTTCTTTCGCTTTTCTGCAGCTTCAGCCAGGTTTTCTTCTGCTCAGTTATATCCCTGGCAGTAGTAATAACAGTACTGACATCTCCTTCCTGGTTAAATTCTGGCATCAAAAACCAATCCACCCATTTGCCCCCCGGGAAAAGCACTTCCATCCTCTGACTTTTCCCTGTAGAAAATACTTCCTTCAGAATTTCATCACATTTTTTACAGAAGTCCTCCGGAAATCCAATTTCAGCATTTGATTTCCCTAAAAAAGCTTCCGGAGATATGCCAGACAAGCTCTGTACCCTGGAGTTTACAAAAAGATACCTGCCCTTTCTGCTTAACTGCATAATGGCATCAGGAGAATACTCAGCCAGAACCCGCAGCCTTTCAAGTGTTTTCTTTAACTTTTTTTGCACCCTTTTCAGGTTCCTGTTTTCCTGTTTCAGGCTTTCCATTTCCAGCAAAGGACTATCCTTAAATTCAGCAAAATGGCTCACCTGCTCCCTTGGACGTATCTCCACCTGAAAAATTTCTGAACCCTGATCATCGGTGCCAAAACCGGAAAAGGTAACCAGAGCAGGAAGCTTTTCATTTTCTCTGGTGAAAACAAAAGTTTCCTGAGGCCTTCCTGACTCAGGAAGGTCCGGACCGGAAATTGACTGGCAGGATGAAACCTCCTGTGGAAGTTCTATAATATCTTCCAGAAATTTACCATAGCCTGTTTCAGGCTCTGAAAAATTAAAAATTGAACAGGCCAGGGAATCAGCAAAAAGGATTTTCCCATTCCTGTTGGTATGGATGATGGCAGGCCAGTCCCTTCCGGCCAGACTTCCCGCCTGGTCCTTATGAGGCAGGAATTCTTTACCTGTATTATCAGATGCCTTCCACTTACTTATGATAAGCGTTTCTCCACCGGACTCCGCAAAGCTTATAAGATGAAGATCAATATAAAAACCTCTTCCCTGCCTGTTTTTACAGATTACCGGTTCTTTACAAATTCCTTCTTCATAAACCTGGTCAAGCAGATATAATAAAGTATGGGAAGCAGCAATTCCGTTTGGCTGAAAATCCATTAACAGCTCCTGAGGCAAAAGCTGCAAAAAAGATTCCTTTTGGTTTTCATAACCAAATAAACTTAAAGCTGATTCATTACAATCCAGTATCCTGTCAGCTTTGATAGCAATAACAGGCTCCGGGGAATTTTCGATTCTATTCATTTTTGTAACTCCATTATCCTTACAGTTCGCCCCATTACAAAGAATCCACAGGCTTTCTGCACCTGGATTTATTTACAGGTATACTATCCCGATAATTGGAACAGTATATGATTCTTTTAGCAAATTCTTTTCCGGATCATGTAAGTTTAACTCTTTTTTTTCAAATTTTACACTATTCACAACTTAAATTTATTTAACAAAAGAATCTAATATCAAGTTATACTTGATTTTTATTTGAGAAAGGCGATAAATCACAGGAAAATTTAAATGTTTAACCATCTTTTTTTTGTTTCTTTTTCAACTGATGGCATGTAATAAATTACTAAAGTAAACACATTATAAAACACAATACACTTTCTACCGTTCCGGCAGCAAATTAATCGGGAAGGCACCTGAAGCATTTACTTCTAAATAGCGGTAAATAAGGATCATACGGATATCATTTTTCAGAAATAAAAGGATTTTCAACTACCACCTCCTCTTGTTTTAATCCGGATTATATTACCGGTTCAATAAATTTCAGCCACTTCTTTCTCTACCGGTCCGGACACATGGCAATGTTCAAATAAAAAGCCCCTCCGTTTCAAACCGAAAAGGCGGGGCTTTTTAATACAATGGGTTACAGTACGAGGCTGTTCTTTTTTTTTGTAAAGCAGAATTATTTACCCCTCATTAAAAACTTCCGGAGAAATTTATGTAAGGCAATAAAACAGTCTTACAATAATAGTACAGGCTGCCGGTGAAAAATCAGAACTTCATTATGAAACCACCGTTCGCCTTAAGTTCAATATTATTGTTCTGAGCAGCAGAAACATTTTTTTGCGAAAAGGAAAATTGTTCTGCACCATCGGTAATTAAAACACCACTTTCACCATTTCCAACGAAGGATAGGTCTAAATTAAGTGATTTAGGAACACCTTCTCCATTTATACCTGCAACGTACCAGGTATCTCCTTTTTTGCGGGCAATCACTGCAAGCTTACCAGGATAACCTTCAATAAACCGCGTATCATCCCAGGCAACCGGAATTTCCTTCAGGAAATCCTGCACATAAGCAGGGACTTTCTCCATTCCTTCAGCTGTTTCTGCTATATGCTGCACTCCGGACAGAAAAAGGTAAGGTAAAGCAAGCTCAAAGCCATTTGTGGTTTTCCGCTGAATATCGGGTATTTCTGTCAGGGACATTGGAGTAAAATCCATCGGATCAAAAGCATTCCTTGAAAACGGGAGCATTGCACAATGGTTGGGTGCTAAATCAGCTGTTTCCTGAGCAAAGGTTATAAATTCAAAACCTTTTATAGCCTCCATGGTAACCAGGTTCGGGTAAGTCCGGTGCCAGCCTCTGGGGATGGTGGACCCATGGCAATTGACCATTAAATCATATTTTGCTGCATCCATAAAAATATCATGGTAATAGGCAATTACAGACTGGCCGTCACCACCAAAGAAATCCACTTTAATTCCTTTTATCCCCATTTCCTTCAGCCTTGCAAATTCAGTGTTACGGCCTTCCGAAGTTAATAATTTACCTTTAGGGTGATAAGGAGTAGTGTTCCAGCTGCCGGAGGAATTGTACCAAAGGATCAGTCCCACATTTTTTGCCGCTGCATGGTCTGCGAGTTCTTTAATCCTGTCGTAACCTATGGTAGTATCCCAGTTTACATCAATAAGACAATACTCCCAGTTCATATCAGCAGCGTAATCGATAAACTGCTTTTGAATATCCCAGGTAATGGAATTATCTTTTAGCTTAGCCCAGCTCCAGGAGGAAATCCCCGGATCTACAAAAGACATATCCATATCCACTGCAGGCGCTGCAAGATCAGTACCTAAAGTAGATTCCACTATGGTCGCCAGGGATCCGATAGCTATAACTCTCCAGGGGGAACTCCATGGCAGTGCAGATACAGGATTAAGTCCGCCCTCAGGCATTACTTCCCTCGGGTCCGGAAAAGCTATATGGTATTCACCTCCCTCAGAATTTTGCGCCAGCCGTGTACCGCAATAATTTCTTTCCAGGTCAGCTTCTGTAATTAATACCCAGCTGTTGCCGGATTTGAACAATGCCGGATATACCCAGCCTGCTGCCGTGGGAGCGGCTGTTCCAACCTCCATTTCCTGCATATAATGCTCTTCATAAGAAGGATTGGTTCCCTCCCATCCTGTTTTAGCTACCGACATCGGTTGCAGCCATGCTTTGGCATTTGACGGAAAGTTAAATGAGGTTCTTTCTTCGGTAATCTTCACCATTTCCTCTGTTTTCCCCGGGAAATGATAGCGGAAAGCCACTCCATCATCCGAAACCCTGAAAACCACATCAATTTCCTTTCCTTCGCTGTTTTTTAAATGATAAACCTGCTCATTGGCTTTATAGGA
This sequence comes from Cesiribacteraceae bacterium YIM B00369, assembly GCA_017948555.1. Classification (GTDB taxonomy): domain Bacteria; phylum Bacteroidota; class Bacteroidia; order Cytophagales; family Cyclobacteriaceae; genus Nafulsella. Next base: position 5,151 of record JAFMYY010000017.1, on the reverse strand, counting down.
ACAGTTTAAACGCTTGCCATGGAGCATTTTATATTCATCAGTTATCAGGCGGACATCTGAAGCAGATTCAAACTGCATATTAGTGGTAAAATCAGCATCTTCTCTTACCACCCCCAGCTGCGAAGCTTCCAGAACCAGGCTGTCACGGTAAAAGATACTGTAAACAGGCATTTTTTCTGCATTGAGAGAAAAATCTACTTTTATTTCCTTCCCCGGGCTATATAAACCACTCTGTTCCTCTTCTGTTCCTTTTTTAGTAACGCAGGAAATACTTCCGCCAAGCAGCAAAAGAAAACAAAGCACTTTGCCAACACCCAAAACTGATATGGGATACTTCTTTATAATTTTCATAATCCGGATTTTGGTCCTGAAGGTTTTAACTAAAAATGATTAATTGTTAAAATAACGATTAAATTTAAATCTATAAATTTATCCTTAATTAGCAAAACAGGGGCTCATGCTTAACCAAAAAGCTTTACCGGTTCCGAATCTGATTTAAAAAAAAACCGTCCGATAAAGTTTATCAGACGGTTCAGGTATGCCTTCCGGCTTCAGGTTGAATTTATCAGGAAATTTACTTTTTGGTGATGGTAAACTCAACCCTCCTGTTCAGTTTCCTGGACTCTTCGTTTGCATTACTCGCAATTGGCCTTGTTCCGCCAAAGCCTTTACCTTCAATTCTCTCTTCGGCAATTCCCCTGCTGATCAGATAGTTTTTAACTGCCTCCACTCTTTCACGCGATAATTTGATATTCGCTTTCGAATTTCCCTGGTTATCGGTATGTCCTGTCAACAGAATTTCCATATCAGGATTTTCCTTCATTAAATCCACCACTCCGTCAAGCGCGGCATTAGAGCCATCCAGCAACACAGCAGTACTTTGCCTGAACATAATATTTTGCAACTGTACAGTTTCTCCAACTCTTAAGGGCCTCAGATTAAAAACCAGCTCATTCACCCCTTCTTCCACCTGCAAGGTAGTATCTTTAGAGTGATAGCCTTTTGCCTGCACCCTTACCGTATAATTTCCCGGTTCAGGAAGGCTTACATCAAAAGATCCGCTTGTAGCTGACTCCTCCTTAAAAGTACTCTCCCCTGCCTTACTGATTTTTACCTGAGCAGCCTGTACAGCCCCATTCTCATTCAGCACCTTGCCCTGCAGGTCAAAAGATTGCTTTACAAGAACAGTTACACTCTCCACTGTATCTCTTTTCACTTCCTGCTGCTGCTGCTGCTGCTGTTGGGGCGCAGGAATGGCCTGGCCGAATAATACCGGTTTCTCTTCCTTAGCTATTGCCGGCTCTTCCTTCCGCTCCGGAACAGGAATTTTCCTTATATCGCCATAGCCCTCGCTGTTCATTGTTGAAGAATAAAACGCCCATTTTCCACGGGAACCTTCTGTATAATATATATCTGCCCCTGCGGAATTCACTTCCGGCCCCATATTTACAGGTTTTGACCAGCTTTTCCAGCTATCGTCCAGACGCGTGGAACGGAAAATATCTGTACTCCCGGCCCCTCCATGACCATTACTTGCAAAGAAAAGCGTTTCACCATCGGGACTCAGCCAGGCCGACATCTCCTGTTTAGGTGTGTTTATATCCTGCCCCAGGTTTTTAGGCTCACTCCAGCTCCCATCCGGCTGCAGAAAACTCACATATAAATCTTCCAGCCCATAGGTGCTGTACGATTCCATTGAAAGCAACATTACTTTACCTCCGGCGGCAATGCTGGCATCCTGGTATTTTGCTCCGTTAAAAAAATAATGAATGGTTACCGGTTTTGGATTTCCACCCTTAACAGGCATTTTATAAATACCGGCCTGCCGCTTTCCTTTGGTTTCAGGGTCGTAAGTCTGGAAATAAACATCCTCACCATCACCGGAAAAACCAATAACCATATTCAACTGGGAACTGTTAAAAGCATTACCAGCCACCCGGGCACCGGACCAGGAACCATCCGGCAGTACATCAGCCACCCATACATCTCCCTTATCGCGCCGGCCACCGGCATTCAGCGGGTGATTACTGCGCGTAAAATACAGGCTTTTTCCATCCGGAGAGAGCCATGGCTTCACTTCATTGTATTTTGAATTTACAGCTGAATCTGCTGCCGCGGAAGCCGCCGGGTTTTGCTGTGCCTGCCCTGCAACAGGAAGAACAAGCGCTGAACCCAGTACTACTCCACAAAAATGATTAAAAAGCTTTTTCTTAAAAATCATACACTGTTTAAATCTGTTTTATTTGCTGGTGCAAAGGTAGAAAGAATGCAGTAATTAGGTCAGGCATTCTTTTATATAATTCAGGGGCATACGTTTTATTGTATGAAGCCCCGCAAATATTACAGGGGCTCTGTCCATAAAACAAATCCTTCCGGCATAAAAAAAGCACCTGTCTCTATAATGCTGCAGTGCGGCAATTATACAGGCAGATGCTTTAAGACTGTAAAGGCAACTTTAAAAATAACCCTTCAGGCAGTTACCGCTTATTTTACAGAGAATTTATAAACAGAACTCGTGGCATAAGTATCTCCCGGAGCAAGCTCCACAGAAGGGAACTCCGGCTGGTTAGGAGCATCAGGGAAATGCTGGGTTTCAAGGCAAAATCCTGATCTGTGCTGGAAAGTCTCCCCTTTACCTGAAAGATTACCTTCCAGGAAGTTTCCTGTATAAAACTGGATGGCAGGCTCAACTGTCAGAACTTCCATAAAACGGCCACTTTCAGGTTCGTGAACTGTAGCAGCAGTCCGCATTTCACCGGCAGTGCCATTTAAAATCCAGCAATGGTCATAACCTTTACCATATCCTAACTGCTGATTCTCTGTTTCTATTCTTGCTCCAATAGTTACAGGTTCTGTAAAATCAAAAGGAGTTCCTTTCACGCTCCTTAACTCTCCGGTTGGAATAAGCGTACTGGAAACAGGAAGAAAACGATCTGCATTAATGGTTACCACATGGTCAAGCACCTTTTCGCCCAAATCTCCGGACAGGTTAAAATAAGCATGATTGGTAAGATTTACCACCGTCTTTTTATCGGTGTTTGCCTGATAATCGATTTTTAATTCATTATCATTAGTAAGGGTATAGGTTACATTAACAGAAAGATTTCCCGGATAGCCCTCTTCCATATCCTTACTTAAATATTTTAATTTAACACCAACAGCATCATCTGATTTAAATTCTTTTGCATCCCACAGCACCTTGTCGAAGCCTTTTACGCCACCATGTAAATGATTCGGGCCATCGTTTTTGGCAAGCTGGTATTCTTTTCCATCAAGCGTAAATTTACCCTCAGCAATTCTGTTACCATACCGGCCAATAATAGCGCCAAAATAAGGAACGCCCTGCTGCAGGTAGCCTGACAGTGAATCAAAACCAAGGGTTACATCTTCTATATTTCCATTTTTATCCGGCACACTCAGAGACACTACTATTCCTCCATAATTGGTAATCTCCACCTCCATGCCATTGGCATTTGTAAGCGTATATAAATCTGCAGCTTTGCCTTCATAAGAGCCGAATCCCGATTTGGCTACACTTAATTCCCGCTTTTCTTCAGTCTGCACCCCATCCTGGCTTGTCTGGCTGTTCTCTGATGAGCCGGAACATGCCCAGTTTAATGCTAACAAGCCCATTAAAAGGCTTCCTGCTAATTTTTTTCTGCTAACGATTTTCATTTCTGATTTTTAACTGTTTTATATGGTTTACTGATCCTGTATCAGGGAAAAACATGAAGAAAAACATTTTATTGTTTCATACCACAATGGTTTGCGCCAATAAACTGTCAATCTTAATTAATCCTGATCAAAAATCAAAAGTATTAAAACTTTTCGAAGAGAAATACAGATTTCAACAACTCAAAACCCTATATTAAGAAATTAATTGTTATTATTACACTTTAATTAACAGAACATTTTTATCTTAAGACTTAACAGCAGTCACAAGTCTGTTTTAAGGGAAAATAATTTCAATCAAAAGTATCAAATCTCTTCATAAGAAAATGATTAAATATTCCGGCCAGACAAGGCTTTTAGTTGCGGTGGACTGTATTATCTTCGGTTTTGATGGTGAAACTTTTAAATTACTCCTTATCCAGAGAGGTTTTGCCCCTGAAAAGAAAAAGTGGAGCCTTATGGGTGGATTCCTTAAGACCGATGAGTGCCTTGATACTGCAGCCAACAGAATCCTTCACCAGCTTACCGGACTGGAAAATGTTTTTATGGATCAGATGAAAGCATTCAGCAACCCCCGGCGGGATCCTGTTGAAAGAACTATTGCAGTGGCTTATGTGGCCCTTATTGATATTCAAAAGTACAAGCAACAACTGAGCCCTGAATTCCATGCCCAGTGGTTTCCTATAAATGAACTGCCTCCCCTGATTTTTGACCATACCGAAATGGTGGAAATGGCAAAAAACAAACTCCGGTACCAGGCAGCCCTGCATCCGGTACTGTTTGAACTGCTGCCGGAAAAGTTCACCCTTCCTCACCTTCTGGCCTTGTACGAAGGCCTCTATGAAACAGAATTTGATAAGCGTAATTTCAGCAGAAAGGCATTATCTTCAGGTCTGCTGATAAAACTTGATGAAAAAGATAAAGGAAATTCTAAAAGAGGAGCATTTTTTTACAAGCTCCACAAGGAAAAGTACAAGGAAGGACTCCAGACTTTCCTGAATTTTATTCCAAAGCCGGAGAACCTTCCACAATCGCAGATTTAAAAATTCCCGAATATACTTTCAAATCTCGTTTATAACTCTTTAGTTTGGCACCGGAAAAAGAAATTTGGTTTTATTTTTCTTTTGTTTCATCTGGCATACAAAACCTCTGATATAAAACTCATTACCGGCCTCCTGGCTGGCAGTGGGTTTTACTGCGGTTGAAAGAGCCTGTTCTTTTTAGTAATCAAAGCATTACACCCGGCAACAACAGATATGAACAATAAAAATTACGCAGCAGATTTGGATTACGGCAGCTGGCCTTCCTTCTATTTTTTTACTGTCCCCGCCGGAAATTAACTGCAAATAACCTGATATAATATACCAACAACTAAACCTAAACAAAATCTCTTCTATGACTTCCGGATTCTCTACTTTAGACTACGTCATCTTTGTCGTCTACGCCGTGATCATTATGTTCATGGGTCTGTGGGTGTCA
>JAFMYY010000016.1 GCA_017948555.1 Cesiribacteraceae bacterium YIM B00369 | reverse complement strand
AGAGCCTGAATTTTCATTTACACACTTTTCTGGACACTGTCGTTATTACAATAAAAATTGATTAAGATGCAAATCCTTTCCGCTAAAGAATTGATGCTACAGTGTTTAATTGGTTATATTTTAGCTGCCGGGATATTCAAAATCAAATGATTAGCCTGTAAAAAAGGTGCTAATATGAAACTATTCCTTTCCATCCCAATCCTGCTCTTATTCTGTTTTACACTTCTTCCGGGAGTGCTTTTTGCACAACGCTCCTCTTTTCCTGAGCCGCACCAGGAAAAAACATTGTCCTTATACACTAATGTAATAGGAGAGAATTCTTCCCTGTACAAAGGGAAAGTATATGTTGGGGTAAAAAAGGTTATAAAAGGGCACCAGTTTTTTGAAACGTCAGATTGGATATACGGAAGTGTGGTTTATCAGGGAAATTTATATAAGAATGTCCCGCTTCTTTATGACCTCCTTCAGGATGAACTGTTAATCCGACATCCAAACGGCTTCTTAAGAATTCAGGTGCAAAAACGGGAACTTAACTCATTTACAATCCTTAAAAAAACATTTGTAAATTTTCTAACTTCAGACACAGCTGACTTGATGGCGCCGTCAGGCATAGTGGAAAGGATTTATGAAGGTGATATTTCAGTTTTTGTAAAGAGGCAAAAGAGGGTAGATGAGAGAATAAGAGAAATGACGGTGGAGAGAGAATTTGAACAGGAAAATAACTTCTATCTTTTAAAGGATGGTTTATTTTATTCTGTAAAAAGGAAAAGCCATGTTTTTAAGGTTTTGCAGGATAGGAAGAAGATAATAAGGAAAGAGCTGCGGAAAAATGGAATAGTTTTCAGGAAAAACCCTGAATATGCTTTAGTAAAAATAGTGGAGTATTATCAATCTGCAACAGAACAGTGAAAAAGATCTATAAATCATTACCGTATTTTTTGTGCCTGTTCTTTTACTGGTCTGTAGCTACGGGACAGCAAAATCAGGATGACCTTATTACTGCAGAATTCAAAGGTATCCTTTTTGAAAAGGTACTGGAACAAATTGAATCCTCCACCCGGTGGTATTTTTATTTTGACCGTGAAGATATAAAAGGGCTTCTGATAAACAGAAGTTTTGACCGTGCACCACTTGGTGATGTGCTTGATCAGACATTAGAAGGAACAGATCTGAAATTTTCCATTGATAAAGTATCGAAAAGGGTTTTTATTACCTCAGGGCAGCAGATTCAAACAGATTTACCGGATGGTTTTTTCAGGAAAGGGAGCGATGTTGTGGTCGTAAAGGAAGAGCGCTTTATAGTAGACCCTTTTGAGGAAAATATCAGGCTTCCGGGGAAAAGGGAAGACCAATTATATGAAGTCGGAACAAAGACACGAACTATTAAAGCTGGAACGGTACAGCTTTTCGGGCAGGTACGTAACCGGCAGACCGGAGAGCCTGTTTATGGTGCATCCCTTTACATAGAAAACCCTTTTATTGGTGCTTCTACCGACCAGTTTGGTAACTACACCCTGTCAATACCTACCGGAAGCCATACTCTGAAAGTAAATTCTGTCGGAATGGTGGCAGAAGAACTCCGCCTGATCGTATACTCCAGTGGCAGGTTTGATATTGATATTTCTGAAAATGTAGTATCGCTGAAAGAGGTTGAAGTGAATGCCGGAAGGGACAGGAACATTACCCAGGCACAAATGGGGCTGGAGCGGATAAGTATGAAAACGATAAGGCAGGTGCCAATGGTAATGGGTGAGCCGGATGTATTAAGAGTATTATTGACTTTGCCGGGAGTAAAAACAGTAGGAGAGGCAAGTACAGGATTTAACGTCAGGGGAGGGGCCGTCGATCAAAACCTTATCCTTTACAATAATGCAACCATTTATAATCCGTCACACCTCTTTGGCTTTTTCTCAGCCTTCAACCCCGATGTTGTCGATGGGGTTGAGCTATACAAAAGCAGCATTCCTTCCAAATACGGAGGGCGTTTATCTTCTGTACTGGAGGTTAAGCCAAGGTATGGCAATAAGAAAACCTTTGAAGGAAAAGCCGGCATAGGTCTGTTAACCAGTAGTCTTTCTGTTGAGGGGCCTTTAGGATCAGGAAAAACCTCCTACCTGGCAGGCGTGCGGGGTACTTATTCCAACTGGGTACTTAATTTACTGGAAAATGCCAATTACAGAAACAGCAAAGGATCTTTCTATGATGTAAATTTAAATCTTACTCATGAATTAAGTGAGAAAAGCAACCTGTACTTTACCAGCTACATCAGCGATGACCAGTTTCAGCTAAGAAGTGATACTCTGTTTAATTATACTAATAAAAATGCCTCTTTAAGGTGGAAATATATTTTTAATGATAAGCTGAATAGCGACTTTTCTGCGGGAATTAGTGAATATAAGTACAACATATCAAGTGAAGAAAATCCGGTAAATGCTTTTAATCTTTCCTTTAATATCCGCCAGGTAAATCTGCAGGGAGACTTTAACTATTCCCTTCACCCAAAGCATACACTGAATTTCGGAATCAGTTCTGTTAATTACAAATTACACCCGGGGTCTTTTCAGCCCCTTGGCGAAAGCTCTGCAATAGTTACAGATGTCCTTGAGCCTGAAATGGGCATTGAAAGTGCCCTTTACCTGGAAGATCAGTTTGAGGTTTCAGATAAGTTGTCGCTCAATTTAGGCCTCCGTTATTCCATGTACAACTACCTTGGAGCAAAGAATGTAATTTCTTATGCTCCCGGCCTTCCAAGACAGGAAGCTAACATTCTTGATACTGCTTCTTATAATGCGGGGGAATTTATCAGGTCCTATCATGGACCTGAGTACCGCTTGTCCTTGCGGTACCTGATAAGCGATGATTTTTCTGTCAAGGCAGGTTATAATACGCTCCGGCAGTATATTCATATGCTGTCCAATACTACAGCTATCTCCCCAACAGACATCTGGAAGCTCAGCGATCCTAATATCCGGCCACAATCCGGAGAACAATTTTCTTTAGGTTTTTATAAAAATATCAGATCAGGAGTTATAGAAACATCTGTGGAAGGATATTATAAGAATATTAAAGATTACCTTGATTATAAAGGAGGAGCTGAATTAGTGATGAATCATGCCATTGAAACCGATGTTGTAAATACAGAGGGGAAGGCTTACGGAGCAGAATTCCTCATTAAAAAGCTTCGCGGAAAAATGAATGGCTGGATGAGCTACACTTATTCACGCACCTTGCTCCGGTTGAATGATCCTGTTGCCGGCGAAACGATTAATAATGGAAACTGGTATCCGGCTAATTTCGATAAACCGCATGATTTTACCTTTATTGGAAATTATAAATTCTCTCATCGGTTCAGTATTTCATTAAACACTACTTACAGTACAGGGCGACCTGTTACTTTGCCTGTTGCAAAATACATTTATGCAGGTTCCGAAAGGGTTTACTACTCCGACAGGAATGCATACCGGATTCCCGATTATTTCCGGATGGATCTTTCAATGAATATTGAAGGAAACCATAAATTAAAGCAGCTGACACACAACTTCTGGACAATTGGGGTGTATAATCTCACGGCCAGAAGAAATGTATATTCAACCTATTTTATTTCGGAACGGAAAACCATAAACGGATATAAACTATCTGTTTTTGGTACCGCAATTCCTTTTATCAATTACAACATCAGATTTTAGAAGGCATGGAAAGTAAAGGAGCCTTTTTCCTGTTTAGCTGCATATTTATTTTACTCCTGGCTGGTTGCGTGGATCCATATGAACCTCCTGCCATACAGGCAAATAATTATTTTCTGGTGGTGGAAGGTTTTATTAACACCGGAGAAGGACCAACCGAATTTACCTTAAGCCGTACAGCGCGCCTTGCAGATACAGCGCGCATCAAGGCGGAAAGAGGGGCTGAAGTATCTGTTGAAGGAAAAGATAGTGATAAGAGGTTTCGCCTGCAGGAAAAAGAAAGCGGGGTTTACACTATGGACCCTTATAATTTCAGTAAAGAGGAGGAGTACCGGCTGAGAATAAAAACGGCAGGGGGTAGAGAATATCTTTCAGAATTCGTTCCAATTAAAGAGAGTCCTGCCATTGACAGCATTAGCTGGAGAAGAATAGGAGATGACGTACAGATTTATGTAAATACGCATGATCCTGATGAAGAAACACGCTATTACCGTTGGGATTTTCTCGAAACATGGGAAATTCATTCTGCTTTTTATTCCAAGCTGAAATATGAAAATGGAGAGCTAAAAGACAGGCATCCCGATAGCTTAATCTATTATTGCTGGCAGTCTGATAATTCCGATAGAATTCAGATTGGATCATCGGCGAAGCTTGCTGAAGATATAATTTATCGGCAGCCAGTCACTAAAGTTTCATTGAAATCCTGGAAACTGGTAGAAAAATATAGCATAAATGTTAAACAGTATGCTTTAACCGAAGGCGCATACCTTTATTTTGAGCAAATGAAGAAAAATTCTGAACAGTTAGGATCTTTTTTCGACCCTCAGCCATCGGAAATCAGTGGTAATATAAAGTGTATAAATGATCCTGATGAACCTGTGATTGGCTTTGTGTATGCCAGTTCCACTGAAGAAAAAAGGATTTTCATAGAAAGTAAAGAAATTCCGGACTGGCAGTTTCACAGCTATATTTTCGAATGTAACCAGATGCTTGTAAATGTTACTTCTGATAGTATGGAATATTATTTTGATTATATGTTCTATGTGCCTATTGAATATGATATTCTTACTGATACTCACCTTGCTTCTACTAAATATTGTACGGATTGCAGAGAGAGAGGCACAACCACAAAACCTGATTTCTGGGAATGAAGAAATGCCCTGAGCTAGAATAATTTATTTATCATCAAAGAAAGAGATGCAATCAGCCAAAACCTTTACTGCTTTTTTATGCATAAACCTGCTCTTGTTTTCTGCTGCTGTAGCCCAGTCAGAAATTGTACTGAAAGACATTAAGCAGAAATTTCATCAATTCAGTGAGGGGAATTTCAGTGAAAAAATTTTTGTGCATACTGACCGGAATTTTTATGTGGCAGGTGAAACCATGTGGTTTAAAATTTATGTAGCAGACGGCGCTACCCATAAAGCGGTCGATATTAGTAAGGTAGCCTGCCTGGAGGTGCTGGATAAAGCAGGTAAAGCAGTGTTGCAGGCTAAAGTTAACTTGGAAGATGGTATTGGAAAAGGATCTTTTTACCTGCCTCTTTCTCTCCGGTCGGGTAATTATGTGGTAAGGGCATATACCAGCTGGATGAGAAATGCCTCAGCTGATTACTTTTTTCAGGAAACTGTTACTATTGTAAATACTTTTTTAGCTCCATCAACAGATTCTTTGCCTGTAACATCCGGCGCCTTCGATGTTCAGTTTTTTCCGGAAGGAGGGCAGCTGTTGGAGGGAATTGAAAGCAAAGTAGCTTTCAGGGCGGTAGGGCAGGACGGAAAAGGAATTGATTTTGAGGGAGCAGTAATAAATCAGGAAGGAGATACAATAATACAGTTCCAGCCCCTGAAATTTGGTATAGGTCATTTTTACCTTACTCCTTCTGCCGGCAGCGGCTATCAGGCTTTAATAAATACAGGAAATGATACCATTGCTTTCCGCTTTCCTGCTGCGGAAAAGAAAGGGTATACCATGCAGGTAACAAATATTGATGCAAAAAGAATAGAAGTAGCTGTAAGCTCAGCAGGGGAGGAATCCGGAATAGTTTACCTGCTTGCACATACCCGGAATGAAATAAAATTTGCTGAGGCGAAAAACCAGGCAAACGGAAAAACCTTTTTCACCATAGATAAAGAAGCCCTTGGTGACGGAATTTCTCATTTTACTGTTTTTGATAATGAAGTTAAACCGGTGGCTGAGCGACTTTATTTTAAATACCCTGAACAAAACCTCGCCCTCGATGCCAGGCTGGATAAAGAGCTTTATTTTGCACGGCAGAAAGCAGACTTAAACCTTTCGGCTCATATGGGGGGAGAAGCCGCAGAATCAAACCTGTCCATGGCTGTTTACAAGCTGGATTCCCTGAGTCAGGAAAATTCCGGAAATATTTTAAGTTGTTTATGGCTTACCTCTGACTTAAGAGGAGAAATTGAATCGCCCGGATACTATTTTGAAGGCTCTGAAGATTCCGGTGCACAGCCTGCTGAAGCCATGGACAACCTGATGCTTACCCACGGCTGGCGAAAATTCCTGTGGGAGGATGTGTTGAGGGCGAAAGAGCCGCAGCCAGAGCATGTACCGGAATACGAGGGGCTCATAATAAAAGGGGTAGTGCAGGATAAAATAACGGGAGAACCTGTTGCAGGGGTTAAAACATTTTTGTCAGTTCCGGGAAAACTACTGCAGTTTTATGCCTCTGAAAGCAATGCGAAGGGAGAAATTTTCTTTGTTACTAATAATTTTTTCGGACCAAAAGAGCTGTTTATTCAAACACAGGCCGGAGATAGCCTTTATACCATTACCCTGAAGGATCCTTATTCTAAAGAAAGTCCGGCTATAAGCTTACCTTCCTTTGAACTTATTGCCGGTAAGCAGCAAAGTTTACGGGCGCGCCACATTCATATGCAGGCCCAAAATATATACAGGGAGGGGCAACAGAATAAGTTAATTGCTCCGGTACTTGACAGTGTACCCTACTGGGGGCCTGCGGACAAAATTTATTTACTTGATGACTATACCCGCTTTCCTTCCATGGAAGAAGTAATGAGGGAGTATGTATATGAGGTGAGGGTACGGAAAGAGAATGGGAAGTTTAAATTTATGGTCTTTAACCCCCGGTTGGATGCCTTTTACCATGAAAATCCGCTGGTACTGCTGGATGGGATTCCTGTTTTTGATATTGATAAAATAATAAAATATAATCCTCTTAATGTAGAATCGCTGGAGGTTTTCAATGGAGAATACAGCCTTGGAGCAGATGTTCTCTTTCCCGGCATATTAAGTTACACTACCTATAAAGGAGATTTGAAAGGATTCCAGCAGGATACAGATTTATTGAAGGTAAATTATGAGGGACTACAATTCCAGCGTGAGTTTTTCAGTCCGGTTTATGAGCCGGACAGGGACAAAAGCAGCCGTATTCCGGACTTCAGAAATCTGCTCTTCTGGTCTCCGGATATTAAGACCGGCAAATCAGGACAGGAAAAAATCAGTTTTTATACTTCAGACCTGCCGGGGCAATACATTGTGGTAGTTCAGGGAATAACCAAAGAAGGTAAAGCCGGCTATAAATCCATTACATTCCAGGTGGAGAGTTCTTTATGATTGAAGGAGTATCCGCAAGGTTTAATGGCAGGTGAAAATTATTAGAACAAAAGTGACAGGAGTTTTAGGTTTTGTTATTTTTTTTATTTATTATATCAAAATTTACAGGCAAAGCCATGAATAAATTCCTTTTCTGTCTCGTATTTTCCGGTTTGTTAGTTTTTTCTTTTATGAATGTACAGGCCCAGGCCGGGCCGGAAGATACGGTTCCTGTAGTTACACCGGTTAATCTGGACGGCCCCAGAGTAGGCTTTACTTATATTGCACCGGGTAAGACTGCAGACAGGTTGATGGAGAATTTTGATGTAAAACCCTTTATTACCCAGTTTGGCTGGCAGTTTGAAACACGCTATTTCTCTCTCCCGAATGGTACTGCAGGTTTAGTGGAAGGAGTTATTCTCATAGGTGGGCTGGAGCAGGGGGTTTTTCTGCCAAGTGCTAACCTTTTGGTAGGTATAAGAAACAGCCGTGGGGTAGAGTTTGGCTTTGGTCCGAACCTGTCTTTAGCGGGCGCCTCTTTCGTTCTGGCTGCCGGCTTTACATTCCATTCCGATTACGTTAACTTCCCGGTTAACTTTGCGCTTGTTCCTTCAGCAGATGGGATGCGCTTCAGCCTGTTAACAGGTTTCAATGCAAGGAGAAGGTAAGCACAGCATATTTTCCTGAATTACCCTTAATTACTACAGCCTCTGAATGGATAAGATTTTAAACCTCCCGTCTCAGGATTTCAAGAGGAGGCCTGTTTATAATTCCCCGGCTGTTTACCAAACCAATTAACACTGTAAGGCCTGTAATAGCGAGGAAGGTGAGGAGGATTGGCAGGAGGGGTGGGGAAAAAGGAGTTTCAAAATAAAAAAAGGCAAGCCCCCAGCTGGAAAGCAGGCTTATAAGGATACCTGTTATGGAGGCCAGACTCCCCAGAAAGAAATACTCAAGCGCATTAATACTCAGTATATGCCGCCTGACAGCCCCCAAAGTCCGCAGGAGAACACTTTCCCTGATCCGCTGGTATTTGCTGATGATCACTGACCCTATAAGAACCAGCACACCGGTTATAATGCTGAAGAAGGCCATAAAGCGGATAACAAAGGAAACTTTAGCAACTATTTCATCAAGTGTTTCCAGAATCAGGTTAAGGTCGATTATGGATACGTTAGGGAAGCGTTGCACAACCGCCTGCTGGTATCTGGCAGCCAGCTGCGCCGAATCCACCCTGGTAATGATTACATGAAATTTAGGAGCCCTTTCCAGTACGCCGGATGGGAATACAACTATAAAATTGGTTTGTACCCTTTGCCAGTCTATTTTCCGGATGCTGCCAACATAGGTATCCATTAAAACTCCCTGTACATTGAACGTTACTTTGTCTCCGATATCAACTTTCATATCATCCACAATATTTTCAGAGAGTGATACGAAAATACTGTCCTGCGGGGAGTTTACCTTTCCTCTCCATTCTCCTTCTGTAATGGTTTCGGAATCGATCAGGGAATCACGATAGGTAACACGGTATTCCCTGTTCAATACCCACCCACGGATGCGCGTAGTGGTATCAGCTTTCATTTCTTCTACAGTACGGTCTTTTATGCCTGCCAGACGCATGGTAACCACCGGCACTTCCTGTATCATCGGCAAACCAAACTCTTTCGTAATATCAGTAATATCATCCACCTGGTTGCTCTGAATATCGAATACGACCATATTTGGCTGATTTTCACTACCTGTCAGCTCCACCTTGTTAAGGAGCAGGTATTGTATAAAAAAGAGGGTGCTGATAAGCGCTGTGCCAAGACCAATGGTAATTATCAGTACCAGGGTCTGGTTGTCGGGCCGGTAAAGATTCGCCAGGCTTTGCCGCCACACAAAGGACCAGCCGGTGGGGAAGAACCTTCGCACCAGCCATATCATTAGCTTGGCAATGCCAGCCAGAACAGCAAAAGCCAAAAGGATTCCTCCGGTAAAAAACAATGCATCTTTCCAGTCGTCGAGCTGCAGGAAAGCAAAGCCACCAATAAACAGGATGATCAGGAAATAGACCAGGTAAGACAGCCTGTCCGGTTCCTTGCTTTCGTAAGATGCGCGGAGCGCAGTTAAAGGAGACACATTCCTGATTGATAAGAGGGGGAGCAGGGCAAAAAGAACTGCCACAATTACGCCCAGCACAATGCCCTGTAAAATGGCTGTCCATGATATGCTTACCTCCACTTCCACAGGCAGAAATCCTGCAAAGAGCTGTGGCAGGTAAAACTGAATCATGCTCCCCAGCAAAGCACCCGCAACAGAGCCTGCCAGCCCCATAATGGTAATCTGGAGAAGGAAAATGCCCACTCCCTGCGAGCCGGAGCCCCCGAGGCAGCGAAGTATGGCTACCTGGCTGACTTTATCTTTAATGTAAATATGTACAGAGCTGGCTACTCCAATACAGCCAAGCAGCAGGGCAACAAAGGCAACAAGGTTCAGGAAACCGGTGAGGTCTTCATAAGTTTCGCCTGTTTCTCTTTTTCTTTCCTCAACTGTATCGTAACGCAGCTCTTCCTTTTCCAGCCGGGGTTCAATGGTATTTTCAAAAAGGCTGTTAAAATCGACCTCCTCACTAAACTTAAGGTAGATTTTATAATTTATCCTGCTACCTTTTTGAAGCAGGCCGGTGGCATCGAGGTACTGCAGCGGAATAAAAACCGGAGGAGCAACCGTGGTGGCAATACCCGCCTGCCCCGGTACTTTTGTAACCCTTGCAAGTATTGGGAAGGTAAGGTTTCCAACGCTGATGGAATCACCGGGAGCAGCATTGTACTGGAGTAAAAGGGTATTATCTGCTATGGCAGCCTTATCTGTTCTGAACCTGGAACCGGCACCGGCAGGAATGGTTTCAATGCTTCCATAGAAGGGATAGCCTCCGCCAATTGCCCGAACCTGAACCAGCCGGGTGCCGCCGTTTTGAGGAAAGAGAACCATAGAAGCAAAACTTACTTCTTCGGCTATTTCGGCTCCCAGGGAATCGAAAAAACGGCGGGTGGAGTCGGAAAAGGGCTGGCGGCTTTCAATTTCCAGGTCGGCCCCTAAAAGGGCTTTGGCTTCCCGGTTTATTTCCCCCTGCATACTTTCTCCAAAAGAGTTAATGGCCACAAGGGCAGCAATACCCAGTATAATGCTGCTCATGAAGAGCAAAAGTCTGGACCGGTTTCTGCGGCTGTCGCGCCATGCCATTTTCAGGAGCCAGGAGTAGTTCATGGGGTGAGGTACTGGTTAGTTAATATGCGAAATTGAAAATCCGGTGATCCGGTAAACTCCATACAGAGCTGCCTTAGCAGTAGTACAGAGTGCCCTTAGTTTTCGTTTAATCAGGAGCCTGTAAGGGTGTCGGAGGCCACTTTTCCGCCTTTGATCCTGATAATGCGTTGCGTTCTTTCGGCAAGTCCCGGGTCGTGGGTTACCAGTACCAGGGTAGTGCCTGCTTCCCGGTTCAGCTCAAAGATCAGTTTTTCGATGTGGGTGCCTGTTTCCTCATCCAGATTGCCTGTGGGTTCATCTGCAAAAAGAATTTGCGGCTGGTTAGAAAAAGCCCTTGCAATGGATACCCTTTGTTGCTCTCCCCCCGATAGTTGTGTGGGATAATGGTTCTTCCTGCCGGCAAGGCCAACCTTATCCAGTAGTTCTATAGCTCTGGGAGCAATGTTCTTTTCGCCCCTCAATTCCAGCGGTACCATTACATTTTCCAGCGCTGTAAGAGTGGGCATCAGGTTAAAGTTCTGGAATATGAAGCCAACGTACCGGTTACGTACCTTCGCCCTTTCATCTTCATTAAGCCCGTCGAGCGATACTCCATTCAATACTACCGATCCTTCGCTGGCACGGTCTAAACCTGCACAAAGCCCCAGCAAAGTAGTTTTACCACTGCCGCTGGGCCCTACAATAGAACAAATATCTCCGGGAAGGAGGCTGAAGTTTATATGGTCCAGAACGGTAAGAGGTTTGCTATTGCTCTTATAGGTTTTAGTTAAATTTTTTACTTCAAGTATAGGATTCATAAAGCTTATTTTCTTTCCTGTTTTTTGTATGGCACATCCTCCTTATTTTTGAACTGTACGTGCCTGCCATGCGTAATGAAACAGAGCTAAATCAATGTTTGTACAAAGATCTAATTTATGAGAATACATATGAATATCCTACTATTAAGTATATGTGCCGGCTGGTTGTTTTCCTGTGGTTCCAATTCCACACAAACGGCGGATGAAAAGGAAGAACGGAATGCTGCAGGAGTGGAAAATACAGAGGAAGAAAATAAGGAGGGTGAGGAGAAGGTAATTTTGTTTTTCGGCAACAGCCTTACTGCCGGTTACGGGCTCGACGATCCTTCAAAATCATTTCCTGGCCTTATCCAGCAAAAGATTGATTCTGCAGGTTATAATTACAAAACGGTAAATGCCGGCCTTAGCGGGGAAACAACAGCCGGAGGAAAAAACCGGATCGGTTGGGTGCTGGAGCGGCAGCCGGTAGATATTTTTGTTTTGGAGCTGGGAGCAAATGACGGTTTAAGGGGAGTGGATCCTGCTGAAACAAAACGGAATTTAAAGGAAATAATCAGAAAAGTCCGCGAAGCTAATCCGGAGGTTGAGATTGTGCTGGCCGGTATGATGGTGCCACCGAGCATGGGATCTGCTTACGCCAACAATTTCGTAAAGGTGTTTCCGGAGGTGGCTAAAGAGGAGAATGTGGCGCTTATTCCTTTCCTGCTCGAAAATGTAGCCGGTGAAAGGGCTCTTAACCAGAACGACGGCATCCACCCCACTGCGGAGGGACAAAGGATTGTGGCAGAAAACGTATGGGAAGTGCTGAAAGAGGTTATCAACGAACAGGAAAAATAAATCAGAAGCACCTTTTGTTTGTATTTAAAGGAAATGTAAAGTATATTTTCCATTATGTAGCTTATTCTTTCTTTACTTCTTTTGATTATGAATAAAAAACAACAAAGCCTTCTGCTCCTGCCAAATTATTTTAACAGGATCGGTTTTGGCCTCCTTCTTATTTCCATTGCCTCCATTGCCGGTCTTATTTATTTGTCTGCTATGGATGGGGTAGCAAAGGAAATTACAAAGAACGGGATTTATTTATCCCTGATTCTTCTGATGCTTACAAAAGATAAGGTTGAGGATGAGTTAACCATAAAGCTTAGACTACAATCTTTTGCAGCGGCTTTTATCTATGGAGTAGTTAACAGGATTTTAAACCCATATACCAATTTATTTTTTGGCAAAGAGTTCTTGTCAGGAGAGGATACAGATGGATTAATCCTGGGTATGATATTTTTTTATTTTATTACGTTTTATTTCCTTAAGCGGAAACGGTAGTGAAAAACAGTATTAAAGTAGAAAGAGCAGTCCATAATTTAACTCAGGATGATCTTGCAACAAAAATTGGTGTGTCCCGCCAGACCATCAATTCAATAGAAAAAAACAGGTATGTTCCATCAACTTTACTGGCACTAAAAATTTCCAGGGTGTTTGGAAAGGGTGTAAATGATATTTTTGAACTGGAGGAAGGGGATTAATTAGGAACTGTAATTCCCTTATCCGAAGCATCGTACAAGGAAAGGGCTTACTTTCTCATATTTCCCGGCCAGGGGGAAAAGCACTGATTAAGTTAATTTTAAAAGCAAAAAAGAGGGAATTTTCCCTCTTTGCTGTTTTTATTCCCGAAATTGTCCGGTAGTAAATGTTATAAGCTATTCAGCTTCATTAAGGTAGCATCAATGCCGTGGTCCTTTACAAGCCCTGTGGCATACTTATAGCTACCACGGGGAACAAATAGCTGAAGGTTACCGCCTTTCATCCTGGCAATTGATTCCAGTGCTTTCCATTTGCTTACCAGTTTATTCTGATCTTCTTCATCCGGGTTTTTTACCACTAACTCAAAGTAGTATTTATTTTCCCCTTTTTTTGCCGTAAAATCTGGTGTTAAGGTTACATCTTTGTTAACCATGCTGAGCGAAGCGGGGCTGTTGTACCCCTCAAAATCAGCTTTTATTTCCTCAAAACCCGATTTCAGGGCATAATTAACTACCTGTTTCGCATATAAATTATATTCTTCTGAGTTTTTCCTTGTGTATAGCATATTGAATAGGTTTAAATAAAAAATTAATCTCTATAAGCAGTTGAAGAGATAGAGAGACGCAAAAAGCGGCTGAATAAATTAAAAGAATTTGATAGTGAGTATCCTTACAGGGCAGAAAGTTAAAATCCACTGACTTAGAATTCTGCTTCCCTGTACTGGCGTAAAAATATTGGATTTTATTTGCTGATCCAGCTTATTTTAACCCTGATTTTTTTCACTTCTTTATTATTATACGGAAAAATATGTGGAAAGCCAAATAAATTCATATAATTATAGCGGAGTATTGCCATAATTTTAATAAAAATCTGATTTGTCAGATTATATTAATTTTAAAATGTAATATTTCCTGAACAGATCTTCTCAGAAAAAAAATATAATACCACTTAGGTTATTATACCAGGAATTATTTAATTAGAGATGGAGGCAATTCTGTTAAGGCCACAGCATTAAATTATACCTAAACCTTCAGGCTTTCCAGTGTAAACTCTGAAGAAGTTTTTTTTATACCGACATCATTAATGTTAATGAAGTATTTTTCTCTTATAGCCTGTGTTGTTTTATCCCTGTCCGGAGCATGCACGAACAGCCCGGTACAAAACCAAAACATCGACCGTTTTGCCCTTGTAAACAGGCACAATGTGCTCATCCGGGAGGCAGATCCTCTTGCTCCTGTTTCTGTGGGAAACGGTGATTTTGCTTTTACTGCCGATGTAACAGGTATGCAATCGTTTGAAGATTACTATTACGAAAATGGTATACCACTGGAAACCTTATCCTCATGGGCATGGCATTCCTTCCCGAATACAGAAAACCTGAAGTTAGAAGATGCTATGAAGGATAGTGACTTTCACGGACGTAAAGTTGCCTATGCCAGCCTGCAGCATAGCCCTGCCGGAGATTATTTCCGGAAGAACCCTCACCCCATACCAATGGGGCAGATAAGCCTGGTAAGGAATAACGGAGAGAAGCTGGAGCTTTCTGCAATTGCTAATATTGAGCAACATCTTGATTTATGGAAAGGGCTGGTTAGCAGTACTTACACAGTGGATGGCGAGCCGGTGCAGGTGGAAACTGTGGCCCATCCTGAATTAAGCCTGGTGGCATTTAAAATTAAATCACCCCTCCTGAAATCGGGGAAAATAAAGCCGGCAATCCGCTTCCCTTATTCGCACGACCAATCTGTAAAAAACAAGCCTCCGTTTGACTGGAGTAAACCTGAGCAGCACAATACAGTTGCAGTGCGGGAAAGGCCGGATGAAGTGGTTCTGAAGAGGAGCCTTGACGACAGCCTGTACTTTGTAAATGTGCAGTGGCAGGGGAACGCGAAATGGAAAAAAGAAGACAATCATAAATTCCTGCTGGATGCCAGTGGGGCCGATAGCCTGGTTCTGGTGGTGGCTTTTTCCCCTGAAGAGCCTGAGGGAGAAATTCCCTCCTTTGCCCAAACAAGAGAGGCGGGTGCAGATTCATGGCAGAACTACTGGACCAAAGGAGGCGCAATAGACCTGTCGGGAAGTACCGACCCAAGGGCAGCGGAGCTGGAACGCAGGATTATTCTTTCGCAATACCTGGTAAAGGTAAATTATGCCGGCTCATTTCCGCCACAGGAAACCGGGCTGGCGCACATAAGCTGGTATGGCAAGCATAATTCCGAAGTTTACTGGATTCACTCCGCCCAGTTTTACCAGTGGAACAGGACAGAGCTGCTGGAGAAAGGGCTTCAGTGGTACAAAAGTATTTTGCCTGTAGCAAAGAAAGATGCGGAAAACAAAGGTTTTGACGGAGTACGGTGGCCAAAAATGGCAGGGCCAAACGGGCGGCCAAGTCCGGGTACTATAAACCCTTTTATTATCTGGAATCAGCCTAACCCCATTTACCTGTCTGAGCTCGTGTACAGGGCAAAACCTGGTCAGGCTACTTTGCAGGAATACAGCGATCTTGTGTTTGAATCGGCTGAATTTTTGGCTTCATATGCTTTTTACGATAAGGAGACCGACCGCTATATTCTGGGGCCGCCAATTAAAAGTGTAAATGAAAGTACCGAAGAAAATAACACCAAAAATCCAGGCTTTGAATTAGCTCAATGGTACCATGGACTTATGGTGGCTCAGCAATGGCGGGAAAGGCTGGGGATGGAAAGAGAGCCACTCTGGGATGATATTATGAAAAAACTTGCCCGCCTGACTATTCAGGACGGTAAATATGTGGAAATAGAAACCGACCCCGATATGTACAAGGGCAGTGGTGGTATTCCTTCGCACATGCTGCTGGCCTACGGGTACCTGCCAAAAACTGAAATGGTTGATGAAGAGGTTATGGAAAGAACCTTTAAGGCAGTGCTGGAAAGAAACGGGTTGAACAGCTTTGTGAGCTGGAGTCTGGGTAAAGGAGCATTAACAGCAGCAAGGCTGGGAGAACAGGAAACAGCCGTGAATATAGTAACAAATACTGCTCCGAATGCGGTTTTCCACAAAAGCGGATATGCACAACGGCCCAAGGAACCAATGAAATGCCCTGCCTACCTGCCCATAAACAGTTCCTTTCTTGCTGCAGTAGCCCTTATGGCTGGCGGTTGGGATGGCGCCCCTCCTGTAAATGCCCCGGGCTTTCCTCAGGACGGGAGTTGGAAAGTACGCGTGGAGGGGCTGAATAAGCTTCCTTAAACTTAATCATACATAAATAGCTATTCCGGCATTGTACAATCCGAAGGAGCAGGAGGAATGCCACCAACTCCTTCGGATTGTACATTATACCCCGGCCGGTTACCTGGTCCTGCTGTGGCAGCCTGCTGTCGCGGGATATAGGGTGTATTATTTTGCCTTGTTCATATCAAAATCATTAAATAATTTTTTAGTAATTTGGAAAATTAAATATTTAATGCTTTCAGCTTAAAAGATAAGTTCGGGAATGTTTGATAAAGGAGTTGAATCCTGTGGTTCTTTATATGAAAAGAAATAATAGTTGTAGATTATTTATTGCAGAAAATTTACTGTGCCACCTGTATTTTCCTTGCAGGAGCTTAAAAGGAACTTTGCTGCCGGGAGTGTTATTTTTACTGCTCAGCTTATTTTTTCCATTAAGGACCATTGCCCAAAGTGACTATACTTTACTGCCATCAGGGCAATACCAGTATTATGATATCAACAGGGTTCATTCCAATGAGGTTATTAAAGGGATAAGCAAGGATGAAAATGGCTTCGTCTGGCTGGCCACGGATCAGGGCGTAATCCGTTTCGATGGCAGTGAAACAATGCTTTTCTTTAAGGAACTCCCCAGCTCCTACACTAAAAAGTTTTTAAGGAGACAAAACGGTCAGTTCCTGGTCCTGACCGATGTTGGCATAAAGGAAGTTGTCCAAACCCCGGATACAACCTGGTTCCAGCCTGTGGAGGTAGGTGGAAAACCCTTCAATGAGCTGTTAAATTTCCCCAAATCTTTATTTGAGGATCGCGAAGGAAACCTTTGGGTAGGGGAAGTGAATTCCGTTGTAAAAATTTCTTCTACAGGATTCACCCGATATCCTTTGGGACCAAGGTACCAGTCCATTAATTACCACCGCTCCTTTTCTTTTGCTGAAGATGCCTTTGGCCACATATGGATTGCCCCTTATAACGGGCGGTTACTTTCTTATAATAAAGCGGAGGATCGCCTTGAGGATGTTAATATTGATTATCCTCTTACAGAAGTTACCTGCCTTACTGTTTTAAGGGGAGATCATCTGGTAATTGGTGGAAAAGAAGGTCTTCTTCAGATTAAAACCGATAGTGGCAAGAAAATACTTGAAAATAAGTTCATAAAGGGACCTGAGAATATTTCATCCTCCCTGTTGGTAAATAATCAGCTCTACATAGGAACCTGGGATAACGGACTTTTTTATACGAACCCTGATGAGGCTCCCTATTCCTTCATTAAGCTTGAAAAGCTGCCTTATAATGATATCCTGGACTTCTTTTATGACGAAAAGCATGATGAAATATGGATTACAGGCAGCGAAAACATTGGCTTGCTCAAATCATCCATTATAAAACCGGTTGGAACTGTAGGAAAGCACCGTGTGGAATCTTTAACTTTTGACAGTACCGGAAATTTATATTACTCCACAGGCCAGGATGTATTAAAGATCAGCCCTGAAAATGCGGCAGAAGTGGAAAGGGTGTTTTCTTCAAAATCGACCTACTTAGACCGGCTGGAAGCTGAAGGCAACAGAATATGGATAGGAGAGGCTTTTGGAGTAATATCTTACTTCGATATTTCCGGAAACAGCCTTCACCGGGTAAGGGACAGTATATCAGGATCTGATCCTGTAAAGTATATTCTTACTGACAGTGAGGGGAATAAATGGTTTACCGGGCTTTATGAGCTGGTTAAAATAAATGCAGCCGGAGAAATAAAAACTTATCCGGATGTGAAAAACTCTATAGCGATAAACCAATCAGGGGCCGGCAGAATATTTTGTGGCGGGCAGGGGCAGGATTCTCTTCTGTATTTATATAATAAAGAAGCAGGTAATTTCAGTCGCTTAAAAATAGCGTATGATTTTCCTGTTTCGGCAGGAATTTATGTAGATGATATAGCCTTTGACAGCCTTGGAACTCCATGGCTGGCTACCAGCGAAGGCCTGCTCCGGATAAAAGAGGTTAACGGAGGGTACAGAGCTGAAAGAGTAGCCTTGAAGGGAATTGATGTAAATGAGCCTGTTACTTCTATTGCCATCGTTGGTGACCAAGTCTGGCTGGCTTATTCCTATACGCTTGTTTCTTACCGCCAGGGGCAGGTGGTTTTATACACCCGTGAAAACGGACTTCCTTCAAGGGTTTTAAAAGAAAGGTGTTTTCGTGTGCATGAGAACAAGCTTTTTGTAGCTACTGCCAAAGGCCTTGCCCAAATTGATATTCAAAGCCTGAAATACCGCACTACCCCCCGGCCTGTGGTAAAGGGGGTGCTGGTAAATGGCGATAAAGTTTCTCTTTCGGAAGGTAAGAAGTTAAAGTTTCCTTATGGTGCCCGCATTCAGTTTGATTTTGTAAGCCCTGCATTTCCGGGAAATAACCTTATTTACCAAACCCGCCTGCTTGGGGTGGAAGAGGAGTGGGCGGAGCCTGCGGCTAACAGCTCTGTATCAACTTTTGGTTTTTCGGAGGGTACCTATACATTGCAGGTAAGAGCCAGGGATACCGGTTACCTGTGGAGCGAGCCCATGGAAATAACCTTTACTGTGGGTGTGCCATGGTTTAAATCATGGTGGGCCATCGCTTTATTTATTCTGATGGCCATTGGCCTGATTCTGGCGGCAGTAAAAGTGTATCATTACCACCTGATCCGCCAGAAGAAAAAGCTGCAAAAGATTATAGAGGTCCGTACAAAGGAAATAAACCTTCAAAAAAATGAAATTATTGAGCAGAAGAATAAGCTTATTCAGCAAAAAGAGGAACTCATTGAAAAGAACAATGCAGTGTTCCGCTCACAGAAGGCCCTCGTGGAAGCCGATTTGAATTTTATGCACCTCAAGGAAAAGCAGCTGCAGGACCAGATAGAATACCGTAACAAGCAAATAACCACGCATACGCTTAATATTATTCAGAAGAACGAGATGTTGCGCGACCTGCGCGATCAGTTGGAAGCTATTGCTAAAATATCGGGTGGAGCAACACAAAATGAGCTGAAGAGAATGCTGAAGCTTATAGATGAAAGCTTCAGGCTCGACAAAGACTGGGAAGAGTTTAAGCTTTACTTTGAGCAAATCTATACCGGCTTTTATGCAAAATTAAAGATTAACTATCCCGATCTTACCAACCAGGAGCTGAGGCACTGTGCCCTTATCAGGCTGAACTTAAGTAATGCCGAATGTGCTTCTTTGCTGGGTATATCACCCAATAGCATTAAGGTTACCAGAACCCGCCTTCGTAAAAAACTGAATATAGAAAACAATCAGAGCCTCACTGATTTGATAATGGGAATATAATCAGGGCTTTTTACTTGTCTGCGAAATATTTTATAGGTTAACAACAGGTTAGCATGTAATATTTTTCGCATAAAACGC
Source organism: Cesiribacteraceae bacterium YIM B00369 (assembly GCA_017948555.1). Classification (GTDB taxonomy): domain Bacteria; phylum Bacteroidota; class Bacteroidia; order Cytophagales; family Cyclobacteriaceae; genus Nafulsella. The sequence continues at coordinate 124,243 of JAFMYY010000016.1, read as the reverse complement.
ACTTTACATCCTGCTCCTTAAATGATGTTTTTCGGGCCCTGAAAAATACTTTGTTAACCTTCTGTTAACCTTTAAAACAGCGGAACAGTGCATTTTTAATGCCTCAGAGGCTTTCTTCCTCCGTTGAGCTACTCCCTTTTCTCTCCGGGTTGTTTACTTCTTGTACCCCCTCTTTTCTTGGGTGTTGCTGATAATTGGTCTAGATTTCATTCGATTGCAATCACAGATCTTTTTAAGAAGTAACATTTTTGAATGAACTAATTTATCCACACAAACCAGTTCTTTTGTATGAAAAAAAATTACAGATATCATTTTCTGGCCCTGCTGGCAGGAGTGAGTGTGAGCACCACCTCTCTGGCAAAAGAAAGTGAAAAAAATAACAGAGGAGCAAATGCTCCACTTGTGGAACTGCCAACTGCCGTAAAGGGGGGGAGTGGCAGCATTACCGCCTCATTGAACAATAATGCATCTAAAGCATTTTCTTTTTCAGTAATTTATGCAATCGTTGTCAATGGTAAAGTCACCGATGAAAACGGAGAAGGGCTTCCGGGAGTAACGGTAAGACTAAAATCAAATCCCGGAACAGGAACAGTAACCGACCTTGAAGGAAACTACCGCTTATCTGTACCTGACGAAGTGGAGAATCCAACTTTAATTTTCTCATTTGTAGGTTACCTCAATGAGGAGGTGCAGGTGGGGAACCGTTCCACTATAGATGTAAACCTCACTCCCGACATTAAATCGCTTGACGAAGTGGTTGTAGTTGGGTATGGTACGCAAAAGAAGAGCGATGTTACAGGTGCTGTTACTTCCATCTCGGCCGAGGAATTTAATGAAGGTGTGCTGGCATCACCCGAGCAGCTGATTACTGGTAAGGTGGCAGGTGTGCAGGTAACACCTAGTGGTGCGCCAGGTGGGGGCAGCCGCATCCGTATCCGTGGTGGAACTTCCCTGAACGCAAGTAATGATCCTCTTATTGTAGTGGATGGTGTGCCCCTGAGTGGTGCAGATGTTGCAGGATCCGGTGATCCGTTGAGCTTTATCAACCCTGACGATATTGCTTCTTTTGACATATTAAAAGATGCTTCTGCTACGGCCATTTATGGTTCCAGGGCTTCCAATGGGGTAATCATTATCACCACAAAAAAGGGTAAGGCAGGACAGAAGTTCAGTGTGAATTTTAAAACGCAGCACTCCATATCTACTCTGCCTAAAACTGTAGATGTGCTGTCGGCTGGCGATTTCAGGACAATTGTGGAAGAAAGAGCTCCGGAGTCCCAGCAGGCGCTGCTGGGTTCTGATACAACCGACTGGCAAAGTCAAATCTTTCGTCAGGCTTACAGTACTGACAATAACCTAACCATTTCCGGTGCTGTAAAAGCTTTCCCTTACCGCCTTTCATTGGGCTACCTCAACCAGGATGGCATTCTTGAGACCTCTCATTTTGACAGGAAATCTGCAGCCCTTGCCCTGAACCCAACGTTTCTGGACGATCATTTAAAGGTAAACCTGAATGTGCGCGGTGTTATGACCCAAAACCGCTTTGCTGATGAGGCCGCCATTGGTTCAGCAATTTCATTTGACCCGACACAGCCGGTTTATGTTGCCGAGAATCCTTTTGGGGGGTACTTTGAATGGGTGGATCCTCAAAGCGGAACACCAAATACCCGTGCTAACAGGAACCCTGTGAGTATGCTGCAGCAGCGCAGGGACGAAAGCGAAGTGTTCCGCAGTATAGGTAATCTTTCGCTTGATTACAAGTTTCATTTTCTGCCTGAGTTGAGAGCCAATCTGGTTCTGGGTTATGATGTCATTGAAAGTGCTGGTTCTGTAAACCAACCAAAATCTCTGGCAGCTGTATATAACCAGGGCGGTAGCTTTAATGATTATGAAGAATCTACCACCAATACCCTGCTGGATTTTTACCTTAACTACAGCAAGGAATTAGGTGCTTTAGGAAAAGTAGAGTTAATAGCGGGTTATTCTTACCAGGACTTCTTTACGGACATTCCATCTTTCCCGACCTATGACGAACAGGGAGATGTATTTGCCCCTGCAGGCAGGCATACAAGAGAACTTAGTCGCTTAAAGTCTTACTTTGGCCGCGCATTTTATTCATTCAAAGACAGGTATTTGTTAACCGCTACTATCAGGCAGGATGGGTCCTCCAGGTTTAGCAGTGAAACTCGTTGGGGTACTTTTCCCGCTCTGGCCCTGGCATGGCGTATCAACGAAGAAGCCTTCCTGAAAGATAGTGATCTTTTCTCTGATTTGAAGCTAAGAGCAGGCTGGGGTATTACGGGACAGCAAAATCTGAATGACGATTTCTTCCCTTATATTTCACTCTATTCGCCCAGCGATGCACGGGCTCAGTACCAGTTTGGGAATACATTTTATAATACCCTCAGGCCATCCGGGTATGATCCTGGCATAAAGTGGGAAGAAACAGTGACTTATAACTTTGGTATTGATTATGGCTTCCTCCAGAACCGCATTACGGGTAGTGTGGAGTACTATTTCAAGGAAACAAAGGATCTGTTAGCAGAAATTGCCTATCCGGCAGGTAGTAATCTTACAAATGAGTTGCCTACAAATGTGGGTAGTATCGAAAACCGTGGGGTTGAAGCTTCAGTAAACATCATTGCAGTAGATAATGGAAACTTCCGTTGGGAAGCAGGGCTAAATGGTACCTATAATAAGAATGAAATTACCAACCTGAGCAGAGTGGCCGGCGGGCAGGAAGTTAACTATCCGATCGGAGATATTGCCGGTGGTACGGGAAATAGAATCCAGGTACAGACAGCAGGTTATCCCAGAGCCTCTTATTATGTATACCAGCAGGTGTACAATGTAGAAGGAAATCCCGTAGAAGGACTTTATGTTGACAGAACAGGTGATGGGGTGATTAATGAACAGGATATGTACCGTTTTAAATCACCGGATCCAACATATTTCCTGGGCTTTAGCTCCCGTATGAATTATAAGAACTGGAACCTGAATTTTGTACTTAGGGGCAACATCAATAGCTATGTTTATAATAACATAGCAGCCAATGCTTACTATTCAAATATTTATACCTGGCCAGGCTATTTGTTAAACTCTCCTGCCCGTGTGCTGGAAACTAACTTTGTAGGCGGAGATGATCCTAACAGGCTGTTGTCAGACCTGTGGCTTGAGAACAGCTCTTTTCTGCGGATGGACAACATTTCCCTGGGTTACAACTTTGGTAATATGCTAAGCGAAAGGTTAAAGCTTGGGCTGTCAGCTACCGTGCAGAATGCTTTTGTGCTTACCAACTACTCAGGGCTTGATCCTGAAATTGAAAGTGGTATCGACAATGAGTTTTACCCGCTCCCGCGCACATTTACCCTTGGTTTAAATATTGGATTTTAATTGAATAAAATATGAAGACGAATTTTCTGAAATATATATTAGCAGGTGGTCTGCTGTCTTTTTCAGCGCTCTCCTGCGGAGACCTTGACCTGGAACCTTACAACCAGGAAACCACAGATGTGGTATACAGCGATTTTGCCAACTATAAGAATGTACTTGCTAAATTATACGGGGGCTTTGCCACCAGCGGCCAGCAGGGTCCTGATGGAGATCCTGATATTACTGGTTTTGATGAAGGAAAATCTAACTATATCAGGGCCTACTGGCAGCTGCAGGAGCTTACTACAGATGAGGCTGTGATTGGCTGGAATGACGGAACTATTTTTGACCTCCATGACATGGACTGGACGGCCAACAATGAATATATCCGCATGATGTACGACAGAATCTACTACCAGATTTCTCTCAATAATGAATTTATCAGGGAAACCAGCGATGAAAAATTAGAAAGCAGGGGCTTAACAGCAGTCGAAATTGAGGAAGCCCGTTATTACCGGGCAGAATCCAGATTCTTAAGGGCCCTGAGCTACTGGCATGCCATGGATCTTTTTGGTTCAGTGCCATTTGTAACAGAAGAGGATGGAGTAGGCTCGTACTTTCCTGAGCAAATCAGCAGGGCCGACCTGTTTGAGTATGTGGAGTCGGAGTTAATTGATCTGGAAGATGAGCTGATGGCCGCCAATACTAACGAGTATGGGAGGGTAGACCAGGCAGCAGCCTGGACTTTGTTGGCCAAAGTTTACCTCAATGCAGAGGTGTATACCGGAACTCCCCGTTATACCGATGCAATTACATATGCAGAGAAGGTAATTGGGGCTGGCTACCAGCTGGAGCCGGAGTATGCAAGGCTGTTTATGGCCGATAACGACCAGGCTCAGGGGGTTATCTTCCCTATTGCCTTCCATGGACGTAATACTGCGAGCTGGGGTGGTACAACTTTTATTACCCATGCCGCAATAGGCGGGGAAATAATGAACCCTGCAGATTTTGGTGTTAATTCAGGCTGGGCAGGATTACGTACTACAGCAGCCCTGGTGGACAACTTCCCCGACCTGCCGGACAGCCCCGATGAAAGGGCGATGATCTTTACAGAAGGACAGGAGCTGGAGATAGAAAATATATCTGCTTTTACAGATGGCTATGCAGTTACCAAATATTCTAACTTAACATCAGAAGGGGTAGCAGGCTCAGATCCTGCAGGAGATCATACAGACAATGATTTTCCAATGTTCCGCCTTGCGGATGTATACCTGATTTATGCTGAAGCGGTGCTGCGCGGAGGTGAAGGAGGAGCCATTGGTACAGCAGTGGAGTACATCAATGAGCTGAGGGAAAGAGCGTACGATGGCCCGTCAGGCAATATTTCGGCCAGTGACCTGAATTTAGATTTTATTTTAGCAGAAAGAGCAAGGGAGTTGTACTGGGAAGCTCACCGCAGAACAGACCTGATCCGCTTTAACAGGTTTACCGGTGCAGATTACCTGTGGCCGTGGAAAGGTGGCGTAAAAGAAGGAAGAGCAGTAGGCGATCATCGGGTTTTATTCCCAATCCCTGTTTCTGATCTTAGGGCCAATCCAAACCTGGAACAAAACAGCGATCAGTACTAAAAGCTATCTTAAACATTTAAATGAAGCAAAATGAAAAAACATATAAATAAGATCTTTTTAATGAGCCTCCTCCCGCTGGTATTTTTTTCCTGCGAAAAAGACGGGGAGGAGGCAGTAGTAAGGCCGCAAACAGCACCAAGTCTGACATCTTCAGCAACAACAGCAGTATTGCTGGAGGAGAATGAAGCGGAAGAGGCGCTTGTATTAAGCTGGAGTGCTGCTGATTACGGTTATCAGGCTGCAGTTGAATATGTATTGCAGGTAGAGACATCAGGTGGAGACTTCAGCGATCCCCTGAACATAGATATGGGCAACGAATTGGAAAAGGCCTTTTCTGTTGAGGAACTGAATTCTACAGCCATCAGGTTAGGCCTTTTGCCTGAAGAAGAAGGCCAGTTGCTTTTCCGGGTAATGTCTGCAGTAAGCCCTTTAGTGGAAAGACTTGCCTCAGAAACTGCAGGAGCTTTGCTAACTCCATATTCCGCTTCTATAGAGCCAGCCTTTATTTATGTCCCGGGAGCTTACCAGGGCTGGGAACCTAACTCTGCTGCTCCATTAGTCTCTCCTGAGGATAATGGGGTTTATGTAGGGATAGTACCAATAACTGGAAGCGAAGAACCCGCTGATCTGGAATTTAAAATTACCATGGGTGATGGGGAAGAACTTACCTGGTATGGCGATGGAGGGGATGGAAAGCTTAGTACCAGCGGTGAGAACTTAAGTGTTGCGGAACCTGGTACTTATGAATTTACGGTTAATATGAATGAGCTTACCTGGTCTGCCAGGAGATATTCCTGGGGAGTAATAGGCGATGCAACAGGCAGCTGGGAGGTAGATCAGGATATGACTTATCACTATGAGGAAGGTGTTTGGAAACTGACTATCGGGCTTACTGCAGGAACCATCAAGTTCAGGCTCAACGATGATTGGGGAACTAATTATGGGGACGATGATCCGGGGAATGAGCAATTGGATTTTAACAGTCCGAATAACATTCCTGTTGCCGAAGCGGGTACCTATGAGATCGTGCTTAACCTGCAGGATCCGGAAAATCCTGTTTATTCTCTGACAAAGCAGTAGAGTGGAAAAGCAGCCCCTGTAACATAAGGCAGGGAAGGAACCTGACAGGTTATGCGGATAAAATTTCCGGACTCCGGCCACCATGCCGTGCCGGTAACCTGTCAGGTTTACCTTTAACTTATGATCTTCTGCATCATCTGTCCGTGAATAATATAAGTCTGTTATTTCAATATCTTATTAAATGAAAATTCTCTGTCATCAAAAAATTATTACCTTATGTTTCCTGCTGGCAGCATTTATTACTGCCTCCGGGCAGCAGGATGGGCCCATTAAAAATGTGGGGCAGGTAAGCGCCGTTGATGTAAATGGCCGCAAAGTAAATATTACAACCGATAAAAATGTATTCATCGAATTATCTGCGTATAGCCCTAACGTTATACGGGTACGGATGGATAAGAAAGAACCTGGAGAGGATTTTTCCTACGCTGTTGTAGGAGAACCGCAACAAACCACGGTAAACGTAAGTCAGGATGATAACCAGCTTACAATAGCAACAGATTCCCTTCAGGTTCGGGTTCAGAAGAATCCTTTTTCCATTGCCTTTTATACCCGCGATGGAAAAGTGATTAATGAAGATGAAAAAGGCCTTACCACCTCCTGGATTGGCGAAGAGGTAACAACCTATAAGAAAATGCAGGAAGGAGAGCGCTTTATTGGTCTTGGTGAAAAAACAGGCGGCCTTGACAGGAGAGGAAATGCCTATACCAACTGGAATACCGATGCCTTTGGCTATCGTACCGACCAGGATCCAATTTATAGCACTATTCCTTTTTATATAGGAATTCACAGCGGGTTGAACTATGGCATTTTCTTCGATAATACCTACCGGACTAACTTCAATTTTGGAGCCAGTAACAATCGGTTTTCCTCTTTCGGTGCAGAGGGTGGCGAAATGGATTACTATTTTATCCATCACCAAAAGCTGGCCGATATTATCACCTCCTATACCGATCTCACCGGCCGCATGCCAATGCCTCCGCTATGGAGCCTTGGATATCAGCAGAACCGCTATTCTTACTATCCTGAAACAGAAGTAATGCGGATTGCTCAAACCCTTCGCGAGAAGGAAATTCCTGCTGATGGTATTACCCTCGACATCCACTATATGGATGCGTATAAGCTGTTTACCTGGGATACCACCCGTTTTGCAGATCCTGTAAAAATGAATAATACGCTCGAGGAAATGGGTTTTAAAACCACTGTAATTGTGGATCCTGGTATTAAGATTGAAGAAGGGTATCCTGCCTATGAAAGCGGTAAGGAAGCCGACATATTCCTGAAATACTCTGATGGTGAATATTACTCAGGGCAGGTGTGGCCGGGCTGGACTCACTTTCCTGACTTTACCAGCGAAAGAGGCCGTGAGTGGTGGCAGGAGCAGGTGCAGCTGTTTGCCGACCAAGGCATTGACGGGCTGTGGAACGATATGAACGAGATTGCCACCTGGGGGCAGACCATGCCCGATAATGTACTGTTTGCCTACGACGGACACCTTACCACTCACAAGGAAGGCCGGAATGTTTATGGTTTGCAAATGACCCGGGCCAGCTATAACGGAGCCAGGAAAGCAATGAACAAGCGTCCGTTCCTGTTAACAAGGGCAGGTTATGCCGGCCTGCAGCGTTATACCGCCAAATGGACGGGCGATAACCGCTCTGAAGACAGCCATATGTTGCTGGGCATTCGCTTACTTAACAGCCTGGGCGTAAGTGGAGTATCCTTTACAGGAATGGACATTGGCGGCTTTACAGGCGGTGCATCGGTAGAGCTTTTTGCCCGCTGGATTCAGCTGGGTGCTTTTACGCCTTATTTCAGGAACCATACCGGCGTAAATACCAAATCATCCGAGCCCTGGGCTTATGGCGAAGAGGTTACTGAAATTGCCCGTAACTTCATTAACCTGAGGTACAGGCTGTTGCCTTACCTTTATTCATCTTTCTACGAATCGGCCCAAAGTGGCCTGCCGCTTATGCGTACCCTGGCTATTGATTATACCCACCAGCCGGAAGTTTATTCAGCAGATTTTCAGAACCAGTATTTATTTGGCGAAGCCTTTATGGTGGCTCCTTTCGAAAGTACCACCAACTTTGGTAAGGTATATTTCCCTGAAGGAAAATGGTACGACCTGTACAGCGGAGAAGTTGAGCAGGGTGGACGGGAAAAGATTTTCCAGCTGGCCTATCACAGACTGCCAGTTTTTGTAAAAGGGAGCAGTATTGTACCTATGCAGTCGCTTATTCAAACAACTACCGAAAAGCCCACCGATACCCTTACCATTCATGTGTACCAGGGCGATGTGACAAACTCTTTTGTGTACTATGAAGACGACGGGGAAAGCTTTGACTACGAAAATGGTGGTTTTTACAAAAGAACGATCAGTTACGATCCCCGGAAAAAGTCTGTTACCTTCGGCGATGTGGAAGGCTCCTACCAGTCAAATTTTAAGCTGGTAAAAGTAGTTTTCCATGGCTTTCAGAATGCTTCACGCTGGAAGCTGAATGGGAAAAAAGCAGAGGTAAAAGATGATTTTATTTCTTTTATCGATCCCATTTCACGTTTTGATCCGCAGGGATTTTCCAATCCGGTAGAAGGATACCAGGTGAAAAGCATAGTAGTGGAGAATAACAGGAACAGATTCTCTTTCAGTTTCTAATATTATAAACAGGAGCAGTCACAACACTACAGGTGCTGTGGCTGCTTCTTCTTTACTCTTCTTTATTTATTAAAAACGGCGCGTTTCAGACCTACCACCAAACCGGAACGAATGAAAAAAATTAATTTGAATTACTTTCTTATTCCCGCGTTAAGCCTTTTTGCCGCATGCAGTACTCCAACAAAAACAGCAGAGCAGGCAGAAGCGAAAGAAAGTGACTGGCCACGGGGCATTACCTATGAAATATTTGTACAATCCTTTTGCGACTCCGATAATGACGGAAAAGGTGACATAAAAGGAATGACCTCTAAACTGGATTACCTCGATGATTTAGGGGTGGGAGCTGTGTGGCTTATGCCAATGAGTCCCTCGCCTTCTTACCATAAATATGATGTAACAGATTACTATGGTATACATCCCGATTATGGTACTATAGAGGATTTTAAAGAATTTGTAAACGAAGCCCACCAACGGGATATTAAAGTGGTGATAGACCTGGTGCTGAACCACTCCGGAGTTGACCACCCCTGGTTTAAAGAGGCTGCCGCCAGTGTAAACAGCCCCTACAGGGATTATTATGTATGGGCAGATAAAGATGATCCGCAAACTAAAGTTTCAGGGGAAATTATTGCAGGAGATTCAGACAATGTAATTCGCTGGCATGAGGCTGAGGGGAGTGACTCTCTTTACTACGGCTACTTTTATGGAGGAATGCCCGACCTGAATTACGATAATCCTGCGCTGCGGGAAGAGGTGTTTAAAATAGGCAGGTTCTGGCTTGAAGAGGCAGGAGTGGATGGCTTCAGGCTGGATGCGGCCCGCCATATTTTTCCTGACGACCGGCCGGAAGATAACCACCAGTGGTGGATTGATTTTAAAAATGAGATGCAAAAGGTAAAAGAAGATGTTTACCTGGTAGGCGAAGTGTGGGCCGATGCAGAAACAGTTGCACCCTATACAAAAGGCCTGCATGCCTTATTTAATTTCGATATGAGCTATGCCATTACCAGAGCGGTGAGGCAGGAAAGAGTGGATTCTCTTTTTACTAAGCATGAACAGATAAGGTCCTACTATAAAAGCATTAATCCTGATTTTATAGATGCCATTTTTCTGTCGAATCACGACCAGAACCGCATAATGGGCGAACTGAATAACGATGAGAATAAAGCAAAGATGGCCGCTTCCATTCTCCTTACCCTTCCGGGAGCACCTTATATTTACTATGGCGAAGAAATTGGCATGAGAGGGAAAAAGCCGGATGGATACATAAGGGAGCCTTTTATCTGGACAAAAAAGGAAGAGGATGGGTGCAGAGCCAGCTGGATTGAACCGGAATACAGTACAGAGGAAACTGTTACACCGGCAGCACAGCAGGCAGAACAGGAAAACTCAATGCTTAACCATTACAAAAAGTTTATCCGCCTGAGAAACTATTCCAAAGCACTTACTTATGGTGAGATGGAACCAGTGAAATTTGAAAATCCTGCTGTAGGGGCATTCCTGAGAAATCATCCGGAGGAGTCGGTTCTTGTAATCCATAATATTTCGGCAGCACAGGCAGGTGTAAGCTTACCTGCAGATTTAAAGGAGTATAAAACGGTAATGTTCTCCAATAATGAAGCAGCACTGGAGAATGATATGCTGCAGCTGCCCGCTTACAGTACACTAATTTTAGAAAAGTAATTTCCTGCATAAAGCCCCGGAGCAGGAACTGTTGGCTGTAATGCGGGCAGTGTTTGGGCAGTGGCATGGTTCTGAATAAATAAAAAATACAGGTTTAAACTCCTGTCTGTAAAATTTTAAAAAGTGTAAATATGAGAAAAGGTCTACTGAGTTTATTCACGCTCCTTTTATTGTTGGGGAGCTACGCTGTCAGCTATGCACAGCTGGTTCGCCTGGACCCTCCCGGCGCAGGGGCCGATGAGCCGGTAAAGCTTATTTTTGATGCAAAAGCAGGCAATAAAGAGCTTGTGGGAGCATCAAAAGTATATATGCATTCCGGTGTAATAACAGATGCCCCCGATGGAACCGCCTGGGTTAATGCGGTAGGTACCTGGGGAGCCGATGATGGCGTGGGAGCATTGAGCCCGGTTGCAGGAGAGCAGGATGTGTGGGAAATTACTTTTACGCCTTCCGTGCGGGTGTTTTATGGTATTGAAGAAGGAACTAACATCTACCGTTTAGCCATGGTGTTCCGCAATGCAGCGGGAACTAAAAAAGCTACGATAGCTCCGGGTACTTATGAGTGGGGAACTGTAGCGGCCAATGGAGATATATTTGTGGATATTGCCACCGGCCCTTATGTGCATATCAGCCAGCCTGCCAATGAAACAGTTTTTGTGGCAGATGGCGGAACATTCCTTATACAGGCAGAAGCGTCCGCTGCCGTTGACTGGATGACTCTGTCCATTATGGAGGGAGATGCTTACCAGGAGAAAGTAAAGGTAACAGAAGGAACAGGAATTGAATACAACTACGCACCTCCTGCTTCAGGTGAGGTAATGATAAAAGTTGTAGCCTCAGTAGGCGGAACAGAGGTGGAAAGTACCATGACCGTGGAAGTGGCTCAATATAATGCTCCTGAGGTGGCTGCTTTACCAGCAGGACTAAGAAAAGGAATTAATTATGATCCGGCAGACCCAACGAAAGCTACACTTGTGCTTGAAGCTCCGGGTAAAGATTTTGTGTATGTGGTTGGCGACTTTACCAACTGGAGCGCAAATAATAATTATCTGATGAACGTAACACCCGATGGTGAGCTGTTCTGGCTGGAGCTTAACGGGCTTACCGCAGGGCAGGAGTATGCGTTCCAATACTGGGTGGAAGGGAATGTTAAAATTGGGGATCCTTATGCTGATAAGGTGGCCGATCCATGGAATGATTCCGGAATACCTGAAACCACTTATCCTGATCTTCTTTCTTACAATAAAACAGAATACGGGGTAGCTACAGTGTTGCAAACCGGGCAGGAAGCCTACACCTGGGCCGCTACTGAAGCTTCATGGACAGCACCTCAGGAAAAGGAGCTGGTAATATATGAACTTCTGGTTCGCGATTTCCTTGGCTCCCGCAATTATCAGGACCTGATAGATACGCTGCCTTACCTGCAGCGCCTGGGTATAAATGCCATTGAATTGTTGCCAATTATGGAATTTGAAGGCAACAACAGCTGGGGTTATAACCCTATGTACCTCTTTGCGCCGGATAAATATTATGGTACAAAGAATGATCTGAAGCAGTTTGTTGAGGCTGCCCACCAGCATGGAATGGCGGTAATACTGGATATGGTACTTAACCATGCGTTTGGCCAAAGTCCGCTTGTGAAATTATACTGGGATGAGGCGGCTGATAATGTTTCCGCAGAATCGCCTTGGTTTAATCAGCAGCCGACACACCCATTTAATGTAGGGTATGATTTTAACCACGAAAGCCCTTATACGCAGGCTTATGTGGATAGTGTAAATACCTATTGGCTGGAAGAGTATCATTTCGATGGATTCCGCTTCGATTTATCAAAAGGGTTTACCCAAACCAATAACCCTGATAATGTAAATGCCTGGTCTGCCTACGATGCTTCGAGGATCAGTATATTAAAGCGTATGGCCGATGAAATATGGGAGAACAATCCTGATGCTTATGTTATTCTGGAGCACCTGGCAGTTAATCAGGAAGAAAAGGAACTTGCGGAATACAGGGCAGATGAGGGTAAAGGAATGCTGTTATGGGGTGTAATGAACCATAACTATGGCCAGAATACTCTTGGATACACTGCAGATTCTGATGTAAGCTGGGTTTACCATGGTACACGGGGCTGGAATGCTCCTCATGTGGTAGGTTATATGGAAAGCCATGACGAAGAGCGCTTGATGGTTAAAAAACTGAATCATGGAAATTCAGCCGGAAATTATGATGTGAAAGATTTAAGCACTGCCCTGGAGAGGATAAAGGCAGCAGGACTCTTTTTCTATACCGTACCAGGCCCTAAAATGCTGTGGCAGTTCGGGGAGCTGGGCTATGATGTAAGCATTAACGCATGTGAAAATGGTACAGTAAACAACAACTGCCGTACAGCACCTAAGCCGGTTCTCTGGGAGTACCGGCAGAATCCTGAGCGTAAAAGCCTGTATGACTTTACTGCCGGCCTGCTGCGTTTAAGAAATACCTATGACGTATTTACTTCGGGCATACCTTCTTTTGAGGGAGGAAATTCGCTTGTGAAACAGTTAACGATTCAGAATGCCGCAAACAGCTCTGCGCCCTCAGATGCCGGAGAAATGAATGTGAAAATTGTAGCAAACTTTGATGTAACAGCGAAAACAGCAACGGTAAGCTTTCCGCACACCGGCACCTGGTACGAATACTACAATGGTGGAAAAGCAATAGAGGTTAATGTAGCAACACAGGAAATTTCTCTGGCCCCTGGAGCCTACAAAATGTACACCGATTACCCGATTGAAACGCCAATAGTATCAGGAGTTTCTAAGGAACAGGAAGTTGGCCTTAAACTTTTCCCTAACCCTGCGGAAAACATCCTTAATCTGGATCTAAAAGAAGGAAGAATACAGCAATTAAATCTGCTGACACTTCGTGGAGCAACTATCGTACCTGAGAGGGTTGCAGAAAACCAGTGGGATATCAGCAAGCTTTCCACCGGTTTCTATATTGCAGAAGTATTAGTGGCAGGGAAGAAATACCATGTGAAGATTCTTAAGAAATAAGAGGCACTTATTCCTTTGCAGGTAAAAGTTAAGCATGCTATTATTTAACAGGTATAGTTTAGATTGATGATTATAATTTCTGAAGCTTTTTAGCCTTACCGGTTTCCGGTAAGGCTATTTTTATTTTTGATGGGCAGTTAAATAAAATCTCAACTCCTCTATTTGCTCCTGTAAAGCATTGGTAGGCTTTAAACTATGGGCCTTTTCGAGATGGTTTAATGCTTGTTTGTAATTATTTTCGGAAACACATTTGCCGGCCTTTCTTATAGAGGTAAGCGCTTTTCCTGACCTTGTAAAAGAAGATGCTATTCCCGTAACCGCTCCTGCCAGCATAAGAAGAATAGAAAAGGGCGCAAGGCCGGGGAATGTAAAAGTAAGCACTATAAGGAAAAGAAAGCCTGTTCCTATGCACCAGAATGCGAAAAGTAAGGAGCTGGATTTTACGGAGTTAAATGATTTGCTGAAAAGAGCCAAATTTTCGGATTTGTGGGGCTGGAATTTTATTTGATCGCTGACAGTACTGACAATACTGCTTTTATTTAAAGTTTTACTCCTGAGGGCCTTCGAAATAAATTCCGTGTTTGTCTGCTGTACATCTGCTTTATTCTTTTTTTTGCCGGTCTTTGGTTTAGGAGTGCGCATAGTGTCTTTGGAGTGAGGTACAATGCAGGGTTTAAGTATTTATATTCTACTATTCTGTGCCTGAAATGTTTCCAAAATATATCAAACGTTTGAATAAGTAATTCATCTGAATCCGGCAGTATCGTTTTTTTATTCCCAAAAACAGGATTGAAATAGAAGAATGCCTGTCAACATATGAGCCTCAGGCGTAGGTACTAAGTTAAAGTATAGTCTCTTTCTGTTGTTTTTTAAGCCCTTTTCAGGTACTGCTGTAAAGTATTAAAATATCTTTGGTTATTGAAATTATTTTCTTAACATTATATATAATTACTTTCCGGATAAAGAAAAAAATGAGTTTTAAATAGAATCCTATTGTTGGTTTTTTTTACAGCTCCTTTGGCTTTTTATCCTGTAAATGGATTGCGTTGCAGGGCTATAAAATTTATGGGCTAATTTTTTTTAATATCATACATCACCTACAAAATCTGTTTTTATGAAACATTCAATGCCGGGGATTCTGGTGCTTCTATTCTTTTTTACAGGCGCCTATGCTCAACGAGTAGTTGAAACCCCCTATTACACCGCCCGAAACTCTCCCGCAGTTGATATTGTAAAAATAGAACTAAGGGATACCGCCACTGTTATTTATTGCAATGCCACTTATATTCCAAAGTGGTGGATTAAAATACCTTCTTCAACTTATATCCAGGCAACAGAGGGAGGCGAAAAACTGGGAATAATTACCGCTGAAGGAATAACTATTGATGAAGAATTCTGGATGCCGGAGTCAGGAAAAACCTCATATACACTCTTTTTTCCTCCTTTAGGGGCATCAACAAAAGCATTTGACTTTATTGAATGTCCATCCTCTAATTGCTTTAATATTTATGACATAAGCCTTCGGGAGGATAAAAGACAAAAAACAATCCCTTCTTTATTAGAAGGCGATTGGTTTGCCACATCAGGAAGCGGGGAGTGGACTTACGGATTTTATGAGCACTTTGCTGTATTTGAAAATGCTTTCTGGGAATATGGTCCCATCAGGCAAAAGGGTAAAATAAATGAAATAACCCTGGTAAAGGGAGCCGAATCCAAAATAGTTTATGCAAAAGCCGGTAAGGATGGAAGGCTGTTGATGGGTCCGGATAAAAAAAGACTTATTCCTTTTTCCCGGGAAAAAATTGCGGATCCATCCTATGATTACACATCTCAAAAAGAATTCTCAGAGCCTGTAATACGAAAAGGAGATGCCGTTATCAGGGGATATATAAAAGGATATTCTCCTAAAATGGGTATGGACGCAGGCTTTGCCTCCATCAGGAATCTTTTTCCGGGAGAAGGGGCTAAACACGAATTTAAGATCGATAAACTGGGGCGCTTTGAAGTTAAAGTACCTCTGGATTATCCCGGGGCTGTTCACCTGAATCTGCAGCAGGCCCATCCCTCTGTTTTTGTGGAACCTGGTAGTGAAACCTTATGGACCTTTGAGCTGGATGAATTTTCCCGGTCTTATAGTAATAGTGCCGATTACCTGGCCAGGGAAAAGACAAGCACATACATGGGCAGTTGCGCTGCTATAAATGCTGATATTCAGAGATATGTGCAGCTTCTTGATTTTGGAAATGAGGATATCCTGGAGGAAGTATTAGCGTTAAGTCCGGAACAGTATAAATCCAGGGTTTTAGCTAAATATCAGGAAAAGCAAAGTCAGCTAAAAAATCTTAAGTCAGGAGGTGCTATCAGTTTGAAAGCATATCAATATCTTGAGACTTCTTTAAACTTTAAAGCTATAAATACCCTCATAGAGATAGAGAACCTGAGAGGTTATGCTCACTACCTGCGTGAAAAGGATAAGCCGGATTCGCTACAGATTCCATTGCAGCCCCTGGAGCTGGATAAATCTTATTATTCTTTTATGCAGGCAATTCCTGTAAACTTTCAACTCGGACTCCTTACAACAGATTTTTCATCTTTTATAGATAATGTCCGGGACTTCAGAGTTGGGGAGGCAGAGGAATCAACAATGGAGCTGGACCAGATAGAAAAGTTGCTTGAAGAAAGAGGAGTCAGGCTAACAGATGAAGAAGTAGCCCTTAAAGGAGCTGTTGCATCAATAAAAGGAACCGGGGAAGTAGCCCGGAAAGCCCGAAAAGAAAAGTATGACCAGGTTTTACAGGCATTCGTGGATAAATATTCAAATATTGTACTCGCCCACAATATGGACCGGCAGTATCAGCTGAAGTTAAAAATTATGCAGGAGTACCTGGGTGTTGAGGATGAGCTGGTTCTGGATATTGTAATGGCTCAAAATAAAATAAATATAATGGAACAGTGTTACCTGCCCCTTAGTGATAAGGAATTGCAGGGGCTGGACCAGGAGGTAAAAACCTCTTTTGTAAAAGATTACATAGAAAATTATAATGCACAGCTTGTTAAAGAGCTTGCCGAAGTAAAGGATATGAGTGGGGTGATAGTAAATAAAACGCCTTTGGTGGAGTCAGAGAAGCTCTTCGATGCCATGATAGAAAAGTACAAAGGTAAAGTGGTGTATGTCGATTTCTGGGCTACCTGGTGCGGACCATGTATGAAAGAAATGCCTTATTCAAAAAAACTTAAAGAAGAGTTGGACGGTACAGAGGTGGTGTTTTTATATATCACCAATGAGTCTTCCCCCCTGAAAGCATGGACTAACAAACTTCCTGAAATTAAAGGAGAGCACTTCAGGCTTAGAAACGAGGATTGGCAAATTCTTTCTCAAAAATTTAATGTGTTGGGAATACCTCATTACCTGCTTATAGATCAGGAAGGCCAGGTAGTATCAGCTGATGCCACAAGGCCAAGCCATGGGGATGAGTTAATAAAAGAAATACACGGACTGCTGGAAAAGGAAGGATTGGATAATTAGCAGTGTTATTCCTGCAGAAGTAAAAAGTCAGGTTTAGGAAATTTTGAGGAAAAAAGGCTCCCGTTTATAACAAACAGGAGCCTTTTGTATTTTACTGAACAAACAACAAACAACAAACAACGAACAACACTACTCTTCGCCTGCCACCTCTTCGGTAAGTTGTTTATCATACAGTTCTTTGTAAACACCACCCCTTGCCAGCAGGCTTTCGTTAGTGCCCTGTTCCACAATAACCCCATCGTCCAGTACAATTATTTTGTCGGCCAGTTTAGCTGATGATACTCTGTGAGATATAATGATACTGGTACGCCCTTTCATTATTTTTTTGAGGGACTGTAAAATGCTGTTCTCTGTTTTTGTGTCTACAGCCGAGAGGGAATCATCCAGGATAAGAATTTTAGGGTTTCGGGCAATGGCGCGGGCAATGCTTACCCTTTGCTTCTGGCCGCCGCTTAACGTTATACCCCGCTCACCAAGTTTAGTCTCAAAGCCCTGCGGAAAACGGTCAATATTTTCCAGCAGGTCAGCATCGGCAGCGGCAGCGTTTACCTGTTCATCCGTCAGTTCTATATTGCCAAAAGATATATTATCGCGTATCGACTCGGAAAAGAGGAATACATCCTGAGGAACATAGCCTGTCTGGGCACGCAGGCTGCTGATATTGTAGGCTTCAATAGAGTGTTCATCAATTTTAATTTCCCCGCTTGTGCTGTCGTACATGCGGAGAAGGAGGTTGGCTATAGTGCTTTTACCGGAGCCGGTAGTACCAATAACGGCAAGCGATTGCCCCGGGGCCACCTCAAAGGAAATGTTCTTCAATGCACGGATGCCAGAATCAGGATATACAAAGCTTACATCCCTGAAGCTGATGTAACCTTCAATTTCCTTTTCCATATTTTCAGTGGAAGTAATATTGTTTTTGGTATGTAAAAATTCATTGATCCTGCTTTGCGAGGCTGCAGCCTGCTGTACAATACTGGTTACCCAGCCTACCGATGTTACAGGCCATGTAAGCAGGTTTACATAAATTACAAACTCAGCAATATTTCCGGTGGAAATGGCTCCGCGCATAACTTCCACCCCTCCCACATAAACGGTAAGAACAGTGCTAAGCCCGATAAGGGCCATAATGAGCGGGTAAAAAAGAGCATTTACAAATGTAAGCCGTAAGGATTTGTCTTTGTATTCATTGCTCTTTACATCAAACCGGGCTGCCGAATCGCTCTCACGGGCAAAAGCTTTTAATACCCTTATGCCTGAAAAGGCTTCCTGAGTAAAAGTGGAAAGGCCGCCCAAAGCACGCTGAATTGCCTCGGAGCGCCGGTGGATAAGGTTGTTTACAAAGTATATGCTGGCAGAGAGCAGGGGAAGGGGCAGCAGGGCATATAAGGTGAGCCGCGGGTTTACTGATATCATATACGGGATCAGGATCATGAAGAGGGTAAGCAGGTTAAGCCCGTACATAATAGCCGGCCCAAGGTACATTCTTACCTTATTTACATCTTCTGAAATACGGGCCATCAGGTCGCCTGTATTATTCCTGCGGTAAAAACTCAGAGGAAGACTCTGGTAATGCTGGTAAATTTCATTTTTAAGATCAAATTCAATATGCCGCGACATGGCAATAATAGTTTGCCGGACAAGGAAAAGGAATATTCCTCTCAGAATAGCCATGCTCAGGATGATAAGCCCGTAAACAAAAATGCTGTGGGCAAACATATCAAAGATAGATTCCTGTATATCCAGGTTGCGGTAAAGCCTGTATACCTCAATATTTTCTTTTACCAGATCGAATGCATATCGCACCACCTGTGCCGGAATAATGGCAAAAATATTAGATATAATAATGAAAATAGTACCCAGTATGAGGTACCGCTTATATTTTATTAAATATTTGTTGAGATAACTTAGTTCTTTCACCTTAAGTACAACGTATGTAGTTTTATATAGGTTATTATAATGCAGGGTCGATTGATATACTCAGCGAAAAGGGCTAATTTTGTATTATTTTTTAAAATTGCCCGATACCCTTCCGGTTGTAAAGGTAGTATAAACTGTAAATATCTGTAAATGGCAGAGATAAAAGACGTGTATACAGTAAATAAAACTGTGTATGCCCAAATGGAAGAAATGGAGCACGAACAGTTGGTGATGTGCTATGATAAAGCCACCGGACTGAAGGCAATTATTGCCATTCACAATACCACACTGGGGCCTTCGCTGGGCGGAACCCGCATGTGGCAGTATACTACTGAGCAGGAGGCTGTTACGGATGTTCTCCGTTTGTCGCGCGGGATGACATTTAAAGCGGCTATTTCCGGACTGAATGTGGGAGGAGGTAAAGCTGTAATTATAGGTGATGCTAAAACCCAGAAAACAGAGGCTTTTATGCGGCGCTTTGGCCGGTTTGTAGATAGCCTTGGGGGGCGCTATATAACAGCTGAGGATGTTAACATCCGGACGGCCGATATGGAATATATAGCTCTGGAAACAGAATATGTAACAGGCCTGCCTGAGGTAATGGGTGGCGGCGGAGATCCTTCTCCGGTTACTGCCTACAGTACCTTCCTGGGGATGAAGGCGGCAGCCAAAAAAGCATGGGGCAGCGACAGCCTCGAAGGAAAGAAAATACTGGTGCAGGGAGTAGGGCAGGTGGGTACTTACCTGGTGGAACGTCTCCACAAAGAAAATGCAAAAGTGTTCGTGAGCGATATTGCAGCCGAAAGACTCAAGTATGTTTCAGATACTTTTGGGGCAGAGGTGGTATTGCCGGACAAGATGCTGGACCTTGATATTGACATTTACTCTCCCTGCGCAATGGGGGCAATATTGAACGATGCATCTATTCCCCGCCTGAAGTGCAATGTAATAGCAGGTGCCGCAAATAATCAGCTGGCCGAGGAAGAAAAGCATGGAAAAATGCTGCAGGAAAAAGGCATTATTTATGCGCCGGATTTCCTGATCAACGCAGGAGGCCTCATTAACGTGGTTGCTGAATTTGAAGGAGGTTACCAGCGTGAGCGCGCTTACCTGAAGGCGGAGCGGGTATACGATATTTGCACTGACATTCTCCATAAGGCCGATATGGAAGGGGTAACGCCCCAGCATGCAGCCATAGAAATGGCACTCAGGCGCATACAGGATGTGGGCAGGGTAAAGCTGTCTTATTAATATAGAGTAACAGAGGGTGTTGAGTAGTGTATTTTTTTATACACAATTTAATTCTGGATTGCCAGTCCAATATTTGCAGATCAACAGCGTAATAGGGAATAACTAATTATAAAGAACATAATTTACAGGAATCGTATTAAACTATGAAAAGTGTTAAAGCAACAGAATCATAGCACTTTCAGGGTTTAAAACGATTATAAAAAAGGATAATGCTTAACAGAAGATATTTACGCATAAAGGCAATGCAAAACATTTTTGCCTTTTTTCAGTGCAGGCAGTCAGACTACCACCTTGGACTGGATTTGATACGGGAAGAATTTACTCCTGATCTGAACTCCATGGAGGTACAGGATCCTGTTAAGTTGAAGGAGAACCGAAAGGCAGCCTCAGAACTATTTATAAAAAGCTATGATAAGGGAAGGCTTACCGGGGTTGATGAATATACTGAAGTGCAGGTAAATGCAGCGCAGGATGCCCTGAACTATTTTGAGAAGCTGGTTCGGCAGGATGTAAGCCATTTGCGTAAAAGTATGGTGGCCGAGGCCGAAAAGATTGCTGAACGCTATCTGGCTTTTTTGTTATTAATTACTGAACTGGTTGATTTTGCACAGAACGAACGCGAAAAAAGACTGAACCTGGGGCGTAAGGCGCTGGTGGATGACTCCAACTGGATCCGTAATAAGGCAGTAGCTTTACTTGCCTCAAATAAGCCCCTGCAGGTGGCGGCTATAAAGTACAATCTCCATTGGAAAGAGGAGCAGGATTTTATGAAGCAGCTGTATAAAGAGGTGTTAGGCAACGACGATACCTTTAAGGAATACCTGCAAAAAGATGCTCCCGATTTTGAGGAGGATAAAAAGGTTGTTCAGTATGTGGTAAAGAAAGTGCTGTTTAAGCATGACCTGGTAAATTCCTATATGGAAGAGAGGGACCTTTACTGGGCAGAGAACCAGGAGGTGCTGAAGAGTATGGTGCAGCGTACAGTTAAATCGCTGGAAGAGGATAGTACCGACCAGCACGAATTGGCAGAACTGTCCTATAACTGGGAGGATGATAAGGAGTTTTTTATCGATCTGTTCAACAATAGTATTAAAAATGAGAAGGAGTACGAGGAAATGATCTCCGGAAAAAGTAAAAACTGGGAGGTGGACAGGATTGCTCTGTTAGATAAAGTTATCCTGATGATGGCCCTGAGTGAGATGATTAATTTTAGTAGTATTCCTGTAAAAGTGACAATAAACGAGTATATTGAGCTTTCTAAAAAATACAGTACGCCCAAAAGTAAATTTTTTGTAAACGGAGTTCTTGATGTACTTTCAAACGAACTCCAGGAAAAAGGCGTTATACGTAAAAGCGGAAGAGGATTAATTGACAACAAATAATCTTGTTATTATGAATAAAGGTACCATAGGCTTCTTATCTCTGTTAACCGGCGTAGCTACAGGCTGGGCTGTAGGTGTTTTATTTGCTCCCGATAAAGGATCCAATACACGTGGCAGGGTTTCCTATAATTTGTTCAGGTTTAAGGCTGCATTAGAAGATATTCTGAATGAACTGCAGTCGGAGGATCTGCCGGAAAGTGCAGCAAAATCCGAAGGAGAAAGAGTTATTACAGATGCTAAAAATAAAGCCGAAGAATTATTAAGGGATGTGGAAACCCTCATCGGACAAATAAAGAAGGAAGAAAAACTATAAGTTATGACAAAATTAGTAACCTTAATCAAAGGAGACGGAATAGGCCCCGAAATAACAGACGCAGTTAAAAAGGTATTTGCCGCAGCGCAGGTGCCGGTGGAATGGGAAGAAGAAAATGCGGGTGAAACTACGCTTGAAACAGTTGGGGAGTTAATTCCCGGCTCTCTCCTGAACTCAATCAAAAAGAATAAAATTGCGCTGAAAGGCCCTATTACCACTCCTGTAGGTAAAGGTTTCAAAAGTGTTAATGTGCAACTTCGTCAGGCCTTCAATCTGTATCAGAATATAAGGCCATGTGTTAGTACAGAAGGGGTTGCTTCCAGATTCTCAAATGTTAACCTGTGTATTTTCAGGGAAAATACCGAAGGTTTGTACGCCGGGCTGGAATATATGGATGAACGCCTTCAGATTGCTGATTCCATCAGCCGCGTGAGCTGGGAGGGTTGTTATAATATTGTGAAAGGCGCTTTTGAATACGCTCATAAAATGGGGTGTAAAAAAGTTACCCTGGTGCACAAAGCCAATATCCTTAAAAATGCAGGAAAGCTGTTGCTGAAAGCGGGGGACGAAATTTCAAAGCAATACCCTGATATTAAATACGAAGATAAGATCGTGGATAATATGTGTATGCAACTGGTGATTAAACCGGAACAGTTTGATGTAATTGTAACCACCAACCTGTTTGGCGATATCCTTTCTGACCTTTGTGCAGGCCTTGTTGGCGGACTGGGTGTAGTTGCAGGCGCTAATGTAGGAGATGAGATTGCCATCTTTGAGGCTGTACACGGCACTGCGCCTGATATTGCAGGGCAGGGAAAAGCCAATCCGACTGCATTGCTGCGTTCAGCTATTATGATGCTGCACCATATGGAACTGCACGATCATGCACGAAATATTGAAAACGCAATAAACGAAACCCTCCTGCATAAGGACCAGTGTACCGGCGACCTTGGTGGTTCTGCTTCAACAACAGAGTTTACTGACTTTGTTATTGAAAAACTTAAGAAATAAGGAACCTCCGGAAGGCAATTGGCATTATGGCAGTATTATATATATAATCACGGCCCTGAGGCGCAGAGTCACTATATAAAAGAAATCATAAACCAGATAAATTGTATGAAAAAGCATATCTCATATGCAATGCTGTTAGCTGCCGGTATTTTTGGCTTTAGCAGCTGTAATAATCCTGAAATGGAAAGCCGTGTCGACAGGCTTGAGCAAAGAGTTGCCACTCTTGAGGGTAATGGCGGACAGGCCGTAAATGCTTCTAATGTGGTTAACCCTTCTCCCGGCCAGCTGGCAAATGTGGAAGAGAACAAAGGGCCTGCAGCAAGTTTTGAATTTCAGCAGGGAGAGTATGATTTTGGTACTGTAAAAGAAGGTACTGTTGTGGAGCATACCTTTAAGTTTAAGAATGTGGGTGATGCTCCGCTTATAATCCAGAATGCCTCTGCTACCTGCGGGTGTACAGTGCCAAGTTATTCTAAGGAGCCTATCCCGGTTGGTGGAACAGGTGAAATCCAGGTGAAATTCGATAGCAGCAACAAAACAGGAGCACAAAATAAAGTGGTTACTATAACTGCTAATACTAAAAACCCTACCACTACCGTCAGAATAAAAGGTAATGTGGAAGGTAAAGGTCAGGATCTTTCTGCCGGGCCTGTAAAATAATATCAACCTGTAGCCGTATTCCGGTAAAACGTAAATATTATCAAAATACTTAAAAAGAGCAGCGGACTTCCTGCGAAGTTTTCTGCTCTTTTTATAAGGTATTGCTCTGTATTTTCGTTTTTTTTATTTAATTCGCACATAAACAAATTCAGCACATCAGTACTTTAACCACTATGCTTCACTTTATTTTCCTGCAAATGTCCGCCGATAATGGCTGGATGGGCAACCTCATTCTTATTGGGGGAATTATTATAATATTCTACTTTTTTATGGTGAGGCCGCAGCAGAAAAAGCAAAAGGATCAAAAAACTTATCTTGAGTCACTCAAAAAAGGCGACCATGTTGTAACCATTGGCGGTATGCACGGAAGGATTTCCGGCTTCGAAGGAGATACCGTAGTTCTTGATGTAGACCGTGGCACTAAGCTCACTTTTGAGAAATCGGCCATTTCACTTGAGGCAAGTAAAAAATTTGCGAAAGAAACTAAAGCAGCTTGAAGCAAACCAGGTCCATAATTAACGGATTAAAAAAACTATTAACTTCAGAAAGAAGTAACTGGAAGGTGGTAGCTCTGTGCATTGCAGGGGCTACCACTTTCTGGTTTTTTAATGCCTTAAATAAGGATTATGCCACACGGCTAAACTATCCTGTTGAGTTTGTGTATGACAACCGGGAAGATTTTGTGGTAGTTGAAGAGCTGCCTGAAAAGGTAAGTGTGGTTGTAACCGGCGGTGGCTGGAGTTTGCTGCGAAAAACCTTTTGGTTTAATAAGCAGCCTATAAAAATTTTACTGCAGGAAGATCCTTCAAATTTAAAGTTCCTGACCAAGGCTTCCCTTCAGTCTATTATTTCTGACTCCGACCAGCTGAGCGATGTGCGGATCAATTATGTCGTTACAGACACTCTTCATCTGAATATTGAGAAAAGAGAATCCAAGAAGGTGGCGCTGGCCATTGATAGTGCCGGCATCTCTTTAGAAAAAAATTATCGTATAGTAAGCCCCGTGGTGGTGGAGCCGGATTCGGCTGTAGTAATTGCAAACTCTTCCTTTATAAGGAGCCTTGCAGATTCTTTATTACTGCCCGTGCCTTATAAGCAGTTAAATAGTTCTTTTGATGAGGTTATTGACCTTTCTGAAATGGAATCGGACAGGATTAGTATTGAGCCGGATCAGATCCGGATACGGTTTGATGTTGCCAGGTTTTCCCGTACTACAAGGCTGGCATCTATCCGTCCGGTAAATTTTCCGGCCGATTCAAGTGTTTATCTTGCGGATTCCACGGCAGTGGTTTCTTTTACCGTCCGTGATGAAAATTTAAATGAGGCACAATCGGCAGGTTTCAGGTTAATTGCTGATTACAGAAGGTTAAATCCCCGTGACTCCACCGTGACGCTTACCATAGGAGAAGTGCCTTACTTTGTAAGTGATGTTGAAATAGAATCAGAAACAGTACCCTTGCGTTATGCCGGAAGAAGAAACCCCAGATAATAATTTGAACAATTTGCCATTAAAAATTGGTGTGACCGGTGGCATTGGCGCAGGTAAAAGCCTTGTTTGCAGGATATTTTCTGTTTTAGGCATTCCTGTTTACGATGCCGATTCGCGTGCTAAGCGACTGATGGCAGAGGACCAGACATTGGTGCGCCAGGTTAAAGGACATTTTGGTGAAGCCGCCTATTTAGAGGACGGAACTTTAAACCGTGCTTTTCTGGCCGGCGAAGTATTTGATAATCCTGAAAAACTTGAGTTGCTGAACGGACTCGTACACCCCCGTGTGGGACTCGATTTTGATAAGTGGCTGAAGGAGCAGCGTTCTGTTCCTTATGTGGTTAAGGAAGCGGCTTTATTATTTGAATCAGGTTCTTATAAAAGCCTGGATGCCGTGGTTGCTGTTGCGGCTCCGGAGGAGTTGCGGATCAGGCGTGCCGTCATCAGGGATGAGCACCGTTCCCGCCTGCAGATAGAAGCCATTATTTCCAGACAACTTCCTGAAGAGGAGAGAATCAGGCGGGCAGATTATAAAGTGCAGAATGATGAGGAAAGGCTCCTCCTGCCGCAGGTGTTAAAGCTGCACAAAACGTTCAGCTCCCGCGAGCTGGTTAAAAAGGCGAAAAGCTAAACTGATTTTAATTCGTTTAGCTTTTCGTACACCTTCTGGTTTTTTTTATACAACCGTACCTCCTGCCCTGCGCTTGCTGCAGTCTTTGTCAGGCAGGTGTTCTTCATTCCTTTCTGGGCTGGTTGTTTGTTGTGCAGGCTGTTTTGTAAGCTTAATAGTCAACAGACCGTCCAACAAATATCTGCACTAACAATCCTACTATTCCCAGGCCGCCGCCAATAGCCAGCATAGTATTGCTTGTATTACCAGTAGCATAAATTACAAGCATAAAAATAGCTGCTAATACAATTATGAAAAGCCCGATATAGGAAGTAACGTTTTTCATGAGGTTTATTTTTAAAGTTTTGGTTGCGAAAAAAAAGTGCTCCTGATACGAATATAGAGACCTTCTTTTAAATAATCTATTGAAGGGCAATTTTTAAACAAATTATTGCGTGGCATCAGGATGCAGTATGCAATTATAAATTCATTTAAGTTTCATACCAAATGGAATTCTGTTTATTTCTTTTGCAGGAGATAATTGGCTTTAAAAAAAAATGCCGCTAACAGTTTCTGTTATTTGTTCTGATAAAAAAAAAGCCGGCTTTGGTGCCGGCTACAAAATATTCTTAGGAAGGTTAATCTGGTCGGTGTAAAATTTAATCCGGCTATGATGAGGATTCATAAGCTCAATTTTTTCAATGCAGTCCAGTTTGTGGTTATAAAAAACCTCCACATAATGCCTTCCAATAAGGTACAGGTTTATCTTGTATCCATAATAACGGATAGCTACCACAAATGAGCCGTGCTCATAAAGTACTTTTATCTTTTGCCTTAACGGCAGGTCAAAGAAAATCTCAGGATCGAACATATCCCATTAAAACCCAAAGGGAAGGAAAAGTTTCAGAATGAACAAGAAAAAACCCTTGCTAAACAAATCGTTAACAAGGGTTTTTAAGGGTGAAAGACCGGACTCGAACCGGCGACCTCCTGAACCACAATCAGGCGTTCTAACCAACTGAACTACAATCACCGTGTATTGGGAATGCAAATGTAGCAGGCATTTTTGATTTCGCAAAGGGTTAGGAGGAAAAATTTCAAAAATTTTTCTGATCTATTTTAATTCCTGTTAAATAACAATCTTTCGCCCGTTTTCGATTCGTTAAACCTGCCCGTTTCCCAGGCAAGGTGCCCTGAAACGAATGTGTGGGTGATGTAAGTGTCAAATGTTTGTCCCTCAAAAGGAGACCAGCCACACTTGTACAGGATATTACCCTTGCTCACCTCCCATGGACGGCTCATGTCTGCCAATACCAGGTCGGCATAATAACCTTCTTCAATAAAACCTCTTTTCTCAATATTAAATAATATGGCCGGGTTGTGGCACATCTTGTTCACTACTTCCTCCATAGTAAAAACACCATCGTGGTGGAGCTGCAGAGCCGCTACCAGGCTATGCTGTACCAGGGGGCCGCCACTTGGTGCTTTAAAATAGGTATTGTCCTTTTCCTCAAGGGTGTGAGGGGCATGATCTGTTGCCAGTACATCTATTCTGCCGTCTTTTACTGCTTTGCGGATAGCCTCGCGGTCGGCGGCTGTTTTAACTGCCGGGTTCCACTTGATGAGGTTTCCTTTGTCAGCATACCGGCTGTCGTCGAACCACAGGTGGTGTATGCAGGCCTCGGCAGTAATCTTTTTATCCTGCAGCGGAATGTCGTTTCTGAACAGCTCCGTTTCCTTTGCGGTTGAAATGTGCAGGATGTGAAGGCGGGCATCATGTTTTTTTGCAAGCTCTACAGCCATGCTGCTGGATTTATAGCATGCCTCAGCGCTTCTTATGAGCGGATGGTTTTCCACAGGCACATCTTCGCCATATTTAGCCCTGAACTCTTCAATGTTTTTCCTGATGGTGGCCTCATCTTCGCAGTGGGTGGCAATGAGCATATCGGCATTGCTGAACAGCTTTTCCAGTGTCTGCGTATTATCTACCAGCATATTACCGGTGGAGGATCCCATAAATACTTTAATGCCGCATACCTTGCTTTTGTCTGTTTTCAGTACCTCATCCAGGTTGTCGTTGGAGGCCCCCATAAAGAAGGAGTAATTCGCCAGGGAGTTTTTGGCGGCAATATCGTATTTCTGTTGCAGCAGATCCTGCGTAAGGGTTTGCGGGTTTGTATTGGGCATTTCCATAAAAGAAGTAATGCCTCCGGCCACGGCAGCGCGCGATTCTGTAAAAATATCGCCTTTATGGGTAAGGCCCGGCTCGCGAAAATGTACCTGGTCGTCAATTACCCCGGGGAGCAGGTATTTACCACTGGCGTCGATTACTGTGTCGGCCGGGTGGTGGGAGAGGTCAGGCGCTATTTGTTCTATCCAGGGGCCTTTTATATAAACATCAAGTTCTTTAATGCTTCCTTTATTAACTACCTTAGCGTTAAGTATTAATGTTGTTTTCATGGATTTTTTATTATTGAAATGCTTGTTTGTGCAGTCTTGTTTAAAAAATGCAGCCAGCTGATTGAACTATAAAGATAAACCGCTGCTTTGAACATGTACGCGCTTTATCTTATTTGAATACAAAAAAAGCTATCTTTGTGCTGCAACGCCCAAAAAAATAATCATGAGCCAAGATAAAAAAACTTTTGCCGATTTCAAGCTTAACAAGCAACTGCTTACAGCTATAGAAGAGGCCGGTTACCAGGATCCTACTGAAATTCAGCAGAAGGCGATTCCTGTTTTGCAGGCTGGTCATGACCTGCTGGGTATTGCCCCTACAGGAACAGGCAAAACAGCTGCTTATGTGCTTCCCCTGCTTATGAAGATAAAATATGCGCAGGGTAATGCACCAAGAGCACTTATTCTTGCCCCGACCCGTGAGCTGGTTCTGCAGATAGAGAAAGTTTTCCGTGACTTTTCTAAATATACAGATTTGCGTATTATTTCGCTTATTGGCGGAAAAGGCGTACAGGCCCAGGCCGATCTGGTATTTGCAGGAGTGGATATTATAGTGGCCACCCCGGGCCGCTTTTTAGATGTATACCGCACTGGCAGCCTGCCTACAAAACAAATTAGTTCCCTGGTGCTGGATGAGGCCGATAAGATGATGGATATGGGCTTTATGCACCAGATCAACAGTGTGCTGGAGGTTATTCCTGTAAAAAGGCAGAATGCCCTGTTTTCGGCAACTATGGCCGATAAGGTGATCCGCTTGTCGGAAAACTTCCTTGAATACCCTGAAAAAGTAGAGGTGGCACCGCAGGCAACCACTGCCGAAATGGTGAGCCAGCTGATATATGAGGTGCCAAACATCAAGACAAAGATAAATCTGCTTTTATACCTCCTGTCGGACGAGGAGCGGTTTAACAGGGTAATCGTATTTACAAAAACCAAGAAAACAGCCAACGAAATAAGTAAATATCTGGGGCGGAAACTGGTGGAGGAAGTGCGCGTAATCCATGCCAATAAAGGGCAGAATACCCGCATTAATGCCATGGAGGCCTTTAAAGAGGGTGGTATACAGGTACTGGTGGCTACCGATGTGGCAGCGCGCGGTATTGATGTAACTATGGTGAGCCATGTAATTAATTTCGATGTGCCTCTTATTTACGAGGACTATGTACACCGTATTGGCCGCACAGGAAGGGCGCAGCAGGCAGGTGAGGCAATCACTTTTGTGAACCCTGCCGAAGAATACCATATTGGTAAAATAGAAAAGCTCATCCGCCAGACAGTGGCAAGAGCTCCGCTCCCTCCCGACCTTACTGTTGAAAAAACACCTTTTGAAGAAAGCCAGCTTATGGCCCGGGAAATTGACGAACAAAAGCGGAAAGAAAACCCCGATTTTGCAGGCGCTTTTCATGAAAAGAAAAGGGTGTTCGGTAAGGATTCGAAAACGACGCCCCGTGGTGCCGCAAGCGGAGAATCCAGAAAGCCTGAGCTGAAGAGCCGTAAAAAAGGCCCCAAAGGCCGCCGGGGCGGAAACCGGGGGGCAAAAGGCAGGAGGAAATTGGGAAATTAAAACCCTGATCCGTTTGGCGCGTAATATCTGAGAGCCATCTGTTTCTAAATATTTTTATTTTTAGTGAAATAATTATTTGAAAACAGGTATCTTCGCATCGTTAATAAATTAGTAAACCAGATAATATAAAAATATGTTAGGAGCACCTATAGGAGCCGGAGCACACCTTTTTTTCTGGATTGTGTGTATTCTGGTCGCTTTTATTGCCGCCGTTTCATTTATTGATTTCAGCAAGGAAATGGGTTCAGATCCATCAGATCCTCTTTTGGAACCTGAAGATCATAAGGATTACTGGACAAGCAGGAAGCATGCTGAGGATGTACACAGGGAGTTTCCTAAAGAAAGAGCCCGCGAAGGAAAAGTTGGAGACAAAAGGTAAAATAATCTTTACCTTGTACTGCCTCTGAAGCTCCGGCAGAAAAAATAAAAAAAGGAAAGCAGCAATTCTTTATGATTCGCTGCTTTCCTTTTTTTATTTATTGCTCTTCTTTTTTCTTCTTATCCAGAGCTACCCGTTTATCTCTGTTTGCCAGCTCCCAGCCGGTATAAAACACCAGTTTTCCTCTCTTTTCCATCAGCTCGAACAATATTTTATCTACTGTGTCGCTTGATTTGTGGTAATCGGCATGGGTGCCGTTAAAGTAGAAAATTACAGGAATATTATTTTTGGCAAAATTGTAGTGGTCCGATCTGTAGTAGTAACGGTTGGGATCATTCTCATCGTTGAAGGCATAATCCAGCGTAAGTCCGGTATACTGTTTATTGGCGTTCTCGCTAATCCGGTGCAATTCAGCCGATAATTTATCAGAGCCGATGAGGTATACATAATCCTGTTCCTCCTCATGAGTAAGGTCCACGCGGCCAACCATATCAATATTTAAGTTGGTTACCATTTGTGCAAGAGGGTAGGTAGGGTTGCTGATAAAGTATTCCGAGCCCAGCAAGCCTTTTTCTTCACCTGTAAAGGCCATAAAAATAATGCTCCTGCGGGGGCCGTTGCCATCAAGCTTTGCCTGAGCAAAAGCCTCTGCCAGTTCTAGCAGGGTGGTAGTGCCGGAGCCATCATCGTCGGCCCCGTTAAATATCTCACCATTTTCGCCCACGCCCAGGTGGTCATAATGGCTGGTAATAACAATGTATTCATCTTTCAGGTCGGTTCCTTCCACAAGGCCCATCACATTTTCGGTAGCCACAGATTCCACACTTCTTTCTGCTTTTACTGAAATGCTAGCTTTTTTTACTTTACGCAGAGCTCTCTTTTTACCTTCTTCTTTCTTTGCAATGGCCTCCTCAAGCTTTTCTAAAGAAGTGCCCATTATTTCTGCAGCTGTTTCGGGAGCCGTAAAAAAGAAAGTGCTTGCAGGTGAAGTTCCTCCTCCGTTTGGTAAAGAAAGGCGGGAGCGGCTCATGAAAAATTTAGCGTTGTTTACCGTACGGCTAAAATCCTCTTTGTTTTTTCCGGAAGTAATAATAGCAGCTGTAGCACCATTATCGCTGGCTGTTTTGAGTTTTTTTCTCCATTCCTTGTCTTCAGAATCGAAGATCATTACCGCTTTCCCTTTTACATCGAGCCGCTCATAATCCTGAGGGCGGCCCCTGCCCGCAAATACTATTTCCAGCTGCTCCTCTTCGGTAACATCGTTATTCCCGTAATATATAACCTCCTCAAAATTGTTAAATTGCCTGTCGCCGGAAGATACATATACCGTGCCCCAGCTTCTTTTTTCAAGCGTAAAAGGTTGAAAGTAGCTGTTATCCGGCCCTGCAGGCAGGAGGCCTGATTCTTTAAAATGATTTTTGATGTATTCTGCTGCCATTTTTTGTCCGCGGGTACCGGTTTCACGGCCCTCCAGGCTGTCAGATGCCAGAATCTGCAGGTGCTGCCTCATATCTCCGGCTGTAATGGTTCCGGCATAACGGATAGCGGTGCTGTCCTGTGCCATGGCGCCATAACAAATGCCTGCATTAAGAATAGCCGCTAATATTAACTTTCTCATGAATTTTTATATAATAGTAAAAGACAATTTGCAAACGTTTTGCATGTGTATAAATTGCAGTTCCGCTACCAGAGGCACCAGATCAACTGTTCACTGAAGGCATTGGGCCAAACTTCTGTATTTCTCCTTTCTCCTGTTTTTAAAAAGAGGCAGATAAGTAATTGAAATCATTGAAAATCAAAAGCTAAACTCCTTTTTATACCTGTTGAAATAAACAAGGGATAAAGTGCCGCCATAATGAAACAAAACAGAACCACTTTACGGTTAACAGAGGTAGTATCCTTCTTAATTCCCGGATACTACAATTATTATCAATATTGAATCTTTATCCTAAATAAATTGTAATTTTGTGGAGGTATTGAAGCGATTTTAAAGCTTTTCTGCCCCACACAAAGTACTGCCATTACCAATAATGAAGATCGACCTGACCCATTTCGAAAAGTTTGAAATACGGCACAACGGAGCCGGAGAAGAGGAAATCAACAAAATGTTGGCAACAGTTGAAGCAGAATCAGTAGAGACACTGATCGGCGAGACTATTCCTGCTTCTATACGCTTAAAAAAGGAGCTTGAACTTCCTGCTCCCCTCAGCGAATACGAATTTCTTAAAGAGTTCCGGAAACTGGCCGCTGAAAATAAACTGTACCGTTCCTACATAGGTCAGGGGTATTATAATACCATTGTGCCTCCGGTTATCCTGCGGAACATAATGGAAAACCCGGGCTGGTATACTGCCTATACACCTTACCAGGCCGAAATTGCACAGGGCCGCCTTGAGGCGCTCATTAATTTCCAGACGGTGGTAATGGAACTTACGGGAATGGAAATTGCCAATGCTTCGCTGCTCGACGAAGGTACTGCCGCCGCCGAGGCCATGACCATGCTCCACAGCATGCGTAAAGGAAGTAAGAAGAATGCGGGTAAATTCTTTGTAGACCGCAACACCTTTCTCCAGACTATCGACATACTAAAAACCCGTGCTATTCCTGTTGGTATAGAGCTTGAAATTGGCGATGTGGATGAGCTGGACCTGCAGGATGAAAGCCTTTATGGCATATTATTGCAGTACCCCAACAAATGGGGCGCTGTAAAAGACTATTCGGCCTTTATTGCCAAAGCAAAGAAGCAGGATGTGTTTGTAGCCTTTGCTGCTGATCTCCTGAGCCTTACCCTTTTAACGCCTCCTGCTGAAATGGGTGCCGATGTGGTGGTGGGTACTTCCCAGCGCTTTGGTGTACCTATGGGCTATGGCGGACCGCATGCAGGTTATTTTGCTACCAAAGAAGAATATAAACGCCAGATCCCGGGCAGGATCATTGGTGTTTCAAAAGATAAATCAGGCAAAGATGCGTACCGCATGGCTTTGCAAACACGCGAGCAGCACATCCGCCGCGAAAAGGCTACCTCTAATATTTGCACTGCCCAGGTGCTGCTGGCTGTAATGGCTGGCATGTATGCCGTATATCATGGTCCGCAGGGGCTTAAAAGAATTGCCGGAAGAGTGCACCTGCTGAGCCAAAAGCTGGCCACTGCGCTGGAAATGCTTGGCTTTAAGCAGCTGAACGAAGCTTATTTCGATACCCTTGCAGTTGAGCTGGGCTCGGAAGAAAAGCTTAATGCACTGCGCAAAGCAGCGCTTCAAAAACAAATTAACTTTAACTATCGCCCCGATAATACTGTAGTAACCATTTCGCTGGATGAGACTACTCTCCTGCAGGATGTAAATGATATAGCAGCAGTATTTGCCGCAGCAGCCGGAAAAGAAGCTATAACAGTAGAAGGAGATACGGCTGCTGAGCTTAAGCTACAGGTGCCCCAAACCCTCATCCGCCGCTCAGCTTACCTGGAACACCCGGTTTTTAACAGCTACCATATTGAGCATGAAATGCTCCGGTATATGAAGCGGCTGGAAAATAAAGACTTGTCGCTGGTGCACTCCATGATTCCCCTTGGCTCCTGTACCATGAAGCTGAATGCCACTACGGAAATGATACCCGTAACCTGGCCTGAGTGGGGGCAGCTGCATCCTTTTGTGCCGAAAGATCAGGCGGCAGGATACCAGGAAATGTTCCGCAGGCTGGAAGGCTGGCTATCGGAAATTACAGGCTTTGCCGCTACTTCGCTGCAGCCAAATTCCGGTGCACAGGGCGAATATGCAGGCCTAATGGTAATACGGGCTTACCACGAAAGCCGTGGCGATACCCACCGGAATGTATCCATTATTCCATCATCTGCACACGGAACGAACCCTGCCTCTGCCGTAATGGCCGGTATGGAAGTAGTAATTGTAAAATGCGATGAGCGTGGCAATATTGATGTAGCCGACCTTAAGGCCAAAGCCGAGAAGTATAAAGATACACTCAGCTGCCTCATGGTGACTTACCCATCCACGCACGGTGTGTTCGAGGAGTCTATTATTGGAATCTGCGAAACTATTCACCAATATGGCGGGCAGGTGTATATGGATGGCGCCAATATGAACGCACAGGTGGGGCTTACCTCACCGGCGAATATAGGGGCGGATGTTTGTCACCTGAACCTGCACAAAACCTTCTGCATTCCTCATGGAGGTGGTGGTCCCGGCATGGGGCCTATTGGTGTGGCAGCACACCTGGCTCCATTCCTGCCGGGTAACCCTATGGCCCAGTCTGGAGGAGAGCAGGCCATTACTGCAGTTTCTGCAGCTCCCTGGGGCAGCGCCAGCATTCTTACCATCTCCTACGCCTATATTGCTATGATGGGCGCAGAAGGGCTGAAAAAAGCAACGCAGATGGCTATCCTGAATGCAAATTATATCAAAGCCCGCCTGAAGGGGCATTATGATACTTTGTATACAGGTAAGAACGGACGTTGTGCACATGAAATGATTATTGACTGCCGTGAGTTTAAAAAAGCCGGCATTGAGGTGGAAGATATCGCCAAGCGCCTGATGGATTATGGCTACCATGCTCCTACAGTAAGTTTCCCTGTTGCAGGTACCATGATGATTGAGCCAACGGAGAGCGAATCAGTAGCTGAGCTGGACCGTTTCTGCAGCGCTCTTATCGAAATCAGGAATGAAATTCGTGAAATTGAACAAGGCAAAGCCGATAAGGAGCAGAACGTGCTGAAAAACGCCCCTCACACTGCTGCTACCGTAATGTCCGACAGCTGGAAATATCCTTACAGCCGCCAGAAAGCTGCTTACCCGCTGGAGTGGGTGAGCGAAAATAAATTCTGGCCAAGTGTAAGCAGGGTCGACAGCGCCTACGGCGACAGAAACCTGATGTGCAGCTGTATTCCTGTAGAAACATATGGGGAAGCGGAGCAGAAGGAAGAGCTGGCGGTTTAGAGGGAATGAAGAATTGAGAATGTAGAATTAAGAATGATAACAAGGAAAAGCGGAGTTGCAGCATGTGCGGCTCCGCTTTTTTTGTGTGTTGTAATTGATACCTGACAGGTTTTCAGGATCTGTCAGGTGTAATACCAATGAAACGTAAATGAAAGAACTTTGTCAATTATAATGTTATTCCCGCTGAATCAAAAATATTTTCTTATTCAATGGCATCGTTAGTGATAATATGCAGTGCTCAATATCCTTGTGGCATATTGCTGACATAGTTTTTTTACAGTAAATTTTCTGTATGAGATGCAGGGTAGCGTTTAGTTAGAAGATTTTTTGTTGGTTATTAGAATATCCCGGGGCTCACTTACGGAACCTTTATATCGAAGCGTCCCTCAGTGAAGTGCAGGGTTTCGCAATCTTCTTTTCCTAATGTAAATTCAAAGGTGCCGGCTATTACTTTCTCTTCCGTCAGATCATATTTAGTGATGGTAATGGAGCCTTCCATGACGTCTTCCGGATCGCTTAAGTATCTACAGGATTGTCTGTCAAAATACATTGCAAATGCATCTTTTTCTGATAAGCCTAAACTATAGGTTCTTATAGGATTTACCTTATCAATAACGAAGGAAAGTATTATTTGCTGTTTGTCTGTGGCATCCGGATCTTCATAGCGTTGTACTTCAATCCTGGTACTATTACCAAACACTGGTGTGATTTTCCTGGCTAAAATTCCATACGTATATGGCACCCACACTTCTCCATTGATATAACAGCCAAAGGTGTTTTTGCCTTCCTGCGTGATTGGAGGTAAGGAATCAGGGCTGGGGTCCTCCTTTTTGCAGGCGAATAAAGTGCACAGAAGGAAAAGAGCAGTCAGTAGTGTTTTCATTATATTGATTTTTAAAGAGGAGATAAATCCCCTATCCCGGGGCTGAAGCTGAATGGGAACATTTGCGCCAGCCGCGCTGATGTAAGGGAATAGACCTTCCCGGTACCTGGGCTCTGGCCATCCTGGAAGCAGGGGAAAGGAAAGAAAAAGAATGCCATTTTCATTGAATTAAGCTTTGATCAGGAGTGGGATTTGTCAGGGAGTTAATATATTAATTTTTTATTTATGATTTGTTACAAAAAATATGTTTTTAATGTTAAATTTTGCAAATCATTTAATAATACCCTCTTCCTTCAATCCGGCGAATCCTGCTCCGGACAATCTTCAGTGGCTAATCCCCGCCAAACCTTAAAAAAGAGGCTACTCCTATTCTTAGTCCTAATTCCCGGTAATCTAAATCATTGAACGATGCGGCTACCTCTACACGGAAGATCCGCATGATCTGGTCGATGGAGTAGCCAACTTCCCAGTAATGGGGAGAGCGGTCTGTTTTAAGGTAATTAAAGAAAATGTTTTCACGAAGGCCTGTAAAGCTAACTTCAGGTATTTGTGTAAGAAGGAACTTACGGAATTGATAATGGGTATGCGCTGAGAAATAATTGTTGCTCGTACTATACTGGTAGTAGTCCAGCAGGCGGAAAGCTCCGGCTGGCCTGATGGGGCTTAAAATAGTTCTGTTGCCATCGAAATGCTGGTAGTCCATAAAGTACATGCTCCTGCTGTTGAGGAAAGTGCCTCCCAGCAGCTCAAACTCCAGTTTGCCCCGCACCCCTATAGACAGGCGGTGGTTAAGGCCCAGCTCCAGCTGGTCAAAGTCAACAGTGCTGCCCAACACATCCGGAATACCTTTTTTATAGCGGAGGAGCAATTCAGGGGAGCGGTGGCGTAAAGGAATTTTGCGGCCGTTATAAATCCTGTATTTTAATCCGGGCCTGTAGCTGAGTTCCGCCTCCAGCAAAAGCGCATCGTGTCCGGTGAAGCCTGTATGGGCAAGCTCCGCATTATAAGGGCGGTTGGAGCTGAATGTGCGGGTATCGGAATAGAAAAAGCTGTATTCCTCCCTGTTAAACAGCTCATTTCTTCGTGCCCACTCCAGGCTTGTGCTGATGCTCCATTGGGAGGCAGCATTAAAGGAGTATTCCCCCCTGGCATAAGTCTTCTCATAAATCTTCATGTAATTTTTCCTGAACAGGAGGGTGCTCAGGCTGTTAATGTGCGGATGAATAGGTTCATCTTCATTAAACTGCGCAATAAATTTACCGCCATCAAGGGAAAAGGTATGCGTGTGCTCCCCTTTTTTAATCCGCTGCGATAATTCTCCTTTAGCGTAAAAATCCTCACTTGCCAGCCCATAGCGGAGAGTAGGGGTAAACTCAAAACGCTTGCGGAGGCTGTCGTATTCGTGGCGGAACCGGGCTTTCATATTAAATGCCAGGCCTTCCACGGTATTATAATGAATAAGCGTAAAGGTGGGGAAAAGGCGGATGTTTGTTCGCGGGGAAAGATCATAATTGCCACCACTGATCAGGTCGGTGGGTTTAAATTTTTTACGGGGGATAAGATTGGCGGAATCTTTACCCGATAAGCGGGCTGCCTGTACCTGTGCAATGGAATCGTCGCGCTGGTAGCCCTGCTTTTCTGTTTGTGTAAGCGGAACAGGGCGAATAGTATCCCAGTATGAGGAATCGCGTTTCCGGGCCAGGCTGTCGATTACATAGCCTCTTTCCATGATTACTTCAGGATCCTTTTTCTCTTTCAGCGCCTCCTTCTCATACTCTTCCATTGCCTTGCGGAACTGCTTACGCGTCATTTTATCTTCCTTCGCCAGTGTTTCTGCCACCTCATCTTTTCCCTTTGGCTTATCGGTTTTAAGGTCCTCCGGAACCTCCTCAACTTTTTCATCGATTATTTCGGTTTGGACGCTGAGGTCTTTATTGAGCACAATGTTAAAATAGCTGGCGGAGGCAAGGTATTTGTAATTTCCGGCAAAGCCCATCATGCTGCCGCTTACCAGGTACTGGTGGGTTACGGGCATCCATACTTTTGGAGCTACCTCTGCATAATTCTGCTGTACATCAACTTTAAATCCCCTGATGCTGGTGCTCAGGTCCAGGCTATGGATGGCCCACTGGTTTTCGATGATGTATATATAACCTTCAAACACCTGCTCTCCCCTGGAGCGGGGCGTAACTTTTATTTTATTAATCTCTAATCCTCCTTCGTGGAAACTGCCCTCGTAGCGGAATTTATAATAAGAGAAAGCCGTACGGGCGAGCGGGGATATTACATCGGCCACCTTATCTGTATAAAATCCCTGGTGAATAAAAATAGTAGGGGAGGGGAAGCCATCATTATTGCCGGATGAGCGGATGGAGATCACTTTCTCTTCGAACTTGCCGGGGTGTTCAAAGCTGATTTCACTTACCGATTCCGTGGTATAGGTTTCATT
Organism: Cesiribacteraceae bacterium YIM B00369; assembly: GCA_017948555.1. Taxonomy (GTDB): domain Bacteria; phylum Bacteroidota; class Bacteroidia; order Cytophagales; family Cyclobacteriaceae; genus Nafulsella. Next base: position 85,949 of record JAFMYY010000016.1, on the reverse strand, counting down.
TACCTTTACGCCTTCTTCTTTCAGTTTATTTTTCAGGAAAAAAGGCGCTTTGGTAAGCTTACCTGTCCCCTTCATGTATACCTTCGCCTCATAGCTGTCGTAAATAAAGCGGTGGAATTTGCGCTTGGCAATGGTTTTGCGCATGATGGTGTAGGCAGGATCTTCGGCTTTGCCTTTTACCTCCACCTCCTGTAAAAGATAAGCCTGTTCCTGTAGCCTGAAGTCTTTTTTTACCCACTCCCTTCCAATTTCCACCTCCAGCTGCTGAGGCTCATAGCCTATATATTGAACCAGAATGCTGTGTTTGCCGGGAGGGAGTTTGATTTCATACTCGCCGCTGGCGTTGGCGGATGCTCCATCGTTCCTGTTCTCCACATAAATGGAAGAATAAGGAAGTGGCTCTCCGTTGCTGTTCCTGATAGTTCCGCGAATTCCCTGGGCTGAGGCGGTAAAACAAAGCAGGGTAAATAACGGAATGAGTATGCTGAGGTAAATAGTTTTTCTAAAAGAGGGCCACATAGATAACAGTTAATTGGCTGGTATTAAAATATCAGCTTAGCAGATAACGCTTAAAGGGGTATTTTGTGATAAAAAAATGTATTTACAAAATACCCTGTCCTTCTTTAACATTCCATAACTGCCTGTGTTACTCTTTCTGACGGACTCAGTTTATTGCGGGAGTCGTAAAGAGTTAGTAATCAGCATTTTTTAATATTAAAAATTATGGAAAAGAAGGTAAGTGATTATATAATAAAGAGGTTGAAAGACTGGGGCGTAAACCGTATTTACGGCTACCCGGGCGATGGAATAAACGGCCTTATGGGGGCTTTAAGAAGGGCCGAAGGTGCAGTAGAATTTGTGCAGGTGCGGCATGAGGAAACAGCTTCGCTGATGGCCTGTGCGCATGCCAAATTTACAGGTGAGGTTGGTGTTTGCACCGCTACTTCCGGCCCCGGGGCTATTCACCTCCTTAACGGACTGTACGATGCAAAAATGGATCATCAGGCAGTGGTGGCAATTGTGGGGCAAAAAGCACGTACTGCCCTGGGCGGGCATGCGCAGCAGGAGGTGGACCTGATGTCGCTCTATAAAGATGTTGCCGGCGAATATGTGCAAATGGCTACAGAGGCCAGTCAGGTGCGCCACCTGGTCGACAGGGCCTTCCGGATTGCAAAAGCACAAAATACGGTTACCTGTGTGATAATCCCTAACGATGTGCAGGAGCTTGAGTATGAAGAGCCGCAGGAAAAGCACCAGACCATCCATTCAGGAGTGGGCTATGCGGTGCCGCGCATTCTGCCAAAGCAGGAAGACCTGGAAAAAGCAGCAGAGGTGCTGAATGCAGGCAAAAAAGTGGCTATACTGATAGGTGCCGGCGCTAAGGGCGCTGCGGAGGAAGTAAAGCAGCTTGCCGGTGTGCTGGGTGCAGGTGTAGCCAAAGCTTTCCTGGGAAAAGATGCCCTGCCCGACGACCTTTCTTATGTAACAGGTTCCATTGGCTTTTTTGGCACCAATGCAACTCACCGGATGATGGAGGAATGCGACACCCTGCTCATGATCGGTACCGGCTTTCCTTATGCTGAGTTTCTTCCGGAGGATGGAACAGTCCGCTCTGTACAAATAGATGTGGACGGCCGCAGGATAAGCCTCCGTTACCCGATGGAAGTGGGCCTTACCGGCGACAGCGCTGAAACTATCAGGGAGCTGCTGCCATTGCTGCAGCGTAAGGAAGACCGCTCATGGCAGGAGCAGATTGAGCAGAATATGCTGGAGTGGAAAAAGTACCTGAGGGAGCTGGCTGATCAGCAGGCAAATCCACTTAACCCCAGGCTTGTATTTGAGCAGCTTTCGCCCCGCCTGCCCGACAACAGCATTCTGAGCTGCGACTCCGGTTCCACCTCCAGCTGGACCGCCCAGCATATTCAGATAAGGGAAGGAATGAAATTTTCTGTTTCCGGCTACCTGGCTACCATGGGCTGCGCAGTACCGTATGCCATTGCGGCTAAATTTGCGTTCCCTGAGCGGGCTGCCTTTGCTTTTGTGGGCGATGGAGCCATGCAGATGAGTGGCAATGATGAGCTGCTGACGATAAAAAAATACTGGCAGCAGTGGGGGAATCCTCAGCTGGTTGTGGTGGTGGTGAACAACAGCGACCTCAACTTTGTAACCTGGGAACAGCGGATGATGGAGGGGGAACCAAAATTTGATGTATCGCAGGTGCTGCCCGAATTTAATTATGCGCAATACGCTGAGGTAATTGGCCTTATTGGGATAAGGCTGGATAGCCCCGATGGACTTGAAGCTGCTTTGGACCAGGCTTTAAAGGCTGACCGGCCAGTGGTTATTGACGCGGTTACAGATCCGGAAATAATTCCTTTTACCCCGCAGGTGGCAGAGAAGTTTGCAGGAAAAATTGCGCAGGCAATTAACAAAGGAGACCGTGCTGCAGCAAGAAACCTCAAAGGCGATTTAGGTAAAGCCGTAAAAAAAGCCGGTGAGGAGGAGTAGGCCCCGGGGGGGGCAAATACAGGGGCGTAGCCCTCACAGGCTACGCCTCCTCCTCCAACCTTATTTACTTCTTCAAAAAAGACAACAAAGGCCCGATAAACCTGTCGAAAGCTTCTATATGGGGCAGGTGGCCGACATTATCCAGTTCAACCAGCTGAGCATTTTTGATTTTACGGGCGGTTTCTTTGCCCAGCTGCGGATAATTGCCCATGGTTTTTTTTACCTCCTCCGAAACAAGATTTTTACCCAAAGCAGTCCGGTCGCGCTGTCCGATAATAAGGAGGGTAGGTGCTTTTACCTGTTCAAACTCATATACCACAGGCTGTGTAAAGATCATATCGTAGGTGAGGGCGGCATTCCATGCAATACGAGGGTAATCAATGTTCTTTGTCCAGCCGGCAAGTATGTTTACCCATTCGTCATATTCCGGCTTCCACTGTCCGTCGTAATAACTTTGTAGCTGGTAATTTTTAATTCCTTCGTAATCCTTGCTCAACTCATTCCGGTACCACCATTCCACCGGCTTATAAGGCACCTTTAATTTCCAGTCCTCCAGTCCTATCGGATTTTCGAGAATAAATTTATCAGTTCTCTGCGGGTACATCAGTACAAAGCGGGTGGCGAGCATGCCGCCCATCGAGTGGCCCAGGATTGAGGTTTTTTCCACGCCTAAAGTATCGAGCAGGGCTTTGGTGTTTTGTGCCAGCTGCTGAAATGTGTAGTGGAAATGCTCCGGCTTGGAAGATTTGCCAAAACCTATCTGGTCGGGAATAATTACCCGAAAGCCCTCTTTTGCCAGCGCCCTTGCGGTTTCGCCCCAATAGGCTCCGTTAAAATTCTTGCCGTGCAGCAGCATAACGCTTTTGCCGTTGGGCTTTTCCGGCTGCACATCCATATAGGCCATCTGGTACGGCTTCTCCTGTATATCCAGGTTAATATATTTTACCGGAAAGGGGTATTCGTAATTCTCCAGATTAATACCCAGGGTACGGGGCTCTTTATCCTGAGCATATCCCGCAGTGAGTGTGCAAAAGAAGATGACTGGAATTAAAAAATATTTTTTCATACAGTAATTAACCACAAAAGGTTTCCATGGTTAAAAATAGCTTTAGAATTTAATTCATACAGCTAAGCTACTCCTTCTGTTTATTGTGTTAATTAATTTTACAAGGCCGGAAAGGGCATAAAAAAGAGCGGGCCTTCAGGCCTGCTCTCTTGCTGTCAATATTTAGCTGGTGGTTGTTAAACAATCGCCTCATTTATATCAGGAAGCTTACCAAAGCGCTGGAGGGTGGCAATATGCGACTTCACTGCCTGGCCAAAGGTTTCATTTTCCATATAAGTAATTCCGAACTCTTCGGCAGTTTGCTTTACAATAGGGGCAATATCAGGGTAATGAACATGGCATATTTGCGGAAACAGGTGGTGTTCGACCTGGAAGTTCAGCCCGCCTACATACCAGGAAATCCACTTACTCTTCCTGCTGAAATTAACCGTTGTGTTGATTTGATGAATTGCCCAGTCATTCTCAATATTACCGCTCGCGTTTGGCCTTGGATGGCTTGTGCCCTCAACAGTATGGGCAAGCTGAAATACTACAGTCAGGATAATGCCTGCAACAAAGTGCATAAGCAAAAAGCCGGCAAGCACCTCTGAAAAAGGAATGTTCAGGAACATAACAGGCACGCCAAACAGCACAAAGAAATAGATAACCTTAAGAAGGACTATTTTAGTAAAAATAATTACATTCTCTGAGGTGGAATTGGTGTTCACTCCGGTTTTGGTAAACTTGGCAAACTGAACAAAATCTTTTAATAAAACCCAGTAAAGAGTAAGAATACCATAGAAAAAGAAGGCATACACCCATTGTAACTGGTGGAACCATTTAACCTGGCCGTGCGGATTAAAACGGAGTACCAGTTTGTCCTGAATATCTTCGTCCATGTCCACCACATTAGTATAGGTATGGTGGAGAACATTGTGCTGCAGCCGCCAGTTAAAAATGGAACCTCCTAAAAGGTTCAGGGTGTAGCTCATATAGGTATTCACCGATTTTTTTGCTGAAAAAGCACCATGGATAGCATCGTGCATAATGCTCATTCCTATACCTGCAATGCTTAGCCCCATTACAAACCAGAGTAGCATGCTTAGCCAGAATGTTGGCTGGAAGAGGAGGAGGAGAATAAATGGAGTGATATAAGCTATTATCAGCACAACAGATTTGGTTACCATTGTGTTGTCGGCATATTTCGGGATGTTATTTTCTTTAAAGTAGCCATCCACTCTTTTGCGGAGGGTGGCAAAAAATTCTGATTTGTCCTTATTAACAAATTTAATTTTTCCTTTGTAATTCATAAAGGGGGTAATATTTATAATGTATTATTAGCAAGCATGGAAATTCGGGAGATCAAAATAGGACTTTTCATATTTTAAATCAACCTTAGCTGATATTAAAATTGGTTTATATTGCACTTTGTTATACTTACGGCCATTTTTTTTTCTCCGGGAGTTTGTTTTCTTTGGATAAGAAGTGGTGGTGGGGTGGCAGAAGGGAAGGCAGGGCCCCTCTGCCATTAAGGAAATTTAATTATATTGTAATACTGCCTATAAGAGTAAGCTCTTTACTTAAGTTCCATTGCCTGCCGTATATCGGCAATTATATCATCTGCCTCTTCAATGCCAACGGAAAGGCGCAGTAAGGTATCGGAAATGCCGGCAGCAGCCCTTTCCTCAGCCGACATTTTAACATGCGATGTTTTAGCAGAAGCACTTATAAGGGTTTCTACCCCGCCAAGGCTCAGGGCAGGGAAGATCAGCCGGAGGCGGTCCAGGAAGCGCTCAGTGGTATCAGCATCTCCTTCCAGTTCAAAAGAAAGCATGGCGCCAAAGCCAAGCATTTGCTTTTGGGCAAGTTCATGCTGCGGGTGGCTTTTTAAGCCCGGATAGTACACTTTGCCAATGCCGGGTGCTTTCTCAAGATACTCAGCTATTTTTTGCGCGTTTTGTGTTTGCCGCTCTACCCTGAGGGATAGGGTTTTCATGCTTCTCTCGATAAGAGCGCAGGTTTCGGCATTGAGATTGCCCCCCATATTTATGGCATGCGGGCGTATGCGGTCCACCAGCTCCCTGCTGCCAGCTACGGCCCCAAAAATAAGGTCGGAATGGCCTCCCAGGTATTTTGTGCCACTGTGCATGACCAGGTCTATACCAAAATCCAGGGGTTTTTGGTTAATGGGCGATGCAAAGGTATTATCAATGGCAGAAATGATTCCTTTTTCCCGTGCCAGTTTGCTTACCTTCTCAATGTCGGTGAGTTTTAAAAGCGGGTTGGAGGGCGTTTCCAGATATACCATTCTGGTGTTTTCCTTTATGGCTGCGGCAAAGCTTTCGGCAGCAGTAGTGTCGGTAAAGGTATAGCTGATGCCGAAACGGGGGAGCTCAGTGGTTATGAAGTGGTAAGTACCTCCGTAGATTTCTTTTGAAAGTACCAGGTGATCGCCCTGTTTTAAAAGACCAAAGATAATGGCTGTAATTGCAGCCATTCCGGAGCTGAGCAGAAGCCCGTCTTCAGCTCCTTCCAGTGCGCACAATTTCTGCACCACTACCTTTTGGTTGGGGGTATTAAAATAACGGGGATACTGGTTTCCCATTGCTCCCCGGTAGCCAAAGGCAGAGGAGGTGTGGATGGGGGTATTTACGCCTGATATGTCTTTATCCGGCTGAGTACCACTATGCACACATATAGTGGCCGGTGATTTTGAATCTTTCATAGCACAAACTGTTTTACTGCCTCCAAATTACAAAAGAAGGAACAATAAACTATAATCAGAGCAACTTTCGTATCTTCGTTACGGGCTTGTGGCAGGTATGTTTCTTAGTCAGCTGCCACTATCCTGCAGGATGCAATTCCTTTATTCATCATTTTCATACCTCCGGATTTCCATTAACCATGAGCACAACAGAGTCGCCTTCGAAATATAACAGTCTTGAGCAAATGAGTGTCCGGGAGCTGCTGGAGAATATTAACCGCGAAGACCAGAGCGTTCCGCTGGCCCTGAAGAAAGCGATACCCCAAATTGAGCTTTTAGTGCAGGCGATTGTGGTGCGGATGAAGCAGGGAGGAAGGCTTTTTTATATTGGAGCCGGAACAAGCGGCCGGCTTGGTATAGTGGACGCATCAGAATGCCCTCCTACTTATGGTGTATCGCCGGATCTTGTTATTGGTTTAATTGCCGGTGGAGATACTGCTATAAGGCAGGCGGTGGAATTTGCTGAGGACGATAAGGATGGGGCCTGGCGGGATATGTCGCCTTATAATCCAACGTCTTTTGATACTGTAATAGGAATTGCTGCCTCCGGCCGTACTCCATACGTAACAGGTGGCCTGCAAAAAGCGCGTGAGGCTGGTTTGTTAACAGGCTCAGTAAGCTGTAATCCGGACGCTGAGATATCTGCTGTGGCAGAGTACCCGGTGGAGGTAATAACAGGGCCGGAGTTTGTAACAGGGAGTACGCGTATGAAGGCCGGAACAGCTCAAAAGCTGGTGCTCAATATGATATCAACGGCTGTAATGGTACAGCTGGGGCATGTGAGGGGAAATAAAATGGTGGATATGCAATTGAGCAATCATAAATTAGTGGAACGTGGAACCCGGATGATCATGGATGAGTTAAATATCGCAGAAGGGGAAGCCTCCGCCTTACTGAACAAATGGGGGTCCGTAAGAAAAGCAGTAGATTTTTACAGGGAACAACATGCACGAGATTGAGCCTTTTTACAACTGGTTAAAATATTATAAAGTAGATGAAGACCAGTATTCGCCGTACTACGGGAAGGAGTACAACTATGAACTCTACACCGATACAATTTATGGATATTATATAGACCCTGCCTGGGATTTTTTAGGATCAGAAACGCTTTATTTCAAGGTTCTGTTTGCGGATTATGACCGTGGTTTTGTGGTTATGGAATTTATTGGAGAGTGGAATGATGCCATCAACAATGATATTATGCACCTGAAGCGGAATATTATTGATCATTTCAACGGATGTGGTATAAATAAATACATCCTGATAGGAGAAAATGTATTAAACTTCCATGGGTCGGACGACTGCTACTATGAAGAGTGGTTTGATGATGTGGAAGATGGGTGGATTGCAGCAGTGAATTTCCGTGATTTTGTGCAGAGGGAGATGAAGGTTTATAATGTGGATAATTATATTAACCTTGGCGGAAGTCTGGATGTGGGGAACTGGCGCACCATGAAGCCGCAGTATTTTTGTGATCTGGTCAACAGCCTTATCGTTCGTCGTCTTGGGTAGAGGTTTCCCTTATCTGAGGGAAATGGAAATGTGTTTCATTATCCGGGACTTCTTCCCCTGCTATTGTATCCTTCCTTTTTAAATCCTGCCGGATGGTTGCATCTTCTTCCATTTCATCTACTTCGTATGTTTTATAAACAATTTTCCTGATTACCTTATCCAGTTCCCTGGTGGAAACATGTAGCAGATTAATGATTTCCCGGTTGAATGGTTCTGCAGCATTTTCCTGATCGTAAAGGCTGATAAGCCCCAGAATGGAAGCTACAGGACGGCGTATGTCGTGCGAGCTGATCCAGGCAATTTCTTTCAGTTGCTCGTTCTGGTTCCGGAGCCTGTGTTCGAACTGCATCCGTTCAGTTATATCCGTTCCAATAGAAATGAATTTAACAATTTCCCCTTTTTCATCAAAAATAGGCGAAATATCAACTCTCACCCAAAACGGCTGTTTACTTTTCTTATACAGGATAAGCTCTTCTGAAAAATTTTGTCTCTTTACCAGGTTTTGCTCAATATTTTCAAGCGTAAGAGCATCTGTGGCGGGCCCATGTAAAAACCGGCTTGGGGGCAGGCTGATCACTTCATCGGCCGGCCAGCCGGTTAAGCGTGTAAACCCATCATTCACCCATTCTATGCGTCCGTATTTATCTGAAATCACAACGGCATTTTGTGTTTTTTCTGCTACCAGGGAAAGCTTTTTTATTTCTTCCTGAAATTCCCTTTGCTGGTGAATATCCTGAATGGCGCCAATCATGCGGAGCGGTTTCCGCTGCTCATCGTAAATAACATAGCCCCTGTCAATGATGTAACGGTAGTTTCCGTTTCCGCACAGGACCCGGTATTCTTCCTGCCAGTGTAATTGCTTTTCTTCTATTGCTTTGAAAAGGCTGCTTACTACTCTGTCATAATCTTCCGTATGAATTTTTTCCTCCCAAAGCTTTGCGTTGCTTATGGCTGATTTGTTATCGTATTTAAAATGAGTAGCTATGCCTTCGTTCCATTGGAGGGCATCAGTATGCAGGTCCCACTCCCAGGTAGTGTCAAAAGTAGCCTTGGTAAGCAGGTTAAAACGTTCTACAGCCTGCCGGATCTGTTCTTCTGCCTCCTTTTTTCTGCTGATATCTGTTGAGTAACAGGAGATTCCTTCTTTTACAGGAAAAACACTTACCTGGAACCAGTTTCCCGGTTTGGTGTTTTCTTCTTCAAAAGTAAGGGGAGTTCCCTCTTTCATTGCTTTTTGCAGAGAGCAGTAAAAGGAGGTTCCCTGTAAATCAGGGAAAATATCAAGGATGTTTTTACCTGTTGCTTCACTGCGGCTAATTCCATAAACCTGTTCAAATTCTTTATTGATTTTTTTGAAATTCCAATGGCGGTCGAGGGTATAGAAGACTTTATCTATGCTGTCAAGTACTCTGTCCAGCCTTTTAGCGTATTTCTCAAGCTCCAGTTCCGCTGTTTTTTGTATAGATATATCCTGGCCCATTCCCTGTATCTCATCTGTGCAATCGATTTCGTTGCCCACGCAAATAAATTCCCATGAGGTCCAGGTAAGTAATTTCTCCGGATGTATAAGCCGTAATTCAGCGTTGACTATTTTACCGGGGATTTGGCAGCAGGCTTTCTTTGCGGACTCAAATAGTTTTATATCATCAGGGTGTAAGGCAGATTTAAAATCCGGCTTATCCGTTTCGTATTTCTCAGACTGGAACTCAGCCAAAAACCGCTCGTTTGCATAGGTGAGGTGGTTATCCTTATTAATCCTTACCAGAAAACTGTTTTGTGAGTTCACAACAGAGCTCAATAACTTTTCCCTTTGTACAAGCTCTTCCTGAACCCTTTTTTTATCTGTAATATCAGTACTAATGGAAATAAAGCGATTGATCCTTCCCTGCTTATCAGGAATGGGAATAAAATTGTTATCGAGCCAGTATGTCTGGCCCTCTTTGCCGGTGTGCCTGAGCTCTCCCCGCCAGTTAATTCCCTGTAATAAGGAACTGAACATTTCTCTGAACAGAGCAGGCTGATGATAGCCATTGCTTAATTCCTCAATATTTTTCCCTATAAGTTCCTGTCTGGAGTATTGGCTGAGCCTGCAAAAATTTCCGTTCGCCCAGCGGATTTTTCCTTCCGGATCTGTAGCAAATACAAAGGAGGCGCTCGAAATGGCAAGGCGGTAACTGCTCAGTTCCTTATTGGCTTTCCTGCTCTTCTCTTCTGCACGAATTTTTTCGTTAATATCGACTGCAACTACCAGACGGGCCTTTTTACCCAAATAGGTGGTTGGTTTGGAATTTACCTGTACATAAAAAAGGTCGCCATTCTTTTTGCGGTGCAGGAATGGGCCATCCTCATTGTAATTTTCATTTTTACGTTTTTTAATGCTGTGGTGGAGCTTCTGGATTTCCTCCTGTGGCCTTATATTTTCAAGCGTAAGCTTCAGGAATTCATCCCTGCTATAGCCATATTTTTGAATGGCTGTTTCATTTACAGCCAGAAACCGCAGTGTAGCTTCCTCATAAATCCACATTGAGCCGGGGCTGTTCTCAAAAAGCTTTTGGTAAAGCTTTTTGTTGGCTGCCGACTGTAAAGAGCTCCGCCGGATAACTATGTACAGCAATACACTGGTAGTTGCAAAAAAAGCAAAGGCTATGAGGTTTGAAATAGTGAGCAGGCTGGAAAGAACACCGGAAGATGGAGGAACAAAGAAAACCTGGCTGAAGTAAATCCAGAGAACACCCAGGAACAAATAGGTTAAAGAAAATAAAAGTGCAGGTTTGTTCATCTCAAGTTTCGCCTTCCTCAATAGTCAAAAAAAATAATTATCTATTGCTTCATATAATTTCAGGATAAAATATGTAAAAGAGAAGGGAATGCACTAAAAAAAATAAGGGATTTAAAATTTGCTGCTTTATTTGCCTGAAAAAGAGTGACAAAAGAAAGTCCGTTGCGCAGCTGATAATTCGATATGTGCCTATTGTTTGTAAATTCTTTTGGGGGAAGAGAGGATTTTCCGGATACAGTCTTTGAATGGAGGTAGCCTTTTTTTGGGGGGGGAAAACTATCTTTTCGTGTATAAATAAAGAAGGGCCTTTCTGAAAAGTGCTTAAACAAAAAAAAGCCGGTTTTATTAAACCGGCTCTCCATATAAATCAAATTCTGTTGCTTCGGTAATCCGGATATCGGCAAAGTCGCCTGTCCGGAGGTAATGTTTGCTTGCATCGATAAGCACTTCATTATCCACTTCCGGGGAGTCATGTTCAGTGCGGCCTACAAAGTTACCGCTCTCTTTTCTGTCAATTAACACCTTAAAGGTTTTACCTGTCTTTTCCTGGTTCAGTTCCCAGCTGATGCCCTCCTGTATTTCCATAATTTCATTTGCTCTGGCCTGCTTTTCCTCTTCAGGAACAGCATCTTCCATTGTAAATGCATGGGTATTATCTTCGTGGGAGTAGGTGAAAATGCCCAGCCTGTCAAAGCGCATGCGCTCCACAAAATCTGCCATTTCACGAAACTCAGCCTCTCCTTCGCCGGGGTGGCCTGCAATAAGCGTGGTGCGCAGTGCTATTCCCGGTACCTTTTCCCTAATGGTATGGATAAGCTCTTCCTGCTTTTCGCGGGTAGTGCCGCGGCGCATAAGCTTTAATACTTCGGTACTGCCATGTTGTAAAGGAATGTCGAGGTATTTGCAAATGCTTGGGTGCTCCCGCATTACATCGAGTACATCAAGAGGGAAGCCGGTAGGGTAAGCATAGTGCAGGCGTACCCAGTCAATGCCTTCCACATCGCCGAGGCGCTGCATCAGTTCGGCCAGGTTTCTTTTTTTGTACAGGTCCAGCCCGTAATAAGTAGAGTCCTGCGCAATAAGTAAAAGTTCTTTTGTGCCGTTTTTAGCCAGGTTGCCTGCTTCTTTTACCAGCTCCTCAATCGGGCGGCTGATGTGGTGGCCACGCATAATAGGAATAGCGCAAAACGAGCAGGGGCGGTCGCAGCCCTCACTGATCTTCATATAGGCATAATGACCGGAAGTGGTAAGAATACGCTCTCCCACCAATTCGTGCTTATAATTTGCCTTAAGCGTTTTAAGTAAACGGGGCAGGTCGCGGGTACCGAAAAAAGCATCTACCTGCGGAATTTCTTTTTCCAGGTCATCTTTATAGCGCTGGCTCAGGCAGCCGGTTACATATACCTTATCAACCAGACCTTCATCTTTTGCGTCTGCATAGCGAAGAATGGTGTCAATGCTTTCCTGCTTGGCATTATCAATAAATCCGCAGGTATTGATAATTACAATGTTAGCATCGTCGTTAACTTCTTCGTGGGTGGCATCCATATTGTTGCCGCGTAACTGGGTAAGCAGCACCTCTGAGTCGACCAGGTTTTTGGAGCAACCCATAGTAACAATATTAATTTTATTCTTTTTTAAGGTCTTTGTTTTCAAAATATTCCTCTTTCTTCGTTCTGTATCTCCGGCAAAGCACAAAATTAACATAAAAATAGGTAAGAATGGTTTCACTAATCGTTTCATACTAAAATAATCCTTTAAATTTGGGAGTATGATGAATTCAATACTGAATTATGGGCGAAAGCATACCGGCTTTCTTTTGCTGTTGTTTGTTTTCGGGAATTTGCTCATAGCCTGCGATGCAGAAGAACCCTGCGCCTCGCAGGTGGCGAACAGATTCCGGATTGGCTTTTTTGTTCCCGGTGAGGAAAGAAATGTGGCTCAGGCCTTTTATTTTGATGAGGTAAGGGCTGTAGGGGCTGAAAATTCGCTCTACGAATGGAGTGGGGTTGCAGCAAACGGCATCGACCTTTCCTTAAACCCGAATGCCGATACCACTACTTTTGTTTTTTATTATGACGGGGAACAGAGAGATACTTTGCAGCTTGCTTATAAAAGGAACTCCCGGATGATCTCGCCTGACTGTGAGCTGGCAATCGACTTTACTGATATTTCTATGGTAAAAGAACCTTTTTCTGAATATGAGGATATTTCAGTAAATCTGATCTCCACGGAACTGTCAGAAACCAATACCGGCGCTGATTTTACCATTGTGAGCAGGAGGGAATGCGCTCCGCAGCGGCTGGAAGACCGCCGTATACGGTTTGGTTTTTACAGGATTAATGAAGAAGGAGTTAAAGAGCCTGTGCCTTTGGTGTTTCAGAGTGTAAGCCCTCTGAACAGCGACAGTATTTATTATACAGCAGCAAGAGGAGCTGCTGCTGAGTTTGATCTGGATCTTAATCCTGAAGCAAACTCTGTTACCTACCTTTTTCAGGAAAACCCTGCTAATATTGATACGCTTACTATAAATTATAACCGGAGGGGCCGTGTGGTTTCAGCTTTTTGTTTGCCCGATATTTATTATGTTGGTATTAGCAGCGGTGCAAATACCTTTGATTCTGTAAGTGTGGTTCGTGATTCCCTTCCTTTAACTCCTGTAGATGTTGCCATTGAAATATATAGATAAGCTATTTGTTGTTGCTCTCCTGCTTTTCCTTCCGGAAATGGTGTGTGGCCAGGAGCCGGTGGATACTCTTTCCGCTGCAGGTTCTCAGGCAGATACTGCAGGGTGGAAGCTGCCGGTGCTGGAAGGTGTCCGGCTGGGTATTGATGTTTCGCGCCTTATAGGAATGGCTGTGGATGCCGACAGGCGCTTTTATGAGCTTAACACTGATTTTAGTTTCGGGCGCTACCTGTTGTCGGCTGATGTGGGCACAGGGCGGCAGAACCGCTTTACTGAAGGTCTTGATTACCGGACCCTGGGGACTTACTTCAGGATTGGGCCCGATGTGAATTTTATTCCGGATAATAAGGATAATAACGCCTTTTTCCTTGGTGCCCGCTATGGATGGTGCACTTTTGAAGAGCAGCTGAATACCATTTTTACGCATACCGACTGGGGCTCTTTTCCGGTATATAACGAGCGGAGAACCACTGCCCGCTGGTTTGAAGCTGTGGCAGGTTTAAAGGCAAGGGTATGGGATAATTTTTACCTTGGATATACGATGCGCCTTAAATTTGGCCTTAAGGTAAACGATGACAGCAGCTTTGCAGCCTACGAAGTGCCTGGCTTTGGTAAGGTAGGGGATGGAAACACTTTTGCCTTCAATTACCATATATTTTACCGGATTCCTTTCACCAGGTAATTTGCTGTAGTCAGGTATTTTGCAGTTCTTCTGATGGGAAATGAGCGGATTTAAAATAAAAAAAGCTGGCCTGTGCGGTCAGCTTTTCCTGTTTTAAAAATTTTATGATGATGAGCGGTTGAAGAGCGATTCCACAAACTCCTTTCGGTTAAATACCTGAAGGTCGCCTGTTTTTTCTCCTACTCCAATATATTTTACCGGAATTTTAAATTCATCTGAAATACCGATTACCACTCCGCCTTTGGCTGTGCCATCGAGCTTGGTAATAGTAAGGGTGCTTACTTCGGTCGCTTTAATAAATTCCCTTGCCTGGTTTACTGCGTTCTGGCCTGTACTTCCATCCAGGACCAGCATTACTTCGTGTGGGGCCTCGGGCACAAACTTCTGGATTACCCGTTTAATTTTGGAAAGCTCATTCATGAGGTTTACCTTATTGTGCAAACGGCCTGCTGTGTCAATAATCACCACATCTGCTTTTTCATCCATACCTTGTTTAACGGCATCGAAGGCTACAGAGGCTGGGTCGGTGTTCATGCCATGCGATACTACAGGCACTCCTACACGTTCGCCCCACAGAATCAGCTGGTCTACCGCTGCAGCCCTGAAGGTATCTGCAGCACCCAGTATCACTTTGTGGCCTTTTGCTTTAAACTGGGCAGCTAACTTACCTATGGTGGTTGTTTTGCCTACTCCGTTTACGCCAACCACCAATATTACATAAGGACGGCTGACTCCGGCAGGAATACCAAACTCCTGTACGTCGCTTGTATTATTTTCGGAAAGCAAAGCAGCCACCTCTTCGCGCAGGATCTGGTCAAGTTCTGCAGTAGTCACGAATTTGTCGCGTGCCACCCGTTCCTCAATCCGCTTAATGATTTTGATAGTAGTGCCAACGCCTACATCTGAAGAGATAAGGATCTCCTCAAGTTCATCCAGAACTTCCTCATCAACTTTCGATTTGCCTGCTACGGCCTTGCTTAGTTTGGAAAAAAAATTCTGTTTCGTTTTTTCCAGTCCCTTATCTAAAGATTCTTTCTTTTCCTGCTGGATTACTTTTTCCTGCTGAACTTCCTCTTTAGGGGATTCTGCTTTTTTTTGCTTATCGCTTTCCTTAGAAAAAAAATCAAATAGGCCCATAGTGTATAGTACTGTATTTTAAACCTAATATGCCTGAATATAACAAAAAAGTCCCGAACAAGGCGGGACTTTATTAATTTTTATACGATTTCAGTGTACAAGCCTTATTTTAAAGCTTCTTTAACATCATCAACCGGTACAATCTCTTCTTTGAAGGTGTACGCGCCGGTTTTTGGAGACTTGATCGCCTTAATTACTTTGGCAAATCCTTTGGCCTCTTTGTTCTTAAGCGTTGCTACTACTTTCTTAGCCATGATTATTTAATTTCTTTGTGAACAGTCATCTTCTTAAGATTAGGGTTGTATTTCTTCAACTCTATTCTTTCAGGAGTGTTTTTTCTGTTTTTGGTGGTAATGTAACGGGATGTGCCCGGTACACTGGTTGTTTTTTGTTCGGTGCATTCCAGTATTACCTGGATTCTATTTCCTTTTTTAGCCATGATTTTTTATTTTTTTCAGCTTTCCTGAATTAAACCAGTACGTTGCCGTTTTGTGCAGCTTTTTTCAATACAGCCTTTAGGCCATTTTTGTTAATGGTACGTAGTGCAGATGTCGATACTTTAAGAGTAATCCAACGATCTTCTTCCGGAAGATAGAAACGCTTCTTCTGAAGGTTTGGATAAAACTTACGCTTCGTTTTGTTGTTCGCGTGCGATACGTTATTACCTACTCGAGGTCTTTTTCCTGTTATTTGACAAACTCTGGCCATGACTTTATATATCTTCTAACCGTAAATTACTTTCTCTTCAAATTAGTCTGCAAATATCGGTAAAGTTTTACTGAAATGCAAAAGGTTGTTTGAAAATTGAATACATAAATTTAAAATTAGTCTGATCTGTAGCCATTTCCGGCTTCCAGGCTCCGTTTTATACTCACTTGCTGCCATATCTCCTGGTTTATTTCTTCTTCCATGGGCAATGCCTGCATCCGCTCCGGCAGCAGTAGCCCCGCCGTTTGTGGTATTGCTCCGTAAACACCATAAGGCCTTGTGCGTTCATATAAAAATCTCCTTCCTGCAGGGGGAGCGCAGGAGGGGTGTTTTGTTTTTCAGACATGCGGTCTTTTGTACCCTTCAGGCAGTTTTTCTATCTTTAGCAAAATGCAAAGGGGCAAATATAAAGAATATTGCTGATTTGCAGACGGGCTGCTGCCATATGAAGTTAAATGCAGATGCTCCTTTTTTGAATTTTTGAATTATTTAAACTGAATAACTTATGCAAACTACAATCGATACGAGCGATAAAGCAATAGACCTTGAGGAACGGTATGGCGCTCATAACTACCACCCGCTGCCTGTTGTGCTGGCCAAAGGAGAGGGTGTTTATGTGTGGGATGTGGAAGGTAAAAAGTATTTCGACTTTTTGTCTGCTTATTCTGCCGTAAACCAGGGGCACTGCCATCCCCGGATTGTAAATGCTTTAAAAGAGCAGGCAGAAACGCTTACGCTCACTTCAAGGGCTTTTTATAATGATGTGCTGGGGGCCTATGAAAAATATGTTACCGGATACTTTGGTTTTGATAAGGTGCTGCCCATGAATACCGGTGCCGAGGCAGTGGAAACTGCTATAAAAATATGCAGGAAGTGGGGGTATGAGAAAAAAGGTGTGCCTGAAAATGAAGCCAGAATAATTATTTGCGAAAATAATTTCCATGGCCGTACCACTACCATTGTATCCTTTTCGAGCGATGAAAATGCAAGGAAGAATTTTGGCCCGTACACTCCCGGCTTTATAAAAATAGCTTATGACGATATTGATGCACTGGAGAAGGTGCTGGAGAGTGAAAAAAATGTGGTTGGACTTTTAGTGGAGCCAATACAGGGCGAGGCTGGTGTATATACTCCGGCAAAAGATTTTGTGCGGAGGGCTCAGGAGGCCTGCCACAGGCACGATACCTTGTTTATAGCCGACGAAGTGCAGACCGGTATTGCCCGTACAGGTAGTTTGCTTGCCTGTTGCGGCGATTGCAGCTGCCAGGAGCATTGCGAGCGCCAGCCTACTTATACAAAGCCCGATATTTTAGTTTTGGGTAAAGCCCTTTCGGGTGGGGTGTACCCTGTGTCGGCAGTGCTGGCCGATGATGCTGTTATGAATGTAATTAAGCCCGGGCAACATGGCTCAACCTTTGGCGGAAACCCATTGGGTTGTAAGGTGGCAATAGCTGCTCTTGATGTGGTGAAAGATGAAAAGCTTATGGTAAACGCGCGGAGACTGGGGGAGGTTTTCAGGGAGCGGATGCAGCAACTGATTGAAAAAACTGATTTGATTAAACTGGTTCGTGGTAAAGGTTTGCTGAATGCTATTGTGGTAAACGATGGGCCTGCCAGCTCAACAGCCTGGGATTTATGTGTTGCCCTGAAGGAAAATGGTTTACTGGCAAAGCCCACTCATGGAAACATTATCCGTTTTGCGCCACCCCTTGTTATGACTGAAGATCAGTTGCATGAGTGCTGTGATATTATACAGAAAGTAGTGCTCGGCTTTAAAAAATAAGCAGCAGGCTGCAAATAAGATTTTACACAAACCTTCCTGTATTTAGAACGGGGAGGTTTTTTTGTTCCAGTTTTATACCGGGATATGGCCGGGGCTGTTGCCTGGCGGAGGAGCAGGGGGGCGTATCGGAGCAAAAAAAAAAAAGCGCGCCGGAATGTTTTGTGGTAAGTTATAAATATGGGTTTGTAAATGGCTTTTGCTGTAAAATAAAAGAAGCCGGTTCCTTCAATGAAACCGGCTTCTGCTGTTTATTTTTTCTGAATCAGAAATAATTAAATTCTGTCAAATCCGCAATAAGGTTGCAGTACCTCAGGAATTGAAATCCCTTCTTCTGTCTGGTTGTTTTCAAGGATAGAAGCCAGGATCCGTGGTAAAGCCAGGGCGCTGCCATTTAAAGTATGGGCAAGCTGTGTGCTTTTTCCTTCGTTGGGTTTGTATCTCAGCTTGAGGCGGTTGCTCTGGTAGGTTTCGAAGTTAGATACCGAGCTTACCTCCAGCCAGCGTTGCTGGGCAGCGCTCCATACCTCCAAATCGTAAGTAAAAGCGGAGGTAAACCCAAGATCGCCACCACATAAGTTCAGGATGCGGTAAGGCAATTTCAGTTTTTTTAGCAAGCCTGTAATATGCCGGCGCATTTCTTCCAGTACTTCGTAAGATTTGTCAGGGTGGGTAGCCTGTACAATCTCAATTTTATCGAACTGGTGGAGGCGGTTAAGGCCGCGCACATGTGCTCCCCAGGAGCCGGCCTCCCGGCGGAAGCAAGGGGTATAGGCTGCGTATTTTACAGGAAGGTCATTTTCCTTCAGTATAACATCACGGAGAATATTAGTAACAGGTACCTCTGCGGTTGGGATCAGGTAAAGGTTATCGGCAGTGGCGTGGTACATTTGGCCGTCTTTGTCAGGCAGCTGTCCTGTAGCGTAGCCGCTTTCTTCGTTTACCAAAAGAGGAGGCTGAATTTCGGTATAACCTGCTGCAATGGCTTCGTCCAGGAAAAAGTTGATAAGGGCGCGTTGCAGGCGGGCGCCCTTTCCTTTGTAAACAGGAAAGCCTGCTCCGGAAATTTTATTGCCCAGGTCAAAATCTATGATATCGTAAGTTTTAATCAGTTCCCAGTGTGGCTGTGCATTTGCATGTAAAACAGGTATGGTGCCGCCTTCTTCCACAACCTCATTATCATCAGCACCGTTACCTTCCGGTACCCGCCCGTGGGGGATATTTGGGATGGTATAGAGCAGGCGGGTAAGTTCATTTTCGGTTTCAGAAAGTTTTTCGCCCAGTTCCTTACTTTTAGTCTTGGCCCCTGCTGCCGCTGCCTTTGCCTGTTCGGCTTCTTCCTTTTTTCCTTCTTTCATAAGCTGACCAATCTGGCGGGCAGTGCTGTTTGCTTCGGCCAGGAGGTTGTCCAGCTGGAGTTGAGTACTCCTTCGTTCTTCGTCAAGAGATAAAACTTTTTCCACAGTTTCTTCAGCCTTAGCAAACTTTTTTTTGCGAAGACGGGTTAACACTGTATCTTTATTATCTTTAATATAAATTAGTTGTAACATACCGACTTATTGGTTACCTTGCATGAGGTTGTAAAAATAGCTTATTTTTTTAGCAATCAAGACTTGAAACGGGGCTTTTTTGGTAGTGTGGAAAAATTTTAAGAAAGCTTGCTTATTGTTCGCTTACTATATATAATTGCACTTTCTTTAACGCACTTTGCTACCAGGCACACGTAAAGTTCATTTCTGAAAACTTTAAGTCTTTCTTTTTAGATTATTTTATAATCTCTATCATCAAGTTTTATTATCCCAGCGAGGTCGTTCCTGACTTTAATGTCTAACACCCTATTATGTACAAAATCGAAGAACTAAATCTAAGGCTTCTTTCAGAGTTGAAAGAAATTGCGGAGGAGATGGGCGTTCAGAACTATAAAAAACTGCCCAAAAAAGAGTTGATATACAAAATTCTTGATCACCAGGCAGTAATGCCGGAAGATGCCCTCCCTAAGAAGAAGTCAGCACAGCCGGAAACCCCTACGGCTGAACAGGTTGAGCAGAAAGCCCCGCGTAGAGAAGATCGTCCTGAACAAAAAGAAAAAGAAACTTCCGGTGAGGAGCAGGCAGCTGAACAGCGTAATGCGGAGCCGCAGGCTAATGCGGAACAGCAACGCCCTGCTGAAGCCCGCCAGAGTCCTCAGCAACGTCCTTCCGGTCAGAAAAAGCCTGATAAAACAGGAGGTCCGCGAAATGTGGAGCAGCGGAATGCAGATCAACGTTCCGGACAGGTGTCGGCAGAGCAGCGTGCTGAAAACAAAAGGATGATGAAGCGGGAAAATGTTGCCCCTGTGGAAGCAGATGACGAAAACGTTGCTGTGGAAGAAAATCAGGAGCAGCAGGATGGCGGCCGCAATAATAATGATGATGCGAGACGCAATAAAAGACCCCGCAAAGGAGGCCCTAATAATAACAACAGAAAATATCAGGACATCCCTGCTAATGATAACGAAGTTGTAAGGGAGCCTAAAAATAACCAGGCTGCACCGCCACAGCAGAATGGGAATGGTAATAATGGCAACGGCAATGTAAATAAAAAAGAGCAGCGGGATTCTAAGGATCCGCAGCCGGCCAATATTAAAGACTTTGACGGACTGATTGAGAATGAAGGTGTTCTGGAAATTATGCAGGACGGATATGGCTTCCTTCGCTCCTCAGACTACCACTACCTTGCATCTCCTGACGATATTTACGTATCTCCATCCCAGATAAAATTATTTAACCTAAAAACCGGCGATACTGTACGTGGCTCCATTCGTCCTCCAAAAGAGGGAGAAAAATATTTTGCCCTGCTGCGTGTAGAGTCAGTAAATGGAAAAACAACTGAGGAAATCCGGGACCGTATTGCTTTTGAGCACCTTACGCCACTATTCCCGCAGGAGAAGTTAAACCTGAGCACGGCTCCTAATAATTATTCCACCCGTATTCTCGACCTTTTTGCCCCTATAGGTAAAGGCCAGCGGGGAATGATTGTTGCCCAGCCGAAAACAGGTAAAACGGTATTGCTTAAGCAAATAGCGAATGCAATTGCAGAGAACCATCCTGAGTGTTACCTGATGATTCTCTTAATTGATGAACGTCCGGAGGAAGTAACGGATATGGCCCGCAGTGTAAAGGCTGAGGTAATTGCTTCCACCTTCGATGAGCAGGCGGAGCGTCATGTAAAAGTTTCCAGCATAGTGTTGCAGAAAGCAAAAAGAATGGTGGAATGTGGGCATGATGTGGTTATTCTGCTTGACTCAATTACCCGCCTTGCCCGTGCTTACAATACAGTAGTGCCATCTTCCGGTAAAATCCTTTCCGGTGGTGTGGATGCCAATGCATTGCACAAGCCTAAACGCTTCTTTGGTGCTGCCCGTAATGTGGAAAATGGTGGTTCTCTCACAATTATTGCCACTGCACTTATTGAAACCGGTTCAAAAATGGACGAAGTAATCTTTGAAGAGTTTAAAGGTACCGGTAACATGGAACTGCAGCTTGATCGTAAGCTGGCTAACAAAAGGGTTTATCCTGCTATTGATGTTCCTGCCTCAGGAACCCGTCGCGAAGACCTTCTTCTGGATAAGGATGTTCTTTCCAAAATATGGATACTCCGTAAGTTCATGTCCGACATGAATTCCAATGAAGCAATGGAATTCCTTCTGGATAAAATGAAGAATACCAGGGATAACGAAGAATTCCTGATTTCAATGAATGGTTAATAATTATAATAATTAATATTGAAGCGGCCTTTTTTCTTAAAAAGGCCGCTTTTTTTATGGGTAATCTGCTCTTATTTGTCTATTATGGAACCTTGTAATTTGTAAGAGGCCCTTAGAGGGTGTTACAGCCGGACCGTAAAAGGGGGCCGGCTCGGTAATACATCAGGAAATAACGCATTCATCAGGATATGGCAAAGAAAAATACAAGCAGCACAAAAAAGGCAATACGCTCTGTGCGGAATATGAAACGCTTCTTTAAAAACAGTTCTAAAAAAGCAGGATTGCCGCCGGGTAGCCTCTATTATACAGGCCAGCGGGGAGAAGAGCCAATAAATATTCAGGTGTTTAATTATAACAGCGGTGGTTTGGAAGAGAAAAGCCTGGAGAGGCCGGAAGATACTTTCCCTTACCGCGATAGCGGAACCACTTCCTGGATAAATGTGAACGGTGTGCATAATGTGCAATTGGTGGAGAGTATTTGTAAGCATTATGGCATTCATCCGCTTACTATTGAAGATATTGTAAGTACCGACCAGCGCCCGAAGCTGGAAGAAGGAGAGGGCTATGTGTATGTAGTGCTGAAGATGATGGATTTTGATGCAGAGAAGGAAAGTATTAACCTTGAACAGGTGAGTTTGCTGTTGGGGAAGAATTTTGTGATTTCCTTTCAGGAGAAGGAGGGGGACACTTTTAATGGTGTGCGTGAACGCCTGAGGGCAGGTAAAGGAAAAATAAGGAGCAGGGGAGCCGACTATCTTTTATATGCGCTTATAGATACCATTGTGGATAATTATTTTATAATAATGGAAAAAGTTGGCGATTCAATGGCCCTAATTGAAGAAAACCTTCTTTTTAATGCATCGAAACAAAGCTTTGAATCGGTGTATGCGCTGAAGCGGGAAATGCTGGCTGTAAGAAGATCAACCTGGCCTCTGAGGGAGGTGGTGTATAAAATGGAAAGGGATGATATTGCACTCATTAATCCGGATACTCAGGTATTTTTAAGGGATGTTTATGATCATACTATTCAGGTAATTGATACGGTTGAGACCTATCGCGACCTTCTTTCCGGTATGGTCGACCTGTACCATTCCACCATCAGTACCAGGACAAATGATGTTATGAAGGTGCTGACCATTATTTCGACCATCTTTATTCCTCTTACTTTTATTGCAGGGGTATATGGAATGAACTTCGAAGTTATGCCGGAGCTGACCTGGCAATACGGCTATTTAGCGGTGTGGCTTGTGATGGTTGTGGTGGCTGGTTTACTTGTATGGCTCTTTAAAAAGAAATCCTGGATTTAGTTTAAAAGAATTAAGAATTAAGAATTAAGAATTAAGAATGAAGAATTAAGAATGAAGAATCAATTCTTTGGAGGTAAATCCGGACTGTTGCATAATTCATCATTCTGCATTTTTAATTCTTAATTCCCTTTTTACTTTCCATCCACGAATTCCTGCAGGTATTGGTAAGGAGGGGTGAGCCGGCCGTTTTCGGTTATTGTGGCCCTTTGAATGATGCCTCTGCTGTCTTCTCCAATAATATAAGGAAAAACATGTTCCAGTAACTGCCTGCCAAAACTTTCGGAAGCATCCCGTGGCAGCTCACAGGGCAGGTTATCTATAGCCATTACCGTAAGGTTGTTTTCGCCGGAAAGGGGAGCTTCCGCAGCTTCGCTGGCAGGATTATAATCGTAGAGAGGGTCCTGCACGGTGCTGGCGCGTACGGTACTTGGTACAGAGCCCCCAATGTCGCAGGTAATATCTGCGATGACCTTTATGCGAAAGCTGCTTTTCTTCATTTCCTCCTTCGAAAAAAGAGGAGGGGCCTGTGGGTTCCAGTAGGCTGCTGCAATCAGAAGGTCTGTATGGCGGGTGAATTTAGAAAAGCTGGCATCGTATAGGTGGGGCGTTGCATAGAATTCCTGTGAATCGTAACCTCCGTCAATCCGGCGGAAGTGGTAATCCTTACTTCTTATTTGGGTGTATACAGCTTCACTATATTCATTTTTGATAAACTCATCAGGGCTTACTTTTAAAATACCCATTCCGTCCAGAACTTCCATAGCTCCGTTTGCCACCCGTCCGTTTCCTGTTAGTGCAATTTTTACGGGGGGCAAATGTACCTTGCTGTATTCTTTTTTAAGGTCTTCCAGATCGAAGCAGGAGCTTGCTCTTCGCAGGTCGAACAGGTTGTATCGCTTTCCCCATGTCCAGATGGCATTATAAGCTCCCACTATTCCGGCCCAGCGGCCGAAGGCAACGAGGCGCTTTCCCTGCTCATCTGTTAATTTCTCATAATCAATTAAGCGGATTTTCTTATGCAGGATTTCCTGCAGCAGTTTTCTGTTGTATGCCTGCTTTTTTACTGTGTGCGAAAAGAAAAGATATGTTTTACCGGGTATCAAATCAGCTACAGGAACTTCCTTAATGCCCAGCAGGATATCGCAGTTTCCGATATGTTCCCGAACAGGAATACCGGTTTTAGTATATTCATTATCGGGAAAACAGCGAACAGGACTTTTCTGAGCTATAAGTTGTGCTTGCGGGTATTTTTCTAAAAGCACGCGGCACTGTTCAGGGCTTAATGCAACCCTCCGGTCAAAAGGTAATTTGCCTTCTTTTATAAGCGCAATTCTGATCATACAACAAGTGCCTGTTTATGGGTGTTTTTTTCTTATTCAACCGGAAAATAATGAAATGGGGCTGAATGTTCTCCTTTATTCAAATATAAGAAATCCGGCTGAAGGGGTTCCTGTTTTTTTTGCCCTCTGCTATGCTTTTTATTGCACATTCCGGGGAAGGGGAGGGAAGGATGCGTGCTGCCATGTAGCTAAATAAAAAGAGGCTAACCTGCGCGGCCAGCCTCTTTCAAATGTTTTGGAAACGGGGAATTATCCCTCAAAAATATCGCCAAGTAATGAGCCGCCTTCTTTTTTGCTGTTCTTGCCCTGAGGAAGCAATACCTCAATCAGTTTCCTGATTGGCATGGACTGCAGCCATACTCTTCCTGTTCCCCGCAGAGTAGCAAGGAATATGCCTTCGCCGCCAAAAACCATGCTGCGCAATCCTCCGGCGCGCTGGATGTCGAAATCAATGGTGGATTCAAAAGCAACCACGCATCCGGTGTCCACCCTAAGGGTTTCGTTATTCAGTTCCTTTTCAATAACGGTACCTCCTGCATGCACAAAGGCTTTTCCGTCGCCCTGCAGCTTCTGCAGGATAAAACCTTCACCTCCAAAGAAAGTACTCGTAAGCTTTTTATTGAAGGCAATGGAAACTTTTGTTCCCAGGGCAGCGCAAAGGAAGCCGTCTTTCTGCACCAGAATTTCGTTATTATACATCCTTCGCAGATCCAGGGGAACCACAGTACCGGGGTAAGGAGCAGCGAAAGCAACACGTGCTTTTCCGTTGGCAGAGCGGGCACCCTCATTGGTAAAGTGCGTCATGAACAGGGATTCGCCTGTTAACATGCGGGCACCTGCCTTGAACAGTTTTCCCAGCACACCTTCGTTAGCCTCAGAGCCATCGCCCATTTTGGTTTTAAAATTAATACCATCCTCCATGTAAAGCATGGCTCCTGCCTCTGCAATAACGGTTTCCTGAGGGTCCAGTTCAATTTCCACCACCTGGATGCTCTCACCCAGAATGCGGTAGTCGATCTCGTGCGACTGCATAATTTTTTATTCTGTCAGGTGTTTTTTTCTTCTTCATCATCCCCGTCCTCAGACCGGGGATTCTTTTTTTTCTTTGGCTTTTCCTCTTCCTGTTCCTGCATTGTAAGGTCGTTCCTGTCGCGGAGTTTTTTATCGTCTACATTTTTGTTTAAAAACTCGTTGAGCTTATCAATGCTCAGGTTGGATTTTATTTCTCCAAAAGAATCTACCCGAAGATCAAATCCTTCCAGTTCAGAATTTACCTTTGGGTTCTTTTTATTTTTATCTGGTTTTCGTGCCATAGCCGTATCATTTAGTTTGCAGTGTTTGCAAGGCTTGTTCCAGGCGGGCTACCGTTTCTTCTTTTCCTACAATTTCAATTATATTCATCAGGTCGGGGCCTGAGCCTGCGCCGGTTAAGGCCAGCCTTACTGCTTGCATAACACGACCTATCTTCACATTGTTTTTTTCTAAAACTTCGTTAAGGGTGTTTTTTGCAGTTTCAGCATTAACCTGGCCAAGGGTTTTAAGCGCATCCTTAAACCCGCTTATAATATTAGCAGCCTCTTCGTTCCACTTTTTCTGGGCTACACTTTCGTCATAAGCTGTAGGGCGCACAAAGAAAACAGCTCCTTCTTTCCAAAGATCGGCAGGAAAAACAGCACGCTCTTTTACTTCCACAGCTACCCGGGTGGCTGTTTCAGGTGTTGCCTCTATGCCGTTTTGTTTTAACTGGCTCTGCAGCATTTGCCCCAGTTCCTCATCAGAGCGCTTGCGCAGGTACTGCTGGTTATACCATTTAGCTTTATCAATATCGAACTTTGTACCGGATTTTCCAATCCTTTCAATTGTAAAAGTATTTATCAGTTCTTCGAGATTGAACATTTCGTCGTTGGTGCCGGGGCTCCAGCCTAAAAAGGCAAGAAAATTAAGGAATGCCTCCGGCAGGTACCCTTCTTCCCTGAATCCATCAACTTTTTCACCTGTTGCAGGATCGGTCCACTCCAGCGGGAAAATAGGGAAGCCATGCTTTTCGGCATCGCGCTTGCTTAGTTTGCCATTTCCGTCGGGTTTTAGTAACAGCGGGAGGTGTGCAAAGCGGGGCATGGAGTCTTTCCATCCGAAGTATTCATACAGCAACACGTGCAGGGGAGCTGAAGGCAACCACTCTTCGCCGCGGATAACATGGGTGATCTTCATCAGGTGGTCATCCACAATATTAGCAAGGTGATAAGTAGGCATACCATCCGACTTCATCAATACTTTATCATCAAGCGTGGCGGAATGCACCATTACCCATCCGCGAATCATATCGTTCAGGCGAACTTCTTCTTTGCGTGGAATTTTTATGCGGATTACATAAGGATCCCCGCTTTCAAGCCTTGCCTTTACCTCATCTTCAGGTAGTGTAAGGCTGTTTTTCATTTGCATGCGCGTAATTGCATTGTATTGCGGGGTGGCTACACGTGCTGCTTTTAAGCGTTCACGCATTGCATCCAGTTCTTCCGGAGTATCAAAGGCATAATACGCTTTGCCCTCTTCCACAAGCTGCAGGGCGTATTGCATATAATCAGGCTTGCGCTCGCTTTGGCGGTAGGGGCCATGCGGGCCTCCGGTCCAGGGGCTTTCGTCCAGTTCAATGCCACACCACTTAAGGGCCTCCTGAATGTACTCCTCAGCACCCGGCACAAAACGGGTCTGGTCAGTGTCTTCGATCCTGAGGATCATTTTGCCTCCCATTTTACGGGCAAATAAAAAATTGTAAAGTGCGGTTCTTACTCCGCCAATATGTAAAGGCCCGGTAGGGCTTGGTGCAAATCGTACTCTTACCTCTTGTTCCATGAAAAATTGTTTATTTGCTGCAAAATTATAAAAAAATGATTAAGGTTAAAGGTTTATGTTCATTAGGCATGAACCGTGAGGCGACGAATGAGCGAATGGTGGAATAATAAAAAAAACGGTTAAAATATTCTGATATTCACTCATTCTGTCCTGTAAAATCAGTTATCCCTGATCATCAATGGTTAGTACTTCATTAAGCGCTTTTCGGCTGCTTTTTATTTGCAGGTGAAAATTTTTTGTGGCTACTATATAATTAAGTACGCCCAGAAGGGCAGATACGGCCGAATGAATATAATTTTTATAAAAGATCAGAAAGAAAAAACAAAGGAAAACGGCTGTTACTGACCAGAAGATCAGGAAGATTGCCGAACTGAAAAAAAGGCGGTATTGCACAAACACAATGCTTCCTGCTGAAGTGCCTTCTATGCTTCCGATGATGAGGGGCAGGAAGTTTTCCGGATGCTTTATTTTTCGGCTTATCCTGAAGCGGTTTTCTTTAACCCAACCGTTAAAAAGGAAGCTTTTTTCTACAGCATCCGGGTATTCAACTCCTTTTTCAAGTGGGCGCGTTGCCTGCTTAAGTTTAGAAGCAGTTTCCTGTTCGGGCCATGGGAGTACCAGCGTTTCCTGAAAATATGGTAAAAGGCGCATTACCTCACTGCTATGCAGGAGATCTCCACATTTACGTTTTTAGGAAGCCGGCTGACTTCAACTGTTTCACGGGCAGGTGGTTCATCATCATTAAAATATAAGCCGTAAGCCTCATTGATAATGGCGAAATCTTCCATGCTACGGATAAATATTGAGCATTTCACCACATCATCGAAAGTGAAACTGGCGGCAGTAAGAATAGCCTCGAGGTTCTTCATTACCTGGTGGGTTTCCATGCTTATATTTCCTGAAACCAGCTCCCCCGATTTAGGATCGATTGGAATTTGCCCGGAAACATATAAAGTGCCATTAATTAAAACTGCCTGGCTGTAAGGGCCTATAGGTTCAGGAGCTTCTGATGTATAAATAATTGTTTTGCTCATTTTTTTACGAAATAAATGCTGATGAATTGTGCTTACTTCAAAAATAGGAAATTATGTAAATTGTTTCTGCAGAAATGGCAGATTGTTGTAGCCATAAAACAAAGGGCAATAAAAAAGGAGAGTGCTTTTTTTGAGCACTCTCCTTTTTTATTATCAGGTAATTTTAATAGTAAAAAACTATTCCTGTGTTTCTGATCCCTGCATTTCTGCTTCCAGCATCTGGTTAACTTTTTCCTGAACTTCAGGGCTTTGCTGGTAAGCCATTACAATTTCCTGGTATTTTTGCATACCCAGCTCACCCTCAATAATTTGTTCAATTTCAGCCTGAGCCTCCTGCTGTACAGACATTATTTTTTCTGCTGCCTGGTTGAAAGATGCCATTTCTTCGGCTGAAGCATTGATGTCTTCAGCACTTTGCTGCTGTTGGCGGGCTACTAATATTTCGTTAAAGCGGTCAAGTTCAAGGTCTTCTTCTTCAATTGCCTGAACCATTACTTCTTCATTTTTTTGCTGGATTTCGTTCGCTTTCTTGAATACAGTTACAAATTGTTCAAGTTCCTGCTCCGAAAAATCTGTATTTACTTCCTGCTGTTGCTGAGGCAGGCCCTGCATAGGTTGTTGAGCCATTGCGGTAAAACCAAAGAAAAGAGCTAATACAAATGAAAAAATAAACGCTTTCCCCTCTGTTCCTCTTAATTTAGTGTAATGCATAATATTCAATTTTGTTAAATAGTTAGTACAGTTTAAATTTAGTTAATTGGGTAAACTGTTTTTTTTCTTAACGGGCAGGACTTGTGGAAAGTTGTTCTATTTCTTCTTTTCTAATGAAAATAAATGCGGCTAATAACCTTATATTACTCTCCGGATGTTCTTTCGGGTCTCTTTGCCGGAGCCGATGGCTTACCGAAATTTCTTAAATTATATGTAAAGGTGGCCATAACATAGCGCTGGAGGGCATTTGTTCTTACATCTTCATATCCTCCACCATCAATAATATTCCGCTGAATATTCTGGTTTTGCTTCAGCAGGTCATAAGCTGATATTTTCAGCTCACCACGATTATTTTTAAGGAAGCGGGTACCCACGCTCAGGTTCCACATAACCACATGTGGAGATACCTCCTCCGAAAGCCCGCTGTTATACTGGTGGTTCAGGTTGTTTTCAAGAAAAATGCTTTTCCAGAATGTCCAGTGCATGCTTAAACGGCTGTTTTGCTGATAATAATTGTTGTTCAGGTCCGGCTGCAGGTTGTTGCGAACAATGTTATAATTAGCGGTGGTGGATATATTAAAATCTATCTTTTCGCTAATATTGCTGCTGATTACAAGGCCTTCACTAAGGTTAAGGGTGTTGGTGGTATTGTGCCGGTCATTAATGAGGGCAGGATTTTCCGAATATGACACTCCTGAATTCAGGTTGATATTACTTTTTACAGGTTTCACATGGAACCCATAGGTGACAAAAGTACGCGCGCTCCGGTTTCCTGCCAGGTTAACAGGAGTAGTGTACCGTCCCCCTCTTTGCAGGTCAAGGCCGTTTATAACAGTATCCTGTTGCGGAATTATAGTGGAAGTTCCTATGTAATTGTTCGATACACTTCCTGAAATTACAGCCATAAAGGTTTTTGAGTTTTCCGGTTTCATATAAGAAAAGCGGGTGTTAAAGTTATGGCTGAATTGCTGGTCCAGGTAAGGATTGCCTGAAGACATCTGGCGCTGGTTGGTGTACACCATTACATCCTGCAGTTGAGTAATTGAAGGCTGGTTTGTACCTGTGCGGTAAAAGAAGCGTAAATTAGCATTGTCATTGAATTTGTAATTTCCGCCGGCCATTGGCAGCAGGTTATGATACTGCTGATTTACGTCCTGCCGGTTCGGAAAAAGCTCTTTGCTGTTAAGGTTCGAGTTCTGGTATGAGAGGTTTGCCATTATCCTGAGCTTGTTCTTATTCAGGCGGTACCCTAAACCTGCCCGTTGCGTAAAATATTCATTTTCAAAATTGCTGCTCAGGTCAGGGTCCGGCACGTTAAATGCGGTTGATCCGGATCCGGCAGCAGGGCGGTAGGTTTCCTGGCTGGATTCGCTTATGTTATTACCAAAGCCATAGCTTAGCTGGAGGTTGCTGAACTCACCCACAGGTTCGGTATAGCTTAAGTTTGTGTTATAGGAAAATCCGCTGCTGTTCCTGAAGCTTTTCAGGCTGTCTGATGGTACCTCTATGTTGAGGTTGTCCAGAAAAACAGAATTGCTTGTGTTTTCACTGTTATTTAATCCTGTATTAAGGGAAGCCGAAAATGTGCGGCCCCTTTTTTCAAACCTGTGGCGGTACAGAAGCTGGTTTGAAAAATTATAAGCAACCCCCTCCGAATTACCCAAAGCGGTTGTCTGGTTTATAATATTGCCGTTTTCGTCAAGGCTTACTATTGCCTGTTCGCCTTCTGCCCTGTTCGTCTGGATGCTCAGGTTTGGCCTGAAAAGAATAGAGTTGGTTTCGTTTATTTTATAGTCTATTCTTGCATTTAAGCGGTGGTTGTAATTTTTGCTTTCGCTTATGGTTTGTTCTTCTTCAAAAACCCGTAATCCTTCGCTTTGGAAAATATCACGCGAAATATTGGTTACAGCTAAATTTCTACTTCCGTTAAAGAAGTAACTGGCGTTAAAGTCAATTTTTTCTCCCCACTTATCGCTGTAGTTTAAGCCAAAAGCATTTGTGGTTAACAGGCCATTTTGCTGCCCCACCAGAAAATCGTTAATGCCGGAGCCCCCGCCAAAGTTACCACCGCCTCCATTGCGGCCACTGCCACGGGACCCGCCACCACGGCGGCCACCGCCTCCGCCGCCTCCGGTAACTCCTAAAATATCCTGTGTGGAAAAATTTTGCTGGTTTATATTATTCGCCAGACCAATTACCGACAGGCGCTGATCGTTATTGAAAAAGTTAAGGTTACCTCCTCCCCAATACCTTTCGTCTGTACCTAAGCCGGCATATACTTTGCCAAACTGGCCGGCTCTTTTATCCTCATAGGTTACTATATTAATGGTTTTGCTGGTTTCGCCATCGTCGAACCCGCTGAAGCGCGATTGCTCGCTCTGCTGGTCGTAAATTTCGATGCGGGCTATAATTTCGGCCGGGAGGTTTTTGATGGCAAGGTTAGGGTCATTGCCAAAAAAAGGTTTTCCATCGACTAAAATCTGTTTTACGTCTTCTCCCTGTGCCTGTATTTTTCCATTTTCTATTACTATGCCAGGCATTTTGCGGATAAGCTCCTCCGCATCAGCCTCCGGTCTGGTTTTGAATGCCCGTGAATTGAATGAAGTGGTATCGCCTCTTTGTTCTCCTGTAGGGTATTTTCCTTCCACTAAAACTTCCTCCAGCAGCTTCTGGTCCTCCGCTAACAGGAGCTGGCCCAGGTTAATTTCCTCCTGTCCGGCGAAAGGATTAACATTCCTGGAAATTTCTTTAAAGCCGGTATAGCTTGCTGTTAAAATGTATGGCTTTGCAGGAATGCCGGTAAACCTGAAGTTTCCGTTTACATCAGTTACGGTAGCTTTAAATATCGAATCGCTGCTGGTTTTGAGCTTGATGTAAGCGCCAATCAAAGCTTCATTCGAATTTTCCTCCAGGAGCCGGCCTATAATAGTTACCGTGCCATCCTGAGCAAAGGCTGCCTGGCCTATAAAAAAAAGCAGGAAAAATAAGCCTGTGGAGTTCAATAACTGAAAAGGTTTTGTAAAGCGGTTCATAATGCTGATGATTAAATATGCAGGCAATATCAGTTTATACAAAGCAGGGAAAAAATTTTTTCAACGAAGGGTGGGAAAACCTCAACGAACACGGGGGAATGAAAAAAAGCACCTGCTGTAAAACAGATGCTCTTTACCTTTTATGCGGGCTGTTCAGGTGTAAATCAGTTTACACTCTGCTTTTGCCTTCTCTGGCCATGGCCTCTTCGCCCGTCCCTGTATTCCTGTTCCTTTTTCATGGCTTCCCATTGGGTCCACTGGTCTTCAGAAAGTACTTTTTTTAATTCCGCATCACGCTTTTCGGTTTGCTGCCGGCGGAATGCTCTTCTGTTGTCGGTGGTCAGTTCTCCGCTGGTTCTTGCTGTCTGCATTTCTTCTGCTATTTTTTTGTTAATGTTTAACACTTTTGCAGATTGATCTTCAGTAAGGCTCAGTTTTTCAGTCATTCGCTCTGTTTGCCTTTTAGCTGCCTGTTCCGGATCATGGGTTCTGTTTTGAGCGAAAACCTGCGTACCTGTAAATAGCATTGCTGCCACGAACATCATTTTTAATTTTTTCATTTTTGTTTTTTTTAAATTTGTTAAATCAGTTTTCCTGAGTGTGTTCCTGTTGTCTGCTTCTTCAAATATTGGACCCGATATGGTAAGGAAAAAAGGTTTTCGACCAAAGGAGGAATATATTCAACAAGCAGCCTTTAATCTTCAACTAAATGGTCCGGCTGCAATTAGTGCCGGTGGAGAGGGGCAGGTTTTTACAGGTTGAAGAATAAGCAGTGTTTGCCGGAGTGTGGTGCGGGTTTGTTTAAAAAAATTGCAGGAGAGCCGGAAGTGGTATAGCTTGGGGTTTAAACAGATGAAAATTGAACAGCAATAAAATATTTCCAATTAAGCCTGCAACTATAATAAGCCACCTGCTTTTTTGGGCTGCTTATCTTGGCTTTATCGTTTTTATCTTTTCAGGGCGGTTTCCATTGGAGTGGGCCCTGCAGCGGGCGTTACTGCTGGGTGTAATTCAGGCACCACTGGTGTACCTGAATATGGGGGTTTATGTGCCTTATTTTCTTGAAAAGAAAAAATATCTTATATACATTCTTCTTTGTTTGCTCTCCATAGTGGCGGTTTATTATTTATACGAGTACTTTACGCAACCCGATTTTGAGCGGGCCAGCAGGGCCTCACGGGGAGGGCGCCCTCCTCAGAGCTCTCCAAATGCACCTTTCCTCCGCTTCGACCGGCCTTCAATCAGGGGGCTGATTAATATTTTTATGAGTTCTTCGCTGCTTTTATTTTCTTCAATTATAAAAATGGCGCAGCTGGCTGCTGTAAAAGAAAAGGAGGCTGCCTTGCTGAGAGGGGAAAATTTAAACTCAGAGCTTAAATTCCTGAAGGCGCAGATTAATCCTCATTTCCTGTTCAATACGCTTAATAATATTTATTCGCTTTCCATGATTAAGTCCGATAAGGCTCCGGATATGATTATGAAGCTTTCGGACATGCTGCGGTATATTTTGTATGAATGCAGTGATAAGGATAAAGTGCCTGTTGCAAAAGAGGTGGCTTACATTCATAATTATATTGACCTGCAATTACTAAAAGACAGCGGGATTAAAAATGTGCATTTTGACGAAAATATCCGGGATAATGTATCTATCGCTCCTATGTTGCTGATTCCTTTCATCGAAAACGGCTTTAAGCACAGCAGGATTGAGGATACAGAGAATGGCTGGATACATATTAAGCTGGAAACAAGCAGGACTAAAATTGATTTCCATATGGAAAACAGTTTGCCACAGCTGGAGTACAGTAAAGATAAAACAGGGGGTATTGGCATTGAAAATGCAAGGCGCCGGCTGGAATTACTTTATCCGGGTAACTATAAGCTGGAAATTGAAAAAAAGGAAACTGTTTTTGTTGTGTCGCTCCACATAAACCTGTAAAAAAAACAGCTGAGTGGTCTTACTTATTCGCCGGAACAGACTTTGTACTGAACACCCGGGCTGTAATGCCAATTTAACTGACTGCTAAATACTGCCTGATAAAATGAAGATACGTTGTGCTATTGTAGATGATGAGGAACTGGCAAGGAAGCTGCTGGAACAGTATGTTCTTAAAATTCCTCAGATGGAGCTTGCAGGTACTTACAAAAGTCCTCTTTTGCTGATGGAAGAGCTGAGCAGAGGAGGAATAGACCTCTTGTTTTTAGATATACAAATGCCTGATATAACAGGTACTGATTTTTTGCGCTCTTTGAAGGAAAAGCCTGCTGTAATTTTTACAACTGCATACCCCGAACATGCACTGGAAGGGTATGAACTTGATGTGCTGGATTATCTTGTAAAACCAATTCCATTCGAGCGTTTTTTCCGGTCGGTCCAGAAGGTGAGTTCATTCTTAAAACAGCCTGCTGCTAAACAGCCGCCTCAGCCGGTGCAAAAGGAAGTTGCTGCCAGGGACTTTTTAGCGGTAAATGCTGACCATAAAATTTATAAAATCAGGTACAGTGAAATACTATATATTGAAGGGCTGCGGGAATATGTTTCTTATTATACAACTGACGGCCAACGTATTATTGCCCTTGAATCATTAAAAAGGCTGGAAGAAGCGTTGCCGGCTTCGGGGTTTATGCGTATCCATAAGTCTTACATTATTCCGCTTGATAAGGTAAAAGTAGTGGAAGGAAATATGGTGCATATAGCTGATAAGAAATTGCCCATCGGGGCAAGCTACCGCGAGGATGTGCTGAAAAAACTTTTTGAGAAATAATACAGGGCCTGATCCCCGGCTTTGGATATTATAAAGAAAATCAGGTTTGCAGGCAGGAACTGCGCATAATTTTAACTGATTATTTGTTTGATTCCCCTTCAGAAGAATTATAAAAAACTTCTGCTGTATTTCCTTCGTTTTTAATCCTGTACCTTTGCAGGCTTACCTTCTCAGGGTGAGTTATTTTTAAGATTTGCCGGAAATTGAATGAATTTTATTTCTAAGATAAGAAAGCATGATACCCTGTTTTCCTTGCTGAAGCTCTCCGGGCCAATTGTATTGGCCAATACCCTGCAAACAGCTTATCAGCTCATAGATACTTTCTGGCTGGGCCGGATTAGTGCCGGAGCAGTGGCTGCCGTGTCTTTAAGTTTTCCTTTGCTGTTTCTGATTATTTCCATAGGAATAGGGCTTACGCTGGCGGGGTCTATCCTGGCGGCACAGTATAAAGGAATGGAGAATCAGCGTATGATCAATTACACCAGCGCCCAGACGTATCTGGTGATGCTGTTTGTTTCCTCAGCGCTTGCCGTGGCAGGTTATTTTTTTGCAGAACCTCTTATGTTGCTTATTGGTGCCTCCGGAGAAATACTGGAAGACTCAGTCGACTATTTTAAAGTTTCCTCCATTGGTTTTGTATTCCTGTTCATGTTTTTTGTTTTTCAGTCCCTGATGCGGGGCATTGGTAATGTGGTGGTTCCCACTTATGTGGTACTGACCACTGTTATCCTGAATCTTTTTCTGGACCCGCTCTTTATTTATGGCTGGGGGCCTGTGCCTGCAATGGGAGTGGCAGGAGCGGCAATGGCCAGTGTATTTACCCAGGGATTATCGGCAGTGGCTGGCTTTGTTATAATTTACAGGGGTACTTACGGCATACAGCTGGAATGGAAAGATTTTAAGTTTGATCCGCAGTGGGTAAAGATGCTTGTAAAGCTGGGAGTACCTTCCAGCCTGGAAATGTCTACAAGGGCACTGGGCATGGCATTCCTTATGGTACTGGTAACAGGTTATGGCAGTGTAATTATAGCCGCTTATGGTATTGGTGCCCGTATACTCAGCTTTGTTATTATCCCTGCGCTGGGCTTATCTTCTGCTACCACCGCTTTAGTAGGGCAATATATTGGTGCAAAAAAGATTGCAAAGGCCGCCGAAGTAGGTGTGTTAAGTTGTAAGCTGGCTTTTTACATACTTACAGGAATAGGGCTGATACTTTTTTTGGTGGCAAAGCCGCTCACAGCTTTTTTTGTTCCGGGAGAGACGGCGGTTATTGAAAAAGGCTCTTTTTTTATTAAAGTAATGGCACCAAGTTTTGGCCTTTTAGGCCTGCAGCAGGTGGTAAACGGTGTGTTTAACGGAGCTGGTTTTACACTGGCTTCCCTGCTTATTTCTGTGCTTTCCCTCTGGATTGTCCGTTTTCCTCTGGCTTTTCTTTTGTCTAACCAAACAGCGCTTTCCTACGAAGGAATATGGTGGGCATTTCCGGTTTCTAACCTTATTGCTGCTACAGTAGCCTTTTTATGGTTCAGGAACGGGAACTGGAAAAGGCGGAAAAGGGTTGATTTTGAAGTGGATTGAACGGGATTATTTCAGTCATTTTGGGGAAAAGATTAACATTTAAGTTAAATAAACTATTATATGATGTAGATTGTGAATTTATTTCCCTTTTAAGCTAAAACAACAAGATTTTTACAGATTAAAGAAAAACACTTTTCAGAAAATCCTCACGTTTTTAAAAAGCCTTCTAAAACTGTGCTTTCATACTGCCGGTTATAGAATGGAACCGTTTGCTGAATTTGTTTTTTATTTGCGCTTCTACAAATATGGTAATCAACTCATTAACAAGCGGGGTACAGCAGAATTACGATTCTGAGTTTTGCGGAAGCGTACCTCTGAATTATATCAACCTGATACAGCCTCATGGAATTTTGCTGGTTTTGCAAAAAAGCTCCCTGCGCATTTTACAGGTTAGTGAGAATTGCAGCCGGATTATAAACCTGCCTGCCGGTGAAATAGTAAATCGTTCCCTGGAGGATTTTATCGGGAAGAATCAGGTGGCAGAGCTGCAGGAAAAGATACAGCGATGGGAGGCAGGCAACCACCTGCAGTTTTCTTTCACCTGGAATGCAGCAGGAACGAAAAAGCAGTTTTCGGTAACAGCTCATTTAAAACAGGAGAATCTTTTACTGGAGCTGGAAGAAATAAAAAATGAAAATCACGCTGACAGCTTTATTCATATTTACCAGGAGATCAGTTATATAATTGCAGCTTTAAAAGAGGCAGGCAGCATTGAGGATATTGAAGAGGTTGCTGCTGCAGAGCTGAAAAGGCTTTCCGGTTTTGACCGGGTAATGATCTATAAATTTGATGAAGCATGGAATGGTACCGTAATGGCAGAGGCACTGGAAGATGGAATGCATCCATACCTGGGCCTGCGTTTTCCAGCATCAGATGTGCCTAAACAGGCTCGGGAACTTTATTTTCGTACTCCTTACAGACTTATTCCCGATGTTAATGCCGGTAGTGTAAAGCTGTACCCGGTAATGAACCCTCTTACCCGGAGCCTTTCAGATATTTCAGATTGTGTATTAAGGGGAGTGCCTATGGTACATATTGAATACCTGAATAATATGGAGGTGGGCGCTTCCATGTCTACTCCCATTATTGTAGGTAATCAGCTCTGGGGCTTAATCTCCTGCCACCACCGCCAACCAAAAGGAATCAGCTTTGAGCTCAGGTCTTCTTTCGAAATTGTTTCCGGTATAATCTCCGCTCAGCTAAGTGCGCGCCAAATGGAAAAGCATTTCCGTTACAGGGAGTCTTTACATAAGCAGGAGCTTAGCCTGGTTGAACGTTTATATGGAAGGCAGGGACTGGAGAATGCCCTTCTGGAAAGACCTTCTGCTCTTTTAGATTTACTCGAGGTCAGTGGTGTGGTAATTATAACTGAGGATAGTTATGAAACCACCGGAGAGGTTCCGGAGCAGAAGCTGGTCAGGAACTTGGTTAAATGGCTTAGCAGGTTTAACAGAGATAAAGTTTTTGTTACCGATTCCCTTCCTGAAATGTTCAATGAAGCCGGTAAATATAAGGATGTTGCCAGTGGCCTGATCTCTTTACAGATTTCAGCAGGAAAGCAGTACATTCTGGGATTCAGGCCCGAGCTTGTGCGTTATGTTAACTGGGGCGGGAATCCTAATGAGGTAATTAAAATGGAGGAAGATGGTAAAAAATACCACCCCAGGAACTCCTTTAAACTCTGGAAAGAGCAGGTTGAATATACCTCAGAACCATGGAGTCCCGAAGTTTTGCAGGTTGCAGATAACCTCAGAACTTCGGTCCTGGATAAAATAATCAGGGAAAACGACCAGTTTTAAGCTATTGTGGAAAAGCCGGCCAATTCATATATTTACCTTTTATAAAACAGCTGTAAGTTGTTCTTTCAAATGCAGGACAATAACAAAAACAACCTTCAGGAGCCGCAGGCTCAATCACTTTCCAAAAGTGCCGGTAATCATTATATTATAGGTATTGGCGCTTCAGCAGGAGGTCTGGAGGCAATAAATGAGTTTTTTGATAATATTCCTGAAGGAAACGGGTATTCTTTTGTAGTGGTGCAACATTTGTCGCCCAATTATAAAAGCCTTATGGATGAACTGCTTGCCAAGCATACGCATATGCAAATTGAACGGGCAGAGGAAGGAATGACAATTCTTCCTGACAGGGTATACCTCATTCCTACAAAAAAGAACATGACAGTAAAGGATGGTAAGCTGCACCTGATTGATAAACCAAACGATAAATCTCCAAATAATGCCATCGATATTTTTTTCGAATCGCTGGCCAAAGATAAAAAAGATAAAGCTGTAGCGATAATTTTATCCGGCACAGGTTCCGACGGCACCAAAGGAATAGAGCACATAAAAAACAAAGGAGGACTGGTAATTGTGCAGGACCCTGCTACTGCGCGTTTCGACGGAATGCCAAACAGTGCAATATCTTCCGGTAATATTGATCTTATTCTTCCTCCCGAGCTAATGGCCGAAGAGGTCTTTCATTTTCAGGGACTTCCTTCTGTCCGGAAATCAACTAATATTTCCTCCAATGGCGGGAGTTATTTAAAGGAGATTCTGGCTTTAGTGAAACAGTATACCTCCCAGGACTTTTCTTCTTATAAAGAACAAACACTGGAGCGACGCATTAGTAAACGGTATATTCATCTGGATATAGATAATCCACGGGAGTACCTTCTTTACCTGAGAAATAACCCTGATGAAGTAATAACGCTGGGGAAAGAATTTTTAATTGGCGTAACCAGGTTTTTTCGTGATGCGGAGGCTTTTGAAGTAATTGAAGAGAAGGTTATTCCGGAAATATTAAAAAGGAAAAGCCAGGATAACCCGGTAAAAGTCTGGGTGGCTGCCTGCAGTACAGGAGAAGAAGCCTATTCGATGGCTATAATGTTTTGTCAGGCGCTGCAAAAGTTGAACAGGGAGGTAAATGTAAAGGTGTTTGCCACAGATATGGACCCTAAAGCAGTGGAGTTTGCTGCCAAAGGCGTATATCCGGAGTCAATCAGGAATGATGTAAGTCCTGATATGCTTGAGCGTTTTTTTGTAAAGGAAGGAAAGAACTATGTGGTGTGCCAGCAGGTTCGCCGTATGGTTATTTTTGCTGAGCATAATCTCATCAAAGACCCGCCTTTTAGTAAAATGGATCTGGTGAGCTGCCGCAATATGCTCATCTATATGAAGCCAGCGCTTCAGAAGAAAGTACTGGCCACTTTTCATTTCTCTTTAAAAGTAGGCGGTTTTCTTTTTCTTGGCCCCAGCGAAAACAGCGACGAAATGAGAAATTCGCTGAAAGTGCTGAGTAAGAAGTGGAACATCTTCAAAATTGTCAGTAAAAGTCAGAACTTTGTTTTTGAAGGAACCTTTTTCGATAATGAAAAGGCGCACTTCATGAAATCGCCGGATGTAAGGCCAAAGAAGCAGCCTGTTGAAAAGGAAATGGCCGAAGTATTTCAGGAGCTGGTAAGTGAGGAACTTGGTTTTGCGACTGTTTTTGTAAATGAGGAATATGATCTGATTCAGGCAACAGGTGATTATAAACGTTTTCTTCATATTCCGGATCGTTTACTGCAGATGAACCTGCTTAAGCTGGTGCCCCGCGAGCTTTCTGTTGCCCTTAACCTCTCTTTGCGCAAAGCCAGCCGAAGCCGGCAGAGAGCAGTATCAAGAAATATTGAAATGATGCGGGAAGGAATGCTCATGAATGTGAGTATAGTGGTAAAGCCTTACCTGGATGCCGACCAGTATAATAAAAAATTTATTGCTGTACTTTTTAAAGAAGAAAGCAGCCGGCCGGTTGGCCTGGATGAGGATGAGGAAAGTTTTGGTGAGCAGGTGAGCATTAACAGATTGCTGGAGCTCGAAAATGAACTGAAGCAAAGTAAAGAAGATCTGCAGTCGGCGGTGGAAGAGCTGGAAACCTTTAATGAAGAGATGCAGTCCAGTAATGAGGAGCTTATTTCATCAAATGAAGAACTGCAAAGCACAAATGAGGAGCTGCAGTCGCTCAACGAAGAGCTGCATACGGTAAATGCAGAACACCAGCAGAAAATAAGAGAGCTGGAGGAGCTTAACGATGACCTGAATAACTACTTCCGCAGTACAGATATAGGTCAGATATTCCTGGATAGCAGAATGGTGGTAAGGAAATTTACGCCATCTATCAAAAGCCAGGTAAACCTGATAGAAACAGATATTGGCCGCCCAATCAGCCACCTGTCCTATAACCTGAAGCATGAAGGCTTTGTGGAGGATATCCGCCGGGTAATTGAGACCTCTGAGCCGGTGGTGAAAGAGGTTGAAAGCGGAAGCGGGCGTTTCTACCTCATGAAAATACTTCCCTATATCCGGCAGGATAAAACCACCGAAGGTGCAGTAGTTACTTTTGTGGATATTTCCAGGGTAAAGAACTTAAACAACCTCCTTGGTGGAGTTTTAAACAGTTCTTTAAATGGTATTATGGCATTTTCGCTGGTGTTTGACTCTCAGGGCCGGGTAATTGACCTGGAGTGGAATACTATAAATGAAGCGGCAGGGAAAATATTAAATATCAGCAGCGAAAACCTGACAGGAAAGCGCTTGCTGAAAGTGCTGCCGGGTTTCCGGAAGGAGGGCTTATTTAAGCTGTTTGTAAAGGTAGCAGAAACAGGGAAAAACCTTCACATGGAGCATAGGTACAGCCATGGGGATAATGAGGTATGTATAGAAATTATTGCAGTGCCCATAGAAAGCGGAGTGGCTGTTACCCTGATTGATATAAGCGATAAAAAAGCTGCCGAAGAAGAGTTGATGCAGGCTTATGAGGAGGTAAAGGATGCGGAAGATATGCTGCGGAAACTAAATGCGAGCCTGGAGCAAAGAGTTGAGGAACGTACCCGTGAGCTGTCTGAAAGCGAGGAACGGCTCAGGCTGGTTTCCCGTGCCACCAACGATGCAGTATGGGACTGGAACCTTATATCTAATGAACTTTGGTGGAATGAGGGCTTTGAGAAGCTTTTTGGTTACCAGGGGAATGAGGTTGAACCGGGTATAAAAGCCTGGTTTAACCGCCTCGAAGGAAGTGAGCGGGAGAGAATTCCACAGAGTATTGATGAAGCTATTAACAGGGGCGATGAGCAGTGGTCGGCCGAGCACCGTTTAAAAAGAATGGATGGCTCTTTTGTGTTTGTGTACAACAGGGGTTATATCCTTAAAAATGAATACGGGGTGCCTTTCAGGATGGTAGGTTCTATGGTAGACCTGACGAACCTTCGCCGTGCACAGGAAGATTTGCAGGAAAGTAATGTTAACCTGCGGAAAATTAATGTGGACCTGGATAACTTTATTTATACTGCCTCCCATGATTTGAAGGCTCCTGTAACTAATCTGGAAGGCCTTGTGAATATCTTAATTCCAAAGCTGGAAACTAAGCTTGATAAAAAGGAGCTGCAGATCATTAACATGATTAAGGTGTCTGTGGATAAACTTAATAAAACAATTAATGGTCTGCTCGAAATAACCCGTGTGCAGAAGGATCTGGAACGGAAGATTGATAAACTTTCTTTCAAAGAGGTGCTGAAGGATGCCAAGGCAAATGTGGAGCAGATGATAAGCGATTGCGATGCCACTATTGAAACAGACTTTCAGGTGCCCGAAATCTATTACACACGGTATAACCTGCGCAGTATTATTTACAACCTGCTAAGCAATGCTTTAAAGTATTGCCCGAAATCGCGCAAACCTCATATTGTAATCAAAACAAGGGTATTGGATAGTTATATTGAAATGACTTTTGCGGATAATGGCTTGGGTATGAATGAGCTGCAGTTAAATAAGTTATTCTCTATGTTCAAACGCTTCCATACAAAAGTAGACGGTACAGGTATCGGGCTCTATATGGTAAAAAGGATTATAGAAAATAACGGAGGGAAAATTAAAGTAGACAGTGAGGAAGGAAAAGGTACAACATTTACTATTTATTTTAAGAATTTAAAGCAAACAGAGGCGGCTGCAAAATAAGGTTCCTTTTTAAATAGGTTTTAAGGGAGCTTTTCGTAAAAATACAGCTTATAATCAGGTAATAGCGTGGGGTGTAAAATCCTTATCAGGTCTGCCAGCACAATATCGGGGCGGCTATAGCCCAGTTCAAGGTATTCGTTGCCTCCCGTTTCGCCTTCTCTTGCGGTATAGGTGTATACATTGCTCTGCTGCCATGCTGCAAACTGTCGATAGCGGCTGTCGGCTTCTTCCAGCGCCTGCAGGCTGGGGTAGTTGGCGGCCCCAATCCAGTAATCTGCTTTATGGGCTTTATTAAAAACAGCTTCAAAGCTTAATTGCAGGCTTCCCGCCTCCCCGTTATCGCTCCATAAATATTTGCCGCCGGCATCGGCAAAGAAAACCGAAGCCCAGCTTTTTCCTCCCGGCATAAACCAGGTGCCATTGTATACCACGCCGCTAAATACGGAAGGCCTTTCAGAAACGTCTGAGGTAAGGGCAGCCAATGATTCGTAGCGGTCCCTGATGTATGAAAATACAGAATCGGCTTCCTTTTCCTTATTCAGAAAAGCGGCTGTAAACTTTATCCACTCGGCCCTTCCTAAAGGGCTTTGCTCCAGAAAATCGGCATTAAGTACCACTGGTATATGGGTGCGTTCGAGGCTCCGCAGGCTTTTATCCTGTGGCCCCATTCCGTAGGCCATAACCAGGTCCGGCGACAGCTCCATCAGCTTTTCAATGTTAATGCCATTGGCGGCACCAAGGTCCTGCACCTCGCCTTCATTAATCCGCCGCCGCATACCGGCCGATGATATTAAATCCGTACCGGGGAATCCGCTTAGTACCTCTGCTGCTCCCAGCATCTCTAAAGCAGGAATATGTGTGG
Organism: Cesiribacteraceae bacterium YIM B00369; assembly: GCA_017948555.1. Classification (GTDB taxonomy): domain Bacteria; phylum Bacteroidota; class Bacteroidia; order Cytophagales; family Cyclobacteriaceae; genus Nafulsella. The sequence continues at coordinate 43,134 of JAFMYY010000016.1, read as the reverse complement.
TGGAAAAACTCACCATTTCCCGCACCGGAATCCGGACGACCGCATCTGCCTCTGTATTTTCGGGAACAGCCATATCCTTTGGCAGGAGCAGGTATCGCAGGCTTTTTTTTGCCCCGGGGTATGGCTGAAGTACCTCAACAATTTTATAGCCTTCCTTATATATTATCCTGAACTGGCTGGCATAATCTACCGAAACCTCATGGTAAGAAGAAGGATTAGCCTCTGTAGTTAAGGCTTCGGTGGTGTTTTCCTGCTGTGGGGAATTGCAGGAATAGGTTGAAAATAAAATTAAAATAAATGAGATGCTCCGGCAAACTTTAAACATGTTCCTGGTCTTTTTCTTATCTGCCATGAAGGTACAATTTAAAGCAACGGAATGGCAAGAGGAAAACAGAAAATCTATAGTCTATTCTCCATTATCTCCCATCCATTGCCTGTTATTTTGCAATTTGCCTTTGCCTTTTTAGTTTTAGGGTAATGATGAAAAAGAGAAAAAAGAGGCTTGAGCCTGAGGAATATATTGAAGGTGTGCTGGCGGGCGACCGGGTAATGCTCAGCAGGGCAATTACGCTTATGGAGAGCAACCTCCCTGCAGATATTGGCCTGGCAATGGAAGTACTCGATGCTTTGCTGCCGCATACCGGTAATTCGCTGCGGGTAGGTATAACAGGAGTGCCCGGTGTAGGAAAGAGTACCTTTATAGAGAGTTTTGGAAAATATGTAACAGCTTTGGGCAAGAAGCTGGCAGTGCTGGCAGTAGACCCGAGCAGCCAGCGGAGTGGCGGGAGCATACTTGGCGATAAAACCAGGATGGAGCACCTGGCGCATGATCCCTTAGCTTACATCCGGCCAACAGCTGCAGGCAGTGCACTCGGAGGTACCCATGCAAAAACAAGAGAATGTATGCTGGTATGCGAGGCAGCTGGTTTTGAGGTTATCTTTATTGAAACAGTGGGCGTAGGCCAGAGCGAAACTGCAGTAAGGAGTATGGTTGATTTTTTTCTGTTGCTTATGCTGGCAGGGGCAGGCGATGAGCTGCAGGGCATAAAGAAAGGCATAATGGAAATGGCCGATGGTATTGTCATTAATAAAGCCGATGGGGATAATGTGGGGCCTGCAGAAAAGGCCAAAGCAGAATATCAGGGAGCGCTTCATCTTTTTCCTGTATCTGAAAGTGGCTGGCAGCCAAAGGTACTCAGCTGTTCTGCCCTTAAAGAGGAAGGCCTGGATGCCATCTGGCAAATGCTGGAGGAGTACCGGAGGCACAGCAGCCTGAAGGGCTGGTTTCAAAAGCAGCGGCAGGGGCAGGACCTGAACTGGATGCATACAGCCATTGAGTATATGCTGCGGCAGCAGTTCTATGCTGATGCCCGCGTTAGCCGGCATATTAAGGAGCTGGAAGAAGGAGTACGACAGGGTGATATAGCTGCTTTAAGTGCTGCCCGAAAGTTATTCGAATTGTACAGGAAATGAAAAACAGTGCATACTCAGGCAAGCTTTAAAACAAAACAGCGTTCAATCTTTTTAAACTACCGGATAGAGCAATAATTTATGAAACTGATTACAGAGGCAACAGGCCTTCTTTTTATACTTTTTATATTCCAGTCCTGCAGCAGTGGCCATTCCGAAGAAGCAGAGAGGAAGGCAGCATCAGCCCCGGCTGCCTCAGGTAAAATGTTCCACAGTCAAAAGGAAGCAAGCTATGGCGATAGTTTGCATATAAGAGTATTGAGCTGGGGAGGAGAAGAAACAGGAAGCTACCTTGTCCTGGTTGCCGACAGCCTGAATAAGCATTATATTGGCAACTCTTTTTTCAGGCAGGGCGTATTGTCCAATATCTGGGTAGATGATCTGGACAGAGACGGAATGCCTGAAATAGGGGTAGTCCTGCAGGAATCAGAGAACCTGCGGTATGGAAGATTATCGGTGCATGAGCTTTCGCCTGATTTTACCCTGCAGTCAGTTAATTTTCCTCCGCTATCCGAGACCTTAGGGGCGGACTACGGAGGAAGGGACTCTGTTTACAAAAGGGATGATAAAGTAATAGTAAGGGAGTTCCACCTTCTGGACCGTTTAGATACCCTTTCGCAAAGCAGCAGGAGGCGACGTATCTTTTATTTATATGAGAACAACCAGCTTACCCTGAGTGGCAGCGAGGAAACCTATTGAGGAGGAAAATAGAGCGTAAACTGAATAAGTAAGCCTTTTTTGAATGCCGGAGATTATTTAATTTCTCTTTTTATCCTTACCTTCCTGTTTAGAAAATTTTTATCCTGAATTTTTTTCGCTTTTTATGACTTACCTCCCCAATCCTGACCGTTACCAGAAAATGGAATACCGCCGCTGCGGTAAAAGCGGTATTAAACTCTCAGCGCTTTCTTTAGGCCTCTGGCACAATTTCGGACATGTAGATGTGCTGGAGAATTCAAGAAAAATACTGCGCCTTGCTTTCGATAAGGGAATTACGCATTTCGACCTTGCCAATAATTATGGTCCTCCCTATGGATCGGCTGAAGAGAATTTCGGGCGTATGCTTAAAATGGATTTTAGCGGGTACCGCGATGAGCTTATTATTTCCTCCAAGGCAGGTTACGATATGTGGGCAGGTCCTTATGGTAATTGGGGCTCAAAAAAGTACCTGGTGGCCAGTCTCGACCAAAGCCTGAAACGGATGGGACTGGAGTATGTGGATATATTCTACCACCACCGGCCGGATCCGGAAACGCCACTCGAAGAAACTATGGGTGCCCTTGATTTGCTGGTCCGCCAGGGAAAAGCCTTATATGTAGGTTTGTCGAACTACAGGCCAGCTGAAGCTGCCCGTGCTTTTAAAATACTGAAAGACCTTGGAACTCCCTGCCTGATTCATCAGCCCAAATATTCCATGCTGGTGCGCTGGGTGGAAGAAGAAGGACTGCTTGATCTTTTGGAAACGGAAGGAGTAGGCTGTATTCCGTTTTCACCGCTTGCGCAGGGGCTCCTTACTAATAAGTACCTGAAAGGAATTCCTGAAGATTCGAGGGTGGCAAAATCGCATGGCTTTTTGAAGGAAAAGGATGTGACGCCGGAAAGGGTTGCTCAAATGCAGCAGCTGAACCAGCTGGCAAAAGACCGTGGTCAGTCTCTGGCTCAAATGGCCATTGCCTGGTTGCTGAAAGATGAGAGGGTAACCTCAGTATTGGTTGGTGCCAGCAGGCCTGAGCAATTAACAGACTCTGTAAAGAGTCTTGATAATACAAGCTTTAGCGGGGAGGAACTGAACAGGATAGAGGAGATTTTGAAGTAGTGATTCAGCATACCTCCTTAACAGGGGTGTGTATACTGCCCTCTCTGAATATTGAATGAAAGCCGGCTGAAATTGTGGTAAAACAGGAATTTTCTGTTTTATCACATCCGGGGCCGGTATTGAGCGAACTTTTTCATTCAACATTTTATTTTTATTTACCGGCAGTAATCTTTTTATGAACCGGACAATCTGATTTGCTATTTTCAATATGGATCAATATTCAAAGCCCTCCTCTATAATACCCGAAAATGATGATGAACGCCTTATAAAGCTGCATGGATATGAAATTCTTGATACCCCACCTGAGGAAGCATTTGATAAAATTGCAAAATTAGCAGCTCAGATATTTGGTACTTCAAGTGCTTTTGTAACCTTCGTAGATAAAAACAGGGTGTTTTTTAAATCTAATATCAGCCCCATTGCCGGAAATGAGGTGGACAGGAAAGACAGTCTTTGTTCGCTTGCCATTCTTGAAGATACCCTCACCACTTTTGAAGATACCCACCAAATCCCGGATCTGATGGAAAACCCTCATGTTTCTTCTGAAGGAGGGATACGGTTTTATGCCGGGGCTCCGTTAAAAACATCAGAAGGATACCAGCTGGGAACTTTGTGTGTAACCGATTCTGTGCCCCGTAAAGCCACTCCTGAGCAATTGAAAATGCTCGAAACACTTTCTTCCGTAGTAGTAGATCAGCTGGAGTTAAGGTTGGCCGCCAGAAGAGCAGTAAGGGTGCAGACCGACCTGATGAATATTGCTGTTCATGATTTGAAAGGACCTGCTGCGAATATTTCTTTATTGTCTGACCTGCTGTTAAAGAAAGTTCCCGGAAATGAAATGGTAAAGAGCCTGGTGAGTAAAATGAAAATGAGTATCGGGGATATACGGGACCGCCTGGATAGCCTGCTCAACCTGTCGCAGATTGAGAATGGCGATATTAAGTTAAATATTGAGGAGGTGGATCTTATTAAGCTGCTGGAGCTTGTGAAGAGTAATTTCGAATTACAGGCTCAGCAGAAAGCTCAGGAAATCCGGCTGGAAAGCACTGAATCTATTCTTGTGAAAGCAGATAAAAGCAGGATGAAAGAAGTATTCGAAAATCTGCTGAGCAATGCTATAAAATATTCATACAAGGGCAGTACCATTACCATACTGGTAAGCCTGCAGAGTAATGAAGTGCTTGTGGAATTTAAAGACCAGGGGCAGGGGCTTAGCAAGGCAGATATGAAAAAGCTGTTTACCAAATTCTCAAAATTAAGCTCAGTACCCACAGGAAAAGAAAGATCTAATGGCCTTGGCCTATCCATAGTAAAGACATTAGTGGAACTTCATAAAGGTAAGGTGTGGGCGGGCAGTGAAGGAAAAGAAAAAGGCGCGTCCTTCTTCGTAAAGCTTCCTGTTAATTCAGGTGAAGCAAATGAGCGGGTCTGAAAGCTGGCTTTCCTGAGCTTAGCGTTTTTCCTGATTCAAGTAAATTACTTTGCTGTTCCTGAAAATTACCAGTCAGCCATTTAAAGTATGAGGGGGCTGTACTTTTTTTAATAACCTGTAAAAGTGCAGGCTTTTTCTTTACGGATTCCTCCTTTTATAAATATCCGGTGTGTTGTATACTATAAAGAGGCAAGAGGCAGGTGTTTCATTTTTTACTTTTATCTTTTTTCTGCCGGAAGTTTATTAAGGTAATTTTTATCTGGTAAAACATAATTCCTGTAAAGAATTATGTCCCTTTTGCACTCATCCAATACCTTCTCCTGAAGATAATCTCCTGTTCTGCCGGAATTATTTATAACTATCTGCGAAAAAAACATTATATAAAGTTAGTTTACTTCTGCTGTTTAATTATCAATGATGTGCCTGGTTATTTTATAAGTAGTTGTAATTCAGCTATATTATATTTATTCGGGCTTTTGGTGCAGAGGGTATCTCACTCATCATCGCGAATAAGTCACCGCGATTTTTGAATAAATAGTTTTTTGTTTTAACCGGAGTAATATTTTTTCCGTTTTAAATAGAAGATGCAGAAGATTTACGTTTGGCATTTAAAGCTTACAGTTCCCTGATGTGCAGTTGGTTAAGGGTAAATTCTTGTATTGGAAGTCCTTTTATATTTGCGGATAAAATTGTGAAAAACACATACTAATTATTCGTAAAATATGAAGAAACTATTACTGTCCATTCTTTTTGTCTGGTGTTTCGTTTCGTTTGGTAATGCTCAGTTTGCTGAAAAAGGTTTTAGCTTTCAGGGCTATGCCAGAGATTTTGAAGGTGCTGCCCTGGGTAATCAAACCATTTCTGCTAAGTTCTCCATATACCCACAGGGTAAGGCTATGGAATATGAAGAAGCGCAGTCCCTCAGAACCGACCCATATGGAGTTTTTCATGCTGTTATTGGTTCGGTAAAACCTGTAGAGTTTGCAAAAGTAAACTGGTCGTCAGCAAATTACTGGCTTAAGGTGGAAATAAAAGCAAATGGAGGCGATTATGTTGAAATATCAAATACAAGCCTTCTTTCTGTTCCTTATGCCAATGCAGCTTTCAACGGTGTTCCTTCCGGTTCTATCATTCCCTTTGCAGGCCCTAAAAATAGAATACCTGCGGGCTATGTAGCCTGCGACGGAACAGAATACAGTGCTACTGTGTACCCGGGCTTATTTGCTGCACTTGGAAACACCTGGGGAGGAAATGGAACCTCAACCTTCAGGGTGCCTGATTTGAGAGGTCAGTTCCTGCGCGGCCAGAACGATGGTTCCGGAGTTGATCCGGATGCAGGTAACAGATTTGCCAAAAACGGAGGTAAAAGTGGCGACAATGTTGGTAGTTTTCAGGATGACGAAAACAAGAGGCATAATCATGGTGTAACTGACCCGGGCCATACCCATGGTTACGATGATAAATATAACAGGCATGAGAGATCAGATAATGCCAATGACAGAGATGTAGCCAGTAATGGAACCACATCAGACTGGCGTACTACCGGGTCCTCAACAACTAATATAAGCATCAATTCAGCAGGAGGAAATGAATCCCGTCCTAAAAACGCGGCTGTATACTATATTATTAAGTTGTAAGTCATAGTCTTTACTATGTTTTGTTAAACTAAAACCAAAAAGACTATGATAAAACGTTTACTAGTACTGGTATTAGGTGTAATACTGGGGGTAGGACAGGCTATGGCTCAAAGTAGTCCTACTGTTCACAATATTGGCTTTATCGGCGGCCGGAATACAACAGGAGAAAATGAAAAGAAAGTAACTTATATATATTCCGGTGGAGCTGTTGGTGCAACAGGTGAATACAAAGATATCCTGTCCGGCCAGATAGATTTAGTTACTGGTTTCCCATATCCGGTAAGTTACTTTCCGGTCGTGTTCGATCAGGACCTCTTTGTATCAAAGGGGTATTTTTCGGAGTATGTCCAGTTGCAATGGAATGCCATTGCTATGGCAGACAGGATTAAGAAGTTTAAAATATTTAGAAAACCTTTGGGTGTTGAGGGCGACTCTTTACTTGTAGCTGTAGTGGCTGCCGACCAGTTTACCTGGCGCGATCAGTATGCTGAAAAAGGTATCCTGTACAAGTACACCTTATTTGCAGAAGGTTTAGCTGATGCACTAAGGATGCCCTATGTAAACTTTATTGAAAGTACAGGATTTTCTACCGCTACCGGTACTGTGGCAGGGCGTATTACCTATGAAGGAGGTACGGCTGTTGAAGGGGTGGCAATAGTAGCAGAAACAGAAGAAGCCCTGAGTGGTAAAAGCTTGTATTTTAACGGGCATGATGGATATGCACTAATTCCACACCAGGCGAATGATGCCGAACTGGAAATTTCAGGAGGATTTTCTCTTCAAATGTGGGTAAAACATGAGGGTAATGCCAAAGGGGTGCTCTTTAGTAAAGGCAGCCAGTATGAATTATCTTATGATGGTGCTGTGCTGGATTTTACCGTTAATGGCACCTCTTTGCAGATGCCCTATGTGCAGCCGGCAGATTCTTTTTTCCATATTACGGCTGCATATAACCCGGCAGATAGTTTAAGGCTTTTTGCTTATACAATAGACGATGCCGGCAAAAGAGCCTCAGCAGCGTCAGGAGCCAAACCAAATGCCAGTGATGACAATATTTACATAGGTAAAAGTGCTGCAACGGCAAATCATTTTAAAGGATATATAGATGAAGTAAGGCTTTGGAATAAAACCTTAACAAATGCAGAAGTACTTCGGGATTATGGGCGTTACCTTGTAGGGAATGAAAGTGGGTTGGTAGGTTACTGGAGGCTTCAGGCAGGAGTTGGAAAGCAATTTTATGATATGTCCAGGAGAGGATTCAAGTTTTATGAAAATCATGGATACCTCTTCAATACCAGCTGGAGCTCTTTGATACCTCCCAAAGCTCAGTTGGGATATAAAGGTTTTACAGATGCAAAAGGGAATTTTACTATCACAGGTTTTCCTTATAAATCTGAGGGTACTTTATACACCTTTACTCCTATGTTAGGCGTCCATTCATTTGAGCCAACCCAACGGCTGAAATTTGTGGGAGATGGTCAGTCAATACACAACGATCTGGATTTTAAAGATGTATCTTCCTTCAAGGTAACAGGTACAGTGCGCTATAAGGGGACAAAATTTCCTGTTGAAGGAGTTTCATTTTACATAGATGGAAAAGCTGCTATCAATAGTGAAGGGCAACTTATTTTATCCGACCGTCTTGGCCAGTTCCGGGTAGATGTTCCTATTGGTCCTCATACCCTGCAGGCCCGTATGAATATGCATGGGTTTGAAGGAGATGGCCGTTTTCCGGGTATTGATGCTGAAGGAGAACCTATAAAATTCGACTATCAGAAACCGCTGTCCGGAATAGAATTTATTGATACTACCCTTGTAAAGCTAGCGGGGCGTGTAGTGGGAGGGCCTGTGCAGGGAGCAATTCCCCTTGGTTTCGGCCGTTCTAAGGATAATATTGGTGATGCAACCATAATATTAAGATCTGAAAAGGGATATTCCCTGATTGAGAATAGTAACGTTCCTGTTGCTAAAACTTTCAGGGAACAGCATTTTAAAACCGATGCTACATTTACGGCCCAGGATATAGTGTTAAGGCCGGATGCGAAGTCGGGTGAATATGTGGCCATGTTACCTCCTGAAAAGTTTAAAATAGTTTCTATAGAGGCAGGTTCGTATATCTTTGATGAAAATCATCATACTACTGTAGACCTCCGGAACACAGCTAAGGAAAAAGAGGTATTGGAAGAGGTGGTAGGTGCTTTGGTAAATGGCGATACCTTACTTTCCTTTCCTCCTGTAATAAAAAACAGGTATAAGGCTATTGTTCACAACCGTGTAAGCGATACTACCTACCTTATAGGAGTAGATTCTTTTTATTTCGACCACAAAAAGAGCTTTGTTTACAGGGTTTCACCTGCAATTGAAGTTGCAAATGCAACAGGGGCACCATATTTCGGAGATGAAGAGTTTGTATACACCGATAAAAATATTGGTGTAACCGACACTATTCCGTTATATACAGCTAATGGCTATACCTTTGCTCACCCGGCTTTTACCCAGCGCAAGCCTTATCGCTTCCTGATTAACCTGTTCGAAGAGTATACAAATGCAGATGATAATACTACAGACAGGGTGCCTGTAATAGACGGTAAGCTTGAAATAGTAAATAATCTGGCAATAAATACTCAAAAAGAGGTTATCGGGGTAAATGAAAGAGGCAGGGCACTTTACACCTTCGCCGGTGGTCTTCCTCAAATTACAACCGACCCTGTAAATCCGGAGAATAGTTTTACTAAAACAATTTCCATTACAGCACTGTCGGGAAATGATGGGGCAATAAAAACCATCTGGAGGGAAAGTAATCCGTTCAGGGGGTATTTATTCGGAGCTATGCCGGTGGGGAATAACTTTGTAACCAATGGCCCAACGCAGATGACCACTATTATCCGCGATCCGCAAGGTTCTAATAGCTATGCTTATCTCTCAGAGGGAGAAACCATAAGTTCAACTGAGTATTGGTCAGACAGCGAATTCCTGGCAGAAGATGCTATGCTAACCAACAAATTCGGGCTTTCAATGAAAACATGGGCCGGAGTAGGTGGTGGTGTAATTAGTGAAAGCGAAAGCAAATTTAACATTGAAACAGGCCTGTCCTCTCAGCAATCCTGGACAGCAGAGGGCTCTTCAGTGGTAACTACAGAAGTAAGTAAAACCATTAGCACAAGTGCAGAGCCTGATTATGTTGGTAGCGGAGGCGACTTATTTGTAGGATACTCCACTAATATTGTATACGGCAAAGCACTTGACCTGATGCCGGTACCTGTTACAGATTGTGGCGATGATTGTGGTGAACAGGAGTATGATGGTTATAAGCTGGGACTGAAAACCACCTTACGCCTTAATCCTGAGTTTGACACTTACTTTATTTACTCTCAAACTTATATTAAGGATGTTTTGATTCCTAATTTAAGAAATGTCCGTAACAGCTTTTTGCAGTTTACTGAAAATCACGCTTCAGTATCAGCTGCAGATAAACCTGTTTACATATCTCTTGTGGCTCCAACGGAGGAAAATTTCGGGTCAAATAATGATGATAAAAAGGTGTGGGGAGCACTTGCATCAACCGCTAAGATTAAAGGGGCAGGGCCAAGCTATATTATAAAGGTGCCGGCACTGTGGGAAGCTGAAAAAAGAGATGTAACAGATTCTGTTCAGTATTTTAACAGGCAAATAGATGGTTGGGAATACTGGCTTGGAGAGAATGAAAGAAGAAAAATAGAGGCAGTTAAGGAAGAGAATATTTCTTTCGATGCCGGAGCTACCTTCGAAAAGTCTGTAACTGTTGATACTACGACTTCCAGTTCCCGCACGTTCTACTGGACTATCAGCGGATCGTTAGGCTTAACCACCGGATGGGAATGGAATAAATTCGGGCAGGATCTGGCAGTTACTATATCTTCGGGAGGAGACTGGACGAAAACCTCCACACAGGATGTTTCCAAAACAACAACCTATGGCTATGTGCTGCAGGATGGTGATGCAGGTGACTATTACTCCATCGATGTTAAAAAACCAAAGGATGGTTTTGGTCCTGTATTCTCTGTGCGCGGAGGTGCTGCCATGTGTCCTTACCTGGGAGAGGAAGTGACTGAGTATTATAATGCAGGAACATTATTAAACCCGCCATTGGTGGCAAGGGAAAAGCCAGGCATTAGTACCAATAAAGCAGTAGTGGCCGATGTGCCGGAAAACAGGGCAGCAGAGTTTGTGCTGTACCTATATAATTACTCCGAATCGGAAGAGGATGCTGTTTATAGCCTTGAAGTAGATGATACTACTAATCCTTTTGGTGCAATTATCGAAATTGACGGACTGCCAATTGGAAACGGGCGGATCTTTAAAGTTCCTTATGGAAAAACCCTTCAGAAAAGCCTTAAAATAAGGAAAGGAAGGTCTGATATAATGGATTATGAAGATATAAACCTGATTTTCTCTTCACAATGCGATGATGGAGTATCTTCCAGCACTTCAGTGTCTGTTTTCTATCAGCCAGGATGCTCGGACATTGCCATGTCGGCACCAAAAGATAAATGGGTGTTGAACACCAATACCCGGCCGGAAGAAACCTTAGCTGTAACGCTTGAAAAATACGATCTTAATTTCGGAAACTTCAGGAAAATTCTGTTCCAGTATAAACCCTCAGGCAGTTCGCAGTGGACCACAGATATGGTGTTCTACAATCCAAATGCGGTTACAGAGGCTGAATTTGCAGCTGCAGATGAGCCAAAAGCCTGGATTAAGGGACCGAAAATCAATTATATGTGGAATATGAGTTCTTTGCCGGATCGTAACTATGACATAAGGGCAAAAACCATTTGTGAGCTTGCCCCGGGTGTAGAGGTTGAAACGCCTACTGAAATTCTTTCCGGCATCAAGGATGTGAAGCGCCCGAAAGTATTTGGAACACCGCAACCTGCCGATGGTATACTTTCAGCAAATGACGAAATTCTGTTGCAGTTCGATGAAGAAATTGAGGCTGGTTTGTTAACACCGTTCAACTTCTCAGTAACCGGAGTACTGAATAATTACAAAATCAGGCACGATGCCAGTATAGGTTTTGCAGGTGCAAATAGTTCTGTTCGTATTCCTGACGGGCTGGATCTGAATAACCGCTCCTATACTATTGAATTCTGGGCGCAGCGCAACAGAACCTATAAGGAAGAGATAATTTTCTCCAAGGGTTATAATGCACAGGAAGTGCTGGAAATAGGATTTGATGCTGCAAACCACCTGGTGGTAAATGTAAGTGGCAGCAAACTGACCTCATCAGGAGTAGTGGAAAATACTGAATGGAACCACATAGCAGTGGTTTTCAATAAAGAAGATAATACCATCAGTGCTTTCATCAATGATCAGACCTTCTTTAATAAGGCTGCTGTAGCAGGGACCTATCAGGGATTTGGTGAAATAAGACTGGGTAAATCAGTCTTCTCAAATGATGCACCATTTACAGGTAATCTACACGAGTTGAGAATATGGGCAAAAGCTCTTCAGCTGGGTACGGTGTATGCGCAAATGAATCAGGCACTTTCCGGAAACGAAATTGGTCTGACAGGTTACTGGCCAATGGATGAAGCCTATGGAAATAAAGCACTCGACAAAGCCAGGTTCCGCCATGCCATTGTGCATGCCGACTGGGTTGTACTGCCAAAAGGAAAAGCCTATGCATTTGATGGGGTAGATGATTACCTTGAAATAAGTACAGGTGGTACAGTGGTTATAACCAATGAAATGGACTTTACCATTGAGTTTTGGTTCAATGCAGTAGCCGGACAAACTAATACCGTTATGTTCTCAAGCGGCAGGGGTGATGGTACGGATAAATATAATGTTGGAAACTGGAGTATAGGCTTGAATAACAGCGGCCATATATACGTAGCAGCTAATGGCCAGCAAACCAGCCTGAGCGGTAGCGGGAATCTGTTTGCAGATAATACCTGGCACCATCTGGCCCTTACAGTATCAAGAACGGGTAACATGAACCTCTTTATTGATGGAGCGCAAAGGAGCTCAACTCCGGTATCCGGAGCGCCGGCTCTTACCGGAACAAGGATGTGGATAGGTGCAAGGGGTTACAGGGAAGAAAACGGAAGTGTAACTCCTGACCATTTCTTTAAAGGGATGCTTGACGATGTAAGGATCTGGAAACTGGCCCGCAGGCAGAATCAGATTAACCTTGACCGGATGGCTAAGTTGAAGGGTGATGAAATGGGGCTTGTAGCTTATTATCCTTTCGAGCAATTTCAGACAATAAATGGGATTAAAATTTCCAGTCCGGGTCTGGCTGACCAATGGCAGAACCCTTATGGGGCAAATGCCGGAACAGCTGTTGCAAAGGGTGGTGGGAATTATTCAGATAACTCTCCGAACATTAAAGAAGCAAGGCCGGTACAAAAGGTGGACTTCGATTGGACAGTTAATAAGGATAAGATAGTTATTACCCCATCTGCCAGCATGGCTCCGGTAATTGAGAAAGTTATCCTGGAATTTACAATTGATGGTGTACAGGATTTGTATGAAAACTCCCTTGCTTCACCAGTTACCTGGACAGCCTTTATTGACCGGAACCAGGTTAAATGGGGTGAGCCATCTCTTGCACTTGAGAAGGAATTATACAAGCCTCTTAGCTTTACCATGGATGTGATAAATCTTGGCGGAAGTGAAGAGAACTTCTCAATCAGAAACCTGCCTGCATGGTTAACTGCCGATGCAAAAGAAGGAGTAATTGCGCCTCTCTCTGCCCGGAAAATAACATTCACCATTAACCCTGGAATTAATACGGGCTACTATAGTGAAGATGTTTTCCTGAGAACAAGCTTTGGTTTTGATGAAAAACTGCAACTCGACCTGAGGGTATTTGAGAAGGAGCCGGAATGGACAATTACTCCATCGGATTACCAGTACTCCATGAATGTGATCGGGCGACTGGAAATAAACGGGGTTATTTCAACAGACCGGTATGATAAAGTTTCTGCCTTTGTTGGAGGGGAATGCCGTGGCGTAGCCAATGTACAGTATGTGGAGGAGTTTGATCAGTATCTGGTGTTCCTGGACCTTTACAGCAACACCCTTACAGGTGAAAAGCTGGAATTCAGGGTATGGAATGCAAGCGAAGCTACTGAGCACCGTAGTGTGAAACCGGCTGTTACATTTGCATCTAATAAGCTGCTGGGAACTCCGCTTATGCCGCTGGCAATTCAGGCGAACGATGTATTCGTACAAAAAACCAGGTATGCCAAAGGCTGGAGCTGGGTATCTTATAATGTAAATTCGCCGGAACTGGCCAATATTAACGAACTCTTCAGTTCTGTGAAGGCTCAGAATAAAGACCAGATAAAAGGCCAGGCAGTAGTGGATGTTTATACCGAAGGCTTTGGCTGGACTGGTACCCTGAGTCAGAAGGGAGGACTGAAAAGCGGGAATATGTATATGCTGAAGCTCGGCAATGGTGGTAATGTTGAGGTGGTAGGTACTCCGGCAGATCCTGAACAGCAAATTCAAATGCAGGAAGGCTGGAACTGGATAGGCTTTAACCCACGCTTTAACATGGAGGTAAATGAGGCTTTCGCATTCTTTAACCCTGTTAATGGCGACATAGTAAAAAGCCAGTTTGCATTTGCTTATTACGATAACAGGAAGGGCTGGATTGGAAGCTTGCGGTATATGATGCCGGGTAACGGGTATATGTATATGTCTCAGAAAGCGGGCAAGCTAAAATATCCTAAAACTTCTATGCTCAGCCAGGGCAGGGTAACAGGGGGTGATAAGGAAGTTGATGATCTCGATGGTCTTGCCAGAAAGTATCCTTTTACCATGTCGGTGATTGCAACAGTAGAGGGTTTAAGCCCTGCTCCGGGCCATGCACTTAAGGGGCAGGTAAATGGAGAGATGGCAGGAAGGGTGAGTCCGCTTAATATGGAGGATGGTGCACCGCTTTACTTCCTGACACTTCATGGGGAAGGTGCCGGAAGTACAGTAACCTTCAGGTTGCAGGATGAGGCAGGAACACTTTATGAGGTGAATGAATCGCTGAGCTTTGTGCCCGATCAGGTACACGGCACACCTTACCAGCCACTGCTCCTGACATTAGGAGGGAAGGTGGAAGACTTAAAGCTTACTCCGGTTTCAGGAATAGAGGTTTACCCGAACCCATACACAGAATCTACAACTGTAAGAATCCGCGAAAAGCAGTTGGTGGCGCCAAAGGTGCAGGTTATGGATATATTGGGCAGACCGGTTGCTGAGCTGAAGGTGAGCGAAGAAGGTGGTGGTTTTGTAGCAAAATGGAGTGGCAGGAATGGTTCAGGAGCAATTGTTCCGGCAGGTACTTACCTTATCCATATTCTTACCGAATCAGGTTCTAAAACTGTGAAAGTTGTAAAGGCGGCTAATTAAAATGATTTATTAAATAAAAAACAGATTGTCATCGGCTTTTCCTGTGTAAGGCATCAATGGAAATACTACATGTTTTTACATCTGTGTCTGTTATCGGGTTAAGTTGATGACATCTTTTTAAAAAAAATCAGCTGTTCAATGCACAGATATTTATTTATACAGTCAAAAACTGAGCTGTTTTTATAGTAATAAGCAGGATATGAAATATCAAGAAATGATAAAATATTTAAAGGCCATGCTGTTGGCCGGATTGGTTACAGGGGCTGTCGGCCTGGCTCATGCACAGCAACCGGACTGGGAGGCAGATCCATCCCGGTTTACTAATTCCATGGTAGTATTGGGAGCCCTGAATTTCGACCGGACTGAATCGACAGATGCAAACGACAAAATTGCTGCTTTTATTGACGGGGAGTGCAGAGGAGTAGTGCAGCCTATGTTGATAGAAAAGGCCGGCAGGTATATTGCCTATCTGATGATTTACAGTAACGAAAACTCAGGAACGGTAACTTTCAAAATGTACAACGCAACTGAAAATAAGGTTGTGGATGTATTGAAGGCCATTAACTTTGAAGTCGATGGTTTAACCGGAGATGTGGACAGGCCTTTTGTGTGGTCAAATGTGCAGCTAAATACTGAAACAAAAATTCATTCATTTTCTTTCAGGGAGCAGGTGAAGGAGCCGGTAATTGAGGGAAATGAAATTTGGGCAGAGCTGAATCCTGATTCAGACCTTTTACAGTTAATGCCTGAATTCAGCCTGTCAGCAGGTGCGGCAGCTTTGGTGGGGCGCACTAAACAGCTAAGCGGACAATCTGTTCAGGATTTTACTGAGTCCATTGTTTATACTATCCGTTCGGAAGATGAGCAGGAGTTTGAAGATTATACGGTGCATGTTTATGTAAAGGAAAAGGAGCTGCCTGTTACTAACTTTATTTCTCCGAACGGCGATGGGATAAATGACAGGTGGGAGGTGCAAAACCTGCACTTGTACAGAGGTTTCAGGCTGAAGGTATTCGATAAAAATGGTTCTCTGGTGTATTCCTCAGGTAACTATCAAAATGAGTGGGAGGGGCAAAATTCAAAAGGGAATATTCTGCCGAATGGAACTTACTTCTATCAGTTTAAAGATGCTTCTTCAGAATACAAGGGTACAGTCCAGATTTACAGATAACATTTGCTCATGAAAATTTTATACAAGATATGTATTTGTTGTATGCTTGGACTTGCAGGTACTTTGCCCGCTATAGCCCAGCTGCACCAGGGAGTTAATCTATATACCCAAAACCGCTTTGCTCTCAATTCTGCCTATGCCTCTTCCGAAGATGGAGTAAAGGCTGTTTTGCAAAGCACCAAAGTAATGGGCGAATACAATAACAACCTCTCCTTAAACCGCTTTACAGTTCAGGGGATGGTAATTGAGGATTTTGGAGTGGGGGCCAGGGTGGCTTATGCCAAACAGGGAGATTTCAATAGTTTGGTGGCGGATTTGGCAGCCTCTTACAATGTTCAGCTCTCAAAAGAACAATCGTTCCGCGGCGGACTTTCCCTTGGGTTTGTGAATCATTCGGCAAATGTTAAAGGCTTTAACCTGAATGAATATGCCAGTGGAGATGATCCGGTGCTTGTGCGGGATGGAGGCCCGGTGGTGGAGCCGTTAATCGGAGCAGGGTTTATTTATACGCATAAAAAAGCGCAGCTGGCATTCTCTTTACCTTCAATGGCAGCTCATGATGCTGGTTTCTTCAATCAGTTTACCGGCCTGGCTTCTTATCAGTTTGATTCTGTACAGCAGTTGCCACTGCAGCTTATTCCCACGGTAATGGTATCAAAAATGCCATTTTCAAAGTCATACACCGATGTAAGTATATATGCTATTTGGCAGGACACCTTTTGGGTACAGCCCGGGATTCGGTCTACCGGAGCTTTAATGGCATCATTTGGTGTAAAAGTTGAAGAGTTTAATATTGGTTATGGTTTTGGTATGCCTTATGGTAATAACGGACTGGTTAACCGCGCCTTGCATGAGGTGGTTCTTTCTTTCCAGTTCTTATAGTGTCAGGTGCGCGGTATCTGATAAAAAAAGAGGCTCCCCGGGAGCCTCTTTTTTTATAGCAATAAGTTTAATCAGCTAAGACAGCCTTTTGATTTAAAATCCGGTAATTCTACACCCTTAACCAGTTTAATGCTTCCTGTTTTTCTGAATAATTGTACCAACGCCTCTCTGCATTTTCGAGAGGTTTTAAAAGGTCAATTATTTTTTCTTCCAGTTGTTCGTTTCCTACAAAGGCTACTTTTTTTATGTCACGTGCATGCCTCAGGTTAAAATTAATATCCGACCAGAAGCTTTCTGCCTCCCATTTTACACCGTCTCTTATTTCCAGGTAAAAATTGATTCTGCCACACTGATTTATCTTTTTTGCCATCTCAGGAATTAAGGCCTTGAAATCATCATGTTTTATTTTATCTGTGATTACAACTGCTACCAAATTCCCTACATCCTCTTTTACATAATCTATCATGGTAACCCTATTAAGTTAATATCATGCAGATAGTACGCTTTTCATTGCTGATTGTTTAACAATGTGTATGCAAAATAAAGTAATCTTTAAACAATTATTTCAGAAAGGATTTTCTTAATATTCTTATGGGAGTATAGCAGAGGAAGGAGCGTGTAAGAATTGTTTTTGCCCTTATATGTGCAGGATCAGAGGCTTAGAGAAAGCCGGAGAGGGAAGTCATATATTAAAATGAGCTGTGGTTTACCTTTGAAGCATGAGAAGAAGTGTAGCTTGTGTAATTACCCGGGGAGATTGTTGGTAATTTATTTCGGGGGCATGAGACTGATCAGATCAAAAATATCAGCCTGGAGGTTTGCCTGTAGCTCAACGGATAGAGTAACGTTTTCCTCCCGGGCCGTAATATTGCGGATACCTGCTACTTCAATTGCTCCCGTAAGTTTAAGTCCTTTAAGCTCCAGTCCTTTTTCCAGTAGCCCGTTAACTTTTTTCTTCTCTTTTATTATAATTTCATTCAGGTTAACCCTTGCTTTTTTTACGATCTGGTTGTAGGCCAGTTTATTGGCCAATACTTCCAGTGATGAATTGTAAAAACTGCTGTTGGTTCTGGCATCAAGATTAAACCTTTGCACAAAAAGTTGCTGACTGGCATTGTCATACCCCAGCTTTGCCAGTACGAGCAAGTCTACCTTATCTCTTTTCAAAACAGTCCGCAGTATCCTCAATTGAATCCTCAGGATTACATCATTAGTGCCTGTGCTGCTGCCACTGATTCTTACATCCAGTATTTTGGCATAAGGAGCCTCTGTAGTGCCTTCTGTTGCCCGCGGAATGTATTCTCCCACCATTTGGGTTTGCAGTACACCCTCCAGGGCAGGGTAAGTAATGGCGACAGGTACTTGAATTTGTATTGCGTTTTCCATAGGTAGATGCAGGCAGGTGCTGTGTGGGAAAATTAGAAACAACTCCACATAAAAAAAGCCCAACCAATTAAGATTGAGCTTTTTTAGTGATCCCGCTGGGATTCGAACCCAGGACCCATACATTAAAAGTGTATTGCTCTACCAGCTGAGCTACAGAATCAGATTTTTATTAAACAATTTGCNAAGATTGAGCTTTTTTAGTGATCCCGCTGGGATTCGAACCCAGGACCCATACATTAAAAGTGTATTGCTCTACCAGCTGAGCTACAGAATCAGATTTTTATTAAACAATTTGCGGTCAGGATTCGTAAAGACAGCGTCAATGGATGTTTATTAACGCTGTTTTTACTACCTTAGTGATCCCGCTGGGATTCGAACCCAGGACCCATACATTAAAAGTGTATTGCTCTACCAGCTGAGCTACAGAATCAGATTTTTATTAAACAATTTGCGGTCAGGATTCGTAAAGACAGCGTCAATGGATGTTTATTAACGCTGTTTTTACTACCTTAGTGATCCCGCTGGGATTCGAACCCAGGACCCATACATTAAAAGTGTATTGCTCTACCAGCTGAGCTACAGAATCATTTGCCAGGAAACTTGCTGTTTTGCAGTCGTTTTCCTTAATTGCGTTGCAAAGGTAAAACCTTATCATGAAAATACAAAGCATCATTTATAAATTTCTGCCTGTTTATTCGATTCTTTTCTTATTTGTCCTGCAAAACCCCCTTCAGGCGCAGGAATCGGCCTCTTTGCAAAGAGCAGATTCTCTGTTTACTGAACAAAAATATACCCGGGCATACCAGGAATATGAAAAAATACTGGAAACAGGTAAAGCTTCGCCCGGTATGCTGCTACGGATGGCCTATGTGCAGGAGAGCCTGGGGAATGTAAGTCAGGTTCTTTATCTGCTCAACCTGTACTATAAGCAAACAGCAGACAGGGAAGTATTAAAGAAGATTGAGGACCTTGCCAAAACCCGTGATCTTAAAGGATATGAATATTCTGACCAGGCATACTTTTATGGCTACCTTAAGCAATATCGTGAGGAAATTATTATTGTGCTGACACTGCTCTCCGGTCTCCTCTTTCTTATGATCCTGTACAAAAAGTTTCGTATGGATCATAAACCGGTTTGGTCAGGGATTTTTCTTGTCCTTTTGCTGGGAGTCCTGTTCTATTTTACTAATACCTCTGTTGACCATGAGAAAGCCATTGTTGCCCGCGGATATGTTCATTTGATGAGCGGACCATCCGCAGGGGCGAGTGTGGTGGAGGTAATAGGAAAAGGACACCGACTGAAGATTCTGGGGAAGGAAGATGTGTGGTACCGTGTGGAATGGGATAACAAGGTGCTGTATGTGAAAGAAACGGCTGTTACACGGGTGTAAAAACAGCATCCGGCTGTTTGTTCTCCCTTTGCGTGGGAGGTATTAAGCCTTAAGTAAAAGCAAAAAAAGAGCCGGCGAAAAATTATCGCCGGCTCTTTTTTATATAGTGCAATCTGTTCTTTATCTATCTTTCAGACCGTTTTTGAAACCACCTTTTTGAAGTGCCTTTCTGGCTGCTCTGGCTGCTGCTGTTGCCGCTGGCCTGACTATTCCCCTGGTTTCTGCCTCTGGTGGAACTTCCGCCACTACGTTGCTGGCGGTTTGGTTTAGGAGCCGGTACAGGGTTTTCGTCCATTAACGGGTAAGGATGGTCCTCCACTACAGGAATTGTCTTGCCAATAAGCTTCTGGATGTCCTTCAGGTAAGGTCTTTCTTCAGCATCGCAAAAAGAAAACGCAACACCACTGGCTCCGGCTCTTCCTGTACGGCCAATACGGTGTACATAAGTTTCAGGCACATTTGGCAGGTCATAATTAATTACGTGCGTAAGGTCATCCACATCTATGCCCCGTGCTGCAATATCAGTAGCTACCAGCACTCTTAGTTCCCTGGACTTAAAATTGTTAAGCGCATTTTGCCTGGCATTCTGGGATTTGTTTCCATGTATGGCAGCCGCTTTAATACCTGAGTTATTCAGGTCTTTGGCAACTCTGTCGGCACCATGCTTGGTGCGTGAGAAAACAAGTGCAGTTGGAATATCATGCTCCTTAAGTAAATGGGCAAGAAGAGAGCGCTTTTTGTTCTTATCTGTAAAATAAACTGCCTGCTGAATGGTTTGGGCGGTAGAGGAAACCGGAGTTACTTCTACTTTCGAAGGGTTTACCAGTATAGAATCGGCCAGCTTCTGGATTTCCGGGGGCATGGTGGCTGAGAAGAACAGCGACTGTCTTTTCTTAGGAAGACGGGTAATTACCTTCTTTACATCATGTACAAACCCCATGTCGAGCATACGGTCTGCTTCATCAAGTACAAACAGCTGTATATGCTGCAGGTGGATAAAGCCCTGGTCCATAAGGTCGAGCAATCTGCCCGGGGTGGCCACTAATATATCAACGCCTGACCTCAGTGCATCTGTTTGAGATTTTTGAGACACACCACCAAAAACCACCAGGTGGCGTAGTCCGAGGTATTTTCCATAGGCCGAAAAGCTTTCTTCAATCTGGATAGCAAGCTCGCGGGTAGGAGTAAGTATTAAAGCTTTGATCTTTTTTTGCCCTTTTTCATTTTGCTGGTTCTTAGCCAGCAGCTGAAGGGTAGGAATGGCAAATGCCGCTGTTTTTCCTGTTCCTGTCTGGGCGCAACCTAAAAGGTCTTTTTGTTGCAGTATAAGAGGAATAGATTGTGCCTGAATAGGCGTAGGTTTAGTGTATCCTTCTGCTTTCAGCGCTTTAAGGATAGGCTCAATGAGCTGTAAATTTTCAAATGTCATTATAAAATTGTGTTGGTTTGGCTGGCCAGCCATATTAAAGGAACTGTGACAGCGGTTCAGGGGCATTTTAACTGTAATTTGCCCTCGTTGAGTTTAAACCTCCTGCCACATGCCTGATTAGTGATTTCCGGTATTGTGGTTACCGGTGCAGGTAGAAGAAAGGATAAAAGTTATGCTAAGATACGTTTATAATTTGATTTATTTATATCTGTACCTCCTCTTCAACATAAACAGGGGCAGGAATAGTTTCAGAATAAAGGGAAAAGAGTATAACTGAAAGGTGAGGAGGAGCGAACAGCCCATATATACAGGTACTTAAGTTAAGGCAGGCTGTTATATTAATTTTTTGTCATCCTTTGAAATAAGCAGCAGGGGGTATACCTTCGTTAGAATCCTACGGTTTAGCAGTGAAACATAAAAGTTTAATTGGTGCGCTTCTGGTTTTTACAGGGGCTGTTTGCTTTTCGTCCAAAGCAATTATAGTAAAGCTTGCCTATCAGCATACAGTAGATCCTGTATCTTTACTCGCTTTGCGCATGATCTTTTCATTGCCTTTCTTTTTGCTTATTGGCTTTTTTTCCGGCAGGAAAGAAAACCAGGTTTCCCTGAAGAGGAAAGAATGGATAAACCTGCTGTTGCTTGGTATAGTGGGGTATTACCTGGCAAGCCTTTTCGATTTTCAGGGGCTGCAGTACATTACGGCCAGTCTTGAGCGGCTTATTTTATTTGTGTACCCCACTATGGTGGTGGTTATTACTGCGGTTGTTCGCCGGAAACCTATAGGCAAGACTCAGCTTGCCGCCCTTGGCCTTACTTATGTTGGTGTTTTTATAGCTTTTGCTTTTGATGTAAATCTGCAGGGGCAGGCAAATATTGCTATTGGTGCGTTGCTGATTTTTGCCAGTGCCTTTACCTATGCCCTGTATCTTTTTGGCAGTGGAAGCATGATTCCTAAAATAGGAACCTTTCGTTTTACTTCCTATGCCATGAGTATTTCGGCAGTGGTGGTAATTATTCATACCTGGTTTGTAAATGGGCTGGCTATCTGGAATTTTAGCTATGAGGTGTATACTTTAAGTCTGCTTATGGCGCTGCTGGCAACCGTTATTCCTTCTTTTATGATATCAGGAGGGATAAAAATGATAGGATCGGACAATGCCTCCATTATTGCAAGTGTAGGGCCTGTGTCTACCATTGTGCTGGCTTACTTTTTTCTGAACGAAGTTATTTCGGCCAGCCAGCTGTTTGGTACTGCCTTTGTGCTGGCAGGGGTATTAATGATTACGCTGAAAAAGAGCCCCGAAAAGAAAAAAGCTCCTGTTGCCTGATTTAACGGATCAGAGACGGGAAACCTGGATTTAAGCACATACGTGGCACAAATCTTCCGAACATAAGTGCCTGTTTTCCGCTTTATCAGTAATAGCCGGCACGCTTTTAACTTTTAAATGCGCATAAGCTGAAAAGTTGCAGCAGGCCGGGGAGAGTAATCTTTCTGGTCCTGCAAACGCTTCTGCATCCGGTTAAAGGTTAGAGATGGACCTTAAAGTGCAATGCAGGCTAAATATGTTTAGTTGATATCAGTTATCCGGAACAATAGTTATTAAAACAAATTGTAACAGAAAATAAGAAATTATGGATGAACAGGTTTTATACCATTCGAAGGAATATACAGTATACTCAAATAAAGTTATTCAGGGGAAATTCTCAGGGGTTGCCCGTCATCCACATTCCTTAGTTTCTAATTATGTAAAGCTGGCCCGAAACTGCCATAGCAGGGGGGTAATGTTTAAGTTCAGCCTGAATGGGCGGGATAATGAATTGCCACCTTACATACATCATTATCAGGTATTGTATCCTGAACATGGTTATGTTGAAAGTCCTGTTATTCGGTTTGGAGAGCAGTATCATGACCAGGATGAGGGAGGAGAGGATGCCCTTGAACCTGATACCTCTTTTAAAATTAAACTGGATTTAAGCCCCGTTCTGAAGGCATTTGAAGAACAGGGATATTATGAAGTTTTTAATGGTGAAAGGCTTTATAAAGAAGATTTTACAGGTGTTTATGTAGCCGGTAATGCTGCTCCGCTATCATGGGATTTTGAAAACCTGGCGGGCCGGGAGGAGGTGCCGCTGATTGATAAGGAAGGAAATGGAATTTACGAAATAACCATCCTGCTGAATGAAACTGTGTTGAATGAGGCCGATAGCAGGCAGTGGGAATTAAAGGAGGACGTGAGTGGCTTTCCGCAGTACCAGTCGGATCATGTGTTAATAGATGCCCTTTATAATCTTTCACTGGAAGAAATTAAACTGAACATACGTCCCGATAATGCTTTTATGGCCGGAGAGGAGTGGTATGGTGTATGGACACGCGACATAAGCTACAGTATTCTGCTGTCGCTGGCCGCCATTGAGCCTGAAATAAGTAAAAACAGCCTGATGCAAAAAGTCAGTGACGGTAAAATTATTCAGGATACAGGAACGGGTGGTTCCTGGCCGGTATCGACCGACCGTACAACATGGGCATTGGCAGCGTGGGAAGTTTATAAAGTTACAGGGGAGGAAGAGTGGTTGAAGAATGCATTCAGTATTATCAAAAATACTGTTGAAGATGATTTAAAAACAATCCTGGATCCTGCTACAGGGCTTTTTTATGGTGAGTCCAGTTTCCTTGACTGGCGGGAGCAAACCTACCCTGCGTGGATGGATTCGTCAGATATTTACAAAAGCAGGTGCCTTGGAACCAATGCGGTCCATTACCGGACTTACCGGATTCTGGAGCAGATGGCGGAAATTCTGGGTGAACCGGCAGAGCATTACAGGGAAATTGCCCGGAAGGTAAAAGACGGCATTAATAAATATTTGTGGGTGCCTGAAAAAGGTTATTACGGGCAATTTCTGTACGGAAGGGGCTATAGCAGCCTGTCGCCGAGGGCAGAGGCTTTAGGGGAGGCTTTAACCGTTTTGCTGGATATTGCAGATGAAGACAGACAGGAAGAGGTAATCAGGAATAACCCTGTGGTGCCATTTGGGTGCCCCAGCATATTTCCTCAGATTCCCGATATTCCCCCTTACCATAATAACGGAATATGGCCGTTTGTGCAGGCTTACTGGAACTGGGCAGCTGCCAAAAGAGGTAATGAACAGGCCCTGATGCAGGGACTGGGTGCTATGTACAGGCAGGCAGCTCTTTTCCTGACCAACAAAGAAAACCTGGTAGCCGGAACCGGGGACTATAGTGGTACAACAATTAATTCTAACCGCCAGTTGTGGAGTGTGGCAGGCAACCTGGCAATGGTGTACCGTATTTTTTATGGAATGCAATTTGAACCAGGAGGATTAATTTTCAGGCCTTTTGTGCCTGAGGCTTATGCAGGAATGCGACAGCTGAATAATTTCAGGTACCGGAATGCTGAATTGAAAATTACTCTCAGGGGCTGGGGAAATGGAGTGAGGGAGGTATTCCTTGATGGACAGCCTCTTCAGGAAGCCCGGATTTCCGGTGATTTAAGGGGGAAGCATGAGCTGGAGATAATACTGAATGAAGAAAATGGAGCAGAGAAACCATATAACCTGGTGCCAAACTATTTTACCCTTCCGGCTCCTAAAGCGGAGTGGGCAAATGGTGCTTTGCGGTGGGAACCAGTCCATAAGGCTGTTAATTACCAGGTGTGGCGCAACGGGCAAAAAATAGCAGAATCAACAGATAGTGCCTTTTATCCTGAAACCGGTTTGCCATTTGCCGAATACCAGGTAGCCGCTGTCGATGCAGGCGGGTATGCTTCCTTCCTTAGTGAGCCCGTGGTGCATATGGAGCAGCCTGAGGTTTATTTCCTTGAAATGGAATCATTTGTTTCTGATTACAGCAGCAAGGCCGGAGGGTACAATGGAAGAGGGTATGTAGTAATAAGCAGGGAGAATAATACAGAAATTACTCTGGAGGCAGAGGTGAATGAAGGTGGTGTTTATCTTCTGGATTTCCGGTACAGTAATGGAAATGGTCCGGTACATACCGATAATAAGGCAGCTATAAGAAGTTTGCTGAAAGGAAATGAGTTGATAGGGACAGTTGTTTTTCCGCAGCGGGGAGAAGGCGCCTGGTCGGACTGGGGGTGGAGCAATGCGGTGGAAGTAGTTTTAGAAAAGGGAGTTAACCGCTTATGTCTTGCTTTAAAGTCTTACAGCGAAAATATGAGCAAAGAAGAGAATACAGCCTTTCTTGATCAGTTAAGGCTTATCAGGATAAATTAAAAGAAGAAGGGTGCCCGTTTTGCCGGCACCCTTCTTCTTTTAATTATGCAACATCTTCAGCAAATATTTCGTCCTTCTGCAATTGTGCTGTAACTAAGCTGAGGGTTTCAATGAATTTTCCAATTGTTTCCTTTCCGGCGGCCGACCTGAAAGTATTATACTCCATCTTTTCAATTTCGCGTACCCTGTCTTTTTCGCTGTCAATTCTCAGCAGATCAATGGAGGGCTTAAGCTTATGAGCAAGGCTTTGTGCTTTCTTTACATCCCTGGCTTTTATACTGCCCTGCAGCTCATCGAGCGTTGGAGGAGTGGTTTGAATGAAGAGGGTAACCATCCGCTTCATAAAAGCTACATTGCCGCCCGATTGCTGGTGAAGTACTTCCAGGTTATATAAAGCTCCTGTTATTTCCGGAGTGGCGGCCGGTTCCGGCGGATTAACCGGAGGTACGGTTTCCACTACAGGCTGAAGAGGTACAGGCTCTTTTTCCATCATAAATTCCCCTTCGGGTCTTAGGTTTTTAACTATTTTTTTATACAGGTCATCAGGAGCGAAAGGCTTGCTTATATAATCATTCATGCCTGCTTCGAAAATCTGTTCCTGAACTCCCTGCATGGCATCGGCAGTAAGTGCAATTATTGGAAGCTGCTCTTTGGTTAACTCTTTCCTTATTCTTTTTGCAGCCTCGTATCCATCCATTACCGGCATTTGAAGGTCCATTAACACCAGGCCAAAAGACTGTTCTTTCAGTACGGCTAATGCTTTTTCTCCATTTTCAGCTACAACAATATTCGCGCCCCAGTCTTCCAGAAACTGAGAGGCTACCACTACGTTTACAGGATTGTCCTCTACCAGCAAAATTTTCTGACCGTTCAGGTTTTGAAGGGCTCTGTTGCTTTGCTGGCTGAAATTTTCCTCCGGAAGGGCTTTTCCCGGTTTCAGGGTTAATTGAAAGAAGAACTTGCTGCCTTTTCCGGGTTCACTCTCCACCATTATCTGGCTGTCCTGTAGTTCAAGCAGCTTTTTAGTTATGGCAAGGCCTAAGCCGGTACCTCCATATTTGCGGGTGGTGTCAGAGCTGGCCTGGGAGAAGCTGTCGAAGATATTTTCAAGTTTCTCTGTTGAGATGCCAATTCCGGTATCAACCACACTAAACTCCATGAATATGGAAGCATCATCCTGTTCAAGAACATCAACGGTTAAGGTAACACTGCCTTTTTCAGTGAATTTTATAGCATTTCCAATAAGGTTGTTCAGGATTTGAGACAACCTGGTAGGGTCCCCTGCCAGCATCTCAGGCAGAGACTCATCGGTAAGCATTTTTAATTTAATGCCTTTCTCTATTGCTTTAACAGCTAAAGATTGTTTAATGCCACTCAGGAGTTCCTTTATGTTGAAATCAACTTCCTCAAAGGTTACTTTGCCGGCTTCTATTTTACTGAAGTCAAGGATGTCGTTAAGAAGGTGCAGCAGGTTCTCCCCGGAAAACTTAAGCAGTTTAAGGTTTTGGGTCTGGTCTTCCCTTGGCTGGTTTCTCAGGAGCAGGTTAGTAATGCCAATTACCGCATTCATTGGCGTACGGATTTCGTGACTCATGGTGGAGAGGAACTGAGCCTTGGCAAGCGATGCCTGCTCTGCCTGTTCCTTTGCCATAATAAGCGCTTCTTCGGCCAGTTTCCTGTCGGTAACATCATTTAAAGTACCCGAAATGCCTTCAATCTGGTTGAATTCATCAATGGTAACTCTTGCAAAGATTTCTATCCAGCGGATTTCACCATTTTTAATGCTTATCCTTAATGTTTCCCTGCAAAAGTCTATTTTCTGGTCAATCAGCAGCTCATAAAGCTCGTCCATTTCAATCCGGTCTTCGCCATAGATGTAATCCATTATGTTAGTGCCAATGCTTTCTTCTATGCTATATCCGGTAATATCTATCCAGGCAGGGTTCAGGAAGGTAAGTACACTTTTTTCATCTGTCTGGAAAATAACCTCTGTCAGGTTATCGACCACTGAGCGGTATTTCTCTTCACTTGCAAGGAGTTGCCGTTCTGTATGCTGCCTTTCAAAAACGTTACCTAAAAGGTTGGTAAATGTTTTAAGCAGCTGAATTTCAGACTCATTCCATTGCCGGTTCTGAAGGCAGTCATCAAAGCCAACAAAGCCAACAAATTTCTTCATTACAAAAACAGGGAATATCATGGTCGCCTTAATCTCCTGAGGCTCCAGTACATCCTGTATATCTTCCGGGAGTTCCTGTATATCGTGAGTAACAATACCTCCTTTTAAAAGCTTCCTTTGCCAGGAAGGCACCATAGAGTAAGGAATGTTCTGGAACTCTTCAATCTGGGAGCGGACTTTTGTATTGCACCACTCAAAGGTATTAGAGGTAAAAACCCCGTCGGAAGAATTTTCGAATATGTACACCCTGCTGACATCGGTAAAGGAGCCCAGCATGCCTATTGCCTGATGGATAGGGTCCTGAAGGTCGTCCACAACAGAATTGAAGAGAAATGATATGTCGGAAATAAGCTTTTGCTGCTTTAAGCTCTTATAAACATGTTTCTCTACATTTTTTCGCTCAGTAATGTCGGAATTACTTCCTACTATGCGGATAGGTTGCTTTTTAGCATCTCTCACCATTATTCCCCGTGACATAATATTGCGTGCTGAGCCATCTTTATGCATCATGCGGGTTTCGAAGCTGAGCAGGTTGCCGCTGCCTTCCAGGAATTCATTGATCAGTTTAATGAAGTTGCTTCTGTCCTTTGGGTGAAGCAGCTGAATCCAGGTTTCATATTTATTGTCAAGTTCATATTCTTCGTACCCCAGCATTTTTTTCCACTGAGGCGAGAAGTAGAACATATTATCCGGCAGGTACCAGTCCCATATACCATCGTTGGTGCCCTGAACGGCAAGGTTAAACCTTTCCTCACTCTCCTTTAATTGTTCCTCTGTTTTCCGCAGTTCGGTAATGTCCAGGGAAGTGCCGTAAAGAGAGGAAGGAGTTCCATCAGGTAAAAGCTCCGATTTTACTGTTATTTGCAGAAAACGCACCTGCTTGTCGGGGCGGGTAATGCGTTGTTCAAAGCGGTTGTAACCTGTTTTTATCGATTTTTTAATTTCCTTTTTTATACGCTCAAGGTCATCCGGATGAACGAACGAATAATATTCCTTACACGAAACCGGCATATAAAGGTCCAGCCCGAACTGCTGGTATAATTGCTCAGACCATTTAAGTACCCCGGTTTTAAAATTATATTCCCAGTTACCCAGGTTCGCTAATTCCTGCGACTCCAGCAGGGCGCTCTGGCTTTTTACCAGCTTCTTTTCATATCGTTTTTTGTCGGTAACATCCCGGTATTGCCACAGGTGCCCTAAAAACTGTTCTCCTGCCGATATAGGAACATAATCCCGTTCCAGAACCCGCCCGTCAGAAAATACAATTTCCTGTCCTACATGAAGTCTTTTCTTTTCCAGCACATTGTTCATGTCTTTTTCCAGCGCCTCAGGGTTGTTGATGCGGTTGTATATTTGCTGAAGGAAAAAGGAGCAGTCCCGGCCTGTCATTTCTGCAGGATTATTTTCCAGCTTAAACAGCTTACAGAACTTCTCATTCACCAGTACAATCTGCCTGTTTTCGTCTTCCACCATTACACCAGTGTGCATGCTGCTGATGAGGGTGGAAAGCCGGGTGGAGGTAAGGTGGAGGGCCTTTTCTGCCTGCTTGCGGTCTGTAATATCTCTTGCAAGGGCTGTTAATTCAGTAATTTCATTTCCTTCCTCCGAAATTTGCACGTTTTGTCCAATCCATACTTCCTTTCCTGATTTTTCCATGATAGGAAACTCAAGGTAGGTAGTGGGTATTTTGTTTTTAACCTGCTCCAGATAAAACTGCTTTACCTTTTCCCTGAACTGAGGATGTACCAGGTACAAAGAGTTCATGGAATTAATTTCCTGTTCCGTATAGTTCAGGGTACGATTTGCGGTGGGGTTTAAATAGGAGAAGGATCCGTCCGGTTTTATGCGGTAAATAATATCGCTGGCCGATTCAATAATCTGCCGGTACCTGCTTTCGCTTTGTTTAAGCTGTTCCTGTGTTTCTTTGATTTCACTTATATCCCGAGCCAGTATATTAATATACTTTAATTCACTCATGCCCGAAAAGTAAATCAGGTAGTGTGAGTGGTGGATTACATATTCCTGGGAAACGGGCTGCCCTGTTTCCATTGTCTTTTCCACGGCCGCCCGGAAAAGAGGAGGATACGGGTCGCCAATTTGCAGGTTGAAATACTGCAGGAGGGTGCTTTGGCTGGCAGGGTTTGCATAAACGATCTGTCCGGTTTTAGATATCCGGAGAACGGGATCAGAAATTTCTTCCGGAAACAGGGCAAGAATTTTTATTTCCTGTGTTCGCCTGGCTATTTCTTTTTCCAGGTTCTGGTTGAGCTTTTTGAGTTCCTGATTGGAAAGGTAAAGCTCAGCCGACTTCTGTTCAACTATTTGCTCTGCGGCTTTGCGGGCTTTCCTTTCCCGGTCCAGAGCCTTCTTCAGGTTTTCAATCTCACTCATGCTATCTTCTTTTTCAATATGAACCTGACATTGGAATCGTCAGGGTCAAGGTTTTCCCTGCTTAAAGTAATAGGTTCCTGGAAATGATTGATACAGCCAAGAATTGCACCTTCCAGTAAAAGGCTCATTTTCTGGTGAGAACTGTATAATAAATGGAGACAGTCAGGTGCAGTTAAGTTTGCTTCCACAACAGGTACTGCTCCATCAGGGTTCAGTTTCCGGACCTCCACTTCAAGAAATTCCTGAAGCTGAAGCAAAAGGCTGAAAGTATCTTTGCAACTGGACATTTGCTTTGGGTACAAAAGGCTGGAACGATAAAAGAAATATTCTCCGTAGCTGATCAGTACTTTTTCCTTTGGGTTTTTTATATGCCGGCTAAGACTATCCAGGAGCTTGATCATATCGTAGTGGCTGTAAGTGCCAATGGATGTGAAAGCACCTTCGTTTTCCAGCCGGGCATCTTCAATAACCTTATTGGTAAACTCAAGCCCCATTGAAATTTCTATGAGTTCAATTAATTCTGTGAACAGTATTCCTTTCATGTCTGGTAAGTATTAAACTTAAACATGTTATATCATTCCTTTTTTTGAGCTATGGTTTGTGCGGCAGAAAAGGTGCTTATATTTTATTTGACTGAATGAGCCGGTAAATGGTTGATTTGCCGATGTCAAGTTTTTTAGCCACTAACAATACATTGCGATCGTATTTTTCAAGATAGTTTCTTATAATACGATAGGTATATTCCTCCATGGTAAGTTCCTGCGAGAGCAAATCTGCCAGGCTTGATGTGGAGTTGAATATAATATTTACATCCTCTATAACATTGCCATCTGCCATAACACAGGCGAGTTCAATTACCGCCTTCAGTTCTCTTATATTTCCCGGAAAAGGATAATCGAGGAGTTTATTCTGGGCCTTAGTACTGAGGGTGAGCTTTTTTACTTTGTTCTCTTTACAGTATTGATCTATAAAATACTTAGCGATTAACAGGGTGTCGTTTCCACGGTCGCGCAGGGGAGGTAACACAATGGGGAGTCCGAGGAGGCGGTAATAAAGGTCTTCCCTGAAGTTTCCGTTTTTTACTTCCTCTGTTAAATTCTTATGGGTAGCTACAATAACTCTTACATCTATGGGAACAGCTTTGTTGCTTCCTACACGTTTAACCTCCATTTCCTGTAGTACGCGTAAAAGCTTTGCCTGCAGGTTAATGTCCATTTCCCCAATCTCATCCAGGAAAATGGTACCTTTATCTGCCTCTTCAAATAAGCCTACACGGCGTGTCTGGGCTCCTGTAAAGGAGCCTTTCTCATGACCGAAGAGCTCACTTTCCATCAGGTCTTTTGGTATTGCGGTAATATTTACCGGAACAAAAGGCTTATTTCTGCGGTCGGAATTATAATGGATGGCCTTCGCCACTACCTCTTTTCCTGTTCCTGTTTCTCCTGTAATTGAAACAGTTATCTTACTCTGTGCCGCTTTTTCCATCATGGAAAATGTTTTCCTGATGGCGTCGCTGGTTCCTATAATATTTTCAAAATCGTATTTTTTGACGATTTCTTCTTTCAGGTAATTGATTTCCTGACGCAGACCAAATGTTTGCCTTATATTGTTCAGGGTAATCCATACCCGCTCCTTTGTATCTTCGTCTTTTACAATATAGTCGTAGGCGCCTTGTTTTAAGAGATCCACGGCTGTTTTAATGTCTTCCTGTCCGGAAATGATTACGACCTGTATGTCGGGGTTTGCCTGTTTTATTTTTTTCAGTACCTCTTCGCCTGTGGCATCAGGAAGTGAGTAGTCAAGGCAAACAACTGCCGGATTCTGATAAAGGCAGGACAGGCAATCTTTAGCATTGGAAAAGCACTTAATATCATATTCCGGATTAAGGGACAGGTGGTAGGATAAAAGTTCGCTGTACCAAATATCATCTTCAACTATAAAAATCCTGAAGGTGTCTTTGTTATTTTTCATAAATGCCGGATTGCATCAAATTAATGATCCAAACAAATCTAACAATTAAGAAATAATATTTTGTTCCAAAATGGGAATATATCTCACTTTGTGTGATTTGTCCACAGGAAAGAATAACCAGCGGAATTTTATTCATAATTTTAAATGTATGCCGGAGAAAAAAAAGAGTTCAGGCTTAACAGGTAATAAGCTTGTATGGTGGTATAAGTGTGGCAAACTTATTATTCTTAAGTATTTTAACGCACTGCTCTATTCCATAAACAATGAATTTTATGATATAGCTTTTCCGCTTTTTTAAGCGGGGCAGGATTTACATCAGATCATTTCCGGTTTAAAATTAAAAAGGTGTGCTGTAGAGAGTGGAAAGGCGGATGGTGTTTCATTCTTTCATGTGGAAACAGTACATGCCGGCAAAAAACATAATCCATTTTTTTGCTGTGGATGATTTTTTTTCCAGGGAAATGAAGGTTTCAGAAGTGCTGGCTGAGTAACAGAACAGTTGTTATAAGGGAGCACAAAAGAGGAATGGGTGCAGTTAGCCGGGGGAGGTATGGTAAACTGCCTTTCCGCCGGTTTACCAGGAACCGCTTCAGGCGGTTCCTGGTGTTTATGGGGAGTCCTTTAAGCTTCCCTGGGGAAAGGTATTTTTAAAGGCTCTTCCAGCTCAGCATTTTTTTCTAATTCCAGATATCGCAGCAGAGCCACTTCCTTCTGTTTTGCCTCAATCATAATGTCGAAATCCTTGTTGTAAGAAGGAATTTCCCTTTCAATAAAATCAGAATGAGCCCTGATCAGTTTCTTGTCCTCTAAGGATTTTGGCTCAGAATAATGGATAACAGGAAGAATGCCCGGCGGCCAGGTTTTAATGGCCAGTGTTAAGGCTTCTTCCTGGCTTAATGCCCCCGGGTGGCATAAATGGTGATGAATATCGAAAACGAGAGGAATTCCTATCCGAAGGTGCACGCCTTCATATAAATCCTCAATTCCATACATATTTGGCTTATCGTCATTTTCAACAGTAAGGCGCAGCCGGGCGCTGGTGCTGAGTTGTTCAAAATGCAGACAAAAATTTTGTAATGCTAAAGCCTTGTCGCCTTGCAGTGTGGTCCCGATGTGTATATTAATCTTGTTGTATGGTGTCTGACTTAACTGCATCAGGTCCATGATTTCGGCATGCTGATTTAATTCTTTTATCGTCTTTTTTACTACGTTTTCGTTGGCAGAGGCAAGTACATTAAAAGGGCCGGGGTGAAAGGTAAGCCGCTGATTATGCTCCCGGGCAAGCATGCCCGCTTTAAGTAATAACTGATTTATAGTTTCAAACTGAGGAATTTCTTTTATTTCATATTCGCTCATCCATGGAAACATATCACTCGACATCCTGTAAAAGCGGATATTCCGCTCAGCATTCCATTGAATTACTTTTATAAAGTCCTGTAAATTCTTAATAATTAACTCTCCTGCGTACTCAATTCCTTTCTTTTCAAAAGTTCTTTTTACCATTCCCCGGTTTACAGTAACCTTCTTTTCTGCAAGGCTTTGGTTCAGGCATGCGTAGCCAATGTCCATAGTTTGAATAAAGTTTAAAAATATTTTATATGTAAGTAACTGTAAATGAGTGCGTAGTATTTTTCAGATAAAAATTTTCCCTGAGGGTGTAACCTTTCCTCCGGATTCCCGGTATAATGAGTCGAAAGCAGCGCGGAACCTTACTAGGTAGGTGAAGCACAAATTTTTTAAACTAATAAACTGATTTTTTGAACTGCTGTTTTTATTTGTTGTCTTATTTTTTAGACTATTATTTTTTTAACAGGACAATATATTTTTTAACCTTAGTATGAGTATGTGTGTTTAGTATGGAGTGCGTTAGTTACTAAACCGAAATTTTTTAAAAGTATATTAAGAAGCCTCTCTCCTGTTGGAAAGAGGCTTTTTTTATTTCTTTCACAATTGTTTTTAATCTCTGCTCCATGTTAAACATTGCCTCCGGAAGAAGGGTTAAAACTGTAGTTCAGTAACTTAACGAAAATAAACTATGAAACGCGATAAAGAAAGACTTGTAACGAAACATGATGAGCTGGCTCTGACCCTCAAAAAAATAACATATGGTTTTTATGTAGTGACCACTAAAAAAAGTGCTGATGATATCGAAACACGTGCCGATGATTATTATGCAGCAGGTTTAGTAAGTTGGGTAAGCCAGTGTTCTTTCGATCCGCCAATGGTAATGGTTGCCCTGCAGAGCCAGACGGATTTGTGTGAAACAGTACTGAAAAGCAAAGTATTTGTAGTAAACATTTTGGGTAAAGCCGATAAGCCTATGATCAGTCCTTTCAGTAAAGATACCAGTGTGGAGGAGAATAAGCTTAACGGGTATAGTTTTGAAGAAGGCACCACCGGAGCCCCTGTGCTTAAAGATGTGCCTGCTTATCTGGAGTGCCATCTTGAGAAGGTAGTACAGAGCCAAGCCGACCATACCGTTATTATCGGAAAGGTAGTGAACCAGGGCTTAAGAAATGCAGATGCAGAACCTTTGATGGAATGGGAAACTGATTACCATTATGGCGGTTAATGGTTTTAGTGCCTAAATGAAAAGAATCAAAAATATTTAAAACAAGAGGTCTGGAAAATTATTAATTCCATGACCTTTTTTTCATTCTATATGAAATTACCGTATATCATTGCGCTCGACGACGACCAGCAGGTACTTCGTTCCATTACACGGGACCTTCGGTCTGCCTATAGTGAAGACTACCGTATTGTAAGTACAACATCTGCAGCCGAAGCCCTTGATGCTGTTAATGAGCTGAAAAAGAAAAAGGAAGCCGTGGCTCTTTTCGTTGTCGACCAAAGAATGCCTGAAATGGAAGGTGTTGAATTTCTTTCAGAAGCCCTGAAGGTATTCCCTAAGGCAAAAAGAGTGCTCTTAACTGCATATTCCGACACAGAAGCAGCAATTAATGCAATAAATGAAGTGCAGCTGGACTATTATTTCATCAAGCCATGGGACCCGCCTGAGGAAAAACTATATCCGGTTCTGGAAGGTTTGCTGAATGACTGGCAGGCTTTATATAAGCCCGGTTACGCCGGCATTAAAGTGGTTGGGTTCCAGTTTTCTCCCGCTTCTCATGATATTAAAGATTTTCTTGCCGGTAATCTTATCCCTTATCAGTGGATTGATGTACAGAACAGCAAAGAAGGAGCAGAATTGCAGAGTACATATAAATGCGGGGAGCAGGATCTTCCGTTGGTTATTTTTGAAGATGGGAGCTCGCTCTGTAAGCCCGACCTTCTGAGTATTGGAAAGAAGATAGGATTACAGCAGGAAGCCTCAGCAAACCTTTACGATGTGGTTATTATAGGAGCAGGTCCTGCAGGGCTTGCAGCAGCTGTATATGGAGGTTCTGAGGGCTTAAAAACATTGGTGATAGAAAAATATTCTCCCGGAGGGCAGGCGGGAACCAGCAGCAGGATAGAAAATTACCTGGGGTTCCCGAATGGTTTAAGCGGTGCTGAGCTTACCCGCCGGGCACTTGCGCAGGTAAGCAGGTTTGGTGTTGAAATTCTGGCTCCCCAGGAGGTGCAGGATCTCGAAATTAAAGGAAGTTATAAAATACTAACCCTCTCAGATGGTAAAAAGGTGAGGTCCAGAAGTATAATACTGGCTACCGGTGTTGCTTACCGTAAACTTGAAACAGAAGGAATTAATGATTATACTGGTGCCGGAATTTATTACGGCGGTGCCATGACGGAGGCAAAAACCTGCAGTTCAAGAAAAATTTTCATTGTAGGGGGAGGGAATTCTGCAGGACAGGCTGCTGTTTACCTTTCAAAATTTGCCGGCAAGGTAATAATGCTTATCAGGGGCAGTTCAATCGAGTCAGGTATGTCACAGTACCTGGTAGATCAGATCCATCAGAATGATAATATTGAAGTGTGGGAAAAAACTGAAATCAGAGGTGCTATGGGAGATGGTAAGCTGGAGTCTCTGAAGCTCTTTAATTCAGAGGAGAGTAAGGAATGGGTGGAAGATGCCGGAGGTTTGTTTATTTACATAGGAGCAAAGCCTCATACAGCCTGGTTGCCCATCAGGATTTTTAAAGATACCAGCGGTTATATCGAGACAGGACGTAATCTGATGAACTACAAAGATTATCCAAAATTCTGGAAGCTGGAGAGGGATCCTTACCTGCTTGAAACCTGTACTCCCGGAATATTTGCTGCCGGAGATGTAAGGGCCGGAGCCTTAAACAGGGTGGCCTCTGCTGTTGGCGAAGGCTCCATGGCAATTAAGTTTGTGCATATGTATCTTGCAGAAAATTAAAATTAAGTAGCAGAAGAAAGTTTTCAGGGGTTAATTGAAGCGCCATGTATTACCTGCGCAATTGTATATTATATAAAGCCGCAGGCAAATATTTCTTTTGAGTGAAAAATCATTCTATCATTCTATCATTTATTTTATTTAAAGGTATGTTCAGGAAAATATTATTAAGTGCCGCAATTATGGTGGCCGGTTTTCAGGCAGTTGCTCAGGTAGGCAGGACTTTCCCAGAGCTTGAAGGCGAAACAGTTGATAACAGGAATATTTCGCTTCCTGATGATACAAAAGGAAAGTATACTTTGGTAGGGATGGCCTTTTCGAAGAAAAGTGATGAGGAGCTGCAGAGCTGGTTCAAGCCGGTTTATTCCCGTTTCCTGCGGGATTCAGGAAATGCTGGTTTGTTTTCTGACTTTGCCTATGATGTAAATGTATATTTTGTGCCAATGTTCAGTGGCCTTAAAAAAGCAGCCGCAGGAACGGCTAAAAGAAAAGCGATCAGGAACATCGAGCCGGAACTGCAGCCTCATATCCTGTTTTATGTAGGGCAGATTTCGGAATACCGTGATGCTTTACAGCTGGAAGAAAAAGACAAGCCTTACTTTTTTGTGCTGGATATGGAGGGGAAAATTGTTTACGCTACATCCGGAAAATACACTGCTAAAAAGATGGAAGAGGTGGAAGAAGCGTTAAGTGCAGAGTAAGATTTCAGGTTTCCGAAGTGCTCATTGAGCGGGAGAGTTGAAATGAAAATTCAGGTGTGAGTTTTAATGTGAAATTAAGCCGGTTTATAGCCCCTGTTTTTTTAAAAAAAATGCTGCTGTTGAAGGGTATTATGGTGTGACGAAGGTAAAATATACAAAAAAAGCGATGCAGTTTTTGCATCGCTTTTTTTGTATATTTCTGATATCTGCCTTTTATCGCGGAGGGTTTGAGTTATTGCCCGAACGCACCGGAATCGGTTGTAACTCAGGCTGTGGATTTAATTTTTCTCTCAAACCTGCAATCAGGTCATTTAGTGCTTCTAAAAGATTATCTATGTATAATTTCATTATCTATGTCCTCCTTATTGTTTAAGTTACCTACTAATTCTTAATATTCAAATATTATACCAACTTTTTATTTCTATTAAGTATACGCTCTGTTTTATGGGATTGTTATGTATATGTAACTTTAATTTAAAAATAGAGTGGTGCTAAATCTGCCGGGGCATATCATTTGAATCTTGTGGAATATGAATTAACTTTACATGCCGGATTTTCCGCTTGTCAACGCGTAAAAGACTATGCATATTGAAGGGCCTGTAATCTGATTCCGTAAGTTTCCGGATGCGAATGAGGGGGCCGGGGCCGGAGACAGAATCAACCGGTGAGGCAAATTACTTTACTGATGATATTGAAGGCGATTAATTTTCTGACTTTTACCCGGAGAGAAACTTATAATTGAGTAAACGGGTTACTCTGATACTATGATTTCGAAGGTAATAACATTTCTGCTCATTGTATACCTGTGCTACAGGATGTTCAGGTTTTTCTTCAGACCACTGCTTGCCTTTTTAGCAAAAAGAGCTTTTAAAAAGGCGGCTGAAAGGCAGGGGTATGGAAGGAGACAGACCCGGCAACAGGATGGGGGCATCCGTATTGAGCACATTCCTCCTAAAGATAAACAGCAGCAGGCTGACTTTAAAGGAGGAGAATATGTGGATTATGAAGAGGTGGATAAGTGAAATATTAAAATAATAAAAAAAGGGTTGCTCTGCCGGCAACCCTTTTTTTATTTAAGGTGAATGATATTGACGGGCAGATCTGCGTCTGCGGAAAAATCTTCTATTTCCTGTCGCATGTCTTCATCCCAGGCCTGTACAGACCAGTTAACTGTAACGTCACCTCCTTTTTCCTCATATTCTTTCAAGGTTATGAGCAGATCAAGGATGCTTCTTGACGATGCAGTATTAAAATATGTAAGTCCGAAATTAAGGGTTACAGGTCCCTGAACAGAAGTTGAATATTCCTTTATCCAATCAATTAAAGGCTGATAAAAAGCAAAAGTATTTTCAAGGTAAGATTCCCCGATAAGCTCACAATTACCGGTTGCAGCGTTAAAGTATACATTCGGGATAAAGAAAGTGCCCTTTTCACCTTTTATTTTCAGATCTTCCATTGCTTAAAGTTTAGCTTCCGGGTAATATTTCTTTATTTTCTTTCGGTACATCAATGGAAAGACAGAAAAAGGAAAATTGTTCGTTCACGCTGCTGATTTCTACGTTTAGGCTAGTGCCGGCTTTTATAGCAATATCAACCAGCCCGATATTACCTCCCAGCTGGCCGGCATGCCGGGGTTTATTCCGCAGCTCTCTCTTTAGTTTTCGCAGCCCCTCCATATCCAGTTTATTAATCATTTCACATTTCTCTAAAACCTCGGGCACCCAGCTTTTTTTTATATGGTTAGCCGAGGTAAGCGTGTAATGTTTCTCAGATTCACTGATGATAAAAGCGCCTTTTCCACATGTTTTATCTCCTGTTTCTTTATCCTGGTGTCTTTCTTCTGAGTAATAGGCAATATTCTGAGCCAGTTCAATAAATATTGAAAATACCTTCTTGTTTAACCGCGGGTCATCGCATAAGAGAATATTAATTTTTTCTCCTAATAAAGTAAGTACGCGGTCCAGGAAAGGCCCTTTGTAGCAGATTAAGATATGATCCTTATCCAGTAATTCATTCTTATTTAAAATGGCACGTTTATTTTCCATATTTTTCATTGAATCAGGAACAGAACAGTTACAATTTAAGCCCTACCAGTGTAATATCATCCCTTTGGTCAGAGTCCTTCTGGTGGTCATCAAGGACTGAATCAAAGAGTTTCTTTTGATCAGCAGGGGCGAGTTGAGACGCCATCTTTATAGTTTCATGTAATTTTATTCCGCCCAGTTTTTCACGGGCAGGATTATTCTGGTCTGCATAGCCATCTGAAGTCAGGTACAGCATACTTCCACATTCCAGTACCAGTTCCTGTGTAGTGAAAGCTATGTTTGAACTACTTCCTATAGAACGACGGTCGGCAAGGAGCTTTTCTATTTTATTGGTGCCCGGCCTTACAAAAAGCAGGTTTCTTTTTGCTCCGGAGAAGAGTACTTTAACTTCATTTCCTTCACCTTTTTCGAACTGGCACAGGCAAACGTCCATGCCTGCTGTGTTCATGCCTTCTGTTTTTTCAACAGCCTGCTTTATTCCTTCATTCAGTAACTCCAGGATGGAGGCAGGATCTGTAATCTGTTTCTGTTTTACTATTTCATTCAGGATAGTGCTCCCAATAATTGACATGAAAGCACCCGGTACCCCATGGCCTGTACAATCGACTACAGCCATAAAGGAAATATCGGCAGCAAGTCCGCTTTCTTCTTTAGGTAAATGGGTAAACCAGTAAAAGTCTCCCGATACCACATCTTTAGGCCGGTAAAGGATAAAATGCTCCGGAAATACCTGCTCAATCTTTTGAACGGATGGAAGAATTGCTTTCTGGATGGTTTGCGCATACTGAATACTGCTCATTACCTGTTCATTTATTTTTTCCAGGTTATCGCGCTGCCGGGAAATCTCCTGTTCGCTGTTCCGCAGGTTATCATTAGTTCTCAGCAACATATCTGCCTGAGCCTGCAGCTCTTCCTGTTGTTGCATTACTTCTTCCTGGCGTTCAGTTAACTCGTCGTTAGCTTTTACCAGATCGGCAGTTTTTTCTTTTACCTGTCTTTCAAGCTTTTCCTTCTGGGCTTTTACTGCATTCATTCTAACCTTAAAGAATGTAATTGCACAGCCAATTACTGACAGGGCTGCTAAAACTCTAAACCACCAGGTTTCCCAGAAAGGAGGTGTGATGATTAGTTTGATTGCAGTTCCTTCTTCATTCCACAACCCATCGTTATTGCTTGCTTTTACCCTGAAAGTATATTCTCCGGGGTTTATGTTAGTGTAGGTGGCTTTTCTTTGGGAGTCTACATAGTTCCAGTTCTTGTCAAAGCCTTCAAGCATAAAGGCATACTTATTATTTTTACTAATAATGTAGTTCAGAGCAACAAAGTCGAAGGAAAAAACTGACTCCTTATAAGATAGGACAATTTCTTTTGTTTCGCTTATATGCTTTTGAAGAGGTGAGTTTTCCTTTCCTATTTCAACAGGTTTGTTAAAGATCTGGAAGCCGGACAGGAAAACAGGAGGACGTACTTCATTGCCTGTCAGGCTGTTCGGGTTAAACAGGTTGAAACCATTTATTCCTCCGAAAAGAAGATCTCCGTTATCGAGTTTTACCGCTGACCGATGCCAGAACTCATTGTGCTGCAGTCCATGGTCGATATTATAGTTTTTAAAAGCTTTTGTTTCCGGATTAAACCTTGATATCCCCTTGTTGGTACCAAGCCACAGGTTGCCTTCATTATCTTCTAAAATACTGTTGATCATTCCGTTTGGTAAACCGTCCAGTTCAGTATAACTCGTAAATGTATTATTTTCGCGGTTCATCAGGTTCAGTCCGCCCCTGGTTCCGACCCAAAAATTACCTTTAGAATCCTCAAAGGTCTTTAAGATAAAGTTGCTGCTTATGCTGCTTTTTGATCTCTTGTCAGCTCTATATACCTCATAAATTCCCTTCTCTTTATTGATTTTGAACAGACCTTCCAGTGCTGTTCCAATCCAGAATGTGCCGTCCTTGTCAATATAAAAACTAAAAATGTCTTTATTGGGAATGTATTTACCTTCCCACTCTAAAGGAAAGAATTGCTTTGTTTTTCTGTTGAGCTTAAAAATTCCTTTAGGCAGGGAACTAATCCAGATTTCATTGTTAAGGTCTTCCTGTATATGCCAGACCACATCAACTTTAAAGTTGTTACTCCCTCCCGGATTGCTCTCATGAAACTTTTCAACGGTTCCTTTTGCAGGGTTATACAGGTATAATCCTGCAGGAGACCCTAACCAGAAATTGTTCCTGCTATCCTCATAAAAGGCAGAAACTTCTTTATTTATATCTGATTCTTCAAACGGATTATGATGATAGAATTCATTCCTTTGCTGGTCAAACTCATGGAAGCCCATCCTGTTGCCAATCCATATTTTGCCATTTTTACCCTGATACATGGAAATAACTTCCTTCATCGTTAAGCTGGAAGGGTTGGTTGGCTCATGGGTGTAGTGGAGGAAATTTGCCCTGCCCGCTTCTTTCATTGACAGGCCGGCATAAGTTCCCAGCCATACATTACCCATTGAATCCCTGTATAAGGTATTCATACCGTTATCTACAAGACTTAAAGGATTTAGCGGGTCATTTTGGTGATAGGTAATTGTATTTGTTTTTTTATCCAGAATGTTCAGCCCCATGTTAGTGGCAATCCAGATGCTTCCATCATTTTCTGTCACATCCGGAACATAAGACCCCAGGATATGAGTAGGTGCTCCCGGTTCAGGGAGATAAGCTTTGAAGCTCTTGTTTGAATCATTGTAAAGGTACAGGCCAAAGGTGGTAGCCACCCATTTTTCATTGTTGCTGTCGATAAATATCTTCAGGATATCGTTTGAGCCAATACTTCCCGGAATTTCCGGCTTGTGCTGGTAATGGGTGAATTTGTTTCTTTCTTTATTTAATACGCTGATTCCCGCAACTGTCCCAATCCAGAGATCACCATTTTTATCCTCGGCAATAGTTTTTACAATGTTGCTTAATATGCTGTTAGGATCCCGGGGATTGTGCAGGTAGCGGGTGAACTTTTTAGTATTTCTGTCGAAAAGGTTTAGCCCTCCGCCATCAGTACCCACCCAGAGAGTTCCACCCGCATCTTCAAAAAGAGCACTTACTTCATCGGCGCCTATGCTGTTTTTATCTTCAGGGTCGTGCTGGTAGTGGATGAAAGAATCGTTTTCATAATCATAAACATTCAGTCCTCCATTGTCGGTACCTATATAAAGCTCACCGTTTTTGCCTTGCAGTAATGCCCATATGGTGTTATTACTGAGGCTTGTAACATCGTTAGGGTTGTTTTTGTATACATGAAAATTGTAGCCATCAAACCTGTTTAATCCATCCAGCGTGCCAATCCATACAAACCCTTTTTTGTCCTGGGCAATAGACCTGATATCGTTCATGGAAAGCCCCTGGTCAAGACTGAAGCGTTTGAACTTAGTGGAGTTTTGTGGAAGAGCTGTTAATGGAAGCAGAACGATAAATGCCAAAGCCAATATCCTGTACAGTGCAGAAGGAATACTTGTGGCTGGTACAGATAGGTTCCGGCTGGATTTTTCTGCCGGATGTAAATTATTCCGGGTGGAGTATAAATGAGAAGAACTGATTTTCATTTTATTTTGATGCAGCTGAGGTTGTGAGAAGCAGGAACAGCATTAAAGAGGCTATCCATTTTTCTGTTTATATTTTATAAAGAGTTGGTTATTTATGGTTGGGTAATATAATTATAATAACTTTAACAAAGCCTGTTAATCCTTAAGAGTATAAC
This sequence comes from Cesiribacteraceae bacterium YIM B00369, assembly GCA_017948555.1. Taxonomy (GTDB): domain Bacteria; phylum Bacteroidota; class Bacteroidia; order Cytophagales; family Cyclobacteriaceae; genus Nafulsella. Next base: position 529 of record JAFMYY010000016.1, on the reverse strand, counting down.
CTGTTCTTCATTATGGTTTCTCCGGATAAGACTTAATAATGGCTTTCAATGCTTTTTACCGGACATTTTTACACTTTGCTCTGCTTCCTTAAGCCTTTACCCGCCTGTTTTGGTTCCGCAGAATCATTCGTTAAAGTATAATTTATGCAAGTGTATATTTTTTTCCTGTTAAGGCTGCCGGAGTCATAGCTGAATATGATATGGACAAGTTTTAATTTTTAAAATTAGAATGTGTAAGAATCCCTTGCCTCTTTTCCTTTTGTTAGAAATTACCTTTGTAAGATAATGATTAAAAAGTAACAATAACTAATGGGCTCAGGTAGACAGGCAGTTCCTGTTTGCAAAGGAATTTTATTTTCATTCCTGTATCGGGAACAAAAAAATCCCTGCAGGAACAAGCCGGCAGGGATTTTTAATAAGATCAGGATTAGAATGAGGACCCGGAATTCAGCCGGTGGTAAGCACCTGGCTTTGTTTTCCTCTTCTCTTCTTCTTCTGTACTCTTTTTTCTAACCTTTGAATTTATAGT
>JAFMYY010000015.1 GCA_017948555.1 Cesiribacteraceae bacterium YIM B00369 | reverse complement strand
GTTACAGTACCATTTGGAGTATTTTCGCAGTTTGTCTGGTCAGTGGGGATAAGGTTAAGGTCAAGGACAGCAGGAACAAAAGGAACATCCACAGTTTGGGGAACAGATTCGCAGCCGCTGTCGGCGTTTCTGATCCATATTTGATAAGAGCCCTGAAGAAGTTTGTCTTTTATATTGGTGCTGCTGCTGGTTTCCGTTCCGTCAGGCGCTTTCCAGAAGAAGGTGTAGTTTGTGTAATCAGTAACAACAGTGCCATCCACATTCAATTCAGCAGTAATGCTGCCGTTGTAATCCGGTCCCACGCAAATAGTGTTTGCCTTTGGGGTAAGGCCAAGGCTCAGCTCGGGCTGATTCAGTCCCACATTCACCATTCTTTCGACTGTACAGCCGGTGGCGCCATCAGTGACAACCACCGTATAGCTTTTTCCACCTTCGAAACCGGAGGCGACATTGCCGGTTATGGCCGGGCTGAAATCTGCTCCGCCTGCAGCCGTAGTGCCGCTGTACCACTTATAGGTATAAGGAGAATAATCGGTAACCGCTGTTCCGCTTTTGCTGATGTTTACGGTAACAGTACCATTGGAAGTACCTTCGCAGTTTGTCTGGTCCGTGGGGATAAGGTTAAGGTCAATGACAGCAGGCACAAAAGGAACATCCACAGTCTGCGGAACAGATTCGCAGCCGCTGGCGGTGTTTCTGATCCATACCTGATAAGTGCCCTGAAGAAGTTTGTCTTTTATATTGGTGCTGCTGCTGGTTTCCGTTCCGTCAGGCGCTTTCCAGAAGAAAGTGTATTTTGTGTAATCAGTAACAACAGTGCCATCCACATTTAATTCAGCAGTAATGCTGCCGTTGTAATCCGGTCCCACGCAAATAGTATTTGCCTTTGGGGTGAGGTTGAGAGTGAGAACTGGCTGGTTCAGGGCCACATTTACTGTCTGCTCTACCTTGCATCCACTGGCATTATCGGTTACAACTGCAGTATAGCTAAATCCACCTTCAAAGCCGGTGGCTGTATTGCCGCTTATTGCAGGGCTGAATGGAGTGCCTGTGGCAGCAGAAATACCGCTGAACCAGCTGAGGGTATAGGCAGAGGCATCAGAAACCAGCTGATTGTCCTTATAAACAGCCACCTCAACTGTACCATTTGCGGGTGTGTTGCAGTTGGTTTGCGCAGCAGGAATTAACTGTATGGTAATGGTGGGGCTGGTGAGCCCTACTGTTACAGCTTGCGGGCCCGATGTACAACCGGTAAGGGTATTGGTAACCGAAACCTGATAATCACCATCCTTTAGTTGTTCATAAATATTTGCAGTGCCTGAGGTACCGGCAGGAAGAGGATTACCTGCTGCATCGGACCAGCTTAGGCTGAAGCCGGAAAAATCGCTGATAGTGGCTCCGTTTTCACTTACAGTTGCCAGAATTTTTCCGTTATAGCCTCCGTTTGCAGCATCAGGAATACATACACTGTTTGGTTCGGATACCAGGGAAATAACAGGGTTCGATTTATTATCCAGGACCTGGTAAGTTTTTGAACTTGCACATTCAAGGTCGGCCGGGTCAGCTGCTGTAACTGTATAAGTACCGGCAGGGAGATCAGGAATAGAATAGGTGGAAGTTATGCCGGTAGTGCTGCCGGAGGCAGGTCCGCTCCAGCTGATGTTGAAGCCGTTGGAAGGAGCAGGCCCTTCGGTGGTAATGGTGAGATCAATCTGTCCGTTTCCGCCATTACATAAAGTATTGTTTGTAACAAGGCCGTTTATTATCGGAGGGGTAAGCTGCCCGATGGTAATAGTATAAGGTACGGCCACACAGCCGGTATTATTATTTTCAACAGTAATGGTATAGGTTCCGGCAACAAGATTATAGGCCGCAAGCTGGTTTTTGTACTTTGTTATTTCTTTGCCGTTGATATCGTACCACTTAGACTTCAGGTTCTGGGCATTGCCTTTATCAAGCATAATAAGTTCCAGTTCTCCAAACCCCTCGCCTGAGCAGCCTATTACCTGGGTAATAATGTTTGCCTGATAAAGCATGTTTGGGGTGGCATTACTTATGGTTCCAAAGGCCATTTTGGTACAGCCGCTGTTATTGTCGGTAACCTCCACGGCATACCCTCCTGCTTCCATATTTTCCAGGGTTTGGGTAATACCTATTATAGCAGCCTCGTCAATATTATTGTTAAGGTACCATTTATAAGAATAATTACCTTTTGCCGGACTCACATTGGCAGTAATCGAACCGCGTAAGGGTTGCTTACACCGCTCCTGCGGGTTAAGCTGAACCACTGATACGTTTAAAGGACAGTCGGCAAAAGCGGAGGTAACTCCTGCTGTTCCGTGTATTTCTTCTTTTTTAAATAGTTCTGTTTCAAAGAACCATGTATTTGTTGTTCCGGCAATTGCCAGGCCAGCACCAAAAAGGCTGAGCTGGATAATAGTATATAGGTAAAATTTGTTCATCTGAAACACCTGATTAATTCTTCTCTCTCTTTCTTTACCGCAGAATGTATAATGTGGAAGCTGCTTACTGCTTTTAGCGCACCAGCGTTATGCTGCCAGTCTTCACGATGTTTCCGGAAGGATCTTTAAATATATAGTAGTACACTCCATCGCTTAACATACTGCCCTTGTCTGTGCCGTTCCAGTCATTTGTATAGGGGGCTGCTTTAAAAACCTGTTTCCCGAATTTATTGATGATAGTTAAAGATACTTCGGGGTAGTTTTCAATATTGCTTACCTTCCAGCTTTGGTCTGTTGCGGGAATAAACAGCTCAGGTGCATCTGCTTTAAAACTGTTATCTACCGAAATGGTAATTTCAGCTGAAGCTGTACACCCGTTTTCTCCCGTGCCCCTTACGGTATAGGTTGTGGTTTTAGCAGGAGACGCCACCGGATTTGGAATGGTTGGATCGTCTAATCCTTCGGAGGGTTCCCAGATGTAAGAAACACCTCCGAAAACGTTAAGATATGCACTTTCTCCTCGTCCTATTTCTGTTTTATCGGCAGTTACTTCAAATACAGGTGGAGAAAGAACTGTTAATTCTATTGACTTTGTGGTGGTGCAACCAGCTGTGGTAAGTACTTCTGCCTGAAGCTGTCCCCCCTGGGTTGCGTAAGTGAAAGTTCCGTTGCCACCGTTCGACCATTTTGCATCTGCAATTTCTCCGCTTAGCTGTACCTTTACGCTATCACCAGCGCAAAATTCAGCGGGTCCTGCAGTCTCAATACCAATAGCAGGTGTTTCGGTAACGGTGAGGTTATGGGAAACGGTGCTGCTGCAGTTGCTGCCTTCATATTGAATATGCAGGGAAACATTAATATTACTCCCCGGCTGAGTATAAGTATGGGTTGGTGATTGTGCCGACGATTGAGTACCATCGCCAAAATCCCATACATACCTTACTCCTTTTCCTGTTGCCCAAACCGATGTGTTGGTAAACTGCACAGGCTGGTTCAGGCATGCGACTGCCGTGGCTTCAAATGCAGCAGTTAAGCTGCCGCTTACATCAAGCTGTACCGGCTGGCTTTCGGCCTGGCATCCATTCGCATTGGTAACTTTTACGGTGTAGGAGCCTCCTTCAACAGCAGTAAAGTTTGCAGCTCTTCCATTTGTGGCAGGGCTTCCGTTTAAAAACCACTCGTAGCTTACAAATCCTCCTCCGGCACTTAACACCCTGGATTCTCCCTGGCAAAAGGTAGTGTTTCCATCTATGGCAATGGATGCCTGAATATTGGGGTGGATGGTAACCGGGGCAGACTGAGCCTCTGCCTGACAGTTTTTAGTGACCACCACTTTATAAATTCCTGCATGCAGCTCAGGGTTTGCTTCGGCAATGGTTAAGGTGTTTGAGGTTGTGGTTGAGGAAAACCCTGCATTATTAGTCCAGGTATAGCTGGCCCCTTCAACTGCAGGAGACACTGAAAGAGTAAGTGGTTGTCCTGCACAGGCAGCTCCAACCGGGGCGAAGACAGGAGTTGCCATGCTTTCGTTGAACAGGTTAACTGTTACAGGTGCAGAGGTGGCATCGCAGCCTTCCACAGAGGTCATTTTTACATAATAGCTGCCCGCACGGAATACCTCTAGTGTATTACCTGTTCCTATCATGGAATTTCCTTCAAACCACTGATAGCTGATTCTCGGCGTGCCTCCGCCGGTTCCCGGATCTGTACCGGGAGACTGTACGGTTGAGAGAATAATGGATGACCCTGAGCAGACATTAACAGTGCCGGACGGGTTGATAGCCGGGAAAATGCAGGTCTGGTTCCTGAAGGTGTAGAAATGGCCTGTTTCCAATTCCCCTGCAATTACATCCGGTATTGCATCACCATCCATGTCTCTGATAGCTACATTGGTGAATTTACCGGTACTTAACAATATATCTGTAAACAGAACCGTGCTGAAGCTGAGGTTGCCCGGCGTGCTGGTGTTAATGAAGCCGTAGGCATCGGGTTTAGAGTTGCTTCCTGTCAGGATGTCAGGTTTTTTATCACCATTCAAATCTCCCAATTCCAGGCCCATCGGGCGCATTTTATATTCAGTTAAATCTTTGCGTACCTCTGAAATGTCGAGAGGATAAGCAGCGGCAAAGGACAGAGCGCCATCAGTGCTGTTATTCAGCAGAATATTTATTTTGTTGTTGAAATGCTCTGTGGTAATAAGATCCTTTTTGCCATCACCGTCTATATCTTCCAGTTCGTGGTTTGTAATACCGGAAGGAACACTTGCTTCTATGGCAGGGGCGAAGTCAATAACTCCTGCAGTACCTTTATTGATTAAGAAGTAAACCTTATTTCCATATAACTGCGAGGCTGTAATGTCTGCCTTGCCATCATTATTCACGTCCTTTATGCGGAGGCCTAAAGTAGTGGGGCCTGTTTCTGCCGAAACGGTAAAACTTAAAAAAGAGGGATCAAAACTTAAATTTCCGTTGCTGCCGGTGTTTTTAAAAATAAAGATCCGGTTATCGGTTTGATTTGTGACTATGATTTCAGGTTTTCCGTCCCCGTCGAGATCCCGGATAACAGGCTTTGATAATATGTTTGGTGAGGCTGGTAAGTAAACAGGAGCGGCAAAGCTGATTATCCCCGTGGCGTTACTGGTATTTTTAAGGATGATGATATTGGCAGCATCGGCACCATAACCTGTAAAAACCAGGTCTGCTTTTCCATCACCGTTAAGGTCACTGCAGCTCATGTAACTGGTTTTTGCTCCTGTACTTATGCTGGCAGGTGCCGACATATTAATTTGCCCGGGCGTGCTGCTGTTCAGGTAGGCGGTTACAGATGTTCCATTCTGGTTACTTCCGACAAGGTCATTTTTACCATCGCCATCCAGATCGCAGGAGCATACATCGTATAATTGTCTGGGAGCTGCAGAACCATATTTCTGATAGCCACCAAACATAGCTTCTCCGTTTTCCCGGCCGCCGAAAGAAAGTAAAAATGGCTGGCTGCTTTGCGCGCTTAAACCTGATGCGGGAGGGAGGTTGGTAACCGTAACCGGAGCATAGGCAGCTCCGGCCGGAACGGTTACTTTTATGGTTGTGGAATTTGATTCTGTAATTTTAGCAACAGCAGAGCCAAAGGTAACTTTTAAATTTGCTTTAGGGGCAAAGCCTGAGCCGTTGATTGTAACAATTTCCCCGTAGGAAGCTTTCTGGGGTTCAAAGGCAGTAATAACGGGAGTTTGGGCAATAGCAGAGCCGGCCGCAAAAAATGCAGCAGCAGTCAAAAAAAGCATGGTCAATATATAGAATTTCCGGATCATGGTATGTTTTAAAAATTGGATGCCTCGAATCGTGGCAACCGTATATTTTGCTTTTTCGTAAATTCTCTTTCTTTTCCCAGTTTAATTTTTAGCTGAACTTCATGCGAAGCATTTGTGAAAACACTTGTAACCGTACTGTTCATCCCGTATGAATAGCCAAAGCTTGCATTCTCTTTTATCTTAATTCCAAAATGTCCTGAAATTCCGGATTTGTACTGGTAAGTACTTCCCACCCAAACCAGCTCTTTCATATAAAACAGGGCTCCTCCTTCTATTCGCTGCTGTTGGTTTTCGTGAATCCGTTCAAAAATGGCTACCGGTTCAATGGTAAACCGCGCAGGCACCACTTCCATTTTAAGAGTACCTGTAACTACCAGGTGCCCGTAAGGCTTTAGCGGACTTTGGGTATAGTTGCTTTTTGATATCAGGCTGCTGTTGGTCATGTTGGGGAAGGCAATGCCCAGCTTCAGATACCGGCTGTTAAGCACCATTCCAAACCTTACATCCACCTGTTTTAATGGTTCTCCTGCACCTGAAAGATATTCCAGTTGTGAGCCGTTGGCAGAACTAAGATCCAGCTGGCTTTTAGTCATGCCTCCTGCAATGCCAAAGCGGAGGTTGGTGGTTTCGTTAAAGGGAAGTATGTATACCAGTGCAAGCTGCCCGGAGGAGGAGCTTAACAGCCCCTGGGATTCAGTAAATATCTTTGCCCCAACGGCAATATTTTTTAAAAGCGGGGTTTCAAAAACAAGGGTTGATGCTACCGGAGCACCTTCAATTCCAACAAATTGCCGCTGGTGGGTGAGCGTAACCACAGGATACATTTCAACCCCTCCAAAGCCCGGATTATACAAAAACGGGTTGTGAAAATACTGCCCATAAACCGGCCCCTGCTGAGCATAAGCAGCATTTTGTAATATAAAAAGAAACAGGAAAAGTAAAATTCTTTTCATCCGGCAGTTTACCTATTCAGTACTGTGTCAAAGGTATTTTATGTTAGTGTAGAAAACTGTTACTAAACCGCTCCTTTGTATCATGGGTAACTAATCGGGAGATTCTGAAAGAAAAAGACGGGGGTTTTGCCGAAATTAGCAGATGGGTTAAATCCGGATAACCGGAGTGAAAGCTTTGGCGGAGGAAGAAAAAGTTATGGTGGAATGGTTTTCAGGACGGATACTGAAAAAGCCTGATTCTAAACACTGTAAACCGTTTTGATTCCGGCTTTCAATTCCAGCCCCGCTTTTATGATACGAAAGTATGTGGGTTAAATAGGATTTTTCGGTGTTGGTTGGATTTCTGTAATGCTTGTATGAAAAACGTTTTATTTATTTTCTGTATACTGCTTTTATTTAATAATCCAGCCCGGGCACAATTCAGGCTTGGGGCTCTCGGGGGAGTGTCGGTTTCCCGCTTTGTGTATGAGGATGAGGGGTTTAGAGACTCGTATAGCTCCCGTTTTAAAACGGGTTATCATGCCGGAGTAATGCTGAATTACAAAGTCTCACCTTTATACTCACTGCACACTGAATTGTCCTTTCTGAAAAAGGGAATTAATGTAAGAAACAGGACTGAATTTGGCGAAATGCAAAACAAAGCGGAATATTACTATATATCAGTACCTGCCTTATTGAGGTTTAGCAAGCATAAATATATCTCTGCCCAGCATGTGGAATTTTATGTAAACATTGGTCCCGAGGTAAACTACTGGCTTGGAGGTCAGGGGGTTCTGGAGGCAGCAGGAACCGACGGATTTTTCCAGGGCGAAACATTAGCTTACAAAGTTGCTTTTTCAGAACAGCAGAGAGCCGGTAACTATATGATGGTGGCGGATCCCTCACGAATCCAGATGGCAGTGGCTGCAGGAGGCGGGGTGATCTTTGATATTGGCAGGTTTCAGAATTTTGCTTTTGATCTGAGAGGAAGCTTTGGCTTAGGGAAGTCGTTTCATGGCAAGCAGGAGGGGGGCGATTATGGCCTGCCCCTTTACGCAGAAAACCTGGAGGGAGGGCACCATACATTAACAATTACAGCATCATGGTTCCATAGTTTTGACCTTAATACTGCTTTTAGAAAAGGTAAAATATCAATGGCTTATTAAGCCGGGAGGAAAAACTGAATAAACAGTTAAAATCGTCTTTTCCTGTGTAACTTTGTGCTTTAAAAATTTCAATCAGAGTTTATTTTTACATGTCGAAAATATTTTTGCACAAAGGAAAAGAGCAGTCAATTCTCCGTAAACACCCGTGGTTGTTTTCAGGGGCCATCCGGAAAATAGAAGGTGATGTTGCAGAAGGTGATCTGGTTTCTGTTTATACAGCCAGGGGAGAGTGGCTGGGACAGGGGCATTATCAGCCGGGTTCCATAGCAGTACGCCTTATTTCTTTTGATGAGCTGGAGGTAACGCCACAATTCTGGAAAGATAAAATTGCTGCCGCCTTTGAATTACGCAGGAAGCTGGGGTTGACAGACAGTGCAGATACTAATACCTACAGATTAGTTTATGCGGAAGGCGACGGCCTGCCGGGGCTGATCATTGATATGTATGATAAAACTGCTGTTTTGCAGGCCCATAGCGTAGGTATGTGGAGAGCACGGAATGAAATTGCAACTGCTCTTAAAGATGTGCTTGGCGATAAACTGGAGGCTGTTTATGATAAAAGTGCAGAAAGTTTGCCACCCAAGGCAGTGACGGATGTGGAGAACGGGTATATACTGGGAGAAGGAACAGGGCGCGGCGAAGTGCTGGAAAACGGAAACCGCTTTGCCATTGACTGGGCCGGCGGACAAAAAACCGGATTTTTCATAGATCAGCGCCGGAACAGAGCCCTGTTAGCTGAATTTGTAAAGGATAAAAAAATACTTAATACCTTTTGCTATACAGGTGGCTTTTCAGTATATGCCTTAAATGCCGGCGCCGGGCTGGTACACTCTGTTGATGTCTCTAAAAAAGCCATTGCCCTTACCGACGAAAATGTTGCCCTCAACGGGAATGAATCGAAGCATGCCTCCTTTGCTGTTGATACTTTCGATTTTTTCCGCGACCAGGAGGAGACCTATGATGTAATTGTACTGGATCCGCCGGCTTTTGCCAAACGCATGAATGTGCGGCATAACGCCCTTATGGGCTATAAGCGTTTAAATGCAGAGGCAATAAAACGAATAGCGAAAGGTGGAATTTTATTTACCTTCAGCTGCTCTCAGGTGGTGGATAAATACCTCTTCAATAATACTGTTATGGCTGCGGCCATAGAGGCAGGCAGGGAGGTTAAGGTGCTGCACCAGCTGAATCAGCCTGCAGACCATCCTTTTAGTATTTTTCATCCGGAAGGCGAATACCTGAAGGGGCTTGTACTATATGTGGATTAGGCTGAACTCCTTCACCCTATGCAGGCCACCTTTTGCAGGCCGCCCCTTTAATGATTTGGGGTAATGAGGAACTGCTCATAGAGAATTTTCCCGTAGTAGTGGCCAAAGTGTTGCATAATGCTGCGGGAGAAAATTACCGGCAGCAGGTATAATACACCGAGCGCAATAAAAGTATCTCCATAGGGAGCAATGTTGGAGCCTGTAAGACTCAGTATCCAGCCTGCCAGGCAAATACAGCATGCTAAAAAAGAACCGCTTATCAGGTTTTTAAAAAAGCCGTAGTCAATGCCGTGTCTGAGCAACATTTTATTGTTCCTGAGCAATTCCCTTATCTGGCTTACGGCAAGGCAAATTTGCTTACGGGCATTTAACTCCTGCTGGCGTTCTTTTCTGAAGTCGTAAAGGTAAAGCTGGAAGCAGTTTTCTATTTTCAGGCGTATTTCACGCTTTATTTCCGGGGTAAAGTAATGGTTAGAGTACAGTAAGTAATTGGTGGTGGGCATCTTTAACTCCTCCTGAAATATTAAGCGCTGAAATATAATCCTTCCCATAAGTTTGCTGAGCTGCACCCACAGGAAGATAAGGGCAATGGAAAAACTGACGCCACTTCCCTTTGTTAAAATTTCAACTCCTGAAAAAACAGAATTTAAATCTGGCCCCAGGAGCGTGTGGAAGAGTATCAGCGCTGGAATAGTGGTAATCAAAGCCGGAATCATCCTGGCTTGTAAATAGTACCGGTCAAAATTCATACAGGTTATTGTTAAGGGATAATGCGTTAGCTAAAATACTAAAATAGTTAGTAAAATGTTGCCGGTTTCTGCTTAAAAAATTAGTTTTTCAGCAGCGTTGAGCTTTAGCTTATGTAGGTTACAAACCTGGATGGAAAGATTGCGGTAATCCCTTTAATAATTTTAAGGCCGGCACAAAGAGCAGGTTTTAATTAAAGAAATAGATTGCCGAAGCCCGTTGGATAGTGGTAAAAAAAGAGGGGACTGTCTCAAAACTGATATTTGAGGCAGTCCCTTTTTTATCTGGTGATTTTACTCTTTAGGCAGCTTTTTTGGCAGGAATATCCGGAAGGTTGCTCCCTGCTCAGGAATGCTTTCCACCTCAATATGTCCCTTATGCTTATCAACAATTCTTTTTACAATATTCAGGCCTACCCCGGTGCCTTCAGCATGGCGGTGGAAGCGCCTGAACATATCGAAAATCCTTTCCTGATGCTCCGGCTTAATGCCCAGCCCGTTGTCCTGCACCATTATAACGATTTGTTCATCTGTTTCATAAGTTTTAACCAGGATGCGCAGGAAACGCCCCGGAGCTCTGTATTTAAACGAATTGCTTAAGAGGTTATCGATTATGCTTCTCAAAAACTTACGGGAAAAGAAAAGAACAGGAATCTGCAGTTCTGTTTCAATTTTTCCTCCTGTTTCTATCAGCAGTACATGGTGGTTTATCCTGAACTCTTCTATCAGGTCTTTAATGGATATTTCCTGCTGATCCTCCGTAATTGATTGCCTTTGAAGGTTGCTTATATCAGCCAGGTCGCTCACTGTAACTTTCAGTTGTTCAATAGACTTAGCCATCATCGCCCTTATAGGAGCTGTTTCATTTTTGGAAACATCAGGCAGCCTGTGGTCCATTATTTTCATCAGGCCATCCAGATTATTGATAGGTGTTTTCAGGTCGTGGGATGCTACATAAACAAAATTATCCAGCTCTTCATTAATTCTCAGCAGCTCTTCATTTTGTAATTTCTGGTCATGGATATCGGTTGATGTTCCCAGCCACATAGTTACCCGGCCTTTCTTGTTTTTCATCGGTATTGCCCGGGAAAGGTGCCAGCGGTAGTTACCGGATCGTGCATCCATTATCCGTATTTCCATTTCAAAAAGCTCCGATCTTTCAAGTGACTGGTTCCAGCGGATTGCCAGCCTCTCCATATCATCAGGATGGCCTGCTTTATTCCAGTTAAATCTATCGGGCGAATTACTGCTTATGCCTGTATATTCAAACCAGGTTTTGTTCATGTAGTTAATGTCGCCCAGGTCATCAGTAGTCCAAACGATCTGCGGAATAGTATCAGTAAGAAATTCAAATTTCTCTGCAATCTCCTGGTAGCGCATAGTTCTGTCCACTACCTTTTGCTCAAGCTGTTCATTAAGGGAGCGCAGTTCCTCATTCATTTCCTTCCATTTTTGTGCACTGGGGAAAAGGATAAGTTTTGGGGTAATATAAATGAGCATACCTGCTGTACCGATTGAAGCTAAGGCAGTAATTACTCTTACGGCTGAATCTATCCGGTAAAACGGCTCCCAGATATTTATAACGTCCATTACATGTGTAGCTCCGCAACCGAAAATAAATATGGCGAAGAGGATAAGCATCCAGAGGTAAGTAAAGTCATTCCTCTTTCTTACAATTTTTATAAGGCTCACAGGAATGATAAAATAAGCTAAAGCAATTATACTGTCGGAAATTGCATGGGTCCACATAATTGTCGGGTCCCAGAAGTAGCAATGCCCGTGTGGCATAAAATTAGTATTCCATATTTCTGATATATATTCCAGCATAGCTGTTCTTTTGAATTTTTTGATTGGGTGATGGGTCTTGCTTTTTAAAAAAAATAAACAGCAATGTATAAATAAAATCCTAACCTGTGCAGACTGGCAGGTGAGGTGCTTTATTAAGCAATTTACAACCTTTATTTAAGGAAATGAGGCAGATGATTATTAAAATGACAGGCTTTTTAAAAAGCAGAGCAGAATAACAGGATAGGGATATTATAATTATATAATTTATAAATCTGATTTGATTATTTAATGGAAGATGGTTTAAATCAGGGTGTGGTTCTGCTACTTATTGTCCTGCATTGTTATGTTTATAGTAATACTTATAAGAAGCTGGTGTTTCCCGGATTTAAGATTCAATAAGGTATAATTCCTTTACAGCCCGTGTTAAGGCAGTATAGAGCCAGCGAATTTTATCAGTTGTAAAGTTTTTTTGCTGCCTGACTCCCTGATGGACAAACACAGCACCCCACTGCCCGCCCTGTGCTTTGTGGCAGGTAAGTGCATAAGCATATTTTACGTGAAGGCTATTCAGGTACGGGTCCTGCCTTATGGCCTTTACCTGCCTGCTCCGTGTTTTTATTGGGCTGTATTTATCAAGAATAAGCTTAAAAAGCTCCTGGTTGCGTGCTTCATCAAGAGAAGCTTCGGGGGAGAGTAAAGTTTCTTTCAGTATTTTGCAGCTAAAGGCCGCCTGCTTTGGATAATCCGGAAGCCGTAAAACCAGATTTATAAATCCGAAGCTGCCATAGCTTTCTTCTTCATTTACCTCAACTACCTCTGCAAATTCGCCATTGGCCAGGAAGCCGAGTTTACTCCTGCCGGGCAATACATTGTAATTGTTCCTGTTTACTATCAGTAACTCACCTTTTTCTATCGGGCTGGTTCTTTTAAGTATAATTTCCCTTATTTTCCTGTTAAAATGGAAAGATTCCCGGTTAGTGGCGCAGATAAGAACAGCATTTCCCTGCCCGTATTTTTCATAGGCGTAGGTTAAGCCATCCATTAGTTTTTCTTCGGGCAGGAGGAAGAAATCCCTGAAGGGGCGTTCCTGGAACCGGAAGTGCTGAACCCGATTTTGCAAAGTGTTCCGCAAAGCGGTTGCATTCAATAAAATACCGGAGCCTTGTTGCTGCCGCGATACTTCTTTCAGCTGTACAGCAGAAACCTTCAGCTGATATACATATTGAAGTATCTCTGTGTCTAAGGCCAGACTTAACGGTTCTCCTGCCGGAGGCAGCTGGGCAGAGTCACCTGTTAAAATTAGTTTATTTCCGGGGTTCTCAAATACAAAACTTATAAGGTCAGCCAGGAGGTTCCGTCCATTTTCATTCTCTGTTCCGCTTATCATAGAGGCCTCATCTACAATAAACAGGCATTTCTTTTTGTAATTCCTTTTTAGCTTAAATTCAGCAGCCCCGCTATACGGTTGCCGGGTTTGCTGGTATATTTCCCTGTGCAGGGTATGGGCTTTCTGTTTAGTGTTTTTACTAATTATTTTAGCCGACCTGCCGGTTGGAGCTAGAAGGCTCAGCCGGTAGCCTATTTTTTTTGCTGCTGTATATAAGGCTTTCAGGCAGGTGGTTTTGCCGGTGCCTGCATAGCCGGTTAGCAGGAAAACAGATTTGCCGGCACTATTATCATTCAAAAATACAGCCACCTGTTCAAAGAGATTTTTTTGCTCAGGGGTTGGGGTAAATGGGAATAATGAAAGAAGATGTTCTCCGGTTTGCTGCATGCTGGTGCTGTTTTCCTTTTCTTTTAAACGGCCTTGCCGGTTATTAATATTTCCATTTAAATCCCTGAGGTACAGGATGGAAAGTTACTAATAATATTATAAATAAATAACTAAAATAATTAGTATTACGGGCACTTATTTTGAACTGCTGAGGTTGTAAGAGTACAATATTATAAACGGGAATATAAAATTTAAATAATATCCGCATGGAAAAGAGAGTGATTGATAGTTATGATATAGCAAACTCAAATGAAACCCTGCATCTTGCACAGGATCTGGCAAAATTTATTCAGGAGAATAAACTTTTTCATAACATCCAGGGAAAGGCATATGTAAATGTGGAGGGCTGGCAGTATGCCGGAGCCCGCTTAGGAATTTTGCCTATTATTGAAGGACTGCATCGCATCGAATCTGAAGGCGGTGAATTAAAGTACCAGGCGGAGGTAAAGCTTATGAACCTTCGAACCGGGCAGGTAACAGGATCCGGATTTGCTATTTGCAGTAATAAGGAATTTGGTAAGAAGGCATATCAGGAATTTGCCATTGCCTCCATGGCCCAGACGCGTGCCATTGGTAAAGCTTACCGGAATATACTGGCGTGGATTATAAGGGCAGCAGGTTATGAGCCAACTCCTGCAGAGGAAATGGATTATATGATGAAGGAAGAAGCAGAAGTGCCACGGGAAAATGGCAGAAATTCAAAAAAGGAAAAGGTGGAAAGCCGTAAAGCAGAAAGTGCCCCTAAAGCGGTAACGGAAGCTGAGGCTGAGGAGCCGGCAGGTACTCCGGCTACTGTAAAGCAGAAAACAGAACTCCTGATTCTTTTGAATAATAAAGCCATTACAGGGGAGGAAAAGAATAAAATGCTTGAAAATATAAATAACCTTGACAGCGAACGGATTGAAAAAGCAATTCTGAAAATTAAGAAGGTGATTGCTGACCGACGGAAAACAGAGCAGCAGCTTGCTGCTTAATAACTAAAGTGTTTTTTTTCGGAAAACTCAAAAAAACCTCCCCTGCACATCAGCTGAAGGAGGTTTTTTTGTTTTTTGCATGAAGTTTTTTGTTATCCAACCCTGTCTGGAGCCGGAAAATTTTATTTTCTCTTAAACCACAGGGGGCTCATTTTAAGGAGAAACCAGCAGCAAACAATCATTAACGGGCCTGCCAGAACTCCAGTCAGAAAGGAAAAAGAGAACGTTCTGCCAAGCAGGAACATTTGAGAAAATTCCCAGCTGAGCATCCCGCCTGTTGCAAGAAGGCAGGCAACTGAAATATGACGGAACCTGCCGGGAGGTGGCGGGGAGCCGGAACTGGTAAGAAAACGTGATAAAAGAAGAAAAGCAGCCAGCCCGACAGTGGCGAAAAAAGCCGGAATTGCATGGGAACTTTCCGCCACCTGAGTTGCCTGCCCAGTTGTTCCGGGAGGGCTTTTGTAAATATAAATTAAAAAGCCTGTTAATGACCAGATTATAATTAAAAACCAGGCGATCGGTTCCCTTGCTGCTTTCATTTGTTCTGAATATATCAGTGCTTCATAAAGATTAAAAGACAGGTTTAATTAAATTGCTTTCCTTTTTTATTTTTAGTATTACTTTTTTAAATATTGCAGTTCTTCTTTTGTAAGTATAACCTGCAAAGTCCTTAATAATGTTTTGATGTTCTATGGAAGGAAGTCAGCAAGCACCTTTGATATCCCGGATAGCACCGACACCAAGCGGATATTTACATAAGGGCAATGCATTTTCATTTGTGCTTACCTGGTTGCTTACCCGGAAAATGGGAGGCAGGTTAATATTGCGCATTGACGACAGCGATGCGTCCCGCTCGAGACCCGAATATGTTGAAGATATTTTTTATACACTTGACTGGCTGGGGCTGGATTATGACATTGGTCCGGATGGTCCGGATGCCTTTGATGCCTGTTTTTCGCAGCGCCACCGCCTGGGAATGTATGAATCTTTTTTGGAGGATTTGAAAAATACAGAAGGTTTGGTTTATGCCTGCAGTTGTAGCAGAAAAGAAATCAGGCAACAAAATGATAATGGTCTGTACAAAGGAGGGTGCCGGTCAAAAGCACTGGCCTTTAGCGGCAAAAATATTGCCTGGCGGGTTCATGTGCCTGAACAGACTGATGTCTGCTACCGGGAATGGTTAACAGGGAAAGAGGAGCGCTATCCTCTGAGTTGCCGGACCGGAGATTTTGTAGTCAGGAGGAAGGATGGTCTGCCGGCTTACCAGCTGGTTTCTCTGGCAGATGACATTTTTTATGGGGTAAATTTTATTGTCAGGGGGAGCGACCTTTGCGGATCCACGGCTGCGCAGATTTATCTGGCAAGGTGCCTTGGTGCACAGCAGGGAAAATGGCAAACAGGGGCACAGGATTTTGCAGAAGCATCATTTTTTCACCATCCGTTGATACTGAACAATGCAGGGGAGAAGTTATCAAAATCTAAAGGTGCTGCCTCAGTTCACTTCCTGAGGGAATCGGGAAGGGAGCCACAGGAAATTTACCGGGAAGTAGCCCGCTTTTGCGGAGTACCTGATGCTTATATCCTGTCCCTTCCGGACCTTTTAGATGCCGTAAGCTTAGACGTCGTTCAGGGTAAAATATAATAAATTCAACAGTTATTGAAGAGTAATACCAGGCGGGATATGATTGAATTAATTGTTCTTTTTAGTCTGTGATTTCTTAATCCTGGTTATTCGCCCGGGTATTAAAATATACTGTAAACTCTGATCCTTCTTCAGGTGTTGAAGAAACTTCAATTTTTCCGCCATTAATTTCAATTAACCTTTTAATGGAATAAAGTCCAATTCCACTGCCCTCAATCCGGGGATGCAGCCGGTGGAAGGGCTTAAACAGCTGCCTTTGTTGTACGGCGCTCATGCCTATGCCATTATCTGTTATCTTCAATTCAGTTGTTCCATCCCCGGCAGAGGTTGAAACATTTATTTTTACCGGAACATCCGGCCTCCGGTATTTCAGGGCATTGGATATTAAATTGTATAATATGCTGCGCAGGTGACTCCCGGGGTAAAATAATTCTGTTACTTCGAAGTGCTCTGTAATTTCAGCTTTACAATCTTTTATCTGAGTATCAAGGTCTGATTTCACATGGTTATAAACTTCAATAATCGAAATCTTTTCATTTTCCTGAAGATCTGATTCCTGCTGGATTTTAGTGATTTTAATTAAATCATCAATCGTTTTCTTTAATCTGCCGGTTGCCCGGGCAATCATTTCCACCACCTGAGCCCCTTCATCATTTTCTCCGTTTGTTCTTATTTCTTTCAGGATATCGACGAGCCCTTCAAGGTTGTAAACAGGAGATTTAAGATCGTGAGAGGCTGTATAGACAAAATTATCCAAAACTGTATTAACCCTGTTTAATATTGAATTTCGTTTATTGGCTTCCTCATAAAGCTTTTCCATAGTTTGTGCAGCCTTTTTACGGTCTGTTATATTATACAGGAGGGCATAAAACCCGATTACATCTTTTCTGGTCTCATGAGGAATAAAATCAATGCTAAAGTAAATTGACCCTAAATCTTTATGGTCGGCATGGAACTCGAAATTTAATGCCTTTCCCCGGAGGACTTTTTCAAAACGGGGCTTTAAAATCCGGTAAGATTTTTCCTGCATTAATTCTTTCACCGGCCTGCCTGCAATTTCTTCTCTGGATTTGTGCAGAAATTTTTCAATGGCTTTATTGATGAACCTGCAGTTCAGGTCTTTATCTACATAAGCAATCAAGACAGGTAAAGCGTCTGTAATGGTCCTGATTTGCTCTTCCCGTGCCACCAGGTTTACAGTTCTTTCCTTTACTCTTTTTTCAAGCTCGGTATTGGAAAGGGTCAGGGAAGTTCTGGCATCAGCCAGCTTATCAACAGTAGTTGTCAGTTCCCTGTTCTTTGCTTCAATGAGTATTTCGTTGTCCTTCCGGTCCTGTAAATCAAAACAGGCTCCAATATACCCTGTAAAATTACCCTGGAGGTCATAAATGGGTTTTCCTGCATCAAACACATAACGGTAAATACCATCATGGCGCTTTAACCTGTACTCTCTGTTAAAAGGCTCCTGCCGGGCAAATGATGTTTCAAAAATTTTCAGGCTTTCATCCAGGTCATCAGGATGGATTTTCTCTGCAGGGGGAGCATTCAATTCCTCATCCAGGGTATAGCCTGTAAAGCTCAGCCAGCTTTTATTAAAATAATTAAACTTACCGTCCTGCCCCGTGCGCCAGACAGGTACAGGAAAATCTTCCAGAATCCGGAGGTAGTAATCCTGTGCCTGATTAATATTTTCTTCAGAATTTTTTAATTCTGTTATATCTTCAGCGGTCCCTAAAATTTGTAAGGGCGTTCCATTCCGGTCATACTTAAATACTTTGCTTTTAGTTCTGAGCCAGCGCAATTCGCCGTTTTTGTGTCTGATTTTAAATTCATATTCAAGGTACTCCCCGGGCTTTTTGTCTTTGTAAATATCAAACCGGCTAAGATCTTTACCTGTAAAATCTCCTCCTACATCTTCAGGTACAATTAAGCGGCCTATTACCTCAGATTCCAGTTCCTTTAATTCCTCAGGACTGTAGCCTGTTATTTCCAGCAGTTTTTGATTGGCATATACCGTTGAATTTTCAGCAACATCATAAAGGAAAATAAGGCATGGGACAGACTCCGTTACCTGCTCTAAAAAAATTTGTATTTTCCTGTTTTCGTGTTGTTGCTGAATTAATTCCCAGTTCTTTTGCTTTAAATCATCTTCCGCTTTTTTACGGTGGGTGGTTTCATGAACAATAATGAGGCCTCCGGTAATTTTACCTTCAGAATCATAAAGAGGAGTGAGATTTGCCTCAAAAAAGCCTTTGCGTTTAATAAAAGATCTTTCAGATATAAATACCTGCACGCCGGTAAGTACTGCTTTAACAGTTAGTCCTACATCTGTATCTTTATAATACGGAAGTACTTCAAATATATTTTTCCCGATTATATCATCTTTTTTAATGCTCAGCATACTGCAGACAGCGGTGTTAGCTTCTGTCAGATTCATTTTCGTATCGAATGCCAATACACCATTTACTGTATTATCAATTACTGAAGAAGCTAATTCCTTTTCCTTAAACTTTTCATTTTCCTCAACTTCAGCTAAAGCAAGGAAGGCGGTTTCCGTGAGGTAGTTTTGGTACTGCGTTAATTCATAAGAAATAATTGTTGCTTTTTGAGGATCCGGTGTGTAGGAGGGGATAATTTTTGCGAATATTTCCTTTTGCAGGTTATAGGATTTCAGTAGTTGCAGAATTTTAGATCTCTTTTCCTGCAGGTTTAAAAATGCTTTATTGCATAGCTTATAAATGTCTGCTTTTGCTTCTTCTTCTGCATCTCCTTTCAATGCATGCCTGATAAAATTCCTGCAGCCGTTTTCTAACAAACCTTTAGGGTCCTCTCCGTTTTGGAGATTTTTATTTTTTTTTACGGAATCGATTGCATATTCAAGTATTTTAAATGCTTTGTTTATTTCTTCGTGGAGTAGTTTTGGATTTTTATGAATGAAATCTGCAAATTCCCTGAAGTGGTTTAAGTAAAATAATTTTCCCATAAAAGCTTCTTTAGACCACGGATAAAAAATATGCCAAAATTCCGGCTTCCGTTATAGTTATTAAAATTAGAAGTTTTCCTTAAAAAAACTATACAAAATACAAGAATGTCGGGCAAATATTATTTTCATTGAATCTGATTAAAATGCGGGTCTATATCATGACCATGAGATAGTGCGAATTTATCTGTAAAATTTTTCACATCGGGATGCAACCTGTCAGACTCCTTCAGCATCTGATTATTATAAGATGATATTTACTTTAAAAAGCAGTTGGTGTTTGCGGATATCAGCTTAAGGTGAAGTCAATAATTACTCTGACTATAATAATTGAAGGGTACTTTCTGCTTTAAAAGTCTTTTGATCAAAATTTTTTGGAGAGCATGATAGTGGTGGAGTGTTTTCAGGAAATAAAATTTTACACACATGCAGATACATAAACAAATTTCACCGGCAGGATTTTTATATTTCGCTTTAGGGTTGTTGCTTTTGGGTTTGTGGGGAGCTGTTTTAATTGATAAAAGGCAGGAGATTCTTGTTTCCCCTTCAGCTGGGGCTCAGGGTTTATATATTGCTCTGCCAAACATCCTTGCCCCTGTAATCAGGAGTGAAGTTCATAAAGATAAGGAGGATAAGCAGGATGGCTTCGTAAACAGTATCAGTGTTCCTGCTTTATTACGGGGTATTAATGTATCACAATAGGTGACGGAGAGCAGTTTACGTGGTTTTACCCCGGCGGGATTATTATTTGCAGCCGGTAAAAGGTTGATTTACGTCAGCTGAAATATTCAAACGAAAAAAAGTACCTGTGCATGGTGTACAGGTACTTTTTTGTTCTTTATACTGGGGTGCTCCGGTCGCCTCTTTACATATTACCGGGAATAAACCTGAGCGAAATGGCAATGTCTTTATACCACAGGCTACCGTCGTTAATTAGATTGAGCATGGGTTTCCAGTCGGCTCCTATGCTGAAAGGAAGTGCCTTAAAGGTATATTCAATTCCAAGGATGAGGTCCATTCCTGCTATAATTTCCTTATGGCGCCGGGAAACCCATGGATTATTGTCAAAGTTTTTGTTGCTGTAATCCCAGTAACCTCCATGGAAGCCAATTCCACCATAGTAGTTCAGCCTGCTTGCTTTAAATAAGGGAGCGTGTTTTTCATATAAAGCAGTTACCATAATGCCCTCCCAAAGGGGGGAAATAATTCCTTCCACCGCTTTATCCGGGCTGGTAAAATGCTTGATGGTTACTCCGTATCCCGGTCCTCCTCTCAGGCCAATTCCTGTGGAATAGTCCTGGGCTTTGGCCGGATTTAACAGGCCAAGCGTTATAATAATCAGGAGGGCAAGCGGAACAAATATTATCTTTTTCATGATTTTCAATAATGGAATTTAACAAGTGGTTTTCTTTAATTCCTTTACATCATGAAGCTTTTGGAGGAGAAATTGTTTTTCCGGACCTCCGGTAATGAACGGTACTTTTTTCAATTTTAAAGCAAAAACGGAAATAATACCGGTTTTACTTAAAAGCGGAAAAGACGTTCAGCCTCGCCCCACGGAATCCGGCTGAGCAATAAAACGAAAGCAATAGTATAAAAGATAGCCGTTATTTTATGCTTCCGCACAGTTTCCACAGCTTTTTTAGACTTAGCCCGGCCAATTGTGGCAACCACTACGGCAATTATATTAACCAGGATGTGCTCCACTGCCCAAAAGCGCAGTCCCGGATTTTTCATGGCAGCTCCAAAATCGCTGAATGCACTTTGTACAACCGGACTCAGGAAGAAGTATAAAACAAGCCCGATTAACAGGTTAAGGTGCATGGTGCCCATAAATGCGGCAGATATTCCATTGTCACCTTTTGTGTATGGCTTATTGCCAAACCAGCCGGAGTAAGCTTTTACAAGGGCAATTATGGCAACGATAATGATGATCCAGCGGATCCAGGAATGCAGATAGAGAAAAATGTTGTATGCGGTCATAGCGGGTTGTTTTGGCGATAAAGCTAATAGCTTTTAATCACTTATAGTAACTTTTATGCTAAAAAGGTAAGAATTTCATTTAGTGAGTAAAACCTTTGTAAGCTTCTTTCGCTACTATAAGAAGGTAAACCAAAATTATATTATTATGTGGAATGAAATTATAAATAAAGCAAAGGACAATATAACCGGAGAAATCCAGAACAGAGCAGGCATTAATCAGCAGCAGGCAGATAAATCAATAGACCTGGCAGGAGAAAGCTCCCGTGAAGTTCTTCTGGATGAGGCAAAGCAGGGAAATGTGCAGCAGATTATGAGCTTATTCAGGGGGAGTAAACCCGGGGCATCCGGCAACCCGCTGGTACAGAAGATAAGTAATAACCTTGTGGGAAAACTGGTAAGCCAGCTTGGCCTGAGCCCCGAAACTGCAGGAACCGTGGAAACTATTGCAGTACCTTATCTCCTGAACCTGGTGAATCAGAAAACAGGAGGGCAGGACTCCGCGCCAAGTCAGCAAAGCCTGATGTCTTTATTGGGAGGAGGATCAGGAGGACTTGCCTCAGGAGTAACCGATCAGCTTAAGAAAGGCCTGGGTGGCTTTTTTAAATAAAGTCTGAGCGTTTGTTTTTCTGCCGGAGAACAGGATTTCAGGCCTCTTTAAATTAAAAGATAAAAAAATACCCCGGTTGTTGCTAACCGGGGTATTATATTTTTAACAGGATTAATATCTGTCGAAGGATTTAGGTCTGCTGTTGTAATTGTTGCCACCACTATTCGAATTTTCTCTGGGGTTGGCTTTTTTTACTACAATGGTGTGGCCGTTAAGTTCTGTATCGTTAAGGCTGTTAATTGCTTCCTGAGCTTCATCATCGTCCGGCATTTCCACAAAACCAAATCCTTTCGATTTGCCTGTTTCATGGTCCATAATAACCTTGGCGGAGCTGACTTCTCCAAATTCTTCAAATGCTTGTTTCAGGGTATCACTGTCTGTCCTGAAATTAAGCTTTGCTACAAAAATGTTCATGATAAAATAAATAAATAATAAATAATGAAAGGCAAAAGGGGAGAATTATGGCTTAGCAGGACGGTTTAGCTTAAAAAAATCAGCAAATGACAGGCTTAGCAATAATGCTCTACTTTCTTCAGGTAAATTTATAGGATTAAAACAGATATCCTAATTTTTTATAAAATAAATGCAAAAAGCCTTAATTGTTAAAAAAAGGCTTTTGATTTTTTCTGCAGGAATTAAGTATTATTAGCTTTTACTCTTCTTTCCGCGGGCCACTGTTTCTGTTTTCGGGCTGGTTGTTTCTGTTATTTTTAAACCTGCGTTTTTTCGGAGCGGAAGAGCCTGAGCCGTTTGCCTTCGGGCCTGAAGCAGAACCGGGCCTCTTTTTTCTCGGTCCTGAAGATGGTCTGCCGTTGCCTTCATTGCTTCTTCCTCCCTTTTGCGGGTCCTGCCACTCAGGGCTGTTGCCTATATCCTCCGGAACAGATGGCTTTTCCACTTCCAGGCCTGTAAGCTGTTCTATGCGGTAAAAATTGCGCTGCTCCTTAGGTGTTACAAAAGTTATAGCTTCGCCTGTGGATTTTGCACGTGCAGTACGGCCAACTCTGTGAACATAATCTTCTCCGTCATGAGGAACATCGTAATTGATAACCATGGCAAGGTCGGCAATATCAATACCCCTGCTCATAATGTCGGTGGCTACCAAAACTGTATAGGAGCCATTCTTAAACTCACGGAGCACATTTTCCCGTTCGCTCTGCTCAAGATCGGAACTGATGCCCCTGGCTTTTATTCCCCGGCTGCGCAATCCTTTTTC
This sequence comes from Cesiribacteraceae bacterium YIM B00369, assembly GCA_017948555.1. Classification (GTDB taxonomy): domain Bacteria; phylum Bacteroidota; class Bacteroidia; order Cytophagales; family Cyclobacteriaceae; genus Nafulsella. The sequence goes on along the minus strand of JAFMYY010000015.1, from coordinate 134,988 downwards.
CACAATACGTACGCTGGATTTTCTGCTGGAAAATACAATTACGTTTTCCGGCTTTTCATTTAAAATGATGCTTTCCAGGAGGGGCTCTTTCTGGTCTTCAAAAACGGAGAAGGCTCTTTGCCTTACACCTTCGGCGGTTTTAGAAATAGCAATACTAATCTCCATAGGATCTATGAGGATTTTTTTAGCCAGCTGCCTGATTTTTGGAGGCATGGTAGCAGAGAAAAGCAGGGTTTGCCGCTCCTTAGGAAGGTGTGATATTATTTTCATAATATCTTCATTAAAACCCATATCCAGCATGCGGTCGGCCTCATCGAGTATCAGGTGCCGCAGGTTTTTGGTATTTACATACCCCATATTCAGGTGCTGGATTAACTTTCCGGGCGTAGCCACCACAATATCGGCACCTGTTTTAAAAGCTTGTTTCTCTTTCTCGAATTCCTGGCCGCTCCCTCCGCCATAAACAGGGATGGAACTTACACCGGTAAAGTAGCCGAATCCAATAATTTGCTGGTCAATCTGCTGGGCAAGCTCTCTTGTTGGAGCAATGATAAGGGTATTAAGTCCGGGCGTTTCTTCTTCCCGGCTTATTTTATGGAGAATGGGGAGTACGTAGGCAGCCGTTTTCCCTGTTCCTGTCTGCGCGCTGGCAATAATATCTTTGTTTTCTAAAATTGCTGGTATTGCCTGGATTTGTATGGGAGTGGGTTCCGTAAAGCCCATGGCATCCAGCCCTTCAAGAATAGAAGGATCTAACTGAAAATCAGCAAAAGAAGTGTTGGTTTCATTCATATTAAGTTATTTGATTCGTTCTTTTTCTATCCTTTTTTTAAGAAACAAATAAGATGCCACCCTGTTTGTTTAAGGATACGTTCCCTAAATATAACAGGTATTTCTGTACGTTTTGGTGTATAGCCTGTTTTTTTAGATTTATTTCCATGTTTTTGATTCATTTTTTCTAATAAAAGGTTAATTCTCACTGTGCCGCTAATATGCAATTATTAATACAGCAAGTTGAGGGCAGTGCAGAACAGGAATTTCCGGTGGTTTAAAAAAGAGAGCAGGGGCTTCTGTTGTTTTCGGTTTGGTTAATGAGGGAAAATGAAAACAACTTAACTCTTCAGGGAGTATATATGCTGAAAAAAAACGCTTATACCAGTGCTTCAATGAAAAAAATCCGGCGGTTAGTTTGTTTTTTTAATCTCCGTGCGCCCTGTTTTTTTTCGGGAACAGGAGTTTGTTGTAGCCAGTGGAGGCCCCTGCTATAACAGACTGAAGGTAAAGACTTCAGATTTTTTTAATGCTCTTTTCATGTGCTCTTTTTTTTTGCTGATTACATGTGTAAAGGCAGATGAGTAATTATGCGTTTATGCAAATGAACTTGCCAGCCCGGGTTTTTACAAAACAAGCAGTCCATAAACCGGTTAAATTAAGATACTATAAATAACTATGAATATTCTGATTTTAGTCAGCTCCCTTAATTTTGGCGGAGCTGAAAAACAGGCAGTGCTTGATGCGAACATGTTAAGCAGTGCAGACAATGTAAATGTATATCTTGGCATGTTTCAGGATGGTGATCTGCGCCAGTTACTGGATGAAAAAGTAAAGGTGGTACAGTTCGAAAAACAGAACTACCTGTCCACGGCAGGAAAGCTTGCAGACTTCATAAAAGAAAAAAATATTACTGTGGTGCACAATCATTTGTATGCGCCAATGATTATTTCAGCACTTGCTACCCTGAAGGTTAAGGTTCCTGTTATGTGGCACTTTCATGGTCATCATTTTGAAGTGCGCCGCTGGCCTTTAAATGTACTTTCCAAATTGCCATCGGTAAAACGTACCATATTTGTTTGTGCTGCCCTGGCACGATATTTTGAGAACGAGTATTCTTTTCCTAAAAAGAAAATTAAAGTTTTGTATAACTCCTCCCAGATTCAGCGCCTCCCTGAGCTCAAACCCAAGGATGATATAGTAAGAATCGGCTTTATTGGCCGTGTGGTTAAGCTAAAAAGGGTTCAGTTCCACCTTGAGGTAGCTAAATATTTAAAAGAGCGGGGTATCCTCAATTTTGAGGTAATGATTGTGGGCGACGGACCTGAGCGGGAACCAATGGAGGCTTTGGCAAAAGAGCTGGGGGTGGATGATAAGGTAAAATTCCTTGGTTTCAGGACCGATATTGAAAACCTGTACAACCATTTCGACCTCTTTGTGCTGCCCTCCGATGAAGAAGCTCTTTCCCTTGCCCTGATTGATGCCGGCCGCTGTGCCATTCCTTCTCTTGCTTTTGATGTTGGGGGAAACAAAGAAATTATCAAAGATGGAGAGACAGGATATATTGTAAAATCGCTCAATGACCTGAAGGAGAAAGTGGCCACTTTGATTGAAAAACCGGAGTTGCGCAAAAAGATGGGGGAGAAAGCGGAGGAGTTTACACGGATCTTTGATGAGGAAAACCACCTGAAAAGCCTGCTGAACCTTTATGAAAAATATGCGTGAAAGCAGGAGCAGGTCATTGAATAAAATTACCGATACCCCATTTAAGTAATATGTATTTGATGAGGGCAGGTTACGCACCAGCCACTAAAACAGAATGAAGAACAATTAACATTGCACATTAACATGCATCCACTCATAAAAAGCAGTCTTAGTAAATTAAATTTTGCCCTTGGCAGAAACCCTAAAACAGAGAAAACAGAAGATTACAGGAAGTTTGTTCCTGAACCATATAAAGCTGTTTTTACGCTCTCAGCAGATTTTGAGCTTGCATGGGCGTGGCGCTTTGGTAAAGGTTTGGGAGATCCTTGCCAGGCAGCTATAAAAAAAGCAAGACGGGCGCGTAAAAATATGCCGGAGCTGCTGGAGCTGTGCGAAAAATATAATGTGCCTGTTACATGGGCAACGGTAGGACATTTGTTTTTAAAGGAATGCTCCCGGGAGAATGGTGTGCCTCACCCCGGGATGAAGCGGCCGGAGCATTTTGAGAACGGGTACTGGAAATTCGATGAAGGCGACTGGTATAAAGATGACCCCTGCAGTAATCATAAAGATGCGCCGGAATGGTACTGCCCTGATCTGCTGGATAAGATCCAGGGCTCGGAAGTGGAGCATGAAATAGGCTGCCATACCTTTTCTCATATTGATTGCCGCGATGTGGTTTGTCCGCCGGAACTTTTCCGTCAGGAATTGCAGGAATGTCAGAAGCTGGCCCGGGAAAGAGGCGTGGAGCTGAAAACGCTGATCTATCCGGCCCATACGGTAGGAAACCTTGAGGAGCTTTCCAAATCAGGTTTTTCAAATTACAGGACCAATATTGGCAATGTGCTGGGATATCCGGTAAAGCACCCGAATGGGTTGTGGGAGATTAAAAGTTCTTTCCAGCTTGAATGGCGGGCAGACTGGTCTGTGGATTACCATATTTACAGGACAAAGACTATTATAGACCGGGCAATCCAAAATAACAGTGTTTGCCATTTCTGGTTTCATCCTTCTTTTGAGCATGAGTATGTGGAGCAGGTATTTCCGGCCGTGCTGGAATACCTGAATGAAAAAAGAGAAGAAATGCTCCTTACCACCATGGCCGGTTATGTGGACTGGCTGAATGAAAAGTCCCCGGTGGCTGTGAAGCAGGAAGCTGCTTCTGTAGCTTCCTGATCCTGCTTTTTCACTCTTTTTATTCCTTCAGATAACTTAACTGCAACAGGAGCTCTTCGCGAACCTGTTGCAGATTTTTTTTCCTGTTAAGTATATAGAACTTCTGGTTTTGATTGCCCAGGTGCCGGAGGTAGCTCTTTTTTACATAAGCCTGGTACCACAGGCCGCGATCAGGAGTTGAAATAACCACAGGTTCGTACAGGAGCCGGAAACTATCTTCCAGGAAAATAAACTGGTACACCTGGTTTTGAAAATCTGTGCTGTCCTGTTCGGTAAGTTTAGCATCTTTAAGGTTATCAATGAACTCAATGTGCAGGATATCCGGAGCAATCTGGTAGAACACTTTTTTATTGAATGAGCTGTGGTTTTTATAGCCGTCTTTATTTTCTTTTGGGGCATGTGCCATCCTGGTATTATTAAGCCCTAAAAGATCAACGGTATGCCCTTTATATGCGTAAGCAATGCCACCTGCAAGGTAAGTACCTACTGAGGGGTAAGCTGCTGAGGTATTCTCAAACATGGCGTTCAGTTGGTTGCCGGTATCCCGGCCCATGCGGGCAATTTCAAATTCCTTGTAAATGGAGGAGTTTCCCAGAAAAGAAAAGCGTGTGGTGGCAAGGATAAGTAAAAAGAGGGAAGTAAGCACAAAGGCTGCCTGGCCATTATTCAGGCTGAAGTTTTTTAAGCCATGTTCTTTCCAGAACCTGCCATTGAAAAATCCCAGGAGCAGCAGGGGGTATAAGGGCTGTAAAAACCTTGACAGGTAAAAATGATCTCCGCCTGTGTATAAAGGAATAAGAAATTGCAGGCCTGTAATTAGTATAATACAGGCCTGTATAAGGCTTACCGGCTGTAATTTTCCTCTGGTATTTATTGCTCTCCGCATAATCAGGAAAAGAGCAATGATTAAGCCCAATACAAAAACGGGTATAAAAGGATTTTCCTTTACATAGCGTAACAGGTAGTAAAAACCATCTGTTATATTTTCCACCGGAGTGCCGGACATTTTAGCGTAATAAGTGTTAGGGAGTAAATAACCGAAATAGCTTAAGCGGAAAACAAACAGGAGTATAAGGGTGACAAAATAAGAGGCAAAAAGCGGAAGTACTTTGTGTATACTCTCTTTTATTGAGTGCCTGAAATAAAGGAGCTGTACCCCACGGATGGCAATAAAAACTAACCCCCATGCTAAACTTTCGGGCCGGGTAAGAACCAGTAATGGCATAAGGAATAACAAACTACGTGATAATTTTTTGTTCTCCGGCTCCAGGAACAGCTGGCATAGGTTCAGACTTATTAAAACCAGCAAAGTACTCCATAGTCCGGTTTCCATAAGGGTAAGAATGGTCCAGTCAATATAGCCGGGTATAAGGCATATAAAAGCAAGAACAATCAGGCTATAGAAACCCAATGGGTTTTTGTTTTCTGAGGCTGAATTAAGCTTATCCACAAAAAGGGTGAGCCGGTAAAAGGTGTAGCTTAGCAGCAAAAGATTAAAAAACAGGGTAATTACCTCCATAGGCCCTGCCAGATAAAAAAGGGAAAGAATTAAAACCCACAGAAATGAGGTAAACCCTTCCACCGGCTCTCCGCCTGCATTATATACCAGGCCATTGCCTTCGGCAAGATTTTTAGCATATACAAAAAATATATTTGCATCATCAATACCGGTCAGGATCTGGTTGTATGTAAACCACCAGCGCACAAATGCCACCGCTGTTAAAATAAGCAGAATGATGGCAAACCTGAAAAACTTCAAGTGTTTCATTTTTATTGGTGAGGGATTGAGGAGAAATTTTTTTTATTTGCTTTTATTCTGCCTGAAACGTAAAATTTTAAAACTGGTTATACACCTTCTTTTTCCAGCCCGGGGGCAGCTGTGGTTAATGAATATAGCCTTGCTTCTGAAAGCTGATTTTTCCTGCGGTATTCTTCCATTATCAGGTCCAGATAGTTTTTATAAAAGACTTCCGGAGAATATTTGTTCCTTTGGGTTTTATACGCATTTCTCCCCATCTCTTCCAGCTTATCAAAATCGTTAAAGTAAGTATTAAATATTTCCCTCATTGCCTGTGGGTTTGCAGGTTCAACAAACAGCCCTGTTTCCCCATCTTCAAGGTAATCAACAGTGCCCTGTACCCTGGTGCTTACCACAGGCTTTCCGTATTTCATGGATTCCAGTATTACCACCTGCCCGCGCGAAGCTGCTCCCTCATAAAGCGGCACTACAACCAGTTTTGATCTTTCCAGCAGGCGTGTATATTCTTCCCTTGGTATATTGTAAAGGATCGTTACATTATCGGGACGAATCTTTTCCAGTTTCTCTTTCTGGCTTTTGTCGGCCACAATAATGGCCGGGAAATCAGTTCCTGTTACGGCATGGATCAGCGTTTCGAAATCACGCTCCATCCGGCCTGCAGAAAATATGTAGCCATCCCGGGCAGGACCAACATAATCGGCATTCTCGGCATAAAAAGGAATGGTCTTAAATTTATCGGGTGTGGTATTGAATTCCCTGGTTAAATACTGGCGCTCGCTGGCCGTCATTACCACCAGTTTATCAATTTTCTTAACTGCCAGGGTCCAGATTAGCTTTACAAGCTTAGCCTTTAATGTATCCTTAAAGTTGAAAATAATTTCATAACCTATGAGCGATATCTTTTTTGGTTTATACAGATGGTACAAAAGGCCGAGCATTAAGGCGGTACGGCGGTTACCTAAAATAACATCCTCCTGAAAAGATTTCGCATACATATCGATTACATGAAAAATACGCCCGGGGCCTTTTGGAAGAGCTTCAGGAAGCTCACATTTTTTGATTTTGGTGTCAGGGGTTTTTAAGGATTTAATACTGTAAGGGAAGTGTCTGTCGAGGAGAATAGAAATCTTATTCATGTAAAGGTTTATTTATTTAAAAAATGTACTGGTTCTGTAATAATTACCGTGTACTGAAAATCAGAACTTTTAAAAATCTTTAAAATACATAACTTTTAACAGGGGCAGAGGTTTATTGAAGGAACATGAAACTTTAAAGGTTTGGCTCAAATCCGGCTCTGTGTACCCGGATTATATTACCTGAATGTTTGATTTTATGTACAGGCCCCGGATTTGATATGGAAAAAGGGACCTGATGTTTGATGAACAGAGGAATGATTACAAAAATTTGTCTTATAAAATACAGCTGATAATCAGCTTTTTACTTTGTTAATTTTTCAGATTGTTTGATTCAGTTTCTTACCTCAGGGAGGTGTGCTCCGGGGGAAAGGAAAAGATTTAACCATGCGATTGAAAATTTTTTAAGCGGCAAAAAAAATATATGGCTGAAGAAAAAATACCGGTAATTATATTAGATGTTGACATAAGAGCTACGGAAGGAGTGATCTATTCCTTCGGGAAAAGAAAAATTCCTGTGGTGGCTTTAAGTTCTGTCCGGAAACCACCTGCTTTTTACTCCAGGTATGTAACGCATAAATACCTCAGCCCCCCGGTGAGTGAGGAAGAACAGTATTTGCAGTTCCTTCTGGATTTGCCCCACAGGGGAGTATTGCTTTATTCGGACGATGCCTCAGCAGCTTTTGTCAATAAGTATGCGGCCCGTTTAAGTGAAGCGGGTTATCTTTTGAATAGCCCGTCGAAAGAGAGCTTTGTACGGGGCTTTGATAAAGCTTCGCTGGCCAGGGCAGCTGATGAAGCGGGTGTTCCTGTTATTCCTACCATAGAGGTGCAAAGCCTGCAGGATTTAGAGGAAGCCTGGGAGCAGCTGGATAAACCTATTATCCTCAAGGCCACCAGGCTGGCAGGAGGTAAGTTTGTATTGATCCATAAAAAGGAGGAGCTGCAGGCAGCCTTTAAAAAGCTCGATGCACTGATTAAAGCGCCCGGCTACAAACACATGAATTCCGGCCTTATTGCTCAGGAATTTATATACTATAAGTACGATGAGATCTATTGCTGTGAATCTTATTACACTAAAAAATCGAAGCCTAACGGCTTTTTAAGCATTCATAAGATCAGGCCTAATATTAACAGCGATGGTACGGCAGGGGGGAGGCTTTTTGCAGGGGAAACCATTGAGGATGAAGTCCTGGAAAATCATACCAGGGCTTTGCTCGATCACCTGGAGTGGAAGGGCATGGCCCATCTTGACTGGATTTATTCAAAAAAATACAGGCAGTACCTGGTGTGTGAAATTAATCCGCGCCTGCCCGGCTTTTCAAACTTCCTTACCAAGGTAGATTTTGAAATGGCCTGGTACTACTATGCTGATCTTTGCGGACTTCCGCTGCCGGAGCCGCGCTTTAAAAAATCATTATATTTTGAAGCCCTTCGTATGCCCGGCGATATTACAACAGGAGTTTATGCAATAGCAAAGGGGTATTTACCCCTGAAGCCTTTTGTAGCATCCTACCTTAAGCTGCTCACATTTAAACATAAAGTGTGTTTTGATATTTATTATAAATCCGATCCTGCTTTTACCCTAAAAAGCTGGTCAGAGCATTTCTTCTATATACTGAAAAGACCTTTCAGATTTTTAAACAGGTAACATATGTTAATCGATTTATTTGCCCTTGTAGATTTTTCAGAAGAGATAGAAACACCTTCCGGTCCGTTTGAAAAGCAGGAGGGGTATGAAACTATTCAATACCATGAGGAGCTAAAGGAAAGTGCCCATGTATCTGTCCGGAGTATTTATAAACGGGAGCCCGATGCGCTTTCTTTTTTTGAGGACGAAAACTTTGCCGTTTATATTTATGGTTATTGCTTTCCCCGTACAGATACTGAGTTCTTTAAAGAGCATAAGCGACTTACAGCTAAACAGATAGCAGGGGCTTACGGCAGCCTGCAACAGCGGATGCTGAAGGAAATAAAAGGCTCTTTCAGTATATTTTTGTACGATAAAAAACGCGAACAGGTAGAGGTTTTTACCGATCCTTTTAATGTGCGCCCCATGTACTATCACCAAAAAGGAAAAAGGCTGGTGGTAAGCACCTCCCTGAGCTCTGTTATACAATATCTTAAAGATACAGGGCAGCCGGTGGATGTAGATGAAACCTCTGTATTGGAATACTATTTATTTGAATATGTGCTTGGCGACCAAACTTATATTCAAAGCGTAAGGAGTATGCCTGCAGGGGGCCGTATTTGTTGCAGCGAAGCAAATTTTCAGGTCCGGCTCTACTGGAATCCGTTCGAGGATCTGGCCGATTTCAATATCCGCTATAATGAAGACGAAGCAGTTGAAAAGCTGGAGGCAATACTTAAGCATAACCTTGATTTGTACCTGAGTGGCAACCGCCGCACTGCTATTGCCCTTACAGGAGGTTATGATTCGCGAACCAACCTGGCACTGCTGGGGGATAAAGCCAAAAAATATCTCTTTTACAGTTATGGGATAAGGGATACTTATGACCTTGCCATTCCACAGAAGATTGCTGCCACTATGGGTTTAAAATTCAGGCCCATTTTTCTGGATAATAACTATAAAGAACAATTTTCAGCAAATGCCCGCCAGGCAATAACCCTGGGCGATGGAATTGCCGAAGCAAGCAGGGCTAATTATTTATATGCTTTTAATAAGTTAGGGAATGAATTCGACAGCATTCTTACCGGCCTGTTTGGCAGTGAACTGATCAAGCATCCTACCAGTGTGGGTAACTTTATCGACAGCAATATGAAAACCCTCCTGAACAGTGAGGATCCTGACAGGGAGCTGCAGCAAATACTCTCCGGGGTGGTGCAGGAAGGTTATATTAAGCAGGATATGCTGCTGAAAAACCGGGCAGAACTGGAAGAGCGGGTGCTAACCAACCCTTATGTGGTGAATAAGCATAAGTTGCCGGTAAAATATTTTTACTTTTTACTGATGGTTGGGGTAAGGAAATATTTTATGAAGGAAATAAAGGTGGAACGCCCTTATGTGGAAAACCTGCATCCTTTTCTGGATATTGAGTTTGTGGAAACCTTGCTGAAGACGCCATTCCCCTGGGTATACCACTGGAGCGGGCAGAAAAATCTGGTGAAAAGCATCCAGACTCACCGCTTTTATGTTTCCCTGATCCATAAAAATAAGCCTGAGCTTTCCGGTATATTATCCACCCATGGGTATAAGCCCCGTTACCTGCTCAGTAAAGCCACTTTACCTCTTATGTCGGTTCAGTACTGGTATTATAAAGATAAGATAAAGGCAAAAGGGAGTTTCCGTTCGCTGGAGCCCATCTGGCAGTACTTTTCTGAGTATCCGGTTAACGGCAGGTATGAATACATGTTCAATAACCAGCGGCTCAAAGAAGCCCGTAATACGGATTCCAAGAATAATATTAAGTTAAGCTCATTGCAACACTGGCTGGCTGCCAATAACCTGAAAAAATAGACTTATGGCTGAGAAAGTAGTACACCTGGCGCGCAAATTTTTGCCGCCTACAGCTTCTTTTATTTATAACCAGATCATCCATCACGAAAAATACGATCCGCTCATAGTTTACTGCGAAGAAACCGGCTCTGTATTTAAAGAGCGGCTTGAAGGCGGAGAGTATAAGATATATGGGGCTGTGCATGGACCTATAGGTAATTTTCTGTACAGGAAGCTCAGGAGGCTGAGCCCGGCCGATAAAGACAAGTTAAAAAAATACATCCGCAACAGCGGAGCTTCTATTGCACATATCCATTATGGCGTGGATGCGCTTGTGTATGCCGATGCCATGAGGGAACTGGCTTTGCCGGTGCTGGTGTCGTTCTATGGTTACGATTGTACCTCTTTTCCAAACCGCTGGAAAGGCTACGGTAAAAGGTGGTTGCAGCAAAAGTTATTCAATAACCCGGGGATAACAGCCTATACAGCAATGAGTCCGGATATGAAGGAGGACCTTATAAAACTGGGGTGTCCTGAGGAAAAGATAATTGTACATTATCACGGTTCAGACCCCCGTCCTTTTTACAGGGAAAGAAAATATCCAAACAAAAACGATATACAGCTGTTAATTATAAGTTCACTAACAGAAAAAAAAGGGCATCTCTTTTTGCTGAAGGCATTTAAAAAGGCTTCGGCTGCCACAGAAAAAAATCTTCACCTGCATATTGCAGGAGATGGGGAGCTCAGAAATAAACTGGAAACTTTTATCAGGGAAGAAAATATCAAAAACGTCAGCATGCATGGTCTTATACCTTATGGGTCTGAACAGCATCATTCATTACTGGAAAAAGCCGATATTTTCGTGCACCCGAGCATAACCACAGGGCAGGGAGAGAAAGAGGGTATTCCGGGGGCGCTTATTGAAGCACGTTCAGCCGGGCTTCCTGTAATAGCCACTTACCATGCCGGGATTCCCTACATAGTGGAGCATGGAGAAACAGGGATGCTTGCCAGAGAGCATAATGTGGATGAGCTGGCGAAGCAGATTGTTACATTAGCTGAAGATCATACAAAAAGAGAGAATATAGGCAGGCAGGGGCAGGCTTTTACCTTAAAAGAGCTGGATGTGGTGGAGAAGGAAAAAGATCTGGAAGCTATTTACGATCGTCTGCTGAATAAAGCGCCCCGTAAAGCTGCTGTGAAAAAAGCAGAGGAGGCCCTCTGACTTAGTGAGTTAAACCAAATTTAACAGATAATTATAAGGGTGTGGTGGATATTGTCAGTAAATTGCAGCTGCACCGCAGAGAGGTATAAGCCTCTATATTTTTATCGGATTGCTTAATTTTTTTAATATTTTTTCATGAAAAGGGATTTTACCTTACAAACCTATCGGGACTTCTTAAGCTGTGCTATTGAGCAGGGGTATAAGCTTACCACCTTTGAGGATTATGTAACCAATGATTACAGCGGGAAAAAAGTAATGATCCTGCGCCACGATGTGGACCGCCTGCCGGGTAATTCGCTCGATACCGCCCGCATCCAGTATCAGCTGGGTGTAAGAGGCTCTTACTATTTCAGAGTGGTTCCGGAAAGCTACCATCCGTTAATGATTGAAAAGATCAGGGACCTGGGCCACGAAATCGGTTACCATTACGAAGATATGGCCCTGAACAATGGCGATAAGGTAAAGGCGATTCGTGCTTTTGAAAAGAACCTTGAAATGTTCAGGGGGTACTATCCTGTAAAAACCATTTGTATGCACGGCAGTCCGCTTTCGAAGTGGGATAACAGGCTCATCTGGGAAGATTACAACTACCGTGATTACGGAATTATTGCGGAGCCCTATTTTGATGTGGACTTCAGTAAGGTGCTATACATTACTGATACCGGCCGCCAGTGGAACAGGACCAGCTCCAGTGTGCGCGATAAGGTTGACAGCCCTTTCAAATTTAAATTCTCCAGCACCTTCGACCTGATCGGGGCTTTGCGCAATAACGAGCTGCCGGACCATATTATGCAGAATATCCACCCTCAGCGCTGGAACGACGGCCTTGCAGGCTGGTCGCAGGAGCTGGTGGTACAGAATATGAAAAATCAGGTAAAACGAATAATTGTAAAGTTACGATAGTGATAGACCGTATAATTTTATTAGGAAACCATATACAGGGGCTGGGAGTAGCCCGTATCTGCCATAGCTTAGGTATGGAGGTGCATCTTTTTAATGAAGATCCCATTTGCGTAACCCGCTTTTCCAACACCTGTAAAAAGTTTGTGCAGTTTAAAGGGGAGGCCGACCTCCTGAAAAAGCTTCAGAAATACAATGTTCCGAAGCAAAAGGCCTTGTTAATGCCTACCAACGACCGTTTTGTAGGCTTCCTGGCCGATAATTATGAAGCCCTCTCCGGCTGGTACAAGCTCTCCGTGCCCGAGCCTGAAATTACTGATATATGCTATAATAAAATAAAAACATATACAAGGGCCAAAGAGCTGGGGATTCCTATTCCTGAAAGTTTCTTTCCAAAGAGCGAAGAGGAAGTTATAGCCCTGCAGGATAAGATTAAATACCCTGTTATTATTAAACCTGCTGTAATGTACAAATTCTACAGCAAGCTGGGTAAAAAGGTTTACCTCTGTAATACACCACAGGAGCTGGTCGAAAATTACCGCCTGGCTACTGAGGTAATTATTCCTGACGAAGTAATTGTACAGGAGTTTTTATCGGGCGGCCCTACCAAACTTTATTCTTTTGGCTCATTTTGCAGCGGGGAAAAAGTATGGGGAAGCTTTGTGGCGAACCGTATCAGGCAGAAGCCCATGGACTTTGGTATTTCCACCACCTTTGCCAAAACAGTGGTAAACCCCAGGATTGATGAGCTTGCAAAGCGCTTTCTTACAGGTATAAAATACTTTGGTCTGTCGGAAACAGAATTTATGTACGATGAAAATACAAAAGATTTTAAACTTATTGAGATAAATCCCCGTACGTGGAAGTGGCATACTATTTCCAACACCATTGGCATTAATCTTATAGGAATGCTTATTGATTACCTGAACGGGGAACAGCTGGAGGAGCAGCATAATACCAAAGCTGACCTCGGCTGGACCGAAAGACTAACCGACACTTATGTAGTGCTCTCAGAAGCCATGAAGGGGCGCTATGCGATCCGTGATTATGTAAATACCCTTCAATATAAAAAAGAATACGCATGTTTTTCCTGGAAGGATCCGCTTCCCGGAGTTATGTATATAGCACTTTCACCTTATTTACTGTTAAGCCGATAATTAACCATGTTTACATCAACTGTAATTTTTTTACTTTTAGAAAGTATCATTCTTAGTACTTTAATGTACTATTACCTGCATTACAAAACCCGTATCAGTCTTAAATACCTTTTTCAGGACAACGTGGTTGTAATACTTTTAGCATTTCTGCTCTCTTATTTACTGCTTCTGGCGCTGCCGCCTGACTGGAACTGGATTGCCTTTGTCGTAAATGCCGGCCTTGTGGTGGGTATAGGCTTTGGAATAACCATGATCCGCTTCTGGCGTACACCTACCCGTAAGTGCGAAGCGCCTGCCGAGCATATTATTTCCCCTGCCGATGGAAATGTTATTTATGTGGAGAAAATTGAAGCAGGGCAGGTGCCTATTTCGGTAAAAGGCCACACCCTTGCAAAGCTGGAAGAGCTTACCAAAACAAATATACTGGAAGGGCCCTGCTGGCTCATAGGTATTAATATGACTCCTTTCGATGTGCATAAAAACTGTGCACCTGTACCGGGTAAAGTTATATTGAACCGCCATTTCAATGGTAAATTCCTTTCCCTGAAAGACCCTGAGGCCCTTAAGGAAAATGAAAGACAAACTATTGTTTTTGATAACAATGGCATGAAAGTAGGGATTGTGCAGACAGCCTCTAAGCTGGTAAAACGCATCGATACTTATGTAAAGGAAGGCGACCAGTTAAAGCGTGGCGACTGGGTTGGAATGATCCGCTTTGGCTCTCAGGTGGATGTGATTATTCCGCAGAGTTATAATGTAAAGGTAAAACTGAAAGATCAGATTTATGCCGGCGAATCAGTAATAGCAGAATTATGAAAATAGTAGTAGATATTGCCCATCCGGCACATGTTAATTTTTTTAAAAAAGCCCTGAGGATCCTTTCCGACCAAGGGCATGAAATCCTCATTACAGGACTCCGGAGAGGGAAATTACCCCGCATACTGGAGAATGAGCTGGGAGAGTACCCTATTACTTATGTGGGAGCTCACCGCGGAACTAAATATTCAATTATTTACGAGGCAAACATAAAGAAATTCTTTAACCTCTTCTTTTTTGTGCTTAAGCATAAGCCCGATTTTGGTTTAAGTGTGGGGAGCTTTAATCTGGGAGCTGTTATGAAAATGTTTGGTAAACCCAATCTGCAGTTCGATGACGATCCGGAGAGACCTGTAAATGTGTTTCTGGAAAAGCTGACCAGCACCCGCCTGTTTTTTCCGCCTATTACTGAAACAGCAGGAAACGTCGAAACCATGAAGGCCCTGAAGGAATGGGCTTACCTTACGCCGAAATATTTTCAGGAAAGCACCAGTGAGTTGTCGAAATACAGCCTGGAGCCGGGAAAATATATTTTTGTGCGGGAGGTATCCAGCGGCAGCTTAAATTACCAGGATCAGGAGTCCAATATCGTGGCCTCTTTCTCCAAAGACTTTCCTGAGGGTGTTCCTGTCCTTCTTTCTCTGGAAGATAAGGAAACCATAGGTCAGTACCCTAAAGACTGGATACTGCTGGAAGAGCCTGTGGGAGATATTCATTCCCTGATTTACCATAGCCGGATGCTGGTATCTTCCGGCGACAGTATGGCCCGTGAAGCAGCCATGCTGGGGGTGCCTAGTATTTACTGCGGCATTCGTGAAATGAAGGCAAACCAGTTAATGGTTGATAAGAATATGCTTTTTAAAGCTGGTCCGGATGAAGCTCCTGCGCTGATGGCCGATATTGTGTCGGGCAAACTGCAGGTGAAAGACCAGCAGGCATTCCGTCAGGAACTGCTGAAGGAATGGGATGATATAACTGAGTTTATTATCGACCAGATCTTTAAGTACCGGAAACAGGTTCCTGAAGCGCGGCTGGCGCAGGGATAATTTTTATGAATTAAGAATTAAAAATTAAGAATTATGTAAGGCGATGGGATAGCGTAGACATTATTTGGATGATTGGTGGATAGAAAAAAAACATATTGATCGGAATAGATGGTGAAGTTATCTATAACCAGTAACCAGAATCCGCTTCTCTCATATCTCATGTCTGACATCTAAAGTCTCCATTCTTCCGTCTCAAATTTTTTTAAATATTATGGAAACGAATAGCATCAGTATTTTTGGTTTAGGGTATGTAGGTTGCGTAAGTATTGGATGCCTGGCAAAAAACGGGCATAAGGTAATTGGTGTGGATGTGGTTCAGCATAAGGTTGATCTCATTAATAATGGCAAGCCCACTATTATTGAAAAAGATATTGATACCATTATTGAAGAAGGTCATAAGGCCGGGCGGATTTCTGCAACCACTGATCATATTCAGGCTGTGAAAGACACGAATGTTTCAATTATTTGTGTAGGTACACCGTCTACCGGAAACGGCCATCTTAACCTGGATTATATATATAAAACGGCGCAAGGTATAGGCGAGGCGTTAAAAGGAAAAGATAGTTTTCATGTAATAGCTATCCGGAGCACTGTGCTTTTAGGTACAAATGAGAAGGTGGGCAGAATAATTGAAGAAGCCTCAGGTAAAAAGAGGAATGTGGATTTTGCCGTTGTATCAAACCCTGAGTTCTTGAGGGAAGGATCTGCTGTAAAGGATTACTATAATCCGGCAGTAACCGTTATCGGTTCCGAAAATGAAAAAGCGCTGGATATTATGGCTGACATTTACAGTAAGGTTGATGCGCCAATAGAAAGAACAGATGTAAGAGTTGCTGAAATCATTAAGTATGTAAATAACTCTTTCCATGCACTTAAAATAACCTTTGCCAATGAGGTGGGGAATATTTGCAAAAGAATGGGTATTGATTCCCATAAGGTAATGGATCTTTTCTGTAAAGATACGCACCTTAATATTTCGCCTTACTACTTCAAGCCGGGCTTTGCTTATGGAGGCTCCTGCCTGCCAAAGGACCTGAAAGCCCTGAATACCATTGCACACGATGCCTACCTGAACTCTCCGGTACTGGAATCGATTGAGCGCTCTAACCAGAACCAGAAAAGAACTGCTTTTGAGCTTATCACAAGCAAAGGCAGGAAAAAAGTAGGGATTCTTGGTCTGAGCTTTAAAAAAGGTACCGATGACCTGAGATATAGCCCGATAGTGGAGGTTACAGAGAGCCTTTTAGGGAAAGGGTATGAAATATGCATTTTCGATGAGAAGGTAAATCTGTCCAATATTACAGGTACTAATAAGCATTATATTGAAACAAGAATACCACACCTTTCAAAGTTGTTAAAAAGCGATTTGCAGGAGGTGGTGGAAAGTTCTGAAGTGCTGGTAATCTCCCAGAACGATGAGCGCTTCCGGAGCCTGATAGATGATTACCCTGATAAAATATTTATTGACCTGGTAAGGGTAGTGGAAGAGCCCCGTAACGTTAATTATGAAGGCTTAGGCTGGTAAGCGGATAAGAGGTTTTATTTACGGGCAGAACAAAACACTTGCTTACGTGTTGTAAGTAAGGTTTCTGCCTGTAAAAAGGTTTGGGTCATTATGGCTGTGTTATTTTATTTAATTTCCTGCTGATCAGGAGTGATTATATGTAACCCTGAAGCTGTTTTTTCGGTATGTAATAGTAGTTGGAAGAAGAAGGAGACATCTCCTTATATAATGACAGTGCAGAATTTTTTAAACCTCTATATCAATATGCAAACGCAATTTTTTAATAATAGATCGAAGGTTCAAAGCCCTGAGCCTCAAATGGAGCTGGAGAAAAAAATAGAAGTTGTTGATCAGGTTCAGGAACAAAAAAATGAGAAAGACCCTCTTGGCTTTTTGTCTCAGTACCTGGATGTGAAAAATAAAAAGGAAACAGTTCTCCTTAATACTACTGAGGTATCTGAAATCAAAAAACTTTACAATGTAAATGATGAGTCAGGCTATTATAAAAACATTGTTAACCTTCGCCGCATAAATGACATCAGGAGGATTAATAAATTTTTTGAAGCGGCAAACGAGCACCTTCCTGCAGGTGGATTGTTTGTAGGATGTGTGGAGACCAAAGCACTTCGTAAGGAGAGGATTCTTAAAAAGTACCCTAAAGGATTGAATTGGGCTATATATTCAGCCGATTTCACTTTTAAAAGGGTATTGCCGAAATTGCCGGGTCTTAAGAAGCTGTACTTCAGTATAACTAAAGGCCGGAACAGGGTACTTACCAGTGTTGAGGCTTTAGGTCGTTTATATTCCTGTGGTTTTAAAGTTGTTGGTCTGCAGGCCCGCCCCAATCTGTTGTATTTTATAGCCGAAAAGGTGAAGGAGCCTGAATTTAACCTGAAGCCTTCTTACGGGCCTCTGTTCAGTATGAAACGCGAGGGTAAAGACGGGAAGTTTATATATGTATATAAGCTCAGAACAATGCACCCCTATGCGGAGTACCTGCAGGAATATATTTATGAGCAGAATAAGTTATGCGAAGGAGGGAAATCTAATAACGACATAAGGGTAACCACGCTGGGTAAAGTTTGCCGGAAATTCTGGCTTGATGAGTTGCCGATGATCCTGAATGTGCTCAAAGGCGATTTAAAACTTATTGGGGTAAGACCGTTAAGCGCCCATTATTTAAGCTTGTACACCCCCGAACTGCAGGAAAAAAGAAGATGTGTTAAGCCAGGCCTTCTGCCGCCATTCTATGCCGATATGCCTAAAACGCTGGAGGAAATTATGGATTCGGAATTACGTTACCTGGAAGCCTATAAAAAGAGTCCTTTAAAAACAGATTTGCAGTATCTGTTCAAAATATGCCACAATATCATTATTAAAAAGGCACGCAGTAAGTAGAGTTGGTTGAGGAAGTATAGAGAGGCCGTGTGCTGGAATCAGTAATGAAAAGGTTGTTTTTGCAATATATAATTTAAACAAATACCTAAATACAATTAAGTTAACTATTCTTTTCCTGTTGCAGGTAAAGGGGTAGTTAACTAAACTTTTCAACCTGATTTACATTTTTACTATTTATGAATCGTACCATTTTTATTTTATTTCTTTTCTCTCTCTCTGTTGCCTGTGTGCCAACCAAAAAAGAAATAATTCTCCAGACAGACCAGGATTTTAATAATAATGCAACCCTTAATACGCCGGTTAAGCGGCATCAGGCAAGAGATTACACTTATACTTTAAGACCGGATGATATCATTTCTTTAAAAGTTTCCAGTACAACCCCAAGTGAATTTGATTTTTTTAATGCTCAATCCACACAAACCGTTTCCGGCTTCGATCCCCGTGATCCGCTTTTAACAGGAATAAAAATCGAGCAGGATGGTACTATTCCATTGCCTGTGGTGGGTAAGGTTGAAATTGCAGGCTTAACTACTGAGGATGCCAGAGCAAAGATTCAGGAAATTGTGGAACGGTATTTGGAAACCCCAACGGTAGATGTGAAACTGCTTAGTTTTCAGTATACTATACTGGGGGAGGTACAGAATGAGGGGCGCTATACCACTTATAATCCAAAACTGAATATACTTGAAGCTTTGGGTGAATCCGGTGGATTTACAGACTATGCTGACAGAGCCAGGGTTAAGATTGTAAGAAGGGAAAACAACGAGATGCAGATTGCGTATGTAAATGTGTTGGAAGACGATGTATTATCTTCGCCCTATTTTTATCTCAGGCCTGATGATGTGATATCAGTAGCACCATTAGGTGCTAAAAACTGGAGGATAAATAATGTAGCTAACGTTGGAGTTCTGTTTTCCGGAATTTCAGCCCTTACGCTTTTAATGTTAAGGTGGAATAATTAATTATGAAAGAAGAATATATAGATAACCAGATCAATCATCAGGAAGACGACAGCTTCCAGAGCATTCAGAAGTTTTTGATTATGATATTCAGGAAGTGGTACTGGCTGCTCCTGTCTGTTGTAATTGCACTTGCTGTGGCTTATTATATTACAAGCAACTCTGAACCTGTATATAAAGTGGCTGCTTCTGTGCTTGTACGCGATCCTGAAAAATCCAGTGCCTCAATCGGGGACCTTATTTATGGGGAAGAATTTTTTAAAACAGGAAGTAATATTGAAAATGAAGTGTTCCTGATCAGGCGTTTCCGCCTTGTACGCTCAACACTGGAAGAGCTTGGTTACGAAGCTATGGTTTATGAAGAAGAAAGCCCTATTCAGGTAAAAGTAGATTCTTCATCCCTTTATATCCCTCATGGGGCCGGCTTTTATTGTAAAATTAAGAGCCAGGAGAAATATGTGTTGTCTACTGAAAATGAAGATTTTGAAGAACTGCTGGAGGGTAAGGAATTCCGCTTTGGAGAAGAAGTTGATCTTGATGGTTTTCGTTTTGCTGTTCTCCTGGACAGGCAGGGATTTGTAAATTACCTGCGTAAGCTAAAAGCAGAGAGCCGCAGAGATCCTGATAAAGAAATTGAAAGAAAGGTTTTCTTTGAAGTGAATGACCTTGATAAACTTGCCGACAGTTATATTAACTCTCTTGAAGTGGAAGCTTTGGATGAAAAAGCATCTATATTTCAGCTTTCACTGGAAACAACCTGGCCTGAAAAGGAAATAAAATTCCTGAATGCCCTTACGCAGAATTACATTAATAATGACCTTAATGAAAAGGTTTCGGTTGCTTCTCAAACCATGAATTTCCTGGATGATCAGCTGGCCTTTATCAGCGATTCACTTAATAGTATTGAAGAAATAAGAAAAGAGTTTAAGGAAGATTTTACCATTGACCTTAGTAAGGAGGGTACACAATTATACGAAAATATTCAGAGGCTGGAGTCTCAGAAGTCTGAAATTCAACTGCGCCAGCAGTACCTGAATTACCTTGAAAACTATGTAAAGAGCGACCAGGACCCACAGGAAATTACGGTGCCCTCCACCATGGGGATAAAAGACCCTGTGCTTAACTCCCTGGTTAAAGAGCTGGTGGAAGAGCAGATGGAGCTGCGTAAAGGTAAGCAGACAACCACCGGACCGGAAAGTCCGATAATGGCCAGAAGAAAAGCCCGTATACAGGATTTAAAGAGTAATCTCCTTAAAACGGTGAATAATTTACAGAGTGGGGAACGTATGGCTGTTAGTGATTTGAATAACCGTATTGGTAAATTTACCACCGGGCTGAACCGCCTGCCTGCAGCTGAGCGTAAGTTGATAGATATTGAAAGAAAATATAACCTCAGCGAAACCTTATACCTGTTCCTTATGGAAAAAAGAACAGAGTCAGGTATAGCCCGCGCCTCCACCTCGGCAGATTTTAAAATAGTGGACGATGCACGAATACAGAATAGCGGCAGGCCTATAGCGCCTAAGCCAATGATGAATTATGCCACCGCATTTATGTTAGGGCTGTTGATTCCTATTGCATTTATATATGTGTCGGATAAAATGAACAGCAAGATCTATACCCAGGAAGAACTCCTTAGTCTTACAAATATTCCGTTACTGGGCATGGTGGGGCAAAATAAAAGTGATGAGGAAGTAATAGTAAGCCAGCCACAGTCGGCTGTAGCGGAATCCTTCAGGAGTATACGTTCAAGCCTGCGATATATGGCAGACTTCAAACCTGCGAGCAAAACCTTTATGCTTAGCTCTGCCGTAAGTGGTGAGGGAAAAACCTTCTGTGCCAAAAATCTTGCCTATATTTTCTCCATTTCCGGAAAGAATACCATATACATTAATACCGACCTCAGGAAACATAATTCCTATGAGCAGTTCGGGCTTGATAAAACCACCGGTCTTAGCGACTACCTTATTGATGTAGTGCAGCGGGAGGCTATTGTCCACCGGACTAAGTTCAGCAATCTGTTTGTAATTCCTGCAGGTAAAATGCCTCCTAATCCATCGGAGTTGCTTATGAGTGAGAAGTTCAAAGACCTTATGGAGTACCTGAAGCAGCACTTCCATTACATTATAATGGATGCCCCGCCGCGCGGAATCCTGTCCGACGGGATGGAGCTTGTAAAGTATGCCGATGTGGAGATTTTCGTGGTCCGCCAGGGATATTCTGAAAAGCAACATCTTACAAACCTGAACCGTATGTACATTAAGGAAAAAGGAAAGTTCCCTCCGGCAGGTTTAATCTTTAACGATGTTAACTTCAGTAAGCTGGAGTATGGATTTAAGCAGAAAAGCTCTTATGGCTACAACTATCTTACAGAAGAAGAAAAACCATGGTGGAAGAAAATTTTTGCCAGGTCATAACCGCTGCGGAACAAACACCGCTTGTTCCGGTTGTTAAATTGTAAGTAATATGTGCAACCTTTAGGTTTTAATTTTTCTGTTCACAGGTGGTTAAACACAATTTTTATTTTAACCGCCGGAGATTATAAGTTTTTCATGCAGGCCCCGCCGGGGCCTGCCATATATTCTATAAGAATACTTTTTTGCTGAACCTATTTATACTTTTATGCTGAATAATACTTCGATCAAACCTCTTCAAATGGTCGACCTTAAAGGCCAGTATCTCCATATTGCCGGAGAAGTTAACGAGGCAATACAATCTGTTATTGACAATACCGCATTTATAAACGGACCTGCTGTAAAAGAATTTGCCGGAGCTTTAGCTGATTATACCGGTGCCGGATATGTAATCCCCTGCGGTAACGGTACCGACGCACTACAGCTGGCCATGATGGCCCTGAATCTTCAGCCCGGCGATGAAGTTATTGTTCCCAGCTTTACTTATGTGGCAACGGTTGAGGTAATTGCTTTACTTGGATTGAAGCCCATCTTTGTGGATTCCGATCCGGAAACTTTTAATCTTGATATAAGTGCCATCCGGAAGCTGATCAATAAAAAAACAAAAGCCGTTGTGCCGGTGCATTTGTTTGGCCAGTGCGCTGATATGGACTCTTTATTGTCTCTTGCAGATGAATTTGGCCTTCATATTATCGAAGATACAGCACAGGCTCTGGGAGCTGAATACATAAGTAGCGATGGTACACGCAAAAAGGCAGGCACAATTGGTACTATAGGAACCACATCTTTTTTTCCGTCTAAAAACCTGGGTTGCTATGGCGACGGCGGAGCCATTTTTACCAATGATGAGTCTCTTGCAACTACCCTCAGGGCAATGGCCAATCATGGCCAGTTTAAAAAGTACCATCATGACCTTATTGGTGTTAACTCCAGGCTGGACACCATACAGGCAGCTATCCTGAATGTTAAACTGAAGCAGCTGGATACTTATGCCGCCAATCGAAATAAAGCGGCGGAAATGTACGATAAAGCTCTGGCGGGTGTGGAAGGCATTGAAATACCGCATAGGGAAGAGAAATCCACGCACGTATTCCACCAGTATACCCTGAAGGTTAAAAATAATAAAAGAGATGAGCTAAGGGGTTTCCTGAAGGAAAGAGGAATTCCAAGCATGATTTATTACCCTGTTCCCCTTCATTTGCAAAAAGCCTATAAAGCGTATGGCTACAAAAAAGGGGATTATCCTGTTGCTGAACGCTTGTCGGAAGAGGTGTTGTCCTTACCTATGCATACGGAACTTGAAGAAAACCAGATTACCTACATAACAGAACAGATTAAATCATTTTTTAATGCCTGAAACAGGAACACCGGACAATGACTATTTTGTCCACGAAACAGCAGTTATTGATGA
The DNA here is from genome assembly GCA_017948555.1 of Cesiribacteraceae bacterium YIM B00369. Taxonomy (GTDB): domain Bacteria; phylum Bacteroidota; class Bacteroidia; order Cytophagales; family Cyclobacteriaceae; genus Nafulsella. Next base: position 112,158 of record JAFMYY010000015.1, on the reverse strand, counting down.
AGGAGCTCAAATAGGAGCAGGAACTAAAATCTGGCACTTCACCCATATTATGCCAAATTGCAAAATAGGGGAAAAGTGTAACCTGGGGCAAAATGTTGTAATATCTCCGGATGTGGTTTTGGGTAATAACGTAAAGGTGCAGAACAACGTATCAGTTTATACCGGAGTTATATGTGAAGATGATGTATTTCTGGGGCCCTCAATGGTTTTTACAAACGTGATAAACCCGAGGAGTGCAGTAAACCGGAGAGATCAGTACCTCAAAACCTATGTCCGCAAAGGAGCTTCCATTGGAGCCAATGCCACTATTGTATGCGGACATGATATTGGTGAGTATGCTTTTATCGGGGCTGGTGCCGTAGTTACCAAAGAGGTGCCTCCTTATGCCCTGGTCGTTGGTAATCCTGCCAGGCAGCTTGGCTGGATCAGTAAATTTGGCCACCGTTTGGAATTCAATGATGAGAATATAGCCATATGCCCCGAAAGTAAAGAAAAATACAAGCTTGAAGACGGAAAAGTGACCGTTTTATAGCAGAAGAGATAGAAATGTATAACCTTATAATTTTTTTCCTATGATTAAGTTAGTTGATGATAAGGTCAGATTTGCAGTAGTTGGTGCGGGTCACATCGGTAAGCGTCATGCCTCGATGGTGAAGCACAATGTAGAAGCTGAGCTTGTTGCGATTTGTGATATAAAGCCTAAAGATGTTTTAGGGCTTGAAGAATATGAAGATGTGGAGTTTTATAATGACCTGGACGAAATGCTGGAGAAATCCGACTTTGATGTTCTTTGCATTTGTACTCCGAACGGTCTGCATGCCAAACATGCCTGCAGGGCCCTTGATAAAGGCCGCCACATAGTTTGTGAAAAACCACTCGCCCTTTCAAAAGCAGATGCTGAAGAGGTGCTTTACAAAGCACTGCAGGTATCGCGCCTGGTATTCGGAGTAATGCAGAACAGGTATTCCCCGCCTTCAGTATGGTTAAAAGAACTGGTTGAGAATAAGACACTGGGGGATATTTATATGGTTCAGCTTAACTGTTACTGGAACAGAGATGAGCGCTATTACCTGAAGAGTGACTGGAAGGGAACTCAGGAACTTGATGGTGGTACCTTATTTACCCAGTTCTCTCACTTTGTGGATATTATGTACTGGCTGTTTGGTGATATTAAAGACATCCAGGCAAAATTCAATGATTTCCGCCACCAGGATACCACCGAGTTCGAAGATTCAGGGTTCGTAAACTTTAATTTTGTTAATGGTGGAATGGGAAGCCTGAACTACTCCACAGCTGTGTGGGATACCAACATGGAAAGCAGTATTACCATTGTGGGCGAAAAGGGCAGTGTTAAAGTAGGCGGGCAGTATATGAACAAGGTAGAGTACTGTCATGTAAAAGATTATGTAATGCCTGAGCTGGAGGAGTCTAATCCGCCAAATGACTATGGTCCTTACAAAGGTTCGGCAGCTAACCACCACTATATAACCCAAAATGTTGTTGATACCTTAAAAGGACGCACAACCATTACCACTAATGCATTGGAAAGCCTGAAGGTAGTGGAAATGATTGAGCGGATTTATCAGCAAAAGCCTAAACAATTTAACGGTGTGGATATTATATCTAAGAAGGAATTAGTTCAGTCCCGACCTGCTGCAGCCAGACAGAATGGTAAAGCAAAAGAAAAGATAAGACTATAATAAATTTTTGGAATCTACAATTCAAATATCACAACCGGCTGTTGAGCAGCAGGTAAATATATCAGCCTTCAGGAAAGCTGTCACTTCTGATTTTGTTCAGATTGTGGCAGCTTTTATTGGCGCTATTGCTGCAGTTTACTATGCGCCAAAGGCCGTAAATTATCTATATTTCCTGGTGATCCTGGCCTTGTTCTGGAGAACCAAGAAGGACTATTTTTATTTTGGGTTCTTTTTTATCCTGGTTAACAGCCCCGGGAATTTATTTTTTGAAACTTCAGCAGCAGCAGTAAAAAGACTGCCCCTGTATACTTTCCTGCCTGGAATGAGCTTTTCGGTTTTCGATTTGCTTATTCTTATTTCAGTAGCTAAAATATATTACTTTAAGCTTGGGCAAGGAAAAAAATTCCAGCTTACCAGGTCGGCTAAATTTTTGTTGTTTTATTTTGTGTTGGTAAGTCTTCCAATGACCTTTATTATTGGTTTTGAAGGAACAAATCAGGGCTTTTTAAATAATTTCAGGCCCTATGCATATTATATGATCGTTTTCTGTTTCTACATGCTTGTAGATAAAACAGAAGACCTTTATAAAATGGGGTATTTGTTTACTCCCTTTCTTTTGTTTACCCTCTTCGATCAGCTTTTTCTGCTTACTACAGGTAAGTTGTTTGTATCTATAATTAACCCGGAAACGGTCAGGTATATAGTAAAAAACACTGTAACGGGAGGGGCAAGGGCTTATTTCAGTGGTTTCCTGCTTATGTTCTATGGCTTCCTTTTTGGTTTGCAGCTGCGAATGAACAGGAAGTATGAAGTAATAAGTGGAATAGGTTACCTGATCATTATTTTTGCACTTTCCATTTTTGTGCTCTCTGCAACAAGGTCTTACCTGATGATGCCTTTAATGACCATTTTTGCTTTTATATTCTATAGCAAAAAGGCGGCTCCGGACCTTATAAAGCTGGCTTTGGTCACGGTTTTATTTGCCATTATCTTTTTCAGCCTTAACCTTATCAGCTGGGACATGTTTATGAAGGGAATCTGGCCTCGTTTCCAGGTTTTTTTCGACGTTATTTTTGGTAGCTCCGAAACAGGCCTTCAGGAATTTGATACAGTAGGTTCCAGGCTTGACAGTGACCTTCCGGAACTGCTTGAAGGAATTTCTCTAAGCCCGATTCTTGGTGCAGGATTTTCGGGTCATTTCAGAAACTATATCAATGATGACCTGGGCTTCCTGAATTCTATACTTGTTTTTGGTATCGTTGGCTTTTTACTCGTGCTTACCTTTTTGTTTTCCTTTCTTATTAATGTTAATAAGTGGATTAAAAAAAGGTTTGCCCTTGAAGATGAGCAGGTTATATTAAAGTCTGTGGCAATGGTGTTTTTTGGTATTTTTCTGGGGTATGCCACTACCTACGATTACTTTACTGTAATGCACACCTACCGTATTTATTTTATATCTCTTTTGCTGGGGTCGGCCGAAGTTGCTGCCCACAACATTAAAGAAAGAAGAAATCATTTTTTTAAACATAAATTTTCTAAATCATGAAAGTAATTATTTTAGCTGGTGGTTTTGGTTCCAGACTAGGTTCTATTACTGATGTAATACCTAAGCCTATGATCGAAATTGGTGGTAAACCAATTCTCTGGCATATCATGAAGACCTATGCTCATTTCGGATATAAAGACTTTGTTATTTGCCTTGGCTATAAGGGTAATATCATTAAAGATTACTTCTACAATTTTGCTGAGCATAACTGCGATTTTACTGTAAACCTCGAAAGCAATAAAATTACTTACCACAACCACTGTGCTGAAGACTGGAATGTAACCCTTGTTGATACCGGGTTAAATACCCTGAAGGGTGGCCGGATCAAGCGCATTGAAAAGTACCTCGACGATGATGTAAATATGCTTACCTATGGCGACGGTGTTTGTAATGTCGACATGAACGACCTGGTAAGATACCACAAAGAACATGGTAAAATGGTTACTGTAACAGGTGTACGTCCTCCATCCATGTTTGGCGAAATCCTGCAGGAGAAAGGAAAAGTACTTTCTTTTGAAGAAAAGCCACAGGCCAGCAAAGGCTTTATTAACGGAGGCTTTATGGTATTTAATAAAGAAATGCTCAACACCCTTACTGAGGATGCTGACTGCGATTTCGAATTTAATACGCTTGAGAAGCTTGCCGCCGAAGGTCAGGTAATGACTTACCTGCACCGTGCCGAGTGGGAATGTGCCGATACTGTAAGGGATGTGGATCATCTGAACAAGCTCTGGAAAAATGGTGAGGCCTTCTGGAAAGTATGGGATGGCAGAGAAAGTGTAAAGGCTAAAATTACAGAGAACCCAAAGAACCCGGCAGAAAAAAGTAAAGAGAGCGATAAAAGCAAAAAAAGCTATGCATAACATTGTTTTAGAAGATACCCGTAATATAGCCCGTAACCTGGGCGATCTTGTTCAGAAATTTGAGGGGGCCAAAGTTTTAATTACCGGCCACCAGGGATTTTTAGGTGCTAACTATGTAGCCCTCTTCCACACACTTAACCAGGAGTTTCTTAAAAAACCGGTTGAGCTTACCTGCATCGACAGTAAAATTGTAGACCTGGAAGACCATACCAACGAATACCTGAAAGATGCAAGGGTATTGTACGGAGATGCACTTGAAATGCTGCCGGATGAAAAATTTGATTACATCATCCACTGTGCAGGTATTGCATCGCCGACATTCTACAGAAAATATCCGCTGGAAACCATTGATGTAAATGCAATTGGCTACTGGAATATGCTGCATAAACTGGATCCGGAAAATTTAAAAGGATTCCTATATTTCAGCACCAGCGAAATATATGGCGATCCTGCCGCTAACCAGATTCCGACTCAGGAAGATTACCGTGGTAATGTTTCCTGCACTGGTCCGCGTGCCTGCTACGATGAATCCAAGCGCCTGGGAGAAACCATTTCGGTAAGCTTTGCCAAACAAAAGGGAATGCCGATTAAAATTGCCCGTCCTTTTAATGTGTACGGACCATTTATGCGCCTTGGCGATAAGAGGGTTATCCCTGACTTTGTAAAATTTGCTTATGAGGAAGGTGCAATTAAAATGTTCAGCGATGGCTCCCCAACCAGGGCATTTTGCTATACCTCCGATGCCATTGAAGGCTTTACCCGCGTATTGCTGATTGGTGAGCCCGGCCGTTCTTACAATATCGGGAACGATACCCAGGAAACCTCAATGCTGGAGTTAGCAAACAATGTATCGGAATTAGTTGGCGATGTGGAAGTAAGCCATGCTGAAAGCCAGGAAAAAGATTACCTGACGGATAATCCGCAAAGACGTTTACCAAACCTGGAGCGTGCACGCACGGAGCTGAATTATACTCCTAAGGTAAATGTAAAAGACGGACTGGAAAGAATTATTAACTGGTATAAGGATACTTATAACCTGCAGAAAAAAGAAACAGTAAGCTAGTTGTTTCGCTTATTAAAGAAGAAGCGCAGCATGTTTATCAGGCTGCTGCGCTTCTCTTTTTGATTTAGAATTTTTTCGTGTTACAAAACCACAAAAAGACCCAATTTTTTATGAATTTAGCAGTTTTTGGTACCGGGTATGTAGGTCTTGTTTCGGGAGTTTGCCTGGCAAATACCGGAAAAAAGGTTTACTGTATAGATATAAATGAAGAAAAGATCCAAAAGATACGGGATGGGATTTCTCCTATTTATGAACCCGGACTTGAAGACCTCCTCAAAAAGAATAAAGATAATATTACACCCACAACCGATGCGGCTTCTGCAATCAAAGAGGCCGATGTGGTAATGATTGCCGTGGGTACCCCTTTCGACGGACAGCATATTGACCTGAGCTACATTAAACAGGCAGCCAAAGAAATAGGGCAGGCCCTGCGCGATACCGGCCGCTATGTAGTGGTAACAGTAAAAAGTACAGTGGTGCCGGGAACAACCATGGATGTGGTAAGACCAATTGTACTGGAAGAATCAGGTAAAAGCGAAGATGAAATAGGCTTCTGCATGAATCCTGAATTCCTGCGCGAAGGAAACGCGGTTGAAGACTTTAAAGAGCCTGACCGTATAGTGCTTGGTGTAACCAGCAAAAAGGCTGAAGAAACAATGCGCAGCCTTTATGATGGATTCCCGAATACGGATATCATGATTACCAACCCTACCACTGCGGAAATGGTAAAATACACGGCCAATACGCTACTGGCGCTTAATATTTCCTATGCAAATGAAATTGCCCGCATCTGCGAAACCCTTGAAGATGTGGACTCTGAAGATGTTTTTGCCGGTGTAATCAAAGACAAAAGAATTTCTCCTATTGAGAATGGAAAGCGCATTACCCCGAAACTAACCACTTACCTGCGCGCAGGATGCGGATTTGGTGGCAGCTGCTTCCCTAAAGATGTAAAAGCACTTGCCTCTTTTGCCCGCGACCGCAAGGTTGATGGTAAACTGCTGGACGGCCTGCTGCATATTAATAAGAGCCAGATGGAGCACATCTTTGAATTAGGAATGGAGAAATACGAGGGGCAGCCAAAGAAAATTGCCATCCTGGGAACTGCCTTCAAACCTGATACTGACGATATACGCGAATCTCCGGGCATTCGTCTGGCTGAGTATGCACTTGAACGCGGTATGGAAGTACATGTGCAGGATTATAAAGCACTGGAAAACACCCGCGACGAATATGGCGATAAACTGCAGTATCATGAAGACCCGCTCGACGCAGCAAAAGGAGCCGATGTGGTTTATGTGGCAACAATATGGGATGATTACCTGAAAATTTCTGACGAAGCTTTTGAGAGCGTAATGTCAGAAAACGCTGTAATGGTAGACTGCCGCTCGCTCTACAAAAGCCGCGCTGAGCAAAGCTGGAGAGTAAGAGTAGGCGTAGGCCAGCCAAGTGAAACCGGTAAAAAACAGGAGGTATATGCAGATTAAGCCCCTAAAACTGAAAGGTACGTTTGAGTTTAAGCTAAAGCCTATAGGCGACGACAGAGGCTTTTTTATGCGGACCTTCGACAAAAAGATATTTGAGGAGCATGGAATTAACCGGGACTGGGTTCAGGAAAATCATGCTAAATCAAAACAGAAATATACCCTTCGCGGCCTTCATTTTCAACTGCCGCCCAATGCCGAAACTAAATTGCTTCGCTGCACAAGTGGTGCGGTGCTCGATGTGTTTGTCGACCTCAGGGAAGGTTCTGAAACATTCGGGCAGTGGGATAGTGTAAAGCTCTCAGCCGAAGAAAAGAATATGGTGCTGGTGCCCCGTGGCTTCGCCCACGGGTATATGACCCTCGAAGAAAACAGCGAAGTTACCTATAAAGTAGACAGTGTTTATGCGCCTGAATCTGAACGGGCTATCCGCTGGAACGATCCGGAACTTAATATAGACTGGGGCACAGATTCTCCCATATTATCTGAAAAGGATAAAAATGCACCAGGTCTGCAGGAATTTTTAAAAGAAAATAATGCCATAAAAATATGAGTGATAATAAAAAGAAAATGAATGTTCGCCTGTTTGTACCAAATGTAGGACAGGAAGAGCTTGATAATATAAAAGATTCGTTTGATGCAGCCTGGATAGGCATGGGCCCGAAGGTAAGCCAGTTCGAAAAAGAGTGGAGTGAATACATAGGCTGTAAAGCTGCTGTAGGCCTGAACTCTGCCACGGCAGCCCTTCACCTTGCCCTTGCCGCATTTGATTTTCCTGAGGGAAAAAAAGTAATGGTGCCGGCCATTACCTTTGCCTCAACCGCTTTTGCTCCTGTATACAACCGCCTGGAGCCTCTTTTTGTAGATGTCGATCCTGTTACGCTTTCCATTGATCTGGAAGATATGGAACGCAAATACACCAAAGACTGTGTGGCCATTATGCCTGTGCATATGGGCGGGCATCCTGCACAAATGGACAAAATAATGGACTTTGCCCGTGCAAAAGGCCTTAAGGTGATTGAAGACTGTGCCCATACCGCAGGAGCCAGCTATAAAGGTAAGAAGTTAGGTACCTGGGGCGATATTGGCTGCTTTAGCTTTGAAGAGAAAAAAGCAATGACCACCGGCGATGGCGGTATGATGTGCTCCGACGATGAGGACCTGATTCTGCCAATGAAAGCCAACCGCTGGGTAGGAATTGATAAAGACACCTGGAAGCGCGTGGGAGGCTATACCGGTAAGGCTGCTAATGCACGCCACTGGCACTACGATATTGCCGTATTGGGTTATAAATATAACATGAACGATTTGGCTGCCAGCATTGGCCTTGCCCAGATAAAGAAACTGGATGGCATGAACCAGCGCAGGGCAGAGGTGGTAAAAAGATACCTTGCAGGTATGGAAGGTCTTGAAACTATTAAGCCGCTGTTTCCGTATGACGCAGATAATAACAATTACTGGATTTTCGGCGTAAAGTATGCGGAGCGTGATGATCTTATCATCTATTTAAAAGAGCGTGGCATTGCTACAAGTGTACATTATTTACCGCTTCCGCAACAGCCTTTCTTCCAGCGGTGGAACAATAACGACACTCCGGTTGCAGATAAGGTTTGGCAGGATATGATAACATTGCCGCTCCATTCGCTGTTAACTGATGAGGAAGTCGATTATGTGGTTGAGGCTTTGCATGAATATGAGAAAACCCATCAGGGCAGCTCAAAGCAGGCCGCTAAAACAACAGTTTAATATTTCTGAAAATTTTTTAATCTATGGCGCAGATTTCAAGCAATTCTATGCCCAAAGTACTGGTACTTATCCTGAGTTATAACGGCAGGGAACTGCTGGAAGACTCGGTAAGTACCTATCTGGCAAATGACTACCCCAACTTTGAGGTAGTGGTTATTGATAACGGTTCTGTTGACGGGACCAAAGAATACGTGGAGGAAAACTTTCCGGAGGCAAAACTTATCCGGCTTGAAAAGAACCGCGGGTATTCCGGAGGCTTTAACTTTGGCCTCGAATATGCCTTTGGCCGGGAGAAAGCCGACTATGTTCTTATTACTAATAATGATGTTAAAGTAGATAATAAAATAGTTTCTGCTCTGGTGGCTACCGCCTCTAAAGATCCTAAAATCGGGTTCGTAACCGGAAAAGCTTATTATCATGAAAAACCGGATACCCTGCAAAGTGTAGGTAAACACGAAGACCCTATTCGCTGGAACGGAGAACATATAGGTTTAAGGGAAGTTGACAGAGGCCAGTATGATGAAGAGGCAGAACGCTTTTTTATTGATGATATTTTTATGCTGGTTAGCCGCCAGGTGTATGAAGAAGTAGGAGGATACGATACTACCTTTTTCTTTCAGTCGGAAGAGTACGACTGGGAAGCCCGCGGTAAGGCAGCAGGCTATAAGATTATGTATACCCCTCATGCAAAGTTATGGCATAAAGAGAGCATGACCATTGGTAAACAATCGGCTTTTAAAGCTTATTACGATGCCCGTAACCCTTTACTTGTAGTGCTGAAACATAAAGAACCTGCTTTTTTCAGAAAGTATTTCTGGTATGAGTTCGGCAAAACTATAAAAGGATTCCTGGTAAGTATAAAACAGAGGCAATTTGATGTGGCTGTTAAGAAAATTTCCGGTTTATTTGCAGCTTTGCGCTGGGGAATTCAGCAGCGTAAATTCTCCAGGAAACATTTTATTGCCTGATATATAAAAACTAAGTGATGCCCAACGGAACAAATTATGCTCAGATAATTAAATTTGCTGTGGCCGGAGCCATTGGCGCCGGGGTTGAGATAGGTACCTACATTTATCTTGTCGATTTTGTGGAAATGTACTATCTGACTGCGAATGTTCTGGCCATCACTCTGGCAATTTTTGTCAATTATATTATTTCGCAGAGGTGGGTTTTTGATGGAGGACGATATAATAGAGGAACCGAGTTTACTGTTTTTGTCCTTGTTTCTATTGTAGCCCTTTTTCTGAACCAGTTATTGATGTGGATATTGGTTGAGAACTCAGAACTGGAAGACAAGATTTGCAAAATTTTAGCTATAGCGACGGTAGCCTTTTTTAATTATTTCGCTAAAAAATTCTTTGTTTTTAAAGGCTGAATCCCACTCTTTTTTTGAAGAATTTTTTATTTCTGAAAACGGCCCTGTATTTTTTAATATTTTAATAAAAGGAATGATGGATGTGATTGACCTCGAAACCTTTACCTTATCAATTGTAATACCTGCTTATAATGAAAGCAAAACTCTGCCCCTGGTGCTGGACAGAATTGCAGGAGTGCGGTTGGTTCACGATATTCAGAAAGAAATTATAATTGTAGACGATTGTTCTACAGACAGTACGCAGGAAGTAGCAAAGAACTATATAAAGGATCATCCTGAACTGAGCATCCGCTACTTCCGCCATAACGTAAATATGGGCAAAGGAGCTGCTCTGCATACAGGTATAAAAAAAGCAAGTGGCGATTACCTGGTGATCCAGGATGCCGATCTTGAGTATGACCCTGCTGAGTTTAATACTCTGTTGCAGCCGGTGCTCGATGGTTTTGCCGATGTTGTTTATGGTTCCCGCTTTTCCGGCGGAAATGCCCACCGTATCTTGTTTTTCTGGCATACAATAGGCAATAAGTTCCTGACCAACCTTTCTAACATGTTTACCAATCTTAACTTAACAGATATGGAAACCTGTTATAAACTTTTTCGGACAGACCTTATCCAGAGCCTGGATTTACAGGAAAAACGCTTTGGTTTTGAGCCGGAAGTAACTGCAAAAATAAGCCGTATTCCTAACATCCGTATTTATGAGGTGGGTATCTCATACTATGGACGTACTTATGAAGAAGGGAAGAAGATTAACTGGAAAGATGGCTTCAGGGCATTATATTGTATTTCCAAATACAACCTTTCAGGAAGAAAGAAAAACAGAGTTACCATTGAGCCGGTAACCATTTTAAATAAATCAGCTTATAAAAAAGCAGAAATAAATTCTGCTCCGGTGGCCGGCAGAAAAGCGTATGGTGAAGAAAAGGGACAAAGCCACAGGAAGAAAGTGAAAACATTATAAGGCAGGAGACTGCTGGTATTAAAGTTATTTCATATTATGAAGTATAAATCAGGGCAGCAGTATGCTGCCTTTATTCTTCTGCTGATCCTGTGTTTGTCCGGCCTTTTTGCATACCTGTCCCTGCAGGATGGGCATGACTGGGGAGGCGATTTTGCCCTGTATCTTCGCCAGGCGCAGAGTATCCTTGATGGAACCAGCCAGGATGTGCTGGCACAGAACAGCTATGCAATGGACCAGTCCACCCAGCAGGAAGGGGCAAACCCGCAGGTGGGGCCTCATTTGTACCCCTGGGGATTCCCTCTGTTGCTGGCTCCTGTTGTAGCCCTTTTTGGCTTCTCGCTTACTGCAGTTAAAGTTTATGTAATTATTTTTTTCTTACTTTCCCTGCTGGTCAGTTACCGCCTTTTTCTGCCACGCATAGGACCGGTATACTCACTTTGGCTGGTTGCGGTTTTAGGTTTTAACCCGTTCCTGCTTAAGTTCTCCGACACCATAAATTCTGATATCCCTTTTTTATTTTTTGCTTTATTAAGCATCTTGTTCATCGAAAAAACACTGGGGTACAGGAAACTCTTTATCAACAGGACACTTACCTGTCTGCTGACAGGAGTACTTATTTATTTTTCTTTTCTGGTGCGGACCAATGGCATTGTTTTGGTCGGGGTCTTAGGTATCGGGCATCTTATAAAATGGTATCATCCGCTTAGGGAGCGTTTTGCAGCTACTTTTAAAAAAGAGTGGAAGGAACTGCTGCCTTATGTGGGTTTTGCTGCTTGCTGGATCCTCCTTAAGCTCTGGCTGCCGGGCGGGAGCGGCTCTCATTTAGCTTTTCTCAAACGTATTACCCCGGGTAAACTCGCTTATAATATTATGTATTATATAGAGTTGCCAGCAGAATTTTATGAGGGGGTTCTTTTTCCTTATCTGATTTACGGTATTACCATTCCTTTTCTTCTGCTGGGTATTTACAAAAGAATCCGCCGTATGCCGGACATCCTGTACCTGGTGTATTCTGCTGCCAGCCTTGTGATTTTTATTCTCTGGCCACCCATTCAGGGCCTGCGGTTTATTTTTTCACTCCTCCCTTTTTATATTTACTATACATTTGTTGGCCTTTCTGCTGCTGAAATTGTAGCCCGGCCGGAGGTTAAAAGGGTTAAAATATCCTGGGTTCCTGTATTTAGTATGGTCCTCCTTGTATTGTTCTTTTTCAGGAGTATGGTTTATATATACGAGGTGCATGAAAGCTACCCCGAAAAGCAAATCAGCGAAGGGCCTTACACCCCGCAAAGCCGGGAAATGTTCCGGTACCTGGAAACGCATACTGAGCCTGATGACATTATAATTTTCTTTAAGCCCCGTGTTATGACCTTTATAAGTAAGAGGCAATCGTTAAGGGTAACAAGGTTAGCGGAAATAAGAGAAGGAAAAGGAAATATTCTTGTATTTAATAAGCTGGTTAATTTCGGGCAAATCCCGGCTGAGGAATTCAATGAACTGAAGCTTGAGTTGCCCCCCGTTTTTGTGAATGAACAGTTTGAGGTCCTTAATCTGGATAATCTTCCGCGCCTGATGCCAGCGGCGTCCAGGTAAGCAGTTGGACAGATTATTTTACCAGTAAAGACTAGCCTTGTCATGCTGAGGAATGAAACGGTCCGCCGCTGCGGCATCTTTTATCATTTGAAGACTCTGATGAACTATTATTTGGAAAGATTCGGCATCGGTCCCTGCGGGGAACCGCGTCCGACTCCTATTGTCGGAATGACAAAGCGGGATATAAGCAATATTAATTTGTCCCGCTACGATAAAATTTCATCAATCAATTAATTGTAAGAATTAGTCTCCTGAAAAAATGATGCGGCATTGTGGAGGTTGCTTTTTCTCTATAGCGCTTTATCTCATAATCACAACCGATCCTGTTTCCCCTTTATGCTCCGGGCTTAACTTAAGAGTAAAGTAATATGTGCCGGAGGGAAGCTCCTGTCCGTTAAACAGGCCTTCCCATGGAGTATTATATCCTTTCGAATAAAACACCTGGTTGCCCCAGCTATTAAAGACTTTAATTTCACATTCAGGATAATTCTCTATGTTAGGTATTTCCCAGGTATCGTTACGGCCATCCTGGTTAGGTGAAAATGCATTAGGAACCGGAAATTTGTCGATTACAAAAACAGTTACAGTATCGGTATTTTTACAGCCGCTTAGAGGATCCACCCGTTTTACTACGTAGGAAGTGGAAACAGTGGGCTTAGCTGTTGGATTAGAAATATCCAGCCTGTCCAGGCTATTATTTTGCTCCCAGGTGCAGCTTATGCTTTCCCCGTTTTCCCCTTTTGCCTGAAGCTCTATGCTTTCTCCCTTTAGTACGGTCAGGTCTTCGCCTGCATCCACAAAAGGCAGTTCATTAACCTCAATATTAACTGCAGTGCGGCTGCTGCTTTCGCATTCCCCCTTAGAGGCTCCCACATAAAGACGGGTATCCTCATCTGCCAAAAATTTATAAGTTAATTCAGTGCTGCTTTTCAGGAGTACCTCACTGCCGTTTTCTTCCCCATACCAGTTATAAGTGTAGCCGGAGCCGGCTGCATCTTTTATTTTTACTTCCACCTCTTCAGTACCACAAAGGGTAAAAGAAGTTTGCTCCACTTCCGGTTGTGGAGGAACCGGATGTACAATTACTTTTACTTCTGTGCGGGGACTTTCACAATCAACCCCTTTAATGGAAACAAAAAAGCTTGTGGTCTGACTGATAACTCCAGTTGAATAACTTGCAGCGGTTTCCCCTGCCAGAGGGGCTGAGTTTGGGTCTGCATCTCTGTACCAGCGGTACTCCTCCGAAGCTCCTGCTCCGGTCACGCTAAGAGTTGTGCTGCCTTCCCCGCAAATGGCTGGATTTGATACAACGACAGGGGCATCAGGTAAAGGGTTTACATTGACAATTATCTCTTCAGAATCCGAATCGCAGGCCCCATTTGTAATTCTCACGTAGTAGGCATGGGTTTGTCCCTGTTCAAGATTTTCTCCTGTAATAGAAATACTGTTTCCTTTTAAAACATTCCCTGCCTGATCCTTCAAAGGCTCCGCCTGAGGATCCGCACTATCATACCATAAATAGAAGTTTCCATCTGTTGCGCCGGAAGCTTCCACAACAGCTGTTTCAAACGGGCAAATACTAATTTGCGGTTCAGTTACCAGGGGAGGATTTAAATCAGTGCAAGGTTCTTTGGAAACCCTGAACCTGTACAGTGAAGGTACTGAACCTTCGCCAGCCTTGTGGGAATTACCATTCATACCGTCTCCTACCGTTACAATCCCATTCTCTGTATACCAGTAAAATGGCTCTCCTGGTGTTGGCTGATAACCGCTATCTGTAGTTTTCCAGATTTCTTCTCCATCCACATACAGGTAAGCCATTCCTGCTATTTCATCATAATAAAAGGTTATTTTTTTTAAAACCCCTAACTCGAGAGGAAAACCAATGAACCCTGTGTTTATAAAATTTTGATCAGACGTGGTATAATACCTTATGTTGAATCCATTATCCACACTATGATAGATTCCGGTATGATTAGTAATTCCGCCTCTGAATAGCCATGCATTGGCTTCATTGCACATAAACTCTGTTTCAATGTAGATGCTGCCCCCGTCCGGGTTTTTAACTACATCTACAGGAATTTTCAGTTCAATATTCTGCTGTACAGGATCATCAGGGTTTGGATCTAAGGGATCTGAAATGGTATAGACACCACCATTTGCCCATCTGGCGAATTGATTTATGCTGATGGCATCCTGCCCTCCGGGTACAGAGTTTTTGGTAAGGTTATTTGGGTCTTCAAACTCAAAATCAGCTAATGCCTGCGCATAAACAGCACTGGTTGTGCAAAAACAGATAAAGAAAGCTGTAAAAATATATTTGCGGAGCATCGGAAAAAATTGTTTAGTACCTTAAATAACGATCAGAAAAAAATAATGTTCAAATACAAAACACTGATAGTCAGTCGTTGATAATATATCCGGATTATGCACGTTGAGGATATACATTAAACAGGGAAAATGATGGTAATGTTTGTCTTTTGCCGTTCCTGATAGCTTGTTGTTTATTTGGGTGTAATGATGTTTTTTGAAAAATATTGATTTAAGAAGAGTGAAAAACAAAAAAACATTGGTTTTAGTTTTGCTGTTTGAATTGTAATTCTGATATCTGTATTGTAGTTCATGTAGAATTTTTATTCATATTTTATTTTTTTTAACTGCTGTTTATGGATTTGCAATTATTTAATTTCGTAAATAATCTTCGCTGCCCTGTGTCAGGTGCGGGTTTGAAGGTTTTATCAGGAGCAGAGCTCAACTTTCTTAATGATGCTATTCTTGCCGGGAAGGTTTATACCAAAAGTGGCAGCCTTCAAACCGAACCTTTAGCAGAAGGATTAATTTCAGCAGATGGGAAATATGCCTATGCGGTTTTTGATGGTTACCTGGCATCACTTTTAGCTACTGATGCATTACTTGCCTCTGAATTTGTTTCGCCGGGATCAGGAGTTGAATATTCGGATGAAGACAAACAGAATGCTGCTTTGGCTGAAGGGAAAAAAGTGGTACAAAAATTCTACGATGAATACGGGTGGCAAAAAACAGATAAGGGATATAAGGATACTTTAACTTTTGAAGACCAGAGGCCTGTGAGTGAAAGCTACTGGAGCCGCTGCCATTTACGTCTGAATAAATACCTTCCGGGTGGAAGATATATTCTGGATGTAGCCTCAGGTTCGATACCAAATGATGAATACCTGACTTACAGTGATTTGTATGAAGCCAGGGTGTGTATGGATTTTTCAATTCAGGCTTTGAAAGAAGCATTTATCCGTTTGAAGGGAAAAGGGATATTTATTTTAGGGGATATGGCTAATATGCCCATCATGGATGGATGTATAGACTCGGTAATTTCTATGCATACAGTCTATCATATTCCCCAACAGGAGCAGGCTAAGGCAATAGGGGAGGCAGAGAGAGTTCTGGTAAAAGGCGGGAGGGCTGTAATAGTATATTCCTGGTGTAACCCTGCATTTATGAAGGCAGCTTTTGGCTTTTATAAACCTCTCCTGGGCGTCTATAAAAAGCTTAAAAAAAGAAAAAAAACATTGAAATTCAGTGGTGATAACAGGCGGCCACAATTATTCGTGCAACAGCAGGATTACCACTGGTTTAGCAATCATATAGGCAGCGCCTATAATGCCCGCCTTAAAGTATACAGCTCTATAAGCCGTAGTTTTTCGAATACTTTTATAAAAGAAAAAGCTTTTGGACGTCAGTTTGCTTCTTTTATATTCCTGCTTGAAGAAAACTTTCCCCGGCTGATGGGGCGCTTTGGTCAATACCCTGTTTTTCTTATAGAGAAAGTGAGGATCACTACTAAAAAGCAGGCTGATGTTGCAGGATTACCTTTACCCGGGTATGGGCAAAAAACCGAAGGAGTGCCTGCCTGAAAATGAAAGTAACAACTGACGGGCTGATTAGTCTGTAAAACAGTTTTATCAACAGAAAAGGCGGATGAACCAAAATTCTTCCGCCTTTTCTGTTGATTCTTTAAAACCTTCAGGATTTCCTGAATTAAACCTTCTGCCTGTTCCCTGCATCAGGTTTCATAGGTTTTCTGTTGTTTAAAGGAACAGCCTTCCTGTTATTGTAAATATGCTGTTCGTGTAATTTGCGGTAAATAGCTGTAAACCTTGCAGCAATTTTCTGCCAGTCATAAAGTTCCTCTGCTTTCTTTCTGTCGAATGGTATTACCCTTTCCCCGTTTAAAAAACTGTTAAGTTTTTCTTTCCATTGTTGGTAATCAAAAGGATCCACCAGAATTCCTGTCCCGTTTTCTCTCATTGTTTCTGCAACGTTACCTACATTGGTGCAAAACAATGGCGTTTCGCAGGCCAGTGCTTTCATGGCCGACACAGGTCCCCCTTCCGACATGGAAGGATTGATGAAAAGATCTGAGCTGGAATAATATTTTCTAAGCTTATCGCCGGTATGAAAGCCAATAAATTTAACCTTTCCTTTGTCCATCAGTGGTTTTGCCACCTCCTGTAAATACTTTTCATATTCTTCAGTACCATGGCCTGAAATCAAAAGGAGAAAATCATGTTGCTGATCCAGCTCTTTCAAAACATCCAGCAGCTTATCGATTTGCTTTCTCATAATGAGCAGGGAGGATGTAAGAAATATGGGGGTGTTTTCAGGGAGGTTCAGTTCTTTTCGGGATGCTTTTTTGTCGAGCTTTTTCCAGAAGGAAAAATCGCAGCCGGAAGTTAATTTGGCTTTTGGTCCCCGGTAAATTTTTTCGAGGGTATTCTGGTTGAGGTTATTCTGGTAGGTAACATAATCAACCTTCCTGATTAACTTTTTAGTAATGAGGTGTTTGTTGATATAGTTAACAGTGGCAAGAACATTACGCCTCTTTTTAAACGCCATTGTTTCAGGTAAATTAATGGTGCCCCGAAAGGTTTGCAGAACAGGGAGATGCCCGCAATTTTTAAGAATGGCATAAATAAACTTACTGAAATCACCATTGAGGTTGATAACAACTTTATTTTCACCGGCATATTCATTCAGAAATTCCACCATTACAGGGGAGGTAATTTCCTTCCTTATTTTTAGTCCGTGAATCTCCGGTACATCTTCTGCCGGAAAAAGCCTGTGGATCAGCCCGTCTTCAAACTGGTGGCTGTAAATTTTATCGGCCCGGTAGTCAGGCTGCCATACTTCGTATTCAAATTCATCAGTAAATTTAAGAACTTCCTTACCTAACTTATCAGGGATTTCATTGCGGTATATTCCTACCCAGTTTCCATCCGGTGTATCCCAGTTTACTGTTGGCCGGGGTTCGTCCTTCAGGAAGTCATAATCCGGAATATGAGAGAGAATATTTATGATTTTGGTTTTCATAGATTTAGCAATTTTTTAGAGATTGTTGATCTTTCACATTTTATTACTTGTTTTGGTTTTCGGTAATGTTATATATACCAATTAAATAGGGAGATGTTTTTTTAAATTTTCCTGAAACAGGCTGATAACCAATCTTATTTATGTTTCACCCGGGTGGGTTTCTTTTGAAACAGGTAATGTTTTAGCCTGCAGAAGCAATGTTTCCCGTCTGATCTTTATCTTTATGTTAAGAACAAATCTTTCAGATAATGAAAAATAAATAATAAACAGGATTTGTTACATGCTGAGCGGGGAATATATGCACTTCGATTACCGGGATTTAGTGCCGGAGAATAACTTTCTTTTTTATATCAGGTTAAAGATTATTAGTAATTACCATCCGGAGGTGTTTGCGCAAATCAGGGATGGCTTACTTTTTTTGATGCGGTGCTATTTTTTTGAACCTTTAAATGATTGTTGTACAATGGATCCACAGTTGTTGAATTTTATCCCAAACCTGCGATGCCCTGTAAGTCGTAAGAAACTAAAGCTGGTTGACGCCGGAAATCTTAATAAACTTAATGTTGCTATTGCTGAAGGTAAAGCGGTCACCTATGAAGGTGAAACTGTTACAGTACCGCTGCAGGAAGCCCTGATATCCGCAGATGAAAAATTTATTTACCCGGTGGTGGAAGGATATATAGCCGGGCTCCTGGCTACAAAGGCTATAGTGGCAGGTGATGAAATTGCAATGGAAAAAGTGGAGACATTTTCTGCTGAAAAAAAGATTGTGCAAAAGTTTTATGATGATTATGGCTGGGTAAAAACGGAAAACGGTTATAATGATACCATTACCTTTGAAGACCGCAGGCCTGTAAGCGAAGAATACTGGAGCCGCTGCCACCTGCGGCTGAACAATTATTTGCCGGGCGGGGAGTATCTTTTAGATGTTGCCTCCGGTTCGGTTCCCAATGATGAGTACCTGACTTACTCAAACCGTTACGGCTTACGTATTTGCATGGATTTCTCTTTGCTGGCTATGCAGGAGGCTGCTTCCAGGCTCAATGGAAAAGGAATTTTTATACTGGGAGATATGACCAGCATTCCCCTGGCCGATGATTGTATCGATTCGGTGATTTCTATGCATACCGTTTACCATATTCCGCAACAGGAACAAACAAAGGCCGTGGAAGAAGCCCTGCGGGTGATTAAACCCGGAGGAGAGGCGGTTATTGTATATAACTGGAACAAACCTTTGCTAATGAGGCTGGCGTTTGGAGTATGGAAACCGCTGTTTAAAGTTTACAAACTGTTGCGGGGAAAGCGGGTGAAGAAAAATAAAATCGAAAAAAGCAAAACAGGAAACCTTCCTGAGTTGTTTCTACAACAGCAGGATTATACTTGGTTCCTGAACGACCTTAAAAAGCCTTTCGGGGCCAGAATTAGAGTTTACAGTGCCATAAGCCGGAGTTTCTCTAACACATTTTTAAAAGAAAAGGCATTTGGAAAACAAATAGCTTCCTTCGTTTACTGGCTGGAAGATAAATTTCCTGAAGCCCTTGGGCGCTGGGGACAATACCCGGTATTCATACTTCAAAAGAACTGGAGGTCCGGCAGCTCTGTTCCAAAGAGGGTCAGCCGCCCTGCAAAACAACTGGAACCAGGGCTTTCTGTAACTAAATAACAGCTATTAATAATCATATTTATTTTTTAATCAATTTTTACAACACACGATCATGACACAGGAAGAAAGCATTTATGCAACAGGAGAGTATCTCGAGAAAAATAAGGACTGGCATGTAAGCGATTCCCCCTGGAAAGCAGGAAACATTTTTAAGATTATTCAGCGCAATCAGCTCGAATATAAAACTGTATGTGAAGTAGGCTGTGGTGCAGGAGAAATCCTGAAGCAACTTTCTTATAAAATGCCAAAGGGTACTAAGTTTGAAGGATATGAAATTTCGCCGCAGGCGTATGAGCTGAGCAAGTCAAGGGAAAATGAAAATATTAAGTTTCACCTGAAAGATTTACTGGAAGAAGACAAATCGGTAAAGTTCGACATTGCCATGGCGATTGATGTGTTTGAGCATGTGGAGGATGAGTTCGGATTCCTTCGTAAAATGAAGGACCGGGCCAAATACAAAATTTTCCATATTCCGCTCGACATTAATATAAACAGTATTTTACAGGATCAGATTATGGTGGGGCGCCGCACGGTCGGGCATATTAATTATTATACAAAAGAAACTGCTCTTGCCACCCTCGAAGATACCGGCTATAAAATAATGGACTACTTTTATACAGCTGATTCCCTGGAGCTGCCACGCAAAACCATGAAAAGTAAATTAGCCAAATATCCACGTAAATTTATGTTCAATATTAATTCCGATCTTACAGTAAAGCTTTTTGGTGGATTCTCCCTTATGGTGCTGGCAAAATAATTGCCTGCACTTCCTGCTGTAAATTTTTCTGGCACGCATCGCATTTTTTAAATGTTAAAACAAAAATTAATTCTTAGCTACTCTACTAAAATTGGCTTACAAGTCTTGCAGATAGTTGCAAGCCTTGTAGTAGCCAGGGTAGCGGGTCCTACTGTACTTGGTACAGTTGCCTTTGGTACAGCTTATGTTTCACTGCTGGTTTTTATTGCCGATCTTGGTATAAGCACTGCCCATATAAAGTTATTATCTGAGGGGCAGGATGAGGATAAATGCAACAGTACTTTTGCCGGCTTAAAACTGGTTACCACTGCTTTGTTTGTGCTGGGGGTTCTTGGGTTTTATGCTGTTCAAAAATATATATTCGATAAGGAATTTGAGAGCCAGGCTCATGAGTACGTGATTTTTATTTCATTAATCACCGTTACTATTGGTCAGCTGATATATATTCCTAAAGCAACCTTTACGGCTAAAACCGAACAGGCAAAGGTGGATATTCCCGATCTGCTGGGTGGCTTTTTGCAACATCCGCTCCGGATAGCAGTGGTTTTGCTGGGTTTTGGGGCAGTTGCTCTTTCTTTTGCAAATATGGCAGCCACATTAGTAACCATACCCATTTATGTATACCTGTTCAGGGGATTCTCTTTTAAGGGGTTTGATAAAAAACTTGCCTGGAGGTATATGAAAATTTCCCTTCCGGTTATCCTGATAGGTATGTCAACAAGCATGATTCAGCAGATTGATAAGGTACTTCTCCAGTTTTTTACAAGCTCAGAGCAGGTTGGGTATTATACTGCCGGGTATAAGGTAGGGGGCTTCATTCTGTTAATTGGTAAAAGTGTAAGCTTATTATTCTTCCCGTTATTTTCAAAGGCTGTAGCAGAAGGGAATAATCACTTCATTCGCGATAAGATTTACAAATTTGAGCGTTTCAGCTTTCTTTACATTCTTCCAGCCGTGGTTTTGTTAACTATATTCTCCCGGCCATTTGTAATGATGTTGCTGGGAGAGGATTATGAACCATCCATAATGGTAATGCAGCTTGTAACGGTGGCCCTTTTTATTAACGTACTAAACATGCCATACGGAAGTGTAATTGAAGGTTTAGGCAGATTTAAATTGTCGGCAATATTAAATACAGCAAACCTCATATTCTTTGCATTAGCAGTTGTTTTATTTTTGCACCCACAGTTAATAAATACCGGAGCTCAGGGTGTGGCATCTGCAGTGTTGCTTTCCAATATTTTCCTGGGCATCCTCTACAGGTTTTATGCAACAAAGCATTTTCCAAGCCTTAAGCACCAGTTAACACTTAAGTTCGGGATTTTCGGGCTTATCAATTATGCAGTTTTCTATACTGCTTTTGAATCATTTTTTTATGGTGATGTCCTGTTAATGATTGCCTTTGTTCCTGTTTACCTGGCCATAACCTACACTGCATTGTCCCTCCTCGGCTGGATAGACAAAGATGACTGGGAGGATCTTCTCTCACTGGTTGATTTCCGGTCGATGAAGAACTACATCATGAATGAATTCCGTAAAAGGTAATAAATGATATGAAAACAAAAATAATTAATATTCTTCCTCATAAACCGGATTACGACTATCTGAAGGATAAACCACGGCCTGAGGTAAACTGGGATACCCCCGACGGAAACTGGGTAGGCATATACCGGAATGAAATTCCTGATAAGTTAGGTGAGGAAATTCTGAAGTACAGCGGGGAGTTTGAGTTTGAGGTATGGCAGCCTGATTATCGTGCAGATAAAATGTATTCTCACCGTTTTGAGGACGGACTGGTGCACCGGCTGTTTCCTGCAGAAGATATAAAAAACCTCCATGGAGTAAAGGTGATGAAGGAAATAAGATCCTCTTCCTTATTAAGGTTTTTGAAAGAATATTCTGAGGCGAATAAAGTAATTATAAACCTGAACGGCGATTTCGGACAAATGAATTTTGAAGTACTGGAAGAATTTGGCCATTTACCTATACTGCAGACTTTCAGAGGGGTACTTAATCTGCCGGGGAATCTTATATTTAAACCCAGGTTAAATGTACCTGCATCGCTTAGTTATTACCTCAGGCACCGGAAGGTAAAGAAATTGATTCAGAGAATAGACTATGTAATGGTCCAGAACGATTACTACCTGGACGACCTGAAAAGCATGTACAGCGGACCCATCGAGAAAGTAACCTCCGGTTGTGAGTTCGATGTGTGGAAGCCTATGGATATGCAGGAGGCACGAAAAGCCCTGGATTTACCCGCAGGAAAAACCATTTTCTTTACCTCCTCTCTTCTTATCCCGATAAAGCAGCTCGATAAGCTTATTGATGTTTTAAAAGAGCTTAGCCCGGAACATGATTTCCTGCTGCTAATCTCCGGCCATGGAGTGGCGGAGTATGAAGATTATTTAAGGAAAGAAGCAGCTCCCTTGCTGGAGCAGGATAAGGTGCGTTTCGTAGGCTATTTAACAGGAGAGGATTTGCGGCAGCATTACTGTGCATCCAACCTTTTTGTGCATACTTCCATATCTGAAGGAGGCCCTGTTGCAGCCATGAAGGCAATTGCCTGTGGCACACCAGTACTTATCAGCCGGGTATCTAACGTGGCAGAGTACCTCCTTGAAGAAGGTGTGGGAAAAGTGGTGGAGCCATTTAATTACCCGCAGTGGAAGAATGTGTTGCGCAATATCCTTGAAGGTGAGAGGATTAAGCCCTTCCCGCGTAATCGCGGAAAAGAGTTATATGACTGGCAGGCAGTAGCAAAACGATTTGTGGAAATATTCAGGGAGCTGGAAACAAAGGCGGCGGTAAAAGAAAATAAGTTGGAAGAAGCTTATGCTTAATGGCTGCCGGGCCAATATAACTGAAAGTGATTTTCAGGAGAATTCCTGATCTATATTAAAAACTGGTCTGAATTGGTAAGGAGCCAAACAGGCCATTTTTTTTGAAATGCCATGTGAATGTAAATAAGGTTACTTTGAGTTTTTGCAAAATATGCGGGAAGCGAACAGCTAGCTGTCAAAATTTTAGCTGCTTTTTGCCGAAAAAAGGCTTTTTTTACCCGTGCGTTGAATACTGATGAATAAAATAATAAGGTGAAAATTCTTCCGATTGTCTGTTCTTCTTTGTTAATTTACAAAAAAATATAAGTATAGTTAAAATATATTTTTTGGAAGCCCCCTTGTCTTTATCTTTAATGGCAGGTCAGTTGTTTTTATATATCGTTTAGCAATTACTGATTTTTTTAAGAAAAAAATTTAATATGGAAATTATCAATACAAAACTTGAAGGATGTTTTTTAATAAAACCTCCTGTGTTCTCTGATTCAAGAGGATATTTTTTCGAAAGTTTTAACGAAAAAAGGTTTAATGAAAAATGCGGACTCAATGTGCATTTTGTGCAGGATAATCAGTCATTTTCTTCCTATGGAATATTGAGGGGACTGCATTTTCAGAAGGGCGACCATGCCCAGGCAAAGCTGGTGAGGGTAATTAAGGGAGAGGTTCTGGATGTGGCGGTTGATTTAAGGGAAGGATCTTCCACTTTTGGGCAGCATTTCTCAGTAGTACTAAGCGCTGAAAACAAACAGCAGTTATTTATTCCCCGCGGCTTTGCACATGGGTTTGTGGTGATAAGTAAGGAAGCTGAATTCTTTTATAAGTGCGATAACTATTATTGTAAAGAAGCGGAGGGAGGCATTTTGTATAATGACCCTGAATTAAATATCGACTGGCAGGTAGCGCAGGAGGATGTTGTGGTATCTGAAAAAGATCAGCAAAACATATTATTTTCAGAATATAAACAATCGGAATTAGCTAATGCATAAAGTTATAGTTTTTGGTGGAGCAGGTCAGCTTGGGCAGTGCCTTCAGGCCCTTCAGGGAGAATACCCGGGAATAGAATTGGTTATTGTTCCCCGTGAAAGTGCAGATATTCTTGAGCGGGAAACACTGGAAAAGGTATTTGAGGAGCATAGGCCGGCTTATTGTATAAACTGTGCCGCTTATACTGCGGTAGACAAGGCAGAAGATGAGCCGGAAGCGGCCTTAAAAATAAACAGGGAGGGTGTAAAGAATATAGCTGAGCTATGTGAAAAATACAGCACAATCCTGATTCATATTTCAACGGATTTTGTTTTCCCTGGCACCAGTGTTCAACCGCTTCAGGAAAATGACGAAATAAAACCTGTAAATATTTACGGAGAATCCAAAGCAGAAGGAGAAAAAGCCCTTCAGGAGATCCTTTCCGGTTATTTTATTATCCGCACAAGCTGGCTCTATTCTGAATTTGGTAATAACTTTGTAAAAACCATGATCAGGTTAGGGAAGGAAAGGGATGAGCTTCGCGTAATCTGGGATCAGGCAGGTACTCCCACCTATGCCATTGACCTGGCTAATTGTATCCTGACAGTTATTGGTACTGAAAACAGGGATTTCGGAATATATCATTACAGTAACGAAGGTATTACCTCCTGGTACGATTTTGCCAAAGCTATTTTTGAATTGAGTGGAACAGATGTAAAGGTGGTACCGGTAAGGACAGCAGAGTATGTTACCAAAGCAAAGCGTCCTCAATACTCAGTGCTGGATAAAGCGAAGGTAAAAAAGAATTTAAACCTTGAAATTCCTCACTGGAGGGAAAGCCTCGTTAAATGTATTGAGAAGTTGTAGATTATAAAGTTGTAGAAGGAATTGAGTAGCCTGACATTTTTAATCTCAGTATAACTCTTTGTGTCATTCAGACCAGCCGTCCGCGAAGGAAACTTGTTATTAAACAGCCTGAAGAGCTATTCCCTGTCAATAATGACTATAAATGGCGACTAAAGTGTCAGCAAAACATCATGTCTGCCTGTTTATCATCTGTTTGTTACAGGGTGCCTTTATAATACGCTCTGTGGCTGTTTTCAACCCTCAATAAGGGCTCCGGTTTCAGGAGCAAAAAAGGAGTGGATGTATATTCTGTTAAGAAAACTTTGCAGATCCAACTTTTTTTGCCAAATTGAACCATAAAGTTATTAATATAAAATTGTACTGTGGCTGTATTTTCTAAAGAAGAGTGGGATTGGGAAATCCGGAGCCGGACGAGCTGGCTGGGAACACGGGCCGGTGAGTTGTGGGCATACCGTCACCTGCTGGCAGGAATGGTCCGGCGCGATTTCCTGCTGAATTACCAGCAGACGGTACTCGGGCCGCTATGGATTCTGTTCCAGCCCGTTATGACACTCATTACCTATGTGTTTGTTTTCGGGAAAATGATTGGCATCTCCACAGGTGCTATTCCGCCGGTATTATTTTATTTATCAGGTATTGTGCTGTGGAACTTCTTCCACGATGGATTTATGGCCACTTCCACCACATTCAGGGCAAACGCAGATATTTTCAGTAAGGTCTATTTTCCAAGACTGATCATGCCGCTCTCGCAACTGAGTACTCATTTTATCCGGTTTTTATTCCAGCTGGTACTCCTGTTTCTTGTACTGGCCTATTATATTGTATTTGAACAGATGGCAGTACCATTAACCCCATGGTTGATTGGTGTTCCCTTTTTAATCCTGATGACAGGCACCATAGCCCTGTCTTTAGGTTTGCTCTTTTCTGTAATAACCGCCAAATACCGGGATATGATTAACCTGGTAAGTATGGGCATACGGTTGCTGATGTTTCTTACGCCTGTGCTATATCCTATAGGTTATGTATCGGAAAACATCCGCTGGGTGGTTCAGCTGAACCCGCTTACCCCAATTTTCGAAGCTTTCCGGTTTGGTTTACTGGGAGAGGGGTATGTAACACCCATCCAGCTTATTTACAGCCTTATATTTACTTTGGTGCTTTTTTCAGTTTCTCTGCTCATGTTTAACAAGCAGGGCGATAAACTTATAGACGTAGTATAAATCACCCATGGCAGATACAGTAATTCAGGTAGAAAATTTATCGAAGGTGTACCGGCTGGGAACTATCGGAACAGGATCCTTACGTCAGGATCTTCAGCGGTGGTGGACAACTGCATTTTTAGGAAAGGAAGATCCCTTCTTTAAGCTGGACAGCAATGGTGAGCAGAGCATCGAAAATCAGAAGCAGGCTTTATGGGCACTGCAGAACCTGAGTTTTGACGTAAAGCAGGGCGAAGTACTGGGGATTATCGGGAGCAATGGATCCGGAAAATCAACCTTGCTTAAGATTATTTCACGGATTGTAAAGCCAACCAAAGGGCATGTACGCGGGCGCGGAAAAGTGAGCAGCCTGCTCGAAGTAGGTACCGGCTTTCACCAGGAACTGTCCGGCCGGGAGAATATTTACATCAGCGGTTATGTGCTGGGGATGAATAAGGAGGAGATCCGCCGGAAGTTCGATGCCATAGTTGCTTTTTCCGGAATAGAGAAGTTTATAGACACACCGGTAAAAAGATACTCCTCCGGAATGTACGTGCGCCTGGCTTTTGCCGTGGCCGCGCATCTGGAGCCTGATATTTTAATTGTAGATGAGGTTTTAGCCGTTGGCGATGCTGAATTCCAGAAAAAATGCCTCGGTAAAATGCAGGAGGTGTCCCAGACGGAAGGAAGAACCATTCTCTTCGTAAGCCACAGCATGCAGGCAGTACAAAGCCTTTGCAATAAAGCACTTTGGCTGGATAAGGGAAAAATGAAAGAGATTGGAGAGGTAAGCAGGGTGGTTAATAAGTATATTTCAGGAGTACAAAAATTTCAGTTAAGCCAGGAATGGGCAAACCCGGAGGAAGCCCCCGGCAATGACCGGATCCGCTTTAAGCAAGTGGAGCTGCGGCCGGTACTAAACAATGCAAATGACCCGGTGGACATAAGGGTTCCGCTTCTGGTGAAACTGGCGCTCTGGAATATGGCTGATGAGGTTAATTTAAGTATCAACCTGGTGCTTTTTTCTTACAGCGGAGAATGTATATTTGATTTACCTTCTGAAAATATTAAATGCAGTAAAGGTCTTGTGGAGGGAGAGGTTACCATACCTGGCAATTTCCTTAACGATGGATCCTATTATATTTCCCTGTATGTGGTAAAGGATACCTCTGTTCCCCTGTTTACTTTTGAAGAATGCCTGTCTTTCGACCTGGAAGATTTCCGTGGCGATATTCAGTGGTTTGGAAAATGGTGGGGTGCCGTCCGGCCTAAATTTCCTTTCCGGCTTGAGCAGCCGGATTTAATCCTTCAGGCTGATTCTTAATCCGGTTTCATTATGCAGGAAGATTCACTTTACCGGATATTGCATATTAGCCTGAGCAATTTGCAGGCACTGCCTGAATGTAAAAGCAGTGAGCAGGGGGCGTATTTTGTTTTCTGGTGGAAAGAGATTCCATTAGGCCAGCTGTTTACAGAACCGGGAGAGGTTTTAGATCCCCGGCAATTTTCCGTAAAGATGGAAGCTGCCATAAAGCCTGCCCTCCTGCAGTATATTCAGTGGACCGGCATTGTTACTTCTGAATTATTACCTCCTTTCTGGAATTGGCTGGCTGAGGGTAAATTCGGAGAGGTTAAAACCTGGCTTAATGATATTTTTAAAGGATTTGCGGATGAAAATATTCCTCAAAAAGTTCCGGTTTCAGTAGTGATCTGTACCCGGAACAGGGCAGCATCTCTGGAACGTTGCCTTAAGCAGCTCCGTAATTTAAGCTGCCGGCCGGAAGAAATTATTGTGGTGGACAATGCTCCTGATGATGATAGCACCCGGCAGGTGGCAGAGCGCTGTGCAGGTGTTATTTACCTTTTAGAGGAGCGGAAGGGCCTTTCCTTTGCCCGTAACACAGGGGTAAAAGCCGCAACTAAACCCATTATTGCCTTTACCGACGACGACGTGGAAGTACACCCGCAATGGGTTTACCAGGTATGGAAATCTTTCAGCGACGGGAAGGTTGCTGCCATGACCGGCCTGGTTATCGCCAGCGAATTAGCTACCGAAGCACAACTGATTTTTGAGAAACACTGGAGTTTTAACAGGGGATATCTGGATAAAAGCTTTGATGAGCAGTATTTTAATGCAAATATAAAGCAGGGCCCTCCGGTTTGGGAAATAGGGGCGGGGGCAAATACTGCTTTCCGTAAAGATATATTTGAGCAGGCCGGGTACTTTGATGAAAGGCTGGGAGCCGGGGCATCAGGGTGCAGCGAAGACTCGGAAATGTGGTACCGTATTCTGCTGAAAGGAGGTGTAATTAAGTACAACCCCCGTGCAATAGTATTTCATGAGCACCGAAAAAGCCTGGCCGATTTAAAAAAGCAAATATACAGTTATATGAGGGGTTTTTCAGCTGCAGCTCTTATTCAGCGCCGGCAGTATATAAATGCAGGTTACCGCTACTACCTTTTTGCTGTTCTGCCTAAATATTATTTCCTCTTACTGTATCGGGGTTTTCCGCGGTATAGATCCAGGTTCCGTACAGTAGGTATAGAAATAAAAGGGCTTATTTCCGGCCTTAGCTTTTACCGGAAAAACAGATACAAACCTGCAAATAAAATTTAGAGGCAATGCAGGATCAGACTCTATATACAAAACCATTGGTATCGGTTATAATTCCCTGTTATAATCACGGGAGGTTTTTGCACGATGCAATTAACAGTGTTTTGGAGCAAACTTACCCTTCCATCGAAATTCTGGTGGTGGATGATGGCTCAGGCGATAATACAGCGGAAGTAGCAGCAGCTTACCCGGAGGTAAAATATTTTTATAAGAAAAATGCCGGCTTATCGGCCGCCCGGAATACAGGAATTGAAAAAAGCAGTGGTGAGTATATTGTTTTCCTCGATGCAGATGACTGGCTTTATAAAGATGCAGTTGAGGTAAACCTGAGTTATTTTAATGCCCGGAAAGAGCTTGCACTTGTGTCCGGAGCTTACGACCGCTTTTTTGTAGCGGACAACAGTACCAAAGAAGAAATAACGGAGCTAAGCGAAGATCCTTACTGGCACTTATTACATGGTAACTTTATAGGAGTGCCGGCAGCAGTAATGTATTCGCGCAGGGTTTTTAGTACTTTTCGCTTCGATGCAGGCCTGAAAGCCTGTGAAGATTACGATATGTACCTGAATATTTTCAGGCATTATCCGGTACATCATCACACCCATAAGGTAGCCGCTTACAGGACTCATGCCTCCAATATGTCCTCTAATATTCCCTTGATGCTCTGTTCGGCATTAAAAGTACTAAAAAGGCAAAAAACACAGCTTAAAACAGAGCCGGAAAAGAGAGCTTACCTGAAAGGAAGGAGTTTATGGAAGGATTATTATTGCTATATGCTCTGGTTAAAGCTGAAACAGGGAAAAAGCAAGGCGCCGGGAGTAAAGGAATTACTTCTCCTGTTAAAGTACAGGCCCTTCTGGCTCATCAAAAATTTATTGTCAAAAAACGTTAAGCCGGCATTAGTTCATGAATAAAACGTCAGCAATTAATAATCCACTGGTTTCGGTAATTATACCCTGCTACAATCATGCTCATTATTTGCCTGAAGCCATAGACAGCCTGTTAAAGCAGACTTACCAGCCTCTTGAAATTATTGTGGTGGATGATGGATCAACCGATAATACTGCAGAAGTGGCAGCCGGCTACAAGGAGGTTAAATATATTTACAAGAAAAATGCAGGCCTTTCTGCAGCCCGGAATACGGGTATAGAAAAAAGCACCGGGGAGCTTCTTGTTTTTCTGGATGCTGATGACTGGCTGTACCCTGAGGCTGTTGAAATTAACGCAGGCTACCTGGAGCAGGATAAAAAGGCTGCTTTTGTATCAGGAGCATTTAACCGGGTTTATGTGGAGGATGGAATTGTGGAGCCTAAGAAAAGGGTGGTGGATTCGGGACATTATCTGCATTTGTTGCAGGGTAATTATATAGGAGTGCCGGCAGCAGTGATGTACCGCCGCCGGGTTTTCAGTCCCGGTTTATTATATGATACCACTCCACCTAACAGCTGTGCGGATTACGACCTTTATCTCCGGATTGCGAGGGAATTTCCTGTTATCCACCATACTCAAATGATAGCCGCATACCGCATTCATTCAGCAAGCATGTCGGCAAACGGGGCGGCTATGTTGCATACAGTATTAAAAGTACTTGAGAAGCAAAAAATCGTGCTTAGAAATCCGGAAGAAGTGGCTGCTTACAGAAACGGACTGGAGGTGTGGAAAGATTATTATTGTGAGGAAATTTACCTGAAAATGAGGGGCGGGAAGATTCCGCCATCTTTTCTTATGCTGACAACACTGTTAAAGTTCAGGCCAAAATACTTCCTTAAATTTTTCCTGGTAAAACCGTACCATCAGCTGAAAGCGATAGTGCAATGAGTAGGGAGACATATTAATTCTGCTTGGGTACTTAAGCTGGTTTTAGTTTTCTTTTATAGTTTAACTTTTCCCGTTTTACAGGAGGGGAGTGGATAATTTAATCTCAAAGATCAATAATTTGGCAGCTTCAGAAAATTCAGCTAATCCACTGATTTCGGTAGTTATACCCTGCTATAATCATGCTCATTATCTGCCTGAAGCCATAGAAAGCCTGAGGCAGCAAAGCTTTCAGGATTTTGAAATTATAGTGGTCGACGATGGCTCTTCAGATAATACCCGTGAAGTGGCTTTGGAATATCCTGAGGTGCGGTATGTTTATAAAGAAAACGGAGGCCTTTCTTCTGCCAGAAACACGGGAATTAAGGAAAGTAAAGGAGATTTCCTTGTTTTTCTTGATGCCGATGACTGGTTGTTCAGGAGAGGTCTGGAAATTAATGTGGGTTACCTGCAACAGAATCAGGATTTAGCTTTTGTGTCAGGTGCTTTTGATGCGGCACATGTTAATGAGAATATCACGAAAGAATATGTAAGGGAAGTAAACAAAGATCATTATTGCAGGCTGCTGGAAGGTAATTATATAGGAATGGTGGCAGCAGTTATGTTCAGGCGCCGGGTTTTTGATGAAGTTCTGTTCGATACTTCCTTAAAATCCTGTGAGGATTATGATCTTTACCTTGAAATTGCCCGGAAATATCCTGTATTTCACCACACCAGTAAAATTGCTGTATACAGGATCCATTCCTCTAATATGTCGGCTAATATTCCCCGCATGCTTAACATAGCTTTAGAGGTGTTGGGCAGGCAAAAAAATAAATTAAAGACAGCAGCAGAAAAGGAGGCATACCGGAAAGGCCGTGCCTGGTGGAAGGAATACTACGGTCAGCTTCTGTACGATAAGCTGGTGTGGAACCATTTACCACATTCAGGGGAGGCGGCCATAACCCTTTTAAAAAACAGGCCTGCTTTTTACTTCAGTTACATCAGAATAAAAACACCTAAAATGATCAAATCAAAAATAAAAAGTTTTGTTCCTGACTCTCTTAAAACATTGCTGCGTAAAGGGGCACCTGCAAATGGCAAGGCTTCTGTAAAGCCCGTTTCAATGGGGGATATGGACAGCTTAAGCCCATTCAGTAAATATTTCGGATACGACAGGGGAGGGGCCATTGACCGCTATTATGTAGAGAATTTCCTGCAGAAGGAAGCCGGAAGTATTAAAGGCAGGGTATTGGAAATAGGTGATAATGCCTATACCATGAGCTATGGTAAGGAGCAGGTAAAGCAAAGCGATATTCTGCATGTGGATGAGCGAAATCCTGATGCCACCCTTTATGGGGATATCAGCGATGCTCCTCATATACCGGATAACACCTTCGATTGTATTGTGCTTACCCAAACCCTGCACCTTATTTATAATTTCAAAGAAGCTCTGCATACCTGTTACCGGATCCTGAAACCCGGCGGAACGCTGCTGCTTACCGTGCCCGGAATTACCCCCATCGACCACGATGAATGGAAGGAAACCTGGTACTGGTCATTTACAGATAAGGCTATGAAGATGCTGATGAAGGAGACTTTTCCTGCCGGCAATATCGAAGTAAATGCCTTTGGTAATGTTAATGTGGCAGCTGCTTTCCTGTATGGAATGGGGCTGCCGGAAGTATCAAAGGAAAAACTGGACCACCATGATGAGCATTTTCAGGTGATTGTTACAGTTAAAGCAGTAAAGCGTTAATATGGGGTTAAGGCAGGTATATTATAAGCTGAAGCACAAGCTCAGGGAGCCATCGCTTATTTTAATGTACCACCGGATTGCTGCTCCGGAAACCGATGCATGGCACCTGGCAGTAAGTCCTGAAAATTTTGAGCAGCAATTAAAGGTATTGCAAAAAAACTATAAGGTGGTTTCCCTGCAGGCCTTATACAAACAATACTTCCTGCGACCTTTCCAAAAAAAATGTATTGCCATTACTTTTGATGACGGTTACCTGGATAATTTTCTGGTCGCCGGGCCACTGCTGGAGAAATACAAAATGCCCGCAACCTTTTTTGTAACCTCAAAAAATATTGGGTCTGAACGGTATTTCTGGTGGGATGAGCTGGAGTACATCATTTTACAATCGCAGGAACTGCCGCCCTTTTTAAATATAGATATAGCCGGAGAACCTTTTTCCTTTAATCTGGAAGC
Organism: Cesiribacteraceae bacterium YIM B00369; assembly: GCA_017948555.1. GTDB lineage: Bacteria > Bacteroidota > Bacteroidia > Cytophagales > Cyclobacteriaceae > Nafulsella. The sequence goes on along the minus strand of JAFMYY010000015.1, from coordinate 79,572 downwards.
GGAGAAGCTGCTCACCGGAGAGATGAGGAAAAAGCACAGAAATTATGATGCCTTTGAACCTGTAACGCTCCGTGGGGCACTTTACCTGGAACTATGGAAAAAAATGAGCCCGCTTCTTGCTGATGAACAGGAAAGGGTACTTGAAAGGATCAGGGAATGGGCCGGTATTAAGCCTGCTTCCGGTAAAAATTATACCTGTATGTCGGAAAAGCATTTAAAGGAACTGGCCGGCAAGAGCCTCTTCAGTATAGGAGGCCATACCCTTTCACATCCTGCTTTAAGTTTCCACAACAAGGAAACACAGCTGCGGGAAATTAAGGGGAATAAGGAGTATCTTGAAGGGTTATGCGGCAGGAAGGTGGAAATGTTTGCCTATCCTTCCGGAAGTTTTAATAATGAAACCATTAATGTGCTGAAGGAACTGGGTATAAAAGCTGCAGTAACCACTCAGCCAGAGCTTGTCAGGAGGCAGACTGATCCTTACCTGTTAGGGAGAATTCATGCAGATAACCGGAGCGGGGAAAAATTTGAAAAGTTGCTCTCTGACTGGTTCTGGCATTAATGCTTTGAAGAGTTTAGTGTATTACCTTTACAATTCCGGGGGAAACCGATGAATAAAGCTTCCAAAGTTATTTTATACCATGTATACGGTGTGCCTGAATTGTTCAGTCAGGTTAAATTTTCCATTCTTACTTTATACCATCATCTCAGGGGAGATTTTACAGGGCTGCAGTTGGTGGTGTATACCGATCAGCCCGAAGCATTCAATCATTTTGCCGGTGCAATGCCTCTTCACGTGGAGCATTTGAGCCCGGAAACAATCAGGAATTATAAAGGGCAATACAACTTTGTGCACCGGGTAAAAATTTGCGTGATCAAAGCCTGCTTTCAGAAGTTTAAATCCGATATTCTTTACCTTGACAGCGACTCTTATTTTACCGAAGCGCCCCATAAGCTTTTAGCGCAAATAAGCCCGGATACCAGCATTATGAACACCAATGATTATGATTTGCTGGAAGCGGATGAGCTTTTTGAAAATATGGACTGGCTCGCAATCAGGAGGGTTATCAGGAATTTCAGCTATACCATTGAAGGGGAAAAAACAAAGATTCCACTTACCACCCGTATGTGGAATGCCGGTGTGATAGGTTTAAGTTACCGGCAGGCCGGTTTACTGGATGATATAACAGATCTTACTGACCAGATTTACGCTAACAAACATGTTTTTACAGCGGAGCAGTTTGCATTTTCCTATTTCCTTCAGAATAAGACCAGGCTCGTTTCTTCAGGAGATGTTATTTTTCATTACTGGCCCGATTTTATTACCCGCTACTGGAAACGGACCTATAACTATCACTTTAAAAAGTTCTTTTCTGCCCACAGAAAGAAGCCTGTTGCTCAGCAGGCAGCCCTGGCCTTTCATTTGACCCGGCAGCACGAAAACCTCAGGCCGCCGGAAAGCAAGCGGTGGTATCGCATGATCAGGCGCATAAAGCGAATTGCTGAAGTAACCATGACCGGGAAAATCAGGAATCCTGACTGAGTCTGAACAGGCAGTACAGCCTGAAGTATCAGAATTTACTTTAGTACAGGATCTGTTTTAATTTCTTCCGGAACAGTTGTTTTTGCTTTTTTACGGTAGATGAAGAATCTTTTCAGGTTGTTAACAGGCTCCTCAAGGAAATGCCAGGAAAGTGCCGCCATAATTACAGAAGCACTAAAGGAAAGAATAAAATAAATGAGCGGATTATATAGCAGGTATAAAAAGTTATTTACGTTGATTCCTGTAAACCTTATAATGTGGTGATTACCTCTTTGTAACAGTTCCGCAACCTGCAGTACAACAAAGTTGGAAAATAAATGGTACAGATATATGCCATAACTGATTTTAGCCATGTACAGGATTACCTTATTCTCCAGGACTTTTCCCAGCAGGTTGGTGTAGCCTTTATTGGCCCCTTCTATAACCACCATTGCCAGCAGGGCAACAACCACCCGGCCAAGGGCTGTGGCAATATGCGGATAATCAAATAATATACAAGCTGTCCATGTAAACAGGGAAAGGAAAAACAGGTAAACAAAAACAGGGTTTCGGTCTTTTCCTTTCATGTGCAGGTAAGCGAGAATTCCTCCAAAAGCAAAGCTGTCGAGGCAGGTCTGGGTAAGGATTTGCATGGTTATCAGGCTGCCCGATGCATCGTACTGGTTAAACAGCACCAGGCGCGACACAATCCCCACCACAACCATAAGCACCAGTGCTTTAGGAATGTGCCTGTTGGGGGTGAAAAGGATTAGCCAGGGCCAAACCAAATAAAACTGCTCTTCCACAGCCAGGGTCCATAAATGCCCCGTTAAAGGGCCCCATTCCTGCTGATAGAAAAAGTGGTAATTTGTAAGGTAAAAGAAATACGTTTTAGTATAAGCCCAAATATTTTCGCCCAGGCCGGGGATGAACATAAGCAGGAGCAGGTATGCATAATAAGCCGGAAAAATCCGGAGTGTTCTGCGGATGAGGAAAATACCGCCCACCTGAAACTTGTTATAACCACCTTCAAGTCCTTTTTGCTTCCCGATTAAAATTATTTTTGTAATCAGGTAACTGCTCAGCACAAAAAAGAAAGCAAGTAATACCCCAATATCCATAGGGCTGTTGTGCGCCTGCAGGGCAGGAAAAAAGTGATAGCATATCACCACAAAAACGGCGATAAAACGAAGTCCGTCTAACTGTGGCCTGTAGGCTAATATACTGGCAGACTTTTGTGAGGCAGAGGATGACATATACTATAGTTTACACTTTTATATAAAGTAATAAGCGGAAGGGGAAAATAAGCTTACAGATGTTTGGCCAGACTTTTTTCCTTTGGTTGCGCTACAGGTTTTGAGGAATTGTATATAAAGAACCTCTTTAAGTTGTTGATTGGTCTTTCCAGAAAGTGCCAGGAAAGTGAGGCCATTATAATAGTAAGGATAACAGATACGCTGAAATATATTCCGGGTAATGCGATAAAATTAATAATTTCTGAAATGTTAATCCCCAGAGTATGAGCGGCAAATTCCCTGATGCGTACACACAGCTTCCAGAGTATAAAGGCAGAAAAGATATGGTACAGGTATATGCCGTAGCTGATTTTTGCGAGATACAGAACAACCTTATTTTCAAGAAGTTTTCCTGCCTTATTTTGGTAGCCGTTTACCGCTCCTTCAATAATAATCATGGCAAAAAGGGAAACAATAATACGCCCCAGTAAAAGCACGACCATCAGCGCATTTAAGGCAATGGAAATAACCCAGATGGTAAGGATAACCGCCAGCGCTTTCTTTAGCTGAGGGTTATGAATAATGCCGTTTTTATGCCGGTAAGCAAGGAGCGCACCCAGGCCAAAACTATCAAGGCAGGTTGGGGTAAGTACCTGAATGGTTACTACCTGGAATTCCTCCGGGCTTATCAAAGTATATAAAAGAAGGCGGGAGCTGAATCCGATAAAGATAATAAACAGGAGCACTTTTGGCAGGTATTTGTCAGGGGTAAATAATATCACCCATGGCCATACCAGGTAAAATTGTTCCTCAACTGCTAAGGTCCATAGGTGGGCCGTTAGCTCATTCCACTCCTGGTCTGCATAAATCTGGAAATTTGATATGTATAAGAAAAAAACTTCAAAGTTTTCTCTTAAATACTGCCCTCCTATGGGGAAAATAAAAACAAGCAGGAGGTAAAAGTAATAAGCAGGGAAAATGCGGAGGGTCCTGCGCATTAAAAATACAGATCCTATCGATAATTTCGAATATCCTGCGTCCAGTCCTTTTTCTTTTCCTTTAAGTAAAATATTGGTGATCAGATAGCTGCTGAGAACAAAGAAAAAAGCCAAAAATATACTGCTGTCAATTATTTTAACGTGCTTATGTACCTCCGGGAAGTAATGATATAATATAATTGCAAAAACTGCCAGAAAGCGCAATCCGTCAAGCTGAGGTTTATATTCCAATACTGCTGAAGGGCTGTTCTTAGGATTCGGAAGCATATGTTCAAATTTTAAAAAAAAAACACTCCTTGTGGTGGATGTTTAGATGGTAAAAATATAAAAAAAAGTTTTATTTTTTATATTTCATGGCGAAAAATAACACGGCAACAAATTAACGTATTGTGTATCAGTTATTTAGTGGCAGGGATTGCGCTGGTACAGTTGCTTTTAAATTCTGATACTGAACTAACACATCCGCCTGGAATGCAATAACAGGAAATGACCTCTGTTATAACAGCAGTTCATTACCATCTTCCTTCATTAAATGTATATTGGTAAAGAAAGTATCAGGATTCATTTTTGACCACCCTGATTAGCAGTGTTTTTTTACTCTTACGGATATCCTTGTTTTATTATCAGGGTATAAATTAGGATAATGGATAAAAAATGTTAATTTTGTCATAAAATTTATGATCTTAATTCTAAATTTATGGATGCCGGATGTTTAACTCCGGATGATTACCGTTTTCCAAATATCCTTTCGTTTTAATAAGCATTTTTAAAACCTTATGATGGTCAGAATTCCATCTTCTCCTCCGGCTATCCGGCCCCTTTCTGCAGATGTGCACAGGCCACGCTGGTCAGTAATGATTCCTGTTTATAACTGTTCCCTGTTTTTGCCGGAAACGCTGGAGAGCGTTCTGCAGCAGGCAGGGAGCGAAGATGATATGCAAATAGAAGTGGTGGATGATGCAAGCACGGATGCTGATGTGGAGGCCATTGTGCAGAGGATTGGAAAAGGGAGAATTAAGTATTACAGGCAACCGGAAAACCGGGGAAGCCTCAGGAATTTTGAAACCTGCATTAACCGGGCAATCGGGCATCTCGTCCATATTTTACATGGCGATGATAAGGTATTGAACGGTTACTATAGTAAGGTGGAAGCTCTGTTCAGAAAATTCCCTGAAGCAGGGGCTGCTTTTTGCCGTTTTAACTACATCGACCATAAGGGGGATATAAGTTACAACCAGAGACCGGAAATGAAGCAGGATGGCATTCTTAAGGACTGGCTTGAAAAAATAGCCGAATACCAGCGGATACAGTATGTGGCCATTACAGTAAGGCGGGAGGTGTATGAAAAACTGGGAGGCTTTTACGGAGTAACCTATGGGGAGGACTGGGATATGTGGGTAAGAATCGCCCGGGAATACCCTGTGGCATACAGCCCTGAAATTCTTGCTGAGTACAGAAAACATGTTTCCTCTATTTCCGGAAATAAATTTCTTCAGGCCGAAAATTTAAAGGATATGAGTTGGGTAATGAATGTAATTCAGGAATATTTGCCGGAAGAAGCCAGGGAAAAAATTATGCGGAAGTCAAGGAAATTTTATTCCTTTTATGGCCTGCGGGTAGCGAATGATCTCTGGCATGCAACACACAACAAAGATTGTGTTCAAAGGCAGGTTCAGCAGGCATTAAATTTATACAGGCGGCATCCTTTATTATATTGGAAAATATTAAAGGTTTACATTAAAATGCGATTTAATATTTTATGAAACCAGGGATATCAATAGTATTATGCACTTTTAATGGTGCTAAACGCCTGCCTGAAACACTGAAGCATATTGCACAGCAGGAGGTAAGGAATGATGTGCCCTGGGAGGTAATTGTGGTCGACAATGCATCCACGGATAATACGCATCAGGTAATTGAGGAAGAGTGGGCGAAATACAATACCTCTGTTCCTTTTTCCCTGCTCCACCAAAGCAGGCAGGGCTTAACCTACGCAAGGGAAATGGCCTTCAACGCATCTGGCTATGACTTTATACTCATGTGCGACGATGACAACTGGTTGGCGCAGGACTATGTGAATATAGCCTATGACTTAATGGTGGAGAACCCTTCCATTGGTGTCTTGGGGGGATGTGGAGAACTGGAGTATGAGGTGGAGCCACCTTATTATGCTAAAGCTCTTCCTCTTTTTGCCAATGGGGCACAGGCAAAATCCTCAGGTAAAGTATCCAGGAATTTTGTTTATGGAGCAGGAAGTGTGATTCGTAAATCGGCTTATTTTTCAATTCTTGATGCTGGCTTTAAGCCTTTACTTACCGACAGGGTAGGAGCCAACTTAAGTTCCGGAGGAGATTTTGAAATTTGCTTTGCCCTGGTGTTAGCTGGTTTTGATATCTGGTATGATGACAGGCTGAAGTTTAAGCATTTTATGGAGGAACAGCGGTTAAGCTGGGATTACTATATACGTTTCTTTAAAGAGAGTAGTACCTGTTTTGAAGTTCTTGATCCATATGTTTTTATAACTACCTATGGGAGCTCTAATTTAATTTCCTTTAACAGCAGATACCTGCATGGGATCTTTTATTATTTGTGGGAGATGGTAAGGCTCTATAAAAGCAATTATAGAACACCCATGCATTCAGAGGAGAAAAACGTAATTACATTGAAGATTTTTGCCTGCAGGCAAAGACTGTCAGGTTACAGGCAGTATAATGAAATGAAAAGGGTGTTTTTAAATATACTGAAGCTAAAGAAGAATTACCTGGGGCCTTTAAAAAGCAGAAGGGTGCAGGGAGGAAATGAAGTTAGCTCAAGTGAATTATCAGCCGGCTTACTTTGAAAATGGGGGGTAATTGTTAACAAAAAAAATACCAGCAGAAATCAGCAGGCAAAAATAATAGAGGTATAATTGGCTTTGTTGGTTTCCGGACCACAAACTTCCGGAAGAAGTTTAAAAATGTTGTAATATAATTTTTTTTAAATTTCTTTTTCATCTGGTAAAACAGTTAAACAGGCATCGGGCATTTCCCATTCCAATTGCTCCGCAAACCAAAACAGCCCGGAAAATCAGGAAATTTACAGAGACTCTCTTAAGGAGTGAAACAAGAAATTCAGAAAGGTATAATCCGGTAAAGATTACAATTTTTAAATAAGGAATAACCTTGGAGAAGTATAGTAAATCCATATTCTGAAGTTGAAAAGCATTTTAATTCATTTCCCGGAGCAAACTCATTTTTTGTATATCACTAAATAATGGCTTTCCATAAACTTAACTTTAAAATGATGAAGATCGGGTATTTACCATTATTGTTAACATTGATTTTAAGTTCCTGCGATTTGAATGAAAAAGCTAAAAACATTTCTGAAAAAGCAGCGGTGAAAATAAACAGCGGACTGGCAGACATTGCCACAGTGGTATCAATGGATAAGCAGGATCTCAATGATAAAACCTCTGCCGGTCAGGACACAAAAATCCCTGTATACGCTGAAAGGTGGTATCAAATGGCAAATACCAGTAATGGGCTGGAAGGTTTGTTTGATGGAAACACTAAAGAAACGGTTAATACAGGCTGGAGCAGGGTGCTCGAAAACTATGATGCCTGGTATCCCATACCTGAAGGTGAAGAGCTTATTATTAAAAGTATCAGGTTCTACGATGGAAAAGGAACTTTTAAAGATAAGCCAATGACCTTATCTGTTATAACAGATAATTGGGAAAGGATTCCTGTCGCCACTTTTACAGGGGAAAAATACAATACATGGGTTGGGCCATATCCGGAAAGTAAGGCTTCAGGAGACAGCCTTTTCAAACTGAAAGCCCCCATCAAAAATCCACGGTACCTGGTAATTAATACCTGGGGATCATTCCCTGCTGAAATGGAGCTTTATGGTTCCTTTAAGAAGGGACCTTCTTTGCCTGCAGAGGTGACATTGAACAGGACTGATAAATTAAAAAATGCTTTTGGTATAAATGCTTTTGAATGGGATATAGTAGATGGCGGAAAAGGGAGTATTATAAATGAGGAAAAATTCAGAGCAATAAAAAACTTTTCTGCCATACGGCATTATGTGGATTGGGAACGGATTGAATCTACAGAAGGTCGGTATTCATTTAATCCCACAGCCAGTGGAGGATGGGACTATGACCTGATATATAAAAGACTTAAAGAGGCGGAAATTGAAGTATTACTTTGTTTGAAAACCATTCCTAAATGGATGCGTGCCACCTACCCGGAAGGGGAGCGGGATGATGAAAATGTTCCTCTCAGGTATGGCAAAGATTTTTCCGATCCTTCTTCTTATATTGAACAGGCAAAAGCAGGTTTCCAGCTTGCTGCCAGGTATGGAAGTAACAGTAACATTGATCCTGAACTGCAAAAGGATGTTCTTAAGGGAGTTCTTTACCCGGGAGCGAAGAAAAGCCCGGAAAGAACTGTAGAAAGGGGGTTAAGCCTCATTAAGTACATTGAATGTGATAATGAAAGAAATAAATACTGGAAAGGAAGGAAAGCGTATCAAACTGGCCGTGAATATGCGGCTAACATGTCTGCTTTCTATGATGGACATAAAAATTCTATGGGACCGGGCGTGGGGGTAAAAAATGCCGATCCGGATATGAAGGTAGTTATGGGAGGTTTGGCTGGTCCAAATATTGATTATGTAAAAGGAATGATTGATTGGTGTAAAGAGTTTCGGGGCTATAATAAAGATGGGAGTATTAATTTATGTTGGGATGTTATTAACTATCACACATATCCTAGAGATGAAAAACAAAAAAGAGGAGTTGCACCAGAAGTATCTGAGGCGGCACAGGATGCTGCAGAATTCATCCGTTTAGCAGGAAATTACTGTAATGGAATGCCTGTATGGGTAACGGAAATTGGTTACGACACTAATCAGAATAGTATAAACAAAGTAATAGCTGTTGGTGAAAAATCTGTATTAGAAACCCAGGCCGACTGGATTTTAAGGGTGTCGTTACTTTACGTTCGTTCAGGAGTAGAGAAAGTTTTCTTTTATCAGGCTTATGATTATAATCCGGAGAATCCCGGCAAATATGCATCGATGGGCCTGCTTAATAAGGCTGATAAATCTCCTAAACCTGCAGCTACCTACCTGAATCAGGCAAATAAATTGTTGGGTGAATATATTTATAAAGAAACGATCAGCAAAGATCCTATTGTGGACAGGTATGAGCTGAATGGCCGTTCAGCTTATATATTAATGATTCCTGATGAAAGGAACAGAAAACAAGTTTATTCTCTGGACTTAGGTAAGGCTGAATCCGCAAAAGTTTACCATCCTGCGATTGGGAAAATAAAAATGGATGAAGAAAAGAAAAAGACTAATAAAGGGAAGTTAGAAATAGAGGTAACAGAAACGCCGGTCTTTGTAATACCGGATTTAAATCTATAAATAAGGTGAGAATATTTACTTTGTGCATGCTTATTTGAAAGCAGAAACTATCCGATAGTATTTTATTACTCTTATTAAAATGCAGGAGGATTCCTGATAACGGTAGAGGTATAAAGAGGGGTGTGAAAGGCTGAAAGTGTGCGGTTTAGGCCTTGCCACCTTCCCTTGTTAGAGTTAAGCATAACAAGGGAAGGTAATAAACAAGAATTTTACGGCTTTTAATTAACTCCGGCAATTTCATTATCTTCTATGTCCGGATGTTGTATTTCCAGTATTTTATCCATTAACGGATCTTTTTGGGAAGCAAATTGCAAATCCAGAATCAGGTTTACAGGCTGAATTTCCATAGACAGGTAGGAAATTAAAGCCCTTATAAATACAATAATACCGAACATTTCCAGGGTTTCTTCCAGGGCAACCCAGAGTTTAAAATATATATTGGAGTAAATATCTTCTTCCCCAATCACATCGGCTAAGGATCCTTCAATCATTTCCATACCAACAGCCCCGGAAACAAATATTACTCCTGCAGTGATAAAGCTTTTAGTGATGTTTTCAGGTAAAGAAAATATAAATTTAAAATAGTAGAAACTTAAAAATATTAAAATAACCACGTAAGGGATTATCCATGAATAATAAAGAATACCAAGCTTATCTTTTTGAAAGTAAGATCTCAGGAAATGACTGGTTGGTGTACCTAAGATTTCATGAATCATAAATAATTCATCAAGGGCTAAAAAAACAAAAACACAGCTCAGAAAAAACCATTGCTTCTGAAAAGCACTAATTGAGTTTTTCTTTACAATTTTTGAAATGTAATATAAAAGTCCGGAGCTGGCGATTAATAGAAATGTATTGTAATATGTTGGAATGTTATTTTCTCCATTGAAATCGAACATAAGTATCACATATTTTTTTAGGGTAAAACTTGATTTCCCTATTTTATTGAAATAAAAGTCGATAGCAATCGAAGCAAAGTTCAGGAGGATAAGGATCGCCAGTATGGATAGTAAAAACCGGAAAACAGATGCTGCTTTGATTTCTAAGTCTTTTTTCATAAAAAAATGAGGCAGTTATTATGCAGTTTTATTTTGTAAAATTAAATTCTTTCGGAGTTGGGTATGTAAAGAAACAGTTCCCTCACGATAAATGGCTGAGCATTAACTTTGCTTCAGAAAAACACATGTTTTATGGTGCAGGTCTACCCTCCGGGGGAAAAAATATAAACTAACTTTGATGTTTCTCAGGATGATTTTAAGGAGAAAGAATTTCGGTCTTTCAGAAAAACACTACTAAGGTAAAAAATTCCACCTGAAAGTTAAAATATTATTATTTAATTATTATGTTTCATCTTTAGCCTTTGGCTGGCTATGGTAAGGGACTTTTTTTTACCCTGGCAGGCTTAGATAATATCCCACTGTACTTTCAGGTAATTTGTCCGGCCATTTAACGGTTGATGGTACTATTATAAATTCCTGCCAATATTCAGCAGAGTTATTACAAACACGGTTTTTTCCCCATGACTAAAAAACTATACCTTACTATAGATGATTTTCCTTCCAAAGCATCTGAGGAGATGCTGTATTTTCTTAAAGAGAAAGAAATCAGTTGTGTGTTATTTTGTATAGGGAGAGGGTTGGAGAAACAGAAAGAGCTTGCATCCATGGCTCTTTCCATGGGGTATGAACTGGGTAACCACTCATACTCACATAAGCATTTTTCAAAGCTTTCATTAAAATCAGCATATCTGGAAATTGAGAGATGCCATCTGATACTGGAAGAGGTTTATGCCCGTGCCGGAGTTTCATGGAACAGAAAGTATTTTCGGTTTCCATATGGAGATAAAGGGGACGGAACCGGCGGGCAGGTTTTCCGGAGAGGAGATGATTCACTGAAAAGACTAAAAAAGAGGAGGATACAAAAGAAATTGGCAGAGCTTGGATATTCTAACATAATTACCCCCGGCGTTTCCTATCACTATTATAAAAATTATTTAGAAATGGAGCGTGATGCGCACTGGACCTTTGATGTAATGGAGTGGGTAATGAAAAGAAATGAGGGTATGTTTGGATTAACATCCGGTCAGGATGTGCTGAACAGGCTGTTTCAGGAAAATCCTTTTGATTGCAGGGGAGTGGTGCCTGAAGAAAATTATGGATTAATGTTCCCTTACTCTTCTGAGGTAATACTGATGCATGATTGTGAGCAGACATTTCCCATTTTCAAAAAAGTGATCAGCAGGATGATGGAAAGAGGATATACATTTGGGAAATTAGCGGACACCAATCTTTAATTGGTAAAGGATTTGTAAACCTGTATATATTCTGTTGCTATTCTTTCATTGGAAAAAATGGAATTTGCAGTGCGGGTAATTTCTTCTCTTGAACAAACACCCTCAGGCTTACTGAATTCAATACATTCAACAGGTGATGGCTCTTTGTCAGAATCTCCGGCTCCAATGTTTATAACCAGGCCGGTCCTGTGCTCATTTACATAATCCACGGCACTCAAAACATTGCTGTTGAGCAGTACGGGTAAGCCCATCGCATTATACTCCACCACCTTTGTGCCAAGGGCTATTTTCTCTCTTTCCAGATAGATCAGCCCATAATCTGCAGCAGAAAGGAATTCCGGTACTTTATGGTAATCCGGACTGATGATTAGAAACTCGCTCCTTTTTAATCCACTATCATTGAAAACTTTTATAATTTCTGCCTGTGAGCTTTCCGGGACAAGGAACAGAAATGTATGTGGTAATTTAATTGCTCTGTAAGTTTTAATAATTTTAGCATATACTTTAGGGCAATGCCAGCCGCCTGTTCCCATACTACCCAGATAGCAGAACAAAATTTTGCCTTCCAAATTATTTTCCTTTCTGAGAACGGCTCTTGCTTCAGGGTTATATTTAAAAGTGGAACAATCAACATTATTAGGGATAATAGTGCATCTGAAATCCGGATAATAGTTTTGGTAATGTGTGTGGTAAATTTCAGATATACATACCGTTAGGGATGAATACTGTAATAACTTTTTTTCCTGTTTCTTCCAGTATTTAAATGAATGGCCATCCTTTTTCCATGAGCTTTGCAGCAGGTTTTCTTCCGGGAAATCTGACCGGGGATCAAATATTAAATTAATTTTTTTGCTAAGCCTTTTTACAGGAAGTACAATAGCTGATGATGGATAACTTCTGCAATGAAAGGTTTTGAAGTCATCGATAAAAGCATATTTGAGTAGTACAGGTAAAAGTAAGGCTTTAAGCACCCAGAAGAACCTGCTGGAATCAGGCTCAAAAGGCCTGAAGCCCAGATTTTTAATGTACTTAGGAAAAAAGTAAGGAAAAGGAAAGGGAAAAGGTACCGGTAGAATTTTCAGTTCAATTGAGCCTGATGCTAATTCTTTTTTTAAAGCAGCCAGTTTGTTTTTTTTTACAAAAAGCCAGTACCAGGGAAAAATATACAATAAACGCACTCTTAAACGGGATTCCGCAGTGGAGGCTGTACTCAATAATTCCAGAACCTGCCTTTTCAGTAAAGGATTCCATAATTCTTCGCTGTAAATTACATAGCAGACGTTCAAATTCTTTTGCGGCATCACCCTTTTTTCAGGAAAACGGTTTCAAATATTTACAGGAAAAAGATTCCTTTTACCGGAGATGCATTTTTCCATATCCACTGTTTCTTTAAATAAATGCTTGTAATAACTGCTTACCACATCGAATGAATAGTGGCTGTTAAAATAATTGTAAGAATCTTTAGCCATATTGAAGCGATATTCTTTGTCGGTAATCAGTTTTCTTAATCCATTTTCGATTTCACTGGTGGAATCAGGATCTGTAAAGCAGGCAAGGGAATGATTAAATATTTCCTTCCTTGGAAGATCATTATCACAAAGTACAGCGCACCCGTTTCCCATAGCTTCCAGGAAAACAAGTCCGTAAGCATCCTTCAGGGTGGGCATGCAAAAAATGTCTGATTCACGCATTATTTTCAAAACACCGGCATTTGGCAAACTCTTAAAATGTCTGAAGTTGATATCTTTAGGAAGCACTACAGGGTCCCTGGTAACGAAACTGAATAAACAATCCGACATTAGCTGGTTATCCTTTTCGTGTATATTCCTGATGGCAGCCAAAAGATTGGTCAGCCCTTTTCTTTTTCCATCGGTTCCAACGAAGCAAATTTGAGTGCTTTCACCGTAGTGCTTCCGGTACAATTCATCTTCGGTTAATTTGCTTATCTGAGGAATCAAAAAAGGAGCAAGTCTTACCTTATGCCTCATTTCAGGAACAAAAGAGCAAAACCTCTCAATTGCATCTCTGGTACTAAAGGTTATAATTGTGGACTGATTACTCATTTTGCAGATCTGCTTTATCTCATTCCACCTGTCTTCATCCCGGCGGGCACTTTCAAAGCTATTGGTCATAAAACCTGTATTTGTTAATACAGGTATGCCTTTCTTTCTTAAACCAACAGGAAAAAAACCATGGGAGAAAAATAACGAATTGTTATTCATTATTTTATGCGGTACATAAACAGTTCTTATCTGCTGGTTATACTCCTTGTACCTGGTTAAATCTACTTTTAGTTTTTCTGATAACCTTTGTAAAGAAAAAAAAGATAAAAAGTGTAAAAATGATCTTTTGCTATTGTTGAAAACAATATCAATGTCGGTGCCTTCCAGTAATTTAAAGCTTTTCGGGTAAGTAAAATCCGTATTGTTTTTGAGGAACAGGTCTCCATATGCAATTTTATTTGCTTCAAAATAATTTACCATTACTTTCAATCTGGAATTCATAAAAACTTCATTTGTACCGGATTTTATCTTTATGGTCCTTAGCTGAAAACAGGCAGGCTTTATATTCTTTGGAAGACCAGGTGCCCTGGCAGATTATTTCAGATATATGAAAAGGCTATAAATCAGCAATCAATATAAATCCACTCTGCTAATTAAGCAGAGTGGGCATTCCCTTTATAATAAGTATGCCTGTGAGAGTTTTTGGCTGCCACCGGGCACAGGGCTATTTAAGCTGCCATAAATTACTCTCACAGGCATCATCTGAAATCCGGTGTATTTACAATGTGGTGGTTTCTTTCTGTAAGCCTGTTGGAACTGAAGCAACTTCCGCAAACATTAAGTCAATTTTGGCCTTCATGCTGCCCAGGTTGGAGAATATCTGCTCCCTTGTCTGGTCTTTTCCATTGTACAGTTTTTTAAACAGCTTCAGGGCAGAATCACTATCCATGGCATCCCATTCAAGAACATACTCCTCCAGGTCAAAAAGGCTTAACAGTTCCTTATATTTATGCGACCAGCTAATGGCCATGACAGGAACTGAATGTAAAAGGCCGAATATAAGGGCATGGAACCTTGAGCTCACTAATACATCCACCTGGCTTATAACAGCTTTAATTTCTTCAGAAGATCTGTAGCCATCTACAATAAAGCATCTGTCTGGCCTGTTAATCATTTCATTCAGCATCCGGCAAAGCATCCGGTCGTCGTTAGCTTTTGCAGATTCCGGTGCTCCGTCAGGGAACAACTCATTTGGCACCAGTACAATGTCGGCATCCAGCTCGTTGAGGCAGTGGTTACATAGGGCCATCATTATTTTAATGTACTTGTTGTCAATGCCTTTGCCTTCTAATTTTTCAAAAACCCTGAGATTAGGAGAGATTCCTATAAGAGGTCTGTTGTTTTTACTGTAGCCAATGGATTTCATTAACTCAGCAGGGTTTATTTTTTCGCTCCCGTCATACGTAAAAACAATATCATGAAGTAAAGGAATTTCCTGTTCCTGTTTATTCATTATCCGGGAAAGAAACTTACGGGAAACGTGGTCACGGGCATAAAAGCGGCTGGCTTTTCCTAACATCTGGTTAGCTGAGGCTGCCACTTCCGGTTTATCAAAGCTACCCCATGCCTGTGGCAGGAAATAGAATTTAGAATTGTATTTCCTCCTGCAAAAATCCATGAGTTTTATGGTCTCGTCAATCATTGGTTTTCCCCATGAGTCTGCATAAGCAAATCCGCTTACATCAATTACAAGATCAAGCTTTTTAATTTTCTTTTGAATAGTATCAAAAGGGAAAGGGAAGTAAAAGGGCTTTTTCTTATTTAGCACAACCTTTAAAAATTTCCCTTCAACCCGCCATTTTAAAGATCTGAACTGTTTTGTCATTTCGCTTGACTCATCAAAAACAGGCACAAAGCCATTTTGCTCAGCCAGTTCCTTTTCATATTCACGACAAATCATGTAAAAAGTAACATCTTTATATTTTCTGCTCAGTTCCTGCTGAACTGTTTTAAGCATGGCTTCTGCACCTTTATTGGAAAAGTTTGCACCTATTATTAAAATATTCATCGGGTTTTTCATATGTAATGAGCTTAAATTATTTTTTCCTGAAAATCTTATTTTTCATCATTGTTTTTAAGTCTGCCAGCTGATCTAATTTACTTCTGCTTCTTTTCGTAAGATACCAGGGAGCAATGTAAAGGGCACCACCTATTGCCAGCCCCAGTGAGAAAGATAAGATTACCGGTAATGAACTGAAATAATATTTTAAAGAAAGGATAACTGCTCCGCTGATTATTGAAAACAGAGCAGGGTAAAGGATTTCTCCGAAAAAGTTCGATACTGATACCGGGGAATCGTGAAAGCAAAAATACAATGAAGGAACTAAAAGCAGGTAGTTTACAACTGCATACGAAATGGCAACACCCGGTACTCCCCACTGAACTCCAACTATAAAACCACTGACTACAAACAACGCATTTACTAATCCCCATATAAAGTACTTTTTCGTTCTTCCACTCGAAATAAGTACTATACCTCTTGTACTGGCTACAGGCTGAATGAAGGAAGAAATGGCCAGCAGTTTAAAAATAAATGCCGCTTCGATCCATTGTTCGCCTAAAACAATCAGTACCAATTCCTCTGAGTAAATCGCCAGGTATGTAACCATAGGCATTGAAAAAAACGAGAGGGTAAAGACATACCTTTTATAAAAGCCCCTGAATTTTTCCGTTTCACTTTGTAAGGTACTTAATGCCGGGAGAGCCACAGCATTTAAAGGGTCTCTTAACTGTGTAATAGGCAACATTAAAAGCTGGTAAGCCTTGGTGTATAAACCTAATGGCCCTGAACCAACATATTTTCCTATCAAAACATTGTCCAGATTTCTGGAGAAATAATTAATCAGATCAAAACCGGCAATTCCCGCTCCGAATTTTAGAAAAGAGTTTATTTCCTTCGCTTTGAATATAAGGCCTGGCCGCCAGTCACAAACAGCCCAAAGTGCTACAGTTGACAATACCGGGTTCAGGATGGTGGAAATAACAATTGCCCAATAACCAAAACCATAGTATGCCAGGATAATACCTCCTAAAAGGCTCATTGCTGTACTCCCTATTTGAATAACCGATAATTCTTTAAACTTCATCTGGCGCTTCATCAGTGCATTATGCTGCAGCGAAAATCCTGCAATCAATATACTTGATGAGAAAGCCAGGGTTATGTTTAATAATCTGCTTTCATCATAAAGATAAACCAGAAAAGGCGCTAAAAGGGCAACAAGTAAAGCTATTAACAAACTTATGCCTACATTGATCCAGAATATAGAGCTTACCTGTTTATTATCAATCTGCTCCTTCTGGATGATTGCTGATGACAGCCCCAGGTCTTTAAAAATGGTTACAAATCCGGTAATGGCAGTAACCATTGCAACAAGGCCATAATCTTCAGGAGAAAGCAACCTTGCCATTATAGCCGTGGAAGAAATATTTATAACAAATGAAATTCCCTGGCCGGCAATGGTATTTAAACCTCCTTTTACTGTGTGTGATTTGAGGTCCCCCTTTAGATGGTGTGTTTCAAACCATTTCTCCTCTCGCTTTACCTCTTTTACAGTATTCAATATAGTGGCCTTTTCTAGTTGTACTTAATCAGGTATTGTGGTGACTTCTTCTGCGAATAAGGAATCTTCTGGTCCGGATCAGCAAATCCTACTCCCATAAGCATTAACGGCCTTTCATCGTCCTTTAAATGAAGTACATTTTCCATTTTCTTCTCCAGCTCTTCAATATCCGGCCAGTTGATTGGAACAGAACTTAATCCTAAGGTTTCCAGAGCCAGCATAAAGGACATAGAGGCTAACCCTCCGTCTATATAAATTACGTGACGGTCCCTTTCGCTCAGATAAGCACTTAGTTTACCTACCACTACAACAAAAACAGGTATGTTTTCATAAAAGCCTTTAATTCCCATTGGAATAGAACCTATTACGTTTTTCAGTTCTTCCGAATCAAAGATCCTGAATTCAAAAGGCTGCCGGTTACAGGCTGTAGGGGATAAAGTTGCAATGGTAACTGCTTTTTCTAAAAGATCACGCGGAACCGGTTTATCCATATACCAGCGCACAGATCTTCTTTGCAGTGAAAGTTTGAGCATGTCTTCATAAGTTACTGAATTATACTCTCTTTCCCTCCTGAAGTATGGAACAGGTAATTCTGCTGCTACTTCCAGTAATTCCTTCGGGCGTTTAAAATGCTTTATATTTTCAAAAACACTTTTCGCCTTGCTTACTGTAGGGTGCGGGTCAACAGATGCAAAATATTTGCTTATTATGGATTCCGACCACAGGAGCAGATCCGTATCGACTGAACCGGGATTGTTCCAGTATTCAGTATTTAATATTTTGTAATTATGTACAACATCATTAATATAATCTAAAGCAAACAAGGGGCGTTGCTCCTTCATAGTTAAGCCTTTTTCCAGCCTGTGCGTTTCACGTCTTAAATGAAACTCATTCGGCTTATTGGATTTCAGGGCTTTAATGTGCGTATATTTCCCATTCAAAACCTTTTGATGCTCCCGTGAAAATTCCTTTGAAAAAAAACAGTAGTAGAAACTACTTAGGAATCTATTCTTTCTACACACAGGTATAAGCACAGTTTTTTGAATATGCTGGCTAACCTGATATTTCAACATCCTTATTTTTTGAATCATAATTTTAGAATTAAAACTAATATCCTTTCAAACAGCTCACTACCTCAAAAGAGATCTGGAGTCTTAAAAAAACGGGAATAAACTTATCCTCTGTAAAAAATACCTTTTGAGGGCTCCTTATTTTTTTATTAATGTTAAGTTTCCCGGCAGGAGCAAGGTGAACTTCTGGAGAACGTTGCCTAACTTTTTCAGATACCGGGACATCTCACCAACGGGTTTTGAATTATTCCATTTAGTCTGGTTCAGGTACTGGTAAAAAATATCGCGGTAAACCGGGTTGTTGGAGTAGGACTTGTAAAATGGCTTTCTGTGGAAATAGTGGATCAGGTAAGGATCAGGATTAGTCCCGTTAGAAAAATAATTCCACAGTGGGTTAAGCTCATGCCACTTATTTACCATGGCCACATTGGCTCCGTACTGGTCCACAGGAGTTGCATATTTAATATTGTTTTTGATGGTGGAAAATATTTTATCCGTCATGTTATTTTCCCGCCACTTCTCCAGATTTATAATTTGTAATCCTGCGTTGTAATATTTCGTGTCAGGATTCAGCCCCAGCTCCTGATAGTTCCCAACCCCATTACGAAGCGTTTTGGTTACTGAATCAGTTGCAGCGCCAATTATTTTATCCCCTATATCTGTGTGCCATAGCTTGCTTATATCTTCCAGCATAATCATATCCACATCGAGGAATAACACCTTTTTCAGTTCCTTTGGCATAAAGTAAGGAATCAGTAAGCGGATGTATATATTCAATGGATAGGTGTTTTTATCTAAAGGAAATTTAAAGCCCTTAGGAATGGTATCTTCCATTTTTATCCATATTAAGCTGATCTTACCTTCTGTCAATGATGCCTTCAGCTTCTCCTTATTTTTAGCGGGAACATTGTCTTCCACAATATAAACTTCAATATGCTCCTCTGTTTTATGGTTAAGTTCAATGGATTTTAACAAAGCAGCAAGCATGATAAGATAATGGTCATCGCTGGCGACTACTACTGTTATTGGTTGTGGCTGGTTCATGTTTTCTTATAATTTGTAATTCCGGATCATCCAAAGGAAATTTCTTCTGAATGCAGGAGGCTTCTCAAAAATCAGGAACCTGTGCGGGGGCGGCGGTATTAAGAAGCCTCCGGCTCATTCCTGTTTAAACGCAACTGACTTTTATGTATGAACTTTAGGACTTCTTTATTATACCGCTACACAATCTTCCTTCGACACCTGCTGTATATAAGTCAGCAGATTTTCCGCCACCTTATCCCAGCTGAATGTTTTTGCAAATTCAATTCTTTGCTGTTGCAAAGAAGAATTATCCTCCGCTAATGCTCTTTCTATTTCCTTTACAAAAGAAGCTTTATCTTCTGCAAGGTATGTATGTAAACTAAATACTTCTTTCATGGTGTTGGTAACTGTTGCCACCACGGGTTTGCCCAAAGCAAGATACTCTATGATCTTTAAAGGAAAATTACTTTTAGTAATTTCATTCAGGATTTGCGGGTTAATGCAAACATCAAAATGCTCCAGGTAGGCCGGTACTTCTTTAGTATGCTTCCTGCCCAGGAAATGTACATTTGGCAGTTTATGCAGGAGGCTTTTTTCAAAATCCTCATCTTCCCAGCCTATCAGTACAAAATTCCAGGAAGGTTTTGCTTTGGCCATTTCTATCATTAGCTCCTGGTCGAGCCTTAAAGATATTAATGCTCCCACATAACCTATTCTCGGTCCTTTAATATTTTTAAGGTCTTCAGGTTCCGGTCTGGAGGTTGTACTGTCATACTGTTTGATATCAAAACCGTTACCTATGTAAAAGCTGTTAGGGTTATATTTCTTCGCCCGTTTAGTAAAGTCATACGAATTACAAACCACTGCATCGGATTTTTTCATCAGCTCCGGTTCCAGACTTACTCCATGTCTTCTCCAGTAGTCCATACCAACCGTATAATCTCTGTCCAGGTATATGTACTTCTTTGGTTTCAGAATGTCTTTCAGGTAAAAGCTCCTGAAAATGTCTTTATCATTTATCAGGATGAAGTTTTTGAGACCAAGTTCATTTATAGCTTCCTGTATATCTTTAGCAAAACGGAGGTTGTTGCTTTTATTTAAAACTGAAAAAACGGAAGTAAAGGGGATCCAGTTTATAGATTCGATTATTCTCGCAGGGTTCAGTACCCAAAGGTTGTTTTCTCCTTTAGTTAACTTTGGATCCTTATTTTTAATCGCCTGTATATGCGCTTCTGTGAATTTATCTTTGGTGTTTGAAAAATAGGTTCTCCTGTCAATAGGGGAATTTACATACAAGACCTTATGCTTCTTAGCCAGTTCCTTTGCCAGATAGGTTGAAGTAGATTCTCTGTCGGTATTGATCGGTTGAAGACTGACGAAAACAAAGTCCATTTTAGTTAAAAATAAATGGTGAGATTAAATTCAGTTTGCTCCTCCGGTTACCGGAAGGGTATTTTCAGAACTAATAATCAGCCCGTAAAATTAATGTCGTAATTATATTTTATTTGCCTGTATACTTTTCTTATCAGAGAAATGGCCGGGTTGTTACTTTGCTTCCATGTGTTTTGCTGCCAGGTGCTCGGCTCTTCCGATGAATTTTTCTGAATAAACAAGCTGTTAAAATCATGGAAGAATAAACCTTTCCCTTTTTTCTGAAGGAAATTAACACACATCAGGTATTCTGTTCTGTCGGGCTTTTTTCCCTCCTGATAACGGCCGAACTTTTTAAAAAAATCACTTTTCCGTAAGTGAGGATGGTCGCTGTAATAATGAAGCTTCGCAGCTTTTAAATACCAGGGCTTAAACAGCATTTCCGAAAAACCATTTTTATAAGGCTTCAGGTAAGGATAGTAGTTGTAAGCATAAAAACGGATGATGTCCCACTGGTCCTCCTGGTACATGATTTGTAACGCATCCTTAAAATGAGGCGCAAAATTGGCTGTTGGTATAAAGTCTTCCTGAACGTACAGGGTGTAAGGCTTTTTTACAGCATCCTGACCTTTATTAATATTATTTCCCAGTCCTCCGTTTTTCGGGGCAGATACCAGAGTAAACGGAATCTCCTCCTGTAATGATTTTAACTTGTTCAGATGTTCCGGCTTACTGGCATCATCAGACACTACAATTTCTCCAAAAACACAATTCTGCTCCCGGAAGGATCTTAACAGACGTTCCAGGGATTCACTCCGGTTGTAATGGGTTACTAATAAAGTAACATCATCAAAATAATGCTTGCCGTTTTTCATTATCAAGTTTTTGGGATTTCCCGCTTTAGTCGTTAGTAGATGTTTTAGTGTCGTGTGGTGGATGTGGTACAAACATACTTGAGAATCTCCTGATCTCTTTCACAATCCTTATTTTTAAAGCCTGTGTAAAATCACCATCTCTCTGTAAACTCCGTGGTCCGGTCCATACCCTGGCTTTAGCAGATTTAATTTGCTTTACCTTTCCGAATTGCATAAGGTCAAAACACATTCGGCCATCTTCACCTCTTATTTTATGCATGACATAACCTACCTTCAGCCCATATTCCTTCACATAGCCCATGCTCATTCCAAAGGCATTCAGGTATGGCCTTTTAAGATGTCTGAGCTCCGCAATGCCGTCCTTCATCTTCTCCAGTAAAAAAAGCTTCCAGCGGGGGTATCCGGGTTCTGAGATAAAAGAATACCTTCCATACACACAAGCTACTCCGGGTTCCTTCAGGCCATTAACCATTTCATCCACCCAGTTTTCAGGGTAAAAACAATCTGCATCTGCCACTAAAACATATTTACCCTTGGCTTTTTCCAGCCCCAGCTGCCTGGCAGGACCCCAACCCTGTATTTCCTGAAAACAGCTGGTAATATGCAGCTTGTCAAGGGTTTCCTGAGTCCTGTCTGTGGAATTGTTGTTTACCACAATAATCTCAAGGGGAATTTTAGTTTTCGTTCTGGAAAGACTTGCAATACAATTGAGAATATTAACTTCTTCATTCCATGCAGCTACCACCACACTCACAAGTGGTTCCCTGTCCTTTGGCTGGACCTTATCAAGGTTTTTATTAATCAGGTCAAATACAGAAGAAGGAATATCCTCATGCTTCTCATAAGGGTATTTGAAGTTACTTAGCCATTCTGGATTGGAAAAAGCGCTCATTGTATTCTATGGAAAAATTTTATTGTTGTGCAAGCCATTTAACAGGGCTCAAAATAATACTGACACCGGCCTGTAAATCAAAAGCAAATATACTATTAATAATTAATATAATGCCAATTTATGTTTAGCGATTAGATGATGAAAATGCCGCTCTTTCGGCTTTTTCCCAGGCTGCAGGCTGCGCATCGCGGATAAAACGTGAAAAGCCGGCAAAAACAGCCACATTCATCATTGAAAAATAAAGGGGTACCAGTAAAGCTTTTATCTTCACTTCCCTTTTTTCGGCCAGCCATCCTGTGTACGAAGACAGGTAAAACAGCACCTGCAAGGCAAATATAACGGTATAAATACCTCCTGAACTTAAAGCCAGTGCCAGGTTCAGGGGAAGCATAAGCGCCAGCAAAAGAGGAGTAAGGCTCCAGCGCAGTACCCTGTGGGATATATAAAGGAAGCTTACCACCGGATTTTTAAACGGGTTAAGCAGCGATTTTAGCCGTACCATCGATTGCCATCCTCCGGCACATATTCTTACTTTTCTCTTCATTTCATCTTCTATAGATGCTGAAGGGGCCTCCGAGGCAAAAGCTCCGGGTTCATATACTACTTTGTAACCTTTTTCCACAATCCTCAGCGACTGTATAAAATCATCAAGAATGGTATCTTTTTCAAGTGGCTGAAAAAGATCGGAGCGGAAGGATACCAGCTCTCCGGCTGCCCCCATCAGGCTATGGATTCTGGAATCGCACCTTTTAAGGAATGATTCATATTTCCAGTAAAGGCCTTCTCCTGCTCCTGAGGTCGAATCTTCAGAGTAAATTTTCTTTTCGCCGGATACAGCACCTACGCGGGGGTTCTGGTAGTGCTTTGCAATTTCCTTTACCGCTTCAGGGTTCAGGTAAGTATTACAATCTGTAAATATTACATAAGGCGTTTTTACAAACTGCATGGCCCTGTTCTCAGCCATGGATTTTCCGCCTCTTTCACCGGAGTGCAAATGTAAAATATCCGGATACCCTTTTAGAATCTCAGCACAGTTGTCTGTGGAACCATCCGTAATGAAAACTATTTTCAGTTTTTCTGCCGGATAATCAAGCGCTAAACTGTTCTTTATCTTGTCTTCCAGAATGTTGGCCTCATTATAAGCAGGAATTACCAGGGTAATGTCGGGTTCAAAGGGAGCCAGTGGTTCTTCCTTTTTGAATAGGGAAATACATTTAGCCCAAAACCATACTACAGCACCATAGCCAATGTAGGTATAAAAAACAATTGCAAAAGCTATCCAGAAACAAAGCTCAATTAAAGCCATATCAAAAAAATATTTATTTATTGATTTTTTGCGGCTTTTAAACCGCTTATAATACCTATTACCAGGCAAACTAAACTTGGGAGCACAATTATTTCAAAAGGCATATAGTTTTAACTTTATATTAATTATTACCATTTGTGCTGATTGCCTTGGCACTGTGTGGCGTAGGCATAAACGATGCTTTTGCTTTTTTTATCATAAAAAGCGCAAGGCACATGCATATCAGCGCATAAGGCAGCCTCAGAATGGCATCCCACAACCTTTTATCTTTATACATCCTGCCAGGTAAGGAAATAAGCAGGGCAGCTGTAAGCATACCGAACAGCACCGCCCAAAAAGCAACAGGAGGACCAAAAGGAATAACAAAGGAGGAAAGGAAGAACAACCCTAAAACGCCTATCAGCAGTACCCTGGGTACCAGGAAAGCCTGAACGACTTTGTTAAAGAACTCCAGGTTCCTGAATTTAAACAGCTGTACAATACCTTCCCATGCGTACTTCTTTAAAAATTCCATCTGGGAAGCAATCCATCTTGTTCTTTGCTGGGTAAACACCTGTGCGTTTTCAATTTTTTCGTCGTATACGAAAACATGGTTCAGGTAACAGATCTTTACTTTGTCTTTAGCAATTCTGAAGTCAAGCTCTTTATCTTCACCTACCGTTTCGCCAATACCAGCCAGTAATTTTTTAAGGTATTTAAATTCAAAAGCCATTCCTGAGCCAATAAGGGCAGAGGACATGCCTATGGCAGAATGCCCTTTTCTGTAAATGTGGTTGTTTATCTCTTCATTACAGGCATCGAGGAAGGCAAAAGCGGTGTCCATATTTTTGGCTGTCCGGTGTGCCTGCACTACTTTGTAACCCGAATCAAAGGCATGGTTAACCTCTTCCAGAAAGTCTTTTCCCATTATGTTGTCCACATCAAGCACAACAGCAACATCGTAACTATCTGAGGGTAAGGTGTCTAACGCTCTTGCTAAAGCTTTCCCCTTGGTACTCCGTTCAAACTGCACCTCTATTACTCCTGATCCAAAGTTTTTAAGTTGTTGAATAGTAGCCGGTTCAAGACCATCAGCAATTACAAAAATATCAGCATCACCACTATACTGGTGCTGAACGGCATCCAGGGCAGACTGCAGTACAACTTCATTTTCTTTGTATGCCGGAATGAGTACGCAAAATTTCCTTTTACTTTTAATTTCCTGTTTCACCTGGTTTAACTTCCGGTGTCCTGCTAATGAAAAGAATAAGAGATAGCAGCAGTTTAGTAATAAATAAAACCCGAGTGCATAGAGCAGGGTATTACTGATAGTTTCAAAAATAAACATGGAATGGGAGGTTGAGAGTTTTACAAAAAGGAATATCCTGACGGGGTTCTTATTTTAAAACCACCTGTTTCTGTTCTTTATATGAGGATGTTGTTGCTTTATATGGTAAATGATGATGTACATTAGTGTTTGCTATATTCCACCACAAGCCGCGGCTGAGTGCCTTCAGGTGTTTCCATTCCCGCTTCAGGCCATAGCCCAGCGCTTTCTTTGGAATTGCCGCCAGAAGAAACACCAGTGAACTGCTTAAAAAGGCGGCTCCTTTAGTATTTCTCCGGATGTATAAGAGTCTGTTCCGATTCATGTAATAGGTTTTTAAAACCGATTCCTTTCCTACTGAAATTGACTCTTTATGGTAAATGGTGGACTCTGCGATATAATGGCAGCTATAACCGGCTCTTTTTATACTCTCAACCCAATCCAGTTCTTCATAATATAGAAAAAAGAGCTCGGGCATTAACCCAACTTTTTGTATTACCTTCCTTGGAACCATTATAGCAGCACCATCCGCCAGTTCTGTTCTAATGGATTTATTGTGCTGGCCCCGGTCTTTTTCAAGGTGGCCAATGGTAATGCTTCTGCCTGTCCAGGGGTTTATGCCTTTAGATCCTGCATACTGGATCAGGTCAGTTCCGTAATAAATAATCTTTGGAGAGGCTATTCCTGCTGTTTCATTCTTTTCAAACAGCTCCACCAGGGGTTCCAGAAAATGCGGATCAACTTCTGTATCATTGTTCAGGAACAGTAAATATTCTCCCCTTGCTTCAGCTATGCCAAGGTTATTTCCTCCTGCAAAACCTAAATTCTTTTGTGAGCGGATAAGCTTCACATGGGGATACTCCTCTTCAATACAGCCCGGGTCGTCAGAAGGAGAGGCATTGTCCACAATAATCACTTCCACGGCAGGGTAACTTACTTTTTCCAGGGAAGCAAGCATCTGGCAGGTAACCCTGGCCTGGTTAAAATTTACTGAAATAATTGAAACCAATGGTTTATGCATGATCTGGTAAGTTTTGAAGCTTGTTTTGCTTGTCGAGTTTAGGGCCCAGAAAAACAAAAGCCCATGAAAAATAAACGATCACAGAAGAGGGCATGAAGTTGATTACCTCATTGCCATAGCTGCAAAGAAAAATACCGGCCGAACCTGCGGTTAAAGCAATCAGTTTATACTTTAATCCTCTGTCGTGTATATTCCACACAATGCCACAACACTTACCAATAATATACATCATCAATCCAAACCATATTACCAGGCCTGTAATACCATACATTGCCCATACCTTTACCCAAAAACTGTCCGGGGGGATAGAAGCAAGAAATGAACTCCGGTCATATTCCTTTGCTGCATAGCCAATGGATCCCACACCTCCGCCAAACGGGTAGTCCTTCAGGTATTCTGCGAGTTTTGCCTGATTCAGCAACCTTACATGCAGGGAAGGGTCATCCGGATTGAGCGCGGTACGCATTCTCCTGATTTCATACACATCATGAGCGATATAGGTATACTTCAGGAAAAACAGGCCCGTTAAAGCTACCGCACCTCCTAATATAATTACCCTGAAGTTTTTGGTCAGCACCAGAAAGAGGAAGGCTCCTGTTACAAGGGCAAAAAGTGCCCCCCTTGTACCGGAGGTAAACATGCCATGCAGAAAAAACAGGGAAGCAATGGCACATAAAATGCGCTTCCACTTTTTGAAAGGCCCTAAGGCTAAAACTATCGAAATAACACACAGGTGCGCCATGGATGCACCAAACTGCCCTGCATCAGAATAAAATGAAAAAACTCTGAGTTTGCCAAAAATAAGGTGGGTGGGGGAGCTTACCACAAAGGATCTTTCGGCCGGTGTAAGGCCAATTTTAACCTGCTTTATTCCCCAGAATGCGGCAAAAAGCGACAGACAGATGATCAGGATCAGGAACAGGTCAAGGTCCTTTTTTTTGTTAAACATGGCCAGGCTGAGGGGGATGATCATTACCCATAAAAGCGGATATTTAACATCTGCCAGCCAGCCCATAAAGTTACCGCCTGAATTCAACAGCTGCAGTAAATTTATAGCCATCCATGCATAGCCGAGGTAACACAGGTCTGTTTTAGTATTAGCCCATTCATACCGCGGATCCCGCTTTAGTAAGGCGGCCACCAGTGATAGCCCTATCAATGCAAAACACAAGTTCTGGTAAGGTATTCCACCACCTATTTCCCGGCCAAAAATAGAATGGGTAAAGCAGAATGTAATGAAGGTTATAATTCCCAGCTTTGGCCTGTTATAAATAACTGCTGTAGCAATTGCCACTATAACCAGCGCTAATAAGGCGCCGGGCACAAATACTCCAAGGCTGGCAGTTGCCCAGCCGGTTAGTATGGCTGTAACCAACATGGCAGGCCAAAGAAATCCGGCTTTTCCCGGTTGCGTTAAAAAGGTTGGCTGAGGCATGCAGTGTTTTTATAGTTGATCTTAAAATTATCCGGAGCTTAAGGTTAATGGTCCGGTAATTCTGTAAGCGTAATAAAGCTTAAGCCTCCGGGCTTTTATTTCCCGGAGGGTTATTATAATAATTTTATGCTGATGGCTTTAAAGCACCGGCCACTTTTCCTGCTTTTAATTCTTCTTTTTTCGATGCCTGGAGCTTTTTATGTTTTTTTATACTGATCGTGCTCAGCTGCACCCCGTTTAAATCTTCAGATTCTTCCGGCTGTATTCCGTTCAGAAATACCTCAAAAGGAGAATTTGTAATATCCTGTACCAGTTGTAATGTCTTTTTATCTGCGGCCTGCCATTCCCTGCTTGCCGAAATGGTATAAAGGCCAAGATCCAGCTGTTTAAAAAGGGATACCGGGTAGGTGGCCTCCAGAAGGGGAGGAAACTCCACAATCACTACGTTGTAATCCGAAGACTGCCTTTCCGCAAGGGCATCCACAGAAGCATTCTGGTTTATGCCTTGTAGAGGAGAGTAAAAAGTAACATTGTTTCCGGGTGCTATAAAACCTGCGTGGTTATCAGGAAACATACTAAGGGTTTTTACACCAAGGCTGTTTAGCTTATGTGCCAGTATGCTTACAAAAGTACTTTTGCCTTCGCTACCCAGGCTACTTACCACGCCAATTACATATGGGCCTGAAGTATCCTTTTTCTGCTGCATTTTCAGCAATACCTGGCGGGAGAGGTGGTCCTGAACCCATTTAAGTTTAATCTGGTCTTCCTTATTTCTGCTATCAAGCAAAGGAAGCGCTCCCAATACAGGGAGCCCTGTTATTCTTTGGGTAATCTGTGTGTTTTTCAGTTTGTTATCCAGTAATTCTATTGCTACTAATACAGAGAGGGTAACAAAAAAAACAGCAAATGCACCAAAAACAATAAGTATCAAACGCTTCGATTCCGATGGTTTAGTAGGAAGGAAAGGATGGTCAATTACCTTTAAATTTGATGTGAGCTCAATATTTTGCTTGTTCACCTGGCTTTGATTTAAGCCGTTTACCAGGGCAAAATACTCTTTCTGCGCCATTTCCAGCTCACGTTCAATTTTCCTGAGCTCAGCTCCTAAAGGCGCCATCTTTTCATATTCCTTGCCGAATTTGTCCCGCTGCCTGCCAATTGTAAGGAGTTTGCCCTTCAGCTCTTCCACAAGCACTGTGTTTTTAATCCAGTCATCCAGCAGCGCTTTACTGTTAATGCCATCCACAGATTGTGTCTGGCTGTAGTATTTATTCATACTTTCCTGAATACTTGCCGCTGTTGTGGCGGCCTCCTGCTTCAGACGGGCCAGTTCAACAGCTCCGGCCCCGGTAGCCTGCCCTTTAGAATAAACTTCCTGTTCCGCAATTTTTGTATTGAGGTTCCCCAGCTGCCGTTTAAGCTGCATTATTTCCTGGCTGTAAAGGCTGGATGCCCCCCTGCCTTTCAGTTTTTCTTCCACCGCCTTAAGTGCTGCATAAGCACCGGAATATTGCATTTCAAGTTCGTTGTACTGCTGAGCCAGAGCCTGTTTGCCACTGGCAATATTGCTTGCCTGATCATTATAATTTATGATCTGGTTTTTTGCATAAAAATCCAGAAGCTGCTGCTCTGCATTTTCCAGTCTTTCATAAGCCTTTGAAGTGGAAGCTTTGTAGTAGTCAAGCACAGATTCATTCTGTCCCTCCATAATCTCCTTATGCTTTCCTATAAAAGTGCCGCTTAACAACTCAAGTGTACTGCGGCAGATAACCGGATCAGGACTTGAGTATTCAATCTTTACAAGATCGCTGTTATTCAGGTTGTTGGCTTTCAGGGCCTTAAGAGCCTCAAATGAATAATATGGCTCTTCAGAATGAAGCAGCGTATAAATTTCATTTTTACTATCTGCTTTATAGTAATTGGTAAGATTTAAAAATGTCTCTTCCTTTGTTTTACCAACCAGCTGTTTCCTTAGCGGAACCGGAATTAACTCATTCAGGTGTTCGTAACTTTCCGGACTCATCACTTTAGGGTCATACTTCTCCAGCATTAAATGGGAAGCTAATAAACGGAGCGCTACGTCCCGCTTGGTATCCCTGGAGTTAAAAAGGGATAAGAGGTTGCTGTATGCTTTGCTTGCCGCATACTGGTTACCGGGGCTATCCCCCGAGAGACTGATGCCGGAAGCAATTCCGGTATAGAATACCATGTCTGAAGTGTATTCTTCGGCCGTATTCAGGGTAAAATAGAATATAGAGGCTGCTGTAATGAGGGGCAGTATAAGGAGCCACAACCAGTTATGTCGTAAAATCCGGGTTATATCTTTAATATTCATAACGTATTTAATAAATCTTTAACTCTCATTCCAATCAGTTCCTCCATGTACAGGAAGGTAGTCTCGTATCTTACCTTGGCAGTTTCTTTCGCTATAGCTGCTCTGGTATAGGTTTCCTGTATTACAGACATTTCACTGAGCATTATTTCGCCGGAGGCTAACTGCTTTTCTGCAAGTTTATAGTGAACACTGGCAGTCTGGTAGGCATCCTGGTTAAGCTCCAGCTCCGCCTTGGCCAGAACTATGTCCTGGTACAGTCCGATTACCACCTTTCTGATCTCCATCTGAGAGGACTTGCTTTCAGCCATAATGGATTTCTGGAGCAGCTCATGTCTTTTGATCTTATTGTGGCGGGTAAGGAACTGGCCAACCGGCAGTGCTACGGTAAGGCCTGTGCTGTACATGGCAGAGGAAGGAAGTCTGAATGCATTGAAACCAAACATATCCATGTCAATATTTTGAAAGTTACTGCCAAAACGGAGCATGTTCAAAGAAGTGCCATAACTGTAATTTCCGCCAATGGAAATGTTTGTAAAGATTTCTTTCCTGATAATCTTACTTTCTTCATAGGCCATTTCTCTTCCCAGTTCAAGACTTTCCTGCTGGCCTGAATTTTTAATAGCCGCATCAAACAGCAGGGGAAGAATCACCTCCGAAGACTGGAAGAATTTTTCCTGCCAGTCATTCTGGCTGATCTGGCCCTGTGTCTGTGCCGGAACAATCAGGCACTGCAGGCTGAGAAAAAGAGATAAAATTAGTTTTTTCATTATATACTTTGCTTTTGTAAAAGAGCCGGAAACGGATTAACTGATATTAATGCTTATGTAATATTATTTCGTAAAAGTAATAAAAAAGCCACGCAATAAATAAAAATTAATGGAAAAAATTTCACTTTAATTATATTTTCCTGTTCTGTATTCCACGTTTTTTTAGCGATTTTTCCGGACCGTGTTTAGTTTACCTTCTTAAAAATAAATTGATTTACAGCTAACGTATTGAATATAAAGGGTATATAATCTTTAGTGCATTCCGGTTTCCTTTAGGGGAAAGAAAGTTAAACGCTTTCCTTCTGCAGCAAAGCAGGAAAGGTAAGGGCCACAATCTTTAAATCATCCCAGATAGTACAATTATCTGCATAGGCCATGTCCAGGTCAATGCGTTCTTCCACCGACATTTCTTTCTTTCCTCTTTTGGTTACCTGCCACAGTCCTGTAATGCCGGCCGGGGCAAGGAAGCGCTTAGACCACAGGTCCTTTGTAATTTGCTCTGCCTCGTAGAGCGGGAGCGGACGGTTGCCTACAATAGACATATCGCCTCTCAGTACATTGAACAGCTGAGGTATTTCGTCAAGGCTTGTTTTGCGGATAAACTGGCCCAGGCGGGTGATTCTGGGGTCGTTCTCAAATTTTACAAAGGCCGAACCCGATGCTGTTTTGTATTGGTTCAGGTGCATCATTTCCTTTACCAGTTTATCGGCATCGGGGCGCATAGACCTGAACTTATAAAAATCAAAAATCCTGTAGCCTGTGCCTACTCTTTTAGATATATAAAAAATGGGGCCCGGAGATTCCAGCCGGATTGCGATGGCAATGAGTAAAAGAACCGGACTAAAGATCAGGAGGGCAGTGAAAGAGACAAGAATATCAAATACACGTTTAGCTGTGGAGATCCTCAGATCAGGATATTCCTCCTTTTTAAGCGGTTTGCTGCCCCCTTTCTTTTTTATAATGTTCAGGAATTCAATCCTGTCCAGCATATCCTGAAGGTTAAAGGAGCCGGAATAATAATCATCCGCACCTTTTTTCTTTGCTAAAGCCAGGTTGTTTTTTGAGCCTTCAGGGCTGTAAACAATGGCAGGAATGTGCGCCAGCGGAGGACACTTCTTTAAGCTGTCGATAAACTTGAAAACTTCTTCCTGATTATTATTTTCCTTTATTACAAAAGCATAAGGCAGCTCTTTTTGAAAATAAGCAATAGAAAGACTGTCTGAGTAAGCCAGAAACAGGTCGTTAAAAAATTTCACTTTAAATTGTGTCCCCTGAAGGTCATAAAACAAAGGATCGCTTGAATCCTTCCCAATATAAATGATCAATCTATTTTCAGGCATATCTTTGAGAGAGTGAATGGATACTAAAAATGGTCCGGTACTGTGTGGATGAAAAGGGGGAAGCTTAGTGGCTTAAAACCTCATTTTCACTTAACAGTCCGGTAATCAGGGTCAGGAGCTCCGGCGGATTGAATGGCTTTGTTATAAACTTAATGGCACCGGAGTCTTTAAATTTGTCAACTATAGCAGGATCATCATGGCCGGTCAGGACAATGGTTGGTACCTCACGGTAGAAGCCGCTCTTCTTCAGAAGTTCTATAAGGTGGAATCCGTCAATTTCCGGCATGTCCACATCAGTAATGATCAGGTCAGGGGAAATCTCTTTATCCAGCGCCAGCATTGCTTCCAGTCCGTTTTCTGCAGTTACCACATTAAATTTCTCCTTTAACAGAAGAAATAATAAAGATCTTATAAAGTAGTCATCATCAACAACAAGTACATTCTTTTTCATCGGTAGAAAATTTTGATATATGAGTAAATTAAAAAATATGACTTTAAATTATTAAATTTTTGTTTGGCATATTGATATTAAATCCAAAGGTAAGGTCTAATCTTTAAATTACAAACATGGTTTAACAAAAAATTCAATAAAAATCATTCAATTTTATTTCATTCGTTTGAAATGTGGATATATTTTAAAAATATTTTATCAATCACCGGTTTTCACCGGGCTTGCCATATCTGTATTGGTAATGAACGGGTTACCTTTTATTACTAATTGAACAGGTTCTGTAAAATGAGAATTTAATTGCCTTACCAATGGAGGAGAGAAAGGAATTTCCGGAAGCATCTACAATTTTTACTTTATATTGTTACGGCATGTAATAAAATAATATAAACTGTCCATTACTGTTAAGGATATCATCATAACGGCCGGGCTATAGAAAGGTTTGGGTGTGCATATTATTTTTGTGTGATAAAATATTATGTTTAAGTAAATAATGTATTTATTTTACAAATAATTTAATAATTTTGTTTTTCTCTGCTTTCCTGCTGAATCAGAAGTTTTTTTTCGGTTATGCGAAAGCGCTGTGTTGTTTCACTCCTTCAGGTTAACTTATTGTACATGGATAGTCTGTCAACGCTTTCTTCTTCTTATTCAGCTCATCCCCGTTCCAAAAGGCGAACGCCTATGTGGTCGGTTATGATCCTGTTCCAGAAAGGACCCCTTTTTCTTAAAGAATGTATTGAAAGTGTGCTTGCGCAGGAGCTACCGGAAGAGGATGTTCAGATAGTGCTTATTGCGGAAGGGGAAATGGATACGCAGGTAAAAGAAATGGTGTCCCTTGCCGGAAGGGGAAGGGTTGAAATTTGTGAAGCAGCAGGAGCGGGCGAAGCTGTTGATGTTCTTAATCTCGCTGTAAAGAAAGCGGAAGGAAAATTCATTCATTTTTTGTGCAGCTGCGACAGGGTGAGGCCAGGGTTTTATCTGGCGATGGATAAACTTCTCTGGCAATACAGCGAAGCGGGAGCTGCGTTTTTCTGCAGCAGCTATATTGATGCCGGGGGAGCAGTTATTTGTGACGGGCTTCCTGAGATGGACCGTAAGGGAATCCTCCCGGACTGGCTTCCTCAGATTGCGGAGCGGAATATTATACCGCTGAGTGCGATGGTGGTAAAAAGGGAAGTATTCCGGAAGCATGGCGGCTTTTACGGCTCCACCTTCGGTGCCGTCTGGGAAATGTGGACAAGGGTGGCGAAATATTACCCCATTGCTTATGCGCCTGAGATCGGTGTGGAGTGCAGGGAAGACCACAGTTCATTATCCTCCCCTGACAATTCCAGGGAAAGCATGGAAGATTTGCTGCTGGCCATGGAATTCATCGGGAATCAGCTGCCGACCAAAGCGCAATCCGGAATTATGAAGCGGGCCAAAAAGTTTTATACAAAAAACAGATCAGGTAAAACTAAGCTCCTGCGGGAAAAGGCCCACGTTGCAGGCTTTATAAACCTTTACAGGAAAGGGGCTCCGGATATAAAAGGAAGGGGCGGCATGTTTTTACGGAAGCTGTTTGGGTTTATTTTAAGATGATGTAAGGCAAAATGCTGCCGGGAATAATATTGAATAAACAGGTTTCTCCTTTTTACTGAGTAAAGCGAAACGGGGATTGTTGCTGTTTATGTTGTTGGAACACTTCCTGTGCAGCTAGTGTTACTGCGATGTCTTTGTATATTCTTACCGTTAGGAGTTGCTACGAGTCCGGGTTTATAATTTTTTTTACCCCTGCTGAAATAATTATCGTTGGCGGAGGGCTTCCGGGGCATTTTTTCAAAACCTGATTATTGTTTAACCTTTAATGCAAATCTCCTTCCGCTACTTTGGCTTCAATGTTGTTTTATTTCTTTTTACCCGATATTGTGAAGTTTAAATTAAATAAAGCTATTGTTTGCTGAATAATATACTGATTTTTAATGGCTTATTGAAGAGGGGTTTGTATTGTATTAATTTAATATTAACATTAAAAATTGTAATAGTTTTAATTTTTATTTTACTTTTGTCCAAATTAATAACAGTATCAGTATAGTCTTAGCAGCAGCCATGACGTATAAATATTCAACCTTTTTTAAGTGGATAACCGTATTGACAGACTTCTTTTTTCTGAACCTGTCTCTTATTATTTGCTTTTATATTGAGCATCCGGGAGGGTCATTATGGGAGGGGGCTTATGAGAATTACAGGTTAAATTTTCTGCTGATAAACTTATTCTGGTTTTACTGTTCCTCCATGGTGCGGCTGTATGATCATATAATGAGCAGGGATGCCTGGCCTACGGTAAATGCAACGGTAACTGCTTTGGTAATGTACCTGGTGGCGCCATTTGCCATGACTTTGGTTTTGCCTAATTTCAGTCTGTCCACGCAGTTTGTTATCCATTCCTTTATTCTTCTTACAGTTTTTCTCCTGGTTAGTAAAACGGCCTTTCTTTCTGTCAGAAGATCCAGAAGGCAGCTGTGGGCAGAGTTCAAAACTGTTGTGATCGTGGGTGGTGGTGCTGCAGGGAAGGAGCTTTATGCTTATTTTTCTGCAAATCCTCATTTGGGTTACCGGGTGGCAGGCTTTTTCGATGATGAAATAGATGGGGCAAATGCCCCGGACCTCCTGAAGCTTGGCCGGATTGAAGATTGCTATACTTATGCAAAAGAGAACGGAGTGTCTGAAATATTTTGCGCCCTGTCAGGCCACGAGCTTGAAAAGGTAAAGGCGCTTATGCAGGAAGCCGATAAGCATATGATCCGTTTCAGACTGGTTCCGGACCTGAAAGCCTTTTTTGATAAAAATGTGATGCTTGAGATTTACGGGCAAATGCCTGTGCTTGCCGCAAGAAATGAACCTCTTGAAAATAAGGCGAATGAAATAATTAAACGTACTTTTGATCTTGTCTTTTCCGTACTTGTTATTACCTTTCTTTTGAGCTGGCTGGTTCCGCTGATAGGTTTAATAATAAAATGGGATTCAAAGGGACCTGTATTTTTTAAGCAGCTTCGCTCAGGGAAAGAGAATAAAGCATTTTATTGTTATAAATTCAGGAGTATGACAGTTAATAGTGATTCTGATTCTAAGCAGGCTGTTAAAGGTGATGCCAGGATCACCAGGGTAGGTGCATTCCTCCGGAAAACAAGTCTGGATGAATTGCCGCAATTCTTCAATGTGTTAAAGGGAGAAATGTCGGTAGTGGGGCCAAGGCCTCATATGTTAAAACATACGCAGGATTATTCGCTTCTGATCAATAACTTTATGGTCCGCCATTTTCTTACGCCCGGCATCACAGGCTGGGCCCAGATTACCGGCTTCAGGGGAGAGACAAAGGAAACAGAGGCAATGGCGGGCAGGGTGGAGGCAGATCTCTGGTACCTGGAGAACTGGTCCCTGCTCCTTGATCTTAAGATTATTTTCCTTACCGTGTGGCAGGCTGTCCGGGGTAATGACAAAGCTTTTTAAGCAGTTGAGAAAGGAACAGGATCCGTTGTTTGAAGGTGGGTGTTGAATGAAATCAGGTGTTGAAAGCAAAAATTATTTAAATATAAATGCCCTTTACATTTTCTCATCCTGCTATTGTTTTTCCTGTCCGCTGGATTTTCGGGAACAGGGTTTCCCTTACAGCTCTGGTGGCCGGAAGTGTGGCTCCGGATTTTGAAAAATTCCTGAAAATGGATGCCGGCAACACCTTTAGCCATACCTGGCATGGGATCTTTTGGTTCAATGTTCCTTTTGCAATTCTTCTGGGCATGGTTTTTCATGGAATTGTCAGGGATCCATTGATAGAAAACCTGCCTGAAATTTTCCGGAAAAGGCTTTATCCTTATAAAGGAGTTAAATGGTTTCAATACCTCAGAAATCATGTTTGGATAGTTATATACTCTGCCATTATCGGAGCGGGCTCCCATGTGGTATGGGATGATCTTACCCATTTTAAAGGGAAGGTTGCAAGGCTTATTCCTGTCCTTACAGATTATAAGAAAACCGACAGTTCCATTTTTCTGTCATTAGATAATATCAGTACAATTGCCGGGGCATTGTTTCTTTTAGGGGTGGTGATGAAACTGCCGGTTGTGGAGGTGCTGCCAAAAAGAAAAACTTCAAAAATTATGTACTGGGGAATGATCCTGCTGTTTGCCGGATTTATCATTGCTTTCAGGCTTGGAACGGGCCTGGATAGGGAGGAAAGCTGGGAATTATTATTCACCTCAATTTCAGCGCTTCTTATAAGTTTGGTAATTATTTCTTTTTCCCTCAGGCAGAGGAATTTTCGTTAAAACAGGACCGGGATTTAGAAAGTACAAAATGAGGTTTTAACATCTGTTGCGCTTCCGGTCATGCTGCAGTGCTTAAATGTGGTCTTGGTCAATTGCAGAGCAGTTATTGTGTTAAAGACGGGTTTAAAATGGGTTCCTGATTGTGTACTTTATTCCTGTTTTAATTAAACCGGTAGCCAGAGAAGATTAGCTGTAAAAGTTTTTAATCTTTATTTAATATAAATTATTTAATTATAAGTTATGCTTTTTTTGATTTTATAAGAATTTATCTTTAAAATTGTGTATAAAATTTATTTGTCCTAAAGGTGATGGTTCATCCGGAGTGTAAGTATGGTTTTCAGGGATAATGCTTCCAAAAATGAAATAATAACTTACGGATTGAGCAATGATGCAGATGACTCTCTTTTATAGGGGAGGGCAGTACACCAAAGCAGGCAACTGCAGGGGGCATGATTGAGAAGAAGCGCTAAGTTCCATTGAAGAAAAGTAGAGATGTGACTGAGAGGGCGAAGCTGTGTGCCTGGTGTTTTAGTGGGGTGTGGTTCTGAGTAATTTTAGAAAATATGGATTTCACAATTGATGGGCAGGCAAAATGGTATGCCTTGTATACCAGATCCCGTGCTGAAAAGATGCTTCATAAACAATTAACACAAAAAGGAGTGGAATGTTTTCTTCCGCTGAAAAAAGAGCTGAAGCAGTATAGTGACAGAAAGAAGTGGGTGGAAGAGCCGCTTATCAGGTCTTATCTTTTTGTGCGGGTAGATCAAAAAGATTACTTCAGAGCTTTGAATACAACAGGCGCTGTGCGTTATGTAGGTTTTGAAAACAGGGCTGTACCCATTCCCGGGGTCCAGATTCAGGCCTTACAACAAATGGTTTGTCAGGAAACCGCAGATATAGAAACATCAGTTGCTGAAATTGAAAAGGGTACACGGGTGGAAATAAAGCATGGACCACTTGCAGGTGTGCAGGGGGAGTTGCTTGAAATGCGGGGAAAACATCGGCTGCTGCTACGCTTTGATACAATTGGAATGTGTATTCATACAGAGGTGGAGCTGGGGGATGTGCAGTCATGTTGAGCGGGATAGCTTCCTTGTAGGAGTGTCAGGATTAAAGGAATCAAAAAGAATATAATAGAGGATAAATAGCCAAAGTCTATTATCCTGCAATTCAGCCAATAACTAAATGAACAAATCTATAATTATCCTCCTTTTTGCCATTATTTCTTCCTCTTGTGCTAAACGTAACCTTGCCTACTTTAGCGACCTGCAGGAGGAGGTGGAATATTCCGAAAGAATAACAAATACAGTGGAGCCAAAAATCCGCCCGGATGATCTGTTGAGTATTACTGTGGTAAGTATGAGTCCGGAAGCAAACATGCTTTTCAACCAGGGGGAAATTGTTCCTGCCGGTATAACGGCAAGCCATTCCTCAGGTAACAGTCCATCTAGGATTACCCGTGAAGGCTATTTGGTGGATAAAGATGGTTATATTGATTTTCCGGTCCTGGGGGTATTTCATATTGCCGGGCTTACTAAAACGGAGGCCAAAGATAAATTAAAGTTGAAATTAGAGAAAGTGCTGAGGGACCCGATTGTTCATATTCGCTATCTTAATTATAAGATCACAGTTGTAGGTGAAGTAAATCACCCATCGACATTCACAATACCTTCAGAGAAGATCAATATTCTGGAAGCTCTGGGGATGGCTGGTGATATGACTGCCTTTGGCAAGAGAGAGAATGTATTGGTTATACGGGAAGAAGAGGGGATGAGAAAAGTAGTGAGGTTGAACCTTAATAGTAAAGATGTCCTCAATTCACCATATTTTTTCCTGTTGCCAAATGATGTGGTATATGTGGAGCCACATAGAATTAAACAAGTGCAGGCTAATACAAATACGCAATTTTTAGCCATTGCAGGTTCTGTAATTTCTATCTTGATTGTTGCTATAACCCGATTTTAAAATAAATAAGCATGACAGAGAAAGAATTGTTGAGTTTAATGTCAGGGGCAGGAAATAAGGAAGAGTCAGATTTTATTGATGTAAAGGCCCTCCTATATAAATACTTGCGCTTCTGGTATTTGTTTTTAATTGGAGTTATTGTATTCATAACACTTGCTTACGGATACTTGCAATATGTTACTCCACAATTTGTAATCAGCAGTAAAATTTTGATAAAAGATGATAAGAAGGGGCCTGATTTAGCAGGCAATTCAGTTTTCGGTGATCTTGATATTTTTAAATCTTCAAAGAATGTAGATAATGAAATAGAGGTCTTAAAATCTAAAAGCTTGATGCAAAGGGTTTTTTCAGAACTTTCTTTGTATTGTAACTATTATTTCGAAGGAAGGATAAAAGATCGCGAAATATATGGGAAAGATTTACCCATAAAAGTATTAGTAAACCGACTTGATTCAGCATCTTTTGGGAAGGAAATTGCAGTTCAGATTAAAGACAATAAGAGTTTTGATTTATTAGAAATTGTTAAGGACGGAGAGACTCTGGCTACCCGATACCAGTATGGTGAAGAAATTCAAAAACCATATGGTGTATTCATTGTGGTTAATACTGGCAGTGCCTCTTTGGCGCAAACCAAAGGAAGGAAAGTTTTGGTTAAATTTCAGGATATAAGGAAGTTGGCAAATGCCTATAGTGAAAATTTAGTAGTGAAGCCGGTTAATAAAAATGCAAGTGTGCTGGAGATTAGTATGATAACATCTATTCCTGAAAAAGGGAAAGATATTATTAATAAACTAGTAGAAGTGTACCACAAGGAAAATGTGGAAGATAAAAATATAATTGCTACAAATACAGTAGAATTTCTTGATGAACGACTAAAATTTCTGACAACAGAACTGGCAGGAGTGGAGAAAGGGGTAGAGAAATTCAAAAGAGAAAACAGATTAACTGATGTCAGCTCAGAGGCTAAATTATATATGGAGCAGGCAAGTGATTACAATAAGCAGTTAGCTGAATTTGAGATTCAGATAGACGTTTTGAATTCTATTGAAAAATACCTTGAAAGGGACGGGAGTAAATTTCAACTTGTTCCAAGTTCCCTTAGCATTTCCGATCCAACTTTATTAGGATTGATAAAAAAGTTTAATGAAGTACAAATGGAGAGGCAACGATTATTGCGTACTTTACCTGAAAACAATCCTTTAATTCAAAATATCGACGATCAACTTCTGAATATTAGGAGCAATATTAGTGAGAACTTACGAAATATTAAGGAAGGCCTCCTGATTACCCGGAATAATCTTAAGTCCAGTTCTGCGAAGTATGCGTCCAGAATTAACCAGGTGCCAACAATAGAGCGGGAATTGCTGGAAATAAATCGGCAACAAATTATTAAAGAAAAGCTATACTTATACCTTTTGCAAAAACGGGAAGAATCTGCTTTGTCACTTGCTGCATCTGTAGCAAATTCAAGAGTTATAGACCCTGCAATGGAAGGGGACGGGCCAATTTCACCAGGTAAAAATAAAATTTATCTGATAGCTTTGGGGATGGGGCTAGCGCTTCCGTTTCTGGGATTATATGTTAAAGATCTGGTAAATGATAAAGTGCAGGAAAGAAAAGAGGTGGAGCAGATTTCAGGCACTACCGTTTTAGGTGAAATTGCTCATAATCTAACCCGTGAAACCCTTGTTGTAACTGATAAATCCAGAACACCAATTGCTGAAATGTTTCGGCTGATGAGGTCAAATTTGCAGTTTTCAAATCTGGGTAAAGAAAATAAGGTCTTTTTAATTACGTCCAGCATGGGGGGGGAAGGTAAAACCTTTACCTGCATAAACCTGGGTGCAAGCCTTGCATTAACGGGAAAAAGGGTGGTGATCATAAACATGGACCTTCGGAAACCCAGACTCCTGCAGGATTTAGGGTTGTCAGGTGAGTTGGGCGTTGTTAACTATGTTTTTTCTGATAAGTTGACGGTTGAAGATATTATTATTCCGGTTGAAAAGACTCCTGGTTTATTTGTGATTGGGTCAGGTCCCATACCTCCCAATCCTGCAGAAATAATGCTGAGCTCGAAAGTGGGGCAAATGATTGAAAGACTTAAAGATAGATTTGATTATGTATTAATTGACTCTTCACCTGTAGGCCTTGTCTCCGACACATTTTCACTGGCCCCGTTTATTGATTCCTGTATTTTTCTTGTAAGATACGGTTACACCTATAAGAAACAGTTAAGCCTTGTTGGGGATATTCAAAAAACAAATAGGTTTAAAAAATTATTTGTGGTGCTTAATGATGCCAAAAA
Organism: Cesiribacteraceae bacterium YIM B00369; assembly: GCA_017948555.1. Classification (GTDB taxonomy): domain Bacteria; phylum Bacteroidota; class Bacteroidia; order Cytophagales; family Cyclobacteriaceae; genus Nafulsella. Next base: position 38,720 of record JAFMYY010000015.1, on the reverse strand, counting down.
GAAAAACGGCTATGGGTACGGCTATGGGTATGGCTATGGGTATGGAGAAGTGCCAGAAAAAAGAAATACAAATAAACGGGTCGTGGTTTAGATTGAAATAGGTTTGAGAGTAGATATTAATTTTTAATTTGATCAGGAAATTGAAATGCAGGCGGCAAAACGAGTAGCAATAAATTCAGGATTTCTCTATGCCAGAATGGCCATTACGGTGTTCATTTCGCTCTACTCCACCCGATTGATTTTGGATGCATTAGGAACCAAGGATTTTGGTATTTTTAACCTTGTTGGAGGGGTAATATTAATGCTAGGCTTCCTTAATGCATCAATGGCGGAAGCAACCCAGAGATTTATGTCTTTTGCTTTGGGGAGTGAAAATTTTGAAAGTTTAAAAAGAATTTTTAATGTAAGCCTAATATTACATCTTTTGATTGCTGGGGTATTATTCTTAGCCCTGGAAGTAGCTGGCTTTTTCTTTTTTGATTTCATACTTAATATTCCCCCAGATAGAATTCAAGCCGCAAAGATGGTATATCAGTTTATGGTTGTTAGTACTCTTTTTACAATAATTTCAGTACCCTATGATGCAGTTATAAATGCACGTGAAAAAATGTGGGTATTTGCTGTTCTGGGAATTATTGAGGCAGTATTAAAGCTTTTGATTGCAATCTTTATTAGCAAAACGACAGGAGATAAATTAGTCCTGTATGGAATGCTAATGGCTTCTCTTGCAATATTTTTATTAGTTATTCGGGGTGTTTATTGTCAATATAATTATCGCGAATGTAAGGTAAATTTCCGTGGAAGCTTTGATAATAAGTTAATGAAAGAAATGACAGGTTTCGCTGGATGGTCTCTTATGGGAATTTCTACCGGAATGGTAGCTCACTATGGGCAAGGTATGGTGCTAAATGTTTTTTTTGGAACTGTAGTAAATGCAGCCCAAGGGATTGCAATTCAGATAAGTGGACAGCTTGGTACTTTTGCCCTTACAATGATGAAGGCATTAAATCCTACCATAGCTAAGAGTGAAGGAGCAGGTGACAGAAATTTGATGGTAAAGACAGCTATACTGGGTAGTAAAATTTCTTTTTTCTTATTGATGCTAATGTATGTCCCCGTTTTGATTGAATTACCGTATATTTTAAAATTATGGCTTAAGAATGTACCTCCTTTTACTGTTGTTTTTTGTCAATTATTACTGTTACGGAATTTAATTGAACAACCGTTTTTAACCTTAGCAACATCAATTTCTGCAGTCGGTAAAATTAAAAATTTTCAAATTGTTGGATCTTTACTTTCCTTATTTCCTTTAATGGTTTCTTGTTTATTATTTAGTATCGGTTATCCACCATATACCATTTATATTGTTTTTATTATTTATTCCATTTTAACATCAATCAATATTTTACATTTTTCAAAAAAATTGTTTGGCTTTCCTGTGTCCCACTTTTTCAATAGAGTAATATTGAGGTGTTTATTATCATTTTGTATGTCTGGTCTTATTTCAGCAGTGCCTTTATTTCTAATGCAAGAAAGCTTTGCTCGATTAATTGTTGTTATACTTACTAGTTTAGCATCATTTGTGTTGGTTGTTTGGATTATTGGAATTACTAAATATGAGAAGTTAGTTTTTAAAAAATTAGTCGAAAATCTAATTTCCCGTTTCCTGCCTGAGGGTATCAAATTTAAAAGACTTAAAAGAATATAAGTCTCTATTAGAAATAGAAGGAATAATATGTTTTTTTTATCTGAGAAAAAAAAGCATTTTTCGGTAGGCATGATTAGATTGAAAGAAATCCTCAATAAAAATATTTATAACTGGTTAGTAAAAAAAGGGTAACGTAAAAACATTTATTAATGACTTCATTTGATGAATTTATTCTTAAGGCTATCCGAAAGCTTTATTCCAAAGCTAACCAGGAGTCAGCATTTGGACGTAATTGGAAAATGTTTCCGAACAAGGAATACTCTAATGAATTGATATATAAACTTCTTATTCAAGACCAACCTAGTATGATAGCTAGGCTCGGAGCTGTTGAGTTAGGGATATTGGTGAATTACCTAGGAGTAAAGAATAAAGATAAAAATTATTTAAAATTTATAAAAGGTAAGGCACCTGAATGGTGGTGGAACAAATCATTAATAAATAGCCTCCGAAATAATGCTGGTTTTTTTCCTACAGACTTAGGAAAAATAGAACAATTTTGCAAATTAATAATTGAGGATATTTTTGAAGTAGATGTTCTTGGTTCTTGGTTAAAAGAAGAAGCTTTTTTTAATGAAGAATTAATAGGGGCCAAACGGGTTGTACTGGAAGATCTTGAACCATTCTTTTGTTCTAACCCTTGGACAAGAGCATTGGAAGGAAAGAAAGTTTTAGTTGTACATCCCTTTTCGGAAACTATTGAAAAGCAATATAAAAAAAGAAATTTATTATTTGATGATAGTTTGCTTCCACACTTTGATTTAAAAACAATAAAAGCTGTTCAAAGTGTAGCTGGTGAGAAAACTCAATATGCAGACTGGTTTGAAGCCCTAAACTGGATGAAGTCTCAAATTGAAGAGGTGGATTTTGATATTTGTATAGTTGGATGCGGAGCCTATGGCTTTCCTTTGGCAGCACATGTGAAGAGAATGGGGAAAAAGGCAGTTCATTTAGCAGGTGCTACACAATTATTATTTGGTATTAAAGGAAAGCGATGGGAAGAATATATTGTGTGGCCATACACAAATTTATTTAATGAACATTGGGTTCGGCCAGGGGAAAAGGAGAAACCTAAAAATGCAGTTATTGTCGAAGGAGCATGTTATTGGTGAAAAAATGAAGATCGCGCAAAAGATTTTGAACAGAGTTTTATGGATGCCTATTGGCTTGGTAAAAGGCATTTTAGAAATCGCCAATGACAAGGCCCGGGATTATAATAATAAGCGCCTTTACCCTCATGCGCTTATTGATACTAATTGTTGCTTTACTTCTGATACAATTATTGGGGAGCATTCACAAATTCTTAAAGGTTCAGTTGTAAATCATTGTCGTATAGGTAAATATACTTATGTAAGCTATAATGCTCTATTACAAAATACTATTATTGGGAACTACTGTTCAATTTCAAGTAATGTAAAAATAGGATTAGGGTTGCATCCTTTAAATCTTTTTTCAACATCCCCTATTTTCTATAAGGTAAAGAATACACTAAAAGTAAAGCTGCTTGAAAAGGATCTGGAATTCGAGGAATATAAATCCATTGAAATTGGAAGTGATGTTTGGATAGGTGCAGGGGCCATTGTGATGGATGGTGTGAAGGTTGGGCATGGGGCTGTAATAGCTGCTGGGGCTGTCGTTACAAAAGATATTCCTCCGTATGCCATTGTTGGTGGTGTACCTGCAAAAATAATCAAATTTAGATTTTCGGAAGAGGTAAGGGAGTCATTGTTAGAATCAAGGTGGTGGGAAAAAAAGGCTGAAGATGTAAATGCAATGAGAGAACAGCTGTTGTCTATTTGTCAAAACTTTCCTGTTGTTAATTAAATAGTAAAAGAATGCAAGGTCTTTTTGTTTGGTTTTTTAAAGCTTTGCGCCGGGTTGTAATGCTTTGCTCTAATAAAGTTGAGGTGATTTTATGTCGTATGATATTTTATGGTCAAAATGTTCAGCATAAAAGTTTCAATACCATAGGATTGCCTTATGTATCTGTAGCATTTGGCGGTAAATGTACTATAGGTGCAGAATTTAATATGAATAATAAACTGTCAGGCAATCCTATAGGTCGTCCTCAGCATTGTGTTTTATTTATTGATAAGCATGCCAAATTATCAATAGGAAATAATGTCGGAATAAGCCAGACTGCCATAGTATGCCATGTGAGCATTACCATAGGAAACGATGTGAAAATTGGAGGTGGAGTTTGTATATACGATACTGACTTTCATTCATTGGACCCAATGATTAGAAAGGATCCGAAGCTTGATCTCCAGAATAAAATAAAGAAACCTGTAGTAATAAAAGATAACGCCTTTATTGGAGCTCACTCTACTATTTTGAAGGGAGTTACCATTGGTGAAAATTCGATTGTAGGTGCCTGCTCTGTAGTTACCAAAGATATTCCTGATAACCAAATATGGGCAGGAAACCCAGCAAGAATGATAAAAGATCTGGATAGTCAAAAAGCTTTCAATATTGTAGAAGCTTGAAATTTTATTAATTCATTTGTAGAATATTGATGCAGTTCCATTTAAGTAAGTTTATTTCCTTTTCTATATTGTTGATAACAGTATCATCAATAAACCAATGGACCAGTTTACCTATTGGAAATACCTTTCTTTGGTGGGGTATTTATATAAGCATTTTGTGGGCTTTTCTAAAAGCTAGAAAAGGTTATTATGATAAAAATAATAATCAATTAATCACTGTAGTTTCACTATATTTATTCTGGAATATATTTTGTATTATCAGGGGGTTTTTTGTTGCTGAAAATTATTGGGAATGGAAAAATTTAGTCGGAACAGCTATGATTTTTTTGCTACCTGTTTCTGTATATATTACAACAAATAGAGACATAATGCAGAAGTTATTGGGAACGTGGATAAAATATGCTTTACCAGCTTTTTTTCTTTTTATTCCTTTTTTTGTTTCCAATGATGCTTTAGGTCAATATTTAGTACCTATATCTTTCCTTCTTTTGTTTTTTCCTCTTCTTTCAAAGAAATGGAAAGTGGTAATTTTATTTTTTACTTTCTTTGTTGTTGTTGGTGCTCTTGATGCCAGAAGTAATGTAATAAAATTTAGTGTTGCATTTGTTTTTGGTATGCTTTTCTATTCTCGTGAATTAATTCCAAAAGGAACCTACAATTGTGTTCGACTACTTTTTCTAGCTATTCCAATAATATTATTTATTTCGGCAGTAACAGGAGGAGTTAATGTATTTAAAATGGATGAATATATCAATGGAGATTATACAACAACCGTTGTTGAAAATGGTGAAGTAAAAGAGGAGAGTTTAACTACTGATACCAGAACCTTGTTATATGAAGAAGTTCTATTTTCTGCTTTGAAGAATAACTACATATTATTTGGCCGGACACCTGCCAGAGGAAATGATTCAGAGTTATTTGGGCTTTATCTTGCTGAAGAGCTAAATACAGGAAAAATGGAGCGATTCAATAATGAAGTGTCGATACTAAATATTTTTACATGGACAGGTTTAATTGGGGTTTTTCTTTATTTTTTAATTTTTTATAGGGCATCTTTTTTGGCAATTAAAAGATCTAACAATACTGTCATTAAGATTATAGGGATGTATGTTACTTTCCGTTGGGCCTATGCTTGGGTTGAAGATTTTAGCAGGTTTGATTTGTCTTATTTCTTTCTATGGGCTTTGATTGGAATGTGCTTTTCCAGATCATTTAGGCAAATGAACGATTTAGAAATGAAATTGTGGGTTCGGGGTATATTTGATGTACGCTATCGGAAAATGCAACTAACCCTCAATTTGTTAATGAAAAATTATTTCAAAAAGCAATTTCTAACCGAAAATGTGCTGCCTAAATAATTAACCTCTTTGTTTTCAATAAATGTAAAGTTTCTCTGTATGTAAATAGGGTACTAATTGTAAAATTATACCCTCCAATCACATACATAGGCTAAAATAGAATTAAGCTCCTGATAATTTTGAACTAATCTCCACAACCAAAAACAATACTTGATGTCTTCAAAAAGCATTCTCCTCGTCACCTTTCCGGTCGATCTGGGAAATAGAACTTTAGAATCAAATTTGCAAGCCTTATTAGCTGAAGATGTTGACCTTTTCCGTTTTGCAGAAAAACATGCTGATGATTCAAATTCTGGTAAAATTACATTAAGCCAAAGTATAAGATACCGATTCAAATCCGCTTTGGCCTTAAGAAAAATAGTGAAAAAATATTCAGAGGAGGGTAAAAGTATCTTATTTCACGGTTTAAGCCCAGCTTTATTCGCATATGGTGCATGGAACCCTAAAAGAACAGCAATTGCTTTGGATTGGACCCGCAACCTTTATCCTTCTGCATTAGGGGAACCCATTAAGAAAAACTGGGTGTTCAAATTACATTCTAAGGTACTCCAGCACTGTCCTAAAATTATGTGCTTTACAGCTGCTGTTAGAGATAATTTAGAAGGCATTTATGGTATACAAGCCCAGAGTTTGTATCAAGTCCCAATGCCTTTTTTAGTTGATAAATTAAACATTCCTCCCCGGCCAACACCTAAAAAACCAAGAGTCCTGTTCGTCGGTGGTGATTTACAGCGAAAAGGTGGCGATATCCTCGTAAAAGGTTGGCAAAATTCTCTAAAAGATAAATGTTCTCTTACAATGATGACGAATGATTTATCAGCTGATGTTGAAGGTGTTCAATACTTGCCGGGGATAAAATATGGAAGTGAAAGCCATAAAAAAGCTTTTGAAGAGCATGATATACTTGTTTTACCTACGAGGATTGATGGCTATCCACAAGTTATTGGAGAGGCGGCTGCAGCTGGTTTAGCCGTTATTACAACTAAATATGCACTCGGTGCTAAAGAAGTAATTACTGACGGTGTAAGCGGATATATTTCTGATTCTCCTGAAGAGTGTATAACAAAGCTAAACACCTTATTAGAAAAGCCTTCGTTGATAGATGAATTTAAGCAAATGGGTTACAAGTTAATGCACCGAAAATTTTCTAAAAAAGTGATTAGAGAAAGATACCTGGAAATTTTAAAAAATGTTAATTGAATTAACTAATCAATAATAGAAAAGATTGAAAGGTAATTGAATTACGAAAAAAATTAAATTAAAAATGGAACAGATTGCTGTGTTAATGACGTGCCATAATAGAAAAGAGAAGACGGTACAGTCTTTAAAGGAATTGTTTAATCAGGAGGGGCTATATACGGATTTCACTATTAAAGTTTATCTGGTAGATGATGGGTCAACTGATGGTACAGGACTGGAAGTTCAAAAAACTTTTCCGACAGTAAATGTTTTAAAGGGAGATGGCAATCTGTTCTGGAACAGAGGAATGTACACTGCTTGGCAATCTGCAGCAATGGGCAATTATAAATTCTATTTGTGGTTAAATGATGACACAAATCTTTATCGTAATGCTTTAACCGAAATGCTGGGTGCTGCAAAAGCGACCGGTTATAAATCTATTATATGTGGGTGTACAGAATCTCCTTCTAATAAAGGGGAGCTTACATATGGTGGAGGAAAGCTGGAGGGTAAAAATTATAAATCTAATTATCCAAATGGGAACTTGGGTGAATGTGATATCATCAACGGTAATTGTGTGTTAATACCTCAACATGTATTCAAAAAAGTTGGAAATTTAGACTGGCAATTTATCCATGCTATTGGTGACAATGATTATAGTTTAAGAGCCAAAAAAGCAGGAATATCTTCTTATACCACAGGCAATTTTGTCGCTACTTGTGAGAAGCATGAAACCTTACCCAAATGGTGTTTACCAAAAGTAAAACTGAGGGATAGGATTAATAATTTATATTCACCGTTAGGATATAGCCACCCATATTACCATTTCATTTACGAGAAAAAGCATTTTGGAATATTTACAGCATTAAAGCATTATTTCTCTATTCATCTTCGTGTTTTAATTCCTGCTTTATGGAAGTAATAAATACAAAAATATTTCAGATTGATGATTCTCTCGTTAGGGATGTTTATCAGAATCATGATAATTATGAAATAGTTTACGAGGAAGGCGCAAAAGTTCATAAAGATTTATGCGTGATATACTTTAGTAGTAATGAAATTTATTATCCTAATACTCCTTTATCTTTTCAGCGATCAATTCTGAATAAAAATAAGTATGAGTGGCGTAATAATACCTTTCCTAATGGACATAAGCATATATTTGTAAGGGATATTCAGAAACAATGGTATGTTGAAGGAATCAATAAAGAGCTTGATACTCCTGAAAAGGTAGCTGAATTGCTGCGTTCATTAACACAAAACTTCAGGGTGTATACAATAGGTAGTTCTGCAGGTGGATTTGCCGCAATGTTGTTTGGCAGTCTGTTGAATGCTGAAAGAATCTATGCTTTCAATGCACAGCTTAATTTAAATATTATAATGAGGGATTCAACGCCACTCATTGATCCTGTTTTATTTAAATATGCTCAAAGTCCAGAGAGAGCGGTTTATTTTAAAATCGAAAATTTTGTGCTGCCAACTGTAGAATACTATTATTTTCAATCCTGTAAGTCGGTAATGGATATTCAACAATATAAATCATTTGGCAGGAAGGAGTTAATTACCCGTATTCCATTCAAAACAGCTAATCACGGCTTTCCTTTTTTAAGGCATAATTTGCGGCATGTATTGAATTTACCTGATAAGGATTTAAAAGAAATGGCTAAAGAGGAAATTCATCCTTTTATATTTGCTGTGCATATTGATGGATTTTTCAAAACAACCTATATGGTAACTAGTGCAATTCTAAATCGCCTGAAAAAGAAATTTCGGGAAAAAAGAGAGTCATGAAAGTAAGGATACTAAGAAATTTATAGTCGCACCGTTCCTCTGTATTGTTTACAGTTCTGTATTATGGTAAAATTAATAAAGAAATTACGGAATTTATATCTGGCACAAGTAAAATGGCGAAACTATACTATTGGGAAGAATTTCCATGCAGGTGCGAGGGTTCGTTTATGGGCGAGGAATACACTGGAGATAGGATCAGATTTCTATATTGGGAGAGATTCTCAAATTGAAACTGATTGTAAAATTGGAGATTACGTTATTTTTGGAAATAAAGTAGCTCTTGTTGGTAAGTATGATCATCATTTTCAACAAGTAGGAACTCCAATCAGGCTGGCATCCCAAATTAGGGAAAAAGACTATTGCTGGAAGGGCCTGGGTGAAATAATTATTATTGAAGATGATGTTTGGGTAGGGTACGGTTCAATAATTTTAAGTGGTGTTAAAATAGGTACAGGAAGTATTATTGCAGCAGGTTCTGTTGTGACCAAAAACGTGGAACCATTTTCCATATATGCAGGAGTGCCTGCAAAAAAAATTAGAGATAGGTTTGATTCAAAAGAAGATCTGGAAAATCACCTCACTATGATTCATAGTAATTATTCAAGTGTTCCCAAAAATGCTAAATTAGTAAAAAGTAGCTGTTAGTCCTTCTTTAAAAAAATTCTCAACTGGTTTTAAACCTCAAAGAATAGGTTTGATTTCAAGGATCTGTCAATTTTAAAATTCCTTTATATTTATAATTAATTCTGCATGAATAATTCACCGGCACCTGTTATCCTGTTTACTTACAAGCGATTGGAAAATGTGAAGAAGATAGTAAAATCTTTGTCTGATTGTGTTTTGGCAAAAGAATCAGATGTAGTTGTTTTTTCAGATGCTCCAAAATCTGCTGAAGATGAAAACAAAGTTAAAGCAGTTAGAAAATATTTACGGGCTCTTAAACATTTTAAATCTATAGAAATTATTGAGCGGAAGGAAAATTTAGGAGTAGATTATAATATTATTAGAGGGATTCAGGAGGCATCTCAGAAATTTGACAGGTTTATTGTTTTAGAAGACGATTTAGTTTTGGGAAATAACTTTTTGTTATTTATGAACCAAGCCCTAAACTATTACTCTAAACATCCTGAAGTTTTATCTATAAGTGGGTATTCTTATGTAAATAAATTCCCGGAAAATTATGAACATGATGTTTATTTTACAAAGCGCTCATGGAGTTGGGGGTGGGCTACCTGGAGTGATAAAATTAAATCAGTGGATTGGGATGTGATAGATTTTGAAAGTTTTGAAGCCAATAAAGCCCTTCAAAGGAATTTTAACAGAAGCGGAGGAAGTGATTTATCAAAGATGTTGAAAGAAACAATGAAAGGTAAAATCAGAGCCTGGGATATCAGGTTGTTTTATTACCAGTTCAAGCATAATTTGGTGACAGCCTACCCGACATCGAGCAAGGTAATTAATGTTGGTTTTAATAAAGATGGCTCTAACACTTTTGGTTACAATAGGTATAAAACTGAATTAGATACCTCTGACCAGGAAATATTTAAATTATGTGAGCCTGTAATTCACAATAAAATTAATAGTGAATTCCTTAAAAGGAATAACCTTAAGAATAGAATAGCTACAAGATTGTATTCTATGCTGGGGCTCCGGTAATTTACATGTCATTAGATCCGACTGAATGTAATTTATGTATTTAATTGATAAAAAAAATAATTATTAATTAAATTGGTCAGCAACAACATTAAATAATGAAAATACTTTTATCTTCTTATGCTTGTGATCCCTCTAAAGGGTCAGAGCCCGGGAATGGCTTTAATTGGGCAAATGAATTATCAAAACTTGGATTAGAGGTCTTCTGTTTTACCCAGGCGGAGGGGGAAGCTGCGATAAAAGCCAATGTAAAAAGCAATTCTAATTTAAAATTTATTTATGTTAAAATGCCTAAATGGCTGAACAAGCTTTACTACCGGTCTCAGGCAGGCATGTATTTTCATTACCTGCTTTGGCAATGGAAAGCTTCTCAGGTGGCCTTAAAGCTGCATAAGTCCCAAAAATTTGATCTTGTTCACCATGTTACCTGGGGAAGTATTCAGTTAGGTTCATTTATGTATCGCCTTAAAATCCCTTTTATATTTGGGCCAAGTGGTGGGGGGCAGATGGCCCCTGAATCTCTTAAAAAATATTTTGGTGGCCACTGGGTTGGTGAAGAACGGCGTCTAAAGGTTTCTAACATGTTGGTTAAGTATAATCCTGCTTGTTACAACATGCTGAAAGGAGCCCAAACAATTTTAGTTTCAAATAAGGAAACCCTTAATTTAGCACAGTCTCTGGGTGCAAGGAGTGTTTTTTTTACATTTGATGCCGCCTTGCCTTCGTCTTTTTTTCCTTCTGAATTTCCTGAACGGACTTATGATTCAGGTTTGAAATTACTGTGGGTCGGTAGGCTAATGCCCCGGAAAGGGCTGCCAATGGTGTTGAATGTGATGAAGAAGCTAGAGACGTATAAGGATATTTCATTAACCATTGTTGGAGATGGAGAAATGAAAGAGAGTATACTAAAGCAAATTGAAGACCTTGAATTAGGTGAAAAAGTGGATTACAAGGGAACTGTTCCTTTTAAGGAAGTAAAAGAAGTTTACAAGGAGCATGATGTTTTCTTTTTTACTTCTTTAAGAGACTCTTGTCCTGCTCAATTAATCGAAGCTTTATCTTTTGGATTACCTGTTGTTACACTGGACCTCCACGGCCAGTCTATAATAGTAAATGACAAAATAGGAATTAAATGTTCCATCGATGATCCTGAAGATATAGAATTGGAACTGTCTAAAGCTATACTCCAACTCTACAATGATAAAACATTAGTCAGGAAGATGTCTTTAGCTGCTTATAACTTTGGAAAAAAACAAAACTGGGAAAGAAAAGTAGCTTCAATTGTGGGTGAATATTATTCACAACCCCTTTAATGTAGTATCGCAACGAAAGGATAAGTAAATAACTTACCTCGGTGGTTATACAATTAACACCATTTAGAAGGAATCTTTTAGATTTTTTTGCATTCTCCAATTGTTACTACATCAGTGCCGGCTTTGATAAATATTTCTTTATGGTTTTCAAAATATTTGAAGGAAAGTGAAAGAATAGTGCCTTCAGTTGACTTCCGACTGGGTTAATATTATTTATGTCAATAAGTTTGTTAATGCCAGATTTGTCTTTTCCTGATACTAACAGGCAAATGGGGTTTTTCTTGTACCAGGTTGTTTCGGGTAATTTGTAATTTTTCGCAATTTTTACCTTGTGAGTAGGAGTTGTGTATTGTAGAATAATAGAACTCCTGAGTTTGGAGGAATCATTTTTTGTGCCGTGCCATAACTTGCCACTAAAAATAATGAATTGTCCATCTTTAATGTTCAGGTATTTCAGTTTGCTTTCGGGGTACATCTTCCTTGCGGCTTCCATTATTAATTTATCATCTGAAGGATCTGTTCCTTTCAACTCATCGGGAGTTATGTTATAGTGGTGGGAGCCTGGAACTACACAAAAACTGGATTGATTTGTAACATTTTCAATACCTATCCAGACTGAAATTCCCGGCCATTCAACATGCTCTACATCAACATGTACAGGGTGTTTAGCGGACGGCTTTTGTCTTATCAGCATACTGCCCCATAACAAAATATCCTCCCCTAAAAGAGGAGTTATTTTTTCTACAATTGCAGGATGAGTGGCAGTTTCTGCGACTTCTCTGACAACAGTATGCCTGCCTTTTGACCAAGGTAGAAGAGGCCTTGGGTAACTAAAGCAGCGGGCAAAAATATTTTTAGCTTCATTGGGATCAAAAAGGGAGTAAGGACCAAGAAATCCCTCTTCATTGAATTGTTTTACGTCATCATCGCTAAGCCAGTTTGTTTTACTGGCTATGAATTCCTTGTGGTTGCCCATGGATTATTACGTTATTGTTGATCTTGAGTAAGTTTTAAACGATTTAGTAACAAATTATCGCTAAAGGAATGAATTAGATTTAAATTTGATAGAAAATTCTATTTTTTATCTAAAAACTTAAAAAAAGCAGGTATAAAATGAAAGGACTAATTAATAACACTGATTGTTTAGGATATTCTGTTTTTACAGGAAAACTGGAAGATATTTCTTTAACGGATAAGAAACTTGTCAATACAATTAACCAATATTCTTATTGTATGGCAGAAATGGATCCTGATTTTAAACTTTCCCTGCTGGAATCTGACATACTTTTACCGGATGGAGTAGGAATAGTGCTGGCATCAAAAATTTTGAATGGGAAAGTAATAAATAAGATTGCAGGTGCAGATCTGCACCATTTTTTACTGAATAAGCTTAACAGAACAGGTGGATCCTGTTTCTATCTTGGCTCTTCAGAGGAAACTCTACGGAAAATTGAAGCTCGTATTTCGAAGGAGTATCCTAACATTTCTTTTGGTAGTTTTTCCCCTCCATATAAAACAGTGTTTTCAGAGACCGAAAACAAGGAAATGCTAACTGCAGTAAATTCTTTTAAACCTGATGTTTTATTTGTAGGGATGACAGCCCCGAAACAGGAAAAATGGGCTCATTCAAATAAAACAAGTTTAGACACAAAAATAATTTGTTCTATTGGTGCTGTGTTTGATTTTTATGCGGGGACAGTTGAACGACCAGATAAATTTTGGATAGGATTAGGGCTTGAGTGGTTTGGCCGCTTGCTGAATGAGCCAAAGCGAATGTGGAGACGTTACCTTTATTTTGGACCTGTTTTTGGATATTATATCCTTAAGGGAAAATTCAGAAAGTTTACCGGACAAAGATTGTGATTAATGTTTTGCTATAGTCTTAACCTTGACAGGTACTTATTTATAACATAACAACAATGAGAAAGCATTTACTTTTAAACCTGATGTTTTTTCTTTTTTTCCACGATAATGCATTAGCCCAATTTAATGCCTTTGCTTACGAATTTGAAGGACAGGCAATTGGTACCACACCCCATCAGGTTCCGTTTTGGTTGTGGGCAAATAAAGGTGGCAGTGTTCCTCTTCCAGGGGTTTCTTTTAGTTTGCTAAACAAAATTCAAAAAGAATATGACAGCACCGGAATGTCCTTATTGGATTGGGGGTTGGGCTTTGAAGCCAGAGCTAATACAGGAAGCAAAACAGAGTTTGTTTTACTGCAAGCCTACGGAAAAGCGCGAATAAAAATGTTTGAATTCAAGGCCGGACGGGTGAAAGAAATTTCCGGTTTAGTTGATTCAACTTTATCTACAGGCGCATTTTCTGTTTCAGGAAATGCTTTAGGAATTCCGAAAGTTCAGTTGGCTATTCCTGAGTTTTACAGCCTTCCAATATGGGGGGGGATTCTGGCTTTTAAAGGCAATTTTTCCCATGGTTGGTTAGGGGATATTTCAACTCCCCTGGAAAAAAGTTTGATCAAAGAAATTGAAACATATTTCCATCAGAAGTCCTTGTATGGTCGTTTTGGTAAACCACATTGGAGACTAAAATTGTATGGCGGCTTTAATCATCAGGCTTTTTGGGGGCATTCCAAAGAAGTTTACGGTAGTGCCTTTGCCTTGACTGATTTTCAGGAATTTAAATATGTTGTTTTCGGTAAAGCATATGGTAATAATATTGTGGAGACTTCTAAAATTGGAAACCATCTTGGCTCTATAGACCTTGGATTAGAGTATGATTTCGGGGCTACCAAGGTTTTTGCTTATCGTCAAAATATTTATGATATAGGTGCACTATATTATTTGGCTAATATTTTAGATGGACTAAATGGTTTAAGTTTTGTAAATAAAAAAGAGCCAGCAGGAACAGTTTACTGGAATAAAGTTCTCATAGAATTTTTATATACTAAAAATCAGGCAGGCCAGTTATGGTCCAGATTTACACCGTCAGGAAATGAGAATTACTACAACAGTTATTTGTATCAGGGCGGATGGTCGTACAATGGGTTGGGTTTGGGAAATCCATTCCTGAGCACGAAAAATGCAACCCGAAATTCATTGGTTTCAGAACCAGATAGCTATTTTAATAATAACAGGGTTATAGCTATTCATTTAGGGCTGGAGGGTAAAGTAAAAAAATGGGATATCCAATCCAAAGCTTCTTACTCCTTCAATTATGGAACTTATGGGACCAGCCCTATAGGACATTCCTCGGCAAATTTTCGTATCCCTCCTTTGTATGGATTGTTTGGTCAGGTTAATCAATTCTCCGCTTATTTAGAGGGAGAACGGGAGATTTTAAATGGTTCGAGAGCTGGATTTATTGCAGCCCTGGATAAGGGAGGCTTATACAGCAATTCTCTTGGTCTTTCAGTGAAATTTTCCCATTCATTTAAATGAGCAGAGGAAACTTGTGATGCTAAGGACTTCTTTCGTTTTCAGATGTGAGGAATTTTTTAGTTGATCTTTTCTTTATAAGGGTATTTGTCCGGCTATTGAGTTGAATTATTAAACAAATAAGACAGGGATTTTACTTTAAGAAGAACAAAAATTCGGGTAGTATAAAAATAAGTTTTTAGAATTAATAAGGATTTTACAACTAAAAATCTGTACCGGATCCAACTAATTTTATGTGAAAAAGATTCAGCCATTAAGGAACTGATGAATATTCCAAGTGTTTCAATAAAGAAAATTTGCCTGTTCAGAAGGATGTGATTTTTATTGAAAAAAATTAACAATAATTTAACCTCAAAGGAAATTATCTGCTTATTAAAAAATGCCAAATAAGTAAATGGCCATTCTATTTCTTGCCTTATTTTTAAAATGCTGAATAAAGTAAAGGTGATGTCTGAGTATAAATTATGCATTAATCCTGTGATTGCAATCAACGTGTTTACGAATTACTTTAAAGTTTTTACAAATTTTATTATTTGAAAAAGAGCAAAATACCTTGATAGTAAATTCAGGAAAATTAGAAAATATAGTTAGCGGAAAAATAATCGCGAATAAAATTTATAGGAATAATCAAATAAAAAAAATAACTCATGCAATTTGTTATTTTTAAAAAATACTCATAAAATTTTGTATTAATCTGATTAATAATTACTTTTAATAAAGATATTACATAAGTAATTTTTATTCCTATGACGTACAAATATGCAACCTTGCTGAAGTGGATATCTGTATGCACAGATTTCTTTCTTCTAAATCTTGCCTTGTATTTTGCATTTGTAATTAGTAGTCCAATAATATCTTTTTGGGACTTTACTTCCGAAACCTACCGGCTAAGTTTTCTGCTCTTAAACTTATTGTGGTTTTATTGCGGCTCCATTTTTAAGTTATATGAAAATGTGATAGTCAGGGATGCTGTTACTACGATCAAATTGATTACGGCAGCGCTGGGGGTGTACCTTGTGGTACCATTTGTCCTTACCGTTACCTTTACCCGGCTTAGCTTTTCCACCGATTTTTTCATTTATTCATTCGTCCTTTTTTCTGTACTGATTTTATTTTCCAGGCTGTTATTCTTTTCCTTGCGGAAGTCGAAGAGGAAATTCTGGATAAGGTATAAAAAGATTGTAATTGTGGGAGATGGTAAGTTAGGCCATGATTTTTATAATTACATTGAGAATAACCCTCAATTAGGTTATACAGTGGCAGGGGTTTTTGGAGATGGAATGACTGTTGCCGGAAAGACGGAAAATGGAAGAGTTAATGTGCTGGGATCAATTGAGAATTGTCTTTCGTATGCGATTGAGAACGGAATTTCGGAAATCCTGTGTACCTTGCCCGATCGTGAGCTGGATAAAGTAAAAGGACTCATACGGGAGGCAGATAAGCATATGATCCGGTTCAGGCTTGTGCCGGATATTAAAGGAGCTTTTGAGGTAAATACTATGCTCGAACTATATGGTAATTTGCCTATACTTACCCACCGGAAGGAGCCGCTTGAGAACAAGGCCAATGAGGTGATCAAGCGGGCTTTTGATTTTGGCTTTTCTCTTTTTGTGGTTGTGTTTGTATTGAGCTGGCTGGTGCCGGTTATCGGTTTTATCATTAAGCTCGATTCCAAAGGCCCTGTTTTCTTTAAGCAGTTAAGGTCGGGGAAAGACAATAAACCTTTTTATTGCTATAAGTTCAGGAGCATGACTGTAAACTCCGCTGCTGATAACCTACAGGCAACAAAAGGCGATGCACGGATTACAAGGGTAGGCACGTTTCTGAGAAAGACCAGCCTGGATGAGTTGCCACAGTTTTTTAATGTGCTGCTGGGGGATATGTCTGTGGTAGGACCGCGCCCGCATATGTTGAAACACACACAGGATTATTCGCTCCTGATCGGGAATTTTATGGTGCGCCATTTCCTTACCCCGGGCATTACCGGCTGGGCGCAGGTAAGCGGACACAGGGGTGAGACGAAAGAAACCACTGCTATGAGTAAGCGGGTGGAGGCCGACCTCTGGTACCTTGAAAACTGGACTTTGTTCCTTGACTTAAAAATCATCTTCCTGACTATCTGGAATTCCCTAAAAGGGGACGAGAAAGCCTTCTAAGCATTGGTTTACCCACTCCCTATATGGGATTGGGATAAGATTTTGTTCGTGAGTTATATAAGAAGGCTCGGAGTATTTTGCTCCGGGCCTTCCTGATTCTGATGTGTTGAGTGTAGCTGAATGCTACGACTGTTTCTGTAAATCTGTTTCCCTGCTTTGGTATTCCTCATAAACAGCTTTTATGCCTTCTTCCAGTCCAATGCTGTAGCTAAAGCCAAGCTTATTTAACTTTGATACATCCATCAGCTTCCTGGGGGTGCCATCGGGCTTGCTTGTATCAAAGCGCAGCTCTCCTTCATAACCCACAATATCCTTAATAAGTAAGGCTAATTCCTTTATACTTATATCCTCACCGGTACCTACGTTTACCAGCGTTTCTTCATTGTAATTCTCCATCAGAAACAGGCAGGCTTCTGCCAGATCATCCACATGGAGAAATTCCCTCTTCGGAGAGCCTGTGCCCCAGATTTCTACAAAAGCCTCCCTGTCCCTTTTAGCCTCGTGAAATTTCCTGATCAGGGCGGGGAGCACATGCGAATTATTCAGGTCGTAATTATCATTAGGGCCGTACAAATTCGTAGGCATCGCTGATATATAATTGCAGCCATACTGGGAGCGGTAAGCCTCACACATTTTTATGCCTGCAATTTTTGCAATGGCATAAGGTTCATTGGTAGGTTCGAGTAAGCCTGTGAGCAGGTATTCTTCCTTCAGTGGCTGCGGGGCCATTTTAGGGTAAATGCAGGAAGAACCCAGGAAAAGCAGCTTCTTTACCCCATTCAGGTAGCTGTGGTGAATAATATTATTCTGGATAGCTAAGTTGTCGTACAGGAATTCTGCCCTGTAAATATTATTTGCCTGAATGCCTCCTACTTTGGCTGCTGCCAGAAATACATAGTCCGGTTTTTCCTCTGCAAAGAACTGAGCAACCGCCTGCTGGTTCCTTAAATCAAGTTCTGAAGAAGTCCTGCAAAGCAGATTTTGAAACCCCATAGCCCGTAGCTTCCGGAATATTGCAGAGCCGACCATTCCTCTATGGCCGGCTATATAAATTTTATCCTCTTTCTGCATTGCTTATTCGTGGTAATTAAGTACCTGATGGCCACCCTTGCGGAGGTAAAGATCGCGCTGGAACAGGTCCAGGTCAGACTTTATCATGTCTTTCACCAAACCATCAAGGTCATATTTCAATTCCCAGCCCAGTTTTTGCTTTGCTTTTGTCGGGTCACCTATCAGCAGCTCTACTTCTGTAGGGCGGTAATAAGCAGGGTCTACTTTTACAACCACTGTGCCGGGCGCAACCTTAAACTCCGGATTTGAGGAGCTTACCACTTTTGCTGTTTCATTAGCACCTTCGCCCTCAAAGGCGAGTTCAATGCCCAGTTCTGCAAAAGACAAACGCACAAAATCGCGTACGGTAGTGGTAATACCGGTTGCAATTACATAATCCTCAGGCTTATCCTGCTGCAGGATCAGCCACATCGCTTTTACATAATCCTCTGCGTGACCCCAGTCCCGCTTTGCATCCAGGTTGCCCAGATAGCAAATGTCCTGCAGGCCTAAGGCAATACGACAGGCGGCTCTGGTAATTTTTCTGGTTACAAAGGTTTCTCCCCTGAGTGGCGATTCATGGTTGAACAGAATACCATTTACAGCGAACATATTATAGGCTTCCCGGTAGTTAACGGTAATCCAGTAGCCGTACAATTTTGCCACTGCATAAGGGGAGCGCGGGTAGAAAGGAGTGGTTTCGCTTTGGGGAACCTGCTGTACAAGACCATAAAGCTCTGAGGTGGAGGCCTGATAAATTTTTGTTTTTTCAGTCAGGCCCAGCAGGCGTACGGCTTCAAGAATGCGTAGGGTACCGATGCCATCCACATTGGCAGTATATTCAGGGGTATCGAAGCTCACTTTAACATGCGACATGGCTCCCAGGTTATAGATCTCATCCGGCTGTACTTCCTGGATGATTCTGATGATGTTGGTAGAGTCTGTTAAGTCGCCATAATGTAGCTTAAAACGGATATTGGATTCATGGGGGTCCTGGTACAAATGATCTATACGATCGGTGTTAAAAAGGGAAGTCCTTCTTTTAATGCCATGCACTTCATATCCTTTTTTGAGGAGAAGATCTGCCAGGTAAGCGCCATCCTGTCCTGTAATACCCGTAATTAAGGCTTTTTTCATTTTTTGATCTTATTAAAACTTATTTGCTCCGAATAGGAATATTTAATTCAAATTTTAAATTTATTATATAACAGACTCAAATTTAAATAATTAAATTATAAAAAAAATAATTAAATGAATAAAATTTCCCCGAAGGTAAAAGCAATCGATTACAGGACTTCAAACGGTGAAAGAGGTATCTTCTTTTTAATAGCGTATATTCTTTTTTTGCCATTTTCAGGGGGTGGAGAAAACCAAAACCTCCTGCCTCAGGGAGAGAAGAAAAACTTTCTTTTCCCCTTAAAACAGGAGGTTTTTAAATAATTTGACACAATTGATTTTAATTTTACAGCCTGCTTTGTCATCCTGAGGAACGAAGGATCTTACATAGTCTGAAGCCTCAAAAAGGCCATTTACTTGGAAGGATCCCTCCGCGCGGCGGCCGCCTTAGGTCGGGATGACAATGATGCTATTTAAGTGCAAAATAAAAATGTCTTAGTACTTAAATTATTTTACGGATCTACAACACATTTACCAATATTATCCCCAGGTGTACCAGTATACTGACACCAAATACCGGGAACACAATTTTTTGAGGCAGGTCGCCCAGCAGCGATACCAGAAGGCCGAAAGAAAATATGGTCATCAGGAGGAATTCAACAAGATTATTCCCGTTCATGCTGATTGCCAGCAGGGTGGCCGGAATAATGATGCAGGTATGAATAAGGAGCACAAAGGCCATTACACCAAGGCGGTTATATCCTGCATCTTCACATTTATGGTTGTACCAGTTCATTAAATTTTCCATAGCTTAGTTTGTTTTTGATTATGATACAAAAATAAAGTAGCCTGAAAAGAGGTAACATGACGGCGATCATGAAAAAAGATGATCTTTCCCCGAAGGGTACTTAAACATTTTAAGTCAGGAGTTATTAAGTTGCAAAGAGATGCAGAACTGCTGCCTGAAATGCCGGAAAACATGAAAAATGACCCTAAATACCTGAAGTTACTCTCTGACCGTTACCCCAATGCTGCCCATGCAGGGAAGGAGATCATCCTTTTAGAGGCTTTATTGTCGCTGCCGAAGAGCCCCGAGCTTTTTATCAGCGATATTCATGGGGAGCATGAGTCTTTTCAGCATATGCTCAGGAACGGCTCAGGCCTGATCAGGCAGAAGATAGAAGTGCTCTTTGCGGAGGAACTGGAGGAAAAGGATTTGCGGAGGCTGGCTTCTCTGGTGTATTATCCGGCCGAAAAGCTGCAGATGATTAAAAGGGAGGGGGTAAAAGGGGAGGATTTTTATGAGGTAACCATTAGGCGCCTGGTAAGGATTGCCTATGCCTTTACTTCTATATATACGAAAAGGAAGATAGACCGCCTGCTGACGGAAAATTACGGTCCTATTATTTCTGAACTCCTGCAGGGTGAAGCACAGGGAGGGAGGAAGCAGGAATACAATGATAAGCTGCTCAGAACGGTGCTTGAAATAGGGGAGTGTGATGAGCTGATTACGGCCCTGGCTTATTTTATTCAGCGGATTGCCATCGCTAAAATTCATGTAATAGGGGATATTTTCGACCGGGGCCCCGGGGCGGAGGCCATTATGGACAGCCTGATGGAGTACCATTCGGTGGATATACAGTGGGGGAATCATGATATTGTATGGATGGGGGCAGCCTCCGGCTCAATGGCCTGCATGGCAAATGTAATAAGGCTCTCGCTTCGCTATGGCAATACCAGTACCCTGGAAAAAGGCTACGGCATTAACCTGATGTCGCTGGCATCCTTTGCCCTTGAGCATTATAAAAATGATGAAAGCCTGGTGTTCAACCCGAAGGTGCAGCCGGAAGAGCTGCTGAATGAAAGTGAGCACTGGCTGAACCGCATTATGCACAAGGCCATTTCTGTTATCCAGTTTAAGCTGGAGGAGCAGCTGATCCGGCGGAGACCGGAGTTTAATATGCAGCACAGAACCATGCTTTCCAATATCGATTTTCAGAAGGGCGAAATACAGTTGGAGGGAGTGGTCTACCAGCTGAAGGATACCTTTTTCCCTACCATAGACCCGCAGGATCCTGTGGCCTTATCGGAGGGGGAGCAGGATCTTATGGATCAGCTGGCGGAATCGTTCCGGCATAGTGCACGGCTGCAGCAGCATGTACAGTTTCTGGTGGAAAAGGGTTCGATGTACCACATTTCCAATGACTGCCTTTTATTTCACGGGAGTATTCCTTTGGATAGTAAGGGGGACCTGGCAGCTGTGGAATTTCTGGGAAAAAAGCTTACAGGAAGGGCGTACCTGGATTTCCTGGATAAGCTTGTAAGGGAAGCTTTTTCCGGCCGGGAGGGAAGCCCTGAAAACAAGGTGGCAGTGGATGCCATGTGGTACCTGTGGGCCGGTCCGCAATCGCCTTTGTTTGGCAAGGAAAGAATGGCCACTTTTGAGCGCTATTTTATTAAAGATACGGCCACGCATAAGGAATCTAAGGGTTACTATTACCGGTTCCGCGACGACCCGGAAACCTGCAATAAGATTCTGCAGGAGTTTGGTCTGGATCCCGGCAAGGCCATCATCATGAACGGGCATGTGCCGGTGGTGGTAAAGAAAGGGGAAAGTCCTATTAAGGCAGATGGAAAACTGATTGTAATTGATGGTGGCTTTGCAAAGGCGTATCAGGACCAGACAGGCATAGCAGGCTATACCCTGATCTTCGATGATCTGGGAAAACAGATTATTGCCCATTTACCCTTTGAGTCTGCCGAAAAAGCGGTTCAGGAGGAGTTGGATATTATATCCAGCGAAACCCTTTATTCCTATGCCGGTAAGCCGCTGAAAGTAGCAGACATAAGGGATGGAGACAGAATTAAGGAACTTATTGAGGACCTGAAGGAGCTTTTAAGCTGTTACCGCTCGGGAATCCTTACAGAAAGATTCCGTGGGACGGATCATTAAAGGTGATGCTGATTTTTGTTCTACAGGGGGGGGGATTGGGTTCACGCAAAGGGCGCAAAGTTTCTTCGCAAAGTTCGCTAAGAAGTAAGGGGACATATTTGTTTTAAAGAACAAAAGCCAGCCTTGTCATCCCGACGCAAGGAGGGATCTTTTGTCGTTTGAAGCCGCCCGGGAGTTGAAATCTGGAAGGATTCCTCAGCGCGGCTGCCGCCTGGCGTCGGAATGACAATGAAGCTTTTGGTGAGTAAAACAATTCTGTCCGGCTACTTATTTTTTTTATAGCTGAAATTTCCAAAAGGAAAACAAAACCCTTTGTGCCCTTTGCGAAAAAAAACTCAGCGCCCTTTGCGTGAACCACCTGTCAGCTTTATTCTGAGCCGGCTTTCCGGAGATAGACTTTGAAAATGCTGCCGGAGGTAGGGTCACTTTCCACCTTAATTTGTCCGCCCCTGTTTTCCACAATTCTTTTGATGATGTAGAGGCCAATTCCTGTTCCCTCCACATGGGCATGGAATCTTTTAAACATGCTGAATAACTTAGGCTGTTGCTGCAGGCTGATGCCGAGCCCGTTATCTTCCACCTTAAGTACAATATAGCCTTTTTCAATAAAGCTTGATATACAAATTTTTGCCTGCCTGTCGGGACTGCGGTATTTAACAGCATTGCTGAGCAGATTATAAAGAATACTCCGGAGGTTATTCCGGGGGTAAAAAATTTCAGGTACCAGCCATTCTTCGCTTACAATGGCTCCCGACTCAGCAATCATACCATTAATGTCCTCTTTTACATCTTCGGCTATTTCTCTAAAACATACCTTTTCCGCATCCTGCTCAAGGTCTTTCTGTACCTTAGCAATTTCCGTCAGCTCACTTATGGTGTTCCTGAGTTTGTTTACCGATTTATCGACCATGTTGAGGAGCTCCATGTTTTCAGGGCCAAGTTCCCCGCTCAGTTTTTGCCTGATAATCCGGGTGAGTCCCTGCAGATTTACCACCGGGCTTTTAAGGTCATGAGAGGCAGTATAGATAAAATTATCCAGGTCGTTATTGATGCGTTCCAGCTCCTCATTCCTTTTTCTGAGATCCCCTTCCGTCTGAAGGAGCCGCTCCTGTGCACTTTTATGTTCTGAAATATCCGTGATCAGGGCAAAGTACCCTTCGGTTTTTCCCTGTATTATATGGGGAATGTAATAAACAGAAACATGTTTTTTGCCGATGCTCCTGTAATCCAGCAGGGTTTCGATATAAACGGTTTCACCACTTAAAACCCGCTTTACAGTAGGTTTTACTTTATCATAAGCATCGGCTCCGATGATATCTTCCAGCTTTTTACCGTATATTGAGTGGCGGGGAAGCTTGAACCAGTCCTCATAAGCTTTATTGATAAACCGGTACCTTTCTTCAGCGTCCATATAAGTAATAAGCACCGGCAGGGAATCGGTGATTAACCTCATCTGCATTTCGCTGTTCCTGAGTTTCCTGGTGCGCTCGTTTACACGTGCTTCCAGTTCAGCATTGGTTTTTGCCAGTTTTTCTTCTGTTTCCTTCCTGATGGAAACCTGCTCCATCAGTTTTTTATTCGATTCCCGAAGCTCATTAGTATAAATGGCTTCTTCTTCTTTTCTTATATCGAGGTAGGACTGAACAGCCAGCTGGTCGAGCTGAGCAAATAAAATTTCAATTTCCCTGGCAATGGCTAATACTGTGCCGGCATCGTTTGTGTAGCAGGGGATAAAGTCGAGCAGAAGTTTTTTTCTTGTATGGTGTAAAAGGTTTACATCTGCGATCTGTACACTGTCTTTACCAATAACAGGATGGGTGCCCTCCCTCCATTTAATAATATTTTCTCTGGATTTGCAGAGGGGGTTTCCGGAGGCTAAATGGGTAAAATATTCCTTAATAATGCCTTTATTAAACTGGTGTAGCTGTTCTTCGTTAAGGTGCGAAAATAAACTGAGCAGCGGGAGCTTTACTTCTCTTGAAGTGGAAAGGTTTTGTGCTGTAGCATCTTCCAGACAATTTTCTAAAAGAAAACGTCCATATTTTTTTAGCTCCGGAAATTTTGAATTTTCACCTTCCAACATAACCACATTTACCACTTTAAAATACACTGACTTGCTGTATAACCGGATTGGTTTAAGGTAATTGCCAGCTGGTAAAACAAAGGTACCACTTTAATTTAAAATTCATCGGCGGGTTTTTGTGTTGTTTAAGCCGATTTATTACTTCTTCTTTTTATTTTTTTTCGTGGACTGATGATAATATAAACATTCATAATGGTGCTGTAAGGTTGTGATCATGTGCAGCTTACGGAGCCTGTTATTCCTCAGCTAACTGGCTGTGGTTGGAGGAGAAAAGGGAGATGTTGCGGTTGTTGGCAGGAGGTGGATGTAAAAAAACCGGCAGGAAAATCCTGCCGGTTTTAATATGCTCATGAAACCCTCTACAATGCGATCAAATCATCGGCGGGGAGCTCAGGAGAGCCGGCCATAATGCTTTCCCCGGCATAATCTTTAAACCTGTTAAAATTCTTTATAAAGGATTTTGCCAGTTTTTCCAGCGTAAGATCATACAGCTCCCTGTCCTGCCAGCCTGCTGCCGGATCAAGTATTGCGGCCGGTACTCCCGGGCAGCTGAGCGGAAACTGAAGATTGAAAACCGGCAGTTTTCCATATTCCACCCCGTCCAGCTCACCACGCAGCGCAGCTGATATCATCCGGCGGGTGTATTTCAGGCTTATCCGTTTTCCGGTGCCATAGGATCCTCCCGTCCAGCCGGTATTGATCAGCCATATATTCACCTTATGTTTCCTGATCTTTTCGCCCAGCAGTCCGGCGTACCTGGCAGGGTGCAGGGGCATGAAAGGTGCTCCGAAACAGGCAGAAAATATACTGGCCGGTTCTGTTACTCCAACTTCGGTTCCGGCTACCTTAGCGGTGTATCCTGATATAAAATGGTACATCGCCTGGCTTTCCGTTAACTTCGAAACCGGGGGCAGCACACCATAAGCATCGCAGGTAAGGAAAAAGATGTTTTTGGGATGATCTCCCACCGAAGGAATTACAGCCCCCGGAATGTAATGCAGCGGGTACGACACCCGCGTGTTTTCGGTTACCTGGCTGTTAGTATAATCCACAGTACTGGTACCTGGTATAAAGCGGGTGTTTTCCAGTATGGCACCAAATTTAATGGCGCTGTAAATCTGTGGTTCATTTTGCTCATCAAGGTTGATTACCTTGGCGTAGCAGCCTCCTTCAAAATTAAAGATCCCTTTTTCTGTCCAGCCATGTTCATCGTCGCCTATCAGCCTTCTTTCAGGATCGGCCGAAAGAGTGGTTTTTCCGGTGCCGGAAAGACCGAAGAAAATAGCGGTATCACCATCTTTGCCCATATTTGCGCTGCAGTGCATGGAGAGGACGTGCTTTTGCTCCGGAAGCAGAAAGTTGAGCACACTGAATATGCCTTTTTTGGTTTCCCCGGCATAGCCTGTGCCACCTACAAGAATAATGCGTTTGCTGAAATTGATAATGGCAAAATTCTTTGCCCGTAAGCCATCAGCTGCAGGATCTGCCTCAAATTCCGGAACCGCTATAATGGTAAAGTCGGGGCTGAAGGTTTTCAGCTCTTCCTGTTCCGGACGGATGAACATATTATAGCAGAAAAGGTTGTGCCAGGCCTGAGTATCAATAATGGGTACTTTTAAGCTGTGGTCCTTATCTGCCCCTGCATAAGCATCGCGCATGTAAAGCTTTTTATACGTAAGGCTGGCAATTACCTTATTGCAGAGCTTGTTAAAATGCTCCTCATCGTAAGCAATGTTTATATCGCCCCACCAGACTTTGTCCCTCGTAAGCTTATCGGTTACAATGTAGCGGTCTTTAGGGGAGCGGCCGGTAAATTTTCCGGTATCGCACATGAAGGCACCTGTGTCAGTTAACAGGCCTTCGCCGTTCTTTATGGCCTCGGCCACTAACTCAGCAGGAGTAAGATTCCACATTACCCCTTTGGCATTGGAGAGCCCCAGAGAGGAGAGGCCCTGGAAAATAGATTGAAGATTTGACTTTCTCATGATTGACAAGTGCTTAAATTTTTTTTCAGAAAAAATAGCTGACTGCGGGAAAAGGGAGCGTAAATAGCCTTTTGCGGCTTTTACCCTCCAAACAGGATCTGGTACTGGAGTACCAGCATGTTTTTTCGGCTTGCTTCCTGTACTAAGTATTCCACCTGTTTAAATACCGGCCGGTTCTGGTAACCAAAGGTTAGTTTAGACCGGTGGCCATTCATATAATAGTGGAAGCCTGCATTACAGATGACGGCAGGCCCGTTCAGGGCCTGAAACCTGCTGTATTCCATGGAGGCATAAGGCTGGAGCTGTGTCTGGTTTTCCCTGTCAGCCGGCCTGATATAAGCTGCCTGGATATACCAGATGTGGCCGGTTCCTACAATAGGGGCATTGTTGCCTTTACCATTTACATACTCCCCGGGCGATGCAGCGGTGGAAGGGTTGTTAGCCCCCATATACCGCATAAAGTTCCTGCCCATCCGGTGATTTACCCAGGCAAGATAGAGGGTCAGGCCCCTGTTTTGAGCCATTTTCTTTTCGAAAAACAGGTCGGCTGCCAGAGACCTGGCAGTATTGTATACTGTGTCGTTACCGTTCAGCTGCCAGGTTGTGTTGGGCTGGTGCAGTGCCCCTGCGCCAATATTCAGGATGTTCTTTTTGCCCATATAGGTTCCCGGAGAATAGGGCGACAGCTGAGATTCATGTTCCAGAAACTGGTATTTGATATAGCCGGATAGCTGGAAATCAGGCTCCCGGTTCGAAAAGCCGGCATCCCTGCCAATGGTTTTTGTGCTGCGGTTTCCGTAAAAGGCTGGTTTGGCAGCTACAATCCGGTAATCCAGTCCGCCCCGGGCGCCACGGGCATACACACCCATTCTTCGTAAAATATCGTCGTACACATTTACAAAAGGGGCAGCTATAAAATCGATATCATAAGCCAGCGCCTGGGTGGTGGAGGGTGCTGAATAGCGTGCCGGACCGGCCCATGACTGCTTGCCGGCACCTATGGCCAGGCTTTTGCTGAATTGGTAATCCACATAAGCATCCAGCAGGTGCGGACTGCTGCCTGCGGCATTAAAGGCGGTAAGGTCATTATTGCCGAACTCTAAAGTGTATCTTAAATTATCATTCGCCCTGCCGCTGAATTTCAGGCGGTACCTGCGGATGGTAAGGTCAGTGGCGGACGATCTTTCCCTGTTGAAGAGCTGCGAACCGGGATTTAAATCAGTATACCGTAACCAGAACTGCATACTGCCGCTTATATTGATCAGCTCCTCCTTTTGTTCCTTTGCAACTTCTTTTTTTTCAGGAAGAGAATTCCCTTCCTGAGCATAGACGGATAAGCCGTTTAAAAGCCAGAGGATCAATAACAAAGGACTGATTTTATGCTGTAATGCGGAAATATGTAATCCGGTACGGTTCATTAGCTGAATTTTTACGCTTCTTTCAGTAGGTGGACACATTTAATTTAAATATAATCTCTATTTGTCATTCAGGAGGAAACTTGTTATTAAAGCTCATATAAGCTGTTTCTAATAGAAAAAACCTTAAATAGTGGAAAGATTTAAACGTAAAATAAATATGTCACACTACTTAATTTAGAAAGCTAAATTAGCCCCAGGTAATGGTTAAGAAAGAGAAATGCAAAGGCCAGTACAAATCCGATTATGCCAATAATTAAACCTGTTCTGGTCAGATCTTTTGTAGTAATAAGGCCGGTGCCGTATGCCAGCGCATTTGGTGGTGTACTGATGGGCAGGCACATGGCAAGCGACATGGCAAAGGTTGCAGCCAGTATGAGCATTGCCCCGCCTCCGACCTTTTCCAGGGCAGGTACAGAACTGCCAATTACCGCTATAATCGGGATAAGCAGGTTAGCAGTAGCCGTGTGCGACATAAAGTTGGCAATAAGGAGGCTCAGTCCTCCCGCCACGAGAAATATAATGGTGGCAGAGAAGGAAGAAAAAGGAATATTGCTCACGAACACATCGGCCAGTCCTGTTTTGGTTAAGGACATTCCCAGGGCAATACCTCCGGCCACGAGCCACAAAACATCCCAGTTAATATGCTTAAGGTCTTCCTTTTTAATAATATTCAGGCAGAGGAAAACAATAATAGGAAGCATGGCTACCACATAGGAGTTCATTCCATGGATAAAATCGGTTAACCACAGAAAAACAGTTACACAGAAGGTTGCATATACAATAAGTGGTTTATAACCATAATCCGGACCTGCTTTAATTTTCAGCTCCAGGCTTTTGGTTGAAGCAGGGAACATGCGGGAGAGGATAAACCAGGCGATCAGAATCATTATAATTACATAGGGTACGCCCATGAGCATCCATTTGCCAAAGGTAATATCGTGTTCGGCAGAAAGATATTTCAGGGCAATGGCATTTGGAGGTGTTCCTATAGGAGTTCCTATTCCCCCAAGGTTAGCTGCTATAGGTATGCTCAGGGCAAAGCCAATCTTTCCTTTGTCATTTGCATCCAGCGACCTGAGTACCGGAATTAAAATGGAAAGCATCATGGCTGTGGTGGCGGTATTGCTCATAAACATGGAAAAAACAGCAGTAATTGTCATGATGCCCAGCATAACCATGCGCGGATTAGTGCCGAATGGTTTAATGAACATCTGTGCCATTTTCTGGTCGAGCTGGTATTTAGTGGCTGCCATGGCAAGGAAAAAGCCTCCCAGAAAAAGTATAATGATCGGGGATGCCATGGTAGCCATAATTTCCTGGTAGGTCATAAGGGTGCCGAAGGAGCTTTCATCTTTACCGGCAATGGCATACACTACTCCGCTGTCTGACAGCAGAATTAATTCCAGAAAGATGACCAGCATAGAGGTGGCAAAAACAGGTATTGGCTCAAATATCCAGAATATGGCAGCCAGTGTAAAGATAAACATGGCTCTGTGGTGTACCACCGTAAGGCCATCGAGCGGAATCAGTTCCTTTGGTATTGAAATAACAATGAGCGGAATAATAAGGCAACCGATGGTTTTAACCACATTAGTATGACCGGTAAAGGTTTTGCTGATGTAGTTAAACCTTCGGTGCCAGTAGTTGAAAGAGATTAATTGTAACATGGTTGCAGGTTTTTAGCAGAGTGCAAGAATTGGAATTTCTGCATGGGCAGTGAGTTGGGCAATCAGGCGACCCTCAGATTTCAGCTGGTTATTGCCATGGTCCCTGGAGAGGATCGCCAGCATATCAATTTTATTTTCTTTAATAAAATTGTTGATGGTGCTTTCCACATTGTCGCCGGACAGGTACACCCATTCATGGTCGAGGCTCTGGAGGTAATATTCCAGCGTACTTTCAGCTTCATCGGCAGGTACCAGCACTTCCTGTTTGCTCTGATTCACGTGAAACAGGTGTACTTTGGCTTTAAAATCCAGTGCAAATTCCCAAAGTGGTTTTATAGCTTCTGAATCGGAGATGGGGCGGTAATCATTTGCAAAGGCAATATTGCAGACGGGGCGTTTTCTGAAATGCTCCGGAACCACAATTACAGGGCAGTATACTGAGCGGATAAGGGCTGCAGCCAGTGAGAGCCCTGTTGCTCTTTTTCCTTTGGTGCCTGTTATTACAAAATCTGCATTCTGCCTTTTGCTTTCATTTACAAGTTCGGTAAGCAGATTGCCATTTAATATTTTGAATTCATAATAAAAGCTTACATCTCTGAGGGCCTCCGCTTCAAACTCTCTGAACTCACGGATAATATCCATCTCATTCCTTGAATTGATATAGGTATTTACATATACCAGGACCACCTCTGCCGGCTGCTCCTCCATAATGCTGTTGGTGTAATGTACTGCATTTACTGCCACAGGGGAGAAGTCGACGGGTATTAAAATTTTTTGCGGCTTTTTCATGTCCTTATTATTTAGTGGGTTAGAATTATAATTCAAAAATAATAAGCCGCTGTGGCAGGAAACATGACCAATGGTAACAACAGACTTGATTGATGTCAGGATTAAAAAGGGGCGTAACGATGGTTAAACCTTGTTTGTCAGGCTGTTGAAAAGAGCTTTTTTGGGAAAGATGTTGGCGGAGAGGGAAGAGGGGCATAGAAAATTTGGCAAAGCAGTAAAAAGAGGAAATCATGACTGAATTAGCAAAAGACATTTCCGTTTTTCCGGATGAAAAAAGGGTAGCCGGGGCAGTTAAAGATCATTTTTAATAATGACCTGAATCATATTTCCCCCCTTTTTTATGGGCTTATTTTGAGGGGAATTTAAAGAGAAGCGCATGAATTATTTAAACCCTTCAGAAATAAACCGGGAGTTTGGCAAAAGCGCCGGGCTGAAGAATGCTTTTCCAACAGCTCAGCTTCTGGTGTATTCCTTTTTGGGAGGCGTATTTATTTCTATGGGATGCCTGCTTGCTATAATAGTGGCCGGGGGAATGCCGGGGGTGGCCGCAGCAAATCCGGGGCTGGTGAAATTTGTTTTCGGGGCTGTGTTTCCGCTCGGTCTGTTGCTGGTGGTAATCGGAGGGGCTGAGCTTTTTACCAGTGACTGTGCAATCATCTTCTTTGGATGGCTGAACGGGCAATTCCCTCTTAGCCGCCTTGTCCGCCTCTGGACACTCGGCTACCTCGGGAATTTCGCCGGAGCTTTAGCCGTTGCCGTTCTGTTTGCCTGGCAGTCGGGAATATTGGATGCAGAGCCCTGGCTTGGTTTTACCCTTAAGATAGGAGAGGCCAAAACAAGCTCATCTTTTCTGAAGGTGTTTATAAAAGGCGTTGGCGCCAACTGGCTGGTTTGCATGGCTGTATGGATGGCCTGCAGTGCCGGCGATATTACCGGAAAAGTGCTGGCACTGTGGTTTCCTGTAATGGCTTTTGTGGCGCTGGGTTTCGAGCACTCAATTGCCAATATGTTCTTTATCCCTGTCGCTCAGTTGCTTGGGGCAGATATTACAATGTATGATTTTCTGATCGGGAATCTGCTGCCGGCTACTTTGGGGAACATAGCGGGAGGAGCTGTTTTCGTAGCGCTGCCCTACTGGTTCATGTTTTCGAAAGGCAGACCCGCGGGAGAAGAAGCGGCAGGATCTCAAAAGATTAATCTGAACGATATAACAAAATTTAATAAGCATTTAAATTAGCAAAATCATGATTACCCTGGAAGAAGAAGTAAAAATTGAGTTCGGGCGGGGAAGCTGGAACAATGGTGTTGATGTGAAAGACTTTGTAAGGAGAAATATTACTCCTTACTATGGCGATGCTTCCTTTTTAAAAGGTCCGACGCAAAAAACAAAGTACCTGTGGCAGCTTTGCCTGAAAGCGATGAAGGAAGAGCGTGAAAAAGGCGGATGCAGAGCCATTGATACGCATACTATTTCAGGTATAAACAGCCATGGCCCGGGCTATATAAATGAGGCGCTGGAAGTAATTGTGGGCCTGCAGACAGATGAGCTGCTGAAAAGGGCCATGAAGCCTTTTGGCGGATTAAGAGTGGTGGAAGGCGCTGTGGCAGAAAGAGGCATGGAGGTGGACCAGGCAGTAAAAGACGTTTTTCAGTATACCAAAGACCATAACAGTGCTGTTTTTGCAGCCTATGATGCGGAAATCCGCCAGTACCGTTCAAAAGGTGTTTTAACAGGTCTGCCTGATAATTACGCCCGTGGCAGGATAATTGGTGACTACCGCCGCCTTGCCCTTTATGGAGCCGACTACCTGATCAATGCAAAAGAAGCTGATAAAGCAGCTATTGACGGTGCACTTGATGAGCACAAAATAAGACTGCGCGAGGAGGTAACCGACCAGATAATTGCCCTGAAGGAAATTAAGAAAATGGGTGCGGGCTATGGCCTTGAGCTGGGCCGTCCGGCAGCAAATGCCCGTGAAGCAGTGCAGTGGGTGTATATGGCTTACCTTGCGGCTGTTAAGGAACAGGATGGCGCTGCAATGTCCTTAGGCAACGTATCGTCCTTCCTGGATATTTTTATTGAAAAAGACCTGCTGGAAGGAAAAATTGATGAAGCTGAAGCGCAGGAGCTGATAGACCAGTTTGTAATGAAGCTTCGGATGGTGCGCCATTTAAGACCGGGTGCTTATGATGAAATTTTCGGGGGAGACCCTGCCTGGGTAACCGAAGCCATTGGCGGCCAGTTCGAAGATGGAAGAACCAAGGTTACTAAAACCTCTTTCCGCTTCCTGCAGACCCTTTACAACCTGGGGCCGTCTCCTGAGCCAAACCTTACTGTTCTGTGGTCTCAGCAACTGCCTGAAGGTTTCAAAAACTTCTGCACGCAGGTATCTATCGACACCTCTTCCATACAGTACGAAAATGATGACCTGATGCGGGAGGTGCGCGGATCGGATGATTATGGCATTGCCTGCTGCGTATCTTACCAGGAAATTGGGAAAAGGATACAATTCTTTGGCGCCAGAGCTAACCTGCCTAAAACTTTACTGATGGCCTTAAATGGCGGCCGGGAAGAAATGTCGGGAGAGCAGGTACTGCAGGATATAGCACCTCTTGAGGGTGATGTACTGGATTACCAGGAGGTAATGAGGAACTTCAGGCAGGCAATGACACAGGTGGCCAGGGTATATTCAAAAACAATGAATATTATCCACTATATGCACGACCGTTATTACTATGAAAAGGCACAGTTTGCCTTTATAGATACCGATCCGGGCATTGATATGGCCTATGGTGCTGCCGGTATCTCTATCATTGCCGACTCCCTTTCTGCCATTAAGTATGCAAAGGTAAGGCCTGTAAGAAATGCAGAGGGGCTTACAGTTGACTTCCAAATTGAAGGCGACTATCCGAAATATGGAAATGATGATGACAGGGTAGACGTTATTGCAAAGAAAATAGCCCGCTTCTTCTTCAGGGAGCTGGCAAGGCATAAATGCTACAAAAATGCCGTGCCAACTATGTCGCTGCTTACCATTACCTCAAATGTAATGTACGGTAAAAAAACAGGCACCACTCCTGACGGCCGCAAAGCCGGTGAGGCTTTTGCGCCCGGAGCGAACCCAATGCACGGCCGCGATACCCATGGTGCTATTGCATCGATGAACTCAGTGGCGAAGCTTGATTACCGCGATTCCAGGGATGGTATTTCCAATACCTTCTCCATTGTGCCAAAATCGCTGGGCAGCAATCCGCAGGACCAGGTGGAAAACCTTACCGCACTGCTGGATGGTTACTTCAGCAAAAAAGCGCAGCACCTGAATGTAAACGTGCTGAACCGGGAAACCTTACTGGATGCTTACCATCACCCTGAAAATTACCCGCAGCTCACCATTCGCGTATCCGGTTATGCAGTAAACTTCATCAGGCTGTCAAAAGCCCACCAGCTGGAGGTAATTGCAAGAACTTTTCATGAAAGAATGTAAATATAAGTAGTGTGTATTGAGTATTGGGTATTGAGACAGGATGCTTAAAGGTAATTTGAATTACAATTAACAATTACCCCAATAAAATTCCTGAGAGCGCTTATACAATAGAAACTCTAATTTAATATCTAATACTCACTACTCAATACTCACTATTTAGCTCTTACTTCCTACTACTCAATACACACTACTCACTACTCACTACTCAATACTAAATTAAAGCTATGATACAGAACGGATTGCTGATACCGCAGGAGTCAGGGCATTTGAATGAAGGGGAGCGGCTCCGGATTCATTCTATAGAAACATTTGGTACCCACGACGGGCCGGGGATCCGGATGGTGGTGTTTGTGCAGGGCTGCCAGTTTCGCTGCCTGTATTGTGCCAATCCGGATACGATGGATGTAACGGGAGGAAAGTTTACGGGGCTTGAGGAGATTGTGAAGAGAGCAGTTGACCAGAAGCCTTATTTTGGTAAGAGCGGCGGGGTAACGGTATCGGGAGGGGAGCCTCTGCTGCAAAGAAGAATTCTTAAGCAGCTCTTTATAAAGCTCCATGCCGAAGGGATTAATACGGCGCTGGACTCTAATGGCAGGCTTATAGACCAGCAGACAAAAGACCTGCTGGAGGAAACCGATTTGCTGCTGCTGGATGTAAAGCATTTTAATAATGACTGGCACAGGAAGCTTACCGGCCTCTCTAATGTAAATACCTTTAAGGTGGCAAAGCACAGGGAGGAAAGCGGTAAACCAATGTGGCTGAGGTATGTGCTGGTTCCCGGCTGGTCAGATCAGGAGGATTACCTGCACCAGCTGGGCTGTTATTTCGGGGGCTTTAAAACAATCCGGAAAGTGGAAATTCTGCCTTATCATCAACTGGGTGTTCACAAGTGGGAGGCCCTTGGTATGGATTATAAGTTGAAAGGAGTTGGTCCGCCTTCTGAAGAAATATTGAATAAATCCGCTGCCATTTTCAGGGAATATTTTGAAGAGGTGCAGGTAAACTGAGCGGCTGTTTAAGCTGGCGGAGGATAAAGTAACCTGACAGATATAATTTACTCATCAAAAAGCTTCATTGTCCTCCTGACCTAAGGAGGGATCTTACAAATAAATAGCTCCTCAGAGGCTTCAAACGAAGAAAGATGCCTCCTAAGGTCGGCATGACAAGGCAGGCTTTTTTTAACGTATAAACCGCTTTGCCATTCCGACGACAGGAGGAATCTTTCCAATTAATATCTCTTCAGGAGCTTCAGGCAACGAAAGATGCTTCCTGCGTCAGCATGACAAGGCAGGCTTTTATTTACAAATATACCGCTCTTTGTCATTCAGGAGGAACCTTGTTAATAAGCCGCCTGAAGAGCAATCTTATGGCAATAATGACTATAAATAGCGAATGAAATAAACGTAAAATAAAAATGACTAAGTACTCAGGGTTGCGAAGTTTTGTTGTTACTTATTCTTTGAGTAATCTATTCTGAATATAATGAAGCATTTATAAACCAATTTGTTGCAGCCGCTGTTTTGAACTGAAAGGAAGAAACAAATACAGCAATAAAGCTTTATATATGCAGCGTTTAAGCACTAAAGAATATAAAAACAATTTTGTAAATACATTTGATGGGGATGAAAGCGGGGACCTGCAGCCACGGCAAACCCCGGAGGTATTGTATAGTAAGGCCGTTCCAACTACTGTATCGGAGCCTGCTTTACTTGCCTGGTCAGATGATCTTGCGCGGGAGCTGGGGGTGGAAAAGCCAAAGAGCGGGGAAGATATTGATATCCTGGCGGGAAACCATATTACTCCGACTATGTACCCTTATGCCGCCTGTTATGCGGGGCATCAGTTCGGGAACTGGGCCGGACAGCTGGGCGACGGGAGAGCTATTACGCTCGGCGAGTGGGAAAATGAGAACGGTAATTTCTGGGAGCTTCAGCTGAAAGGGGCAGGCCCCACGCCTTATTCCCGCAGGGCCGACGGAAGGGCAGTTTTAAGATCATCGGTACGGGAGTACCTTATGAGCGAAGCCATGCATTACCTGGGCGTGCCCACCACCAGGGCTTTGAGCCTTGTAACCACGGGTGACCAGGTGCTGCGGGATATGTTTTACAATGGAAATCCTGCTTATGAGCAAGGGGCCATTGTAATGCGGGTAGCCCCTGGTTTCCTGCGCTTCGGTAATTTTGAAATGCTTGCTTCAAGGAAAGAAACAGATCATTTGAAAAAGCTCACTGACTGGACCATTGAAAGGTTTTATCCCCACATACAAGGCGATAATAAGGTGCTTGACTGGTTCAAGGAAGTGGTGGAAAGAACGGCCGCATTAATGGTGGAGTGGATGCGTGTTGGCTTTGTGCATGGGGTGATGAATACAGATAATATGTCTGTTCTTGGCCTTACCATTGACTACGGACCTTTTTCATTTCTGGACGATTACGACCTGAATTTTACCCCGAATACCACGGACCTGCCAGGCAGAAGATATGCTTTTGGTAACCAGGCAGGAATTGCCCGCTGGAATTTAAGGTGCCTGGCCTCGGCTATTGCTCCTTTGTTCCCGGAAACAGATGAGCTGATAAAAGTATTGCAGGCTTATGATGCTGTTTTTTTGAAGAAATACCATAACATGATGGCTGCCAAGTTAGGCCTTGACGGAGTTAAGGAAGGTGATACCGCTCTTTTTGGCCGCTTTGAGGAAACCCTTTCTGCTGTAAAGCCTGATATGACCATCTTTTACCAGCTCCTGATGGAATTACCCGCCGGAGTGGCAGGGGAGCAGGAGGTGCTTAACCATTTCGCAGGCAGCTTTTATGATGAGCCGGAAGGTACTGAAAGGGAAGCATTTTATTCGCTTATAAAAGCATATCAGGAAAGAATAAGTGCGAATACCTGTTCGCGGGAGGAAGCTTTGGATAAGATGAAAAAGGCGAACCCCCGCTTTATTTTGCGGAATTATTTGCTGCATCAGGCTATTGAGGAACTGGAAAAAGGGAAGGATGAGCTTTTTGTGAAACTTCAGGAAGCTATTAAAGATCCTTATTCGAAAAACCATGACGAATTTTTTGCCAAAAGGCCCTCCTGGGCTACCAAAAAGGCCGGCTGTTCAATGCTATCCTGTAGCTCTTAAGGAAGTGGGGAAGGAGAATCCAAAAAAGGCTAAGTGCACAGGTGAGAATCTTACAGAGAAAGATCACATGGGTATTTAGCCTTTTTTTAATTTCATTTTTTATATTCCAAAGATTAATTATTTCTTTACATTATTTAAGGCGGAATCCTTTACCAGGGCAGAGGGGAGTTCTATGAAGATAAATTCCTGAGGTTGAAAAATAAGGTTTTAACCCGGTTTTAAAGCTGTTTCTTCTTTGGTGCAGGCGGTATGTTTTTTAATCGGGGAGAAAACGGGTTTGAATTAATATTGTTCCTTTTTTATGCTATTCAAACGGTAATTGAGCAAAAAAAATGGTTTAAGAATATGGAAGATCAAAGATTTTAAGTTACTTTTGGATTTCTTTATAAAAAATTGAAAATTTCATTTACAGGTTTAGGAATTCTTTCCCTTATCTTTTCCATAAGCCTGCTTTTTTCGGGAATTACAGGAGGCAAAGAATCACCTGCTGAAATGCATGTTTCTGCCGTGGAGGTGGAACAGTCCCAAACCTCATTTACTCCCTCTGAAGCAGAATTTCCGGATGGAATTCTGTTCGGGAGGATCGAGTTAAAGAATTTTAAACAACATGCCCGAAAATTTCCTGCTCCCTCCGGCTTATTGTTTCTGTTGATAAATACCCGAATTGAGGAATTACACGGATGCTTTTCCGGCGGCCTTGTGTTTTGCAAGGTCAAAGATGTTTCCATTGTTAATCTGAATATGAGAATTTAGCATCTGCTTTATTCTGTAACCACATAGTTGTGGATCATTTTGCAATATTCTCAATTCTTTTATTTTACAATCATGCAAATATTTCTTTGGATAGGTTTCTTACTATTGATATGCCTTTTTCTTGCTGTTGATCTCGGAGTTTTTAATAAAAAAGCGCATGCTATAACGGCAAAGGAGGCTTTGGGCTGGACTGCAGTCTGGTTTACCTTGGCATTAATTTTTGGTGGCTTCGTTTATTATTTATACGAAACCAACTGGATGGAAATGCTTTCCGCTGATAATCCTCTGTTGTATAAAGGAGATGAAGCCCTGCTCAATTTTTATACCGGCTTCCTGATTGAAAAATCACTGAGCCTGGATAATATTTTTGTAATGGCAGTTATTTTTTCTTTTTTCCGGATTCCGGTAAAATACCAGCATGAGATTCTCTTCTGGGGTATTCTGGGAGCGATGTTTTTCAGGGGAGTTATGATTTATGCAGGTGTAACCCTGATCAGCAACTTCACCTGGATTAACTATGTTTTCGGACTTCTCCTCTTTTACTCGGCTGTGCAAATGGCGCTTGCCAAAGATAATGATGAGGTGGATCTTCTTAAAAACCCCATTGTTCGTTTCGTTACACGATTTTACCGGATAAGCGATACCCTCGATGGCCGGTTCTTTGTTATGGAAAACGGGAAAAAAGCGGTAACCATTTTGTTTCTTGCGCTCATAATTATTGAAACCACCGACATACTGTTCGCTGTGGATTCAATACCCGCCATTTTTGCTATTACAGCAGATCCTTTTATCGTTTTTACCTCTAACATTTTCGCCATCCTTGGTCTCAGGTCTCTGTACTTTGTGCTTGCAGATTTTATGGATCGATTCAAATGCCTGAAATACAGTCTTATCTTTATCCTTGCCTTTGTAGGGGTAAAAATTATACTGGCACACCATTATGCCATACCCGGTTTAATATCACTTGCAGTTATTGCAAGTATGCTGGCCGCGGGTATTATTGTATCTGTAATTGCCGGTAAAAAAGAGGAAGAGGTGCAGGATAAGCCGGAAAATGAGCAAAAGGAACCTTCTCCGGTTAAAGAAGAAGCAGGAAGGGATTTAGTTGTTTAACACTGCAGGGAGTAAAGGACAGTAAGTCTGTTGAAGAACCAGCCGGTAAAAACCGGAAGCGATAAAGCTAAAAAAAAGAGGCTAAGCTCAAACGGCAGCCTCTTTTTTGACAGCGTCCAGAAAAGTGTGTAAATGAAAATTCAGGCTC
>JAFMYY010000014.1 GCA_017948555.1 Cesiribacteraceae bacterium YIM B00369 | reverse complement strand
TGCAAAACGCAGTTGCCGGCTTCAGTTTAGTTTTTAAGATAAAGAAAATTCTAAATTTTCAAGTGCACTATCAGACTACACGACCGGCAATTGCATTTTGCTTGGGTTGTAGGTAGTGCTAATTTATAATTTTTCTAATTTAATTGACTCCAAAGAATTCATCATTCTTTCTACAAAACCCTCACAATCTTTAGCATTACATTCGTAGCTAATCCCGATGTGCAGGGAATCCAACTGAGTATATGCATTCAAATACGTAGATAGATAAGTCTGATTTGGAGTTCGGGCTGGATAATTAGTTTGATAAGCCATTATCATAAAAGGTCTACCGCTAATTTTTTTAAATTCTTTGTGAATCCATTTAAATGGTTTCCCTTCACTAGTTCTAAAAATTTCAGTTCCTCTTGCCTTCAACAAAAAATCCTCTTCATCATAATCTCTTGGATACTCAGGACTACAAGCAAATTTATAGGTATGATAAATTGTAAATTCATATGCTGAATCTGGTAGGATGTCCCCGAGACTTCCTCCCTCTCTTATGAAAATTGGGTAATCGGAGTCCGAGAATGTATACTGCCTCTTATGTCCACAATCATTATCACTAGAATTTAGCCTAGTGTAAAAAGTGTCCAGTTCAATAGGTATATCAGCAATGATTTTAACAAAACTATCTTCTAAAACAATGACCTCAGTACGATAACTATTCTCCCACGGAACTCCTTTGATTTCGTCTTCTCTCTTTCTACTCTTTTCACAGGAAGATGTGTAGATTAATAAGAAAATAATACCCAAATATTCTAATAGTCTCATTTATCCTTGAGTTAACCACTTCCTGCATTACCTACAACGTTGATAAAAATCGCAGCGGCTGAATGAAAGAGCGCGTTCCTATCACCCGATGAGGGAACTGTAGATAGGAGGCAAGCCTCTGCTCCAGTAAACAGCCGTTGCTATTTTTTGTGGTTGGCGTTAGTTCACTTTCATTTATTATAAATCAGGCTTAAGGAATCTTTGTAAGTATGATGTTCATAAATCTGAAATGGCTGTTTTTTTACCAAAAAATTCATAAAAGTTGATTTCTTAAAATCATATGGTCTAATTTCTTCAGATTTTATTAAGCTAAATACATGGTAATCCTCTTTGTCTATTACCATAATTTGATCAAAAACAATTCTGATATCCGTTTCTCTCGATTCTGATTCTAAAGGAGATATTTCCTTTTTTTTCGTGAGAACTACGGTGAGACTATCTAAAATGCTGATGGTTTTCTCTTGAAAATCAAATTCTTGTTCTCTGTTTTTTTCAAGCTCGCCCCAATCAGAACAATAGTAATTACTATCAAAATCCCTTAAACAATCACTACTTACTATTTTTAACTTTTCTTTCAGTACTCCATGAAATGTACCCCAGTCGGAATCTGGATTCAATAAAATGGTATTATCAATTATGGTGTATTTTCCGGTATGTTTAGTATTTCCAAAATGTCCTAATGAAGTAAAAACAAAACTTCCATCCTTTTTAAAATGGTAATCCCATTTCGTTTCTGCCCAATGCCCTTGAAAGGTTTTATCTATAAAATCTACTTGGTCACCGTTTTGCTGACATGACATTAAAGAAGTTATAATTAGAATCAGAAACCACTTCATCTTTGTATGGTCATGTTTTTGAATTAACGCCAACTACTCTAAATCTACGGTATATCGTAGATTTATTTCATATG
Source organism: Cesiribacteraceae bacterium YIM B00369 (assembly GCA_017948555.1). Taxonomy (GTDB): domain Bacteria; phylum Bacteroidota; class Bacteroidia; order Cytophagales; family Cyclobacteriaceae; genus Nafulsella. The sequence goes on along the minus strand of JAFMYY010000014.1, from coordinate 156,342 downwards.
GTTTGGGTGCTTTTTTGGTGGTAACTTAAATTCTTTATTTGTTAATTGCAAGCGATCCAATGGGCTTTGAATATTTTGAAGAGATTTTTGACTTACATGGGTGTAAATTTCGGTTGTCTTTGAACTGTTATGCCCTAACAAAATTTGAATAAACCGTAAATCTGTTCCTCCTTCCAGTAAATGGGTGGCAAAACTGTGGCGTAAACAATGTAAGGTAAAGGGCTTATCAATGCCAGCCTTTTGAAGGGCCTGCTTAAATACACTCGACAGGCTTGAATAGGTATACTTGCCTCCATATTGTCCTTCAAACAAATATTCAGCAGGCTGATATCTGGTTATATAGTCTTTTAAAAGGACCTGAAGAATATCCGATAACATCGTAACTCTTTCTTTATTTCCTTTTCCTTTGACCTGAATCTGGCGTCGATCCCAGTTGATGTGGGAAATTTTTAAATTAATTAACTCATCGGCTCTTAACCCACCGGCATAAAGAATTGTCAGCATGCTTCGGTGCTTCAGGTTTTTCTGTATTGTCAAAATCTTCCCGATCTCCTGCTCACTGATTACCTTTGGTAAAATAACCTCTTTTTTTGCCCGCACAAACTCCAACTCTGAACCAGACCGCTTTAATACATGGAGAAAATAAAATTTAAGGGCATTTACCGACTGGTTTAAGGTCCCTGGAGCCACCTCTTTTTGAGCATTCCACCTGCTATGATATATATTTACACGCTGCACTGCCAGTTCCTGCATTTCTTCCTCCTTTTCAATGGAAGAACTTTTTATAAACCTCCCCACCAGCTGATAATAACTATCAATCGTGTTTTGACTGTAGCCTCCGGCATAAAGGGCATCCAAAAAGACATCCTGATCAAGCATTCCCCAATCATTATTCCTGCCTGAAATCAGCAATTTTTGGGTATTAAAATCAAGTGGCTGCAAAAGTGGATCTATACGTAACCTGGCAACGGGCTGAAGCAGTTTCACCGCTTCTAAAACTGTACCTTTTGACTGGACTCTGTACCAGCATTTCCCCTTGCTGTAGTATTCATAGTTCCCCTGCTCTTTCAGAAGATGGTAAAGTTCCCCGCTGTAGCGAAATTGAATCATCAGAATACTTTTTCCTTCCTTTTGACCCGGAACAAGGTGAACCAATGGCAATATTTCCTGCCTGGCAGATCCTTTCTTATGCTGGATTGCTTTAGCCTGCAGAGCATATCGCGCCAGAGCCGAATAATTTACCTCTGCTTTCCCCTTCACTTTCTCCCTGAACTCCAGGAAAGCCTCCTTTTTATAATGCATCACCAGGCATTTATAAGTCTGGCTGAATTTAATCAGATTTTCCTGCTGACACAAATACCTGAACAGTTCCTTATCCTGATTAAAACTGATCCTGATAAAGGTTTTTCCTCCGTGCTGAAGCGGAGACAGATAAATAACTGATTGCATTGGCCTTTCTTTTTACAAACATACGAACTTTCATAACAAAAGATTGTTATCATCCGGATAGCTCCGGATATTTACGGAGCTATCCGGATAGTAAAACGCTTATGGAAGAATTACCCGAAAAAGATGCAACCCAAAAGACTTGCCTGAGCTGTGGCTCCCTCTTATCCGGCCGGTTTGGGAAAAAGTTTTGCTCCGACCAATGCAGGGCTCAATTTAACAACAGAAGAAAAAATAAGGAAGAAAAATGGATCACCCACTTAAACCGCATTCTGCGAAAAAACCGGACCATTCTTAAAACACTAAATCCTACCGGCCACTCAACCGTAAGAATTGAATTCCTAAAAGACCATGGGTTTGATGACCGCTTTTATACACATCAGTACAAGACAGCCAAAGGGGAGATTTATTACTTCTGTTATGAATTTGACTACCAGCTAATTTCAAAAGAAAAAGTAATAATTGTTAACTGGCAGAAATACATGACCCCGGAAAGCCATCTTAATAATTAATGAAAATGATCTTTCAATATTGCAGGTCCGGCTTTCTGTTCAGGCAGAAAGGGTACTTGAGATTCTAAAAAGCTCGGTCTCATTTACACTAATGAATTATGTCCTGATCCGGATTAAAGGACAGTATAGTTCAAAAACTTTTGTGCGGGCTTTGCGGGAATCGAAAAAAACACCAAACAGAAAGGAAAGCCTAAACCATAAAAAAAGCCCCTCTGCATTGCGCAAAGGGGCTTTTCAGTAGTGACCTCGCCAGGATTCAAACCTGGAACCTTCTGATCCGTAGTCAGATGCTCTATTCAGTTGAGCTACGGGGCCATTTTTTTTTGTATTTTTGAAGAGGTATTAAGCCTCTTTCCCGTCGTTTGGGAATGCAAATGTAGTCAAAAGATTTATATTCCCAAAGAAATCTCACATTACTTTAAAAAAAATAATAACTTTGTTCCATAAACGTTTTTAGCCAAACCTATCTCTATGAAACGCAAACTGACTTTTGTAACTCTTTTACTTTTTTGCCTTAGTTTCCATGCCTTTGCACAAGACTCCGGCAGCAGTGCCTCAACTGAAGAAACATACCAGCCCAATTTACGGGGAAGCCTCCTCTTTGGTGTAGGCTTTAATTTCCTTAGCAATGCCCCGCGGGATTTTGAAATCAGCCCCTGGCGCTCAAAAAGTGTTAACCTTTACTACCTCTACGAAGTTCCCCTGGGAAATTCAAGGTTCTCCTTTAACCCTGGCTTTGGTCTTGGCCTGGAAAAGTACCAGTTCAAAAATAACACCATCTTAAACTATCGCGATGCCAGTGAGGTTCCGGGTTTTGTTTCCAACAGCCCTATACTGGTTATGGATACTGTTTCCTATGCACTGGGCGGGAATTACCCCTACAACAAAAACAGGTTAGCGGCTAACTATATTGATATCCCTCTGGAATTTAGCTTTGCCAGCAACAGGACAAACCCTAAAGCCGGCCTTAAACTCGCACTTGGAGGCAAAGTAGGCTATTTATTCAGCTCTCATACTAAAATCAAATACGAGGCCTCTGCTGATGAAACCCGTAAAGAAAAGCTGAAGCAATCCTGGGGACTGAATCGCCTCCGTTATGGCGCACATGCACGCATAGGTTACGGCAGCTTTAACCTTTATTTTGAGTACCAGCTGTCTCCTCTGTTCGATAATGAATTTGATGGTCCTCTTCACCGCACTGGCGAAAACCCTGAAAATTTTGAAAGGTTTCCGGAGGTTAAAAACTTCAGAGCAGGTATATCTGTAGACCTGTTCTAAAATAAAACCCTTCAGAATCTTTATTCTTATACCTGAGCTGATCAATGTATTTTGATCAGCTTTTTTTGTGGTGGGACCTCAATCAGAAACAGTAAAAGCTTTCCCTGAAAAAGCAGGCGCTCTCCGGCTTCCGTATATAATGCAGTCAGACATCATTTTTTTTAGCTTACCCACACAGGTCATCAGCAATATTTTCCGGAGGAACAGAATTAAGAGCTTACCCGCCGGAAAGGCAATGCAGTGAAGGCCGTTAAACAGCCCTTCTTTAGCGGACAAGAACTGCGAAACAGCCTGGCAATGATTTCTTTAAACCAGTAAAAAAAGAAAAACAACAGAGAAGCAGACAAAAAAGCCCAGCAGAGCCCCCACCCAAACTTCAAGGGGTTTATGTACCTGCAGGTATAAACGGGCCGACATAGAGGCTCCGGTGAGCACGATCAGGGCTGCAAGCGGATATAAAAGCACCATGTCCTGATACAGCAGGGTAAAGGCTGCCAGAAAGCCTGCCGCACCACTGATTGCTGTACTGTGAGCACTTATTTTCCAGTACAGGCTTATAAGTGTAATAGTAAAAAGAACAAGAGTTATGCCCGTAAGCACAATAATTATATTGGTATAAACAGGGTACTTCGAAATAAAAGTATACGTTATAAAGGCGTAAAAAACGGAAATGGACAAAAACGGAACCGGGCGGTCTTTCCTGTCCATCATTTTTAAACTGGGTAAACCTCCCAAATAACGCAGCACTACCAGCCAGCTTACAGGGATAAAAAAGGTCGAAAAAACAAGCAGCCCCAGCATAGGGAGGCGCGCCTCTTCTGTAAGCGGGGCACTTACGCCCGGCGACAAATAAAATATTATTCCAAATATAATGGCGGGGATAAATACCGGATGCAGCAGCACAGAAACAATTTCTGCCAGACGGTTTAATGAACCGGAAGGTTGGGTCTCCTCCGGCCTGCTTTCATCCTCCCCGGCAAAAGCTACCTCCGGAGAGTTTCTTTCTTCGCTTCCTCCCACTTACAACTCCTTTCTTAAGCGGGCAACCGGAATATTCATCTGCTCCCTGTATTTAGCAACAGTTCTTCTTGCAATCTGATACCCTTTTTCATTCAACATTTTTTCCAGCTTTTCATCGGAAAGCGGCTTACGCTTACTCTCATTATCAATAAAATCTTTTAATGTTTGCTTTACCTCGCGGCTGCTTACATCTTCCCCCTGGTCGGTGGATATGCCTTCGGAGAAGAAGTACTTCAGGGGAAACATTCCAAACTCTGTCTGCACGGATTTACTGTTGGCAACCCTGGAAACAGTGGATATATCCATGCCTATCCTGTCGGCAATATCTTTCAGGATCATGGGCCTGAGCTTACTTTCGTCTCCTGTAAGAAAGTAATCGTACTGGTAATTTACAATGGCCTGCATAGTATTGAGCAGGGTAAACTGCCGCTGCTTTATGGCATCGATAAACCATTTGGCAGCATCGAGCTTTTGCTTTACAAAGCTTACTGTTTCCTTTAGTTTTTTATCTTTTTTATTGCTCTTATCATAAGCATTGAGCATATCGGAATAGGACCGGCTTATTCTCAAATCAGGAGCATTGCGGGAGTTAAGGGAAAGCTCCAGCTTACCATTATCGTTTGTAAGAATAAAATCGGGCAGCAGGTACTGGGTTTTTACCAGCGAGCTTCCTGCCCCGCCCGGTTTTGGGTTTAAGCGTACAATAGCATCTATGGCTTCCTTTAATTCATCTTCACTTTCCAGGCCCAGCCGCTTAATAATTTTTTTGTAATGCTTTTTGGTAAACTCCTCAAACTGATTTTTTATAATTTCTATGGCCAGGTCCACCGCCCCGTTTTGCCCGTTATCTTTTTTCCGCTCTAACTGAAGCAGAAGGCATTCCTGCAGGTTGCGTGCCCCAATGCCGGGAGGATCAAATTCCTGTATCATTCCCAGAATTTCTTCCAGCTCTTCCTCATCGGTACGGATGTTCTGAGAAAAGGCAAGGTCGTTGGAAATGGCATCCAGGTCACGCCTTATATATCCGTCAGATTCAATGCTGCCTATAAGCTGGCGGGCAATCGCATTTCGTCTTTCATCAAGGCCAAGGTAGCCTAACTGGTCCAGCAGCTGTTCAGTAAGCGTAGCAGTCATAGGCAGGGGCATATCCCGCTCATCCTCATTATAATTACCGTCGCCCTGCATTTTATACCCGCTAAAATCATCGTCGCGCAGGTAATCCTCAACATCTATATCGTTGTTGCTATCCTGGTAATCATCCTCAAACTCATTATCGGCCGGCTCACGGTCCTCCTCCGGCCCTTCTTCCAAAGCAGGGTTTACCTCCAGCTCTTCTTCTATTCTTGCTTCCAGTTCAACAGTAGGCACCTGCAGCAGTTTAATAAACTGAATTTGCTGCGGAGATAATTTCTGCGATAAGGTTTGACTTAAACTAAGCTTCTGCATACATGCTGCTCTCTTTTAGCATTTGTTGAGTATGTAAATTTATTACTTTTTCTTTATTTGACTAAGATCACCTTTTAAAAGGGGCTTCTTTTTTCTATATATAACGAATACCGGCCACAAGGTTTCCGCAATTTTAAACAGTTTAGTAATATTGCAAACCAAAGGCACTATTTTTAACCCTTAAACTATCCATTCAATTGGCACAACAAAGAACAAAAATAAAAGAGCTGCTTGTTTCCGGCACTACCGGACAAAGCTACACCATTAAAGGCTGGGTACGCACCAAGCGCGAAAGCAAAAATGTTGTATTTTTTGCCCTTAATGATGGATCTGTTCTTCAAAATATACAGGTGGTAGCCGATCCGGCTAAAACGCCTGAAGAAGTACTTCGCAAAATTTCCACAGGCGCTGCCTTGTCTGTTAGCGGCGAGCTAGTGGAATCGCAGGGGAAAGGCCAAAGCGTGGAACTGGTGGCACAGGAAATTGAATTACTGGGCGAGGCCGATCCTGAGAAATACCCGCTGCAGCCAAAAAAACACTCTCTGGAATTCCTTCGTGAAATTGCCCACCTGCGCATGCGCACCAGTACCTTCAGCGCTATATTCAGGATCAGGCATGCAATGACCTTTGCTGTGCATAAATTCTTTAATGATAAAGGTTTTGTAAACCTCCACACCCCTATTATTACAGGCTCCGATGCCGAAGGTGCCGGAGAAATGTTCAGGGTTACGGCACTGGACCTCGACAACCTGCCCCGCACCGAAGATGGCAAAATTGATTATAAAGAAGACTTTTTCGAAAAGGAAACCAATCTTACCGTAAGCGGACAGCTTGAGGGAGAACTGGGTGCCATGGCCCTGGGCGAAATTTATACCTTTGGCCCTACCTTCAGGGCGGAGAATTCCAATACCAGCCGCCACCTTGCCGAATTCTGGATGATTGAGCCCGAAATGGCTTTCGTGGAGCTGGAAGGAAATATGGACCTTGCCGAGGAAATGCTGAAATACCTTATCCGCTATGCACTGGAAAACTGCAAAGAAGATCTTGATTTTCTTGCCGCAAGGGCAGCGGAGGAGGATAAAAACAAACCACAGGCAGAGCGGAGTGAAATGGGCCTTCTTGAGCGCCTTCAGTTCATCCTCGAAAATAACTTTGAAAGGGTAAGCTATACAGAAGCGATTGATATCCTGAAGGATTCCAAACCTAATAAAAAGAAGAAATTCAATTACCTTATTGAGGAATGGGGTGCCGACCTGCAGTCGGAGCATGAACGCTACCTTGTTGAGAAGCACTTTAAAAAACCGGTTATTTTATATAATTACCCTGCTGCCATTAAGGCGTTTTATATGCGCCGGAATGAAGATGGAAAAACGGTAAGGGCGATGGATATACTATTTCCGGGCATTGGCGAAATGGTAGGCGGCTCCCAAAGGGAAGAAAGATACGAGGTACTGAAGGAACGTGCAGCAGAAATGGGCATCCATGAAGAGGACATCTGGTGGTATCTGGAAACCAGAAAATTCGGAACAGCGCCCCACAGCGGCTTTGGCCTTGGCTTCGAACGCCTGATGCTGTTCGTCACCGGCATGACCAACATCCGCGACGTAATACCATTCCCTCGCTTCCCTGGTAACGCAGAGTTTTAGGGAGTAATAGTTAATGAATGAATGAATAACAGAATGATAGAATAAAAAGGTGCTTCACTTTTCTATTCTATCATTTTTTTTCCCACCAGATATTTCAATTAAGCGGTTTACTATATATCCCTCCGTATTTTTTTAAAGTATAAATTAGTAAGAACAAAACCGGCCAGCTCATAATCATTTTTTACCAGCAAATTATAGATCGGATTGGATTCCGGGTTTTGCAGTTCAAACGTTTCATCTTCCACGATAATCAGCCTGGGAGGTAAAAGGGGCGCAGGCGCTTTTATGATAAGGTTATTGGCTGAACCTTTTCCTTAAGAAATCGCGGAAAGTCATATAAGTCATCAGAATTGGCTTTGTGTACTGAAAGAAAAAGCCTGGCTTTCCACAAAACCAGGCTTTTTCTTTTTTATATCTTTACGCGCTACGATGCGCTTACCCTTCACTTCTTAACAAACCTGTAGGCTCTTTTATAACCCGTTTCATTATCCTTAACCGTAAGGAAGTAATAACCGGGCGACAGGTCTTTTACATAAAACTTATAACGGTTCCCCTCAATCTTTTCGCTACGCAGGCTAAAGATGTTTCCTATAATATTATTCAGCTCAAATTCCACAGATGTCATTTTCTGATCCTTCAATTCAATGATCAGGTAATCTGTAGCCGGGTTAGGAAACAGCTTTATATCACTGCGTGGCTCGAGCACTTTATCTTCAAAGAAGGAGAATTCCCTTGACTTACCCTGATTCTGCCCCACGGTGGATTGAGCCATGGACCCCGAAATGGTCAGGCCAATAAAAAGTAAAAGCAGGAAAAATAATCTGTATATTTTCATGACTGTAAATTTAATACATAAAGGGCGTTATTTTTTGTATATGTAACAAATACTGAACCAAAAAAGAAAACTTTTTCGTTAAAAGGCGAAAATTTCATGTTAAATGGCAAAAACGTACTATCATTCCTTATACTGGAATGTAATATTGGCAGAAATAATTCGTTTTGCGCCTTTTCTTAAACCTATTGTTGTCTTCATTTAAACCTACGCTGGAATTACCGGATAAGATTCCTTTTACCCCTGATTTAAAGCATTTTTTTTTCGGCTACTCACCATATCCTGTATTTTAATCAACAGATAATTTTCTACGGGCAGGTTTAAAGCGCAGCAGAATACAATACCACCGCAGCAAACCAATTTTTCAGCCTTACGTAAAAAGCAGTTACAAATTTTTTAACCTTAATAAATTTAACTATGACTTTTTTGGAAATAATTCTGGCAATCATTTTACCTCCTCTCGCAGTAGGTTTAAGGCGTGGACTGGGAGGATCATTCTGGCTTAACGTTCTTTTAACAATAATAGGCTGGGTACCGGGAGTAATTCATGCCTTCGTTGTTTTAAGCAGAAGATAAAAATTAAAAAAAGAAGAGGCAGCTGATTTTAGCTGCCTCTTCTTTCCTTATATTACCTTTTCACCTTCAAAAACCGGCTCTATCAAATGCTCCCGATCATATTCTTTCAGGAGCTTAAGACTGATTTTTTCATACTTCGTTAAGCCGGATTTGTGGGTTTGACGTGCACGGCTTCTTGAAATAATCTGTTTCAGAGATCCGTCTTCCGCTGCCTCTAATACCGCCGGATGAATGTAGTATTCCCGGCAAACAGCAGGAGTATTCCCTAATCTTGCCGCCACCCGCTCCACCAGGGCAGTAAGAAGGTTCCTCTTCGGGTTTTCCTCCACATCATTAACCGCATTTTCAAACTCTTCAACCGCAGTAACCGTTCCGCCCCAGGTACGAAAATCTTTACTGCTGAATTCCTCCCCTGCAATTTCCTTCAGGTAATCATTTACATCTTCTGAGTCCACCGGGTTACTTCTGCCACTTTCCTGATAGCAAAATAACTCATAGCCGGGCAATTCGCTGCATTCCTTAATAAGTTTTACCAGCTGCTTATGCTCAATATTTATTTCACGCTCCTTTCCACTTTTAGCTTTATAGCTTAAAACGGCCTCTTTCCCTTCAATAGTAAGGTGTTTCCGGCGAAGAGTTGTCAGGCCGTAGGTTTCATTTTCATTAAGGTAAGCCTGGTTTCCTATTCTTATAAAATATTCATCCAGCACAAAAATCACCAGCGCCAGCACTTTTTCCTTTTTCCAGTCAGGCTGTTTTAAATCTTTATAAATTCTTTCACGGATCAGGGGCAGTTTTTTTGCGAACTCAAGCAACTTATGATACTTATTTGCATTGCGGAAGGCGATCCATTCCTCATGGTACAGGTATTGCTTTCTTCCTTTTTCATCGTACCCCGTTACCTGTAAATGGCCGTTTTTAAATGGACTGATCCATACCTCATCCCACATGGGCGGTATCCTCAGCTCATTTAACCTTTCCTCCAGTTCTTCTTTACCAATCTTTTCCCCCTGCGGATTATAGTAAATATAACCCCGCCCGTGCTTCTTTCTCCGGTAGCCTGCTATTTCATCAGATATATATCTCAGTTTTCCATTCCCCTTCATAATCATCATATCTTAAATACTACCGTGATAATTACGCCTTTCAAAATTTTTAGTTAGGGTAAGTTTTTGATTATGAGCATAAACCCTCAGTTATTTCTTTCGTACCATAAAACAGAATGTATTTTGTAGAACAGAAAGCAATATTGATATGAGTGATATATTAAAAGGTAAAAAAATAGCAATATTAGCCACCGATGGTGTGGAACAGATAGAATTCAGCGAACCTAAGCGCCAGCTGGAAAAGCAGGGTGCGGAGGTTCATACTATAAGTATCAAAGAAGGAAAAATAAAAGGATGGGACCACGACCACTGGGATCAGGAATTTCCTGTGGACAAACTGGTAACCAAAGTTAAGGCGGAAGACTATAACGGCCTTGTGCTGCCGGGCGGTCAGTTAAACCCCGACTATCTCAGGATGGATAAAGATGCTGTAAAATTCGTTCACAGCTTCTTTGAGCAGGGGAAACCGGTTGCTGCCATCTGCCATGGCCCATGGCTTTTAGTGGAGGCAGATGTGGTCAGGGATCGTACTGTAACCTCCTACCCTTCCATTCAAACCGATTTAAAAAATGCAGGAGCCAACTGGGTAGATAAGGAAGTTGTTGTCGATGCCGGTCTGGTAACCAGCCGGAATCCGGATGATTTACCTGCCTTTTGCAAAAAGATGATTGAAGAATTCTGTGAAGGTGTTCATCAGGAACAAACAGCCTGACAGATGAGAATGTGTATGTAATCTTAAGTAAATGAATAAAGGTCCCTGCTAATAGCCGGGGCTTTTTTTATGCTAATCTGAGAACCTGTTAAAATAATCTTGTATGCATGCATAACATTTTATATATTTAGAAATGGAGAATACTGAAATTACTCAGGAATCAATTTTCACCAATGCAGGGGAGCATCGCCTGCACCTCAGGAGATTTTACACTAACCCCAAAGGGCAACCTGTATGGATGGTGCACGGTTCTATAGAAAACGGTCATATCTTTTATTCAAATTCCGGAAAAGGACTGGCCCCTTTCCTTGCAGCGCAGGGCTACGATGTGTTTGTGGCTGATTTGCGTGGCAGAGGCAAAAGCACCCCTCCTATTGATAGCTCAAGCAAGTGGGGCTTAAAAGAAAATCTGAAAGAAGATTTTCCTGCCTATATAGAAAAAATAAGGGAACTGAAGGGAAATCAGCCTCAGCACTGGATGGCCCATTCCTGGGGTGGCGTAATGCAGCTGGCTTTTCTGGCAAGATATACCTCCCCCGCAGAGGTTGCCAGCCTTACCTTCTTCGGTACAAAAAGGAGAATTGGAATTTTCAGCCTTACAAAATTTTTAAAAGTGGACCTGGTATGGAACCACTTTTCAAAACTTCTGGTAAAAAAATACGGATACCTTCCTGCAAAAAAATTCAACATCGGCTCCGACAATGAATCAAGACGATCTCATAGCGAAACACACCACTGGGTAGTAGCGAAGAAATGGCTCGACTGGCACGATAATTTTGACTATGGTAAAGCTTTACAGGAAAAGGAATTACCACCTGCACTGTATTTAACAGGCGCAAACGATAAGGAATTAGGAAACCCTGCAGATGTACGGGAACTTATGCTTGAGACGAAATCAGCAAATGCAAAGATGCAGGTAGTAGGCAAAAAAGAAGGCTACCTGCATGACTACGACCATATTAACCTGCTCACCCACCCTGATGCACCAAAGGACCATTTCCGGGAAATTATCGAATGGTTAAAAAAATTCCGCTAAAGGCAGGTTCACCAGATTTGAACCTGCCTATAGCGGAATTTTCATTTTAGTCAGAACTTAACAACTCTTCTTCTTTCCTTACTGGCAGTGACTGAGGCGCTGGCTGTTTACCTGAAGTTAATCTGGGCCTGAAGCCTCAAAAGGCTACCAGTTTGTAAATTATCCGGATTAAGAGCATCCTCATATCTTCTCGAAGAGAAAGTGTACATCGTTACCAGCTCGAAATTCCTGCCCGGCTGCCACTCCACACCTAACTCAAGCTCGCGCACATTATAGCTACGGGCATCCCGCTCGTGCTTTTTACCTCCATCATAATATTGGTATCGGGTAAAAGGAATAAACAGCTGATTGCCTGCTTTAACATAGTAAGACAGGGTGGCATATCCACCATGCAGGTTTTGCACATCAATAGTATTTGTAGCTGTATTATATTCCGGCCCTTTTCCTACATTATACTCTGCCTGTATCCCAAATGGCTTTGGATACAAAATAAAAGTTGCTGCCGCTCTTTGATCAAGATAACTGGTGTTTGGGTCTGCATTAGTCTCCGCAGATACCTGGTGCAGTACATACTTTCCGGTATAAGCCTGCACACCCGGTTCAATTATTTGATTGCCGATTTCAAAAGGGTAGGTTAAACGAGCTACAACATGCTTATTCTGATTCAGTTCAGGCCTGTTTGCTGTTTGTCCGTTAAAAACACCTAAACCGAAAATGCCATAATCTCCGGATGTTTTTAACCCTTCCCTCCCAAGCGCGGAAAATAACTGCCTTTTTTCCTGTGGTGCCCAATAAAAGAAAACACCTAAATCCCGTTCGTTTCTTAAGGCACTATTAAGGGCATCGTTCCTGTCTAAGGGTATCCGGTTCTGGCTCGATTGCATGTTCTCAAATCCGAAAGGCACTTTACTCTGCCCAATCCTGAACCTGAACTCATTCTGCTTATCTAAGCCTATATCGAAATACGCATCTCTTATCTGGGCATAATGTAAATTTGTGGAAGAAACAGAGCTTGCGAAATCCGGCTGAATATAGAAGTAAACCTGCTCACTTATTTTTCCAAAGAAAATAATACGGATTCGCCTGAGGAAAAACTCATCATTACCTCCCCAGCTTCCATCACACTGGTCACATTCAAGATCACGGTTAGTTTGAAGAGTATTATAGCGGGCCTGAACATACCCCCTGATGGAAAAATTTTCATACCACTGCTTCTTTACAGGAGCATTTTCCTGTGGAAGCACATCCGGGACAGTATTACCCTGACCAAAAACATTACTATAAACGCCAATGACAATTACAAGTGCTAATAGCTTTCTCATGAACCAGATTTTATATTTTTTTGTTAAATCCAGTCACAAAGTTATATTTACAGAATAAGGATTTTATTAAACACAGATTACCATTGTGTTAATAAATTAACACTCCGGTAATATTAGGTTAACAAAAACATTATATGAAGGTAAAATAACGCCTTTCCTGCGAAAAAAATCCCGTATTTTATTAACCAAAATTTAACTTCAGTTCCGGCCATGCACATAAAAATTAATAAATAATTAATGCTTAATTTTTATTATTAACCTCCTCTAACAAGAGAATTCAAATACCGGAGCGGGTTTATATATCAAAAAACACCAATATCAGAACCCATTTACCATTACAAAAAATTACAATATTTATACTTACCATCTCAGGTTCCTTATCATAGGAAACGGCCTATTCTTCCTGTTTACTCAGGCTGAATTTATGATAAAAATTTAAGCGTATAATATCTGCATCATCAAACTCACCTAATTTGGCCTTTTGAGCATATAAATTCATGTAACCTAACTGTACTTTAATATTTTCATTAAGCTGATAAGCCAGCCCCAGAGAAAAACGGTTCTGGTCAAACAAGTTAATAAACACTTCCTCCCCTAAATTGACCAAAATTTCATTGTCGGCATACAGAGACCAGGAGGTTTCACTACCCCTGAACCTTACCGGTACCCCAATACCAACTTTATACCTCAGGCGGTAATTAAATAATAAATTATCACCACCTCCTCCTTCAAGCGGGACCATTCTTTCCAGCCAGCGTTGCTCGAACCTATACCGGTGATCCAGTTTAATTCCTGAAAAATTATTTAAAACAATAATTTGCTGGTAAGGGCGGTACTCTTTCTGAATAATACCATTCTTATGATGCTGAACATAGCCAATGCCCCCGGAAAACACTAAATTTTCATTCAACCTATAGGAAGCCCCTGTTCTTATTGCTTTCTGGCTCCACTCCTGCCCCCAGTCTTTCCGCCTGAGCTGCAAATCACCATCCACAGCCCATTGCCTGCTCAATTCCAGTTTCGGATAATATCCTACCCAAATTAAATCCTGGTGATGATGTGTTTTGACAGGGCTTTGGGCTCTGGCAATATACCCCCCGGCGAGAAGGACAACTAAAATAAGATACTGCTTTATATCCATAGCTAATCTATTCTATAACCCTATAGGCTTAATAGGGAATACAAATCTATAGCTAATCCGGAATAAAAAGCTATAAGTAAACTAATTTATTTTCCGGCTCCACCCGCAGGTATGCCGGCAAAACCGGGCGGAAATAAAAAATCCTTTGGTACCCCCTTATTAAGGCTCCCAAAGGATTCTATTTCAATACAACAACAGAATTATTACTGCTGCATCAGAAAGGCTTTAATATAATCATCAAGATCGCCATCCAGCACGTTTTGTACATCGGTACGCTCCACGCCTGTACGGGCATCTTTAATAAGCTTGTAAGGGTGCAGCACATAATTCCGGATTTGCGACCCAAAGTCAATCCGCTTTTTAGTACTTTCTATCCTGTCACGTTCCTCGTTGCGCTTATTTATCTCTTCCTGGTAAAGGCGCGACTTCAGCATTTTCATCGCCAGTTCTTTATTCTTCAGCTGCGAACGCTCCTGCTGGCATTCAACGATTATGCCGGACGGAGCATGCTTCAGGCGTACTGCTGTTTCCACCTTGTTCACATTCTGCCCTCCTGCACCACCTGAGCGGAAAGTATCCCAGCTTATGTCTGCAGGGTTCACTTCAATTTCTATCGTATCATCCACCACAGGGTAGGCATAAGCAGACGCAAAGGAGGTATGGCGGCGCCCTCCGGAATCAAAAGGTGATATCCGCACCAGGCGGTGCACCCCGATTTCGGATTTCAGGTAGCCATAAGCAAACTCGCCCTCAAATTCAAGGGTAGCCGACTTTATACCGGCAGCCTCCCCGGGCTGATAGTTTACCTGCCGTACTTTAAAACCTTTGCTCTCACCCCACATAATGTACATGCGCATCAGAATTTCTGCCCAGTCCTGGCTTTCAGTTCCTCCGGCACCGGGGTTAATTTCGAGCATGGCACTGAGCTGGTCTTCTTCAGCACTCAGCATTTTTTTGAACTCCACTTCATCCAATACATTAAGGACCTTTTTGTATTCCTTATCAATATCGGCCTCTTCCACATCACCGGCTTCGTAAAACTCATACAGCACTGCCAGGTCCTCATAGGCGGTATTCACCTTTTCGAAGCTGTTCGTCCACATTTTTTTGGAGCGGATTTCCTTCAGCACCTTTTCAGCTTCCTTCGGGTCATTCCAGAAGTCCGGCTGCGTGGTTATGGTTTCTTCTTCTTTTACTTCTGTTACTTTAGTATCGTAGTCAAAGATACCTCCTCAAGGCGGTAACACGTGCCTTCAAGTCTTTCAACTGATCGGTTGTCATATTATATTATTTAGTATTATGGGTAAGTATCCGGGCCGGATGTTTACCTTAAAGGTAAACAGGGTTTAACCCCAAATTTCCTCTCCCCGGATTATACAGGAAAAAAAATCCACTTAACCGTTTAAATTAAGTGGATTTCATAAAAATATTTTTTGTGTACTTAAAATTTATGTACCCAGTTCCATTTATCTTCTGCCCGGCCTGTTTTAATTTCATCCAGCGATTTTAAAACGCGGTTTGAAAATTCCCTTCCTTCCACTGCCGGCAGGGTATGGTCTTTTCCTTCGTGTCCTATTACTGCTATCTGAGCAATGGTTGCAGCGGTACCGGTACCAAAAGCTTCCTTCAGTGTTCCGGCCTCTATGGCTTCCATCACTTCCTTCACACTTACTTTACGTTCCTCCACTTTATAGCCCCATTCGCGGGCAAGGGTTAAAACGCTGTCGCGTGTAATTCCGGCCAGGATGGTATCACCTGCCGGAGAGGTGAGCAGGGTATCGCCAATTACGAACATTACGTTCATGGTTCCTGACTCCTCAATGTACTGGTGGGTAAGTGCATCCGTCCAGATGAGCTGGTGGTAACCCTGCTTATGCGCCTGCATGGCAGGATAAAGAGAGCCGGCATAGTTACCTGCTGCTTTCGCTGCACCCGTTCCACCTGCAGCAGCACGTGAATATTTAGTTTCTATTTTTACCTTTACCGGCTCGGAATAATAAGCTCCCACCGGGCAGGTAAATATCATAAAGCGGTAAGTATCTGATGGCCTGATACCAATGTAATCATCTGCTGCAAAAATAAACGGACGGATATACAGGGATGTGTTTGGCAGATCCGGCACCCAGTCCTGATCAAGCTTCAGCAGTTCATCCAGACCCTGCATGAACATTTCCTCTGATATCTGTGGAATACACATTCTCTCAGCAGATTTATTCAGGCGGAGAAAATTTGCTTTCGGGCGGAATACCAGCACCTCACCTGCCTCATTTTTGTAGGCCTTCATACCCTCAAACACACTTTGCCCGTAATGCAGGGTAGCATTGGCAGGACTTAATTGCAGTGGCTCATAAGGTTTTATGCGAAAGTTCTTCCACTGTCCGCCTTCAAAGTCAGCCACAAACATATGATCGGAATATACTTTTCCGAAAGGAATGTTTGTAAAATCAACTTCCTGTATTCTGCTTTTTGCAGTTTTGTTAATGTCAATATTTAGCGTATCAACCATTTCACCAAATTAAAATCCGATAAAAGAATGGAACCCACTTATTTCACAAAGAAATAAGCATACGCGAAGGTAGCAAAAAATACAGCAATTATTGAATTAATATAAAAATTAGTTTTTATTCCGGGGCTTCCAGGCAACCTCTTTTACCCCCAGCCCGGCGGCCATTTTACGCCCCAGTACAAACAGGTAATCAGACAGGCGGTTAAGGTATCGGATAATTATTTCATCAACCTCTTCTGCTTCGTGCAGGGCTACAATATTACGTTCAGCCCTGCGGCAAACAGTGCGGGCTATATGGCAGAAAGAGACAGCCTGGTGCCCGCCCGGCAAAATAAAAGACTTCAGAGGCTCCAGTGAATTCTCCATTTCATCAATAGCCTGCTCCAGCAAATAAATATCCTCTTCTTCCAGGTCAGGTGCCATGCGTATTTCTTTCCCCGGAGCTGTGGCCAGGCTGGCCCCCACCGTAAATAAACGATCCTGTATTTTTAAGAGCAGAGGACGATGGGGCTGATTTACTTCCTGGTCGTTCAGGAGTCCTACATATGAGTTTAACTCATCTACAGTACCGTAAGCCTCCAGCCGCAGGTGCGCCTTACTTACACGCACACCTCCCAGCAGGGCGGTAGTTCCCTTATCGCCTGTTTTAGTATAAATCTTCATTTCCCTCTTTAATGCACACTACCTTCAGAAATGGTAATATTTTCATTACGCACATCGGTTTCAACCAAACCATCGCGCATCCGGATTATACGGTGAGCATAATGGGCAATATCATCTTCGTGCGTAACCATAATTATGGTATTTCCTGCCTGGTGCAACTCATGGAAAAGGTGCATAATATCATAGGAGGTTTTGGTATCGAGGTTACCGGTTGGTTCATCGGCAAGGATAATACTCGGGTTGTTTACAAGAGCCCTGGCAATGGCAACCCTTTGCCGCTGACCACCCGAAAGCTCGTTGGGCTTATGATGTGCTCTGGTACCCAACCCTACATTCTCAAGTGCCCTGAGGGCTTTTTCTTCACGCTCCGACCTGCTGTAACCTGCATATATGAGGGGAAGCGCCACGTTTTCCAGCGACGAAGAGCGCGGGAGGAGGTTAAAAGTCTGGAAAACGAAGCCAATTTCTTTATTCCTGATTTCAGCAAGCTCGTTTTCCGTAAGGTCACTCACATCATGGTTATTCAAAATGTACTTACCTCCGGAAGGAGTATCCAGGCAGCCTATAATATTCATAAGGGTGGATTTACCGGAACCGGAAGGGCCCATAAAAGCCACATAATCGCCCTTATCAACTGTAATGGAAATGGACTTGAGAGCCTGGATAACCTCACTACCCATTTTATAAACCTTGGAAATATCTGATGTTTCAATGATCTTCTGCATAACTCCCTTAAAAGTATTTTTAAAATTACAGCCTCACGTAAATAAAAAATTCTACCCTCCTCTTTAAACACGTAATGCCTTTAAAGATTGAAGTAGAAAAATTTTGAGCACTTTTCCAAAGAGTATTATGTAAATGGAAATAAGCCCTTATAACAGGTCTGTTTTTCTTTTCAGTAAAAAGAGAAACTACATTAATTAAGATTGTTGGTGCCTAAATGTTTAAGATAAGGATTAATCTTTTTGTCTTTCAGATAATCTATTTTAAATATTCTGCCTGTAATTGGCTCATACCAAAGCTCTACAAATTCATCATCTACACGATACAGGGAAATTTCCAGCTGGAAGAACTCGGATTTTGAAATATACACACCCTTATTAAGAACTACCCGGGTCTTTTCGTCTATGGTTAAATTTTCAAATTCTGCTGGTTTCATAATTCCCTCCGTTAAAAGCCATAAATAACCTGCGTATCCAGAAATGGATTCCGGTCCGGGTACGTGCCAGTAGAACTACCTCAGCCGGATCTTTTGAATACTTTTATTTACGCAAACAACGGGTAAATGTTCATGAATTACATTACCAATTCCCCTCATATATTACAAACGCAATAAAGGCTTCCCTTTGAGGTAATCACCAGCTATCTTCAAAACCGGAAAAGAGCTTCTGTTGTTTTTCAAACCGTTGCATAAAATCGTCATACCTTTCTTTTTCAAGCACTTCACGAAGTACAGCCAACTCATCATAAGCATAGGATTCCAGACCAAGGCGCAAACTCTGCAATATATATTGTTCCCTGAGGATGACAGAATATTGGTTAAACTTCAATCCTTCCAGCAAAAAACCATACGCCTCTTCCTCCCTGCCCTTCCTGTTGAGCATTGGAACAGCTGCCATGTAAGCCTCCTCTGCAAAAGGGGTGGCCTTCATTATTTTCCGGTAACTGTTAATTGCCTCCAGTGTATCGCCGGCAACTGCCGCCTGCCCGGCGCGGAAGTATAATTCACCCAGCCTGCCGGGGTACAATTTAACAGGTTCCACGGCAGTTTTTTTACCTTGATGAACCTCCAGAAGGTGTGCCAAAACGGCCACTTCCTCCTTAAGCGGAAGGGCCGGCTGTATGGAATATAGCTGCTGCAACTGCTGAAAATACTCACCCGCCTTTTCCACATTACCAGTGCGCAAATTACCATTCACTAACCACGAAAGAGCACTGGCCCTCCAGCCGGCATCCTGAATACTGCTGAGGAGCGCAGCTTCCTGCTCCGCATCTAACTCTCCCCACTGCAAACGCAAAGCTTTATAAGCCCCCTCATTTACATTCCCCCTGTAGTTACTAAAATCGCGGGTGTTAAGGAGTAAGAGCATCTCTGCCTTTGAATTTATGAGGGATTGACTGAGCACACTATCCGGCGTACTTATTAACACCTCCGCGGCTTCCAGTGGCTTGCCTGCCTCCGATAAAGCAACCGCATTCAGCAATGCGGCTTCGGCATTGCCTCTTTCCGCAGCACGGCTAAAAAATTTTGAAGCTGTTAAAGGAGCCCCCAGTTCCAGTGCCCGGGCTCCAAGCACTTTAAAATACTCTGTGCTGTTATAAACACTCCCCATTGCCAGACTCTCCAGCTGGCGGAAAGCACCAAAATGGTTCTGCTGCTTATACAGCAACACCCCCAGGGCAAGGCCTGCAGGCTCTTCGTAATAAGAAATAACCGTGGAATCTATCAACTGCCTTAGCCGCAGGGGCAAAGTACTGTCGGGCTCCTGAACCAGCAGGGAATAATTAAGCAACCAGGAAGCCTCAACACCCCCCAATTCCTGTAAAGCACCGGGATTCACACGCGCAGGAGCCTTCCCTGCCGAAGCCATCCGGCTATGAAGGGCAAGGAAGTTATTCTGGTAAAATATATCCCCTTCCCTGTAAGCATAAGCCAGGCTGTCAGCAGGAATACCTAAGCCCTTTTGCGCAAACAGCGCCAGTTCATTTGCCGCGGCAACAGGTTCGAGCGCGCTTTCTGCCCGTGCGGCTTCCAGGTAATAAAAAGCGGAATCCAGCACGTTCGTTCTTCCAAACTGAACCCCCAGGTTATTATACAACCGCCCTTCGTCAGGGAACAGCTCAATTCCTTCCCTCAGAATAAAAAGACCATCGAAGTAGAGGTTATTTTCAAAATAAAGGTTAGCGAGATTTGCATAGGCATAAGGCGTAGGATGCCTTTCAATGCCTTCTTTTAAAAATAACATCGCCTGAACCGGCTTGTTTGCCCTCCCTGCCAGGGAAGCAAGCGCATAATTAGAACGGTGGTTTGCATATTTATGCTGGCTTCCAAGCTTGTAATATTGTTCAGCCAGAAACAGGTTATTGTCGGCCGTGTACAAATCTCCTATCCCGTTATAATATCCGCCCATTGGCTGGTAAATGGCCCACATACCATGCATACTGTAAAGCCCCAGCAAGGCAATAAAGCCTGCCAGCCGTGCAGAAAAAAGCGGCATTATCCGCGCTTTATACATTACCCGGTAAACTCTTTTATTTTCCTTTAGCAGGCCGGCGAAATTAACAAGGATGTACAGAAAGAACAGTACCCCAAATCCCAGGTGGGTATATAAAACAGCATCTTCAAAGGTTTCAACCAGAGGGTCGTTGGCAGTTGCAAAAGCATATCCAATGGTTACCATTGCAATAATTCCCAGCCCAAGATACAGCAAGGCTCCCCGTGGCTCATAAGAAATTACATTTTCGAAATTCACGCTCCGGTCCTTAAGCGTCCACAGAGAAACAATTATGCTTACCGGCAAAATCCAGAAGGGGCTGATCAGATAAATCCCCAGGTCGAGGGTGCCCCGCACCTGCAGGTAATAAAGCAGAAGGTTAAGCAGGTAAACAGAGGAGGCCAGCACAAAGTGAGTTAATGATTTACTGCTGTTTTCGGTATTGGAGGCAGTTACCAGGTACAAAATACCGGCAATTATTTCAGGCGCCACCAGGATAATCAGTAAAAAAGCAATTACCATAAATGCAGGCAGCCCGTAATTAGCAATATAAAGAAAAGGAACCTCCACCCCGGAGAAGAACCAGATTAACAACCCTGAAACCGCAAAAAGCCCCAGAAAAGCCATAAACCTGACTGGCGTTGGCACAGAGGTCCGGATAGCATGAAAATAGTAACTCAGGGGCAGGAAAAGAATAAACATCACCGCATCGGCTGTTTTATCTATCCGGCCAAAAAGCTGAATCTGCTCCAGGCGGAGACTTACCACCAGCACACAAAACAAGCCAACTCCCGTAAGGTACCAGAAGCGGCGAAGGCCGGAAATAACCGCCAGCGCCACCGAAAGCCCTGTACTTACCCCTAACAGAAGCAGATGAGCCGGCCATAAATTAATGCGCAACTCACTCCCACGGAAAATTTGCCGCACCACATTACTGTTTGCCTCCAGGCTTATATCCATAAAAGGATGCTCCCGCTGGTAAAGGGGCAGCTGAATACTTTCCAGGCTGGCCAGGGTTTCCCAGTCAATAACGAGGCTGCTCCCCAGCAGCATTACAGTAATAAAATAAATAATGCTGCCTGCCAGGAGGGCAAGCAGCATTATAGATAAAGTTTTGTAAGATTTAGCCCGGTTGTTCCAGAAGGCAAATTCACTCATAAAAACAGAAAGTTGCTTATTTTATTCCAACACTTTTGGTACCCTGAAATAATCAGAATCTTTTTTAGGAGCGTTGAACAGTCCGCGCTCGTGCGATAAAGTTTGTTTGGCCACATCATCGCGCAGCACATTCTGTTCGGCAGCCATATTGGTCAGGGGCTCCACACCATCTGTATCCAGCTCATTGAGTTTTTCCACCCAGTCGAGAATTTCCGTCATGCTGGCCACCATTTCGCGGGCGCCGTCTTCTTCAAAGTCCAACCGTGCCAGGTGCGCGATCTTCTGCAAATTTTCTTTGTCTATTTTCATCAGAATTATATTTTCTCAATTCACGATCTATTATTCCATAAACCTGCTCTTTTAATGCCGGCAGGTCATCCATAGTCATGCCTGTGGTATCAATGGGCTCATGCACTACAAGGTAACAGGTTTCCGGATAAAGGAGGTAACTGTCATCATCGGGTAAAATTAGCCAATTGTAAGGAATAGTGACAGGAATGACCGGAATTTGTTTCTCAATAGCTACCCTGAAAGGCCCTTCCTTAAAGCGCGCCATCTGCGGAGGATTTTCCGTAAGCACCCCTCCCTCCGGGAACATTACCAGGCTGTGTCCCTCATCAACCGCCTTTTTCGCTTTCTCCAGAGCATTATACCTGTCCTTTAACGATTTTCTGTCTACAGTAATATGCAGCTTCCGGTACACATAACCAAATAACGGAATTTTAGCAAGGGAGCTTTTACCTACAAAAACATAGTTGATTGGCAACAGGCCGAGCACAGCAATATCCAGGATAGAGAAATGATTGCCACAAATTACATAGGGTCCTTTCTTTGGTTTTCCGGCTTTATAAACAATCTTTACCGGCACAAAGCTCAGCCCCAGAAAAAAGGCCGACCATATCCAGTGGAGGTAGTGCAGGTATTTCCGGAGAGGCTTAAAGGCAACTAAAAGCAGAAAGAACGGCAGCAGTAAAAGAAACCCTAATCCGAATAAAGCTAATGAGTACGTTGAAAATATTCTGCGAAGCATCCCTGTTAATTATATTGCCCGATTGCGCCCCTAAAATACAAGCAGCCAGGCAAATAACAAACCCGGCTGCTTAATATGTAATAAATTATACAAGTATTGAGCGATCCGCCGCTGCAGAAATGATTGGTTTGTAAGGAGGCCGGCACATTAGAAAGCATTTGCTCTAAATACCCGGAGGTAACTGCCTGTTTACTACAATGCTTACTCTTATCCCTGTATAACAGAAATTGTTTCTCTAAAATTAAAACCGGTAATAGAGAAAAATATTGCTGGCAGGATTTGTAGTTGTGGAGTAATTCCAGATGGATTCTTCATATTCACTGATGGAATTATTCTCCGGATTTTCTTTATACTCACTAATACGCTTTGTATATTGATTACTCCTTTGGATCAGCGAACGAAACGAAGCTTCTGCCCCCACCATCATCCTTTGATTAATCTTAAATAACACTCCAACAAAAGGCCTTAATCCAACTCCAAAAGTATTCCTCTCCATTTCGTCTTCCATAACCCTGAATTCATCAAAAGAGGTACTGTTTGACAGAGTATGACGGTAACTTAAGTTTAAATCCAGCCCATAGTTTAGTAACCACCGCCGCGCAACCTCTTCTCTCCACTCTTTTCCCATAATCAGGGTTGGCGACAAAGCCTGGCTCAAATACTCAACCCTTTCATCATCAGCATTTAATTCTACTCTTTCATGATCGTTTCGGGAATAAAGGATATCAGCCCCCAGACGCATATAACCTTTACCGCTTTTCCAGCGATACATAAAATCCAGCGGGGCGGATTCGCTGTTAAAAATACCATTCAGGAGGATGTTTGTACCAAAACCAAACTCCCTGTTATAAGGGTCAGGCTCATTTTCACTAAGGCTTTGTGCCTGTGCTGTGAAAGAAAATGCTGCAATAAAAAAAGCAGCCGCAATGAGGAACTTTGATGTTTCCATAGTTGTTGTTAAATGTTTTGTTAAAGATTTTTAACAACAACCAACCATCATGCCACCGATACTTTCTCAATGTTAACTTTTTGTTTCCCCCCTCTTCTTATCCCACCACACATAAGCAATAAAACCAAGTAAACTAATGATACTCACCCATATAAGCCCGGTTTTTAATCGCTGATTATTTTCGCCTAAGTATGCAATTAAAACCGTTAAAGGAAAAATACCTAAAAGCGTAGCTCCAATAAACCGGTAATAGCCCATCCGCAGCATACCTCCCACAAAACTAATAGCATCGTTGGACAGGAAAGGCGAAATACGGGTAACAATCACAGCCCAGAAGCCATATTCCTCTATAAAACCCTCAATCTTTTTTTCGGACTTTGCCCCCAGCAAACGCTCCACCAGGGGAGTACCAATCATTGCCCCCAGCCCATAGCCTATAGAAGATGCGAGAAATATACCCCCCAGAATAATGGCCGCTCCTGCAAAAGGGCCATAAGCTATTACTGTAACCACCATTAATAATGGGGTTGGCACAACTAACAGAAACATCTGGGCTACAAAAGCAAGAACAATAACCACAGGCCCAAACCAGCCAAACCGGCTTACCCACCGGGAAATCCGTTGCTCATTTCCGCTTGAAAGTACATTCCATGCTTCCTTAAAAAAATTTTGTACGGAGGGCACTAAAAAATAAAGCAGTACTAAGCCCCCCAGCAGGGCTATTGAAAGGTACAAAGGTACTTTCGACTGGCTTTTATGCTCTCCTAATGAGGTTGATCCTTCTGTAGCCATGCTTATAAAATTCCATTTCACAGGAAATGTTTGGGTTCTGTCTTTTAAAACAAAAAATTATCCCATTGCCTCCGGCTACTTTTTCTTTCCTGCTGATGAGGCAAAAATTAAAAAAAGATGAATTCCACAAAATGCCGCAACAATATCAGCTCAAATGCTATTACTTTTTTTATACTTCTAATTTAAAACACTGAAACACAAATGGAATCAGAAAAATCGTTAACAGATAAGAACCGCAGGAATTTTTTAAAAGGCCTCTCCCTTACTGTCGGAGCACTTACCCTTGGTTTGCCACACCTGGCCAGTGCTACCGGCCATACAGGCAAACCGGGAAGCCGGATTTTGCATGATTCCTACCCTAACCCTCAACAAAAAGACAAGCTGGGCATTGCACTGGTAGGACTGGGGCAATACAGCACCGGCCAGTTAGCACCTGCCTTACAACAAACCGACGACTGCTACCTTGCCGGAGTAGTTACCGGCACACCAGCCAAAGCAGAGGAGTGGAAAAGGAGGTATAACATTCCTGATAAGAATGTATACAACTATGACAACTATGATGAGATAGCCAGTAACCCTGACATTGACATCATATACATAGTACTCCCCAACAGCATGCATGCCGAATACACCATTCGTGCTGCCAAAGCAGGCAAACACGTAATTTGCGAAAAGCCAATGGCCACTTCGGTTGAGGACTGCCAGCGCATGATGGATGCCTGTAAACAAAATAATGTAAAACTATCAATTGGTTATCGTCTGCATTTTGAGCCTCACAATAAAAGAGTAATGGAACTCGGCCAACAAAAAGAGTTTGGTGCGGTGCAGCGCATAGAAGGCGCCAACAGTATGGTAGTGGATGGTGACCCGGATATATGGCGACTGGACAAAAAGCTGTCGGGCGGCGGACCGCTTATGGATGTTGGCATTTATGCCGTACAAGGGGCCTGCTACACCATGGGTATGAAGCCTGATTCAGTTACCGCAAGCTTTGGAAAAGTTACCCGGCCGGATTATTTTGATGATGTGGAGCAGTCTATAAGCTGGAAAATGGAATTTCCGGGTGGTGTTGTGGCGGATTGCAAGAGCAGTTACAATGAAAGTGCCAGCCGCCTTTATGGAAAAGCCAAAAACGGCTGGTGGGAACTCGACCCTGCCTACAGCTATGCAGGAATAAAAGGCAAAACCCATAAGGGCCCTATGAACCTTCCGCATGTAAACCAGCAGGCCCGGCAAATGGATGATTTTGCTCAATGCGTAAAAACAGGCAGAGAAACCCCTGTACCCGGAGAAATGGGCAAAAGAGATGTGGAGATTATGATGGCTATTTATGAGGCTGCCCGTACAGGCAACAAAGTAAAGTTATCGTAAAAAGATAACAAACCTAAAAATCAAAACTGATTTTACAGCGCTCATTTTCCAGCCCTTTTACCTCTTCGTTTATGTCAAAAGCTATCTTTGCTTCATTCATTTTGTTGCGGGATTCAAAATAAATACGCCTGCGTTCCCTGGCCTCCACAAACCTCCGGACATCTTCAGCTGTTTCGAGTATAAGCGGGGGCACCAGGGCTGGCTTATTATCATCCCCCTTGGCTACCATGGTAAAATAGCTGGTGTTTGTATGCTTTACAAAACCCAGTTTAACATTTTCCGATGTTACCTTTATTCCCACCACCATACTGCTGTTACCCACATAATTAACCGATGCCTTCATACTTACCAACTCTCCCACTTCAACAGCCTGCATAAAGTCCACATTATCCACCGATACCGTAACACAATAGGCCCCGCTATGCTTGGTGGCACAGGCATAAGCTACCTTATCCATAAGGCTCAACAATATTCCACCATGTATTTTCCCACCGAAGTTAGCGTAACTGGGTATCATTAATTCGGTAATAGTAGTGTGAGATGCGCTTACTGGCCTTGGATCCATAACTGTGATAATAAATAAGGTGCTAAATCAAAATAAAGCCGAATCTAAGAAAATCCTTTATTGTTTTTATATTACCGGTTCAAAAAACACCTTAAATCCACAAATATTTTTTACAAAAAGCAATCTCAACATAAAATATTCTTCAACCGGCATCCCTTTAATGCAGCAGGCTATAACACCGCAAAAACTACAGTCTTATTTTTTTAAACAGAATTTTTATAGGAATTCCGCTATCCTCAACCTACCTGTAAGCATCAATTCTTTCTTTTCAGATTTATAAACACAGTACTCCTGCCCTTCAAGGCATACAAAATCTTCCTCAAACCCTAATCTCTTCACCTGCCACTCCTGCAGGTCCGGAGACTAAGCATTGCCGTGCGGGTGGAACCCGATGTAATACTCCTTTTTCAAACTTGCGCTTAAAGCACAGTTATTATATGGCTACTGTGAGTTCTTTATTTTTTTACTTAAATAGTTAAAGCGCACCGAAAGCAATACTGCAGCCACAAACAACCCTATTGAAAGGCCCCACCATACTCCCTGAACCCCAAAGCCTCCATAAAAAGCAAACAGGTAGCCCCCGGGCAAACCGATTACCCAATAGGCCACTAATGTAATAAGGGTAGGAATCTTTACATCTTCAAGGGCCCGCAAAGTACCAAGCCCCACTACCTGCACACCATCTGAAAGCTGAAAAAAAGCAGCGATAATAATAAGGGATGACGCAATTTCAATTACTTCAGGATTATCGATATAAAGAGAGGGGAAAAACCGTTTTCCGGCTAAAAAGCTCAGCGCGAAGCAAACCATCATCAGCATTACAATACCAAATGAGAGAAAACCTGCAGTACGCATAGTGCTGAAATTCCGCTGCCCAAGCTGGTTACCCACACGAACAGTAGCAGCTGCCGCAAAACCGGAAGCCACCATATAACTGATAGAAGCCAGGTTAATGGCAATCTGGTGAGCTGCCAGCGCATTTGCCCCTATCCAGCCTATCATAATGGCAGCACCGCTAAAAGCACCTACTTCAAAAACGTACTGGAAACCCATGGGAACTCCCATGCTCATAAGTTTCCGGAATATTTTTTTCTTAAACCCTTTTGTGGTTGTGCGGTAAGCTTCAAAAATCCTGCTTTTATTAAAGTACAACACCATTACCAGAGCCATAAATACCCTGGAAAAAAGAGTTGCCCAGCCAGCGCCAAGGAGCCCCAGTTCCGGAAAGCCAAGCTCACCAAAAATAAGGGCATAATTCAATATAACATTTACAACATTGGCAAGGAGGGTTATAACCATTGCCTCTCTGGTGCGCCCCAGGCCTTCCATCAATTGTTTATAACCCTGGAAGTACATAAACGGAAGCAGGGAAGCTCCAACCACCCAAAGATAAGGGCTTGCCATATCCACTACTGCTTCGGGCTGATCGAGCATATACAAAAACGGAATGGTGGCTATAAGCAATGCAAATAAGCCAACACCAAATAATACGTCAATCAGGAGACTGTGCTTTAACAGGCGCGCAATTTTATCCGACTGCCCTTTGCCATCAGCAGCAGCCACCAGAGGCGTCGCCCCATAAGACACACCTATTCCAAACATAAGTGCTAATACAAAAACAGAGTTAGCCAGCGACACTGCCGCCAGCGGTACTGCCCCTAAACGGCCTACCATCATACTATCGGCCACTCCTACGGCAATATGCCCCAGGTGACTGAGCATAACCGGATAGGCAATTATAAATAAGCGACTGAGGTGCTCTTTATACGAAGGCCTTCTTTCAGCTTCCTTCCCCACAACTGCACGCATATTAAATATTCATTAACCTGGCTGCTTTAAGCAGGCCGGCTACAGAAATTGCATCGGTAATTTTACCTTCCATTACCCAGTTTATTGCTTCCCGTAAAGGAAGCTTTTTCACAATCAGCTGTTCGGTTTCCTCCGGCTCTTCTTCCCCGGCAGTAAGATCCTCCGCCAGGTAAACCACACCTTCTTCATCTGTTACAGAATTTGAGGTATGTATTTTCATAATGTTGGTCCATTTAGCAGCCGTATACCCTGTTTCCTCCTTCAGCTCCCTTTTTGCTGACTCCAGCATATCAATTCCTTTCAGGCCGCCGCCCATAGGAATTTCCCAGCTCCACTCTTCCAGCGAATAGCGGTACTGCCCCACCAGCCAGGTATTCCCCTCCCCATCAACAGGAATAATACCAATGGCAAAATTTTTAAAGCTTACGACACCATAAATTCCGGGATTTCCGGCAGGGTTTATCACCTGGTCTTCCCGTACCTTTATCCAGGGGTTTTCGTAAACCGCCTTTGTACCGGTGAGTGTCCAGGGATTTTTATAGATATCAATGTTTTCTTCTTGGCTCATGACGGCAAAATTACGATTATTGCCGATATATATACTACACGCCCCTTATCTTTTACAGATGCTTACTATTTTAACTGAATGACATTTTATACTTACAGGAATATACTGTATTTTACGTCAGTTATTTAAAATCTGTACCTCATTTGTACCCTGCTCATGAACGTTACATTGCGTGAAAAAGAAATAAGCAAAGGCCGGAAATCATTGTACCTCGATTACTATCCCCCATTGATCCACCCTGAAACAGGCAAGCCTACCAGAAGGGAGTTTTTAGGGCTGTACATCACAACTAAACCACGCACCCCTGAAGAAAGAGATATAAACAAAGCTACAAAGGAAAAGGCAAAAAATATCCGTACTCAGAGGCAGTTATCAATTTCTAAAAACGATTTCTCTTTTCTGGGGGTACAGGAGTCTGATACGATAGATGATTTAGTCCAGGAGATTGTTAATGATACCAAAAACCCAACTTCTGAAAGGCTCTATAAGGTAATGCTGGTACAACTAAAGGAATACAGCAAAAAGAAAGAAATAAGGTATTCTGACCTTACGCCTGATTTCTGCCAGAATTATATTTACTACCTGCGTGATAATTATAATATGCAAAGCACAGCATCTTTGCATTCCACTTCCTTTATCCGGTTTCTGAACCTTTCTGAAAAAAGGGATAAGATATTTAACGTCAGGTCCAAAATTAAAGGGATTAAACAACCAAAAACCACTAAGCGGGAGTTTTTAACAGAAAAGGAACTCGAGATTTTAATCCAAACCCCTGTCATACCAAGCAGGCAAAGAACAAAGGAGGCTCTTTTATTTTCCGCATATACGGGCTTAAGAAAATCAGATATAATCAATTTAAGCTGGGAGGATGTGATTGAAGATGATGGCCGGTACTTCATTAATTTTGTTCAGATAAAAACTGATTCACCTGAATACCATCCTATTCCAAAAACAGCTTTGCAATTTATGGGTAAAAGAGAAAAAGGGAAAGTATTTAAAAAGGTAAACAAAAGTAACTTAGAGAGAACAGCACAGGATTGGGTAAAGGCAGCAGGGATTGAAAGGAATATAACACCCCATTCCTTCAGGCATACATTCGCTACCAGACTATTAGGAAAGGGAGTGGATATATCAATTGTAAGTAAACTGTTAAATCACAAAGAATTGTCTACCACTATGGTATATACCCACATTGGCAAGCAGGATAAAATGGATGCAATAGATAAGCTGGATATATAAGCTACTTCATTATAAGTATAGCTGCTATAAACCCTGCCCCTGAAAGAAGGAAAGGATTTTCAAACCAACGCTGTTTGGGTATGGATTCTTTTATATCCTGCAATCCTTTGGTTATTGCCTGCGCTGCTTTCTCCTGATCCCGGAGTAATTCCCCCTGCAATTGTATAGCCTGCTTCTGCTGTTCCATTACCTGCTCATTGGCTAATATGATTACATCAAGGCTTACAATCTGGCGTTTTAAGCTATTAATAAGGGAGTCAGATAATTTGATGAACTCTGACTCCTTCCGGTAGGCTTGAAGCTCTACAGCTACCCCTTTATAGGGCATAGGCTGACCTTGTTCCAGTAGTGTGTATCTTGACTGAGCATTAGAATTCAGGGCGTTGATTGATAATAACAAGAATATCGTTAAGGCTTTTTTCAAGGTGTTTGGTAGCTTGTCTTTCATGCCATAGTTTTCCTTTCATATATGTAATCTCTGCCTGCTGTGCTGCTGTCTTTGCTTTCAGGCTGTCTACATTTCTTGTAATATGGATGTAGTTCATGCTATCGATTACCCTTTGTTCCTTCATCAGGTCGATAGTATCTATTATTCTGGCTGTCTTTCTTTTTACTCCCTGATCCTGAATAATATTCACAATCATAATTACTGTAAGGAGGGAGATAATAAGAATCTGTATATTACTGAGGTTGAGCTTCATCGTTTTTGTTTGCTAGTTTCTTATCTACTATTGTTCCTGTAAGCACAAGAATTATAAGAGTAATAAGGCCTGTATAAATATATTCAGGGGGCCAGTTACCTGACCAACTGCCCCATATAACTATTAATACCATAATAGACAGAGATACTACCCATGTTATGTTTTTCCGGCTGTATCTTTTCCCATCAGGAGTTTTTAGGAGGCTCATACTCTTTCAGGTAAATATCTATCAGGTCTTTAGTCTTTTGAAGATCCTCTTTGAACTGGCCTTTATGCCTGCACCTTACCACACGCTTTAAAATGTCAAATTCCCATGCATTAAGCCCTAAATCTTCAGCTATCTTGTATAGAGTATCCTTTCCTTTGTAATGTGGCTGGGTATTGATATTCCCCTCTTCAGTGAATGGTAGCTTTTCCATCTTCTCCTGTAATGGGTCTGCTGTAGTGCTTACTGTATAATTACATGCGCACTGTTCGGGTCCGGGGCATAGCAGGCATCTTTTCATTTTGCATCTATTAGTTCGTAATGTATCTGTTCATTCTTGTAGTAGAAGCGAATCCACTTACCCCCTAATGGTTTAGGTGCTGCTCCTCTTTCTACATGCCATCCACCAAAGCCATCAACATACTCTTCTTTGTAAGTCGGAAGGATAATATGTTCCTGCATCCACTGCTCAATCTTTCCGCTTTGACTAAGGCTTATTTTACCCCATTTAGAGGTAACATCTTCATGCACATGACCACTTACCACGATATCGGCATCAGCCACAAATGCGGATCTCCTTTGGGATTGAATTATTCCCTTTGTTACAGCTCCACCACCTCCATTACCATGAAAGTACCATAGCTTTTTACTGATCCTTCCCCCTCCTGAATTCTTCTTGAAGAAAGAGAACTTAACATAACCGGAATAACCACCTTTGTACAGCTTCTTTTCAGGATTGAACTTTGAATTTATCCCTTGTACAGTCCTTTCTATCGGGTTAGTTTCGTGAAATTTCAGGATTGAAGTCTCATGGTTACCATCCCCCATTAAAGCAATTACATCAGCATACTTACCAAAGAAGTCTATTCCCTCATCAATTACCGCATCAATATAATTGGCCTGATTGTGCTGTGGCAGTATGTCGTTCTTGCTCCCTCTCCTATCCCCTTTACCCTGCATTAAGCAGTAAGTATCTCCAAAGAATAATGCCAGTGCATTGCGTTCCCTGCATTCATCAAGGTGCTTTTTAATCAGCTTCCTGTCTGCTTTTGGATTGTCGAAATGATGATCTGAGGCAAGTAAAAACCACTGTTCCCATCCTGCTTCATAGCCCATCCGGAACTCATGTACATTCCGTTGTAGCTCTTTTATTTCTACCATGATTATGGATTTGGTTTCTGTATCGTACCCTCACTTATGCCAGCTACATAAGCTAACAGTGTGGGTATCTTATGCGGTGCTTGTGTATTCAGCTTCTGAATATCCCTTATGATTGTTTGCAGGAGTTCGTTGGAGGTAGGCATGAGTTTATAGGTTTATTTCTTTTAACCATTTTTGAACATCAAATGAAGGGCAGTCTTTTGAAACGTTTGGGAAATCTTTATGCCCCAATATGTCAGGCTTACACGGCAGCTTCTCAATCAATTCCCTGATAATACACTCCATCTCTTCCTTCTGCTCTCTTGTACGGGTATCCTTAGCCTTTCCATTCTCGTCAATACCTCCAATATAGCTGATATGAATACTCCTGCTGTTATACCCCTTCACTCCGTTTGTAGGCTTCAGTATAGTTTCAAGAATGAACCTTTTACCTCTGGTATCTACTAC
Organism: Cesiribacteraceae bacterium YIM B00369; assembly: GCA_017948555.1. Classification (GTDB taxonomy): domain Bacteria; phylum Bacteroidota; class Bacteroidia; order Cytophagales; family Cyclobacteriaceae; genus Nafulsella. The sequence continues at coordinate 123,890 of JAFMYY010000014.1, read as the reverse complement.
ATAATGATAGCCCGGAGACTTCCATCCTAAAGTATCCCTCCAGTACCGCAATATAGATTCTACTGTTGTGTTCTGCGGTGTAGCTGTGCAATGCAGAACAATGTAATCTATTTCTCTCATGTGGATATTGTTATTCTCTGGTGTCTTTTTTCCAGAACTTGTAAACTGTAATACCTGAAACGATAATTGAAGTAAGGTAAGCAAGGCTTTGAAGGCCCATATTTACGTGCTCCATGTAACCTAAATAGGTTCCTGTTCCTGCACCTGCCCATGCCAGTAATGTATGGGTAACCTCCTTTTGGAATGGCTTGATCTGAGCCAGTAATGCCTTCATCCTTTTACAATAAAATGATTGTTTATTTATAGCATGTAGAGGTGTAGTGAGGGGTTCCATTTCTCTTTCAAGATAAGAATTTCCCCGTTTAATTACAAGTGTATATTGTTATTAATTGAACTGATAATCATTACCGGCAGATGCATTTGTATTGAATGCCACTATCTTAACTTTGATAGGTTCAGGAACAAGGTTGCCATAATCAATAAAAGTACCCTGACCTGTTGATAAGCTCCTGTCCTCAACAAAGAAACCTACAGCTACATCAGGATTGCCAGTATCTTGCTGCTGATAGACAATCAGATAATCGCCTGAATTGATTGTGTTTACATTTCCATGTGCAACACCCCTTTCCAGCATGTTAACAGTATTTCCTGTTACCCGAATAGCTATAATGGCATTAGGGTCATTATGATCTACAGGCTCAAATGCAGCATCATGGTAGAAAAGAACAGCATAATCATTAGCAGGGCTTGCATCTCCTGCGTTATTAATCTGCCACTTTAAGCGATAATACCCAACGCCTGACTTCATTTCCCTGAATACCTTCACTGAAGCATCACTTGCCCCGTTTACGCCACCTGTTTTAGTAAGGCTGTTCGGATCATGCTCGGTAATATTCACAAAGTCATAGAAGAAATCTTCTTCCTCTGTATTGAAGGTTACTACATTACTCCAAGGGCTAACGTACAGGTTATACTGCCCATCCACTGTTTCCTGATACTCATTCCTTATCCTTGAATAGTAGGTGGTTCCCTGCTGAAATTCCCCTAAGAATGGTTCGTTGAAAGAATCATAAGGAACGTGCTTGGATGCCACAACATTTGTGAAACCTGAATCAGTGGCTATTTCAATATAAATCCTTGTTTCATATGCGGAATTATCAGAATAGTTTATTTCTGCGCTGTCCTGTGTAATGTAGGTAGCATCATACTGGATAGGGGCGTTAAGGTTTTCTTTACTTTCCCCTATTGGTTCTGTAACCTTATTGATTTTTATGAATCTTCTCAGGAAATGGCTCATTATACAAATTAGTTTCTTTATCAGGTACTTCATTTATCTGCTGATCTTTTGATTAGCTGCCCTGTAACAAACAGGTTAGCTGATATATGAGGGTTGTAAGTAGCCACAAACTCCCATACATCACCTGCGCTTATTGATGCTGAAGTAACCCATCCATCTTCAGTCTTTATAGTTGTGCCAAACCCAAAAGAGATAGCTGATGCCCCTGTGTTTTCCACCATGTACACAAGCTCCTGACCATCCTGAATACCTGACACTGTTGCTGTATAGCTTGTATCAGTCTTTCTGTATTCCTTGTGAATGGGAACGCCTGAAGGGATGGTAATTGTAGCTGTGTTGTTTTCAGTCCATGCGGTAACTGCCGTTCCTGTTCCTCCATTAGCCCCTACATAGTCTTTTACCCATGCTTTAGGCACAAGGGAATTATCTTTCAGGCTTGAATAGTCGCCACCTGCTCCGGTTTCAAAATCCTCCCCAAAATTGTACAATTCTATTCCTGTTTTTACAGGCTTGTAGTCATGTAGTCTGTATCCGTCTGCATCAAAAAGAAGTTGCATTCCGGTATGGGAACCGTCAACCCTGCTTGATTTCAGGTTAAATGTTGGCGATGTTAACCCGTTAAAATAATAAAAACCGAGGCTACCTTTCAGGCTTCCATTAATTCTTATATCAGTGTAGTCACCTACATAGCTGTTTGCCCCTTCCACATCTGCCACACTCCGCAAAGTTTTATAAGACTCGGAATAAATTGTCTCCTGCTTAAAATCAGCAGTAAGATAGAAATCTGTAAATACAGCCCCCGCCACAAACCAATCCCTTACCTTATTAATTAGGTTAGCTTCCACATAGTCTAGTGCCTGCTTAACCTTCATTGAGGTAACTCCTGTTGCTAATTCCCACCATGTAGGGGTTGCAGGGGTATAGTCAATGTTTGCCGCATCTGTTGTGCCACCCCCTAACCCTTCTAAATCTGATTCTACAAGTATCCTTCCATCCTTTGTTAAATCCAGATAAGGGTTAATGCCATCACCCACAAAGTACATCCTGTCATCCTCTTCACTCCATGAAATTTCTCTGACTGTGCCTGTTTGAAGGTTTGAGAAATTTACGCCAGTTCCGGGGTTATTTCCATAAGGAATATTCCAAATGTTAGTTGCATAAGCAGTGTTAGCAGAGTTGTAGGATACTATTTGCCCCTCTGATCCTATTGGCAGTGAATCACCAGTACCTCCCCCTCCTGTTATATCACTAAGAAGGGCTACTGTTCCATCTTTGTCAGGAAGGCTTATGGTTCGTGGTGCTGTAACAGGCCAGTTGATAGTGCTTCGGCCTTTGTCATTCCAGAATTTAAGTACTTCATTTGTAACCTTCCCTGCTCCTGTCCATAGCTTTTGAACAATAGTGGTTTGCTTCACTCCTGTTGGCACTGTTACATCTTTAGTACCTATAACAGCTACATCAACACTATCTCCATGAGTGGATGATTCTATAACACAATATTGGCTTGCTATTATGGCTGAATCATTAGCTTTCACAGTGTTTCTATACCCATGAGAGTAAGAATATAGCCCGCTTGCTATATTATTGTTTCCTGAAGCGAATGCCCCAATTGCAGTGGATCTGTTGTTAAACCCTAAAGAAACTGCACCTATTCCCTGCGCTAAATTGTAAATACCTAAAGCTACATTATATCCACCCTTTGTAATATTAGAAAAACCTATAGAAACACCATGATTCTCTGATCCATTAAATGTTCCAATAGATAGACCATTTCTTGCTGCCATGTTATTATCCCCAAGGGATATACCCATAGCACCTGTAGAAAAGTTTCGTTTCCTGTAGAACCTGTATTCCCCACTTGCAAAATCCCATACTGTTTTGCTGGTGCTATCTGCGCCTGTCCAGAAGTCATCAACAAAAGGATATCTAATAGCATCATATAATGGCCTTATGGAATTGATTTTGATAGTTGTATTAGTTACCTCATTGTTTACAATATGGATTACATAAAACTGCCCATCCGGAGCCTTCACCCATATCCAGTAATGATCCTGACCTAATGGGAAATCACCTCCAAGAAAATCAACCCCTGCCCCTGCTGAAATTGAAGCAGAACCATTAGTAAGGGTAAGGTATTCTACCTCCTGATTACCTTTTGATACATAAGCATAATTACTTACTGTATCAGAATCTGCATAGGCATTATCATTGTGAAGTATGGCATCAAGAAAAATATTATCAGGATCAGAATTATCTACTGTAGGCCCTGTAATTGTTCTGACTCCATTACCTACCGCTATTTCTTCCCAAGCTGTATAATCTTTACTTAGCCTGAATTTCTTATGCAGTTCATAATCATAAACCTCCTGCCCTGCGTATCTTCTTGGGTTACTAAGGTAGTTCATTCTGTCTGCTGTAGTAGCAAACCAATACCCCTCAACGAGGGGCTTGGCAAATTGCCTGTCAAATACAACAGGCCAGTCTATAATAGATGCATCCTTCATATTATGCTATTGTGATTTCGTAAGTACACTGTCCAACAAATGGAGCAGCAGGCACATAAGTGTAGATTTCATAAGAGGTGGCTACATATCCATTAGCACCGCTAACGCTTCCTGTAGTCATGTCAAAGTTTCCTTTAACCTGCACGTTTCCTTCCACATACACTACAGAAGATGGAGCGTTGAAATTTGCAGGAAGGGCAAAGGTAACTTTTGTTGAACCTGCCGGAATATCAAGAAGGATCTTATCCCCTGCTTTCATATCCAACACTTTCTTACCTAATGCTCTGATAGCTGTAGAGCTGTTACTTGCATTGTCCACGCCAAAGAAGCCTGCACGGGTTCCCTTAATGGTAACCACCTCTGAATCTACAGAACCCGCTTCAATCCTTCCGTCAGGGTATGGATCTCCTAATGCATCGTTTTTAATCGGGCCTTGTGCATAGGTAGCAGTAGCCTGATAATTAACTGTTTCAACACCTATTACAAAGCCTGCCGGATCGTACGTATAAGGGGCTGTGCTGTCTGTGAGCTGAGATACACCGCCTTTTTTGAATGAAACCCCACTCGCTGCGCCTGCATCGTTTTGTTCGAAAATTGCACTGGCTGAAATATCTACTGTTTCACCTGCTTCCACTACATTAGCAGGGCCGGATACAGACAGGGAAAGGGAAGGGCCTGTATAAGTAATAGGGTTGGCGAAAATAAGCCATTTACGGGCGAATGCATCAAAAGTCATTCCGGCCGGAAGTGTTTCACCTTCTTTCATCCCCAAAGAACTACCTCCAACTATTGTTAGGTCAGACTCTAATGCGCCTGTTCCTTCAGGTGTTCCGGTATAGTTTACAGTTAGCGTTCCTGCACCATCATCGACAATACCAATGTTTGTACCGCCCTTTAAGCTGTTAGTTTGCAGGTCTGCCCCTACTTTCCGGTAAAATAAAGATGTGCCTGTACCTGCACTGGAAAGAGTATTATTTTCCCCACCATCAGGGCCTACTGCGGTAACTGTTACTGTACCATCTCCATTATCTACAATAGAAGTATTCGCTCCTGCTACCAGTTTCTTGAATCTCAGGTCTGATCCTACCTTTTCATCATACAAACCTACACCCGCAGCCCCTTTGTTACTAGCTGTGTTGATCTGTCCGTTTCCTGTAATGGTTAAAGTTCCATCCGGGCTTTCGGATAAAGTAAGACTTCCTGCAACCACAAGGCTTTTCAATAGTATTTCAGCTTCCTGCTTGCCAAACACTAAAGAGGTTCCTGTACCTACGCCTGAAGCTGTGTTTACCTCGCCTGTGTCGGTGTCAGTGTCCGTGCTGCTTAATGTCAGGTTACCGTTTCCATCGTCTACAATGGAAAAGTTATTTCCGGCAATAAGGCTTTTCAGCTCTACATTTGAATCTGTGGCACTATCAATCAGGCTGAATCCTGTACCTCCATTGGTTACAGTAGTAGTTTCGCCACCCGCCCCATCCGGAAGCCAGCTTGTTCTGTCCTTGCTGATTCTGAAATAAGCATCAGCCTGAATGTCATACACACGCTGGCCTGCATACCTTAAAGGGTTAGTCAGATAAGCGTTTCTTGCTGCGGTGGTTTCAAACTCTTCATACCGCTGCATTGGTTTGGCATATTGCCGAACTAACTGAACAGGCCAATCAATAGTAACTGTTGCCATCTTTTTTTAATTGTTTAAATTGTTATTTCGTAGTTTGAATCGCCCACAAAAGGGGCTGCTGGTATATAAGTGTATACTTTATAAGGGGCTAAAGCATAGTTATTTGCTCCCCGTACATTCGTTGCTGATACTTCAAAATTCCCCTTAACCTGTACATTTCCTTCCATGTACAAGACTGAAGAAGGAGCAGGTAAGCTATCTTCAAGTACAAAGGTTACTTTTGTTGCGCCTGCCGGAATAGGCAGTATAATTTTATCCCCTTGCTTAATATCCAGTACATGCTTTGCCAGTGCCCGAACTGATGCAGATGTATTATCAGGGTTGTCTACGCCAAAGAATCCGGCCCTTGCACCTTTAATATTTACTGTATTGGAGTCTACACTTCCTGATTGTATTTGACCGTCCGGCTGTGGTTCTCCTAAGTTGTTATTCTTAATTGGCCCTGCTTCGTAAGTAGCTGTAGCCCTATAGCTTATTGTTTCCTGCCCGATTACAAATGAAAGAGGATCATAAGTATAAGGTGCTGTGCTATCCGTTGCCTGTGTTACGCCATTCCGTTTAAATGCTACCCCTGTGCAGTTACCCCCATCCCTCTGGTTATAGTTTGCGCTTGCTGCTATATCTACGCTTGTTCCTACTTCAACTACAGGAGCAGCCCCGCTGACATTAAGGCTAAGAGCAGGGGCTAAATAGGTTACAGGCTGGGCTACAATTAACCCCCTTTTGAATAATTCAAAAAAGCTTGTGCCTGCTGTAAGGGTATCCCCATCTTTAATACTTCCCCATGTAGTTCCATTTACTACTATGGTTTCAGGTAACGCCCCTGATGTATCCGGTCTTTTATTGGTTACCTTAGTCCAGAACTCTGAATTATCAGCAGGGGCATTTCCAACATTATTATCTACATTAGAACTCCATACTTCACCTGAAGAAAAGGCTAACATATCCTTTTTGTAAGGATAATCAGGCCGGTAAGCTAATTTCCCAAACTCATGGATAAGATTACTGGCCTTAATTCGCTGTGTTTCCTGAAATGAAGGATTATCAACTGCTAAATGCAAATCATCCAATGAAAGACCTTCATATTCACCAAGCTCAATAATCCTTTTGTTTATCTTAGCCATTTCTAGTATCTTAAGAATCCTTCATCATTGATTGATATTACTCCACCGCCACCATCTACATTCACACCTGATCCCTTCATGAATGTGGCGTATCCTTCCTGTTCAAGGATTGCTGAACCATTGGCCAGTAATGTCCGGCCCATTAATTCACCCCTTGTATAGCCTTCTTCAGAAATGTATTTAGTGCCATCAATTACAATATTATCCAAGGCTAACGCTGCCTCTATGCGTTCATGCAGGTAAGGAGGTAAGGCATAAGTATTAAGACCCATCTTCTTTCTGAAGTCTGATCTAAGGGTTACCACTCTTGAAGGCTCCCTATGTAACTCCTTCTCTGTAGTGGATTGCCCGTTTATCATAGTAGCTTCAAACCTTATGTGGTTGGTAAAGCCTGCGCTGTAGTATATGTCGTGCTTGTTCTTGCTGTTCCGGTATTGCATGAGTACAGTGCCCGGATGATTTTTTCTTACTGCAATAGGCTCACTCTTCCATGCGCTTTCCCCTCTGTTGTCAGAGCCTTTTATCCTTACCTGATAATCACCTTCAGGGATAAAAGCAAAGTTTAATGCTCCTTCCCATGCGTTGTAATTACGCTGATTGAAGTAGGTAGTGATCTGGCATTCAGTGGTGGCAGTGGCTTCTGTGTATTCCTGTTTGATAATCAGGTATTCAGTACCATTAGTTTCCTTACCGACTGAGATTAGCTGATAGATGCCATTTGTCTGCTGAGTATTAAGGAGTTCAACGCTATCTCCTTCACCAACAGGCACAGGTATATCCCCCACCTCACCAAAGTAGATGCGGGTTTCTGTTGCGCTGTGTCTTTTAATGTAACCATTAAAGGTTTCTGAAAGATTGCTGAACTGAGCAACCATCATCATGTCCACAGTATGAATTACACTTTCTGTTGGTATATCTACTACCTCAATCACGTTATCCGAATAGTTACTTAAGGCTTGCAGGGGGAGTAAGTCGCTTGTCCGGAACTTTTGGTTGTAACAATTCTTCTTTTCGCCTGGTCTGTAAAACTCGTTATACAGCGTGTTATCTATTGTTACAGGCTCATTCGAAGATAGTAAAATATCAGGAATAAACCTAAGAGATAAGGCAGGAGACACATATAAAATTTGTTCTGCCGGTGCTGCTTCTTTTCCCGGCTGATTGATAGTAATAGATGCGCTGCTTTCAATTCCATCTACATCCTTTACAATTACCGTATAGGTTCCGGCGCATAATCCTGTCCGGTGCTGAGTGGTAAACCCATCATTCCATTCATAGGTAAACGGGCCATTACCTCCTGTAACTGTAGTGGTAATCGTTCCATCACACACGCCATTCTTGGAAGCATCTGCTTTGGATAGGGTAACTGCGTGTACACTTACGCCTGGGTTAATAACAAATAAGCTGGTTAGTTTACATCCATCCCCATAAGTAAGAACAACATTGTGGCCACCGGCAGCTAAATTCCTGAACTTACCTTCCTCTCCTACTGGAAAGGTATAAATGTTGCCATCTAAACGCCATACCCTGTTGGTTAATCCTGAAACCCATGCATAACCAACATAGCCATCTGAAAGACCTCGCTTTGTTTCATGGATAATGCTTTGAATAGACATAGACCCCTTACAAGGGGAGCAAGTAGGATCTTGGTAGCTTTCACCCACAAAAGCAAAAGGAGTGGATGATCTGGCCCTAACATTGTATCTAACCCCATCAACACAAAAGGAAGTGATAATATCCCCTTCAGCATAAGACCTGTTTGCTGCACACTCTGCCTGTAGGTTATAAGCTGTTGAATCGGTTGTTATTACCCTTGTCGATTCGTCCAGATATACAGATACTTGTCCGGCTCCTGAAGGGGGAGCTGCTGAAGGACAATAAAATTTATCAATTAATTTATAAGCCATTTATGTATTTTCTTTGCAGCGTGAATTTTGCTAATCTGTTATAATTAATTTCCACATTCATCAGGTAGCCGAACTTCTCATTCTCGTATTCATCCCTGAATGCAATTGTTCCGTGCGGGTCTTTTTCAAGCAGGCTTATCTGTTCCTCTGTAAGTACCTTTTCAAATTCGTACAGCTCGTTAAGGTATAGGGGCTTTGCCAGTGTGCTGTTCTTCTTATCCCCGCTTTCAGCGATATTGTAAGGCTCCCCTGAAATCCTGCTTTCCATCATCAGGTTTACTTCACCATCCGTAAACTTCAAATCCTTATCCAGTGCCTTTTGCAGGCATCCGCTAAATAAAGGTTCGTGCTTGCGGAGGATACGGGCAGGGCTTATCCTTGCATTATAGGCTGTATCAGGGTCCAGCAGGTTAGCTGAATAGGTAAAGATTGAACCATCTTCGCTTACTATGTTTCCGCTTACACGCATAAAGCATACAACAAAGGTATCCTTATCATAAGGGGTTGATTTGTTGGGGGCTGCTAACCTGTCCTGCCTTCTTGCTGTTTCCAATCCGTAGCCATCGCCCCTGAAAGGGGAAATAGCTTCATAATTGCCGTTGTGTGCGGATATGTGGGTCTTAAATTCCCTGCTGCCGTTGAATTCATCAAGGGAGTTGGTGGAATCGGTATCGTATTTATTGTAGCCTGTTTCTACTGTGCTGTAGGTCTTATCAAGGTCAACCTTCTTTGAAAGATTATCCACCACCCCAAGGTTAAGCACTACATCATCCCTGTAGAAGTCTTTTATGGGGGCTACATAAGCTTTAAATTTACCTTCAACCTCCTTTACTCCAAACCCCACTGCATCAAGGGCATAGGCTGTTTTGAATAAGTCTGAAAGGGTAACTGTTAATGGCTTTTCCCCTAATCCCCATCCCCTGATGTGTATTCCATTCATCAGCATTCTTTTCCCCTGTATGGTATCTGTGGGTGCTGTTTGGTGGTAGGTATCAGTAAGGGCGTAGAAAGAATTATCAAAGCTTCCCACCTCACCGGTTAAAGATTCAACAGTACGGCTGAAGGCATCGGCAAAGGGTATGGCTTCTGCTTTTGATGCAGGCACAGAGGTTACATTTGATGCTGAAATGTTATAATCATTTACAGTGCAGTTTTCTATTATCAAGGTGGATGTATAGCCATCATTCCGGTCTAAAGAATGGTGTTCAACATCGGTTTCCAGATAAACATAAACCTCATCTCCTGTAAGTATATCAGTCTGAACGCCTGCCGTTTTCTTCAGGTTAATGATTTGCTTTTTAAGTCTGATTAATGAACCTCTGTCCTCATCACCTGCCGGATTTCCTGAATTGGCAATAAATTGTCTGGATAAGTCAGATTCCACTCCATTTCTTACCCTTCTTATCACTAAGTATGACTTTTGCCGGAGAATACCATACCACTCAATGGAAACGGTTATATCCACCCTTACATTGATATTTGTTGTGCCTGCTTCTGTAAAGTCGAATATGCGCCTCTTCAGCCCTATTGGCGTTTCATTATCTCTGGCAGGAAACCCATCAGTAAAAAGCCTTGTTTCACGCTCAAATGACTGTTCTATTTCCTCAGATACCTTTTCAATAGTGGAAATGGTTACGTACTTTGTGTAGTAGTCAGCATAATTATTTGCTCCCCCAAAAGTTGAATCTCTTATGCTCCGGTATAATTCAAACTTTATATTATCAGTACCCTCATTTTTATACCTCATTTCCGTAAGCTTCAGAATACCCTTACTGTGCAGGGCAATGTTTCTGAATGGTAGTTGAGGTAATTCAAAGGTTCCTTCAAGGGGTCTGGTGGAAGTTAAGTCAACCTTTACCCGTTCCCCGTTTTTCAGCTTCTGAGCAAAGCCTATGCGTTCCACATCAACTTTTACATGGCCCTGATGATTAACAGTATAGCTTGTGAAGTCTATTTTAGTGCGAACAGGTACGGGCTTATGCCTTAAGTCCTGCTCATCATCCATATAAATATCAAGGAAAACCTGCGCATCAACCCCTGAATCCTCATAAGCACCTATCAGATATTCAGCCCCATCCTCAATGAAGGTAAGGTCAATATCAAAGTTCGGGCTTACGCTCTGCCACTCTTTAGACCGTTCAAGGGAACGGGTAAACCTATCCCATCCAATTGGAAGGTAGTTAAGCTTATGCGTTCCGTATTGATCTGATTTAAAAACGTAGGTAGCCATTATAATCTTTTTCTATTCCTGTAGTAGGTTCTGTTTTGTCCGGCCTGTATCCACTGCTGTAATCCTTTTTCATCAAGGTTTATGTGTGATGTAGGCTTGTTTATCAGGGCCATTTTCAGGCTGTTTACCTCCTGTATAAGCTTCATATTATTAAGCTCAAACACCTGATTAATATCACTTCTGCTTAGTGGTTTGGGGGCTATCTCCTGCAACTTCTGAGAACCTAACTGCATGGTCTTATGCACATCACTTACCATCCTGTTTGCCGGTTCTTTCATCAGAATATCCTGCACTTTGTTATTAGGGATTACCTTATCCCCTTTTTCCAAGTAGGTAAGGCGGGGGCCTTTATCCTGCCCTATGTACCGCTTCCCTTTTCTTTCAAGGATCTCCGGACCTTCTTCATCCACAATGGCCCATCCTTCAGGTGCATTATCAGTACCTTTGGCATATTGAGGGATTGGCTGGGCTACAATGGTTGCTAATTGAGCTGCCCCCATAATTCCAATAGCAATAGATAATGGGATATTTGGCAGTGCTGCTGTAACTCCTTTCGCTGTATCAATAATGGTTTGGGTTACTGCTATTGCCTTCTCAAAAACCGCTTGTTTCCTTCTTCTCTTTGCTTCTTCTTCATCAAGCTTTTTCTTCTTTAGCGCAAATTGTTCCTCTATAGCCATTTGCGCTTCCTTATCATCGCTTAAAATCTGAAGTTCACGCTCTTTAGCTGCTTCAAGGGCTGCAACCTCCTCATTATATTGATCTGCTTTTCTTGCCCCTAATGCAGCAGTCATTCCCGCTATTTTATTTGCGATATCTACACTTAATTGCAGATATTGCCCCCATGACATTTCACCCTCTAACTGTCTTTGCTTATTGTAGGATCGTTGCAGTTCTAATTCAGCCTGATATATTTCCTTAAGAGGGGCCTTTTGAGCTTTTAGCAAGTCAAGCCTGCTTTTTAGAAAGTTTTGCTCCGCTTGAAGCTGTAAAGAATGAAACTCCTTTAGATTTACTTCCCCCCTTCCAAGAGATTTTTCAAGTTCAGCTAATACCTTAGTATAACCTGTTTCATTATCCTGAAAAGCATTGAACTTAATTCCTTTTGCCTTCTCTCCTATGGCTGCGAGTAAATCATCAAAAGTCTTTGCCTCTCTTGAAATGTTCTGAAAATCACCGGCAATAGAATTAAGGGCCTTGTGCATCTCTTTTTCAATATTAGCAGATGCAATTCTGAACTTCTCTTCAATAACCTCAACCTCTTCTTTAATCAAGCCTGTATTGTCCAGTGCTGCTTCCCTTGCAATCTTTTGCAATCCTATCTCAGCTTCTGTTACATCCCTTACAGCCATTAATCGTTCTGTTTGGGTTCGCTTCTCATCTTCAGCGATAGCCTTGTTGGTGGCAATCTCTTCCTCTAAGCGTATCTTATTCAGTTCCCTTGTAGCTTCCCTCACCTTCTTAGCGTATTCTTCATTAATCTTAGCTTTTTCTTCTGCTGCCTTTCTCTCGGCTTCAATTTCATCATCTGTTTTTCCATCCACTTGCCAGCCTGCAACATTGATTTTAGCACCTAACTCATTAATCTCTTTGATTTTTTCATTTCGGGCAATCAAAAGATTGATCTCTTCTTCACTACCTTTCTCCACAGCAAGAAGCTTTTCATCAATAAGTTTCTTTTCTCTCTCTAGCTCGTTCTTCTTCCGGTCTACCAATATTTTTTGATAGTTGCTTTCTGCATCAGTTATCTCCTGTTTCTTCTTGTTGATTTTTTCAATCAAATCTTTCTCTTCCTCACTACCCTCTTTTAACAGGCTTTTCTTTCTGCGGAGAAATGAAAGTTCTTTTTCCAGCTCGCTCTTCCTTAATTTTTGGTTTCGGTCAACTAAAGCATTATTGTTCTTAATCCTTTCAGCCTCCAGTTTATCATGTTCTTCCTTTAGCTTAGTGTTATAACCATCTGCAAAAGCTGTACCTGCACCCTCTCCCATTTTTTTGAAAGCTCCGGTAATAGCACTAAAATCACCTGTTACTAAACCTTTGGTTAAATTATCAATTGTCAACACATCAAAAACCTCAGATATGTTTTCCCCTACAACCTTCAGGGATTCCCATAAACCGGCAACTCCGGCTCTTAAGGTTTCACTCCTGTTATACAGGGTTACAAACACTGCTGCCAGTGCTGCTACTGCTACTATTACAGCCCCGATAGGGTTAGCGGATAAGGCTGCATTCAGGTTCCACTGTGAGGTAGTGGTAAGTCTTGTGGCTACTGCCTGTGCCTTATCCCATATTATCTTTTTCTTAGCAAGGGCAATATCCTTCAGCTTAAGGGCATTGGCGTTGATCTGTGCTGTGTTGTAAGCTATAATGGCAACACCTAAAGCACTGATAAGGCCTATATTCTCCTTAATGAATCGGGGAGTTTCTTTGATTGCAAGCAGGAAAGCAGTAAACCCCTGTACTAAGGATCTCATTAATCCGTTAAGGGTAGAGCCTTCCAGTACAAGCGATTCCATTACTGAGGAAAGAGATTTTAAATCCCCGTCAAGGTTATCAACATTGGTAGTTGCCTGATCTAAAGCTGTACTGGTTCCTGTTACCCCTTCTGTATATTCAGCAAGTAGTTTCGTGTTTTGCAGGATAGCAGCACCGGCATTGATATTCTCCTTTCCGAATATCTCTTTCATAGCAGAGGCATCCCCCGTAACCTTTGCCAGTTCCTCCATTCTTTCCTGTAAGGGAATGGTGGTATCGCTTACCTTTTCAAGGCTTACTCCATACTCTTCCAGTTTGGCCTGTGCTTTAGGTGGCAGGGTGTCTATTGTCTGCATGGTTAGCAGGACGTTCCGTAATGCTGTGCCTGCTTCTGCTCCCTTAATATTCGCCTTACTTAATACCTCGATGGCTGCAACGCTTTCCTCTACCGAAACATTAAAGCCTTTAGCAGTATTACCTGCCTTATCCATTGCTGCTGTCAGGTCTGGTATTTCCGCGGCACCAACTTTAGACCCCGCGGCTAAAGCATTAATCAGCCTGTTTGCTTCCGATGCAGGCAGGTTAAACTGGTTCATGGCAGATGCCAATGCCTGAGTTGCTGCCGGTAACTCAATTCCCGCTGCTTCTGCAAGTATTACTGCTTCCCTTGTAGTAGCTGCAAGGGCTTCCCTGTTCTTAAGTAATTCAGGGGCTGCACTACCCATCAGCTTAAACGCTTCTACCGCCTGTGAGGCTGATAGTGTAGTGGTTTGCCCTATCTCTGCTGCCTGTTCTTTGTAGTATTCAAGATCCTGTCCTGTTGCTCCTGTAATGGAAGAAAGGGAGGAAAGAGATTTTTCAAACTCCTTATTTGTTTCAATAGCACTCTTGAACGCTGTTGATATAGTGGCAAATACGGCAAGGGCAGAACCAAAGCCAAGCGCATCTTTAAAGGTAGTACCTAACCCCTGAAGGGCTAACTGATACTTACCTACATCCCTGAAGTTCTGATTGACTGCTGCATCAAAATCCTTCAGGGTTTGGGTTTTCTTGTAAATAACCCTTTGGAGTGCTTCAGCCTGTGCTTTATTCTTCCCCCAAGCCTCCGGTAAATTTTTTAAATCCTGATTAAGTTCGTTTACTTCCTGAGCTAAAGCATTATAAGAACCTGTAACAACTACAACCCCATTTTTTGCATCCCTCATGGCTTTTTCGCCTTTCTTAACTGCCACTCCCAACTCAGTAATTTTATTGAGTTGTTCCTGACTTACGGGGTCTGCCTCACTGTTTTTATTCCCTGATATCGTTAACTTCCTGTAGGCTTCCTCAGCTTCCTTTAACTGCCTCTTAAGGTCTACAAGACTTCCGGATTCAACATCGTTAGCTTTAGAAATTTCAATCTTAGCCTTCTTTGCCTCATCAAGAATTGCCTTCTGCTTTTTATATTCATTGTTAAGCTCAGTGAATTTCTTTAGTGCATCACTTTTAACTATTTCACCTGAAGCCTTACCTAAAGAGAGATAATGTGCTTCTGCCTCTTTCAGTCGCTGCTTTAATGAATCTAAACTGCCTGCCTCTGATTTGTAAGATTTAGTAATATCAGACTTAGCTTTTTTGGCATCATCTAATATCTTTTTCTGCTTCTTGTATTCGTTGTTTATTTCGGTAAGCTTCTTTAGCGCATCAGTTTTAGTGGCATCATCTGTAGCTTTTCCTAATAATTCATACTGCGTTTGGGCTTCCTTTAATTGTTTTTTGAGTTTAGCTAAACTGCCTGCCTCAAGGGTGTTCTTATCGGATAACGCATCCTTACTATCCTTAAGCTTATCAAGCTGTTTATTAAGTGTGTCAATTGTTTTCTGATAGTCAGACTGCGACTTTTTAAGGGCTTCCATCTCCTTACGTAAGGCTGCGGATGCCTTTGCATTATCGGAAATGGCACTGTCGGAAGCTCCGGGCTTATTAGCTTCTTTGAGTTTTTGAAGGGTTCCTGTAAATCCTTTTAATGCAGCTTCTGCTTCCTTACTTCTGGACGTAAGGGAGTCAACCATACCTGCGTATGATTTTTCAAGGGCTTCAATAACCTGTATACCCTTATCAACAGGAGTACGGTCGTTGAAATCGAACAGATCCGAAAAGGATACTTGGTTATTATTTGACATTTCCAGCGGTTAGGTGTCGCTGGTGGATGTAGATAGGTTCCTAAATATACAAAAAAAGCACCATTTTACAAGTGCTTATTGTTATTTTGTGTGCTTATTCTGCCACAAACTCTTTACTACTATTCCCCTGCCTTGCTTTCTGTTCTATATGCTCAATCCTGCTATAGAATTTAAACTCGCTTAACTCTTCCGGCCTTTGTATTCCATGATCTTCAAGACTACAGCACAGCCTTTCAAATGTCCTGTCTGCATCTAAAAGGATGTTTTCAGGGTCTGCCATGTTGTAGTTGTTGGGCTTGTGCATTTGCAGGAGCTGATCTTCAATGTTCTCAATCTTCTTAAGTACAGCAGGATCAAAGCCGTTTTGCATGTAGTTTATTTCCAGTGATGTCCTTTGCCTGATCTTTTCAAGGTAAGGGTCAGGCTGATTAAACTTCTCAGGGAATGCTACTTTCCGCTCTTCCTGAAGTTTTTTTTTACATCATCAAGGAACTCCCTTATTTCACCTTCTGTAACCTCAATCTCTGCAAGCTTATCCACTACCTTTTGCAATCCGGATTCTGTAAGGTCATTATACACTACCCCATCAACAGAATGGACCATGCAGGCAAAGGAAAGATGCTTCGGGTTAATCCCCTGATGGACTAACTGCCAGTACATATAAAGGTTAGCTGCTTCCCTCTGTGCTTCTTCGTTCATGTCCTTTCCTGATCCTAAGAACATGAGTAATTTATCATAGTGAGTGCCTACTGCTTCTTTGTCGCTTCCAATGTCTGCATCCATTCCTGAATACTTATTGTAGGCATTAGAACGCTTAATAGGCAGCTCATAGATGGAAGCATACAGTTCTATTTTATTCTTCCTGTTGGTGGTAAGGGTTTCCATTAAATCAGTTTTCTTGTAATAGGAGTAGCAAGGAAGGGAACTAATAATAATCCCCATGAAGGCATGACAAAGAATAGGATAATAACCTCTATCCATGCAAGCCAGAATCCAAAGCACAGAAAGCAGTTATCAGGCATCCACTCTTTGCGGTGCATCTGGTATAAGTCTATCCATCCCCATTTCATAAAGGAAAGGAGGATGGTAGAGTTAAGAAGTCCTAAGATTATAGCTGTTTGTAGCATTATATTGAATTCACCTTTCTTGATCCTATCCGGTGGATTTTAATCTTTGCATTAACAGGCTGAGAAGCAGCAGCATCAACAAAGCCCGCTAAAATAGTTGTTTCGGTTATTGCAGGAACAGCAGCATCCCCTACTACTATTGCGGGTGTTTTCATGACGTATCTGCCCGGCTCTATGGTTAGGGATTGGTCCACTGATCCTGAAAGGCCATTTGTTCCTGCCAGAATATTAGCCCATGAAGCAGAGAAAATAACTAACATTAATTTAAATTCTTTAATGTTTACTAAAGGCTCCAATACTTCAAACTCAATAATCCCTTCTACTGTATCACCAGATTGGAAATAAGTATGATTACTGTATGTTTGCTTTAGTCCTGCTTCTCTCAGGTTTCCTGTGTAACTTCCACTAATGGTAAGCAACTGTTTATTCTCTCCATCTTCTACTACTTTACTTGTAGCAACAGTAGCACCTCCTGCACTTCCTGATTGGGTGGACCAGCTTGTTGCATTGTTTGTACCACCTGCTAATAAATAATTATTTACAGCTTCAGGATCAATTTGATAACCAACATTAGTATCCTCAACTAAAGTATTAAGCTTCTCAGCTACAGCAGTACCTAAAAGATAAGCTCCTGCTGCATTTGTATGCAGACCATCTGAGAAATATGAAGCATCATTAAGCATAGAAGAATCTACAGATATTACATCAGGATTAGAAAGTATCCAACTGTTTACATTCTGCCTTATAGTTTCATTAGCAGAGCTAAGTAATGCTGTGGGAGCAAATCTATCAGGGATAGTTATAGCAACTACTTTAGAACCAATACTTCTTAAAGCCTTATAAATGATATTAAGATTCCTCTTGATAGTTGCTTCAGGTATTGATTGAGAAGTATCATTTGTACCAAGTAACATAACAGTAACTTTAGGTCTGAGTGCCAGTATAGCACCAAGTCTTGCAATAATCTGATCTGTTCTTTCTCCTGCAACCCCTTTATTACCACCTATAGGTTGATAAAACTTATGTCCTGATAATATATTAGCCCATGATGCATATCCGCTGGTCATGTAAAAATATTGTCCTCCACTTACTGTAAACTGATGAGCAGTGATACTATCACCTACATAAACTATTCTGGAATCCACAGGTATTTTACCACCGGATGAAAGGGAACCTCCACCTGCGCCCTTCTTGAAGTACATCCTGTCTTTGTATATATACATATCAGGATTGGCTGCTACAATCTCCTGAGTCATAGGGTTACCACCTGTATCATGGGTTACCTGATACCATATTTTTTCCTCAAAATCCCCTTCAATATCAATTTCCTTAAATACTCTGATATTGGCCTTTGTAACCGGATGAACTAAGTTGTAATAGAAATCTTCCCCGTGTATATTCATTGCTTATTAATTGTTTAACACTCTTCAGTATAGCTTATAGTAACATCAAACTTCATGCAGGCGTAGGGATACATAATGTCCTTCTGGTAGGTGTCGAAACCGTGAAATACATTCTTTGCATCTGAGAAGTAGCGGTTGTATGTCAACTCAACAGGAGTCCTTTTTAAAATCTTCAGCACATCCTTTCTCAGTTCTTCGGTGTAGATATATTCCTTAGTGCTGTCTATCTTTTGCAGGTCAAGCCAAAAGATGATGCTAACGCCTTGCAGGATTATTTCATCAAACCTGTAATTAGCGTTATCCTCTGCGACAATAAAAGAGTAGCTTTTAAGCTTGTCGTTCTTGTGAAGTGGTTGGTAGTCCTTCCCTGTAAATCGTCCGGGGTAAAACACAGGTGTCTTATGCCCATGCTTAAAATCAGGCACACGAAAAGCCCTGCCAAAGCTCTTTTCAAGCCATGTAAGACCTTCCAGCTTCTTCTGGATAGTCTGTATATGCCTGTCAAGGTTAACGGGTTGAGGGATGTATACTATGTCTGTGTTAAGGTTGCTCATCCTAAAATAATGTCGTTATTCACCTGTCATGTAGTTTCGTGTTTTCTCAATCAGTTCATCCTTCAGAATATCCTGACTAAACTTCCATTTGCTTTCATCATCAAGGCCGAATATCTGCCCTCCGTATTTCTTAACCAGTTTAGTGGTTTTGGGGTCTGTAGCATCAAAATGAATTTTCTTTCCCCTTACATCCGCTTTTAAGCTTCTGTGGAATGCTCCTGTATCTTCAAGGGTTACCCTGTCTGTTGGCTGTCCTTTAAAGGCTTTTATCTGCTTGGTAAATGGCGTGTATTCCGGTTCAATAGTTTCTCCTTCATTATCCTTACCTTCCTTTAGCTGGAAAATGTTAAGGTCAGCAAGTTCCGCTTCCTTATCCTCTGCTACTTCCTTAATGAACTCTTCAACAGGAACAGATTTAATCTTACGCTTAAGGTTTTCAAATACTGCTAATCCCATGTTATACCCTTTTCCATTTACCTTTACCTGCATACACATAGCCCATTCTTTTCAGTTGGGCTATTATGTATTCCCTGCTTAATCCTCCACGCCTTTTTTCTTCTTCGCTCACGCTAAAATACTGATGTATACTTAACTCCTGTTTTTGTATTGCAAGGCAGGCAGGGAGAATCAAAGCCTGAAAAGTCAAAGCTTAGATTTTCAAGTGCCTGATCTAATTTTTTATACATACCGGGGCTGTTCTCTCCACCATCAAGGGCGGTATATGCTAACTGTTTAGTCTTTTCGCTTACACTGTTCTCCCTTGTGCTGTTCATTATCTGCTCCAGTGCTAACACTGCAAACTGATCTGCAACAGGAGCTGCAAGGCTGTTTTGGTTCTGGATAAGAAACTCTGATATTTCACAGTTAATAGCTATTTCAAGGTTTAAGCCCCAATTAGTGGTATACTTGAACTGCATATCAGTTGATCTGAATTGTGTCCTTCCTGTGCTGTCTATATCATCACTGGCAACCTCAAAAGGATGAATAGCAATGTTGTTAGCCCAACTCCAATACATTAAGTTGTTAGTCCGGTTACAGCTTCCGCAGGGGGCCTTGCTTAAATCGGTATCCTTGTTTACTGCCTGTCCGGTTAAATCTTCCTCATAATAGCCTACAATAAGCTTATCGTATGAGGTGAAAGCTGTATCCATCAGGATGTTTTCAAGCATCAGCACGTTAACAGCACTAAAGCCATTCTGAGGCGTAAGGCTTCCGGCATTCACTACCATCAGTGGTTCTGCCTGTTCCGGATGATAAATGTAAAACTTCAGGTTAGGGTTCTGATCGGTTACCTGAATCATTATACGCCTGATAATAGGCAGTACCCCTAACCTTCCCTCTTTAGTTTCAATCTGAAAGCCTACAAACCTGTTGTGGGCAATGATCTTATCAGCCAACCTTCCAACACCATCATAAAGCTTTGTTTGCGTTAGTGTGTCTTTTGTTAGGGTGTATAGCTTTTTTTTATTTACAAGGCCATGTAAAACATTTGTAATGGCACTGTCCACCATGCCGGAAAGATGCTCATTGAATAGCTCCCCTTCTGTCTGGGTGGTATTGTAACGAGAGAAATCAGGGCAGGTAAGGAAGATATTTTCAAGATTAACCAGTTCATGCACTCCCTTATTAAAGAGTTTACCGGACCTGCTGATAAGCAAAGCATCATCAAGGGCAGGGATAGCAAGATCCTTTCTTTGTTCAAAGCCTACCAATCCGGCAAGGCTGCTAACTGTTTTCTTAATATTGAACATCGTTATCCTGTATCTGGTTTAATCTCTTATTGTAAGCATCCTGCATTTCCTTCTGCTCTGTTTTATTGAAGTACTCTGTTTTCTCAACAAAGGAACAGTATAAGGCGAACAGGTCAGGTTCCTCATCACATGCCTGAATAGCTCTGAGAACCTCTTCTAAAGTGTATAATTTCATTCAATACCTATCTTTACTGTAAAAACCACTTCATCGCCTTTATCTGTAAATAACTTCATTTTACCATCCTTGATAACCATAGGCTGTTCAGGTATAAATACAGGATTCTTTTTAGCTTCCTCATACCATAACTGCCATTCTTGTTTTAGCTCTTCCTCACTCTTCAGGTGATACTTAGGTTCTTTTGACTTGCTCATTATAGGTGTGATTTGTTAGGACAATATAGCTATTTCCCCTCAAATTTAAAACATTTCGGGCATAAAAAAAGGGTAAGCCTTATGCCTACCCCTTTCCGAACCTATCTATCCACCTACAAGATTATTAAGACATTATTTCTACCTTCAGGATCGGGCTTGCATTGGTTGCAAGGTCAGCGTTCCATGCTTTCATGTAGAACACCTCAAAGGCGAACTGGAAAGACTCAACAGGAACCGCAGTACCCCATCCTAAAGTGGCAAGAGCAGACTCATCAGAACATTTAGACTGATAAATTAACTCCATTTCTTTTCCGATAATCGGGTTGTAAACCTTTCTGAAGATTTTACCATCAGTGGTTTCATAACCTGCATCAGAAATCGGGTTAATACGGGAATGCCATGCGATATTGCCGGGCTGTACAGCGTATGCAGTAGATTGTACACCTACTCCATTGGTTACCCTGTTGGAGCTGAACATTGGAATACCGGCATACTGGAACTGCTCATTCTCATCGTTGCTGCCTCCCTGTGCTTTTCCTTTGCGCACATCAGGGAAGTGGCGTGGATTGGCAAGAACATCAAACTCATCAGAGAAGTCCATTTCCTCAAAGATTGAAGGAATGTTATTGTAAACCCATTCTTTCTGACCCTGTGGAACCTGAACAGCATTACCTACAAAAGGATAATATGCAGCAATATTGCCTGCAACCTGATTTTTGTTAGTTTCCAGTAAGTTGATAGTAGCACTATCCATCACCTTCTTTAACTTCAGGTTAGCAGCAAGCATATTCTTTGCATACGCCTCTTCATAAGAAATGTGGTTTTTCAGATGCTGGGCCGGATTCATAGCGAAGCCGAATGTGTACGTAACTCCCGTAACGGAGATCATACGGGAAGTAGGGCCACCCTCCTGAAATGCACAGGTTCTAACGTTACCTATTGTTACATCACGGAAATCAATTACCGGAATGTTAACGCTGATACCCATTGCCTGACTGATCTTTTCCTTTACTTCAGAAGAAAGGAAGCTCTGAGGGCTGTTAGTTTGTTTTTCGATAAGGTCAATTCCCCCTGTGTTGGAATCCCTGTACTCGTTTTTGTCGAAGCCTGATGCGTCGTAGTTAGCAACGAAATCATCTACGACGGTAAGCGCATAATCGCCTGCTGCCATCTTATTTGTATGTTTTGATTGAAACTGATTATGGTAGGCTTTCCCCTCGCCTGAGATTGGATCATCTCAGCATTCCCCTCGCTAAGACATTATAAATGTATATAATGTTATGAAAAGAAACAAGGAAAAGGCTAAATTTATTTTTAGCCTTGCCTAAACCTTTATTTAGTGCTTAATCCTTCACGTAACTCAGCATAAGCCTTCCTGAACTCAGGCGAACCGGCTGCTAATCCTTTCTCTCCTTCCAGCCATTTACGCAGTTCTACCTTGTTACTTACAGATGCAGGCCGTACAAGTCCGGTGCTTTCACTCTTCACCTGTTTGGCCGGTGCTTTACCTGTTCCGGCTCCTGTGAGGTTCTTCCCGTTGTCGATAGCATCTTTGAATTTCTCTTCTAACGCTTTCTCTACAAGTACAAACTGAAAGTTCTTTTTCAGTGGCTCCCCATCCTCACCTGTAACGACATACAGCTTCTGCCCGTCCTCTTCTACAATGGTGGAGTTTTTA
This sequence comes from Cesiribacteraceae bacterium YIM B00369, assembly GCA_017948555.1. GTDB lineage: Bacteria > Bacteroidota > Bacteroidia > Cytophagales > Cyclobacteriaceae > Nafulsella. Next base: position 101,565 of record JAFMYY010000014.1, on the reverse strand, counting down.
AGCACTTCATTCATCACCTGCTTTTCGTATTCACTGAAATAGCTCGGCTGTGAGCCTATCTTTGCTTTGATGGGGGCATAGGTTTCCTGAAGTAAAGAACGCTTCTGAGAGGTGGTAATTTCCCCCTTCATCTGGTTAATTATGCTGTCCTTCTCTTCCAGTATCTTTTTGTACTCCTTTTCCTTCTCAGCTATCTTAGTGCTGTAGTCTGCGCTGCCGGTGCTTGCTGCCTTCAGTTCTTCAATTTCCTTTTTAAGGCTTGATCCTGCACGTTTGGCAAACTCGTAAGACTTTTCATTTGGATCTTTCTTTAATCCGGTGGCCTCTTCAATATCCTTATCAAACTGGCTGTATATTTCCTTCAGTCGGGGCTTGATCTTATCTTCCTCCACCTGCTTTGTTACTTTACCTAAGAAAGAGGTTTCCTCATCCTGGCTGCGGATAACATAACCTTTTTCCTTTAAGGCTTCCATCACCCCCTTGGAAGCTTCTTCATTTGAGTTGAGGTGTTCGATAATTTCTGATAGTTCCATTGCTTATTACTTTGTAGTGGTTTCTTTCTTTGCTGTCTTAACAGGTTCCTTCTTATCAGGATCATGCACAACCTTTACTCCTTTTTTCCCGAATGCACCGGCCTCTTCCAGCTTTTTAAATACATTGGGGTGGTACTTTTCAATCCTTTCTGTAACCTCGTATCTTTCTTCGTCCGGAATATGTGTTTTCTCTGTGATGCGCACATGAACATACCCTGCTTCATAGTCGTTAACCTCTACGCTTTCATCGAGATTGGCGGTTATTTTGGTTTCTTCCTTGTGGAGCTGCACCTGTCTGAGTTGCTCCATCTTCTCCATCTGGTCGGATAATCTCTGTTCTGAAGTTTTCATTAATGTAGTTTATTAATATGGTTTTAATTTCGGTTACTGCCTTATGTGTTTCCTTTCCTTCTGCAAACAGGTGTACAGGCATGTACTCACGCTCAAACATTGCAATAAGATCCATGAATCGGGATTTAAGCATCAGCTCATTTGGGTCCACAGGAAGGAAGAAATCTGTCATCATCGTAAGCACGTCCTGAAGGTTCTTACCCTGAAATGGTTCAAGGTGTCTTAATATGATAGCCCTCTGAAGATCATCAGGGTTATTTCGGTATTTGGTAAGTATGTATTCATCCACCTGATTGCTCAGTTCCCATTCAGGCATATTAGCTGATTTGGTGGCTGCAATCTCTTCAAGCAATATCAGTTCATCTTTCAGGTAGAACTTATCGCCATAGCTTACATTTACCCCCTCAAACTGCTGCCCATAGCGTAATTTACCCCAAACCTCCAATGCGAAGGAATGGATGATTTCAAACTGTGTTTTGATCTCCCAGAGAACATTCTCCTTGCTCTCAAACTGTCCTTCAATCTGCGTTTCGTTCTTTGCCTGATTATTAACAAGGTCGGATGCTTTGCCTACGCAGTTCAGGAATATCTCATCCTTCAGTGCTTTAGTCTTTTCCCCTACATAGGTTAAATTCTCAACAGGAGGGGCTATAATCTCAAAAGGCTTTTGCATTTCCCTTTCGGTTACCCCATCAGCTACAGGCTTTTCAACAAAGGTGCCGGGGCCTACATGCTTTGAAGTGCTGCAACTCGGGCATACCTTCTGATACTGTTTCCCTGATTCTTCCTCTGTGTAGGTAGTGAATCCACCTGTGCAAGGCTGCATCTGTTCATTCTGGTAATCACACTTTTCAGTAGCCCCCACAAATACAGGAAAAGGCCCGTACAGGTCATACATTTTCTCAAAGTAGGACCATGCAAGCAGCCAGTCTAAATCAGACAAGGATGAGGTTATAGGGCTGTCCTTAACAAGGAAATTATCTTCATCCTCAGTAACATTCCAGAAGAACTGTGCAGGGCATCGGGCAGGACCATCAATTACATCACCATTATCATCAAAGGTTGAATGGGCTTTCTCACTGATAAGCCTGTAACCTCCCCCCTTCTTCTTTTCAAACATCCTGTAATACTCATCACAAAATACAGCGCAATTCTTTTCGCCTTCCTCAAATGCTAAGTATTCAATCTTATGGTACTGCCTGTTATCATCCCCTGTGATCCTTGTTTTCGTAGCGGATATATCAATCAGCCTGTCTACTTCTAGCAGATAGAAATAAGGATGTGGCCTGTTCAGGGAGTCTGCCTTTTGTACTTCAGGAAGGTCAACCACTAAGATGGATGAGATACGTTTTTTAAGCGCATTAAAGCCCTCTGTTTCAAAGAAAGTCTTATCATCAAGCGATTCCCTTACCTCTTCAGCATCTGCCCTTAAATCGGGGTTTTTGAACTGGAACTTTACATAAAAGTTATCACCCTTAAATACCCGCCCATATTCTGTATAGACAGTTTTTAAAAGGGAGTTAGTAGGGAATGGTGGCCGGAATATCTTTTCAAAAGCTTTGTACTTATCAGGATGCAGGATTGATTTAACCCAAAGTAAAAATTCCTGATGCTCTGTTTTGAAATCGGTAACAGATTTAACAGCATTAGCGTGAAGCCTTATACGCCTTTCATGCTCAATTGCCTTTGCTATTAAGTTTTTGTTTTTTGGCTTTTCTAGGACTTCTAACGCTTGCTCTGCTGATAATCTTGCCATCTTGAAATTGTAAATCGCTGTCTGAAAGTGTATAGAAAGCCGGATTATTGGGCTTCATCTTAATCTGTTCCTGATATTTGAGTAAGTTTAATGCATGGTCAAAGGGGAACTCACGCTCCCCTAATGACCCACACACTAATTTTATCAGCTTCTTCATGCTTATGCCTCAACAGGAGCCAGATCAGCAGAAGGATCAAAGTCCACATCCACCAAAGTGTAATACTTCCTGTAACCTGCCTTAAAGTTGAAGTTCAATGCGCCTTCATCCCTTACGCCCCGTCCACCAATGGAAGGGTCACCAATTGCAAGGGCACGGATTGGAAGAGGACCATAAACACCATCAGCCTTTTTGTAAGCTGCAATACGTCCATCGAGTGTTACAAGGTAAACACCTAATGTACCATCAGCTTCCTTTTCCAGTTCTTTGATCTGAGCGATAATGTCGCCCGGAAGGTCAGCGTAACGGCCTGTTACCTGAACACCCGGATAATCAATAACTTCAGGCGAACCGTCAAGGGTATCATCAGTAGTTGTTGCTTCACCGGCAGGGGCGGTCAAACCAATAAGTTGTGGAGTTCTTACAATCTTGGTGTCATTTGTTGCGATTAACAAAGGAGTCCAGCTTGCCAGAGCTTCAATAGGGTTAGGTGCTTCGCCTGAAGCGTTGAACTCATGCCCTAATCGTTGTACAATTACGTGAGCTACAGCCCCCGTTCTAACTCGACACCCTGCCTTGCTAATCGTAGTCAGGAAAGCAGGAGGTGTACATGATGCAATTGCCATTTTAAAAACGTTTTTTGTTGAAATTTCAAACCGTTCTTGCTTGTGGTAGACAGGTGCATAATGTTACGGTGTAATAATACGAATTATATTTGTTTATTCAAAATATTTGTATATGTATTTTAAGCCTGATTGTTGTACGTGCATATTGTTAGGGATGGTTAGCGGTAGACTACTTTGCCTTTGGGTCGGGCTACATTCACATAGCCATAGCGTATTCCATCCATGAGGTGGTTATTTTTATCTTCAGGGGTATCAGTAGGGTTTTTATTTGCATCTAAGGCCCATCTGTAGTTATCCTTTTCGTAAATAAGGTTGTGTGAGGTTTCCACATAATAAACTTCCACTTCCTGAATCTTCTTAATGCCATAGTTTACACTGTCCGGCCCTTTGATTGCTCCCTTAACGTTCCACCTATCTGCTTTCAGGTCTGCAATACTCTTAGGCTCTGCGCTGTCAGCAACAATTAACCCTGACCTGCTCACGCCTACCTGATCCATTCTTTTGGATAGCTGGCTGTTTGTTAATCCGGACTCGTAAATTAATTCTCTCAGGTACAGTTTATTGTTGTGGTTCTTTATGCCTGCCAGTGCGCATGGATCATCACTGAAGCCAAAGTCAAGTCCATAATATTCCCTGTATGGTAATGCAAGATACTCCTGCAAGGTAATGGGCTTCCATTTGCGGTAAATAACCCCCTTCTTGCCCTCAGATACATAGCCCTTAACCATTGTGTAATAGTAATCAGGGTTATCAGCTTTAAAGCCCTCTAAAAGCGTTATTGTGGTTTCGTTTACATTCTTAATGTTATCAAGGTAGGTGGAGTGGATGGAGCATAGTTCAGGGTTTTGCTTTGGTGTGTACCTGTAGAACTCTTTTAGTGCAGGCTCCTGCTCTGTTTCCTCATCGGTGAAGGGGATAAGGTTGTACCACTTCTTAATTATCCAGTGGTCTTTGTTTGGGGGGTTGAAGATCATACAAACCTGTATCTTCTCTGCCTGTGTGGTCCTGAGTGATACATCCAGTTGGTTGAAATCTTCCTCTGCTATCTCTTCGCTTTCCTCAATCAGTACATGGGTGGCCCCTGCAATAGATTTAAGCTTTGCTGTTGACTTACTACTACTCTTCTTGAATCCTTTTGAGGTGATACTGTTCCCTGTCGGCTTGTATACCGCAATCATCTCATTTGTATTGATGTGAAAGTCCTCAATGCGAATAGATGGATTAGATTCTATCCTATCCATCAGGTCTTGCCACAACGAGCCTTTTATGTCATGGAATATCTCTCTGAGGAAGTAGCCACGAAAGTATTTAGGCTGAGTGATGAGGTGCAGGAAGTAGTCAGTACCAAAGTGAGAACCACCCCTGCTTCGTCCTCCATGAATGTGGATGTAACGTGCGGAGGTGGTAAATACGGGCTTGTAAATCTTATTAAACTGCTGGACTATTGCCATTATTCGTTATCGCCGTAATCTTCAAATACTACTTTGTGAACATTCTCCTGTTGGATAGGGCCACCATCTTTGCCGGTCAACTCCTGTTTGCCTTCAATCTTCTGCTTGATGTTCCACTCATCGAACTTACGCTCAATTATCCATGCCCATTTTTGCCATTGCTTTTCCTCTGTTTTGAGGTGGTCAAGCAAATTACGCTTCTCTTTTATGAGAGCCTTTTTTATAAGACGACAAAAGCGATTGAACAACTCATCATTTTCCTTATCCTCTCCTGCCTTCCATCTTTGAAATGTCCGGTAGCTTACCCTGTCTGCTTCTTCTAATTCGTCATTAAGCAAAAGAAATAGTTCTTCATCAGTACAGCAAAGGATGTTTGCATTTACTACCTCTTCAAATATATCAACCACATCAGGGGTAAGCTTTGATGGCCTGCCCCCTTTATTCTTCTCTTCCTGCTTAGACCTTGCTTTTGCCATAATCTTAATATGTTTCTGCGAACATTATCATTCTGCCCGTTTTCTCATTCTTATGTACTTGCTTGACTTTATAAGATGAAGCTACAGGCCCACCTACTTGGAAAGTATCGCCTACTTTCATTAATGGAAATTCATTATGATATTCCTCTCTAGGCTCATCAGCTAATGAATCTGTCATGTATATTTCTCCTGTTTCTGCCATAATATTAGTTTTATCCTATGATTTTTGGTCTCCCATGAGAGGGTGATATGTATTGTTATAGTGCAATTTACTTTAGGTGAATAGAACCTGCTGTAGGCACTTAGCTCCTTTGAAGTTGCTTTTTATTCCCTTTCTTAAATTATCTTTATGAGGGATAAATTCCAGATTATCAATTCCACCTATAAGTTTTGGATCAAGACTGTTCTTATATCCATACCAAATAGACACTTTGTGATCTAAGTGATAACCTCTAAATGCTCTCTTCTCATAATTAGGAAGTTTCTTAAGGTTTTGCTTTTCAGTAATCTTCCAAACTTTCCTCCTGTAGTTCCTCCAAAGTTGCTTCTCACAAACGGGAATTGTTTTTATTTCTTCAGGAGCTGGCTCTGGTTGGTTCTTTATGCTTTGAGCTACTAATTGCCCATATTCAGCCCTCAGATGGATTGATGCTAATTTAGCTAAATTTTTCATCTATCTACTGTTTGCTAACACCTACTAATAGGTTAATCGTTCAAAACCCTTCTCTTCTTAACTCATTCTCTTTTGCTCTCTCCATTAATCTGTTTTGATGATTAGGGCAGTCCTGATCGTGTTCAAAAGTAATGTTGTAGCCTGTATCAATGAAAATGTAATGGTGGGTTCCTTTACGTACTACAAAGGCTATTACACCTCCTAATTTAAACTGGTCTGTAAGGTTCTCTACTACCTGAAAATCAGATTTTGATTCAGGTACTGCATTAACAGAAAAAGGGTGTAGTCTTCCTGTACAGCTATCAAGTAGTAAGATGCAGGACAATAAAAGAATGATGGTGATTAGTTGCTTCATGGTTTGGGTTTATTGTTTAGTAGTTCTTCTGCTGCGTTTACTGCTGCTTCATTTAGGATGGTATTTGTCCGGTCATAATCTTCATTATCCTCAATTCTTTTAACTAGCAGGCGTACCATCTCTTCCAGCTCGTTTATCCTCTGGCTCTTAGCTATCAGCCTTCTTTTTAGCTTCTTGTTATCTGCAAGCTCTTTCTGTTCTTTGGGTTCTTCTTCCTCTATTTCCACTTTTTCAACCCACTCACCTTTTTCATTTAGCAATACAACGTAATCATTGCAATAAGTGTCAACAATTAAATCATTCTCTTTAATGTCAAATCTATAATTGTCTTTTACTTCGAATACCTGAATAAACCACTTTACCTTTGTTCCTTTCGGGTATCTCTCCTTTGCTTCTTTTATTAAAGCAGTTTCTTTCTCCTGCTTCTTAAATTCAGCTATTTCTTCAGGGGTGGCGGGTCTTTCAAGATTACTTTCATTAATGCAATTTCCCCACCTTCCATCTACAAATTCACCTGTCCATGATGGGTTAGATGCATCAAATCCAGTTACGTGAGCATAAATTAATTTAACTATTGCACCTGTTCCCTTCTCCTTCCAATGCTCTCCTTCCTTTGGCTGTGGCTTAGTGTGATAGTCTATGTACTTATCAAGATATTCTGTAAAGAGGTTCCAGTCTTTAGGGAGGGTGAAATGGTTATCATATATGCGACCACTAATAGAAAGTTTTAATTTCTCATTGATTGCATATTGTGTTACTGTTAGCAGGGCTGTTTCTTTTCCGCCATCCATCCAGCTTATTTTTTTTAGAACATGCTTCTGAAAGCGTTCTGCCATCTCTTCATTGCTAAATGGTTCAGGCATTTCTATTTTAATACTCAGTGGTTTCATTAGTGTGTGGTTGTAGGTTATTTATTCTTGAATACAGGCCCTGCAAAATCTATAGAACAAAACTCATGGTTAAGCCCTTCTATTCTTGTATATCCTGTTCTTGTATACTCTATTAGTTTTCCTTCAGGAGTTATAACTACATGCTCAAAGCTTTTACAGTAGTTTCTTATATCTCTCTGTATTTGTTGTTTGGAAGGGGAATAGCTCATAGGGTTAATCTGTTTACTGAATATCCTTGTTTTTTACTTTGTTCGGGGTGTAGTTCAATCCAATGATGGCATTCTCTGCATACTGCCATAAAGTAAAGAACATTTATAAGCAGCTTTCCTGTCCGGCCAGCTCGATGATGCACTTCCGATGATGGACATCCGCATCTTTCACATTCAGGATGCAGGGTTAAATACTTTTCCCTTCTTCTAAGGTATTCCCGTTCTTCCTTTGCTCGCTTGGGTGAACGTACCCGTATTTTTCCTTTAGTTCTGCTGCTATCCTTCTGGCTGCTGCATCGCTTATCTCCCTCGCCTTCTCCAATAACTCTATGCCCTTCTCTAATCTCTTGTTGCTTTGCTCTGGCTTTCTCAGCATATCTCCTATTTCTTTCTTCAGATAGTTCGATTGCTCTACTCCGCTTATGCTCTTCCTTTTCTTCATCTTCTTTCTTCTTTCTTATAGCCCGATTACAGGAACCACAATAATCCAGATTAGGATTTTCAGTGAAATTCATACAATCAGGGCTTTTACAGAACATGATTTCGTGCGTGTTTAGAAATTATCGTTGTAAATTCCCGATGGCTTGGATGTGAATAACTCCAATACTTCATTCGGTAAAAAGTAAGAACTCAGTTCTAATGGCTTTCCATCTTCCAGCATTTCTTCATAAGAAGGTAATTTGAAATAGTGCCGATGGTATCCTTCCCATGTATCAAGATTAGCTCTTTCAAACTCGCCGGAAAGCTTCAAAACATATCTCCTGAATTCTGACACCTTAGAATTCCTCCTAAGACGTAATTCACACTCATACATCCCATGAAGGCAATAACCTATTCCACAGCCATAAGCGACACAAATAATGTAAAGCACTATTTCCATCTTCAGTCTTTTAGATTTTTAAAAGACTTCTTCACATCCTTCAGGTCAGCCAGTAAAGCGGAAACCAATGACAGGATCATACAGAAGCTGGATTCAGCTAAATAATAGTAATACTCAACACTTCCCTTTTCTGTCAGGAAATATCCTTTAACAAGGCAGGCAACGGCTACCAACATGAAAATGTAAGGGATTACGCTTGTTATGAATCCTGCAATTGCTTTTAATAATTCTTTCATGATATAATTAATTGTTTAAAATCTTTCGTTACTAACCACATTCCCCGTTTCCTTCCTCTCTCCCATTAAGGACACTAACCTTTCAACAACAACACGCTTCATCTCAGGGCTTATCATCCTTATATACTTCCTGTTTACACGCTCCATCTCTTCCCTTATCCTGTTTCTGTTAGCGTATAATTCCGATTTTTGACTTGCTCTTAGGTTATATTCCAACATCACATTTATTCTTTTACCTGTTCTTAATCTGTTGCTATCTTTCCTGCTGCTATAATCACCAATACAATAATGATGAAGTAGTAAATCAAGCTTAGAGCCGTTTTTAGCAGGATAATGGCTATAAGGATTAGTAAGACTATTATTGTTAGCTCCCGCATTCTGTTACTGTTAGTTTTAAGCTGTTATGCTTCATGGATTCATCAGGGATAATGTTTAACCCTCTCCAATGCTTTTTGCTGTCATCAGGGAATACACCCATCTTTACCAGTTGATCGCAAAATATTTTAATTACGGCCCCTACATTGTCCGGATCGAGCTTACTGTTATACCTTGCTTCTATGGTGAACCTTTCCATCTTATCAGGCTTTGCATTCATACACAATACCTTTGCTTCAAGCTTTACAGGATCAATTAAGGCCTTAAGCTTTCGCCAGTGTAAAGACTTCATCTGGTTATTACTTATCTGCTTGCCTTCGTATACTATTGTGAACTGGCTCACTCTTCTTCCTTATTCTCTTCCTGCGCCTTATGCAATTCGCTTTTGAGGTATTTAACCACATCATCCGGCAATCCCTTAATCTCTTCTGAATTGGATACATATTGCCCTACTGCGCCCCCTCCAATGATTAGCAGGTAATCAGCCTTTTTAGGGATCAGGGCATACAAAACACCAAATGTAAAGGTCATTAAAACCAATCTTTTAGCCCACATCAAAAGAGGCTTCAGTTTCTCTTTATCCTCATCATCATAAGCATCTACCATAGAACAAATCCACGTAATCAGGAATGCTATTACACCCAATGATGACATAATAGCTGACACTGAGAATACCCCTGATAACTTCTCAGATACACTCATTAAATAGAATAATAAATACCAATTCATAATTGCAGGTTGTTTGTAGTTTTAAAATAAGTGGGAAGAGCCTATTATCACCCCACTACCCCGACACGTTCCAGCACCTTTACACTACCAAGATCGATATTACTACACTTGGATTTACGAAACCCTTTAAGGGGAAGTCTGCCGGTTTCTCTGTACGTCTACAGAGCATTCTTTCTTTAATGCTTTAAAATGGAAGGGGCTTTTACCTCCCTTCCTTCCCTCTATTATTTTCGCTCTGCATTGGGGTTCGCATCTTTGTCTTTTAACTCCCGATTATGTATACAATATACGAAATATTTCACTTATATAACAATACATGCACGTTTATTACATACAATTTTCACCCTTATTTTTGTAAGTAATTGTAATCTTGTGTGTTGTTAGGGAGGCTCTTACATGCAGGGTTAAACTGCTACAGGTGCTTTAATAGCCGGATAAGGATTATACCCTATCAGTTCAAAATCCTCATACCTGAATGAGTCTATATCTTTCACTTCCGGATTAATCCACATTGAAGGTAGTTCTCTTGGCTCTCTGCTTAACTGTTCCCTTACCTGTTCAAAGTGGTTACTGTAAATGTGAGCATCCCCCATAGTATGAATAAACTCTCCTGCTACTGTATTGGTAACCTGTGCTATCATCATGGTAAGCAGTGCATAAGAGGCTATATTGAATGGAACTCCTAAGAATAAATCTGCTGACCTTTGGTAGAGCTGGCAATCAAGGTAATATTTAGGGATTCCATACAGGTCCATTTTATCATCTGCTGATACTATGCTGTTGTTTAGCTTTTCCCTTAAAAGTACTTTCCTTTCCTCAAAAGGTATTTCCCTTGTGTAAAACTGGAATAGCAGGTGGCAGGGAGGCAGGGCCATTCTATCTAAATCTGAAACATTCCAAGCTGATACAATCATTCTCCTGCTGTCAGGGGTATTCTTTATCTGTTCAATTACCTGCCTGATCTGGTCTACAGGGTAATTATCCATCATTCCAGCTCCTGAATGCTTATAATCAGGCCAACTACGCCACTGACTCCCATAAATAGGGCCAAGATCGCCATTTTCACCTGCCCATTCTTTCCATATACTTACCCCCCTTTTTTCAAGCCAGTTGTTATTGGTATGGCCTCCCAAGAAAAAGAGCAATTCGTAAATGATGGATTTAAGGTGAACTTTCTTTGTAGTTACAAGGGGAAAGCCTTCTTGCAGGTTATACCTTGTCTGCCTGCCGAATACTGATTTAGTACCAGTGCCTGTTCGGTCTGTCTTATCTGTTCCGGTTTCTATTACTTCTTTTAGAAGGTGGTGGTATTGGTTCATGGTTTTATTTTTGATTGGTTCTTACTGCTATTCCACTTTCAAATAAATCTATTCCCTCAAAAGGTAATGCGTAATTTTTCTTTCTTAGGTAGTCGGCTGCTGGATAGGGTAATTTACCTAAATCAGAACGTAGATTATAACATTCGTAAGAATTACCAGCCTGAGTTCTTACGTGCAATGCAGTGCTTTCTTTGGTTCGCCCAAATATATCAATATGATCTCCATCTTCAGGACTGAATCCTAATATCCTTACTAATGGATCCCTTTCATATCCTGTAAGCTGGTCTATTCCTTTTAGAAGTAGTTGGCATTCACTAAGGCTAAAATATTCCGATGGTCTGCCATCACCTGAGAATAACATTAAATCCGGCTCTTCCATGTTATTAAGTATCCATTTTCTCACCCTACTTCCTTCAAATGTAAGACCATCTTCTTCTGATATAGCTTTTATGAGGGCATTAGGATACAACATGAATATTTGCAGGCGTTGTTGGTTGGTTAGCTGGTTCATTGGTTACTGTTTTTCTTTTTAATAGAGAATTTCAATGTAGTAATATCATACCCTCTTTCTTCAAGCTCCTTTTTAAATGAATTGGACCATGTTTTACTTAATGGTCTGTATCTATCAGAAGTAAAGGCATCAAAGCAAGCAGCCCCATCCGTTGGGTTAGGATAATGACAAATCAAATCCTTTTCTCTTTTACTCCATTTGAGTGTTAGCTTCTCTTCCTGTTCCATGTTTATTGTTGTTTAGGTGGTGATGGTAAAGGCATCCAATGAGTAACTTCTTTAAACTCAATAGTACAGGACATCCCCATATCATTTTCACTCATTCCAAAATAACCATACCAACGAGTTCCAAAATTATTAGAAAAATTCGCTGTTTGAATATCACCATCAGTTAAAATAAGGTAATACCCTAATTCTGGCAATCTATCTTCTACTGAAATCCATTCCATGTTTATTGCTTTAGTTTAGAAAACGCCATTTTTAATTGCTTAATCTGCCATTCAGCAGCCTCAGTACTTATTTCATCTCCACCAAAAAGAGTAAATGTTTGATTACCTATTGTGAATTGAGCAAGATACTCTCCATTAATCATTTCAACCTTATAGGATATGCCTGCTTGTAGCTTCTCCTGTAGTTGTTCTTCTCCAACTTTATCCCTGTGAAGGTATGCAGCAGCTTTGAATCCAAGAATATAATCAGTTTGGTTAATGCCATGCTTGTAGACTTTATAACTCTTTTTGAAGCTTTCCAGTGCTGCTTGTTCTACTTTAGTTTCTTCTTTCATATCTCTTATAGGTTATTAGCTTTATCCAAGAATATCATTAGCTGCTGCCTGTGCCCCTTCATCAAAGCCTCTGTTGTACGCTTCCTCTGCTGAAGGTAGTTTAGATAGTTGTTCTTGGTGGTACTGTTGGGCGAATCGGGTCATTAATTCTTTTAGGCTCTCTTGCGTGCCGTTATCAAACCCTATCAATAAATCCCTGTTATGTTTTTCGATTATATCTAAATCTCTCAGGAATTTAGTTGCTTTTTTCTCTATGTCTTTCATCTTTATGAGGTTAAAAGTTTAATTATCAGGGCATTACCCGCAAGGGGTCGGGCTGGATGGCAGTCGTTCTCTTCGAGGAACTCCGACAATGCCACCATCCCTAATGCGGTGCTTCAATCTTTTTGTACTTTTCAAAAAGTTCCATTGCAATTTGCAGCTTATCAAAACCAAGCTTATGAATGACCTCTAAAGTAAAAGCATCATGTCTGCTCATATCATCGCCTTTCAGGTACTCTTCTGGATTGTAAGGCTCAAAACCTTTATCATCACAATCATTTTTATCCAAGTACCCACCAAACTTACCCAGAAGGGTTTTCATTATTTCAATGGAATTACCCCAAGACCCAAGACTTAACAGAACCCCTTCAATACCATAGTCTGATTTAGCTAAATCCCTAAAGAACACATTCAGATTCCTTTTGCCTTCTCCATCACTAAAGCCTAACACGAAAAAGTAATCAGCGTGGGTATTATGCACCACTACTTCTCCATACTTTTCTTCTAAACACATTTTTATTTCAGGGAGTGTTACCCCTTTTCTAATTATTGCTTTTGTATCTACTCCCATTGTGTGTGTATTTGAGGGTTAATAGTTAGTTATTTACTGCGATATGTGGATAGTAGTTATGTTCGGTGTTCTCTTTTCAATCCTTGAATGTCCACATATTCTCTTATGGCACCCTCTACATGCTTTGCTTCCCAAATAATGTCTGTATCCCGTGGCTTGAAAGATTTGATTTCTGCAAAGCTGTATTTGTGAGCGTTTTTCAGGTTGGTTGTATAGCCTTTACCATCCTGCGCCCACCATAAAACAGCGTTGCCTACATATGATCTGGCATCCTGAACGTAATAGCTACTATTCGGATCAAGGGTTTTAATTCTCTCTAACCTTTCATAGCCTTCTATCTCCCACCTTTTTATTGTCATGCCATTGTATTTTACTTTATCATGCTTTTTAGAGCGAACCACTTGAATGTTCAGGAATGTTATATCTTTTCCAGTGAGGGTCTTTGCACCATCGTTGTCTGTAGCAGCGCATTTCTTAGCCTGCCCCTTTGTTCCGTAATAAATATCCTGACAGCAATGCCAAGGATCCTCCATGTTTGATGGGTTCACAACCCATGCTTTTTCTATTATTTCTAATTTCATGATCTTGCTTTGTTAGGTGAATGGTCGGGTTAGTCGATTGTAGCGGAGTTCCTGCGGAGCAGAACGGGAGCGGAAAGCGCGGTGCGAAGCAAACCCCCTAATAATTTTGTTAAAATTGTTTGGCTAAGTAAGGCATAATATAATCATTTTAGAATATGTTTAGAGGTTATAGAGGTTAAGGCTTCGGGACATTAGGATTGGCTTTTTTTCTTAATTGATCCTGTACCTCTACATATATCACACATTTCTCCATCCATCTCTCCATGAGGTCCACACTCCCAAGTCATACCGCCCTCACCATTACACTGTGGACATAAATCAAGCCCTTTCTCCATTAAGGTAATTTTTACTTTAGCCCTGTTCAATGCCTCTTTAGTTGCTTGTAACTCTACTTTGAGGGCTTTATTTGCTCTCGCTAATTCTGTGCTTCTCGCAAGCTCTATAGGATATTTACGCAGCGCGCTTGCTGCTTCTGAATAATAGCGGATAAGTTTATTAAAACCTTCCGCTGCCTCTTCGTTTGTCATATCGTTTAAATTTTATTATTAGTAAAGGGTTAAGGCTTATTCAAAATAGAGTTTAAGGAATTATAAAGGCGAACAAACTTTACCCTCTGTTCTTTATCTGTAACTAAGTGGGCGTACCTATGAGCCACAACTTTTCTTTTAACATCCCAAACTATTCGGGCTTTATCTACATCAGGCACAAAAAAAGTAGTAGGGTGCTTACGCCACTGAATTAATTCACCTGATTCTACAAGGGTTAATATTTCCTTTGGTAAAATCTCTTTAGTTGCATTGACCTCATAAACTTTACCTTCTTCAATCTCAATAGCCCTCTTGGTTTTATCAATGCCTTCTTGGACATTTCTCAAAGACTGGTTTTGCCTTTCCCATTTATTTAATGTGGCCTGACCATTCCTTTTATCATTCAAGGGCTGTCCGTTAGCCTGCTTTACAGTGGATATATGCTGATCCAGCTTTTCATGGAATTGCTTTTCCTTATTTTCTAAAGACTGTTTCAAAATATCTAGTCTCGTTGCCATATCTCTAAGGGTTTAATGTTTGTTTCTATAAATACAAAGGTATCAACTTTGATACTATTTGCAAGTTTTTTCCTTATTTTTGTTCTCAACTATGATACTTTTATTACTTTTGAATATGGATTCAATAGAACTAGGAAATAAAATAAAGGAAGCCCGATTAGCTGAAGGTTTAACGCAGGCGCAATTAGGGGCAATGGTAGAAATGCAGCGGAACAATATTAGCAGGATAGAGGCCGGTAAGCACACTATAACTCTCCCTGTATTGGAAAAGATAGCCAAAGCCCTAAACAGGAAGAACGAATTCCTACTACCTAAGTAACCCCCTTAATCTTCACAACTGCTTAGAGAAGTTCCACCAAGGGCCTATAGCCTTTTTGGCTCTGTTCCTGATTGTTTTATTTTCAAGAACTTCTTTCCTGTAGTTATCATCGTATCTGTACTTTTGCCTTGCTATTTTAGTTCTGCAAATCTTACAGTCCGGCCTTACACCGAAAAGAGATTTTTTATTAGGGCTGAATTCATCAAGGCTCTTAGGTACTCCGCATGTTTTGCACTTCTTCTTTATCTCTTCTTTCATTTCAAATATCATGTTCCTTAATAAATTCCTCTATATCCACTCCTGACATAAGCATCAGGGCTATTCTCATTCTGAAGGTTTTACTTCTGGCATTGCTTTGTGCTGCTGCTACCAATGCTTTTTCATCTTTCATTTTTACCCAATCCCCGCTTGTGCTTAGTCTCAGCTTCTGCATTTCCATCTCCTGTTCCAGTATCTGCTTCAGCTTTTCAACCGGAAACCCAAGCTTGTTATCCCACTTTTTCTGGAATGCGTAAAATAAGACGTTTTTAGGGTCGATTTTTACCGGAATGGATACGTAGGTCAGTTCACCTGTTTCAATCGCTTCTGCATGCTCCTGTGCAAGCGACAGGTAGGCTTGTATGAATTGTTCCCTGTTCGCTTTTACTGCCTGCTCCTGATTCTTCTTTTTTCTGGATTCTTCTTCAAGGTCTGTTTGCTTTTGGGTGTACTCCAACTGCTTTTTCAGGGCCTTACCTCTTTCTTTATCGTAGTAGGCTTTAATCCATCCGTTAAGGGTTCTGGCATCGAAGGAAAAGAAGTCTCCATATTCCCCAATCATGCCTTCATCAAGAATAAATTTCAGCTCATCAATCCTGAGCCATTTATACCGCTTTACTACATCCATCATTGCCTGAAGGATAACGGTTTTCTCATCAACCCCTGCCTCACTTGCCCTTTTAAACCCTGTTACTGCCTGAAATTTATCCAGTGCTTTTATAAGGAATGCTTTCACTTCAGGGCCTTTATTATTCATTATATCAGCGCATCTGGCAGATTGGGAAGCTATTACTATTTTACTTTCCCTGATGTTAAGGGAAGGGGCAGGGGCAAATTCCCCTGCATTTACAATCCCTGTATTGGTTATGGTTGGTTTAGTGTTCATCCTGCTGATCTTCCAGAGCTGTTAGGTTTAGAAATAGATCCCTGTTTTCCTGCTGTTTATCTTCAAGGGTTTTACCTTGCTTTTGGCCTGCTTTGTAGTATTGACTCTCTTCCGGAGCGTAAACCGTTGCCCATCCTCCTGCAATAGCTTTCTCAATCATAGAAATCGCAACAGCCTCAGAAACATTTTCCAGCTTTTTAAGCTGCATCTTTTGGCTTCTGGTGGTGAACTTCTTTTTCCGCTCCTTCTTATCTTCCTTATATTCCTCCCAAATCTCAGCAAAGGCAGTTCCATGAGGCAGTTCAATTACTTCCGCAGGGTCCGGCTCACTTTTCTTTTTAGCGGAACTTTTTCTTTTTTCTTCTTCCGGTTCGGCTAATAAGTGCTTAACCTCTTCATCCGGATAAGTGTCTGCTGTATACATTTTCCTGTAGAAGTCCTGCATGCTTTCTGGCATTGATTGAAATTCCTCCTTTGAAAGGGTAGGGAAATTTATTTCCCTCTCTTTTTTATTACTTTCATTACTTAGTAATTCATTACTTGGTAAGTCCTTCTTTATTAGGGTGCGGTTTTCCGACGTCGGATTAACCGTTTTCGGATTATCCGAAGTCGGGTTTTCAGTCTTTGGTTTAATTGGCTCTAAAGGGGCTTTTTCGCTAATCGATTCCTCACAAACCAAGTAATCCCACCCAATTAAATGCCCTTTATCGTTGCGCACTTGATTACGTATAATGTACCCACTATCAACAAGTTCCTGTATGATCTTTCTGGTGGAATCCCTCCCGTTTTTACTTGCTTTTGATAGTTGGTTTATATGAACCTGCCAGTCATTGGGTTTACTCAAAAGGTAGGTGAGCAAGCCCTTTGCCTGCCAGCTTAGTTTGGCGTCCTCTATAGGCTTCTTGTCAATGACAACAAACTTATCTCGGCTCTTCAATCTTATAATGCTCATTTTACTCCCCCTCTCCTTATTATTTCCCTTAGAAGATCGCCTTTTAATTGATGCATCCTTTCTTCCCCAATCTGATAATTCCTGACATCAACATATTTCCTGCATTGTCTGTGAACTTCCTGAAACTTAATCAACTCATTAATAGCTTCATCATAAAACCTTCCACCTTCAGAATCTGTCATTTGCTCTTCCTCTGGCTTCATTCCACTGTTTGAATAATAGCATTCATTCTTTGCTACATTGTGGTACTGTTGGTGTAATTCAGAAGGCAAGGCCACTAGGTTCAGAATATTATTATTAGCCCGATCCCCATCAATATGATGTACATCCCACCCTTCTGGAATTGGGAATCCAGTTTCCTGCTCGTAAATTTTACGGTAGTTCACTACCTTTTTTGGAATTTTTTTCATATCTTGCTTCTGTTATCGTTTAGCAATGTTTTTATTTATTAGCACTGGCCCTTACCAGTGCTTTTTCTTTTTTCAGGGTATCCGTAATCTTTAAGAATCCCTGTTAATTTATCCAGCACCTTATCAGGCATATTGTTTCCTTCTTTTACCCATGCTAAAAAAGAGGTAGTATTCCATCCTGAAAGCCTTCCTAACTCTGAAAGATTAAAGGCTGACCGGCTTGAAAGAAAGGTTCTTATCTGCTCCTGTCTGAAGATAGATATTCCCTTACGGACCCTTTTAATCAGCCTCTTTTCAGGCTTTTGCTGTTCCCTTTTCTTTTGTTGGTACTCCCTTGCTTTTTGCTTAATCAGCTCCCGATATTGAGAATCAGTTTTGTAGCGCAGCTTTCGTTTTTCTGATTGAACTACTCTGTGTAACTGGCTTGAAGTCATAGCATGTAAGTAAATTTAACAATATTCACCTGTAGATGAAACTTTATTATACACTATTTTTTATTAAAGTTTTAGTGTAACCCTCACCATAAACAATGAGGGTTACCGGCTATCAGGGTTGTGCTACCGGACACTAATGGATGCTGATAACCGCTACCTGTTAGGTTCCTGTGTGACCAAAGCCACCCGTTCCACGAACACTCTCTGATAGTGCCTGTGCTTCTACAAATTCAATCTGAGGGTAAGGCAGGATAAGGATTTGCCCTACTCTATCCCCTACTACATATTCAGCAGGAGCTGCATCTTTAGCATGGCGGTAAACCATTTTAACTGTTCCCCTGTACCCGCTATCTATCACGGCAACTGAGTTAGTAAGCAGTAAATCCTTCTTGCAATTGCTTGATCTTGGAAATACTAAACCTACATAGCCCTCTGGTATTTCAAAGGCTAATCCTGTTTCATAGGTTACCTTATCATCTGAATAAGTTACCCCTACTGCTGTCAGGTCCATTCCGGCATCTCCGGGCTTTGCGTAAGAGGGAATTTTACTATCAGGGTGTTCTTTCTTAATTCTTACTTGCATTGATTAATTATTTAAAGTTGTAACATCAAAAGGGTAAGTCATCCTGTTCATCTCCCTGATCTACACTGGCAGTCTGCGCTACTGGCTGATTACCTTCCATTGCTTCTATTCTCCATGCCTGAAGAGTTAAAAAGCATTTTTCAATCCCTTCTCTGTTAGTCCAAAGCCTACCCCTGTAGTTGAAATTTACCTTTACAGTTTGTCCTGCTTTGTAGTTATCAAGCAGGCTGCATTTATCCTGTGTGAATTCTAAAGGGATATACTGCTCATACTGAGGGCTGCTTTGCTCCTTAAGTACAAATTCTCTTTTGCTAAAAGAAGGGCTTACCTCCTGTGTGTCTGAAATGGTGTGGATTACTCCTGTTAATTCGCTCATTGTTTTAATTGATTGTTTATTGTTTAAAATTCTATTCAAAAAAATCTAATTGTTTAGTACTTGCCTTTGACCATGAAGGAGCTGAGTTGTGTATCTCAATCCAGTTCGCTAAATAGTCACTGCACTGCTCTATGGTTGGCTGTTTCTTTTGAGCAAATGCCCTGCTGTTATTCTGTCCTATGTTTGTTGAATCAGTACTTGAAAATGGATATTGAGTGAATATCTTCGGGTCTTGCATCTTAAGTCCATGAAGCTTGCAAATAGGCTGACCGTTTTCATCACAAATCCTTTCCATTGCTTCATCAAGTCTTGGGATAAATTGCCCTTTATACCCTCCCTGTGCTAATGCCACCCTCGGATAATTTGAACATAAGCGATGCAACCTTTCAAGGCTTTCATTCATGTGCCATACAGGAACCCCTACATATTTCAGATCATCAGGCCACCTTTTTAGATAGGAGTCATTTTCATCTTCCCCTCCATCTATCACATCAGGTATAATTGCCCATGCAAAACGGGGGTGTCTGTAGTAATCACGAACCCAATCCAGATAAGCATCATAATGAAGATCATAGTTACCTCCCCCCTGACGGAATAATGTGTATGCTCCTGTATCAAAAACTACAGTGGTACAGAAGGATAGAGCTGCACCAAGATCATCCTGACGAAAGAAAGGTATAAGGGCATGCCGGTTATTCTTCTGTAAAAAGCCACTGGTAGCTAATCTTGGCCCACCAATAGGTGTACCATGATACTTTATACACATAATTCAAAAGCTTCAGAAAAGGAATGAACAATCTTTGTGGAATGATACCGCAACCAAGGGCTTACTTTGCTTCCGGTCTTAGCTACCACAATCACAGGGATATGAGATTGCCACGCAAAGAAAACTTCCATACTGGTTCCTACTGATGGCTTATCATAATTCACAAGCACAACATCGGAATTCATAATATCCAGCTTATCCAGTTCCACTATCTCCCTTACACTTTCGTCCTCTCTGCCCCTGTAATCCCTTCTCATAGGGTCTATAGCATTAGGGAATGTAATCTTAGCTAACTCCCTCCAATCCTTACACTCTTCATCTGTGCATCCATTTATTGGTCCACAGAGGTAAATTTTTCTGTCGCTCATTGTTTTGATTGGTTATTAATGATTAATTGTAAATTCTCTTGCTGTTCTTCATCCCTGCACTTATAGCAGGTAGCATTCTTTCCATGCCTGTAGAAGTCGTTTACCTTCTTTTCTTTGTGGCATCTGGTACACTCTTTCATAGCAGGCTAGTTAAGATTAGTAAGGCTTATAAGCTGATGGTCCGGCTCTGCCCCATCCCATTCCACTTCAAACTCTGTTGCACGTGAAATTTTAAGGAGTGCTACCGGAGTGCCGGGCGCAGGTATTCCAACCCTTCCCTCTCGTGGTATGCCCCCATCCATGTCTAAATCAAAGCACATCGCCAGTACAAATATTTTTATACTTGCTGGTTGATTAGGCCCGATAAAATAGGAACCTCCCTGTGCTGTGTGTTCTGCGAACCAGAAAATTGATGGATTAGGAATAACTTCTGCAACAAAGCCAATGGGAACACGTATGCCTGTATGGGTATCTAAGACTACTCGTTTTTCATCGTCTTCGAAGAAAACAGTTTCTGAAACATAAATTTCATAAATAGACTTAGAACCCTGTACAGGCTGTGGTTTTTTGGCACACTTATTGTAACTGATAAATTGTACTAACATAAATGAAACGATGGTTTGTGAAGTTGAGAAAATAGGGGCAGGAACACAGGACTAGGGAACTCTCGAAAATTGACCGAAACCCTGATACCTGCCCTTTATTATTTAAATTGCTTTTTCATACTCCGTATTGCTTTAGATATTCTTCATCCTCAACTCCCTCAAAACCATGCTTCTCATTGAATTCCTTTAAGTGTGCTAAAAACTCATCATGCAGCTCCGGAAAGGCTGCGCATCCTATAAAGGAAGCTAAGTACTCCTGTTGCAGGTCTTTGTACTTGTAGGTTCTTTTTTCAACATCTTCACCTATGCCAGTGAAAAATCTATTAATAGCTTTTTCGCTTTCGGATGCTAACCCTTTGGCGTAAAATCTAAGGTTACCGGAGAAGTTCTTATCACGCTGGAATATCTCTAAGGTGTCAAGAATATGCTCTGAACAACTCAGGAACAAAAGGGTCTTACCCATCCGGTTAATAACTTCTAATGCCTGTTTTTCTGTCATTTGCTATTGTATTTTGAATTGTGAAATGAAATGCTGTTGCTAATACTATACTGGTAGTTAGCCAGATGATAATGATATTAAGGAAGGTCATGGTTGATTATTTAAATCGTTTGTAAGGCTACAGGAACATCTGCATTTGAATCTTGGAAAGAACCTTCTCATTAGAGTCTTTGACATACCCTTTCTTAATCTCAAATCCATACCCTTTCCTTCCGCATTGGGCTGCTGCTAACAGGGTTACTCCACTGCCTGCGCAAGGGTCAATAACTACCTCATTCTTATCTGTAAATAGCTTTATCAGCCTTTCAATTACTTTTACAGGCTTTTGGGTTGGGTGAATCTTTGGGGTTATATTATCCTTTTCCCAATCAAAGCAGTTAAAGATCATCTTACCATGATTATTGAACTTTGGCAGCTTATCCCGATAAAGCAACACTGCATATTCACAGTTACCCACTACCCGCATATTTGCCTTTAGTACCTGCGCTGAAAAGTTCTTCCTGAAGACAAGATTGATATAACCTTTAAACCCATAGGCAGGGGCTTTCTGTATCAGTTCAAACTGCTGCTCAAATTCACAGAACACAATCATGCAGGGTGCTTTACCTGTTTCTTTAGGCTCCTTTACAAGCATTTTGGAACAGAAATGCAGGAACTCCGTAATCCGGAAATCCTTATCAGTATCAAAGAATTCTTTGCCTGCCAGTTTGCTTTCTCCATTCTTATTATCCCCATCCACATACCAGCTTGGATTTGAGCCATAAGCATTTTTACCAATATTATAGGGTATGTCTGCTATCACTAATTGCGCCTTTGGTATTGCGTAGGATTTATAATTCTGGAAGTGGTCATTAAACAGTTTAGGCTTATGGAATCCGGTGTTCTCAAATATAGAGAATGGCTTTACTACAGTGGTTCCTGCTGCTTCGTTTGGTTCAATCTCTTCCTGCTTCATTCTAACTCTACTTTTGTGATATACTTAAATGTTTCCCCTACTGCCAGTGCCCTGCTTTCAGCCTGTTCCAGACTATTAGCCACCACCTGAATAGGGATTATCTTTTCATTTAATGTGCTTCCAATACGGAGGTTAACAGTGTATTCCTGAAAGCCACTTGGAGCGCATCTGAACCAGTTATCTGATCCTATTGTCTTAGCCCCTCCTGTCCATCTATCAGGCTTGGGGTAGTTGTTAATTCTTTGTTCCATATCTGTTATTTACTTGTGTGAGTGAGTTCATCCTTTCCTCTTTATACAGGCTTATTAAGCTTCTTAATCCATCAATAGCATGGGTTATTCCTGCATTAAGCCTGTCAGCATAGGTGAGCGTTTCTATTTGTTCTGCGCACATACCATCAGCCATTTTAATAAGGAGGGTACTGTTCATTCGTGGGTTATCCTTCTGCAATTTCATTATTGCATGTAGCCTTGCATGTTCATATTCTTTCTTTGCTTTGGCTTTGCATTCTGATGAAAGGCCTGAAAGCTGTATAAGGCTTTGAAGCTTTTCTGAAATAGGAAGGATCTCTGCTGATAAATCTGTGAAGGTGGTATCTGTATCAAGGGCTTCACGTATAAACTGGAGGTTATCCTTTAGGGTCATTCTTCTTTGTATTTATTTCCATCTTCATCACAATCACAATGAGGGCAGTAATCGGAACTCCCTAAATATGATTCGCAGTAGCTACAGGTATAACCTTCATTTTCAAGGCTGTCTAAATATCTGTCAAGTTGATACTCCCTGACATCATCAAAACTATCTGTCCTCATATTCCCTCCCTTCTGTGGTATCTAATAAATGCTGCATGTCGTGAATGAATCCATGATACAAATCCGCTACCAGTTGGGTCTTATTCCTTTCCTCCGGATTGGTTGTGCTGTTAGCAAAATTTTCCAGTGCTTTCACCTGCTCCTGATAAGCGTTCAGGGTAAATTCTAATCCTGTCTTAAGGTCCATAACTATCTGATTTGCAGGTTTTGATTGGTTACTAATTCTGCTCCGGGTACTTCACTTCCATTCTTCAGGAATGACTTTATCTTAGTCTTATCAGGCGTTTCCACTACTTTTCTGTTCAGGAACTCGGCAGGTATAACATTTTGATCTGTAATGATTACCTGCTCACTTTTTCTCGTGCTAACGGTTTGAATACCTGCATCGAACTTTCCATACAGTTTAGCCGCATCAAGCAAAGCAATTTCAAGGCGTTCAATAACCTTCTCCTTACGCTTCCGGTACTCTTTAGCCTGTTCTTCATAAGCCTTTGCCATATCGCAATCAGCTTTCATTCTGCGTATTACATGCAGGTAGTTCTCTGCTTTGATACTTAGTTCAGCTTCATGGATTGCTAAAGCTGATTCCATTTCAGGGGTTAATTCCCCTCCCATTTCTTCCAGCTCATTAGCTAACTGAAGGTACTCGGTGTTGATTTGAAAAAGTGATTTGTTGGGGGCTGTTGCTGTTTCTTGCATCGTTATTTAAGTTTTAAGGTGAATATTTAATTAAGGGTCGGGCTTATTTAAGCTGGCTGCTGCGTTCTTTCATTCACCATCTTTGTATAATATTTAATGGCTACTTCTGCGCTTTCTATAGTTAGTTTAGGGATTCTGTTTACTCCCTTAACTCTTTCTTCTGTTTTTATAACAGGGTTATTTAGAAGGGCTGCAATCTTATCCTTCTGCTCTTTTGTAGCCTTGGCTATAGCAGGGTTTTCTGCCTGTTTTTGGGTATTTTGCTGGACTTGTTTGTTGTTTGCAGCTTGTTTTTGCTCCGGTTCTTGGATACCTAAGCTGTCCATTTCCTCCGAAGGAGTTGCTTCATAGCCTGCTGCTTTAATTAGCCATCCGAGTAAAAGCCTGTATGCTTTACCTTCTGCTCTTGTTTGAGCCATAGAGCAAATAGCAAATTCAGGGTTGTTTCTTTTGCCGGGTTCTTTATTGCTGCATACTGCATAACCTGCGCTTACCTTTGCCCATGATTCCATCTGATAGCAGGTAACAAATGCACCATACTTTATTTCTGATTCAGTGGATAGGTTCTCTACCCGTTCCACTACAGGAACTATTCCCAAGTTAGCTGCTGCGTATTGCCATGCTTCTATGTTAATGTGGGGCTTGCCATGCACATCCAGCCATAGCTTCTTTTCCTGAATAAACTTTCTTAGCTCATCGGCTAATTTTAAGGTGCTTTCGGCTTCTGATAGGTTGTATTTCATTTTCTTAATCTTTTAAATTTTGAATACTCCTGTGCTACTTCCTGCTTTATGAAATCATTAGATAATGGCTTACCTCTTTCATTCATCCACTTAATAAGCGTAGGCTTGTGAAACATTACCTTCTCCCTTTTGCCGGATGCTTTGGGAATGTCTCCTGTTGCTGCCATCCTCTGAAGGGTTTTCTTTGAATAGCCTGTTACTTCCTGTGCCATTTCATAGCCTCCTGTTTCTTCCTGATGGGGTCTTACATCAACTCTTTCCAGAATAAGCTTAAGCAGGGCCTTTTGATCTTCAAGCTCTTTCTTTAGTTCGTCCAGTATGTTCATGTTTAATAGGTTTAAGGTGGAAAGGGTCATAAACAAAATCACTTGCCCTGAAAGGCTTCTTATCCTTTGTGAAATGATTAATTACAAGGCAAATGAGTATCAGTGCTACTGCGAAACACAGTAAGCCAATGGCGATATTTAACATGGTGTTTGAGGGGAAAGAGGGTTATAAAAATATGTTGATGGTGGTCTTTAATTGAGTTTTGATAGTCTTAACCAGTAGCTTTGGGGGGCATTCCTCAAACTGCATCCGGTCAATCCTGCTTACAACCTCTTCAAGTTCCCTTCTTATCCTTGCTTTTACAGCTTCTTCAATTTCTTTGTTCTGCTGAATCCTTGAATCGGCAAACAGCTCCTGTGCTTTAAGTCCGTATTCAAATATGTCAAGCTTATCTTCAAGGGGTAGGTTCGATTCTCTCATAAGAATATTATTGTAAGGGTGAATAATATGGATAGTATTGCTAAGAGTATTTTATCCTGACGGTGTATCTCTGCAAAGCAATCTTCTATTGCCTTTTTCATTTCAGGGTCCAGATCATCTTTCATGCGTATAATTCCAGTTTAGGATTACATAGCTCATGGATAAACCTTCTCCCTTTTTCTGTCCACTTAGTAGATAAAGAAGTATACATACCATCTTCTTTCTCGTACAGGTGTGTTTTGGTAATGGTGTATCCTTTGTTGGCATACTTAGCGTATAAGTGCCATATTCCGTTTTGCTTATACTGAACACCTTTTTCTTTCAGTATTTGGTTAAGCTGCGATCCGCTTCTCAGATTAAGCTCTTTGGCTATGCTTGTGATGTTGTGAAAAGAATTGCTGTCTAATACCTTATCGCAATATTCAAGCTTTGGCCTTGATGCTGCTTCTCTTTCTAATAGCAACTTGTTTTCAATAAGGAGGCTGTCGCATCTTTTCTGAAGGATCATTTGAGCTTGCAAAAGAATAGCATCTTCATTGCCCTGTATTGCTAAGGAAGCTAAAGTACTGGTGTCCTTAACCATCATTGCAGTATCTGATCTTACTTCGCTGTGGTTAGCAATCCGGTGTGCTGCTGCTTCAGTAAAGAAAAAAGTCTTTGGATTTATCTTTGAAACTTTCTTTCCCTCAAAGGCAAGAATAACTTTATAATCTTTACCATCAATCAAACCAAGTCTTTTGACCTGAGCTTTAGCCCAATTTGTATGAAGCTTTGTTGAAGAAAGTAATTTCTGCAAATCTCTTCCATCTTTACTGAAAGATGCTTCATACTGATTGTCAATTTGTTGCGTTAAAGCTTTCATTTTTGTGGATAACTTAAGGTTGTATTGGATTATAATGGCTTAGTTGTTGCTTAAATAAATATTAAGTTTTGGGAACCTTTTTCAGATTACGATTTCCGGATACTTTTTTTTTAAACCAATGCGTATGAGTTGCGAAGCCAAAGAGTTTATTGATAGATACTCTCCTGAATTTTCTATCTCCATTGCAAGAGCCTTCATCATTGGACCTCTTAAAGTTTTCTCTAACCCTACAGTATATTGTCGTGTGGCATTTGACTTGGGTTTCTTTTTCATTATTGTTTCCATATATTTAGATGTCTTAATGTTATGATACAAAGATACACATTGAGTCAATGCAAAACAATGTTTATTCAATTTATTTCAATTATTTTTTCTTGAATGATTAAGGTTAAAAACACGCACGTAAGCCAAATAGTTGATTACCTGATAGATACTGGCTTAATTGCATCTCAAAGAGAATTGGCAAAAAGGATAAATATGCCAGAACAAAGCATTACAGAGTTTAAATCAGGGGTAAGAAAGAAGGGGTATTCTGAATTAGTCGGGAAAATAATCCATGAATTTCCAGAATTAAACCTTGATTCAATATTGAATGGCATTGACAAAAATGCTTTTGTTGGTAATAATATTTCTGCTACCTTAAAGGGAAAAGGAGTCGCATATTATGACTTTGAGGCATCAGGAGGGCCGGTTGAAATGTTTAATGATTCACCAGAAGTACCAAGTCAGTATATAATAGTTCCTGGAATGGAAGATTGTAATATAGCTTTAAACGTATGGGGGGATAGTATGTATCCTCATTTTACAGCAGGAGATATTGCCGTATGCAGGAAGGTAAATGATAAATCTCTGATACTGTTCGGGGAAATATACTTAGTAGTAACAGCAGAATTCAGGACTGTAAAATATGTGCAGAGGCATTCAGACCCTCAGTATGTAATTCTAAGATCATCAAATAAGCAGTATGATGATGTTGAGGTACACAAGAATCAGATCATAAACCTTTACATGGTAAAAGGTAAAATTCAGCGCAAAACAATTTAACCACATGAAAAAACTATTCCTACCTATTCTATTATTGATATGCTTAACAGCTAATGCCCAAAGCAGAGAGACGAAGAAAATGTTGGCATCCATTGAAGGCCAATGGGAGTTAGATGATTATGGCAATCTTACTTATCAGCGAATTGTTGATGTTACCGGTTTAAGTAAAGATGATTTATTTGACAGGGCATCCAATTACTTTGTTTATAAGTATGGCGATGCAAACTCAGTGATACAGGCAAAGGATAAGGAAAGCGGAACCATAACCGGTAAAGGTCAATTCGTTGATGTTCACATAGGTCAGAGTATAATTACTACCAAAGTGAGTACATGGCACATTTTAAGAGTAGATGTAAAAGAAGGAAAGGCCCGTATTTTGGTAACTCTAACCGATTATGATAAAATCCTTATAGGAGGTAATACACCTAACTCACATGTTTCATCTTCAATAAATGAAGAGTTCCCAATTAACCCTAAAGGCTTCAGTAAAACAGTAATGGGTAAAGCTTTCTATAACTCACACTTCGCAGCTATATCTACGCTTGATGGAGTTGAAAAAGCTTTGAAGGAAGGGAATACAAATGTTACTATTGAAAATTCAGATTGGTAATCCATTAAATATTTAAAAACCCACAGATTAAAAATGAAGAAATTAATTCTACCCCTACTATTATTAATAAGTATTTCAGTAAACGCTCAAGTTCTTCCATCACAGGAAAAGGAAGTGGATTTAAGGATAAACCAGAAATCAATAAAGCAGGGAAGGAACCAGCTCCTTGCGGGATTCACTATCTCTGCAATCGGTACAGGATTAGCTGTCCTTGCTCCTAGCTTAGTAAAAGAGCCTGTTTTAGGATATTCACATGAGAAGTACGCCAAAGAAGTAGCCTCTCTTGGTGATAATGATGAAGCAAGAGATGTAGTGGTAAAAAGGTATAACGATTCACTGACTAAATACAGCAACGACCTTAATAATATGGATAAGAAAATTAAAAACATTAGGGGTATAGGCATTACTGGAATGTCAGTTGGTCTTGTATTAAATATTACAGGACTATACAGCATGTTCAGTGGACTACAGGGCAGGTAATGTACAGAGGTAAATTTTACAGAGATACATTTTTAGCAGGGTTAGTTTTAGCCCTGCTATTGTTTTTATGGGAGCTGCTGAAGTGGTTATATAATTTACTGCTTTAGCTTTTTTTTGATGCCTCCTGTACCTCATTTG
Source organism: Cesiribacteraceae bacterium YIM B00369 (assembly GCA_017948555.1). Classification (GTDB taxonomy): domain Bacteria; phylum Bacteroidota; class Bacteroidia; order Cytophagales; family Cyclobacteriaceae; genus Nafulsella. The sequence goes on along the minus strand of JAFMYY010000014.1, from coordinate 73,251 downwards.
TACCCAGCATCATGAAAACAGCCTTTAGTGCGCAAATAAGGGCATTGAGACAAAATTACGATTATTGTCTCATCTAAAAAGCATTTTTCTGAAGAGTCTGTTTTAAATTTAAAAGAGTAAACGGCTGCCGGCAAAAAACATAAACAGCTGCAATGGGGGCGAAAAAGGTGCAATAGAAACTTCCACAATCACGCAGCTGTTTCAATACTCAATACTCAATACTCAATACTCAAAGTAAACTGTGCTACAAACCATTGTTCATTACAGCCTTCATTTTTTAGCACCGGGAGTGCTTGCTGTCCTGCTTTTCAGGAGGGTATGGCTGAAGGCGTGGACCCTGATGCTCCTGACCATGGCTGTGGACCTGGACCATCTGCTTGCAAACCCCGTTTTTGCTCCTGACCGGTGCAGCATTGGATTCCACTTTTTACATACCTGGCCTGCTATGCTGGTTTATATTGCAATGGTCCTTTCCCCTAACCGCACAGCCAGAATTCTGGGAACAGGACTGCTGTTCCACATGCTTACCGATTTTATCGACTGCCTGTGGATGTTCACCCATTGCAGGGGCTGCTGCGAGTCATCGGCCCTGAAGTGGTTATGTGCATGGTGGCTCGCATAGTTTTATTATCTTTACAGGGCATGCTCAAACCTTACCATCAAAATATTGTACCTGAAGCCGGCTGCGATGAAGCCGGCCGCGGTTGCCTGGCTGGCCCGGTAGTGGCGGCAGCTGTAATTCTTCCACCGGATTTCCACCACCCTTTACTTAACGATTCAAAACAGCTTACTAAAAAAGAGCGGGAAGCTCTCCGGCCTGTTATAGAAAAAGAAGCCCTTGCATGGGCCGTTGCAGAGTGCAGCCCGGAAGAAATAGATGAAATAAATATACTGCAGGCAAGCATACTTGCCATGCACAGGGCGGTGGATAAACTGAGCATCCGGCCTGAACTGCTGCTTATAGACGGAAACCGGTTTAATCCCTACCCTTTTATTCAGCACCTGTGTGTGGTTAAAGGCGACAGCAAATTTGCCTCCATAGCAGCCGCATCTGTACTCGCCAAAACCTGCCGCGATGAGCTGATGGAAAAACTGGCGGCAGACTTCCCCGATTACCTCTGGCAGCAAAATGCAGGCTACCCCACTAAGGCACACCGGAAAGCTATTGAAGCAATAGGCCCGAGCCCCTGGCACCGCAAAAGCTTCAGGCTGCTTTAAAGCCTGATATGTGGTAAAATTAAAAACCCCGCACCTTACTTTAACATGAAAAAAATATTCGTTCCTTTAAGGGAAAAACTCAACAAAAAACTAATAAGGAATTCCGATGTGCCCATTGTAATTTACCTGACAGTTTTTGCCGGCATTATAATTTCCATACTTATAGAGCCCTACCACTCAGACCTCTCCTTAAACCTGGTATCGGAAATTATTGGCGCTGCCTTTACCCTTTTTGTTATTGATGTATTGCTGGTAAAATCAAAAACAAAACGCTGGCACATTGTACAGAAGCATGTTGATTACCTGATTGCCCGAACAGTTAACCGATTAAGAGATGGGATGAGCACCAGAGCCTTTTCTTTTCAGCCCCTGCTCAGCCCTCAGTTACCGGAGGATGTAATCCTTACTGAAATCCGCAAACAACGGGAGCTCTTCCTGCATGAAATAATACCTCTGCCTGTAGAGCAGGTGGGTGAGCGGTTCAGCAAGGAATTGTTCAATGAAGATAATTATGAGTACTTCAATGAAAAGGCCGATGATATCTGGAATATCCTCAACATGAAGTATTCAGAATACCTGGCACCTGAACTTGTTGCCCTCCTGATGGAGCTGCACACTAACCTGAAGGATGTTTGTGCCAATATCCGGCTGTACAAAAAATCTGAACGCTTTCCGAAAGAAAAAGCCTATTACCAATCAATGGGCACAAAAGGTGCTGCCTATAACATGAAGGAAGTAACCAGGATTGTTATCCGGCTAAAAGAAGAAGGATATTCTGAGGTCGCCAGACATTAAAATTCATTCAAAGAAAATGATAAAAAAGGAGCCGGAGAGAGATACACAAAACACTTCCGGAATCAGCCGGAAGAAAAAAGAGAATAGTATATATTTCCCAACTATCAAATTTCTGTTCTTAGTTATAATATTACTAGCTTTGTAAAGCACTTATCCCTATGCCTATGGAACTTAAAAAAACAGCCCTACACCATATTCACGAACAATCAGGAGCTAAAATGGTGCCTTTTGCAGGCTATTCCATGCCAGTTCGCTACACATCCGACATTGAAGAGCATAAAGCAGTCCGGGAAAGTGTTGGTGTTTTTGATGTGTCGCATATGGGAGAGTTTATGGTTACAGGACCTGAAGCTGCCAGCCTTATCCAGGAAGTAACCAGCAACGACATAAGCAAAATGGTTAATGGCCAGGCCCAGTACAGCTGCATGCCCAATACCGAAGGCGGCATTATAGATGACCTGATTGTATACCGTTTTACCGCTGAAAAATACATGCTGGTGGTAAATGCTTCCAACATAGAAAAGGACTGGAACTGGATTCAGCAATATGCGAAAGATAAGAATGGCCTTCATCTTGAAAATATTTCGGACCAGATTTCGCTTTTTGCCGTACAGGGTCCTAAGGCTGCTGAAGTAATGCAACAGTTAACGGAAACAGACCTTTCCTCTATAAAATTCTACCACTTTGAGCAGGATACCTTTGCAGGTGTGGAAGATGTAATTATTTCCGGCACAGGCTATACCGGCGCCGGCGGCTTTGAACTTTACGTTCCTAACGCCTATGCAGAGCAGGTCTGGAAAAAGTTGTTTGAAGCCGGCGCTGCTTACAATATTAAGCCCATTGGCCTTGGAGCCCGCGATACCCTGCGCCTGGAAATGGGCTACTGCCTGTATGGAAACGACATCGACGACACCACCTCACCTCTTGAAGCCCGCCTCGGCTGGATTACGAAGTTCAACAAAGACTTTGTAAACTCCCGGAACCTGAAAAAACAAAAAGAAGCAGGCGTGGAACGCCAGCTAAGTGGTTTTGTAATGACAGACAAGGGCATTCCACGCCATGGTTATGATATTGTGGACGAACATGGCAACCCTATTGGCAGAGTTACTTCCGGCACCATGTCCCCTTCTCTTAACCAGGGCATTGGCTTGGGCTATCTGCAGAAAGATTATACCCGGCCCGGTACAGAAATTTACATTGCTGTACGAAACCGCAAATTAAAAGCGGAAGTAGTAAAGCTTCCATTTTATAAAAATCAGATTTGAGATATCAGACCTGAGATTCTCCCATTTTAATTATTTATGAGCAAGAAAATTGATGTTTGCCTTTCCCCGGAACTGATTAACCTGTACGAGCTAAAAGGCAAAATTGTAGTGGTGGTGGATGTTTTGCGGGCTACCTCATGTATGATTACTGCCCTGGCAGAGGGTGTAACTGAAATATACCCCGTTGCTTCGCTGGACGAATGCCAGTCGCTTAAAATGAATGGCTATTTAACAGCCGCCGAAAGAGGAGGCCAGCAGGTTGAAGGTTTTGACCTTGGCAACTCCCCGCTCAGCTACCTGAGCAAGGCTTTTACCGGTAAAAAAGTAGCTGTAACTACTACCAATGGCACCCTTGCAATTACAAAATCGGCCCCATACGCTAAGGAGGTAATCATTGGCGGATTTCTGAACCTCTCAGCTGTTGCCGCTTACCTGCGCAGCCAGCAGGAAGATGTACTGGTACTTTGCGCCGGCTGGAAAGGGAAAGTAAATATGGAAGATACTCTCTTTGCCGGAGCCTTAATAAGCGCCCTGAGAAATGATTATGAACTGGAATGTGATGCCCCCCTTGCAAGCCAAACCCTTTACGAAGCTGTTAAAGACAACTTATACGGGTTCATGCAAAACACCTCTCACGCACGCCGGCTGAGCAAATTCGGTGTAATAGAAGATATTAAATTCTGCCTGGAAACCGACAAATACACCAATATACCTGTACTGAAAGGCGATGTGCTGGTGGGGATGAAATAGATTTGAGACAGGAGACGTGAGACATGAGATTTGAGATAAAAGAAAATGGGCAGCCATCTTCTTTCTCTCATGTCTCACGTCTCAAATCTCACATCTCCAATCAAAACTCCGAAGTAAAGTGGAATTCTATGTCAGGGAAATTATCCTGCACCATTTGAAGCCATGCTCTGGTTTCGGCCATAAATACCAGCTTGCCGTCTTTATCCTGTGCAATATGCCGGTATTTGGACTTCACAAATTCATCGAGCTTCTTTTTATTTTTTGAGCTGATCCAGCAGGCTTTATACAGGCTCAGGCCCACAAAATCGCAGGTAGCGCCATATTCGTGCTTAAGGCGGTGCTGAATTACCTCAAACTGCAGTGCCCCTACCGTGCCAATTACCTTACGGGCCCCCATTTCATAAGTAAAAAGCTGGGCCACTCCTTCTTCCATTAACTGCACAAGCCCTTTTTCAAGCTGCTTGGTTTTCATGGCATCCTTATTAATTACCTCGCGGAAAATTTCCGGCGAAAAGCTCGGAATCCCTTTGTACATTCCCTTCTCACCCTGCGAAAGAGTATCTCCAATCTTCAGGTTTCCTGTATCGTACAAACCAACAATATCGCCGGGGAATGCCTCATCAATAATTTCCTTATCCTGTGCCATAAAGGCAGTGGTATTAGAAAACTTAACGTTTTTATCCTGACGCACATGGAGGTATGGTGCATTACGCTCAAACTTCCCGCTGCAAACCCTTAAAAAGGCAATACGGTTCCGGTGCTTCGGGTCCATATTTGCGTGAATTTTAAATATAAAGCCACTGAATGCATCCTCGTCCGGCTTTATCACCCGCTCCTCTGTAGCTCTTTCCCGCGGTGGTGGCGCTATTTCAATAAAAGCATCGAGCAGCTCCCGCACACCAAAGTTATTTACAGCACTTCCAAAGAAAACAGGAGCCACTTCACCGGAAAGGTATTCATTAACATCAAACTCCGGATAAACTCCTTCTATCAGCTCCACATCTTCCCTGAGCTGCCTGGCATAGTTTTCTCCAATGGTTTTATCCACCAGCGGATCTTTAATATCTCTTATGTCAATTACATCGTCCTGCAGGGAACGCTTACTGGGCTGGAAAAGAAGCAGATAATTCTGATATATATTATAAACCCCTTTAAAGGTTTTACCCATACTGATAGGCCAGCTCAGGGGCTTAACCCTGATGTTCAGTTTTTCTTCCACCTCATCGAGCAGGTCGTAAGGGTCCTGCCCTTCGCGGTCGAGTTTATTAATGAACACAATTACAGGAGTATTCCGCATGCGGCATACCTCCATCAGTTTCTCGGTCTGGATCTCCACCCCTTTTACGCAGTCGATCACCAGTACCACGCTATCCACAGCAGTAAGGGTGCGGTAGGTATCTTCGGCAAAATCCTGGTGACCGGGCGTATCGAGCAGGTTTATTTTTCGTCCTTTATATTCAAAGCCCATTACTGATGTAGCCACAGAAATACCCCGCTGCTTCTCAATCTCCATAAAGTCAGACTTGGCATGCTGGGTTATTTTGTTGGACTTAACCGCCCCGGCAGTTTTAATGGCACCACCGAAAAGAAGCAGTTTTTCAGTAAGAGTGGTTTTACCGGCATCCGGGTGACTGATAATCCCGAAAGTCCGGCGTTTGCTGATTTCTTCTACTATACTCATATACAATTCCTAACCTGCTACATAGCAGGTCTGTAAAATTACGAAATTTTAAGGAGTCAAAAAATTTATTAACCAATGGAGAGGAATTTTGTATTTAATATGTATAAGCTCTTTTTCTTTTCAAGCCCGCTTACAATGCCCTTAAAAAGCTTTTTTAAAAAATGTTTTTATATATTTATATACCTGCTCACTGCCCTGGCTCTGGCGGGTACTCTGCTCCCCCTTATCCCCGAAGAGGAATGGTACATCCGTATTTTTGACTTTCCCCGGCTGCAGCTATTTTGTATTGCGCTGCTTGCTTTTGTTTTATTTGCAATATTTATTTTCCGGAAACGCAACTGGCAGTTCCTCCTCATGCTTTCCTTACTTGCAGCAATGGGTTATCAGGCTTACCGGATTTTTCCTTATACCCCCCTTGCTAACCTGCAGGTACTGGAGCTTGCTCCTTCTGAAGTAAAAGATGACCAGTCGCTCTCACTAATGGTAAGCAATGTGTATATGAAAAATGATGCGTACAATCGCTTACTGAAAGAGATTAACGAACAGGATCCTGACATAATACTTACACTTGAAACTGACAAAAAATGGCAGGCCGCACTAAATTCCCTGAAAAAAGAGTATCCTCATACTGTGGAAGTACCTTTAGACAACACCTATGGCATGCTCCTGCACTCCCGCCTGCCACTGATAAACCCGGAGGTTCATTACTTAGTGGAAGATGACATTCCTTCTATTATTACACGGGTACAATTATCCTCCGGTCGCCTGGTCCAGCTCTACTGCGTACACCCACGCCCGCCCGCACCAACCGAGAGCGACGATTCGAAGGAGCGGGATGCTGAAATTGTGCTCATAGGAAAACAAGCGAAAGAGGCTAAAGTACCGGTTATTGTGGCAGGGGATTTTAATGATGTTGCCTGGTCGCCCACCACACGGCTTTTCCAGGAAGTAAGTACACTTCTCGACCCCCGCAAAGGCCGGGGCTTTTACAACACCTTTAATGCGGAATACCCGCTATTGCGTTGGCCGCTCGATCATTTTTTCCATTCCGAAGATTTCAAACTTATCCGGATAAGCCGGCTGCCATATGTAGGCTCAGACCATTTTCCCATTTTTATAAAACTCCAGCTGGATGCTCAGGCGCCGGATCAGCAGGAGGTTCAGAAGCCGGACCCTGATACAGAACAGGAAGCCAGGGAAACGATACAGGAAGGCACCTGAAAACCTGACACCCCGGCTATAAAAAGGGAGAAACTGCATATTTTACTGCTTTAAGCTGACATGCGAAAGCCTCTCAAACACTCATTCTGTCAATATGTCATTCAAAACCGGCTATATACTCATTGGCATAACCCTTGTTAAACCTTTACTGAAATTAAATCAGAAACGAATTTTTAAATTATAGGTATATAAGCATCATGGGAAAAATTATAGGAATTGACTTAGGTACAACAAACTCCTGCGTTGCCGTAATGGAAGGGAACGAGCCGGTAGTAATCCCCAATAGCGAGGGACGCCGCACCACCCCTTCTATCGTTGCATTTCTTGACAACGGTAAAGGCGAACGTAAAGTAGGTGATCCGGCAAAACGCCAGGCCATCACGAATCCAAAAAATACCATAAGCTCTGTAAAGCGCTTCATGGGTAAGAATTATTCCGGCGTATCAGACGAGCGCAAGAACGTTTCTTACGACCTGGAAAAAGGAAATAACGACACTGTTCGTGTACGCATTGGCGACCGCCTGTATTCTCCTCAGGAGCTTTCTGCAATGATTCTGCAGAAAATGAAAGCTACTGCCGAAGATTACCTGGGCACAGAAGTAAAAGAAGCAGTTATTACAGTACCTGCTTACTTTAACGATGCTGAGCGCCAGGCTACCAAAGAAGCCGGACAAATTGCCGGCCTTGAGGTAAAAAGGATTATTAACGAGCCTACCGCAGCCTCCCTGGCATACGGCCTCGACAAGAAAGACAAAGACATGACCATTGCGGTGTATGACCTTGGTGGTGGTACATTTGATATTTCAGTTCTTGAACTGGGCGATGGTGTATTCGAAGTAAAATCAACCAATGGTGATGTGCACCTGGGTGGTGATGACTTTGACCAGGTAATTATTAACTGGCTGGCCGATGAGTTCTTTAACGACGAGGGCATTGACCTCCGCAAAGACCCTATGGCTCTTCAGCGCCTGAAGGAAGCTGCAGAGAAAGCTAAAATTGAGCTTTCCTCTTCTCAGCAGACTGAAATTAACCTGCCTTATATTATGCCGGTTGATGGCATTCCAAAGCACCTTGTAAAGAGCCTGAGCCGTTCTAAATTCGAACAACTGGCCGAGTCTCTGATCAAGCGCAGCATGGACCCAGTTCGCAAGGCATTACAGGACGCAGGTTTACAGCCGTCTGACATTGATGAGGTAATTCTTGTAGGTGGTTCCACCCGTATTCCTAAAATACAGGAAGAAGTAGAGAAGTTCTTCGGCAAGAAGCCTTCTAAAGGTGTAAACCCAGACGAAGTGGTTGCTATTGGTGCTGCTATCCAGGGTGGTGTATTAACAGGTGAGGTTAAAGATGTATTGCTTCTTGACGTTACTCCGCTTTCACTGGGTATCGAAACCATGGGTGGTGTAATGACTAAGCTGATAGAGTCTAACACTACTATCCCTACCAAGAAGTCTGAGACTTTCTCTACTGCATCGGACAACCAGCCAAGCGTGGAAATTCACGTACTGCAGGGTGAGCGCCCAATGGCGAAAGATAACCGCTCAATCGGTCGCTTCCACCTGTCTGATATTCCACCGGCACCACGTGGTGTTCCGCAGATTGAAGTTACTTTCGATATTGATGCCAACGGTATCCTGCATGTATCTGCCAAAGACAAAGGTACCGGCAAAGAGCAGAAGATCCGGATTGAAGCTTCAAGCGGCCTTAGCGATGAGGAAATCAACCGCATGAAGAAGGAAGCCGAAGCGAATGCCGATACTGACAAGCGCGAGAAGGAGAAGATCGAAAAGATCAACCAGGCTGACTCGCTTATCTTCCAGACTGAAAAGCAGCTGAAAGAATATGGCGACAAAGTTAGCGAAGGCAACCGCACTCAGATTAACGCAGCGCTTGAAAACCTGAAAAAAGCACATAGCGAGCAGAATGTGGAAGGCATTGATGCTGCCATGAATGAGCTGAATACTGTATGGCAGAGTGCCGCTCAGGAAATGTATGCCGCAGGTGGCGGTGCTGAAGGCGCACAAGGCGCTCCGGGAGCTGATGCCGGTGCAGGTGGCGCTCAGGCAGGTGGCAGCGCAGACGATGTGTCAGACGTTGAGTACGAAGAAGTAGATGATAAGAATAAGAAATAGATGGGAGATTTGAGACGTGAGTATTGAGACAGCTGATTTAAAATTACTGGCTCCTGAATCCCGTTTCATGGTCTTTATCTAACAAATTAATAGAAGCCCCGGCCCAACAAGCCGGGGTTTTTTATTGTATATAAAGTAGTTGTATACAATAAAGAAAGTGTAGCCATGACAAAAATTAAAATATATTCCGATTATGTATGTCCCTTTTGCTACCTGGGAGAAAAGGTGGTGGAAGAAGTGTTAAATGAAAATCCTGAGCTGGATGTGGAAATAGAGTGGATTCCCTTTGAGCTGAGACCTTTCCCCAAACCAACTTTGCGGCCCGGAGAGGAATATTTGCCCAAAACCTGGAGAACCTCCGTATATCCTATGGCAGAGAATATGGGAATAGATATTAAACTACCCACAGTATCGCCCCAGCCTCACACCCACCTGGCATTTGAGGGTTTCCAGTATGCTAAGGAACACGGAAAAGCAGATGCTTATACCATGCGCCTTTTCGAAGCCTTCTTCAAAGAAGATAAAGATATAGGTAAGGTTGATGTACTGACACAACTAGCCGGAGAGGTAGACCTTAACCAGGAGGAATACCGGAAGGCACTGGAAAGCAGAAAGTACAAAGAAGTACATGAGCAGGCCCGCGATCAATCCTACCAGATGGGCATCCAGTCTGTTCCCACCTTCCAGATCGGAAACAAATTATATCAGGGCGTAATGCCAAAGGAGCAGCTTAAGCAGATTCTGAAGGCTGAGAGGTAAAATCACAAGAATGTGGAAAGAACAAATAATTTACTCAATCATGTACACTGATATCAGCTTTACTTTGAGAGGACCAGGCAGCGCAGCAATTACAGCCTTACAGCAAGCTCCTGAAAACAAAAATCCCTGAAGTATTTCTCTCCAGGGATTTTCTTTTTATCCTTCAGATCAGTTAATCTGTTATTCTTAATTTACAACTCCGTTCAGTTTGTAGGCAACCACTCTGTTATCGCCAAAGGTGGGTACTAACAATAGATTTCGATCCCTGATGTATTCAATATCGGCTGAATTTACATTCTGGTCTTTTGTATCCAATACCTTCTTCATCCTGTTTTCTCCCCCCTGGCCGAGCACATAAAAAACTTCTCCCTGCCAGTTAGATACCAGATAGCTGTTATCATTCACCACTGCCACACCGTCGCCGGCACCAATTCCTTCGGCCAGTACCTCGCCGGTCTGATTTTTCTTCACCTCCTGCAGTTTTCCTTTAGAGGCAAGTAAAATTCTATTGTTGTTAACTATAAGCCCGTTTGGCCTTTCCACACCAGGTTCGCTCCAGAGCTGCACCGCTCCATTTTCCAGCACATGAATTTTACCCTGGTCAGAATCAGAGAAAAGCACTTTATTATCGGCGGTAACCGCAACATCGTTCAGGAATGAGGCTCCCTCTACTTTAAAGCGATTGCTGATCTTAGCGGACCGGATATCAATTTCAACCAACTCATCAATATTAGTAACGTACAGCTTACCATTTAAAACAGCCATCCCCTTAGGAGAATCCATACCGCTTACCCACTCCTTCTCTATAATTTCCCCATCAGGCGAAAGCTTTGAAATATATCCCCTTCCATCCTTTTCTTTAGGGTCACCTGCAATATTGCTCACATACAGCACATCCTCACTTGCATGATAAAAAACAGATTCAGGTGTTTCCAGCACACTTTCTGTTGCCCATACCTGCTCCAGCGATACTGCAATTTCAGCATCAATAGTATCAGTAGCATTGCCACCAAGCCTGCTGTCGTTGTTATGCTCCTCAGAGTTGCTATTACCATTACAGGAAGCAAGCCCTAACGCGCCTCCTAAAAGAATTAAAAATAACTTTTTCATAGCTTAAGTTTATTACGAATTAAAAATTGAAAATCATGATTAAAAAAACATACTGTTGTCAAATCCATACTAAAAGCATTACCGGCCTCCGGAATACCAACAAATGTAATAAGCCATTGTTGGTGCCACTTTAAAATTATGACACCAACAATGGCTCTGTGCAAAATATAAACATCAACTACACTTAGTTCTTCAATGCTTCCCAGAGAATTTCCACCGGGTGCATGGCTGTTCTTTGGGTTCCATCCTTTATCTGGTGGCGGCAGCTTGTTCCGGGTGCTGCAATTAAGACCTCCTCAGGCTGCTTTCTTACAGTGGGGAATAATACGAGCTCGCCAATCTTCATACTTACCTCATAATGCTCTTTCTCATAGCCAAAAGAACCGGCCATGCCACAGCATCCGCTCGGGATTAACTGCACCTGGTAATTTTTAGGCAGACTCAGCATCTTTTTAGTATATACCAGGGATGATAAAGCTTTCTGGTGGCAGTGGCCATGAAGTTTTATCACACGGTGTTCATCTGTAAAAATATCACCCTTCAACCTTCCGGCATCACGTTCATTAGCAATAAATTCATCCACCAGGTAGGTGGCCTCTGCCAGCTTCTGAGCTTTTTCTTTCTGGTAAGGCTTACACAGGCTCAGGTACTCATCGCGCAGGGTAAGAATGGCAGAAGGCTCAATACCAATAATGGGCACCTCTTTGCTGACAAGTGGTGAGAGCTTATCAATGTTTCGCTCTGCAATTTTTTTAGCATCGCGCAGCAGGCCTTTACTCAACCATGTACGCCCGCTTTCCTCATGCTCCGGCATATCCAGCTCATACCCCAGGCGGCTTAACAGTTTCGCCGTGGTAATCCCTACTGGCACGTCGTTATAGTTGGTGAACTCATCGCAAAACAAGAGCACCCTTCCTTTACGGTTGCCATTAAGTGAACTGTTAAGCACTTTTTTATTTTTGGTAAACCACTGGCGGAATGTAGTGCTGTGAAGCATCGGCATGCTGCGTTCTTCAGCAAAGCCAACCATTTTCTTAGCCATATTGGCCGCAACGCCTCCTTTCATCAGGGCATTATAAATGAATGGCATTTTGGAGGCAAGGGTATTCATCCTGCCAAAGTTTGCTACCAGCCGCGCCCTCAGAGGAACACCATTGGCATCGTAATATTGCTGCTGCCACTCAGTTTTCAGCTTGGCAATATCCACATTGCTCGGGCACTCCGCCTTACAGCCTTTACAGCTCAGGCAAAGGTCCATGGTCTCCTTAATTTCTTCATGGTCGAAACGGTTCGCTTTGGGCGAGTTCTGCAGCATTTCGCGCAGCATGTTTGCCCTGCCCCGGGTAGTATCGCGCTCGTTATGGGTAGCCATAAAGCTGGGGCACATCGTTCCGCCTATCAAATGAGTTTTACGGCAATCGCCGGACCCGTTACACAATTCTGCCGCCCGGATTATCCCATCGGTTTCACTCCAGTCGAAAACAGTATCGAACTGCGGCACCTCCTGTCCGGGAGTATATCGCAGGCTTTCGTTCATTGGAGGGGCATTTACAATTTTTCCGGGGTTAAAAATTCCCTGCGGGTCCCAGCACTGCTTAATTTGCTTCAGGAGCGCATAATTGTGGTCACCCACCATAAACTGTATAAACTCTGCGCGCAGCCTGCCGTCGCCATGCTCGCCACTCAGGGAGCCTTTGTATTTTTTTACCAGGCGGGCAATTTCATCGGCAATGGTATGGAACAGCTTATTGCCTTCTGCAGTTTTGAGGTCCAGAATAGGCCTCAGGTGAAGCTCCCCGCTGCCAGCGTGGGCATAATGCACGCAAAAGAGGTTATATTTCTGAAGGGTGATATTAAAATCACGAATGTACTGTGGCAGGTCCTGAGGATCCACAGCAGTATCTTCAATAACAGGGGCCGGTTTGGCATCTCCTTTAATATTGGAAAGCAAACCTAATCCTGCCTTACGCAGCGCCCATACCCTTTTAGTATCCGGCCCAAGCACAAGCGGAAAGTGGTACCCAAGTCCTTCTTTTTCCAGTTCAGCCTGCAGAGTGGCCGCCCTGCTTTTTATAGCATCTTCATTATCATCTCCAAACTCCACTACCAGTATAGCACCCGGATCGCCCTGCACAAAGAAGCGGTTCTGCCGCTGCTCAATATTGGCTTTTGTACATTCCAGGATGTAGTGGTCCATAAGCTCACAGGCCCGCGGATCATGTTTTAAGGCAATAATATTTGCCCGCAGCGCTTCATCAACTGTATTAAAGTGCAAACAGGCTAAGCCTGTAATAGCAGGCGGAAGTGGAACAAGATTAAGCTTAAGCTCCGATACAAAGCACAGAGTACCCTCAGAGCCGGCAAGGAGCTTACAAAAGTTAAATGCTTCGCCACCTTCCGTAAAAGGCTCAGAGTTGAGTAACAGATCAATTGCATAGCCTGTATTCCGGCGTGGAATGCTTGATTTAGGAAATTCCTTCCTGATCTCTTCAGCATTCTGCTGATTAGAAAGCATTTCCTGCGCCTGGGCATATATCTGCTGTTCAAGCGGACTTTTCACCCCTTTTCCGGCAGCTTTTTGCTTAAATTCTTCACCAGAAAGCTCGCCGAAAACCACTTCAGTACCATCTGCAATAAACCCACGCACCTCTAAAAGATGGTCCCTGGTACTGCCATATACTACTGAATTTGAGCCACAGCTGTTATTCCCTGCCATGCCACCAATCATACAGCGGTTAGATGTGGAGGTTTCAGGGCCAAAGTAAAGGCCGTATTGTTCCAGGAAAAGGTTTAGCTCATCGCGGTTAACCCCCGGCTGTACCCTTACCCAGTGTTCTTCTTCGTTTACTTCCAGTATTTGCCTGAAGTGCACAGAAACATCCACCACAATACCCCCGCCTACAACCTGCCCTGCCAGCGAAGTACCTGCAGTACGCGGAATAAGCGACGAACCTTCCTTTCCTGCAAAGGCTATAAGTTTCCTTATATCTTCTTCTGTACGTGGTATGGCCACTGCAAGCGGCATTTCGCGGTATGCAGATGCATCGGTGGCGTATAACCTGCGCATTGTTTCACTAAAGTGAAGTTCCCCTTCCAGCCGGGTGGCTAAGGCAGCTAATTTATGCTCCATTATTCAGGTACCTTTATAAGTATGAAGTAGTAAGTACTAAGTATTGTATTTCAGGAACAGACCCCGCTGCATTTCCTCCGGATCAGGAATTCTCAGCCGGAGCTGCACATAAATTCCGGCAAAAAAAGCCATATTCCTGCCCCTTTTATCCGCTACAGCCTGTTCCTCTGCGCAGTAAAATTACTGGTTTATTCTGACAAATCAGAACCTGGGAAAACAAAAAAGGCTGCCAGTCACGGGACTGGCAGCCTTTCATAAAATTTAACGTTATGCTTATGCTTTTTGCTTTACAGGCTTTGCAGCTGCAGTACCTTCCACTCTGTCTTCCATAAGGTCGGCCACTACCGGAGTTGCCACAAAGATAGATGAGTAGGTACCTACTACTATACCAACAAGCAGTGCGAAAGAGAAGCTTTTCAATACTTCGCCACCGAACAGGAACAGGATCAGCACCACTATTAAGGTGGTGGCAGAGGTAATCATGGTACGGTTTAAGGTTGTATTGATAGCACTGTTGAACACATTTACCACTGCACCTTTTGAGGTTGCAGCCAGCTCCTCACGAATACGGTCAAACACTACCACGGTATCGTTAATAGAGTAACCAATAATTGTAAGAATGGCAGCCACAAACACCTGGTCAACCTCATAGGTCATTCCAAGAGCTCCGGCTATTGCAAAGGCAGACAGCACTATTAATACGTCGTGGAAAAGTGCAGCGATGGCGCCGGCACTAAACTGCCATTTGCTGAAGCGGATAAGGATGTAAAGGAAAATAATTACAAGTGCGAATCCGGCAGACTCCCATGATGATTGTAAAATATCATCAGCAATGGTAGCCCCTACTTTTGAAGTACTGGAGATGGTAAACTCATTTGCACCCAAAGCACGTCCGTCGGCCACATATTGCGAACCATTAAAATCCCGGATTCCACTGATAAGCGCCTGCTGTACACGGTCATCTGTATCAAGACCTTCTTCACCAATAAGGTAACTGGTAGTAACTTTCAGTACATTGTTGGCACCAAAGGTTTTTACTTCTGTACCTGCATCGGTAAACTCATCAGAAAGCGCTACTTTAAGATCGGAAGGAACAACAGGCTGGGAAAAGGTAACTACATAAGAACGGCCTCCTGTAAAATCAACACCCATGTTAAGTCCTCCCTGGATAATCATTACCACAATGCCCACTGCAATAATGGCTCCTGATATTCCATAGGCCACCTTTCTTTTACCAAGGAAATCGACATTGCTGTTTGCAAACAAATTGCGGGAGAAAGGAGTATCGAACGAAACATTGCTCTGGTCGCCTTTCTTAGTCATCCATTCAATAATTACACGGGTAATTAATACCGCAGTAAATAAAGAGCAAAGAATACCGATGATAAGGGTAATAGCAAAACCTCTTACAGGCCCCTGCCCCAGTACATACAATATAATGGCAACCAAAAGGGTTGTTACGTTCGCATCTATAATAGAGCTGTAAGCTTTATTATAACCGGATGAAATAGCATTTCTTATACCGGATCCCTTCCGCAATTCTTCACGGATACGTTCAAAGATAAGTACGTTAGCATCGATAGACATACCAATTGTCAGTACGATACCTGCAATACCAGGTAAGGTAAGCGCCGCATTTAACTGCGCCAGTATACCAAATATAAAGAAGATGTTGAACAGCAGGGCGATATTTGCCACCAGACCACCTTTAGCATAGTAGGCAATAATGAACAGTACCACAATACCTAAACCAGCCACAATAGAAACAATACCCTGAACCTGAGCCTGCTGACCTAATGTAGGACCAACAGTTGCTTCCTCCACAATACGGGTAGGAGCAGGCAGAGCACCCGCTTTCAGAATGTTAGCAAGATCCTGCGCTTCTTCAATACTGAAATTACCGGTAATGGAAGACGTTCCTCCTCCAATTTCGCTTTGTACAACCGGAGCAGAGTATACATAATCATCAAGTACAATGGCTATGCGCTGTCCTATACTGTTACCGGTTAATCTTTTCCAGGCACGCGCGCCTTCTGCATTCATTGTCATAGATACCGCCGCAGCACCGCGGTCATCAAAATCCTGGCGGGCATCAGTAACCACATCACCTTCAAGAGCAGCACGTCCGCCACGCTCACGCTGTACTGCATACAGTTCCAGCAAACCTGCACTGCTTCCTTCAGGCTGGAATGCTTTTACAGCCCACATAAAATTAAGGTTAGCAGGAAGCATTTCCTGCACATCCTGGCGCTGAATAATCCTGTTGATCTGCGCAGTATCGCGTACACTATAGATTAATCCGCCGCGTGATTTGATCAGGCTGAAAAGCGGGGACACTGAAAGGTCAAGCGAATCAGAACCACTGGATTCTCCTAACTGGGTAGCAAGGTCGCCATCTTCAGTAGTATCATTCTGCGCAAGGGCATTTGCTAATGAATCGCCTTCAGTTGCTGCAGGCGCAGCAGGAGTATTTGCAGCTGCAGGAGCCGAAGCCTGCTGCGCACGCTTTTCTGCCACCAGCTTATCGTTTATTCTTTCCAGGGCATCGGCATAGTTGTTGATTTCAACCACCTGAAGGAATTCCAGCTTAGCTGTTCCCTGTAATAATTTACGTACTCTTTCAGGGTTATCGGCACCAGGTAATTCAACCTGAATACGACCGGAACCCTGCAGGCGCTGGATGTTTGGCTGAGAAGTACCAAAGCGGTCAACACGGGTGCGAAGTATCTGGAAAGAACGGTCAATGGCACTTTCCACTTCGGTGCGAATGATGCTCAGCACCTCATCGTCGCTGGAGCTTAAGCTGATGCGGCCCCTGTTTTGCGCATTTGCAAAAATGTTTGCCAGTTTTCCCTGCCCTTCCAGTTCAGTAAAAGCGTCATAGAACAGGTCCACAAAACGATCCTGGCTTTCTGCTCGTCTTTCTGTTGCCAGCTCAAGAGCTCTTACAAACTCCGGATCCTGGTTATTTCCTGAAAGACCTCTTACAATCTCCACAGGCATAACTTCCAGAGTTACATGCATACCTCCCTGAAGGTCAAGACCAAGGTTAAGTTCGCTTTCTTTAATATCCTGGTAAGTATATTCCATTCCCAGGAAGTTGTATACCGGCTCATGCCATACAGAGTCCAGATAAGACTGTTTCTTTGCAAAGTTTACAGTGCCATCAGGCTGAGTGGCATAGGCGGTGGCATCCTGCTGGATACCGCGCGATACAAACGTAAATGACAGGTAGTACAGGCACAAAAGTGTAACTACAACAGTCAGGAAAACAATGATTCCTTTATTGCGCATTTTAATTAAGTATTAAGTAATAATGATTATTTGATATTGGGATATCAGGTATAGGGCACCTGGCTCAGATTGCTTTTTAAGATCTGCAGCCGATGGGACTCTTTACTCCGATAAATTTCATGGAATGGGTTTGTGGCAGCAGGTTACCGGATTCAGCTATGTAAGGCTGTGCAGGGGGGAGATTTATGAATCAAAAACCCCGTACCGGGCATTAACTGCCTTTTGCTCCGGAGACTATGGAGCATTCGGGGAAATGATGAGCCGGAATAAGATCCGGAAGAAATGGTCGCTTCCGCGGGGGGAAGGAAGTAAATCAGGCATATCCCCGCCCAACTGTAACTCGGGTAAAGGAATTTTAAAGCTTGCCTGGAAAAACTGCAACTGGGCAGCCGGGGCTATAGCATCGCAGGCATAGTCCACATAGGCTTCAGGACGATTATCTTCATTCCTGTCCTGATCCTGAACCTGCTCAGCCTGTGCTGCATCATCTAACAATAATGGCTGCAATCCATTGCTGGCCGAAAACACAAATGCAGCAAGCATTGCCACCAAAAGTGGAATCTGCCTGAATATGCTGCCTGTAGTTTTTCTCTTAGCCATAAAAGAATGATAACCAGTTATTTATATAGAATAGCTGCAAAAGTAACAATTAAGAAAGATATTTACCAATACACGGAAGAAAATCTACTTATTTACTTCCATAAATCTGTACACATCCTGCTCTTTACCTAAAATAATCATAATATCAGAATCGTACAATACGGTATCGCCTTTAGGCACCCCAATTATATGCTCCACTTCTGTAACCTTTCCTGCCCGCTCCTCTTCGTAAACACGCTTAATGGTAATTAGGTTGAGGTTATACTTCTGGCGAAGTCCTATATCGCGTACTGTTTTATTTACAACCCGCGGCGGTGTCTGGATCTCAACAATTTCATAATCATCAGCAAGCGGCAGGAATGACTTCATATTAGGATGCAGCAGCGTTTCTGCAACTGTTTTCCCTACTGTTTCCTCCGGCGAAAGAATTTCCGTTACGCCCATTTTCTCCAGAATCATTCTTTGTTGCGGGGAGGCAGCACGGGCAATAATCCGCTTTACCTTCAGTTCCTGCAGCAGTACTGTTGTAAGCAGCAGCCCTTCGAAGTTTTCACCAATGGCCACCACCACAGCATCCATATCCTGAATATTCTGCGCCATCAGCGCTTTTATATCGGTGGTGTCCAGGGCTACTGAATAGGCAACCTCATCTTTTACGTGCTCCACCTTATCAAGCAATACATCTATAGCCAGCACCTCGGCACCGCGGGAGGCAAGAGTACGCGCAATAGACATTCCAAACTGCCCCAAACCAATAACGGCAAAACGGTTGATCATTATTTAATATTTAATATTGAGTCTTGAATATCGGGTGCAATTTAGCAATTTGTAGTTTTTAATTTTAAATCCTTAAAGGATTAGGATTATAAAAACTGCTTCAGTTTTTTATAATTCTGCTTTTCAAAAAGGCGACCAGCAACTCAATAGCTTTATCGCAACCGCTGTTATTAGGCACTACAATATCTGCTTCGCTTTTAAATGGCTCAATAAATTTTTTATAGGCAGGCACCACGTGTTTTTCGTAGCGGTACAACACATCCTCCAGGCCATAGCCACGCTCCTCGTGGTCGCGTACAATCCGGCGGCTAAGCTTAATATGCTCATCCGCATCAATAAACACCTTCAGGTCGAGCAGCCTCTTTACTTCAGGAAAGTGAAAAGCAAATATACCCTCCACCACAATTACAGGCGCCGGCTTCAGAACCAGCATTTGGGGCACTGCAGCAGGATTATTAAAAGTATATTCCGGCCGTTCAACTGTTTTTCCCTGCAGCAGGGTTTCAATATCCTGTGCAAAGGCTGCAGAATCGATAGAGTGAGGCAAATCAAAGTTAGAAATGCCCTCTTCATCTACCGGCTGAAGTTCCCGTAACTTATAATAATTATCCTGCGATACCAGGCAAACAGCTTCGGTTGTAAATGCACTGAGCAGGCTTTTAAGAAACCAGGTTTTTCCGGATGCACTCCCTCCTGTTATTCCTACTATATAAGGCTTTTCCATCTGCCCAAAGTTATACTATTTTATGCTTTATCCGCCTCCGGGCTTATATATTCGATAAACTTGCGGAGTGCTCTGCCCCTGTGGCTCATACTATTCTTCTCATCCATGCTCATTTGCGCAAAAGATAACTCTTCTCCGGCCGGCCTGAATACAGGATCATAACCAAAGCCCTTCCCTCCTGCTCTTTCCGGTAAAATTTCGCCCTCCACAATTCCTTCAAACTGCCGGGTTTCTTTTTCGCTCACCCATGTAATAACAGTCCTGAAACGGGCTTTCCGGTTCTCTATTCCCTCCAGCTTTTGCAGCACCAGATTAATATTAGCTTCGTTATCGCGCTCAGGGCCGGCATAGCGGGCAGAGTACACTCCGGGTTCACCGCCTAAGGCTTCCACTTCCAGTCCGGTATCATCGGCAAAACAAGCTATGCCGTAATGGTCCAGCACATAGCGGGCTTTTTCAAGGGAGTTATCCTCCAGGGTATCTCCTGTTTCAGGGAGCTCTTCGCGACACCCTATTTCCGCCAGGCTTTTAACACGAAAATCAGGCTCCAGCAGGTGCCTGATTTCCTCCAGCTTTTTTATGTTATTTGTTGCAAAGCAAATATCCATTATTCTATCTTTTCAAGATTTAATAATTCAACTTCAAATACCAGCGGCGTATGTGGAGGTATAGTTACCATGCCCGCATAATATCCGTTATCAATAACTTTAAAATTTTCACGAACAGCCTCCGGTATAATGTACCAGCTGGCACTCTTTCCATAGCCCTCAGCCGATGGAATATAAAAGAGGGCTTTCTCCCCCAGCTTCATGCTTTTAACACCCGTTTCCATACCAGTGATTACCTGTTTCGCACCTATCACAAATGACAGCAGATCACGACTCGGACCTGTATTAGTATCAAATACCTTTCCGTTCAAAAATCTCCCCGTATACCTTATTCCCACTTTATCCTTTGCATCAGGCACCTGCTCTCCCTCTCCTTCTTCAAGAAACACTTTCCGTACCCCTGAAGCCAGAGTATCAGCATCTTCCCCGGATGCGCTTATCACTCTTTCTATCATGTTTATATCGCCCTCTTTCAGTTCAGCAATTGTTTTATAAACCTGCTTCACTTCAAGCTCCATTACAACAATTCCTCTGTAAGGAACTACATTTGCCAGTTCATAATTACCGAAAGCTGAATTAAATGGCATGTAAAAGCGATACCTCTCCCCTTCTCTCATAAAAGCCAGGGCATTTTTAAGATAAAATGGCTGATAATAGACGTCCCGCTGGCTATCGAATGCCACTCTTACTGAATCTCCGGTATTTTCACCAATAAGGGTACCATCGAATTGGGTTAACTTATAGGTTACATCGGCCACATCACCCTCTCCAATCTCTCTTCCTGAAGGATTTTCCTGCAAGACCTCCCAGTACACGCCATATACGTCTTTTTCAGCCTCAATATTATTTTCGCTCAGGTATGTACTAATCTGAGAATCCTGCTGCTCCAGCAAACTCCTTACTTCCTGCGTAGGGTCGCTCTCATCATCGGAACATGCCTGAGCAAACAGGAACACTAAAAGCAATAAATAGATTGATATTTTTTTCATACAGTTTAACTTGAATATTATCGTCTGCTTAAGAAGACACAGCATTTTCAAAATAAGTTGCGAAAATAAAAAAATTTATATTGAAGAAAAGGGGTGAATAAAGCCGGCAAGCGGCAATAAAAGAAAAAGAGACTGCTCCTTCCGGACAGCCTCTTTCCTTATTTAAAAATATTATTTTCCTTATTGCTTGGTAACATCCACTACTTCCACATCGAACACAAGTATGGAGTTTGGTTTAATAACAGGTCCGGCACCACGTGGCCCGTACCCCAGCGGAGAAGGAATATAAAAAGTAGCCTTGCTTCCTTTACGCAACTGCTGCAGACCTTCGTCCCAGCCCGGAATTACCCTGCCCTGACCAACATTAAAGCTTAAAGGTTCACCACGGTCGTAAGAAGCATCAAAAGGAGTACCATCCAGAAGTTTACCACGATAATGTACTGAAACCTCATCACCTTCATCCACTTCGGGGCCTTTACCCTGCTCCTGCACTACATAATGCAGTCCTGATTCAGTTTTTTGAGCGTTTATGTTATTCTCCTGCAGGTAAGCGCCAATTGTCTCCACATCTTTCCCTAACTGCACTTCCATATCTTTCATTGCCTGCTCCTGCTGCTGCTGGTACTGCTCCATCTGTCTTTCACGGTAAGCTTCTTCAGTTACCACATCCTCCACTCCAACACGGAAGATGATATTTGATTCCTTTTTCACAAAGGAAGGAACGGGCATGCGGGCAGTTTTATTAAAGAAGTTCTCTGCAGGCACTACAAAACGTGCACTGTCGCCTTTGCGCAACATCTCAAAACCTTCGGCCAGCATCCCCTGCATGGTTGTGTCTCTTACAGGGATAGCAACTGGCATATTCTGGGTGCGGGTATCAAAAATAACAGAATCGTTTTCGGTAGTATAAACCATATTGAAAACCATCAGCTTACCGGAATCAGGCTCCTGAGTAGCTTCGCCTCTGCGTAAAAAAGTATACTTAAGGCCGGATTCAGTGGTTTGTTCCTGCCCTATTTTGTCGTTATTACAGGCTTGCAGAACAGCAAAACCCGCAAGCGTAAACATTACCAGTCTTTTAATTCGAAACATAGTTTTTTATTGGTAGATTAATTTTTTCTCCTGTAGCTGATCCTTATACTGAGGCAGCAAATGTAAAAATTTGTCAGCAGTTTCTTCAAGGCTCATATCTGATTTTCCACCGGCCGCATTTTTATGCCCGCCGCCTTCAAAATGATCTTTAGCAAACTGGCTTACAGAAAAGTCGCCGATAGAACGGAAAGAAATTTTAACTGCTTCGGGCCTTTCCACGAAAAGGGCTGCCAGCACCACTCCTTCTATAGAGAGGGCAAAATTTACCAGGCCTTCTGTATCGCCGGTGCGGGATTTGAATTTATCCAGCTCTTCGGCCGAAATAACCATATAAGCAGTATGAAGCTCCGGCAGATACTGAAGCTTTTCGCTGAGGGCAAAGCCCAGGAAGCGCAGTTTCTCCAGTGAGTTATTATCGTATATAAGCTTACTTACCCTGTGCACATCAGCACCCAGGCTTATAAGGTCTGCCACTACTTTATGAGTGAGCTCTGTAGTGCTCGGGTGTTTAAAGGAGCCGGTATCGGTCATTATTCCGGCATAGAGGGCTTCGGCAATATTTTTATCAATCAGGTGCCTGTCTCCCAGATCCACAATTAACTGGTAAACCAGCTCAGCGGTGGATGCAGCAGCAGTACTCCAGAAACTATAACGGGCAAAATCTTCAGGCTCCAGGTGATGGTCTATCAGCACCTTATCGGCAGGCGCCTTCCTTATCAGTTCTCCAAGCTCATAAATACGGCTTAAAACAGAGAAATCCAGGCAGAAGATCAGCTCAGCATCTGCTACCAGCCCTGAAGCTTTCTCCTCATTTCCTTCATTAAATACCAGCACATCGGTATTGCCGCTCATCCAGTGCAAAAAACCAGGGTAATCGGTTGGAGTCACCACAGTAACTGAATGGCCTTTCTTTTTAAGATAACCCGCCATACCCAAAGAAGAGCCCAATGCATCTGCATCCGGCTTGGGATGAGTAGTAATTACTACTTTTTTGGGTGTGCTAAGTGCTTGTTTAAGAGCTTGTAAATCTTGCATCAAATCAGTAATACACTTCTGCCAAACAGAAAGTTATCTGGTTAAGATGCAAAACTGCGCATAAATTGTCTGAAAAGCAAAAATGTCTGACAGGAGGCGTCTTCCTAATTCAATGTTTCATGATTCCTTATTGGAAGAAGGGGCATTTTTTAAAATAAAATCTTAATTTTGCCACTTCAAAAACCAATAAACTTTTTTACTTAAACTACTAATCCACCAACAACAAAATGGCAACAAACAGAACTTTTACCATGATTAAGCCTGACGCTATGGCCGATGGCAATGCAGGAGCTATCCTTAAAATGATTGAAGAGGCAGGCTTTAAAATTGTAGCCCTTAAAATGACCCTCCTGAGCCCTGAACGTGCAGGTCAGTTTTATGAGGTACACAAAGAGCGTCCTTTCTATAACGACCTTAAGAAGTATATGTCGTCAGGCAAAATTATTGCCGCTATTCTTGAAAAAGACAATGCCGTAGCTGATTTCAGAAAACTGATAGGCGCCACCAACCCTGAGCAGGCCGAGGAAGGAACCATCCGTAAGAAATTTGCCAAGTCAATAGAAGCAAATGCTGTACACGGATCTGATTCCGATGAGAATGCCCAAATTGAAGGCAGCTTCTTCTTCGCAGGAACCGAGCAGTTTGCTTAAAAAGACGGGAGATTTGAGACCTGAGACATGAGACCGGAAAGGAGAATATTAACTTTCCTCATCTCCAGTCTCATGTCTCATGTCCCATATCTGATTATTTCTTCTTCACAAACACCCTCTGCAGCCAGCGTGGCAGCACAAGGGCACCCAGGATGAGGTAAGGATAGTAGGTAACCATGCGCCAGAGCATACCGGCTATCAGGGTATAGTCTGCAAGGAACACCATAAAGAACTGCGGAAACAGGATGTCTGCCACCCCACTGCTGCCGGGCGTGGGGGAAATAAGCATGGTAATCCACATTACTATCTGGCGGCCAAACACCAGCATGTGCTGATCGAAGGTCAGGTCGGCAAAAGCACTGATTACTGCATTGAGCGTAAAATAGCGCGCCACCCATACAAACAGCGTTGCCAGACTTATACTTACCCAGTATTTTAAACTCTTCCCTTTAAATTGCCTGGAGGCCAGTATAATTTCATTCCCCCTGTTTACAGCCCCATGCCGCCAGCGCTTTAAGTACCCTATGGAGGTGGCTTTTATGAGGAGCCATTTAAATGCTCTTGGCTTTACAAAAAGCGCAAAAGCCATTGCAAAGGTATAAACAGCAATAAGGGCATAACTTATATAGAATACGGCTTCGAGACTCCCGCCAAATTCAAAATTTACAGCTGCAATACCCGGGAAAGCCTGCCCCTGCGAAAGAAAAATAGCAATTGGAGCCGCCACTACAAAAAACATATTATCGAGAATAGCCGAAAGCATGGCGTACGCCACTGCCTGCCCGAGCTTTATTCCTTCCTTATATAAGATAAACACAGCCACCGCAGTACCTCCCACCACTGAGGGCGTAACAGCAGAGGCAAACTCCCACAGGATAATAACAAACAAACTGCTCACCCAGCTTAATTGCTTCCCTGAAATCTGCCTTATTCTGTATATATAACCTGCATCACGACAGAAAATAATAAGGAGGGCCAGCAACATGGGCCCACCTCCGGCATCTGAGATCAGCAACAGCTTATCTGCCGTAAGGTCTTTGTCCAGCAGCATCATGGCAACAACAAAGCCAATACCCAGCACTACGGGCACCCAAACCTTACGGGGGTTCAGTGTTTTTAAAACCTTATCTGAATCTATATTCATTTAACTTTCCAGGCTTTCCGGCTCCGGCACCCCTTCCTCTCTGATGATCCAAAAATTATTAAATCCATCTTCTATCCTGAGCCGCACCAAATTTAATTGTAACAATTCTAAAATGGCAAGAAAGTTAAAGATTACAACAATTTTTTCCGGCTTATCTTTTATAACCTCTTCAAAGGAGACCTCAGAAGCAGAATTAAGCCAGTTTAAAAGCCTTTTCTTTTGCCCTCCAATGGTGTAGGGATAAGGCACCACCTGGTGTACCGGCTGCTGGCTGCCACTCTCATATCTGCGCAACACCCGCTGGTACACCTTCATGAGCTTGTAAAGGTCCAGGTTTTGCAGCTCTGCCTCCACATTATGCACCTCCGAGAGGTGCTTATACTCCGTCTCCACATTTCCTCTTCTTTCCCGCTGCAGCTGGTTCGCCTCCATCTGAGCGAGTTGCTGAACCACCGATTTGTACTTTTTATATTCCAGCAGGTGCTTTACCAGCTCATCACGCGGGTCTATCTCCTCCCCCTTTTCATCCAGCTGCGGCCGCGGCAGCAACATTTTGGCTTTAATGCGCATAAGCGTTGCTGCAACCAGTATAAATTCACTGGCTACCTCAATATTCATGGCTTCCAGCTTCCTGAGGTACTCTAAGAAGTCTTTAGTAATACCCGAAATAGGAATATCATAAATATCCAGTTCGTCGCGTTCAATAAAGAACAGCAAAAGATCAAAAGGCCCCTCAAAAAGAGGTAATTTTATTTCAAAACTCACAATACTATTTAGCTACAAAGTGTTAACAACATCAAATTTAAAGAATCCCCTTCAGTAAAGGGAAAGCTCTGCCGAATTATTTCAGGGTTCTCTCCTCACCTGCTCATTTAGCCTGTTTTCCTTCAGCAGGAGGTAAATTATAATTACCTTTTACGGAATTTTAGTTCTGTTAATTCTCTTTTTCTCTTAAATATTAAATCTTTTTGCTGAACTAATGCCTGTGCTCATGCTTATAAATGGTAAAAACCAGAAGAAAAAGCTCTTCACCTTCCTGCAATCCGGCAGTATAGAGGCCGCATATGAATGAGACTTCCATAAACTTTTGCTATTTTTGTGTGTTTTAAAATTTTACAAGCTTCTGTTATGCTTATAAAACCTGGGAAATTGCTTGCTACCATCAACAGTCCGGCCGATTTGAAAAATCTTTCCCCCGACCAGTTGGTACAACTTTCTGAAGAACTGCGGCAGTTTATTATCGATAATGTATCGGTATATGGCGGACATTTTGGTGCGAGCCTGGGTGTGGTCGAACTTACGGTTGCCTTACATTACGCCTTTAATACCCCTTACGACCAGCTCGTATGGGATGTTGGCCATCAGGCGTATGGCCACAAAATCCTTACCGGGAGGCGAAACCAGTTCCATACCAACAGAAAGTATGGTGGCTTATCCGGTTTCCCTAAACGGAAAGAAAGCCCTTACGATGCTTTTGGGGTAGGACATTCCTCCACCTCTATATCTGCCGCACTGGGTATGGCAGTGGCATCGGACCATAAAAACGAAAAAGAACGCCAGCACATTGCGGTTATTGGCGACGGCGCCTTAACAGGCGGTATGGCATTTGAAGCCATGAACCATGCCGGCGTATCAGGCTCCAACCTCCTCATTATCCTGAACGACAATAATATGTCGATCGACCCCAATGTGGGCGCCCTTAAAGACTACCTTACCGATATTACCACCTCTCATACTTATAATAAAGCCAAGGATGAGATATGGAAGATTTTAGGAAAATTCAGCAAGTTCGGCACCAATGCCAAGGACATTGTTTCCAAGGTGGAGAACAGCATGAAATCGTTCCTGCTGCAGCACAGCAACCTGTTTGAATCGCTCAACCTGCGGTATTTCGGCCCTGTGGATGGACACGATGTAAACCATCTGGTAAGCATATTAAAAGACCTGAAGGATATTCCAGGTCCTAAAATTCTCCATTGCATTACCACTAAAGGAAAAGGCTTTGCCCTGGCAGAAAAAGACCAGACCCGCTGGCATGCTCCCGGCAAATTCGACAAAGTAACGGGCGAAATCCAGAAAAAGGTATATGACACCCCCCAGGCGCCAAAATACCAGGACGTGTTTGGCCACACCATTGTGGAGCTGGCAGAGCAGAATGACAAAATCATGGGGGTTACCCCTGCCATGCCTTCCGGCTCATCAATGAACATTATGATGAAAGCAATGCCGGACCGCGCCTTTGATGTAGGCATTGCGGAGCAGCATGCAGTAACTTTTTCGGCAGGCCTGGCCACACAAGGGATGATTCCTTTCTGTAACATCTACAGCACATTTATGCAGCGGGGCTACGACCAGGTAGTACACGATGTGTGTATGCAGAACCTGCACGTGGTATTTTGCCTCGACCGCGCCGGCTTTGCCGGAGCTGACGGCCCCACCCACCACGGCGCTTACGACATTGCTTTTATGCGGTGCATCCCCAACATAGTAGTGGCGGCACCAATGAACGAGGAAGAGCTGCGCGATATGATGTATACCAGCCAGCTCCCCCGCGAAGGAGCCTATTGCATCCGCTACCCGCGCGGACAGGGTGTAATGCCTGAGTGGCGCACTCCTATGAAAAAAATTGAAGACGGCACCGGCCGCATCATTCAGGAAGGAGAAAGCGTTGCCATTCTTTCATTAGGACACATTGGTAATGTTGCAGTGGAAGCCTGCAGGCTCCTGGAAAAGGATGGCTTTAAGCCTGCCCATTACGATATGCGCTTTGCAAAACCGCTGGACGAAAACCTTTTGCATGAAATATTTCAGCAGTTCGATAAAATAGTTACCGTTGAAGATGGCTGTCTGATGGGCGGATTCGGAAGCGCCATACTCGAATTTATGGGCGACAATGGCTACAGTGCAAAAATTAAGCGCCTGGGTATTCCCGATGCCATTATCGAGCACGGCGAACAGGAAGAACTTTATGCCGAATGTGGCTACGATGCCGCCGGCATTGCCAAAGCAGTCCGTAAACTTGCCGGAGTGGCTTTGTTGAAATAGAGTCAGGAACCAAGAGTCAAGAACCATGACCTGTGCATCTCGGCTCTTGATTCTTGGCTCTTGATTCTTGACTCTTGATTCTTGGCTCTTGGCTCTAAATTTTTAAAGCATGAAACTATTTTTCAGCGAAAGCGGCAGGGCGAATGGAGGAATTCCGCTTGTACTGCTGCATGGGTTTTGCGAATCGCATAAGGTGTGGAAAAGGTTTGAACAGGAATTAGGCACACAATTTCACGTACTTTGTCCGGACTTACCCGGCTTTGGCCAAAGCCCTTTACCTGCCGGAGAACTAAATATGGAAACTGTAGCTGATGATTTATACAACTGGCTGCAGGAGCAGGAAATTGAGAAGCTTATATTAGTAGGCCACTCTCTGGGAGGCTATGCTGGCCTCGCGTTTCTGGAAAAACATGCAAATATGGTGGCTGGCTTTGGAATGTTCAATTCCACTGCTTATGCCGATACTGAAGAGAAAAAACGCACCCGCGAAAATGTAATTGCCTTCGTGGAAAAACATGGGGTGGAAAAATACATCAGCTCTTTTGTACCTCCCCTGTTTTCCCCTAAAAAAAGAGAATCTCTGCAGAAAGAAATTAATGAACTGATTGCCATAGGCTGCAGCACTCCTAAAGAATCCGTAATTGCTTATGCAAGGGCTATGCAGCAGAGAAAAGACAGGCTGCAGGCACTTCAGCACTTCAAAAAGCCCATTCTTTATATTGCCGGCGAAGAAGACACCAGTGTTACCCTGGAAGACAGTAAAAAGCAGGTACTGGCATTAAGTAATTACGAAATACATGTACTGAAGGAAAGCGGCCATATGGGCATGTACGAGAAGCCCGAAGAAAGCATGGAGGTCATAAGGAATTTTATAAAATATGTGGAAGACAAAAAAAGGAGCTCCTGAAATCAGGAGCTCCTTTTTTTATCTCTAATAATTATAATTCAAGCACGGTTTAGTTATTAGCTGCCTGAACTTTTACATTTAATGTAATAGTACGGTTTGTTCCGCTGGTACCTGCAACTTCAACTACCTCAACCACACCGTAGCGGGCACCACGATCTGCATCAAGCCTGAAGGCAAAAGTTTCCCCCTGCTGTAATTGAGTCAGTCTTGAAAGCTCCGGATTTGCATTTTCGGCATAAGCATTTATCAAAGCATTATTGCTGTTAATATTAGCATAGCCAGAGCTCGTAGTTGTTATTCTCTTAAATCGGGTAGAATTATTCAAGTTAGTTAAAGGATTCCCATAACCCGTCCAGGCTGCTCTGGAATCAGTATCATCCGGGGAAGCTATTATGTTGAAATTAGTATTCCCATAATGATAAAGAAAATCTACCTGATCTCTGTTTGCCACTTCATTAGCAGCGGCATACATGTACCTTTCATTATCCACTGCATTGTAAAAGCTTGGCTCCGTAGTATTAGTCTGGCCACCTAAAAGCACTGTCTGATATTCAGCAAATTCCGGCTCATTTACCGTAATAGTAAATCTTCTTTCGGCTTCCTGGTCATCCTCACCAACTGCCCTGAAATCTAAATAAACATCCTGTCCTGCCTCATCAGCTGTAACAGTGTAAGAAACTGGTAATGTAAATGCAGTAGGCACATCTCCTGATGTACGGGCTGTATCTAACAATGTTGAACGGGTTCCGTCTACACCAAGTGTCCTATAAATTACCAGGCGGTTGAAACCTCCGGGAGCAGTAACATTTACGGTAAAATCAACATCCTCTCCAACATCAGCGGTAACTCCATCACCGGATACTCCATCAAAAGAAATTTGCGGAGCATTAATAAGCGGATCATCTTCTTCGCTACAACCTGCAACAACAAAAAGTGAGGCAATAAGCGTAAGGCTTAAATAGTAATTCAAAAATCTCTTCATACAGACTTTACTTTAAAAGGTTTTTATTAAAAATTTAAATGCAAAACTACATACCGGATTGCATTTTCAAAGTTTAGTATACACCTTCTAACTTCAAAAGGTTTAGGATTTTTCCGGAAAGTTCATTTTTTGAAACTTGTCCTTGCTTTTTCCATAAAACATGACCTCTGTGAAATACTACAAAGGTTGGAGTAAGCCTTATACTGTACCGCAAGGCTGCTGCAACATTCCGGTCAACATTTACCTTCAGTACCTGCAGGCGACCGGAGAACTCTTCTGCAATGTTCTCTAACACCGGAAGATAAGCCTGGCAATAACCACACCATGGAGCATAAAACATAACAAGTGCGGGTGTTTCGTTATTTACCAACATGGTTTGAAAAGGATTCTTTGGCATAATAGAAAAAATTAATCAGTCATAAAAAACTATTATTCTTACACGGCTGTAGTTATCTTTGAAATTATCAAAAACACTAAAAAAAGAACAGACAGATGGTAAAAAAACTTCCCCTCCTGAGGTGGCTGGCCCTGAGCTACTTAATCACACTTTCAATTTCCGCCTTCGGGCAGGGAAAAAGGGAAGTTACGCTGGAGGATATTTTCAAAGCAAATACCTTCCATACTAACTCTGTCTATGGCATAAACTGGATGCGGGACGGGCAGCATTACACCTCCCTGAGACCTTCGCTCTCCGGCTATGCCTATGCAATTGTTAAATATGATATCACCAGCGGACAGGCCACAGATACTCTGGCAGATGGCAGCAACCTTGCTCCTGAAGGGCAGCAGGCTCCTCTCCTGTTTATGGAATATGAGCTGAGCGCCAACGAAGATCAGGTACTGCTGGCCAGCGACATAGAAAGCATCTACCGCCGCTCCACCAAAGCTAAATTTTACGTCTATAATTTCACCAGCCAGTCCCTCTACGAAATACACGACCAGAAGGTTTCATACGCAACTTTTTCGCCCGACGGCACCAAAGTTGCTTACGTCCGGGACAATAACCTGTACTATAAAGACCTTGCCGGTATGCAGGAAACGGCCGTTACTACTGACGGTGAGTTCAACAAAATAATATATGGCAGCACTGACTGGGTTTATGAAGAGGAATTTACTTTTGCGAAGGCCTTCTTCTGGTCGCCGGACAGCCGGAAAATTGCATTTTACAAATTCAACGAAAGTGATGTAAAGGAATACAATATGCAACTCTGGACCGGCCTGTACCCGGAAGATTACCGCTTTAAATACCCGAAGGCAGGGGAAGAAAACTCCGAAGTGGAATTTCTGGTTTACCAGCTGCCTGAAGGAAGCACCACCACTATGGACACAGGCACTGAAAAAGATATTTACATTCCCCGTGTGTACTGGACGAACAATTCTGACCTTCTTTCCATCATCCGGATGAACCGTCTGCAAAACCAGCTGGAGATCCTGCATGCCAATGCCAATACAGGCCAGGCTACGGTTGTGCTTACTGAAACCAGCGATACTTATGTGGATATTGATTATAACGACAACCTGACTTACCTGGAGAACAATAAAGGTTTTATCCGCACCAGCGAGCAGAGCGGCTATAAGCATATTTACCAGTATAATATGTCCGGCGAACTGGTACAACAAATAACGGAAGGTAATTATGATGTTGATGAACTCATAGGCCTGGACGAAAAAAGGAACCTGGTATATTATATCTCCTCCGAAGATTCCCCGCTTCAGCGGCAGTTTTACAGCGTCCGGCTGAAAAGCAGGAAAAAGAACAAAGGAAAAGAAAAGCAAAAACTCAGTAATAAGGAAGGAGTCATCGCCATTAATATGAACCCCGCTTTTACTTACTATATACAGTACCACTCATCTGCCACAGAGCCTTTAACTGTTACACTACACCAGGCCCCGGAAGGAAAGCAGCTGGCAGTGCTGGAAGATAATAAAGAACTCCGGCAGACACTGGAAAAGGTAAACCTGAACACGAAAGAGTTTTTCACCATCCCGACGGCAGACACCATTCAGCTTAATGCGTACATGATTAAGCCGGCAGACTTCGATCCTACAAAAGAGTACCCGGTCCTGCTTTATGTTTACGGTGGCCCCGGCTCCCAAACGGTAATGGATAACTTCAGCGCACAGCGGGAAGTATGGCACAGCTACCTTGCTGACCAGGGATACATTGTGGTTTCTGTAGATAACAGGGGAACGGGAGCACGCGGAAGAGATTTTAAGCATGCCACTTATGCCCAACTGGGTAAATACGAAGCGGAGGACCAGATAGCCGCCGCCAGATACCTGGCAAACCAGCCTTATATTGATGAAAGCCGCATTGGCATCTGGGGCTGGAGCTACGGGGGGTATATGTCTTCCCTGGCTATGTTTTTAGGAAACGAGGTATTTAAAGCAGCCATAGCTGTGGCTCCTGTAACCAACTGGCGGTTTTACGATACCATTTACACGGAGCGATACCTGAAGCGCCCGCAGGATAATCCATCCGGATACGATGATTACTCCCCACTTACCCATGCCGGTAAACTGAATGGCGCCTTCCTGCTTATTCATGGCACCGGCGATGATAATGTGCATTTTCAGAATGCAGCGGAGCTGCAAAACGCTTTAATTGAGGCAGGAAAGCAATTCGATTCTTTTTACTACCCCAATAAAAGCCATAGCATAAGCGGTGGCTCCACCCGCTATCACCTGTTTAAAATGATGACGGATTTTATCTTAAAAAACCTTTAAAACCTTAACCGGATTACAGCAATTATTCTGATGCGGAAACCGGTACACTATTTAAAATAAATTTATGAACAAAAATAATTTAATTTCGTGCCTCTGCTGCCTGAGCCTCTTACTGCCAGCAGCACCTTCTTTTGCACAATCAGAACCAGGCATTAAGGAAGTTGTTACACAAGCGGAGGTAGAAAGGCATATCCGCTTCCTGGCATCTGATGAGCTGCAGGGCCGCGACACCGGCAGTCCGGAACTGGATATTGCAGCCCGTTATATTGCAGAATCTTTCCGCGCCAATGGAATACTGCCGGCAGGAGATTCCGACACCTATTTCCAGCAGGTACACCTCCGCAAAACCAGCCCTCCTGAAGAAGGAAAACTGCAAATTGGCAAAGACGTTTACACTATGCCCAATGAGCTGCTTATGCTGGCAGGGGATAATACAGACCTTAACGCTCCCCTTATTTACCTGAACCATGGCACTGAGGATGACCTGAAAAAAGCCAATGTTAAAGGAAAGATCGTTATAGTAAAAGCAGGTATGCCCGGAGAAAGCTCTCCACAGGCATGGTTTACAAGCTCCGCCGAAAAGCGCAGGCGCCTGGCAGAAAAAGGAGCAAAAGCAGTAGTTGAACTGTACAATAACCCGCAGCTCCCCTGGAAAGTACTCGTAAATTACCTTAACAACGATCAGCTGCAACTGGATACAGAAAAGGAGTCCGGGGCAGCAGAAATTCCCCTCTTCTGGCTACAGGATGCTAAAAACAATATTCTGAAGAAGGTGGCCGAAACAAAAAAAGCAGAAGCCGTTCTCCAGATTAAAGGAAAAGTAAACCAGCGTGTAAAGAGTAAAAACGTATTAGGTATTATTGAAGGCACTGACCCTGAACTGAAAGATGAATACATCCTTCTTTCCGCCCATTACGACCATGTGGGCGTAAAAAGAGGCACTACCGATGCTGATACCATTTTTAACGGAGCCCGCGATAATGCTATAGGCACCGCCTCAATAATGCTGGCAGCAAAGTATTTTGCAGAAAACCCGCCAAAACGCTCAGTTTTGGTAGCTGCCTGGACAGCTGAGGAAAAAGGGCTGCTGGGAAGTGCCTGGTATGCAAATAACCCTGTACTTCCTTTAGAGCAAATTGTTTATAACCTGAATATTGATGGAGCAGGCTATAACGACACCACTAAAATTACAGTAATAGGGCTTGAGCGTACCGAAGCAGAGAGCGACTTTATTACAGCTGCCCGGGCTTTTGGCCTGGAAGCCATACAGGATCCCGTTCCTGAGCAAAATCTTTTCGACAGGTCCGACAATGTTAATTTCGCTAAAAGGGGGATTCCTGCTCCCACCTTCAGCCCCGGAGTTACCGCTTTTGATGAGGAGCTGATGAAATACTACCATCAGGTTACCGACAACCCTGAAACCCTTAACTTCCCCTATGTAACCAGCTACAGCAGGGCCTTTACACTGGCTGCCGAAAGGATTGCCAATGCCTCCAAAGCACCCTTCTGGAAAAAAGGAGACAAGTACGAGGCTGCAGGACAGGAGCTTTATAACAGATAATAAAAGGATTTGAGATATGAGATTGGAGACATGAGATTGGAGACAGATTGTTGTTTTATCGATCAGTTCATTCTCACGTCCCATGTCTCACATCCCATGTCTCACGTCTCATATCTCACGTCTTTTCCCCCTCTGAGCAATACTTTTTGTATTTTTTTTGTTATAGTGTAAAGAGCCTTATAGCTGCATGAGCACAAAAGAGTATTCGTCTACAAAAACCAAAGTAATTATTGCCTTCAGCCTGCTGGCTATGGGTTTGATCACGGCAATTTACTATTCCATCAATAGCTTTAATCAGATATCGGCCTCGGTT
Source organism: Cesiribacteraceae bacterium YIM B00369 (assembly GCA_017948555.1). Taxonomy (GTDB): domain Bacteria; phylum Bacteroidota; class Bacteroidia; order Cytophagales; family Cyclobacteriaceae; genus Nafulsella. Next base: position 38,742 of record JAFMYY010000014.1, on the reverse strand, counting down.
GAAATACTGGCACAGCCCAACAAGAAATCTACCCTCCTTAACCAGCTGCTTACCGATATTTCAGAAGCCGAAAGCCAGATACGGGCCTATACTCTTTCGCAGGAAGATCCCTACCTTAAAAATTATGAAAGTACCCTGAACAGGGTTTTTGCCAAGCTCGACACCCTGAAAACCTTAACAGCTTACCAGCCCTGGCAAAGGAGACGGATTGATTCAATCGGGCTGCTCATGGAGCAGAAAATTAATGGCCTGAATAAGTTTATGGAGCTGAAAGCCATGACTGACCAGCAAACATTTTCTGCAAAAGCTCTCCGCAGGCTGGACGAAGGAAAAAAAGATTCTGTAAAAATAAATAAAGCACTTAAAACCACACACAGAAAGGTGGAAGAGAACCGCCCTACCCTTCCGCGGGTAAACATTGAACCTGTGGAGAAAAAAGGCTTCTTCAGCCGCCTCTTTGGCAATGGAAATAAAAGCAAGCGCAATGTGGTAATTGAGAATACTGACAGCACCTTTACCACTACCCGCACAGAAATAAGTGTTGACACTATCATCGTTACCCAGGCCACTGCCGATACCCTCATGCGGAATATCCGCCAGATACTGGAAGAGATTCAGCAGGAGGAAAATGTTTACCGCCGGCAGCTAACCGGCCAGGAGCTGGTAATGCTGGAAAAAGACCAGGCAGTAATGAACCAGATCCGGCAGATGATTAAGGAACTGGACCGGGAAGAGGAAATGTCGTCCCTTGCCAATGCCCGCAGAGCCCGTGCAGTGGCAAACCAGGCATCGTTTATTATTTTTATGATAAGCTGCGCAGGCTTACTGATGAGCCTGATCTTCATGATTCTTATCGTGAAAGATATATCCCGCAGCAACTATTACAAAAAGAATCTGGAACTGGCCAGGCATCGCTCTGAGCGCCTCCGCCAGATTAAGGAGCAGTTCCTGGCAAATATGAGCCACGAGATACGCACTCCCCTGAACGCGATTATTGGTTTTACGGAGCAGTTAAAAAAATCGGCACTGCAGCCACAGCAAAAAGACCAGGTAAAAGCAATCAGCTCTTCATCCGACTTTTTACTGGCCATAGTTACCGATATACTTGACCTTTCTAAAATTGAGGCAGGCCAGCTCCGCTTTGAGAAAAAGGATTTTGGAATAAGGAATCTTATTGAAGAGACATGCTATGTAGCAGAGAGCAAAGCCACAGGCAAAGCAATTAAATTAACCAGGGATTTTCCTGACGAAGAATTTTATCTGCTGGGAGATCCGTTCCGCCTGCAACAGGTTTTATTCAACCTGTTCAGTAATGCCATTAAGTTTACTGAAGAAGGAGAAGTGGTTATCCACTTTGACGCCAAGGATAACGGGTTCGGTAAATATGTTGTAAATATAGAGGTGCGCGACACCGGAATTGGCATCAGCGAAGAACAGCTTCCTTACATTTTCGAAAATTTCAGCCAGGCCGATGAAAGCATTACCCGCAAATACGGAGGCACCGGCCTTGGCCTTTCCATTACCAAAAAACTGGTCGAGCTACAGGGCGGACAAATTACGGTGGAAAGTGAAAAAGGCAAAGGATCTACCTTTCTGGTTACCATTCCTTTCCCTAAAGGCGAAGAAACCCGCGCAGGGAAAGCTGCTACCACCCGAGAGGATAAAGCCCCTTCGCAGCAGTGGGCAGGCAAAAAGGTTCTTCTGGCAGAGGACGATCGCTTTAACGTTCTTCTGCTCAATACCATTTTACGTAAATGGGGAATAGAAACCGAGGAAGCCGTAAACGGATTTGATGCATTTGAGCTGCTCAAAACCAGGGATTACGACCTTGTAATGACAGACATTAACATGCCCGGCATGAGCGGCATTGAACTGGTACAACAAATACGTTTACTGAAGGGGGAAAAAGCATCAATACCTGTAGTTGCGGTTACTGCAAACGCTATGCGCCAGGACTTAAAAGGATACCTGGAAAAAGGGATGGACTCCTACCTTGTAAAACCGTATACCGAAAAAGACCTTTTACAGCTCTTTACCTCCCTCTGGAGTGAGCCCCGGCCGGCCGGAGAAAATGAAACCGGAAGCAGGGAGGCAACCTCCCCTTTACAATTGAAAGAAGCAGAACCGGCAGAAGAAAATTATAATCTGGATATGTTCCGGCAGTTTGCAGCCGGCGATGAACAGGCATTTATGCTGTTCCTGCAGTCATTCCTGGAAAATACATCAGAAAACACAGAGCAGCTACATACCCTGCACCTTCAGCAGGACTACAGTAACCTGTCGGAACTGGCTCATAAAATGTACCCCACCTTTAAGCACCTTGAAGCAAACCGGGCGGCAGAACTATTGAAAGAAATTGAATTTTTTGACACCAGCAGGCCACAGGAAGAGTTTCAGCAGATTTTTGATGAACTCGGGCAAAAAATCGAGGATGCGGTGAGGTTTGTGGAGGAGGAGGTGGGCAAGCTTACCCAAAGTGAGTCTTTCAGTTCGTAAAAATGAGTTATTAGTTGTTTGTTGTTCGCCAAAGCTTTGCAGGCGTGTTTATACCTGCAATTAATAAGCCTCCGCTAACAACAAACAACTAACATCTAAATCTCTGCTCTACATATCAATATTGTAAAGCTTTAACTTATTATAGAGTGTTTTTCTGTCTATATTAAGGATCCGGGCAGCTTTACTTTTATTAAAATTAGTTTGAATGAGCACCTGCTTTATCAGCTCCTTCTCATTTTTTTCATGCACTGCTTTTATATTAGTATGGTGGCTGTTCACCCCGTTTTCTTCCAGGTTATGGGCCTGCCTCACCAGATCTTCAGGTAAATCGGTGGTATCGATATAATCTGCTTTTGCCAGCAGGGTACTTCTTTTTACTATATTTTTCAGTTCCCGGAGATTACCAGGCCAGTTGTATTTTAAAAAAACCGTAAGCACCTCCGGCGTAAAGCCCCGTATTTCTTTCTCCAGCTCTTCATTTGCCTGGTTCAGGAAATATTCAGCAAAGGAAATCACATCATCTCTCCGCTCCCTGAGAGGTGGCACCGAAATACTGAATTCATTCAAACGATGATAAAGATCTTCCCGGAAACGCCCTTCTTCTGATGCCAGCTGTAAGTCTTCATTGGTAGCGGCAATTATACGCACGTTTACATCCAGATCCACATTACTTCCAATCTGCCGCACTTTTCTTTCCTGCAGGGCACGCAACAGCTTTACCTGCACCTCGTAAGGCAAATTCCCCACCTCATCCAGAAAAAGGGTTCCCCCGTCTGCTTCATGAAACTGCCCTTTTTTATCCTGTAAGGCTCCTGTAAAAGCACCTTTTACATGGCCAAACAGCTCACTTCCTGCAAGGTCCTTCGAAAGGGTGCCGCAATCGACCGCCACAAAGGGTTCATCTTTCCGCTTGCTCTTCTGGTGGATCATTTTTGCCACATACTCTTTTCCCGTACCACTCTCTCCCTGAATAAGCACCGACATACGGGTGGGGGCTACCAAAGCAATAAACTCCTGAATACGACCGGCTTCTTCAGTGGTTCCGTTCACATATTCAAAATCGCGGAAAGGACTTTCTTCCTCATCCCCCCCTGCAACCACTTTTTGTTTCTGCAGGTTCTTCTTTAAAGCACCCTTAATATTCATAAGGATCTCATCAGGATTTACCGGCTTGGTCACATATTCATACGCTCCCAGCTTCATGGCCTTTACAGCTGACTGTATATCGCCAAAGCTTGTCATTAGTATAACCGGAGCCTCACGGTTAAGGTCTGAATCTTTTATTTCCTGCAATAACTCCAGGCCGGTGGTATCCGGCAACCGCAGATCTGTGAGCACAATATCAAATCTTTCGGTCCTGATCTTTTTCAGACAGTCTTTACCATTAGGTGCCTCTGCTATTTCGTAATTATTTTTAAGAAGAAATGTCCGAAGCATAATGCGAAACATCGGATCATCATCCACTATTAATATTTTTATCATACAATTGGCCGAAGATGTTTTATGTATACTTAACGTTCCGAAGGATACAATAGGTTTAAAAGTACATTATTTTCCCTACAACAAAAAAAAGCGAAGCATAGTTATATGCTTCGCTTACCTGGTTGAAACGGAAAAACAGTCTAAAAAATTTATGGGCTTGAAAAAATCAGATTGAAATCATAGCATTTAATCTGCAAGCTTCAGACAATGAGCGATCTGTGTCCAAAAAATTAAATATTATTAATACTCAGAGTTCATTTTATCTTCTTTCTTTTCTTCAGGATCTTTTTCTTCTAAAACCTGACCGTTTTCATCAAAATAAACAATTACATCTGCCTGGCGGTCGCTTACACGCTCAGTTTCCACTCCTGCTATACCTTCTTCAACAGCAGTTTCCTGTCCTTCAGTGGCAGCAGCTCCGCTTTGAGCAAGCTCAAATTCGTATTTTTTACCTTCTTCTGCTTCTTTTTCATAAATAGAAAGAACCTCGTAATTGCTGTACTGTCCGTTTTTAAACGCATCCTGTACTGCAACAGGCACTTCACTCATTTCAACTTCTGTCCTGCCTTCTTCCTGCTGGTACATATTATCTGTTTGCTCAGTCTGCATTCCGCTCTGCTCAGTTTCAGTTCCCTGTACAGGAGCTGTTTGCGCAAATGATACTGATACTCCAAATCCAACTGCTACTAATGTTAAAAATGTCTTCTTCATGGTTCTTATTAATTTAAGTATTTTAAAAAATTTCGTTTTTCTATTCTAAGTCTATGCTCAGGTATATACGAACAACCGTGCCAGAAATAAAAAAACAGGCTAAACAGCTATAAATCTTACATTTACATTTTCTTTACTCTGAAACACCTGAAAATAAATGTAGAACTCTTCCACACAGTGGGGTTTTTATCCACACACAAAGTGTGGAATTAGCGGGAATGAGAGCAGAAAAACAAAAAAGCATTTACAGAGGACAAAAAAATAGTGAGGCCGGATGAACCGGCCTCACTATTTTTTTTAATAACAAATAATATTTATTACATGACTTTTCAGCATTACTGCCTTATACCATATCCTTAAAAATAATCATCTGCTGCCTGGATTTAACTGTTCATCAGCTCTTCAATTTCATCAGCCTCAATTGGAATATTGCGCATCAGGTCAAACACACCATCATCAGTAATCACCACATTATTCTCCAGGCGAATGCCTATTCCTTCTTCCCTGATGTAAATACCTGGCTCCACCGTAAACACCATGCCCTGCTCAAATTTCCGGAACACGTTGCCCACATCATGTACATCTAAGCCAAGGTGGTGTGAGGTACCATGCATAAAATACTTTCTGTAAGCAGGGTTATCCGCTTTCTGGTTCTTTACATCGGTGGAATCCAGCAAACCCACCTTCAAAAGCTGTTCAGTCATAATCTCCCCTACCTGCTTATGGTATTGCGGAATGGTATTCCCGGGGCGCAACAGTTTAGTAGCTTCCCGCTGCACATGCAATACCGCATTATAAATTTCTTTCTGGCGGCGGGTAAAGCGTCCATTCACCGGAATAACCCTGGTCATGTCTGCATTATAATTTGCATACTCTGCCCCTACATCAAACAGGATCAGCTCACCATCCTTACACTCTGCATTATTCTCGATATAATGCAGCACACATGCATTTGCCCCACTGGCTATAATAGGGGAATAACCAAAGCCCCTGCTCCTGTTCCTGATAAACTCATGTATAAACTCAGCCTCAATTTCATACTCCATTACTCCGGGCTTAACAAAACGGAGTATGCGCCGGAAGCCCTGCTCTGTAATATCGCAGGCCTTTTGCATCAGGTCAATTTCTATTTCTGATTTAACCGCCCGCAGGTGCTGCATAACCGGAGCTGAACGTTTGTAAGTATGAATGGGGTATGTTTCGCGGCACCACTTTGCAAAACGCATATCGCGGGTTTCGGTAGTGGAGGCATTTCTGATATGCTCATTACTGTTCAGGTACACCCTGTCGGCCTGACTCATTAAAGTATTAAACGTTTGCTCAAACTGCGAAAGCCACAGCACAGTACGGATTCCCGAGGTGGCATAAGCCTCTTCCTTTGTATATTTATGCCCTTCCCAGACAGCAATATGCTCATTGGTCTCTTTCAGGAACAAAATTTCCCTGAATTTCTCATCCGGGTAATCAGGGAATAAAACCAGTATGCTTTCTTCCTGATCAATACCCGAAAGGTAGAACAAATCGTTGTTCTGCCGGAAAGGCATGGTACCATCGGCGTTAGTTGGCAAAAGGTCATTTGAATTAAATACGGCAATACTGTCCGGCTTAAGGCGTGCAATAAATCTTTGCCGGTTAACAGTAAAAAGATCTTTGCCTATTGGTAAATATTTCATAAAAATAAAGTTTGTTCTGTTGTAGTAATGCTAATATCCTTCTTTTTTGAATGAAAAGCCACTTTTTGTATTTCTGCTATGAACAACACCTGAGCTGCTTAACCCGCAAAAAGGTGCTGCAGAAACATTCGCAAATGGGTTAACGTATCAGGAATGCAGGCTTATCTATATTTTTTTCAGCCTTGGTTAATTTATTATTCACTAATTTTTTTCATATGAACAGTAGTGCAACAAATACTGCCAACCGGATGAAAAACCATGCCGGAAAGCATGCCGGGGAGTGGGTGGAAACTTATGCGCGGATTGGCATAGCCGCCAAAGGCGTTGTATATGTGATGGTAGGTGTTTTAGCTGCCATGACCATTTTTGGCGGTACAAACGGAGAAAACAACGGAAAGCAGGGAGCCCTGCAAACGATCATAGAGCAACCGTTTGGCAAAATTTTGCTGGGCATTGTGGTTGCAGGCTTATTAGGTTATGTCGCCTGGCGTATGATACAGGCCTTTTCCGACCCTGACGGATATGGATCGGACACAAAAGGAATTGGCAAACGGATCGGATTCTTCATCAGTGGCCTTATTTACTTATTCTTTGCTTTCTCAGGTGTACGATTACTATTCCCTTCCTTAAGCAGCAGTGGAGGAGGAAGCAGCAGCAGCGGTGGCAGCGGCCGGCAGCTTCTTGTTGCAAAAGCGCTTGAACAGCCTTTCGGACAATGGCTTGTAGGAATAGCCGCAGCTCTTATTATAGGGAAAGGAATTTTCCAGTTTTACAGGGCATTCAGCGGAAAATTCAGAAAAAGGATAAAGGAAGAGGAAATGAGCAGTAAAGAGCAGCAAACATTTATAAAGGCCGGTAAGGTTGGATATATTGCCAGAGGGATTACCCTTGGCATTGTTGGCTATTTTATGGTGCAGGCCGCTCTTAAGGCTAATCCGGGCGAGGCGCAGGGAACAGAAGGAGCATTAGATTTCCTTAGCATGGCAGGAGGCCCTTACCTGATGGCAGCAGTAGCAATTGGCCTGGCCTGCTACGGAATATTTATGTTCGTAATGGCCAGGTACCGCTATATGCCAAATATAGGATCTTAAACAATCATCAAAATAAAATATTAAAAGAGGTTGCCCTGCAGAAAGGCAACCTCTTTTAATTTAAAGCTCTGGTAAATAATAGCGGTCAGAGAACCCGGGCTCATCAGGATTGCATAGCTTTTACATACACCGCCATCAGATCCTGGGCTATTTGCTCCTCTTCAAATTTCATGGAATGAGCCACCCCGTCAATAAGCATTTTCGTGTTCATAGTGGGGTTATTGATCACCCTGAGAATGGCCTCCGCAAGTTCCTCCGCATTTGTCGGATTCACATAAATTGAATTGGGCCCTCCTGCCTCCGCAAAGCAGGAGCCTTTACTGCTGATAACAGGTACCTTCGAGCATAAAGCCTCCAGAATAGGAATTCCAAAGCCTTCAAACAGGGAAGGGTACACAAACATTTTACTCAGCTGGTAAACCTTTGGCAAATCTTCAAAGGATACATCATGCCTGAAATAGATTTGGTCCATCAAATCATGCTTCTTCGCATAATCCACTATTTCATTTTTATAATCAGTGGCCCTTCCTACAATTACAAGGGGTATGGTTACTTTATTTTTAAGGGCTGCAAGTGCTTTTACAATCAGCAGGGCATTCTTCCGCTTTTCTATTGTACCCACATTCAGTATAAAATCGGGCGGAAGATTATATTTAGAAGTGATCCGCTCCAGCACAAAAGAATCATATTCCTCCCGAAAAGCCGGGTGACATCCCTGGTACACTACATCAATCTTATCTTCGGGCACATGCAGGAACTCCACCAGGTCCCTTGCAGTCTGCTTACTTACAGCAATAACCCTGTCGGCTTCTTTACAGGCCCAGCGGAACTTTTGCTTATAAATACCAATGTCAATAAGATTATACAGCTGTGGGTACCTGATAAATAACAGGTCATGGATGGTAACTACTTTTTTAATACTCCCGGATTTACCAAAAGGCAACTCATTACTTAATCCATGGAGCAGCTGCACGCCATCTTTGCCGGCCACTTTCCCTAATGACACACTTCGCCACCAGGAGCCGAGTTGCATAGCTTTTACCCTTGAGGATGGCATAGCCACCCTGATATTAGGGCGGGTAATTAATTCCCGCGCCTCAGGGTGTACAGGTTCTTTTGGAGAATACAGGGCATACTCATTCTGAGGGTAGTGCCTGCTTAATGCTCCTACCACAAAACGGCTGTAATTTCCAAGTCCTGTAAAATTTGTAAAAACTCTTTTGGCATCGAAACCTATTCTCATACATGTATCGGGTAAGGGTCGGGCCTTATGTAAGGCATTGACTTCTGCTACTTGTGCTGCCGCGGCCAAAATAGTAAAAAATTTATTCTTAAAAATTTAATCCGGGGATACTAAAACAAAGCTAATATAAAAGCTTAAAAAAATTCGTCCACATATTTGAGTATGTAAATTAAATAGGCTGTCAATTGTTTCCCTGCCACACAAAAATATCTGCTTCTTAGGTTCTTAATTCTGCAAATCCGGTAATAATTAACTAAATTTGCCACCTTGAATATGGTAGCAGACTATAATTTACATACTCTTAAGAACGGCATACGCATTGTTCATAAGCAGGTTAATAATACAAAAATAGTGCATTGCGGATTTGTACTTGACATAGGCAGCCGCGATGAACAGGAAAAACAACAGGGTATTGCTCACTTCTGGGAGCACATGGCTTTTAAAGGCACCCGTAAGCGGAAAGCATTTCACATTCTGAACCGCCTCGACTCGGTAGGCGGGGAATTAAATGCCTATACCACCAAAGAAAAGGTATGCTTTTATGCATCTGTGCTGGACAAGCACCTCGAAAATGCAATGGAGCTCCTTACTGATATTACTTTTCATTCGGTATTTCCTGAAAAGCAGATTGAAAAGGAGAGAGGTGTTATTCTGGAAGAGATGGCCATGTACCTTGATTCTCCTGAAGATGCCCTGCAGGATGACTTCGACGCCCAGATTTTCACCAACCACCCCCTTGGTTATAATATACTGGGAACCACCGACAGTGTCCGTTCTTTTACCCGGCAGGATTTTATAGACTTTGTACAGGGCAACCTGGATACGGAAAGGCTTATTTTTTCCTGTGTAGGCGATATCAGCCTGCAAAAAGTAGTACGGCTGGCTCAGAAACACCTGGGCGACCTGCCCCACTACCAGACTGAGCGCCACAGGCCTCTTTTTTCGGGTTATGTACCAAGCAGGAAAACTGTTCATAAAAGTCTTTCTCAGGCGCACTGTGTTATGGGGCGCACCTCTTATGCCCTGGCCGACGAAAAACGCCTCCCCTTTATTATGCTGAGCAATGTACTGGGAGGCCCTGCCATGAACAGCCGCTTAAACTTATCTTTAAGGGAAAAAAAGGGACTTGTATATTCGGTGGATGCCAGCTATACCCCCTATCTGGAAACAGGCCTTTTCAGCATTTCTTTTGCCACAGAAGCAAAGCAACTGCAGAAAAGCATTAAGCTGGTGGAAAAAGAGCTTCAGCTTTTAAAAGAAAAGCCGCTGGGAAGCATGCAGCTGCATTTTGCAAAAGAGCAGCTCATAGGCCAGCTCGCGATGTCGGAAGAAAACAATGCCAGTCTCATGCTCATGATGGGGAAAAGCATTCTTGACCTGGAAAGAATAGAAAGCCTGGAAAGTATATTCGACCGCATCCGGTCTATATCAGCCGGGGAACTGCAGGAAATAAGCCAGGAAATGTTCCGGGAGCAGGACTTCAGTATTTTGACTTTTGAGCCGGAGCCCTGATTTTTTAACCTGCTCCGGCTGCGCTTTTATTTCCTGTATTAAATTCCTTACTTTTATTCCACAATTAAAAATGCTATTGCTAATTTTGAGGAACTTACTGTAAGCCAGTGAGTTTACCGGAGCAGGAAAAACTCTGCGTAAATAAACCTTTTCAAATTAGCTGTACTCAATAATATTCTGATCATCATGGAGTTTTTGGATAAGGACCTGATCGGTTATGTGGAACAACACACTACCGCGGAACCGGCACTGCTCAGCAAAATTAACCGCGACACACATGCCAACGTAATGTTGCCACGCATGCTTTCAGGCCATTTACAGGGAAGAGTACTGGCAATGTTCTCGCATATGATACGACCGGAGAGAATTTTAGAAGTGGGCACCTATACCGGATACTCCGCCCTCTCTCTGGCAGAGGGTCTCAGGCAGGGAGGCCTTTTACATACTATTGATATAAATGAAGAGCTGGAAGAAAAGGTAAGAGGATTTTTTAATGAATCGCCTTTCAAAAACAGCATCCGCTACCATATTGGAAATGCCCTGGAAATAATTCCTGCACTGCAGGAAAAATGGGATCTTGTTTTTATTGATGCAGATAAAAAGAACTATTCCAATTATTACGACCTGGTAATTGAGCAGGTAAATGCGGGTGGTTTTATAATTGCCGATAATGTATTATGGAGCGGCAAAGTACTGACTACAGGCGACAAAGATCCTGACAAAAACACCAGGGAAATACTGGAGTTCAATAAAAAAATGCACGACGACCCCCGGGTGGAAAATGTGCTCATCCCCATCAGGGATGGATTAATGGTTTTAAGAAAAGTGTGAGAACAGGATTATGAAGCGGATGAATTTTTTGAAAACAGTAATTGGCATTCTCTGGCTGTGCTGCCAGACAGCGGCAGCTCAGGTGCCTCAGGTTGAAAAAACACTGGACTTTGCCGGCATGAAGCTCCGGTTAACAGACCAGGCCCGCCGCGACATACAGTCGAGCGTGGATGCCCTTTACCGGAGCGAAAAACATTTTAACATAATGCTGGAGCGGGTGGATTTGTACCTGCCTCTGATTGAACCCATTTTTGAAGAGTACGGCGTGCCGGATGAGTTTAAATACCTGGTTATACAGGAAAGCTCCCTCGTGCCCGACGCTGTTTCAAGCTCTAATGCAGTAGGATTCTGGCAGTTTAAGGAAGGCACCGCCACTGAATTAAATATGCGGGTGGACCGCCAGGTGGATGAACGCATGAACATTATTTCCGCTACGGAAGGGGCTGCGAAGTACTTCCTGCGAAGCAATGCTGAATTTGACAACTGGCTCCTTTCACTACAGTCTTACTTAACAGGCCAGGGAGGCACCAGCCGCTCTACAGATAAGCGTTTATTTGGAGCCCGTGAAATGAAAGTCGATGAAGACACTCACTGGTATGTGAAAAAATTCCTTGCATACATGGTTGCCTTTCAGGAAGCTACAGGCAGTCAAAACCGCAATATTATACTTTATCAGTATACGAATACAGGAAATAAAACCCTGCGCCATATTGCCCGCGAATTCGACACCAGCGAAGAAGAATTAGCTGCTTATAATAAATGGCTGAAGAGCACACATATTCCCGACGACAAACCCTATTCGGTTATTATACCACTCAACATTGATGAGAGCAGGGATCTGCTGGCAGAAAACGACAAAAAGAAAAAAGAAAAAGAAGTTTTTGGCCATAAGCAGCAGGGCCCGGGAAAAATACCGGCTGCCTCCGGAGATAAGCTGGTGATTGTGGAATTTAATGACCTTAAGGGAGTAGTAGCCCGCGAAGGAGATGATGTAAAAAGACTGGCAGATATGGGTGACTTATCTGAAAAAAAATTCCGCAAATATAATGATCTTGAAGCCGGAGATAAAATACAGCCGGGCCAGATATACTACCTGGAGCGCAAGCACAGGAAGGCCCGCATGTATGAGCATGTACTCCAGCCGGGCGAAAGCCTCTGGCAAATTTCGCAGCAGTATGGACTGCGCCTCGATAAGCTTCTGCAAAAAAACCGACTCAGAAGCATGGCCGAAGAAGTTAAGCCCGGGCAGGTTTTATGGCTGCGCTTTATCAGGCCAAGGTACGAACCCGTTGTTTACCGGGAAGTGAAGGCACCAAAAGAGAATTTGTATGCCAGCACAAAAAAGAAAATTATTGCCACCTCACCACAACCAGCTCCAGCGGAAAAACAAAAAGCAAAGGAACAGCCGGTAAAAGACGAAAGCAATAAACCAAAAGAGCCTGCAGCCTACGGGAAAGTAATAGCTGCTGAGAAAACCACGGTAGCAGCCGGCGCTGAAAAAAGCGAAAGTAAAAAACCTTTGCCTCCTGAGGAAAAGCTGCTTTTCCCTGCTGAGCAGGAAGAAAGCAAACCCATGGCCTCCGGCACCACCGCCCCTGTGAATGCGGATAAAATTGTAGTTGTACAAAAAGATACTACCAGGACACAACCCTCTGAAAGTAAGGTTCAGAAGAAAAGTGAAGAAAATACTACTGCAGATGAATCATGGGAAACTCCTGATGAGGTGTTCGGAGAGAAGCGCCAGACAAATACCGGGATAGCCTCCTCCCAAAAGGTAAATATAAATACAGGAGAAGCCCCTGCTGCAGGTCCCCGCCAGGGAGAACCAGCTAAAAAGGCGCAGGCAGCCCGGGATAAGGAAGAATCTTCCGGAAGTGATGAATTTTCTGCGGATGGACCTGTTAATTTTGTAGAGGAGCGGCCTGAAAAGACAAAGCAGCCTAAAGAAAATGCAAAACAACCTCAGTACCACAAGGTAAATTCAGGAGAAACCCTTTATGCCCTTAGCCGGCAATATAATGTAAGCGTTCAGGAGTTAATAAAGTGGAATAATCTTCCTGCTCAACCTGTATTAAGTGTGGGGCAGTCGTTAAGGGTATCGCCTCCTGAGGAAGCAAAACCTACGCCGCAGGAGGCTCAGCTCAATGTAGAGAATACAGAGAACCCGCAGCCCGCTCCTCCTTCTGAAACGGAAAAGAGCATTAAATACCACACAGTGTCTGCAGGCGAATCTATGTACAGGGTAGCCCGCATGTACAATGTAACCATCAAAGATATAATGCAGTGGAATAACAAAGATAACTTTGATATTCGCGAAGGGGAACAATTAATTGTAGGTAAACCACAGTAACAGAGAAAAAAGAATAGTTATCTTTGTTACAGACTCAGGGCAGTACAGGCACAATATACCGGAGATTGACAAGAAGTAATATACAGGCTGTTTTTGCATCTAACTACTGCTTATTATATAGTAACTTTACTTACTCTTATCCAGCCCGGAACATTGAGTGAATTTTTAGGAAGAAACGGAAAAAAATAAAAAATGACAACAAACAGTATAGATCTTGTAATGCTTGTTGATGACAACGATACAGATAACTTTATTAGCAAAAGAATAATAGAAATAACAAAATTTGCCAGGGAAGTTGAAATCAAAAACTCCGGAAAAAGCGCATTGGAGTATCTGGAACTACATAAGGATAATGCAGAACGCCTGCCCAGCCTTATATTCCTCGACATTAATATGCCTATTGTAGATGGTTTTGTTTTTCTTTATGAGTTTGAGAAGTTCTCTGAAACGATAAAAGACAAATGTAAAGTAATCATTTTGTCATCATCAGATAATAAGCGGGACATCGACAAAATTGTAAATAACGACCACGTAATCAAGTTCATTACAAAACCACTTACTGAAAGTGCCCTTGAGGATATTAAGATGCACGATTTAGCGAATTAATAATATAATTCGCTATTGTGCTGTAAATTTGAATACGAAATTAGAATAATGAAGCTTTTATATCTGTAAAAGCTTCATTATTTTTTACACCACTTCAAGGTTACTTATATGAACCGGTTAAAAAACTGTAGCGGGTTTTTCTTATTCATCCCTTTATTAATTCTAAGCCATACGTTACCTGCCCAACAAAGTGCAAGTGACACGACCTCCCTGGTACAAACAGTAAAATATTGGGAAACAGGCAGCAGCTTTGGCCTTAACTTTTCCCAGGTAAAACTGGCAAACTGGACCGGTGGCGGAGAAAGCTCCGTTTCAATAGGATCGCAAATACATGCAAGTGCTGATTACTCAAAAGGAAAAGCTATCTGGGAAAATAAACTTCATATAGCATATGGCCTCGTTCGCCAGGGAGAAGAAGAATACAAAGAGTTTCGCAAAACAGACGATCTTCTGAATTTTGTAACTAAATACAACTACCACCTGGACGAGGGCTTCTTTATAACAGCCATAGCCGATTACAGAACACAAATGGGTGTAGGTTACGAGTACAAGCAGGCTAATGGCGAGGTTACGAAACGCCGAAGGTCAGACTTCATGGCTCCCGGCTTCCTGGTATCCTCCCTCGGTGCTACTTTTAAAAAGGCAAAGCTGTACTCCATTACCCTCTCACCATTTACAGGCAAATTTACTTTTGTACTTGACGACAGCCTGTCCAATGCAGGTGCCTTTGGTATAAACCCTGGAGAAACCGTTCGCAGCGAAGCAGGTGCCGCCATAAATTCAAATTTTGAAAAGAAAGTATTTACGAACATAAACCTGAAAACAAGCCTGAACCTGTTTGCCGCTTACGATAGCTTTTCGCATGTGGATATTAACTGGGATGGCACACTGCTGATGAAGGTTAATCAGTATATTAAAACCACAGTATCGGCCCAGCTAATTTATGACCACGACATTATACAAAAAACCCAATGGCGAAACGTTATTAATGTGGGCTTTTTGCTTGAAATATAAAAGCTGAACAATTCAATTCAGCAAAGCATAAAGCCGTTAACGGCTTACAGCCTCTGTTAAATTGTGTGATTTCAGGATGAGGAGCGGATTTTCCCGCTCCTTTTTCATTAAAAACCTACCCGCCTTCCCCTGCCGGCAGAACTGATTTTTATTTTATGACCGGTCACCCTATATTGGCCGCATGAAAAATTTTAAACACCTGACTCAGATTATCTGTACCGCAATTCTGTTATTCTACAGCTATATTTCAGCGGCACAACAAAGCGTTAACAGCGACACCCTTCCTGCCGGCACCGCCCCCACCAATTACTGGCAAACGAAAAGCAGTTTCGGACTGAATTTTTCGCAGGTAAAACTTGCTAACTGGGCCGGTGGCGGCCAGAGCTCCGTCTCTGTCAATTCCCTTATTAACCTCTCTGCTGATTATGCCAGAGGTAAATCTATCTGGGAAAACAAACTGGACATGGCATACGGGCTTATGCGCCAGGGCGATGATAATAATGCCGGATTCCGAAAAACCGACGATCTCCTGAATTTTATCAGTAAGTATAATTATAACATCGTGGATGGTTTTTTCATTACTGCCCTTACTGATTTCCGCACGCAAATGGATGTCGGGTACAATTATTCCAAAGGGACCGGAGAAGCCGGGAGAGTTAAGATTTCTGAATTTATGGCACCGGGCTTTTTGGTATCTTCCCTGGGAGCTACCTATAAAAAAGGAAAAATGTTTTCTTTAACACTCTCGCCTTTTACCAGCAAATTTACTTTTGTATTGGATGACAGCCTGTCCAATGCAGGTTCATTTGGAGTGGAACGGGGCAGTAAAGTACGAAGCGAGCTTGGCTCCGCCCTTCGCTCTTCCTTTGAAAAAGAGCTTTATACAAATATTAACTTCCGTACTAATTTAAATCTTTTCGCAAATTACAGAACCTTCTCCCAAATAGATGTAAACTGGGAGGGCATACTGCTGTTAAAGGTTAATAATTATATCAGCTCCACAGTATCGGCCCAGCTAATCTACGACCACGATATTATTCAAAAGACTCAATGGAGAAATTCCATAAATGTGGGTTTCTTATTGGAAATTTAAGCAGTTCCTTTTCTCCCGCTATAATCAAAAAAAACCTCCGGGACTTTATAAATCCCGGAGGTTAAATTTTTTCCACTACTGCAAGTATTCAGGGCACCTCTTTCCTATTTCTAAAAATCAGCCTCCAGGCCTAACTTGTCTTTCAGCGCCTGCAGCTGAGGATATTTCTTTAGCAGATAACCGAATTTTTCATGAGCAGTATATAATCTTTTCCCTTCCGCTTCTTTTACTATTACATGCTCTAACCTGATCTGGCTATTCTGAAGCGCCTGCCTTAAATATACCTGCGCAGCCGGTTTTGCTTTTTCAAAAAAGTCAAGTTGCACACTGTTTGTTAAGCGAACCCTTACCACATGGTTTTCTGCAAGATCAGGCATTTCTTTCAGAACAATATACTCACCCTGTCTGCCCTCGGCCTTTACCTGCTGTCCATATTTTTGCCAGGCCTCCATAAACTGCTCAGGTGAATAATCCAGGTCAGGCAAGCTTGAATCATAAGAAACCTGTTCCTCCTGTGGCTTTGCAGATGCCTTTTCTTCGGCTACCGATTGCTCTGCCACCATACTCCGGGCATTCTTTAAACTGGTGGGAATCTTTACGGTAGTTTTTAATTTTCCAGGGCCCAAACCGGCCGGAGGCACTGGTCGTGGTGTTGGCGCCGGAGCAGCAGATTTTATTTCAGCTTGTGAATTTTGTAAATTTGGAGCAGTTGCAGTGGATGTTGCAGCCACAGAAGAACCTCCCCCTGCTGTATTATCACTTGAACCGGCACTTGACTTTGGCGCAGGAGCCGGAGCTCTTTCTGCGGCGGAGATCAGGCTACTGCTTTTTTTTTTAACTCACCATTCTGCGCCTCACCGGCCAGTTGGTTCGTGCTTATGAGAGAGTTCAGGTGAGAGAGCTTCATTAAAGCCAGCTCAACATGCAACCGCTGGTTTTTGCTGCTTTTATAATGAATATCGCAGGCGGAGGCCACATTCAGGCCCGACAGCAAAAAGGAGGGAGAGGCATTACGGGACTGCTCTGCATATTTCTTTTTTACGCCATCGGAGACCTCCAGGAGCTGTATGGTGGCCTCATCTTTACACACCAGCAAATTCCGGAAGTGCTCACACAGGCCAATAATAAAATTATGCCCGTCGAAGCCCAGGCGCAGGATTTCATCGAATATCAGCAGTACCTGCCCCATCCGGTTGGCCAGAAGTTCATCGGTAACCTTAAAATAGTAGTCATAATCCAGGATGTGAAGATTATTTATAGTATCCTGGTAAGTGATTTTATTGCCGCTGCTGAATGTTACAATAAGGTCAAAAATAGAAAGAGCATCACGGAGAGCACCATCAGCCTTTTGGGCAATCAGGTGCAGCGCCTCATTTTCCGTTTCTATTTCTTCTTTTTCAGCAATCCCCCCCAGGTGCCTGGCTATATCCTGTACCTGTATGCGGTTAAAGTCAAAAATCTGGCAGCGGCTGAGAATTGTAGGTATAATCTTATGCTTCTCGGTGGTGGCCAGGATAAAGATTGCATACTTAGGCGGCTCTTCCAGGGTCTTTAAAAAAGCATTAAAGGCAGCATTAGAAAGCATGTGCACCTCATCAATAATGTATATTTTATACTTACCTGATTGCGGCGCATAACGAACCTGCTCCACCAGGTTCCGGATATCATCCACGGAGTTATTGGAGGCTGCGTCCAGTTCATGAATATTAAAACTACTGCTGGTATTAAAGCTTTTGCAGCTTTCGCACTCATTACATGGCTCAATATCCGGCTGCAGGTTCTGGCAGTTAATGGTTTTTGCAAGAATACGGGCACAGGTGGTTTTCCCTACACCACGTGGTCCACAAAACAAAAAAGCCTGTGCAAGGTGCTGATTCTTAATCGCATTTTTAAGCGTTGTGGTAATATGCGACTGACCTACCACCGAGTTAAAGGTGGAAGGTCTGTACTTACGTGCCGATACTACAAAGTTTTCCATTGATGCAAGTTAGTTAATCTTTGTTGGAAATGAGAAGGAAAAACAAGCGTTTTTTACGCAGCTTTACCGCCCCTAAAACCCCACCTTTATGCCGTTGTTGAGGCTGTAAATAAAATTATAAATAGGCACCACCGGCCTGCTGTCGTAGGCTCCGGAAAAACTGGCAAAAAAAGTCATGCGCTGTGTCAGTTTTACATTCAGGTTTGTATCCGTACTAAAGCGATTACGAAAACCTCTGACCCATCTGTCATAACCAGTCTGGAAATACACAATAGAGTTCAGGTTTACGTATTCATTTACCTGCCAGCGGGCAGATATATAATTCGTGCTTTTACCAAAGTTGGAATATACAAATTCAATACCTGTTTCAGAATCTTCTGATCCGGGAACCACCCAGCGCTCATACTCATACATGGCACCAACGCCTGCTGCCACTCTTATCTTTTCCTCATCAACAAAGGTAAAACGCAGCCCTGCTCCACTTAAAAACCTTCTTTTAAGCCCTCTGCCCAGGTCGTACTGGTATTGTGTAAAGAGCTCATAACTAATGCTCTTCTTCCACCATAAATTCGTTCTGAAATGACTATAGCCAGTGCTTATAAACGGATTCCCGGTAAAAGAACTATAGTTCAGCTGATTAATAAGCATATACCTGTGGCGCCCGCTTACATAGGCCACATCGGCCCCGCTCCCTAAGCCGGTATACCTTACAGGATTACCGGCAGTAGCGCTGCGGTTGTGCAGGAGCAGGTTAAAATTCATTTCGCCTACCCAATAGTTTATAGTATCGCGCGACAAACGGCTTTTTTCCACATTTAAAATCTGACTCCGGGCAGGCAGCGCAGCAAACATTACAACCAAAAATAAAACAACTCTCATGAACGGGGATTTTTCCGTCACAAAAATCCGAAAGCAAACCTTAAAACCCAAATTTAGTTTTCTGTCTCACGTTTCCCGCCTCACATATCAAGTCTTAACCTTTTTCATTATGTTATGAACTAAATGTGGCTTATATTTGTAGTTCTTATAACAAAGATACCGGGGTCGACTGGTATTGACAGGAAGTGCGAACAGAGTGTAAGCATGCCGGGACGTGATCGGAATCCCGTAAAAAATGTGATCAAAACAATAACTGGCGAAGAAAACTACGCCCTTGCAGCCTAATTTAGATTAATTAGATTGTAAAGTGTCTGGTCAGCCCCTCGTTCTGCCGGGCTGGCATACAGACATCGACTCGCAGGACTAGTTGCCGCAGGGATGTGATGCGGCAGCGAAACTAATCGCATCTAAGGATGGTCTCTGGTTTGTTTTGCACCTTAGCCATTTCGAAAACCCAAGCAAAACTAAGCATGTAGAAAGCGCTTTAGTTTCCTTATCTGGACGCGGGTTCGAATCCCGCCGACTCCACCAACTAAAAGCCTGTAAGTGAAAAACTTGCAGGCTTTTTTTTTGCAAAAGCATGAATTAAACCCTAAAAAAGCCTCCTCAGAATATCTTTTTAACCGAAACACTTTAACCGGGTAAAATCCCCAAAAACGGAAGGCAATAACTTTATCCAATTTTCCCTCATTCCGGCAGGCATCCCTGGCTATCCTGAATTTACCCTTTCAATAACGCCTGCCGCAAAACTGATTCTTCACAGGGGACCAGCTATTTTATTATAAATAATAGCTGCCAAAAAAAATAAATTTTCACTTCGTTCCATGTGTAATAAATTATCTGATCCTCCCGGAACAGATTAGTACCAGCTCAAATAAATGTTTTAATTACACTTAAACAGGAACAACAATCCCTCTGAAAGGAGCCCTTTTTAAGGGAATAAGGAAAAAAGTTATAGCCCATCTACCATAACTCCTTAAATTCCTGCCGCTATTTGCTCTCCGGATGTAATTTCATGACACTTCTTTGTCATTACTAATATATGTAAGATTAGTCACGATAAAAATCCCCTGCCATCCGCGATAACACTATACCTTTGTCCGACATTTAAAGTATAAAATTTACAAGGGATGTTAAAGAACTCTATAAAATTTAAAAAAGCAGTAGCTATTTCTTTCGGAAGAAATTACAAGGAAATATTACGCATTCAGGAGGAGGTAGTTGATTCCCTGTCACCAGATGAGGTGTTGATTAAAAACAGTTTTGCCGGAGTAAATGCAAGTGATTTAAACATGATGGCCGGTCAGTATCTGGCTGACAAAAAGACTCCATTCGACCTTGGTTTTGAATTTACCGGCGAAGTGGTTGCTACCGGTGAAGCAGTAAAAAACCTCAAAGCCGGAGATAAGGTAATTGGAATAAAAACAGGAGGCGGCTATCGTGAATATGTTACGCTGAAAGAAAGCGATGCAATTCCGGTTCCTGAAGCTACTCCCCAGGCAATGTCACTTATAACTGTTGGTTTAGCTGCCTCTATTGGCCTTTCAGTTGTAGGCGAAATGACTAAAGGCGACATTGTACTGATTACAGCAGCAGCTGGCGGCGTAGGCAACATTGCAGTTCAGCTTGCAAAACAGGCAGGTTGCCATGTAATTGCCACCTGCTCATCGGCTGACAAAGTTAGCATGCTCAGAGAACTGGGCGCTGACAGAATAATCAATTACAAAGAGGAGAGCCTGGAACAAGTACTCACCAACGAATACCCGGCGGGCATAAATCTTGTTTTTGAAAACGTAGGAGGAGAAGTGTTTGATGTTTGCGTAGCTAACCTGGCAACCCGTGGCCGCCTGGTTATTTGTGGCTTTATAAGTGAGTACCAGCAGCAGGAGCCTGTAAGGGTTACCTCCCCCCGCATTTACCACAAATTATTATGGAAATCAGCCTCAGTAAGAGGATATCTCTATAGCGATTACCCTGAGCTGATACCACAACACCTGCAGCACCTTATGGGGCTGTTACATGATGGTAAACTTGATGTAAAGATCGATCCCGTTCGTTTCGAAGGCGTTGAAGCTGTAATTGATGCGATGGACCATTTACATAATGGCAGGAACAAAGGGAAAGTAGTAATTTCTTACAAATAATTTAATAGTTTATACATGGCTGGAATCAAGTCCATAAAATTATCCGTAGCACTGCTTATTCGCAGTGCTTTTCTGGTACTTGCCATTAGTATTTTAGCTGGATACGTCCTGAACCGCCAGGAGAACAGCTACCTGGACGAACTCGTTCTGGCAGGCCAGTTAACAACACTTGCTCTTTTATTCTCATTCTTAATCCGTTTTCTGATCAAACCGCTCAGGCAAATTTTCGTGGTAGCAGATAAAGTTACAGCAGGAGATCTCAACCAGCGCTTTGATTATCAAAAGGACTCATTCTTCAGCAAAATCACCTTCTCCTACAATCAGCTTCTGGAAAAGATAAAAAATGCCAGTCAGTTTATAAAAAGCATTGAAGAAGGCAATCTGGATGCAGAATATATGTCGATTGAAGGGGAAAAGATTGGTGAAGATGCTTTATCAGGCGCTTTATTAAGCATGAGGGACCAGATGAAGATAATTGAAGAGGAAACGAAAGAGCGCAACTGGTCAACACAGGGTTTAGCTAAATTTGTTGAGATACTGAGAGCAAATGATGATGATATACAGGTTTTAGGAGATAAAATCATTTCTAACCTGGTAAAATATCTTGACGCTAACCAGGGGGGACTTTTCATTTTAAATGAAGAGGAAGGAGGAAACCAACAACTGGAACTCATTTCCTGCTATGCCTATAACCGGAAAAAGTTTCAGGAGAGAGTTTTCCTTCCGGGCCAGGGCCTGGTAGGCCAGGCCTATCTTGAAAAGGAAACGATTCATATGACGCAGGTACCTTCGGACTATGTAAATATTACCTCCGGATTGGGAGAAGCAACCCCAGGCTCAATTATTCTGGTACCACTAAAAATAAACGATCAGGTTTACGGCATACTTGAAATGGCATCTTTTCACAAGTTTGAAAATTACCAGATCGGGTTCCTGGAAAAGCTGGGAGAAAGCATAGCCTCTACAATTTCCACTACAAAAGCCGCAGAAACAACTAAACGTCTGCTATCAGAAAGCCAGCAGCAAACAGAAGAAATGCGTGCCCAGGAGGAAGAGATGCGCCAGAACATGGAAGAACTGGAAGCTACTCAGGAAGAAATGCACCGGGTAATGAAGGAAGTGGATGCCAACGAAAAGTACCTGAACGAAATCATCAATGTTTCTGATGATGTTATTTTCACTATTGACAAAGACCTTAAGGTTTCAACCTTCAATAAAGCATTTAAAGATAGCTTAAGAATCAGAGGTGTTAATGCGGAAAAAGGTATTGATTATTTAACTACCATCCCGGATGAAGCACTCCGGAGCACCCACTCCACATACATAAAAAGAGCTTTCGCCGGCGAAAAATTCGACATCCCTGTGGAGTATGAAATAGATGGCAGGGAATTTCACCTTATAAACAGCTACAGCACCCTGCGCAACCCGGATGGTGAAATTGTTGCTGTGGCTGTGTACTCTAAAAATGTTACAGAAGTGGTGGCAGCACGAAAAGAGGTGGAAAAACACCTTGAAGAAGCCCACCAGCAAGCCCGCGAACTGGAAACTCAGGAAGAAGAATTAAGGCAGAACCTGGAAGAACTTACTTCGCTGCAGGAACAGCAGCAAAAGCTCCAGCAGGAATTAGTGGAACAGGTTAAACAATTGGAAGAAGCCAAAACAGAAATAGAAAGAGTAAAGGCACTGGAGAAACAACGTGCTGACGAACAGATAGCAAAACGAAACAAGCTAATGGAGCAGACGATCATGAAATTTAAAACCCGGGAATCAGAACTGCTTCAGCAAATTGAAAAAAGTAAAAATCTAAACTAACAGAAAGCAAAGCAATGAAAACTTATTTTAACGAATCTTTTATTACTGTAGAATATAACGAAGAACTGAATACTGTTTGCCCTGTCTGGAAAGAAGCACCTACTTCTGAAGAATTCAGACTGGGAATGAACAAAGTTATTGAGGCAATGAAGGAGTATAACACCGGCATTCTAAAGAGCGACACGGCTAAAATAGGAGCAATGGATCCTGAAGATGGCACCTGGTCTGCAACAGACTGGCTGGACAGGGCAGTAAAAGTCGGTTACCGTAAATTTGCTGTGATTATATCTCCTGATATTTTTGCCCAGATGTCTGTTGAGGATACCTTAAACCAGGTAAACGGAGTGGAAATTAAATATTTCCCTTCTGATGCTGAGGCCACTGCATGGATTAAGGAAACTGAAAAAGCAGCGGTATAAATTGCCTGCAAAGCCTTGGTTCTCTAAAATAAAAGTAAGGAAAATAAAAAATTTTCTGAACCTTTCAGGGGAGAAAAAGGAGCCTTACACAATGATATTCAAAAGGAAGCGGTCCAAATGCAGGACCGCTTTTTTTTATGAATTCTTATCAGGGTTGGGAGTAACAGGACCCCGGGTATTCCGCAAATTGAGGACCTGCCATTATTTTGCAAATACTAAAGAATCCCTTGCCGTTCCATACCGGATGCCGGAACCAGGTACTTAAACAAAACTTAGCTACCCCGGCTTTAAATTTAAAACTTTTTAGTCTCCCTTATAAAAGCCTGGGAGAAGCAGATGGAATTATTCAGGGGGACAAATACAGTATGCACTCCTCCAACAGGTTTATATCCACAACTCAGCAAAAGATTACATTCTCTTTCAAATTTTCCGTAATCATGTGTGGAAACGACCTTATACTGATCCATTTTTTGTGTATTTTAATATTATAAGCTTAAATATACACCTATTTTTATTTATTTACACTCTTTAGGCGACTTAACAGAAATTATGTACGTGCCTGAATTAATATTTCCCTGAAAAATTTACATACTGAAAGCTGCCTTACTTTAATAAAAAAATGCAACCGGTCTCCTTCAGGCAGCCGGTTGCATCAAAAATAACATTATAAAAAGGTACAAGCCCTTTACTGCCGGTATTTAGCAGCAGCTGACTATAACTTTATATTTTCTGAATGAACTACTTTTACAGTAGTATTATCCTTAGCATTCAGATTCACATTCTCAAATGTCCAGTTTCTGGCATATTCAATAGTTCCTGCCGTTTCGGTATTGATGTCCAGATCTCTAAAGTGGAAATCATGTATCCATGATTTCTCCACTCCTAAAGCTACAATTGCTCTTTCTGCCTGCTCTACCTTAATATTGGATATATGGATGTTTTTAAATTCAGGAATTCCTTTTTCCTCCGGCTCCACTCTTTCAAGCATTACTTTCCAGTGATCAGGCACTGTTTCTATATTATATCCTCCGGGGAGGGCTGAGTAACTGTAGCTTGGATTCCAGCTCATTGCCACCTCAATGGCCACTCCTACTTTCTCCATTGTTATATCGCGCAGGTAAATATCTTCCACTGTTCCGCCACGTGTTAATGCCGATTTAAAGCGCAGGCCCACTCCTGTACCATTTGCCTGCAGATCATGCGCAAGAATATGGCGTATACCCCCTGAGGTTTCGCTGCCAAAAGTAATGAGACCTCCTCCTTTACGGGAAATGGAGTTCCTTATTACCACATACTCTGTCGGGCGGTTTACCCGGAGACCATCGGCATCGCGGCCCGCCTTCAGGCAAAAATTATCATCATTGCAGTCGATATCGCAATTCTCAACCAGAATATAGGAAGAAGAGTCAATATCAATTCCATCGGTACTTGGCCCGTGGCCATCAACATTATTGCGTATGATCAGGCCATCGGCAGTTACATTTTCGGAATAAAGAATATGGACAGTCCAGAAACCTGCCTGCTTCATGGTAAGCCCCTGCAGGGTAATGTTCGACGAGCCGGATACCAGGAGGGTGCGGGGGCGCTTTACATCATAATCCACAATCCAGCGCAGGCCTTTCTTCTCATACTCTTTCCTCGTGGCCCAGTATTGATCCCAGAATGGTTTCCCCTGAGCATGCACCGTTCCCTTACCTGTTACCGCCGCATTTTTCTGGTCAATTATATTAATCAGCGCTGCCGGCCACACCATTTCAATTCCGGCCACCCTGGTATCAATATCAGGATAATCCTTTAACTCCTGGCTCCCCAGCAGCGTTACACCTTCGTCAATACGCAGGTTTACACCTTCCTTCACAAATAGCGATCCTGTAAGGTATTCGCCCGGAGCAAAAGTAACCACACCTCCTCCATTGATGGCACAGGCATCAATAGCGCTCTGGATGGCTGCCGTATTCAGGGTTAACCCATCATTTATCGCCCCGTACTCATTAACCTCAAATGCTTTAGTTCTTTCCGGAAAGCTTTTCGCCCCCACTTTTTCAACCCAGGAAAGTCCCTGCCCGGCATTATCGTGCAGGGCAGTTGCAGTTCCTTCCTTCTGAACACAGCCGGCGGTAAAAAACAACACAACAAGCAGGTAAGGAATTCTTTTCATCAATTTCGCTATATTAAAGTTTTCAATCGTTTTCGCAGAACCTGGCGAACATCCCTGCGGGAGGCCCAACCCTTATAAGGCTAACTCCAAATTAAGCAGAATATTTTACGCAAACTATCCTGAACTGTCGGGAGCATCGGATTTTAACAGAATAACAGATTAGGACTCCGGATTAGGATTCAATAAAAGAGAGAAATCATCTTCCGGAGAAACAAAGCCGACCACCCGGACTGAGATACCGCATTTTACCTTCTCTCCACAGGATATAAAACTGAATTGTTCTGCGAAGAATAACACAGTGAAGAAAATAAAAAATTCCGGCCACCAAACCATAAGGTCTGATAACCGGATTTGTATTTTTAAGGGTCGCTTATTTTAGCGCTTGCTGAATGCCACTACCTCCTGCCTTGATACGCCGAGGCCGTCGATGCCCAATTCCATTACATCGCCCGGCTTCAGGAACACAGGGGGCTTCATGCCAAGGCCTACGCCTGCGGGAGTTCCGGTAGAAATAATATCGCCTGGCAAAAGGGTCATAAACTGGCTCAGGTAGTGGATCAGGTGAGGAATTTTGAAGATGAGGTTTGAACTGTTACCATCCTGCATGGTTTTTCCATTGAGCTTCAGCCACATCCTGAGATTGTTTACATCCTCAATTTCATCGGGAGTAACCAGGTAAGGGCCTACAGGAGCGAAAGTATCGCAGCCTTTTCCTTTGTCCCAGGTGCCGCCGCGCTCCAGCTGGAAGGCCCGCTCCGATACATCGTTATGAAGGCAGTAACCCGCCACATAATTTAATGCTTCCGATTCTTCCACATAGCTGGCTTCTTTACCTATCACTACGGCAAGTTCTACTTCCCAGTCGCTTTTTTCAGATCCTTTCGGAATCATTACCTCATCGTTCGGCCCTGTAATGGCGGTAGATGCTTTCATAAAAATAACAGGCTCTGCAGGGTGCGCAGCACCGGTTTCAGCAGCATGGTCGGCAAAATTAAGGCCGATACATACAATCTTGGAAGGGCGGGCAACGGGGCAGCCAATCCGGGCAGCTTTATCTATTTCCGGCAGGCTTCCTTTATTTTTTTCAACAAAGGTTTTCAGGCGATCTAATCCTCCTGTTCCAAAAAATGCTTCATTGTAATCTTCCCCTAAACCGGATGTATCATAGTGTTTTCCATCCAGTGCTACCCCTGTCTTTTCCTTTCCTTTTTCTCCGAATCGTATTAATTTCATTGTTTGTAAATTTAGTTATTGGTTGATTGTTGCCAGTTGTTCAAACAATAAACAACCACCAACGAACAATTATCAGTTATTTAGTTTTATAAAACCACCATCAATAGGGTAATCGCTGCCTGTAATAAAGCCGGCCTCACCGGAACACAGGAAGAGGGCGAGATTAGCGATTTCCTCAGGTGTTCCCATTCTGCCAATTGGCTGGCTGGCCGACAGCTTCTCATACATTTCCTTTTCTTTGCCGGGATAGTTTTTAGCAAGAAAACCATCTACAAAAGGAGTATGCACCCGTGCCGGCGAAATACTATTGCAGCGGATATTGTCTTTTATATAGTCTTTGGCAACGGAAAGTGTCATGGCATATACTGCTCCCTTGCTCATGGAATAAGCAAAACGATCCTGCAGCCCCACCAAAGCGGCTATAGAAGCCAGGTTTAAAATGGCTCCGCCGCCGCCTTCTTTCATTTTAGGAATACCGGCTGCAAGGCAATTATAAACCCCTTTTACATTTACCTGGTAAACCTTATCAAAATCTTCCTCCTTTGTGGTTTCCGCAGATCCTATGTTGGAAATGCCGGCATTATTCACCAGAATGTGCAGGGCAGGAAGCTGCTTAAAAATTTCAGCCACCCCTTTATGATCTGCCACATTGCAGGCATGAAACTGCGCCTCACCTCCTGCGTTTTTTATTTCACTTACCACTCCTTCCCCCTGCTCTCCGTTCAGGTCAAGGATATGCACTGTTGCTCCCTGCTTTGCGAAAGTTAGGGCTATGGCTTTTCCAATGCCGCTTCCACCTCCGGTTACAACTGCATGTTTGTTTTTTAAGCTCAGCATAAAAAATATTATTATTAAGATTATATATTTTAAACTAATTCTTCCGGGAAAGCCGGTTCTCATCTGCTTCAGAAAAAAAAATACTGCAGATCTTATTCCTTTACTATAGAATATTATCACAAAAGCCCCCGGCACGCCCTTCAGACAGTAAGTAATAAAAAATCACGGAGAAGGAAAAGCCTCCGTGATTTTTGCATCATCTGATACTCCAATTGGATACAAACAGCACCTGCCGGCAATTACATTTCTGCTGTTTCCTCCCCTTCCTCAAATTCATAAGGCTGTCCGTTTATGGTTACATCCTCAAACTCCATCCCTTTCACATGATCAACCTGCACCGGAATTTCCACCCCGTTAATCCTGCAGTTGATCAGCCTTAAATTCTCTACCGGCGACTGTTCATAGGCCCTTACCAAAACTCCGTACTTGCCACCGTTTTCAACCTCCAGGTTCTCTACCAGTATATTTCTGATAGTTGGAATATGGGGCCCTTCTTCTTCATAGAACATATTGCATTTTACCGCAGCCTCCCTGAAAGTACCTACTTTAACATTTCTCATGAAAATATTTTCCACAGTGCCTCCACGCTGGGAGCTGGTTTTAATACGGAGCACACGGTCCAGGTTGGGGCTATCCATGGTACAGTTCTGGGCATAAATATTACGGGCACCACCTGAAATTTCGCTGCCAATTACCACTCCTCCATGGCCTTCTTTCATAATGCAGTCTTCAATAATCATATTTTCGGCAGGCCTTCCAATATTCCGGCCATCTTCGTTCCGGCCCGATTTTATAGCTATGCAGTCATCGCCTGTATCGAAGTAACATCCCGTGATCAATACATTTTTACAGGACTCAGGATTACAGCCATCGTTATTGGGCCCGAGAGATTCCACCCTGATGTTTTCCACAGTTACATTTTCGCAAAGCACAGGGTGCACATTCCACATGGGAGAGTTGATAAGCTTAATGCCGCTGATAAGCACATTTTTACATTTGTAAGGCTGCACAAACTGCGGGCGCAGGTAATCATCGGGGCCATATATTCTTTCGCGGGCAGGTACCTCGTCATGGGTTTGCTGGTGCAGGCGTGCACGCGCAGGATTTTGCCTGCCAAGCCCTTCGCGCCAGCCAAACTTTTTAGCACCGCACCAGTACCACCAGTTATCATTATTGGCATTTCCGTCCAGGGTGCCATTACCGGTAATGGCAATATTTTCCTGCTCATAGGCATAAATAAATGGCGAATAATTCATGAGCTCCATCCCTTCCCAGCGGGTAAAAACCACCGGCAGGTAATCTGATGAATCGCGGCTGAAGAGAATGGTTGCCCCGTCGCTGAGGTGGAGGTTTACATTACTTTTAAGGTGAATAGCCCCTGTGAGCCAGGTTCCTTCCGGCACCACTACTCTTCCGCCACCACTTTCGTTGCATGCCTGTATGGCCTTCTGAAAAGCTTCTGAGTTTTTTGTTTTACCATCGCCTGTCGCTCCAAAATCTGTGATCAGGAAATCTTTATCCGGAAATTCGGGAGCATTGATCTGGCTCCGCACCTCTTCCAGTCCCGCCCAGGGGTCCGCTTCACCGGCTGCGGCTGTTTCGCCCGTCTGCTGCTCTGAGCTTCCGGAACAGGCAGCCGCCAGCCCTATAAAAGCCGCACAGACGAGGGTGTAAAACCTTTGCCCGATAATGTTATTTAACTTTAAATTTTTCATGCTACTGATTATTTATTTAGTTCAAGACTTGCCAGAATAAAAGGACCGGTTCCTTTAGGGTCATTTACCCTGATTTTTTCATTTACATAATATTCATAGGATCCGTCCCGGTAAGGACTCCCCCCAAGGCCGGCTACCGCACAAACCTGCAGCAGGTTCAGCTCGCCGTTTTCCTTTACTTCAATTAAAT
Organism: Cesiribacteraceae bacterium YIM B00369; assembly: GCA_017948555.1. GTDB lineage: Bacteria > Bacteroidota > Bacteroidia > Cytophagales > Cyclobacteriaceae > Nafulsella. The sequence goes on along the minus strand of JAFMYY010000014.1, from coordinate 9,275 downwards.
TATCTATAATTCCTTTATGTCCCCGCTCTGCCACTTTACGGTACTTTTTGTGCAGGTAGCCTTTATTTACTCCTTTGGCAAGCGCATACACAAACATAGAGGAGGCCGATGCCTCCAGGTAATTCCCCTCCCTGTTTCCCTGGTCCGGCACCTGGTACCAAAGCCCCGATTTCGGGTCCTGCACTTTTTCCAGAGCCGGAGCCAGGCGCTGCAATATCTGCACCAGCTCCCCCCGTTTAGGGTGACTGGCAGGAAAGAAATCAAGGGCATCGACCACCGCCATGGCGTACCAGCCTATTGCCCTGCCCCAGAAATTTGGCGAGGTGCCAGTTTGCGGATCTGCCCACTCCTGCAGGCGGCTTTCGTCCCAGCCGTGGTACAGCAAACCGGTTTCAGGATCGCGCATATGTTTTTCCATCAGTATCAGCTGATTTGCGGCATCATCAAAGCCTGCAGGCTCTCCGTAAACACTGGCATACTGCGCCAGGAATGGCGTACCCATATAGGCCCCATCGAGCCACATTTGCCAGGTATAGCGCAGCTTATGCCAATAGCCACCTTCGGTAGTACGGGGCTGCCACACCAGCTGACGGCGGAGGGTATCAATGGCTGTCCGGTATTTTTCCTGTTTGGTTTTATCATATAAATTGAAGAGGATTTTACCGGAATTAATCATATCGATATTATAAGTTTCCGGTTTATAAGTAAGAATTGTGCCATCCTCTTCTATCAGCTTATCGGCATAGGCCTGAATATAATCCAGGTAACGCTTGTCACCTGTTTTACGCCACAGGTCCTCAAAGGCATGCAACACCAGCCCCTGCGGATAGCTCCATACGGGGCGGTCCATAAAGTCGATCATCCAGGGCTCCGGATTCCGCTTCATTATTGACAGCGCCATCCGCTCCGACCATTTGCCCTTTAACGGAATTTCCTGTGCCTCCGCCCCGTAACTTCCTGCCATCAAAAGCAGGAATACCAGAGATAACAGAGCTATTATTCTTTTCTGTTTATGATGATATTTCATTATTGCTGTTCTTATTTACTGTTTCCTCATTTTCAGAATTTGTGAGCCTGATGTATCCGGAAGGCACGCGTTGCAAATGCGCGCCAGCTCCCCCTCACTACTTAAATCCACCTCATAGTTCTTATGCCTTACTCAAATCTCCCATCTCAATACCCACTACTCACTACTACCCTTAAGGCATTTTATGCAGCCCTTCCCAGCGTACCTTCCAGCTTCCGTCCTTCGGAAAGCCGGGGGCATGAACATTTGGGGCGCCATCCCAGCCGGCAGCCATCATGGCTACAGCGGTTAAGAGTCCGCCATTACCGGGCAGGTAAATGCGCAGCCGCTTGTCCTGGTAATTATGGCCGTTAGGCAGGTAGGTATTTTTCTGGAGGTCCATAAAAAGGGCATCCACTGCTTTCTCCGGCATATTCAGGCGGGCAGCATTCATTGCCATCATTGGGTAATCCCATCCCCAGGTCGATTCCCAGTCCCATCTTTCCAGCACTTTGTCATGAGTAGCCTTCATTACCACGGTATCAATCATACTGTTAAAGGGAAGAATACCATAGGTACCTGTTACAATTGGGTGGTCGCGCATATATTCAGCATTGGTATAAGCATCAGGATGGGATGCGGTAGGAAACAAAATGCCGTCAGTTACCGGGAGTGGTGCCAGTTTATCCAGCACTTCCTGCCACTGCTCATTTTTTGGCTGCCCCATTCTTTCGAGCCAGTCCTGCGCTACGGTCAGGCCGAAGTGCCAGTAGGCAAGTTCAAAGGGAGGGTCGAGGGTTTCATTGGCAGGCCATAATTCCTGAGCAGGTTTTACCGGCGCACAAAGGTGGTAGTATCCGTCTTCAGGATTGTACTGAGCGAAGGAAGCCATAAACTCAGCTGTCTGGAATACCAGCTCTTTATATTTCTCCAGGGTTTCCTCTGAAGGGTTCTGGCGGTAAATAAGCTCTGCAAAATATAATATATGTGGCTGCTGCCATACCAGGTAAGGAGCCACACTTGAGGGGCTCTCATCGCCATAAGGGTCTGTCATCTTTTGCCATCTTGCACCTTCAAAGCCCTGGAGCTTTGCTGTTTCCTTTGCTTTTTCGAGCGATGTAAAATACCATGGCAGGGTATTTTCAAGGAGATCAAGGCGGTCCCACAAAGCAAAATGAACGCCATGCCACCAGTGCATTTCCATGTGGAATTTTCCATACCAGCTATTAAAGGTAAGGCCTGTTTCCTGTGGCGGCAGGGAGCCTGCACAGTTTATTTTGGTCAGATACTGCGAGAGCACCACTCTTCTTTCCAGCTCACTGGCCCGTGGGTCGGAGGAACCTGAAAAGTCCACTGCACCACCTTCTGTCCAGAAATTTTCCCACTGGCTTTCGCTGTTTTCCTGCGTTGCCTTAAAATCAGGGATGTTCCCTGTGGCAGGCTTGCGGTTAAAGTTTACACTAAACTCAAAGGTGCCTCTATCAGAAGAAGGAATCAGCTCGAAATGATGCCTCCCCTTTTCGCTGATGCTCCCTCCATTATTCCACTGCACATGGGTATAGTAGGTGGTACTGTCCAGCTTTCTTTCCAGCTGCACGCGGTTTTCTGCTGCTCTGGATAGTGTGGTGGTATGTGCCTCCGGTTTACCCCAGTCGTAGCCCGGGCACACATGACAGCCTGAGCCATAAGGAAACTTAAGAAAAACCTTAAGCCTTTCCTGTTCAATGAGCGGAGAGGAGATACGGGCTGCAATCTGGTCCTCATCCTGATGGCCGTAAAGCTCCACTGTAACCGGCACTCCTTCCACCGTATACTTACTTTCAATTTCTCCGGTCCACATATTCAGCTCCTGGCTTACCTGCTGCAGATCATGCACAGATGCTGTTTCTCCGTTTTCCTTCAGCAGCTCCAGCCCTACAATTCCCAGGTGCAGGCGGTGCGGATTTGTTCTGAGCCATTCTGTGGCTTCTCCTTTTCTGCCCTCCCTGTGCTGCACCGGGTGTGGAATTACATTACCGGTGCAGGAAGTGTCGTACCTGTACACTTCTTCAAGCTTATAATCCTGAGCTGTGGGTATTACATGCCAGCCCCATTGCGACTGGGTACCTAAGGCAACTCCGTTTTCATAATACTCCGGAAAGCTTTGCAGTCCGCTTATGTCTGCGGTAAAGGCAAATTCACCATTCCCCACCGAAAGGGAGCTCATGGTATCGGGACTGTTCAGTTTAACACTGTGCCGGGTAACGAGTGCATGGCGGTCAATCTTTTCCGTTTCGCTTTCTGCAATGTCGCTTGTGGTGCAGGCAGCGAATGAAAAAGCCAGTGCTGCAAAAAAGGCCAAAGCAACTCCTTTAGCGGGATTTGTTTTTCTACTCATAATAAGTTGTTATTCTCTGTTCTTTAGTATTGGAGATATTTTTTCTTTTTAATTGCCCTGCCCGGCAGGCTGCTCAGCTTATCTTGAATATAAAGGTGCTGGAGGTCATATATTGACCTCCCTGCGAGGTAAGGAAAAGGTAAGTTGGCCTTCCCTTCTGCAAAAGCAGCTGCGGCCGCTCAAACCGGCCATATTTGGAGAGGTGCTTCGGAGCCGGCGGCTGATCTATATAGTGTGCCGTATTATAGTAGGCTATCTGCGGCTCACTCCAGCGGATACCATCTCCTGATTCAATGTAAAGCCCGTACTGATGGTTAAATATTCCCATATCGCGCATAACCATTTTATATTTACCGTCTTCAAACCACACATACCCATCTTCTGCCTGCACATTTTTTCCGGGGCGGTCAGAATAATCAATTACAGGATTCCCTGCATATTTTACATAAGGGCCCTGTAAAGAATCTGCTATGGCCAGGCCGTATTTCCGGTTGCCTCTTACCTTCGGGTCGGTATAATTTTCATACTCACCCGTATTCCACGACTTATAGTACAGCCGGTATTTTCCATCGGGGCCTTTTACAAAGGAAGGATTGGAGGTACAATGGTTATCCCAGGCGTCTTCTTCCGTGGCAGCATCCACCAGGGGCTGTTCAGGACGTTCCCATGGCCCATAAGGACTATCGGCCACCGCAAGACCTGTTCTTTTGGTATCTGTTTTACGGTTGGAGTTACCCATGTAAAAGAGACAGTATTTCCCATCCACAAACTTTATATGAGGATTATGGCAGGTGGTGCCATCCCAATAACCGTCCCCCCGCGGAGCCAGAACGGTGGATACATAAGTAAAGGGCGATTCAGGAGTGTCGGCTACAGCATGGGCGATTTCCGATTTATGGATCCATCCCCCCATTCCATATTCTTCGGGCCAGCGGGAATAGAAAACATGAATTTTCCCATCCGGTCCTTCCACAGGGCTTGTTCCCCATACATAATACCCTTCTGTTTCCAGGCTGCGGCCGACCGGCCTGAGCTTTTTGCAGAAATCTGATTCCTTCCCTCCCTGCCCCGGAAACGCAATCGATTGCGCCAGGGGATCAAAAAAAGAAAAAAGCATTGGAGAAGAAGCAATTAAAGCTAAAAATGACCGTCTGTCCATACGGAAAAAAAGTTTTTTTTATACAAGGATTTCTAAAGTTAGAAAATCAGCATTAAGAACTGTCCTGTAGAATCCTGCACAAAGAAGTTTTAGCTTCAGGAGCTGCCAGCCTGTTTATTGTTACAGAATTTTTCTCTTCATCCTTTTCAATGCAAACCTTTTCATTTAACACACCATAGCAAAAGCGAAGCAGGATGCTTATTTTGGACTATTCCTGCTCTTTTGCCGGAATATTTTTATAAGGCCTGACTTTTATGAGAGACCGTATACCAGTAAGAATTAATAACAATTCCAGGATTCCCAAGTATCTGCAGATTGTGAGTTCAATCATTGAGGATATTGAAAACGGACGCCTGAAAGTTGGTGAAAGAATCCCATCCATTAACGAAATCAGCGAAGAGCATTACCTTTCCAGAGATACAGTAGAAAAGGCTTATAATCAGCTAAAGGAAAGGAAGATTATCCAGTCGGTGAAAGGAAAAGGCTATTACGTAGCAAAAACCCTTCTTCCCACACACTCCACTGTATTGTTCCTGATGAACAAGCTCAGCTCCTATAAATTAAAGATATTTAATGCCTTTGTTAACAGCATGGGCACCAATACTCAGGTAGACCTGAATGTTTACCACTGCGATCCTCAGTTTCTGCTCAACATACTTGAAGAAAATACAGGCGCCTATGATTATTATGTGGTTATGCCACACTTTAAAGATAAAGCACTGGTGCACCAGAACAGCAATAAAGAGGTGGTGGAGGCACTGAAAAAGATACCTCAGGATAAACTGGTGATGATGGATAACTATATGCCGGAGATGGAGAACCTGGTCGCCTCTGTTTATCAGGACTTCAGGAACGATATTTACGAAGCCTTGAAGGAAGGCCTCCCCCGCCTGCAGCAGTACGATAAACTTATCCTTGTGTACCCTCAAAAAGTATTGCACCCCTACCCGCTGGAAATACTGAAGGGCATACAGGAGTTTTGCACCGACTATAATTTCGACTACGAGGTACTGGAAACCATTTACCCCGACATGGACCTGCAGGCAAAGGATGTGTTTATTACCATTGAAGAAATGGACCTTGTAAATCTTATTAAACAAATGCGCGACAAGGGCCTTGAACCGGGTAAAGACATTGGAGTAATTTCCTATAACGACACTCCACTCAAAGACCTGCTCGGCATTACGGTTGTTTCCACCGATTTTAAAGCTATGGGAGAAACAGCAGCCTATATGATTCAGAAAAAGAAAAAAGAAGTGGTTAAGAATGTATTCCGGTTTATTAACAGGGGCTCGGTTTAGCAGCGTGCCGGTTCTCCGGTCAGTGAATCTAATACCACACCCTCCAATAAAATACTCTGAGCTAAGCACCGGAAGCAAACGATCTGACACAGTACAATTAAAAAGTATAGCTTCTTCATGTTTTTTTTTTGCAATACTCGGTTTTTAAAAACTCAGATCCCGGGTCACGTTTAGTTTATTAATTAGAGTCAAGCCACTGGTTTACAAGAGCATTATCAGACTGCCTTGCCGGCGATTACTTTTTTAATGGATTAGCGGCTGACTTTAGCTTCTGATTGAGGTTAGATAGGTCCAAAGGATAAAGAAGATTTGTAAAGGAATCCTAAACCACAAATAGCTTAGTCCTTCCCCATTAAGCTCTCCCGTCTGATAATTTATATTTTCAAAAGCAGCCTTAATGTTGGCTGGCAAAACCAGAATTAAAAACATTATTAAAATCCATGCAATTGTATTCCTGTAACCTGGCAATAAAAGCCCGGTGGCAAAAATTATCTCCAGCAATCCGGTCAATAACACAACTTCTGTTTTTGCAGGAATAAAATCAGGAAGCATTGCTGCCATTCCCTGAGTAAAAACAAAATGGCCAATTGCGGTAAAAATCAGCATAGCAGACATTGCTATCCGCCCGGACAATGCATAGTGGAAATTTCCCTTTATTAATTTTAAAATTATTAATGCTATAGCAAAAACAGATATTAAAACTATTAGTGGTTTCATTATAAAGTGTTTTTGCAAAATTCTGCAACCTACACTTGTTAATCAATGAACCTAAGTTAAGTAATACGCTTTCTAATCCTGCTTAATGCCTGCGGTGTGACTCCAATATATGAAGCAATGTATTTCAACGGAATTTGCTCAAAAAGATTTGGCCTTTCAGAAAACAGATTTAGATAGCGCTCTTCAGCTGATTCATTGAGCAGGGACAACTCCCTTTTTGATTTTAACATAAAAAGACTTTCTGCGTTTTTCCGCCCTATTACATTGCCGATTCCTGTCGTTTCATAAACGTCTTGTAAGTCCTGATAGGTTAACCGCCAAAGAGTAGTTTCAGAGAGTGACTCTACCTGATACTGACAAGGAGTCTGGCTTAAAAACGAATCATAAGCACTTACAAACTCCTTTGGAAAAATAAAGCCAAATGTCAAATCGCTTTCAGTTTTAGGGATGTAAAATCTAATGACACCGCTTTCAATGAAAGAAAGGTATTTTTCAGTCTGCCCTTTTTTAAGGATTATACCTCTTTTTGGAAAGTGGATTTTTTTCAATTTGGAACTGAAAACTTTCCAGTCATCCTCTTCAAGTTTGGTGAAGGTTTCTAGAAGCTCCCTTATTTCTTCCATAAAGTTCTATCCTGCTTGTCGCCAACATTTTTGCAAAACACACTTACCGAATTCAGTTAGGTTTTTTTTAAGGTAAGGCATAATCCGAATTATCCAGGGCAATATCAGACTATACGACCGGCAATTGCATTTTGCCCAAGTTGGTGTTTAGATTATTTTATATTTTCCAGCAAAGTCTGCAATTTAAGCTGAAACTGTTGCTCTGTCCTTTTACGGTCAAACATAAAAATACCTTCACCTCTAACTACTACAGAAGGAGAATCAGGTGAGCTATCTACGATTATAGTATCTTGATTACTATCAATTAAGAGGAGTCTGATTCTGTGTGATGGATATTGCTTATGCACCTGATTATAAGGCCTTAGTTCTTTAAAATATTCAGCCAAATCTTCCGTATCCTTTTCGGTAAGTTTAGTCAATCCATTTACATCTCCTTCTAAGTCAGTCAGGAAAGCACTTTTCAGGTCACTGATAGGAAATAAGACTTCTTCACCTTTTGATTTACATCCAAAGGTGACGCTTAGCAGAATAAAAAAGGAAAGCAGTTTCTTCATTTTATCTAACACCAACGGCCCTAAAAATAGAGCGGCTGAAGTAAAGGACCTATCACTATCAACCGTTGCATAAGATATTAAACTGAAGTGAATTAAGCTACTCCATAACCCCAGCCTTTGCCATTTTTTATGGTTAGCCGCAGATTTATTTCATTTTATATGTAGAGGATATATAGATTTTGGCTCACCATCCTTAATAATTATGTGAACAGGAATCCCACTAATAGTGGTCGAAAAATATAAATTATCCTTCCCGTCAATCTTTCTTTTATTTAAAAACGCAAAATCACACTCATGAAAAAGCTGTGTCAATGACCACTGTTTTGGGAAAAACGTTGATTTTTTGCTATACGATTTACTATTTAAAATATCGGTAACTTCAACTATTGCTTCCCAAACTCCATTCTTATCTTCATCTTTAATTATCTCATTTAATGTCATCCTGCTTTCCTCAAAATAATGTATGCCGTAAATTTCTTTTGATTTTATTTTTCCTCGAATTGAGTGGTCTATCAATTTGAGGAAATCGCCGGTCACAGTTTTATTTTTATTACTTATAATTCCAATCCGCGGTTCAAGGATATTTTTTTTGTCCAAAATCTTCTGGACTTTTTTCATGTTAGTCCTTTTAAGGTTTTGAAACAGAACAGAGTTTTTCTTTAATTCTTCAATGGATGAATAAGGCCCTTCAAGTCCGCCCAATTCGAATAAAAATTCTGATTCAACACACAAAATCTTGGTTTCGGACTTCGAATCAATTTTGTCAGAAATTGCTATCTTATCTCCAATGTAATAGGATTTCATAGTTGATTTGCCACCAACTTGTTTAAAAACACAACAAACCTGCGTTTTTATTTACTGTGGCCTGAGTTCCCCCCCCTAACATAAGAGATAGGCAGGAGCTTTCCAAATTTGGCTGTAACGCCGATAATCCACTCCTGATGCTTTTAACAGCTGTTTTCTCCGTTTTACAGCTTCCAATATAAGGGTTTCTTTCCGGCAGCGCTTCCTGCTCTCTCCTCTGCAACAATGGCCTTTTCACCTCTCTTTTTTCTATCCGCATGTAAACGGTTATACCTGTATAATAATACGATTTATCTACTCCAACTGATCTCTCCGGCTGATCCTTCCCTCACCCTGATCCCCTGCTGCCCTTCCCCAAATGCTATCCCCTTGTGCCGGCACGCTTAAAAAAAACAGGTCAGTACAGGATAGCTGCCTCCCTTTATTTTTGTATGTTTAGGTACTTTTTATTTTTATTTGCATTACCACACCCAAATAATATTTCAGCAGATGTTCAACAGAAAGAACTTTGTAAAGAAGCTCGATTCAGTTAATGAATATGAGCGTGAGCCAATTCCGGCTAATAAACTCAAAAGCTGGAGAAGCTTTGTAGGCACCTACGCCGGTGAACATACCGCCGGTACTGAGTTTGTACTCGGCCCTCTCTTTGTAGCACATGGTGCCAGCGCCCCCGATCTTGTCCTGGGCCTCCTTATCGGCAACATACTTGCCGTGCTCAGCTGGACCTTTATGAC